>JAYRJQ010000002.1:0-284632 GCA_041906185.1 Burkholderiaceae bacterium
AGGCGCGCATCAGCGCCATCGAGCACCGCCTGGACATCCACACCCTGGCCGAGACCGAGGCCCACGAGCTGGCCGTGAACGAGATCGGCCACGTCGTGGTCGAGCTGCAGGCCCCGCTGCCGCTGGCTGCGTACACCCAGAACCGCGTCGCCGGCGCGCTGATCGTCGTCGACCCCACCAGCAACCGCACCTCGGGTGCGCTGCTGGTGCGCTGAGCGGGGGCGACGCGGCAGTGTCTTCCGCTCGCGGCCTGCAAGCCGGGCGACGCCGCGTCTTCGGCCGGCCCCCGCAGCGCAGCGATTACGATGCGGGGTCGCCGAAGGGCCGCCGCACGCTCACCAGCCGAGGTGCCGAGCCCGGCCCCTCTTTCCCGACCCGCTCACCATGACCGATCAAGCCCTCCCGGACGGCCGCCCGGGCCTGCCCACGCCGCTGCCCCAGACGATCTGGCTGACCGGCCTTTCCGGCGCCGGCAAGTCCACGCTGTCACGCCTGCTGGACGAGGCCCTGCGGCAGCGAGGGGTGCCGTGCTCCGTGCTCGACGGCGATGTGCTGCGCACGGGCCTGTGCCGCGACCTCGGCTTCAGTGACGAAGACCGCCGGGAGAACATCCGTCGCGTGGCGGAAGTGGCGCGCCTCATGAACGCCGCCGGGGTCACGGTGATCGGCGCGCTGATCTCCCCACTCGTGCGCGACCGCGCCATGGCCCGCGAGATTGTCGGGCCGGGGCGCTTTCTGGAGGTGCATGTCGCGACGCCGCTGGCCGTCTGCGAAGCCCGCGATCCGAAGGGCCTGTACCGCAAGGCCCGCGCGGGCCAGTTGCGAGGCTTCACGGGCATCGATGCGAGCTATGAGGCGCCGGAGACCCCCGACCTGCGGCTGGACACCGGCGTGCTGGACGAGGCGACCTGTCTGCGGCAGCTGCTGAGCCTCGTGGACGCGCGCGGCCGGTGACAGCCGCGCCTCGCATGGCGAGCGCTCAGCGGGCCAGCTTCTGCCAGGCCTGCTGCAGCTCCGGCGGCAGCCGGTTGTCGTAGTAGCCCTGGCGCGGCACCTGGAAGGCCTGCGCCTCGCTGGGCGTGCGGTAGATGCAGAAGATGCCGGAGTAGGCCGACAGCTGCTGGTTGACGGCCAGGCGCACGTAGTCGGCCTGGCTGCCCAGCTGCTTGAGCTGGTGCGGGAACTTGCTGCAGTCGGCGTAGACCAGGGCGACGATCTCGTAGCGATTCGCCTCGGCCAGGTCGTAGAAGAAGGTCGGGTGGTAGTTGAAGAAGCCGTGATCGAAGCAGCCCTGGTTGGGCAGCGAATGCATGATCAGCCCCCCGGGCTTCGTCAGCTCGTGCAGGGACTTGAAGGCCTGGTACTGGTTGAAGACGTGCTCGGTCGTCCCGATGTTGGTCACCACGTCCCAGCTCTGCGCCGGCAGTCCCAGCGGCTCGTTCAGGTCCAGGCTGAGCGCCTTGGGCGTGCCGTGGAGGTCGACGGCCGTGTAGTCCTCGTAGTTGAAGACCAGCTTGTAGAACACCTTGCAGATGTCGAAGGGCTCGGTGGGGGGCTTGGTGTCGAGGATCTGCTGCAGCTCGGCCTTGAGTGCCTGGCGGCGCTCGGCGGGGACGTCCTGGAACTCATCGATGAGGACGAGCAGCTCGGCCGGCACCACGTCATAGAACCAGTTCTGCTCACCGAACTCCAGCATGCGGACGGGGTGACCTGCGCCGATGAACTTCTGGCGTCGCAGCGAGAGCAGGAGCTGGATCAGGGAATGGGAGAGGGCCATGGGGGAATGTCCGCAGGGTTGTGTTCAGTCGGCCGGCGCGCCGCCCCGGGCCAGGGCACGTGCCAGGTGGAGCGCATGCTGGCGCAGCTCGGGGACCGCCGTGGCCTCCCAGTGCTGGGCGCGCAGCAGCGGCCCGACGTAGCGAAGGCCGCGCTGGGGGCGGCCTGATGCGTCGAGCAGATGATAGTCGGCGTCCGTCTGCAGGCCGAGCCCGAGCGGACAGGGCAGCAGGTGGCCGGCGGCAGCCAGCGCCGGGAAGAGCCCGCTCCGGTCCTGGGAGAGGCGGCTGCTCGGGCCGGTGCAGTTGAAGATCCGCCGGACAGCGACCGTCTGCAGGGCGTCCTGGCCGCGCGGCTTCCACTGCAGGGCGAGCGCGTTGCCCGTGTCCTGCACGCCCTGGACCCGACCGGCCTGGAGGCGCAGCCGGCCTTCGGCCTGCAGGCGATGCACGGTGGCCATGGCTGAGGGCGCGGCGCGGTGGCGGTGCACGTCCCAGTAGACCTGGAGGTGCCGCAGGAAGCGGCGCCTTTGCGCCATCGGCAGGCGCTGCCAGAGGGCGGGTGTGCGGGCACGCATCGCGACCCAGAGGTCCCGCCAGTCCTGCGGGGCCTGCAGCTGGCGGGCCGCGTCGCGCAGCGCCTTCACCCAGGCACGCACGCTGGCGCCGGACAGCCAGTCGTCCGGCGTCTGATAGGCCGGGGGCTGGAGCTCGTTGTCACGGTGCGGCAGCGGGGCGATGCCGCGGCGGGACAGGCACAGCACCGGCCCGCGATGGCCCGCGTGGTCCAGCGTGACCAGCAGGTCCAGCATGGTCAGACCGGCACCGATGATGGCGACGGGCGCATCCCGGTCGAGGTCGGCGCAGGCGTCCGGCTGCCAGGGATCGCGGACGTAGCGGGGCGAGGGCAGGACTGCCAGGTCCGGGTGCGGGTCCGCAGGGGCGAAGTGCCCGAGGGCCAGGACCACGTCCTGCGACTCGGTGCGCCCGCCTTGCTCGTCGAACAGTGCCCAGCCGCCGGCATGCGGCTCCAGGCGGGTGATGCGGGCGACCTGGTGCTCCCAGACCACGTCCGGCCGTCGCTGCACGGCCTCCTGCAGCCGGGCACCCAGGTACTCGCCATACCAGGAGCGGGGGACGAAGGACTTCTCGGCGGCGGGGCGCCCCTGGGCCCGGAGCCAGTCGACGAAGTCCGTCGGGCGCTCAGGGTGCCAGGCCATGCGGGCCGCGGGCACATTGAGCAGGTGCAGCGAGGACTGCGTGCCGTAGGCTAGGCCGCGCGCCAGCGGCGCGCCCGCGTTGAGCAGCCGCAGCCGGGCACCGCTAGGCAATTGCTCCAGCAGGTGGGCGGCCAGGGCGGTGCCCGAGAAGCCGCCACCGATGATGGTGACGTCCCGCATCAGCACGCCGGCCTTCAACGGCTGGATTCGCAGACGAGATAGATCGTCGAGCACAGGTCCGGATACTGCTGGCCGAGGGCGAAGCAGCCGTCCAGGTAGGCGGGGCTGATGATGTCGGTCTTCAGCAGGCGGTCCCACTGGAAGTTCGCCAGCGCCTTGAAGAAGATGCCGGAGCGGTGCACCACCCGCAGCCCGGCGGCCGTGGCGTCGCGCTCGAGCGTGTCGAGCGCGTAGGTGCAGCGGTGCCCGTGCTCGGCCTCGGCGGGCGTGACGGCGCTGTTGTGCGAGATCAGGCCCATCTTGACGGCGATCTGCCGCGACGGCGCGTTGGCGTTGGGGCAGGCCAGGAAGAAGCGCCCGCCCGGCGCGAGCCATTCCTCGTTCACGCGGCGCAGGACGCGGATCGGGTCGTCCAGATGCTCCAGCACGTGGGTCATGACGATGTTGTCGAAGCGGCGAGGCAGGTGGACGTCCTCGAACAGCCCGGGCACCAGGGTCACGCTGTCACCGAGGCGCGCCCGCGCAACGGCCAGTGCGTCGTCGGCCGCCTCGACGCAGGTGACATCATCGAAGTGGGGGCGCAGCCGGGCGGTGAGGTCGCCCTTGGCGCAACCCAGCTCGAGCAGACTGCCCTTGCGGAAGAAGGGTTCGAACGAGCGCACCATGTACGGGTGCATGACGTCGTAGTCGAAGCCGTAGGAGTAGCGCGAGTTTTCCGGCAGATGCGCGTCCGCCATTTCCGCGTTGTAGTCGCGGCGATTGTCTTGTTGGGCCATCGGGCTCATGCCTCCCAGTAGTGGGTCTGTTCCAGCACCTGCTGGTAGTCGGACTGCGTCACGCCCACCACGACCTGGTCCCAGTAGCGTCCCTTGCGGAAGAAGTAGTTCCGCTTGCGGCCTTCCTCCTTCCAGCCCAGCTTTCGGCCGCAATACATGGCGATGGAGGCGGCGTTGTATTCGATCATGCCGCCATCCAGGCGCATGAGGTTGAGCTCCTCGAAGGCGTAGCGCATCGTCGCCATCACGGCGTCGACGCCATAGCCCTTGCCGCGGTGGGAGCCGTCGCCGATCACGAGGCCGTGCCAGGCATGGCGGTTGCGCCAGTCGATCTGGACGATGCTCGAGATGCCGATGGGGGTCCCCTCGGGGGTGCACACCATGAAGCGCTGATTCAGCTTGTCCGTCTTGAGGTTCTCGAACCAGGCCCGGTGGAAGTTCATCGAGCTCGGGAAGTGCAGCTCACCGATGGCGTCCTGCGTCACGGGGTCGTTGGCCCACTTGTGCAGGAAGGGGAGGTCCGCTTCCTCTATGGCTCGCAGCGTCAGGAATTTGCCCTGAATGTTCATTCACGTCTCCAGGCGGGCCACGCCGAATCCGTCGCGCCCGAATTTGTTGCCGTTGTAGAGCAGGTAGATCTGGTCGCCGACCCGGCACAGATGGGGGTAGCAGAGCATCTCGGCGTCCCAGCCGTCCGCCGAGCGATCCAGCGCCCATTGCGAGTCGTCCCGCGTCCAGTTGACGAGGTCCGTCGACCAGGCGTGACCCAGGCGATAGGCTCGGTCGGGATTGCTCCGGAAGTCCGTGGCCTCGCGGTAGCAGAAGACCATGTGGTAGCGGCCCTCGTGCTCGATGACGGTCGGGAGTGCCTGGCATTCGTCGTCGCCGAGGCGGTCGGCAATGATCTGCCGCCCGTCGCGCTTCCAGCTCATGCCGTCATCGGTGGAGGTGGCCTGTGCGATCTTGTAGACGCGCTCCGCCTCCTGCCGCTCCGGATTGTCCATCCACCGGGTGCCATGGATGTACCACATCTTCAGCGCGCCGCCGGCACGCAGGACGAAGGCGTCCCCCACCAGGAAAGGCTCGTGCAGGCCCGGGGCGAGCACGGGCCCGGCACCGCACTTCTGGAAAGTGAGGCCGTCGTCGGTGCTGATCGCCAGGCCGATGGCGGCGTCCGTCGGCACGGACTTGCGGCGGTTCCAGCCCGTCGTGAAGGCCAGGACCCGGTCGCCGTCCCGCAGGACATTGAACGGGAAGATGCCGTGTTCGTCGAAGGTGCCCAACCCGCCCAGCTCGATGGCCGGCGCCTGGGACACCGCCAGCAGCGTGCTGAAGTCGAGGCTGAAGTCGGCATAGCCGACGTGGCTCACGAACTTGCCCAGCTCGTCCTGGGCGCGCGCCGAGAAGTAGACCCGGACGCGGTCCTGCAGCACCAGGGCCTGCGGGGACTGGGCGAATCCGGCCGGGGCGAAGGGCAGGGGATGGCGTTGGGGATCGTAGATCTTCCCGAGCTTTTTCCAGCGAGCGCTCATGAGCAGGACCAGTGTTTGGCGGAGATTGATTTCATGGGCTTGGGCTGCGCGCGGTGGCCAGGCCGAATCCGTGCCGCCCGAACTGGTTGCCGATGTAGAGCATGTGGAGCTGGCCGTCGAGCTCGAAGACATGCGGATAACCGGCCGACTCGCTGTCCCAGCCTTCCTCGGAGAAGTTCAGGCCCGCCATCGAGTCGTCGCGATGCCAGTGCACCAGGTCCTCGGACCAGGCATAGCCGATCCGGTAGCCGCGGGCATTGTCACGGAAGTTCACGCTGTGCTTGAAGCAGAAGAACATGTGGTAGCGGCCACCCCACTCGATGACATCGGGGCTCGCCTGGCACTCGTCGGCCTCCAGCACGTCGGGCAGCAGGTCCCGGTGGTCCCGCTTCCAGTCCAGCCCGTCGTCCGACACGGCATGGCGGATCTTGTAGACGGCCTCGACGCGACCGTCGATCCGGTGCCATTTGGTGCCGGCGACGTACCAGAGATGCCATTGGCCGTTGAAGTGCCGGATCTTGGGGCCGCTGATGACGAAGGGCTCGTGGACGTCGCTGGTGATCAGGGGGCCGGGGCCCAGGCGCTCGAACGTGACGCCACCATCCAGGCTCTGAGCGATGCCGACGGACACGGTGAAGGGAATGGACTCGCAGCGCGTCCACCCGCCGTAGTAGGCGTACAGGCGGTCCTCCCGGGCGATGACCGAGACCGGGTAGACGCCAAACTCATCAAAGGTGCCGCGGGTGCCCAGCGGCAGGATGGGCTCGTCGGCGATCCGGACGATCTTGCGCAGGTCGTGGCGATCGAGGTCGACGAAGGCCGTGTGGCTGACGTAGCTTCCCTGGGGGTCCGGCGCGGGGCGGCAGGAGAAGTAGACCCGCACCACGTCCGGGAGAATCAGGGTGGCGGGCGCCTGCGCGAACTCATGCAGCCACCATCGACCCGGGTAGTCGCGCGGGTCGAAGATCTTTCCATGCTTGATCCACTCGAACATGGGCGCTCAGTAGTATTTCTTGGTGGCGATGGCGAGCAGGCTGGCGCAGTACTGCGGGGTGTCCTCGCCCAGCTGATGGAAGGCCCGCACCGCGGCATCGCCCAGCTCGATCATCTGCCGCTCGGACAGCGGCTTGAGGTACAGGCCCTTCATCTCCAGCACCTTCAGGCCGGCCTGCTCGCAGTGCTCGCGCATCATGTCGACGGTGTACAGACGGCGGTGGCCGACCTCGATGTCCTTCGGGGCCATCTGCTCGTACGTCGGCAGCAGGCCCATCTGGAAACCGGCCCGGCGGTTCAGCGACATGCAGTTCGGGGCGGTGATGAAGATGAGCCCTTCGTCTCGCAGCAGGCGGCTCAGCTGCACCAGCGAGCCCACCGGATCCTCGACGTGCTCGATGACGTTCAGGAACAGGATGCGGTCATAGCGCTTGTCCGTCTGGAAGTCCTCCAGCAGCGCGTTGTGCACGGGAAGGCCGGGGAGGCGGCGGTGCAGCAGCTCGATGTTCTTGGTCGAGGGCTCCACCACTTCCATCGTGGGGAAGATGGGCAGCAGCCGTTCCGTGGAGTAGCCATCGCCGCAGCCGACTTCCAGCGCGCTGGCATTGGGCTTCGCGTACCGGGCAATGATCTCCATCTCGCGCTCGATCATCAGGCGATCCATGTAGTCCCCCTTCTCGTAGAAGGCATGGATGGATTCGAGGTGGGCGATCTCTTTCTTGTTCATGGTCATGGCGAGTGCGGGTGTCGTTGACGGTGCGCTTGCGGCGAGGTGCATTAGTGGAACACAAAGCCCTGGCTCAGCATGTTCTGGACCGTCGGGAGGTCATTGAATGCAAGGACGTCGATGATGGAGAGCGCAGGCACGTGGGGATGCGCGCCTTGCGGGTAGGCCGGCAGCGTCGACTTGAGGAACTTCAGCTCGATGCCCTGCTCGGCAAACGCCGCGGGCTCGTACAGCTCGACCCCGCCGGTGGGGTTGATGTAGGTCGTCGCGCCGAGCGCCTTGCAGATCGAGAGCACGCGATCCTGCCCGCGGAGCCCGTGGTCGGCCTCGACGGACGACGACACGAGCAGCTCGCAGGGCAGGGCCAGACGGGCATGCACCTGGCGCAGCGAGTGCAGGAGGTAGTCGAACAGATTGTTCTCGCCGAAGAGGATCAGCTCCTCCAGCCAGGGCTTGAGGGCGGGGAACTGGGGCGCGAGGCGGTAGGCCTCCGTCAGCTGGGCGAGCAGCTTGCGCCGGTTGAAGTCCTGGGCGAGATGCCGCTCCCGGATGTCCAGCGCGTCGGAGCCGGCGGCCAGCGGCAGGGAGAAGGTCACCGGCTGCCCACCGCGAAGCAGGCGGTTGCGGTTGATCCAGCCCTTCTTCGTGTACTTGATGTTGTCGTACACGACGAAGCAGTCCACCTGCCCCATCAGCTGGAAGTAGCCGATGTAGGGCAGGAAGTAGGGCTGCATGATGGCGAGTCTCATGGGTGTGCGGCGCTCGTCAGTCAGCCAGCATGATGGCCACGATCCGGTCGATCACGGCGGGATCGAGGTCGGGGTAGATCGGCAGGCACAGCACCTGGTCCGCCGCGGCCGTGGCCACGGGGAGGTGGTCGCGGTGCGCCGAGGGCAGGCCGCGGTACATCGGGAAGCTCGACACCAGCGGATAGAAGTAGCGCCGCGGGTGAATGCCGTGGGCCTTGAGCTTGTCGTAGACCGCATCGCGGCTGCAGCGGTGCTCGGGGCGCACGAGGATCGGGAAGTAGGAGAAGTTCGTCTGCGCGTCCGGGTCGTGCGCCAGGCAGTGGATGCCCGGCACGGCGGCGAGCTTCTCGCGGTAGAGCTGGTCCAGGTGGCGGCGCTTGGCGATGGCGGCGTCCACGTGCTCCAGCTGCAGCAGGCCCAGCGCGGCGTTGAACTCGCTCATCTTGCCGTTGATGCCGGGGGCGATGACGACGGTCTCGTCCACGAAGCCGAAGTTCTTCAGGTGGTCGATGCGCTTCTTGGTCTTGGCGTCCGGGCAGATGATGGCGCCGCCCTCGAAGGTGTTGAACACCTTGGTGGCATGGAAGCTGAGCACCGACAGGTCGCCATGGTTCAGCACGCTCTGGCCGTGGTGACGCACACCGAAGGCATGGGCCGCGTCGTAGATCACGCGCAGGTTGTAGGTGTCCGCGATGCGCTGGATCTCCGCGACATTGCAGGGCCGGCCGTAGCAGTGGATCGGCATGATGGCCGTGGTCTGCGGCGTGATGGCGGCCTCGATCTGCGCCGGGTCGAGGTTCAGGCTGTCGGGCTCCACGTCGACGAACACCGGCTTGATGCCGTTCCACAGCAGCGAATGCGCCGTGGCGACGAAGGTGTAGGGCGTCGTGATGACCTCGCCCGTCACCCGCAGCGCCTGCAGCGCCGACACCAGCGCGATGGTTGCATTGGTGAACAGCGAGATGTAGGGCACGCCCAGGTACTCGCACAGCGCGGCTTCCAGCCGCTGGTGGAAGGGGCCGCAGTTCGTGAGCGTCTTGCTGTCCCAGACTTGCTTGAGGAGCGGCATGAACTCTTCCAGCGGCGGCAGGAAGGGCTGGGTGACGTAGATCGGCTTGTTGCTCATGGCAGGAGGCTCGGGCGGAGCTGAAAGGCGGACGGACTCTGGCGGGCTCAGGAAGGAATCGGCTCGCCGACCTTCAGGAGGTGGGCGCTGCTGCGCTGCAGGGCCTCGTGGTTCTCGTACATCCACCAGACGGCGTCGACGAACTCGGTCTTGTCCTCTTCGCGGGGCAGCGCGAACACGCGCCCGGCCACGTCCGTGTGGCGCAGTTGCTCGGCGAGGCCTTCGCGGGTGCTGTCCTCGTTGATGAGGCGCATCGCCACTTCGAAGTAGCCCTCGTCGGTGGTGCTGACCAGCCAGTCCGGCATGCCCACCATGCGCAGCACATCGCGGTCGCCGATGCTCAGCACCTCGTTGGCCACGAAGGCCACCGTCGGGATGCCCAGCAGGCAGGTGTCCACGGTGCTGTTGGTGTTGCCGAAGGGGAAGGCGGCCAGTGCGAGGTCGCAGCGGGCCAGGTGCTCGAGGAATTGGCCGTAAGGGCGCGGCGGATGCAGCGTCATGTGGCGGAAGCGCGGCACCAGTAGCGCCTCGACCTGGTCATAGGAGATGCCGCTGGCGCTGGCGAAGAAGTGGAAGTGCAGCGCGCGGCTGCTCTCGCGCTCCAGGCGCTCGCACATCGCGAGGAAGCGGGGGGAGAGCTTCATCTGCGAGCTGTTGATGGCGATATGCACCTTGCCGTCGTCCGCGTGGCCGCGCTCGATCTTGCTGACGTCCAGCTCCTCGTGGGGCACGAAGGTGCCCGCCGACTTGCGCTCCAGGACCTTCACGCCGAACTCGTGGGCGGCCTCGCCGTGACCGGCCTGCACCAGGCTGTAGTCGATGGTGTCCATCATCGCAGGCGCCGGGTGGCCCAGCGTCATGAACTGGATGGGGGCAAAGCGCTGGGCCGCCATCACGGGCGTCCACTCCGACATGCCGAGGCTGGGGTAGTAGATGACATCCGGCTGAAGTCGCACGAGGTGCGCGGCCATCGCAGACAGGGCGGTGATGCCGCGCATCACGACGACCTCATCAAACAGGGCCGAGGTGTCCTGCGTGTAGTAGTCCTCGTGCACCAGGCAGACGACCTTGAAGCGGGGCCGCAGCTGCTCGATGCAGGAGGCGTAGCTGCGATGCATGGCGTGCCCGCTGCGCATGCGCTCGGCCACGACCACCAGCACCGGCTTGTCCGTCTTGCGGTAGGCCCGGCTGCGGCTGCGCACGCCGTTCACCTCGCCGATGCGTCGCCAGATCGTGTTCAGCGAGGCCTTCAGGGCGTGCTTGTCGGGGCTGTCGGCATAGCTGCAGTGCATCCAGGCCGAGGACAGGCCGAGCAGGGCGGTCGCGTTGGGCGACATCGTGGAATTGCGCAGGCGCGCGTGGGCGGCGAACAGGAGCTGGCGGTTGGCCTCGCCGGTAGCGGAGTGCACGAAAGGCGAGGTCAGCCAGCCCATGGTCAGCATCAGCTGCCAGTCCGGAGGCAGCTGGACGACCGCGTGGGTGAGCTCCGGCGGCAGCTGGTCCAGTGAATAGAACAGCGACAGGAAGAAGGCCTGCTGCCCCGTCATGGTCAGCGAGCCGTCGGGTGCCGTCTTGGCATGGAAGCGCATCAGGTGGGCCGGGCCCGCGAAGCCGCTCAGCTCGAAGATGGCCTCCAGCGTGGCCTTGCGGCCGCACAGGGCCCCGAACTGGGACTCGGTCAGCAGGAAGTGCGGCGAGTTGACCAGGCAGGTGACCGCCGCCGCGATGCGCGTGTAGAAGCCGCGGCGTGCTTCTTCGGAAGGGCGGGGACTCAGCACGCCGGCGCGCCCCCGGATGGCACCCAAAAAGTCGATGAGCTTAACGAGCAGCTCCGCGCCTTGTGACCACTGCTGTGTGTAGGTTGCTCGCTCCAATTGCGCAAGCAACGTCAGTCCGTCAGTTTGGGGTTGAGCGGGGTCCGGTACGGGCTGCGAAGACATGGGTGACTTTGGGAATCTCTTGCTGGGGGCGCGGAGCGGTAGAAGGGCCGGGCCGCGGCGAAGGATGGGAGTGTGCCAGACTGAAGGGGCCGGTATTCCCCATCCGGTCAAGCGTGCGGCACTCGCGCAGGGGGGGCGTCCTGGGTGCCGTCGAGGCGGCTTCAGGGTAAGTCCGCAGCTTCCGGCGAGAGGCCGCATGCCTACTGGGATGCTCGTTGTTTTTGAGCGTCAGGTTGGACGAAAAGTGTACGGAGCGCTTGCCGTGGTCTCCGAATTGGCGCAAGCCCTCTGCTATGCTGAGCGCAACCTATCGAGTCTTGTCGCAATGACGACCAGCGCGGACAAGGTGGGGGACGCGATCACCAGCATCGTGGGGGAAGCTTGAGGTTTGGCAACTGATCCGGGCTTTCACTTCGTTGACGCACCCTTGTGTTTCGGCATAATGGCGCGGCGCTGATCTGCGCTAGTTCGCGAATCTAAGTTCGTGTTGCAATATTCTTCGGAGAAATGATCAATATGAAAAGCTTCACCATCAAGGCGCTGGCTGTTGCTGCTGCTTCGGTGTGCGGGTCGGCTGCTATCGCTGGTACCGCTACCGTGCCCGCTGGCGTGACCACTTACGCCGTTGAGGCCCTGACCAGCACCACCGCAGTTACCCTGCCGGTCCTGTCGTACAAGATGGGCGTGGCTCGTACGAGCGCCCAAGACTTCACCGTGGTGATCAAGCCTGTTGGCACCAGCACCTTTGATGGTACCGTCTGCAACAGCGCCAAGCCCGCCACCGTGGCAAACGGCGCTGTCAACGACATCACCGTCAGCCTGAAGCGTGCCTCTTCGAGCGAGTGCGCTTATGAAGTGGACATCACCAACGCTGCTGGTTCCGACACCAACCTGACCCTGAACTTCACCGGCCTGAAGCTGGCTTCGCACGGTCTGGCTGCTGGCGGCGCCGAGAAGGTCACCGTCGGTCTGTGGGACCTGGGCGAAACCGCTCGCATCGACAACAGCGCTGACCTGACCGTCACCGTGGCCAACTCGGCTCAAGCCGTGACCATCCTGGCTGGCACCGACACCGGCACCACCGCCAACGTCGATGACACCAACGGCCCGCTGTTCGGCTTCGTGACCCAGAACAACGACACCGCCACCACCGCCAAGGCTGCCTTCGTGGTGTCGAACAACCCGAACGGCTACAAGATCGCTGACGGCCTGACCGCCTACGATCTGGCCAACGCCAACCACGCCACCAAGGTGTCGGTGACGATGACGGGTGACTTCGACGGCGCTACGCTGACGAACGGTGCCGTGACCGGCGTGTCCGTGGCTCCCCTGTCGGGCACCCCGACCGTGACCATGACCGGCACGACCACCGCCAAGTTCGACCTGCTGCCTGCCAACTTCAACGCTGGCGTGGCCAACCAAGTCGTGAACGTGACGTTCGTTGCTTCGGGCGCCAAGTCCCTGGGCACCGCTCGCTCCTTCGGCGTGTCCGCTCTGGTGGACAGCGTGGTCGGCGCTGACGAAACCGTCGCCAACACCAACTTCTGGACGTGGGATGCCAACGCAATCGAACTGCGTGCTGCATTCTTCAACAACGACATGAGCGGCGGCAACTTCACCCGCTTCTTCTTCCAGAACGTGGGCGCAGACGCTGGCTACAGCGCTACCTGCCAGTCCGACGCTACTGCGAACGTCGTGTCCTACGGCACCGCCAAGACCGGCACCCTGCGCGCTGGTCAAACCGCCATCAACGCTGCTGACGTCTGCACCTTCTCGGGTGGCAAGCGTGGTTCGATCACCTTCGTGGTGAACGCACCTGCCAAGAACGTGAAGGGCGTGTACCAGCAAGCCGTGAACGGTCTGGCCGCTGGCTACCTGCCGCTGGAGCGTCCGTACGCTGGCAAGACCTACTAATCACAGGTCTTCAGACTTACGTCTGGCAAAAGGGCACCTTCGGGTGCCCTTTTTTTGTTTGGCGAGTGCTACGGATGTATCCAGCTGAACGGCGCCGATGGGCACTGGCGCAGGCGCTCTGATGGCTGTGCTGACGGGTGCTCTGATGCGTGCTTTGATGGGGGCTCTGGCGGTCGCCGGATGATGCGATTGACGCGCCGCTGGCGGGCCATGGCCCGGCCTGGATCGATGAAGCAGGCTGCCGGGCTGAGGTTGGCGTCCCGGGAGGGGCGGGCCTCCTCAAGCGTTGCGCCGCTCACCCCGGCGATGCCAGTTTGGGATGATGGGCGAGGCGGCACTCGAGGGGCGCGCGGGCACCTTCAAAGGGGCCCTGCGGGTCTCACGGGAAGACCCGCTGAGGCCTATCCCAGACCCATGGCGGGCGCCCTGGCGGTCCATTGCCCCTGCCCATGCGGGCGTCGGCCTGCTGCCTGGCGGGGGCCGGCAGCCTCGACGGCATCGTGGTGGGCATCGGCATTCGGGCCCTGGCGCATGCCTTCCGATGGCACGCGGCGCCGATGTCATAATGCGCCCGTTTCCGGACCCCGAGCGCCCTATGCAAACCTCCGTCGCTACCTCTTCCCGTCGATCCACGCGCGGCTTCACGCTGCTTGAAATGCTGGTGGTGCTGGTGATCGTCGGCATGCTGCTGGGGCTTGTGGGCCCGCGTGTCTACAAGATGCTGGACCGGGGCAGCGCGACGACCGCCAATGCCCAGATCCGACTCCTGCGCGGCCAGGTGGAAAACCTCCGCATGGACATCGGGCGCTATCCGACGGCGGAAGAGGGCCTGGGCACGCTCCTGAAGGCCCCCGCCGATCCGGCGACCGCAGCCCGCTGGCGCGGCCCCTACCTGGACGACGTGAGCCTGCCCCTCGATCCCTGGGGCACGCCCTACCAGTACAGCGTTCCCGGCCGCGATGGCCAGCCCTATGCGCTCTACTCCTTCGGCGCCGACCGCAAGGCCGGTGGCACCGGGGACGACGCGGACCTGGGGCTGCTGCCGCCGCAGTAAGCGACTTCTCCCATGAGCCGGTCACGGCGCGGCTTCACGCTGCTGGAAGTGCTGGTGGTGCTGGCCCTCCTGGGCCTCGCGGCCGGCGTGGCTGCGCCGCGGGCCATGCAGGCGATGGCCGGCGCTCAGGAGCGCGGCTGGCGTAACGACGTGATGGCGCGCATCGAGTCCCTTCCGGCCCGCGCCTTTCTGTCCGGCCAACCGATCAGCATGACGGCCGAGGCCCTGCTTCGCGAACTGCCGCCGCCGCGCGAGGGCATCACGCTCGAGCTGCGTCAGCCGCTGCGCTACACCGCGCTCGGGCTGGCGGTGGGCGGGGAGCTCTCCCTGGCCTTCGATGCCCGCCCTGCCGAACGCTGGCGCGTGGAGCCGGCCACGGGCCACATCACGGTGATTCCCTGAACGGCCCACCATGAGACGAGTCCCGTCCCTGCCGACGCGCGGTGCGCGAGGTTTCAGCCTGCTGGAGGCCATCGTGGCGCTGACCATCCTCGGCACCAGCACCGTGGCGCTGATGGCGTGGCTGCAGCAGAGCCGCGACACCCTCCTGCGCGTGGAGCGCGCGCGCGACGAAGCGCAGCTGCAGCTCGATGCCCAGGCCTGGCTGCAGACCCTGAACCCATCCCTTCGCCGGGAAGGCGAGGTGGACCTCGGCGGCCTGCGGCTGCGCTGGACCAGCGAACTCGTCGGCCCGGAGCGGGATGAGAACGACTATGGCGGCAACCTCCAGCCGCTGTGGCGCCTGGGGCTCTATCGCATCCAGGCCGAGGCCCGTCGGGGCGAGGTGACGGCCCGCTGGGTGCAGACGCAGGCTGGCTGGCGTCAGCGCGACCAGGTCGGCCTGTCGACGGGAGGGCGGTGATGGCGGCGGTGCATCGTCAGGCGTGCCAGCTGCATCGGCCACAGGCGTCCCGGGGGCTCACCCTCCTGGAGCTGATGGTGACGCTCATGATCGTCTCGATGGCCGTGGGTCTGCTGGGGCAGCTGATGCACCAGATGAGCCAGGTGGAGCGCCGACTGGAAGAGGAGGGCGGTTCTCCCTCCGTGCACTGGGCGTCCCGCCTGGCACTGCGGGGACTGGTCGAGTCCGCCCTGCCGGAGTTCGTGAGTCGCCCCAACTTCTTCACCGGTGATGCCCGTCAGGTGCGTCTGGCCAGTGCGGAGGCCCTGGAGTTGCCCGGCAGCGCCCAGGGGCGGCTGCAGCTGCGATTCGAAGGCTCGAGTGCGCCGGGCGGCGAACAGCGGCTGGTCCTGGTGCTGGAAGGGGCGGGCGGCATCGACGCGCCGGCGCCGCGCCCGACGGTGCTGATGAGCTGGCGAGGCGAGCCGGGCCGCATCGACTACCTCGACGAGGAAGGCCGCTGGCAGGCCCAGTGGCCCTATGACCTGGAAGTGCTTCGGCGGCCGCCGCGTGTGATGCGGCTGCACCTGCCGGCTTCGCAGGGGGGCGACCTCTGGCTGAGCATTGCGACCACCCAGGGGCCGCGGCCGAGCCTCGCCGACTGGATGTTGCAATGAAGCGCCGCACCGCTGAGCAAGGCTATGTGCTGCTGCTCGTGATGGGCATGCTGGCCGTGGCGTCCTTCGTGGCGCTGCGTTTCGCCGAGCGCATGGACCTGCGGCGCCAGGAAGCGCTGGGGCTGCGCCAGTACGTGGAGGCACGGACGCTGGCCCAGGGCGCGCAGGCCACAGCGCTGTTCTGGATGTCCACGCACGCCCTGGCCCCGGCGGGGCATGGGCGGGACGGTGAGGGCCTGCTGCGGGAGGACGGCACCTGGTATGCCCTGCCGGACGGCGCGCTGGTGCAGGTGCAGGACCACCGCGGGCTGCTGTCGGTGAATGCGCTGAACCGGCCCGCCATGACGCAACTGCTGCGGGGCACCGGCATGAGTCAGCAGCAGGCAGACGCCGCACTGGACGTGCTGGAGGACTATGTGGACGTCGACAGCCTCAAGCGCCTCAATGGCGCGGAGGCGGACGACTACCAACGCCTCGGCTTGCCGCCGCCGCGCAATGACTGGCTGATGAGCCTCGGGGAACTGGGCAACCTGCCGCACTGGGGGGGCGAGCCCGCCCGCCTGCAGACCCTGCGCGAGCTGCTGCACACCGATGTCGACAACCAGTTCAATCCGAACACCGCGCCCATGGCGGTCCTGCGGGCGCGCTTCCCGCAGGCGGACGAAGCGCAGCTCGCCCGGCTCGAGGGCTTGCGACGCCAGCAGGGCCTGCCCAACGGGCGCATGGCGATGGCGGCGATCGGCCTGCCACTGGACCAGGACGACTACATCTACGCGCCCGGATTCAGCTCCCGTGTCCGGGTCTGGGCACCCGGTCTGCCGAGAGCCCTTGAGTACAATGTCCGGCTTGTTCCGGCCGGGGCCGCGCCCTGGATGATCCTCGATCAGCAGACTGTGTCTGCCCCCCTCCACACACCTGATGAGCGCCGTGCCATCCCGAACTTTCCTGCCTCGCTGGCGCAGCGCCCCTGAGGGGAATGCCCCCGTCGTGCTGGCGCTGGAGGGCCTTCGCGGGCTGCCTCAGCGCCGGGTCGGGCGGCTCGCCGTCGTCATCGCCCGCAGCCGGTGTCGCCTGCGCTGGTTCCGTCTGTCCACCCTGCCGGCGCACGAGCGCCTGGCCGCGCTGCGCATGCAGGCCCTGGCCTGGCAGCCCTTCGAGGACAGCGGCTGCGCACTGGCGCTGTTGGGCGAGCAGGGGCTGGCGGTCTGCTGGGACCGCCGCGCCGCGCAGCAGGCCCTCGCGGATGCGGGCCTGGACGAAAGCCGTGTGCAGTGGCAGCCCGAACCCCTGTTCACGACGCCCGGCGAAGACGGCGTTCGCCTGCTCGAAGGCGCTGACGGCGTCGAGGCCCAGCACTGGCAGGCCGGGCAGCTGCGCAGCAGCCAGTGGTGGGCGACGCCGCCCGATGCCCGGGCCTGGTCCCATTTCCTGCACGCGAGTGCGCTGGACAACGTCGAACTCCCGACGCCGGTGACGGCGCCCCTGCGCGCGCGCCCCTGGACACCTGTGGTGGACCCGGTCGGCAGCACCGGCAATCGCCAGACCGAGCGCCGCGTCGTGCTTGCCTGCAGCATGGCCCTGGCCCTGTGCTTTGGCCTGGCCGGCCGGCAGTGGTTCGGCCTGCACCTGGCGGATCGCCAGCTGGACGAGCGCTTCGCCGCGCTCAGCCAGCGTGCCGAGCAGCAGGCGCAGTCGCGCCGCCAGGCACTGGACGTGGCGCAGCAGCTGCGGCTCTACGACCGCTGGCTGGCCAGCCCGCTGCCCATCGAGGTGGCGGAACACCTGCGTGACACCCTGGCCGGTACCGGCGCGGTGGTGAAGACGCTCGACCTCCATGAACAGCAGTTGCGCGTGGGCCTGCAGGCGGGGCCGTCGGTGCAGCGGGCCGCGCTGATCCGTGCCTTGAGTGCGGGCGCCTGGTTCCGCGACGTCACCGAGGCACGCGCCGAGGACGGGGCCGGCCTCGTGGTGCTGGACATCCGCCTCGACGGGCGCCGCGCGCCGGCGGCAGCCAGCTTCGCCGATGCCGCCGCGCCGGGCACGGCTGCTCCCACCGCGGCGCCGACCGCTGCCCCGACCGCAGCGCCGACCGCAGCGCCGACAGCGCCGATGGCCGCCTTCCCATCGAACGCGCAGCCCGCGGGCACGGGCAATCCCTTCGCGACGCCGGCCCCCGCCCAGGCGGCCGCCCCGGGGCAGGCCGCCGCACCGCTGGCGGCAGCACCGCGACCCGCCGCGCCGGCGCCGAATGCGCCGTCCAAGCCCGCGCCGGGCCCGAAGCAGCCGCCGGCCACGGTGCCCGACTTCCCGCCGGCCTCCGTCTTTGACGCCATCCCCACGCAGAAATGAGCGCGCTCTCCTCCTCCTTGCTCACCCAGTGGGCACAAGCTCGCGCGGAGTGGGAATCGTCCGCCCGTCTGCGCATCGGCCTGTGGGCCATGCTGGGCATCGGCCTGCTGTGGCTGCTGCTCGTCCTGCTGGACGCCGGTGACGCCAGCGCTCAGCGCATCCTCACCCGCGAGGCCGAGCTGCAGCGCCTCTCCAAGGCGGCCAAAGGCGACCTGTGGGGCCAGCGCCTGACCCAGGGCAAGGAGCAGCTGGCGGCGGTCGAGAGCATGGTCTGGTCCGAGCCGGAGCTGGGCCTCAGCGAAGCCGCCTTCCAGGACTGGCTGCGTGAGGTGAGCACCCGCCTGGGCCTCAAGTCCCGTGAGCTGCAGGTGTCGCGCGTCGAGCCGGCCAAGCTGGACCAGAAGGACCCGCTGCCGCCGGGCACCACCCTGCTGCGCGCCCGTCTGGTCGTGGATCTGCAGCGCGCCGCCCTGTTCAGCTTCCTCGCCGAAGTGGCGCGCAATGAGCGCAGCATCGTCGTCGAGCGTCTCGTGATCCGCGGGCAATCGCAGCCGGCCATCGCCGAGATCGAACTGCGCGCCCTGGCGCGCCGCCCGGGAGCCAAGCCTTGAAGTTGCAACAACTGACCCCCTGGCTGCTCATCCTCGGGGCCGGCGCCCTCGGCGCGCTCCTGTCGCCCGGCTACCAGCCGGAACAGGCCCTCGTGGGCGGGCGCCAGGACGTCTGGGAACTGCCCGACCTGCCGCGCCACCCCGATGCCGTCGGGCAGGCGCTGGCGGTGAGCACCGCGCCCATCTTCGACCCCGAGAAGCCCGTGAACGCCGTGGCCACGCCCGTGGAAGACCCGGGTTGGCGCATTGCCGCCTTCTTCCGGCGCGGCAAGGCGGGGACGGTGCTCATCCAGTTCAACGCGCCGGGGAAGGCCGCGGTGCAGCTGAAGGTGGGCGACAAGCTGCCCAATGGCGAACGGATCGCCGCCATCGAGGACAGCGAAGTGCTGGTCCGCAAGGGCAAGCAGACAACGAGATATGGAGTGGAACGCCGTGAATGAACGCCTGATCAACTGGCCAGTGGGCTGGAGCACCGCTGCCGGCCTGGCGGCTGCAGCATGGCTTGGCGGCTGCGCGCCGATCAACCCGGTCCTGCCGTCGGCCATGCAGGCGGACACCTCCGTGAAGTCGCAGGCGGCGCAGCAGTCGGGCGAGTCCCGCAGCCCGGGCCTCAGCGTGAGCGAGGCCCCGCGCCCGCCGGAGACGGCTGCCAGTGCCGTCGCCGGCCCCGTGGTCGAGACACCGCGCCTCAACGATCCGGTGCTGGCCGCGGCCAACATCCAGCAGCTGCCGCTGCCGACCTTCGTGCAGCTGATCTACTCCGAAGTGCTGAAGAAGGCCGTGACGGTGCATCCGTCCGTGCTGCAGCGCCAGGATCTGGTCACGTTCCGCACGGGCGAAGGGCAGACGGCCTCGCAGATCGAGCAGGCGGTGCGCGTGCTGCTCAAGAACTACGGCCTGTCGGTGCTGGACGTCGGCGGCCTCGTGCGCGTGGTGCCGGACAACGCCTCGCTGGGCGACCTCCCGGTGATCCAGTACGGCGCCGCGACGCCGGACGTCCCGCAGCCGCTGCGACCCGTCTTCCATCTCGTGACGCTCCAGGCCGTGCGCCAGGTGGACGTCATCAGCTGGCTGCGCACCATGTTCGGTGACCGGGTCACGGTGTCCGACGACGCCGGCCGCAACGCCGTGCTCATCAAGGGCAACCCGGACAACGTCAAGGCCGCCCTGGAAGCGGTCGCCGCGCTGGACCAGCCGGCCATGAAGGGGCGGGCCAGCCTGGCGCTGAATCCCTCGTACTGGTCGGCCGAGGAGCTGGCACGCCGGCTCTCCGACGTGCTCGGGGCCGAGGGCTATGCCGTCCATCCGGTCGGCACCGCCGTGACGCCCGGTGCGGTGCGCTATCCCATCATCCTGCTGCCGATCTCGGCCCTGAACGTGGTCTACGTCTTCGGCAACTCCGATGCCGTGACGTCCCACGTCGCCGAGTGGGCGCGCACGCTGGACCGCCCGAACGAGCGGGGCATCGGCAAGTCCTTCTTCACCTATGCCGTGAAGCACAAGGACGCCGAGCTGCTGGCCCAGACCGTCGACCGCATCCTGTCGGGCAGCAACCGCCCGGTCAGCGCCGGCGCCGCCTCGCCGGCCACCGGCACCACGACCGCCTCGTCCGGCGACACCGGCCGCCTGAGCTCGGTCGTGGTCGACAAATCGACCAATGTGCTGATCTTCCAGGCGCGGCCGGAGGAATACGGCCAGATCTCCTCCCTGCTGCAGACGCTGGACCGCCCCACCAAGGCGGCCCTGATCGAAGTGACCGTGGCCGAGCTCTCGACCGACGACTCCAAGGACCTCGGCTTCGACTGGCTGTCGCAGTCCATCAGCATCGGCGGCGGCAACAAGGCCGTGCTGAGCAACAACTCGTCCTCGGTGACGCCGGGCGGCGGCCTGTCTGGCGGCGGCAATCTCCGCATCTTCAACGGCGCCGGCGCCATGCGCCTGGCCGTGACGGCGCTGGCTTCCACCAATCGCGCGACCATCCTCTCGAGCCCGCGCCTGATGGCCCGCAACGGCGAGACGGCCACCATCCAGGTGGGCCAGGACGTGCCCATCCTGACGTCCCAGCAGACGACGGCCGTCGGCGGCACCACGGCCCCCGGCCTGCTCCAGACGGTCCAGTACCGCAACACGGGCGTGATCCTCAAGATCAAGCCGGTCATCCATTCCGGCGACCAGGTCGACCTCGACGTCACCCAGGAAGTGAGCGAGCTCGGCACGACGGACGTCGGTGTCACGACGACCCCGACGTTCAAGACCCGCAAGATCGACACCAAGCTCACGCTGCGCAACGGCTCCACGGTGCTGCTGGGCGGGCTGATCTCCGAGAACGGCTCTCAGTCCTCGAGCGGCATTCCCTTCCTCAAGGACGTGCCGGTCGTGGGCAGCCTCTTCGGCAAGCAGGGCCGCAAGGGCGATCGCCGCGAGCTGATCGTCCTTATCACGCCCTACATCGCCAACGACGCGCACGACGCCGAGCTCATCACGGACGCCTTCCGCAAGTCGCTCGGCAACTGGGCCACGCAGACCAAGCCCCTGGCCCCGCTGCCGCCGGGCGAGGCGAGCCCGGTGGTGCCGCCGGCCTCGGCCCCGAGCGCCGGGAAGTGACGATGGACCAGGATTCCCGTCAGCCGCCGCCGTCCCAGCAGCGCCTGGGCGAGCTGCTCCTGCAGGCCGAGGCGCTGCGCGAGCCGGAACTGCAGGCGGCCCTGGCCTTCCAGGCGGCCCACGGCGGCCGGCTGGGCGCCGTGCTGCTGCGCATGGGCGCCCTGACGTCCGACAGCCTCATGCCCGTGCTGGCCACCCAGCTGGGCCTGCCGTGGCTGCGCGGCGCGACGCTGGCCGAGTCCCTGCTGCGGGCCGGGCTGGCGGAGCTCGGGCCGCAAGGCATGCGCTTGCTCGGTGCCGGGCTGCTGGCATGGCGGGACGCCGACGGCGCCTGGCAGCTGGCCAGCGCCGACCCGCTGCGGGCCGACCTGGCCGAGGAGGTGGCGCAGACCGCGGCGCTGGCCGACGCGACCTGGCACCTGATGTCCGACAGCGAGTTCGAGCAGTGGGCCCAGCGCCTGCGCATGAACGCGCTGAGCCTGCACGCCCAGGACGAACGCACGCTGCGCGAGCTTGCCGAGGATGCGCCGGTCATCGCCTTCGTGAACAACCTTGTCGCGCAGGCCGTGGAGGCCCGTGCGTCGGACATCCACCTCGAGCCCGGCGAGCGCGAGTTCGAGGTGCGCCTGCGCATCGACGGCGTGCTGCACCGGCGTCAGCAGGTGGACATGGCGCGCTACCCGGCCGTGGTGTCCCGCATCAAGCTGGTCGGGGGCCTGGACATCGCCGAGCGGCGCCTGCCGCAGGACGGCCGCATCTCGACCCGTGCGGCGGGCGTGGAAATCGACATCCGCGTCTCCACCATCCCGGCGGTGCATGGCGAGTCCGTCGTCATGCGCCTGCTGCCCAAGCAGGTGGCGGATCTCTCGCTGGAGCGCCTGGGCCTGCGCCCGACGCAGCTGCAGCTCTTCCGCCGCTGGCTGAACATCCCCAACGGGCTTGTGCTGGTCACCGGCCCGACGGGCTCCGGCAAGAGCACCACGCTCTACTCCGCGCTGGCGGCCACCAATGACTTCACGCGCAAGATCGTGACGGTCGAGGATCCCGTCGAGTTCCGCCTGCCGCATGTCATCCAGGTGCAGGCGCAGCCCGAGATCGGCTACACCTTCGCCCGCGCCCTGCGCGCCTTCCTGCGCCACGATCCGGACGTCATCATGGTCGGGGAAATCCGCGACCGCGAGACGGCCGAGATCGCCATCCAGTCGGCCCTCACCGGCCACCTGGTGCTGGCGACGCTGCACACCAACGACGCCCCTTCGGCCATCACGCGGCTGATCGACATGGGCGTCGAGCCCTTCCTCGTGGGCGCCGCTCTGCGCGCTGTGATGGCGCAGCGGCTGGTACGCCGGCTGTGCGGCCAGTGTGCGCAGGACGCCGAACGCCCGGCGCTGCTGAGCGATGCCGACTGGGCCCACGCCGAGTCGGACGCCGCCGCCGACGCCGCGCTCATGGGTGCGGCCGGCGGCCCGTCGCCGCGCTGGCGCCGGCCCATGGGCTGCCCCGCCTGCGGCCACACCGGCTTCGCCGGGCGCATCGGGCTCTACGAGATGATGGACGTCGGCCCCGCCATGCAGCACGGCATCGCGCAGGGCCTCGGCATCGGTGAGCTGGAGCGCATGGCCAACGAGGCCGGGCGTCGCAGCCTGGCTCAGGAGGGCGCGCTCAAGGTTCTCCAGGGGCTCAGCACCATGGATGAGGTCTACCGGGCGACCGGCAGCGGAGCGGCTCCCTGATGCGCTTCGACTACCGGGCCCGCGATGCAGAGGGGCGCGAGACGCGCGGCCGGCTGGAGGCCGCGAGCGAGGCGGCGGCCGTGCGGGCGCTGTCGGACCAGGGGCTCACCGTCGTGCAGCTCCAGGCGGAGTCCGGCGCCGCTGCCGCGCCGCGGCGCCGTGGCGCCATCACCCGGGCCGACCAGATCATGCTGCTCCAGGAGCTGGCGACGCTGCTCAAGGCCGGGGTCTCGCTTGGCGACACCCTGCCGAGCCTGACGGAGGCCTACGCCCAGCATCCGCTCGGCCCGGCACTGGCGGACATGCATGCCCAGGTGCGGGCCGGCGGGCGGCTGTCGGCGGCGCTGGAGCTCCCGGCGCTGAAGCTGCCGGGCTACGTCCATGCGCTGACGCAGGCCGGCGAGGCCAGCGGGCAGCTGGCCCGGGCGCTGTCGGACGCCGCGACGCAGATGGAGCTGGACCGCAAGTCCGGCGAGGCCCTGCGCAGTGCCCTGATCTACCCCAGCCTGCTGGTGTTCGTGGGCATCGTGGCCGTGTTCTACATCTTCATCGGCGTGGTGCCCAAGTTCGCGCCGATGCTGCGCAACGCGCGCGCCGAGGTGCCGGACATCTCGCGCTGGCTGATCTCGTCGGGCGTCTTCGTCAAGGCCCATCTCGGTGTCGTGCTGGGCGTGGGCGGTGCGCTGCTCGTGCTGATGGCGGTGCTCCTGGCCCAGGCGCCGGTGCGGCACTGGCTCTTCCAGCGGATCTCGCGCTGGCCGGGCATCGGCCCCTGGCTGTACGAAATGGAGATCGGCCGCTGGGCGACGGTCCTCGGAACCCTGCTGGACAACCGCGTGGCCATCGTGCCCGCCATGAACCTGGCCGTCGGGGCGCTGCGCCTGGACGCCATGCGGTCCGGCCTCGAGCGGGCCGCGCGCTCCCTGCAGCAGGGGGAGTCGCTCGCGCAGGCCTTGTCGGCGCAGACCTGGTTCCCGCCGACGCGCATCAACCTCGTGCGGGTCGGCGAACGCTCGGGCGAGCTGCCGCGCATGCTGATGGCGCTCGGCGAGGCGCAGACCGAGAGCGCGCGCACGACGCAGGCCCGTCTGCTGTCCCTGATCGAGCCGGCGGCCATCCTCATCATCGGCGGCCTCATCGGCTTCATCATGACGGCCGTGATGATGACCATCACCAGCCTGAACGCCTCGATCTGAGCGGGCGCCGCGGGTGCGCGGACCGCCGCGGCGGCACGGGCGGCTAGGCTGTCCGCCGGGTCGCCACCTCGAGGGCCTCGGCCTGGGCCGCCGCCAGCGTGGCGATGGCCGCATGGGCCGCCGCCGGCAGCGCGCCGGCATAGCGCTCGATGCGCCCGGCCCCGGTGCGTGCGAGCGCCTGGGCCAAGGCCGCCTCGTCGACGGGCTCCCCCGGCGCCAGCCGTGCCAGCTGCGCCCGGACCGCACCGCGCGGGTCCCGCTGCAGGTCCTCCTGGGCGCACAGGCTCCAGTTCACCTGGGGTTGTTGCACGAGCCAGCGCAGCTGGGCGGCGCACTCCTGCAGGGCCCGGGCGAGGAAGTCGTCCAGCGAATCCAGCACCGCGTCCGGCAGGGCGGTCTGACCGTCCAGGCGATGCGTCTGCATCATCTGCCGCCACATCTTGCGGTTGGAGTGGAACACCGCGGTGGGGTCGCGCAGCATCCAGACGATCGGGGCCTCAGGCCAGCGGCGCAGCAGCGACTGCAGCCGGAACGTGTGGTTCGGTGACTTCAGCAGCATCGGCCGCACGGCGCCCGCCTGGCCCAGACGGCACAGGGCCAGAAAGGCCTCCAGCGCCTCCAGCCAGCCGTCGTCGGCAAGCCAGTGGGCGGCGTCCAGCGTGTGGGCCAGCTCGCCCAGTCGCTCGGGCTGCAGGAAGGCCCGGTAGGCGGAATCGACGCCCATGGACAGCAGGGCGAACTCATCTTCCTGCGGGGATCGTGGCCCCACCTGCAGGCCGTCCATCGGCCGCGCGATGGCGACGTTGCGCGGCGGCGCCCCCAGCAGGGCGAAGCTGCAGGCGCTCATGCACTGCCAGGTCTCGGGCGTCGGGAGGCTCGTGGCGGCGGCGAGCAGCTCGTGCATCACGGTGGTGCCGCTGCGCCAGGCGCCGAGGATCAGCCACGGCGCGGGCTCCGTCACCCGCGCGGCCGGCAGGCGGCCTCGACTCAGGCGCAGGTTCCAGGTGTTCCAGTGGCTGGTCCAGCGCAGGCCGGCGCGGGTCGCCAGCGGCAGCCGGGACCACGCGGGTGGCTGCTGCAGCCAGGAGAGCAGGGGCTGACTGATGGGAAGCATGGGGCGTGGGGCAGGCGACTACAGCGGGTGCAGCGGATTCAGCGGGGGAAGAGACGCTGGCGCGCGGCTTCCGCCTCGCCCAGTTGCGTCTCCAGCAGCTGCCGCAGACGCTGGCTGTCCTGCGGCCGCTGGGCGGCGAGATCGCGCTGTTCGCCCGCATCGGTGGCCAGGTCGAACAGCTGCTGCGCGCCGGTGGCGCGGTCCAGGACAAGCTTGAGCGTGCCGTCGATCACGGCGTAGCGACCCCGCTGCAGCGGTGCGAAGCGGCTCTGGCGCTCCATCGCCATGGCATAGACCGGCCGGGCCGGCAGCGGTGCGCCCTCCAGGGCCGGGCGCAGGCTGCGGCCGTCCGCCCGGGGCAGCGGTGCGGCGCCGCTGAAGTCGGTGATCGTCGGGGCGATGTCCGCCAGGCTCACGGGGGTGTCCACCTGGCGGCCGAGGCGCTGGCCGGGCAGCTTGACGACCAGTGGCACGCGCAGGACGTCGTCGGTGAGGATGTCCCCCGCGTGGCCCAGGTAGCCATGCTCGAAGGACTCGCCATGGTCCGACGTCACGATCACCAGGGCGTCGTCGAGGCGGCCCGCCTGCTGCAGCTGCGCCAGGAAGCGGCCGAGGGCCTCGTCCGCCCCCATGACGCTTTCGCGGTAGCGCAGGCGGTGCTTCTGCACGAGCGGCTGCTGGCCGCCGGAGAAGGCCGTCATGCCCAGCTGCTGGGACCAGCGTGAGAGCTCGTCTCCCGGCAGCAGCTTGCCGCGGGTGCTGTCCGGGGGCAGGAAGGGGTCGTGGGGCGGCAGCGTGTGGACCCAGGCGAACGCCGCCTCCCGCGCGCGGATGGCCGCGAGCGCCGGCTCGTAGGTGAGCTCCGGCGGGTACGGGTGCGCCGTGCCGTGCAGATAGACGTCCAGCGTGTCCAGGAAGGGCACGAGGCTGGACAGCCAGAAGGGCAGGGTGCTGTCGGGGAAGCGGGTCAGCAGCATGCGGGGCTGGCTGCCGAGCGAGGTGGTCGGGGAGATGCGCTGGTCGTCGTAGCCGGTGTCCGTACCGTGGTGGCGCGGGCTGGCGAGGATGTTGGCGCTGAAGGAGATCGTCCGGTAGCCCGCGTCCCGCAGCCGGTGCGACAGCGAGGGATCCTGCAGCGGACGGGCCGCCTTGGCGACGATCTGCACGCCCCAGTGGTGCCAGGGCAGGGCGCCGGTCTCCAGGCTGATCGTGCTGGGCGTCGTGAAGTTGGCGGTGCTGTAGGCGCGCGAGAAGCAGGTCGCCTGCGCGGCAAAGCGGCGCAGCTCGGGCATCAGCGTGGGGCCGGTCCCGCAGACCCGGGCATCGCCCTCGGCCAGGGTGTCGATGGTGATGAGGAAGATGTCCTTGACGGGCGGGGGCGCACGCACGGGGGCGGGGCTCGTCGGCCCGGCGATCAGGCGCGGCGGGCTCCACACCAGCACCAGCAGCGCCGCGGCCAGCAGGGCGAGGGCCAGCGGCCGCAGGGACTGCAGGAGGCGCAGCAGAGCGCCGGCCACCGCGCGGATCGCCCCGCGCCAGACGAGCCAGGCCAGGAGGATGAGCAACAGGCCGGCGACTGCGGCGCGCACATGTGGCGTTAGGCTCAGCGAAGCGCCCGAGTTCAGCTTGACCCAGGCCCAGGCCGTGCCGCCGAGCTGCCACACGCAGACCCAGGCGCTGGGCAGCAGGACCAGCGCCCAGGCCGCGGTCTCGGCCCCTGCCGGCCGCAGGCGGGCCACGAGCTGGCGCAGCGCCACACCGGCCAGCGCGAGCAGCAGGCAGCACAGGCCGATGAGCGCCGAGGCCAGTGCGACGTCGAGAAGCAGCTCAGGGCCCGTCTTGAAGGCGACGAAGGCATCCAGCTGCCGCAGCAGCGCGAAGGGCATCCACAGCAGCAGCAGGGCGCTCAGGGACAGGCTGAACAGCTGCCACAGGGTGGGGCGAGGCCAGGCCAGCCCGGTGCGCGCGGTCCCCACGTCCCCGACGTCCGTTGGGGCCTTCATTCGGCGTCTTTGCCGAATCCCCGCTGGAACCAGCGCTTGACGAGCTGAGACAGCCAGCGCCGCAGCATCAGCCATCCGCCGACGACGGCGGCCAGGACGGGGGCCAGCAGCTGGAACAGCATGCCGCCTGCATTGGGGTCAATGTAAGCAAATGCAGCAGAATGAGCGGACAGGCAGGCCAGCCCGACAAGCAGCGTGCGGCAAACTGAGGGCGGGATTCTGTGCATGAGCAGGGCGTTCCGGGAGAGGACGGCGCATTTTAGCGGCTAACCTCCGCCCGAAGAGCCTGGCCGGGCCGCGCTATAGAATTCGAGCCCCGCCACCTGCCACAGCGTAAAGCGCACTCTTCAGAGGTGCATGCGCCTCTCCTGCATTGAAACTTGCCCGCCACACGTTCTTCAATCTGCTCGGCCTGGGGGCGCCCCTGCTGTTCGCGATCTTCTCGATCCCGGCGCTGTACAAGGCCCTGGGCGCCGAGCAGTTTGGATTGTTGACGCTGATCTGGGCGGTTACGAGCTACTTCGGGCTGTTCGACCTCGGACTCGGGCGTGCGCTCACCCAGCGGCTGGCGATCGCGCTCGAGCGCGGCGGTGAAGATGCGGGCGAGCTCACGGCGACGGCCCTGCTGCTGATGACCGGCGTCGGCATCCTGGGGGCCCTGCTGCTCCTGGTCCTGGCGCCCTGGGGCGTCGGCCTCATGAAGGACCTGCGTTTCCAGCAGCTGGCGATCCATGCCTGCTGGATCATGGCCTTCGCGCTGCCCGCCATCGTTGTCACGGCCGGCCTGCGGGGCGTGCTGGAAGCCTGCCATGCCTTCGAGGTGCTGAACTACATCCGTCTCCCGATGGGCATGTGGACCTTCCTCGGGCCCTGGGTCGTCGTCACCTGGCGCGGGCCGGACCTGCTCATGATCGCCGTCGTGCTGGCCGTCGGCCGCTGGTGCGCGGCGGCGGTGCATGCCTGGTTCGCCTGGCGCGCCCTGCCGCAGGCCCATGGCCGCCTGGCGTGGCGGGGCCATCTGGTCAAGCCGCTGTGCAGCAGCGGGGGCTGGCTGATGGTGAGCAATCTGGTGAACCCCTTCATGGCCTACGTGGACCGCTTCGTCATCGGGGCGGCGATCTCGACGGCGGCGGTGGCTTACTACACGACGCCGCAGGAGCTGGTCACCAAGCTGTGGATCATCCCGGGGGCGCTGACGGGCGTGCTCTTCCCGACCTTCGCGGTGCTCATCGAGCGCCGCGATCCCGAGGCCTGGACGCTGTTCGACCGGGCGGTGGCGTGGCTTTATGCGCTGCTGCTGCCGGTGACGGCGGCGCTGGCCCTGTTCGCCAACGAGATCCTGTCGATCTGGCTGCACGACGCCCATTTCTCCAGCCAGGCTGCGCCGGTGCTGCGCCTCTTTGCCGTGGGCATCTTCGCCTCCTGCCTGGCCCACGTGCCCTACACCTGGGTGCAGAGCTCCGGCAACAACCGCCCGGCGGCCTTGCTGCACATCTCTCAGGCGATCCTCTACGTTCCGCTGATCTGGCTGGCTGCCGTGCAGTGGGGGCTGGTCGGGGCGGCCTACGTCTGGCTGATCCGCGGGGTCTTCGACTCGGCGGCCATGACCTGGCTGTGCCACCGGCAGCGGCCCGCTCCCGGGGTGTGGCGCCATGTCGGCTGGCTGCTGGGCGGGACCGCCCTGCCGATCGTCGTGCTGGAGCTCGCAGAGGTGCAGGCGTCGGCCTGGCGCGTGGTGGTCTGGCTGGGCACGCTCGTCATCTCGCTGGCACTGGCCTACCGGCAGTACAAGGCGCTGACCGAGGAGCGCTCCATGCGGCTGCCGGTGCCCGATCCGGCCGTGGCGCCGGACGAGGTCCAGCCCCTCGTGACCATCGTGACGCCGGTCTACAACCAGGCGGGCTTCCTGGCGGCGACCATCGAGAGCGTGCTGGCCCAGACCTATCCGAACATCGAGTACATCGTCGTGGACGACGGGTCGACGGACGATTCGCTCGAGGTGGCGCGGCGGTACGGCGACCGGGTGCGGGTCGTCAGCCAGAAGAACGCCGGCCAGGCGGCCGCCCTCAATGCGGGCTGGGGCTCGTCGCGCGGCGAGATCCTGGCCTATCTCAGCTCGGACGACCGCCTGCTCCCCGACGCCGTCACCACCATGGTGCGGGCCCTGCAGCGCCGGCCGGACTGCAGCGTGGCCTATTGCGACTTCTGGCTGATCGACGCCGATGGCCAGCGCATGCAGGCCGTCCGCACGGAGGAGTTCTCCGACTACCGCCTGCGCGTCCACCTGGTCTGCCAGCCGGGGCCGGGGGCCTTCTTCCGCCGGGAGGTCTTCGACCGGACCGGGGGATGGGACGCGGGCCTGCGCCAGGTGCCGGACTATGAATTCTGGCTGCGGGCCTCCCGCTACGGGGCCTTCCAGCGCGTGCCCTGGGCGCTGGCCGAGTACCGGATCCACGAGGAGTCCGCCTCCTTCCGCTCGATGAGCGTGGTGCGGGCGGACGAGATCATCCAGGTCACGGCTCAGCACGCCTCGGCGGTGAGCGACAGCGAGGCGCGCATGGCGGCCGTGGCACGGTCCTTCGCGATCTCGGCCATGAACCACGCGCAGTCCGGGCGGCCGCACACGGCGGTCCGTCGTGCGCTTGGAGCGGTCAAGCGCCATCCCGCCACGGTGCTGGAGCTCATGCTCTGGCGCCGGATCATGTCGGGCTTTTTCCGTCGCGCCTATTACAGGCTCATTTCCTGAGAGGCACCTGATGCTGCTTGAGAGGACCGGCGGGCGTTGGCCGGCATCATCCTGGGTCATCTGGCTGCTGGTCGTCGTGGCGCCGGCGCCGTGGCTGTCCGCGGGCAGCTCCATGGGGCCGCACGTGCTGCTGCTCCTCATGCTCGGCGCCCTGATGCTGTGGCAGGGCGCCCGCGCGCCCGCGCCCGGCTGGACGCTGGCGGCGTCGGCGGTGCTCCTGCTGCACTTCGCCTTCGCCCTTTTCCTGACACCCTGCCAGGACTCCTTCGGCAAGTCGGTGGCCAGCGAGGTGGTGCTGATCCCGCTGATCTGGGCGCTCGGCCTGCTGGCGGCCAGCCACGACGGGCGCCCCGTCGACGCCACCTTGCGCCAGGTGCTCGTGCTCGTCGTGGTGTCCGTGATGATCGAGAAGGCCTATCTGGTTCTGGCGAGCAAGTCGGAATACCTGCGCCCCAGCGGGATCTTCAGCGAGCCCTCCCACCTGGCGCTGTCCATGGCGCCGGTCCTGGCGGCGCTGATCGTGTCCGGCCGCCGGCGCAACCAGCGGTACGGCTGGCTGGGGACGCTGATCCTCTATGCGCTGTCCGCGTCTGCCACGCTCTTCGTGGTGGTGGCGATCTGCCTGCTCTTCGTCACGCTGGCCAAGCCGTCCGCCCAGGGGCGGGGCCGGACGGTGCTGCGCGTGCTGGCCGTGGGCACGCTGTCCGTCGTGCTGGTGGCCGTGTCACCGTACCGGGACGCCTTCGTCGAGCGCATCCTCGGGCTGGGCGACGTGAGCCTCAGCGCCAACATGTCCAGCCTGATCTACCTGCACGGCTGGGAGTCCGCGCTAGGCAACTTTGACGCCACCTCCGGGTTCGGACTGGGCATCAACCGCATGGGCTGCTTCCCGCGCCCCGAGACCTCCGCGACCGACATCCTCGAGTTCTTCGACCTGGGCGACTCCAACTACAACGACGGGTCCTTCACCTTCTCCAAGCTGCTCAGCGAGTTCGGCGTGCTGGCCATCGTCTGGCAGCTGGCGGTGCTGGTCTTCATGTTCCGCGCGATCCGCCGGATGCGAGCGGCCGACCCGCAGCAGTACACCTGGCACGCCTTCCTGCTGGGCGGCGTCGTGGTGATGTCGCTGGGGGCCTTCATCCGCGGCACCGGCTATTTCTCCGGGCCCTTCCTGCTGGGGCTGTGGGCCATGTTCCAGCTGGTTCGTGTGAGGCCGCATACCGCACCTGCCTAGAATCCCGGCGCAGGCCCCTGGCCTCCTGCCTGCCGGCGAGACCCCCGCGATCGGCGCCGCCGCATTGGCGCCATCCCTGAACCGACATCCCTTCATACGCCATGACGCCAACGACGCCTGACATCCCCACCCGTGAACAGCTGGTCCTGACCATCGTGGCTCGCCTGGAGGCGGAGCTGGAGCGCGCCCGTGCGGCCTTCGCGGCGTCGGCCGGCGAGGTCGGCGTGCGCTACTGCGCCATCGACGACCTGCTGCCGCAGGCCTGGGCCGAGCAGATCAGCCGGGCCTTCCCCGAGCCGTCGGCCATGCGCCTGATGGACAGCTTCCGGGAGAAGAAGTACACGTCCAAGGACTTCGACCGCTTCAGCCCGTTGATGGCCGACATCACCTTTGCCGTGCAGGATCCGCGCGTCGTCGCCGTCGTGGAGCGCATCACCGGCATCCCGGACCAGCAGCCCGATGCGCAGCTCTACGCGGGCGGGCTCAGCGCCATGGTGCAGGGCCACTTCCTCGGGCCGCACATCGACAACTCCCACGAGGCCAGCCGCCAGCGCTACCGCACGCTGAACCTGCTGTACTACGTCTCGCCCGACTGGGCCCTGGAGAACGGCGGCAACCTCGAGCTGTGGGACCGGGACGTGCGCCAGCGCACCACCATCGTCAGCCGCTTCAACCGCCTTGCCCTGATGGAGACGACGCCCACCTCGTGGCACTCGGTCAGCCCGGTCGTGGCCCATGGCATCCGCCGCTGCGTCTCGAACTACTACTTCTCGCCGACGTCGCCGACGGGGCAGCCCTATTTCAACGTCACCTCGTTCAGCGCCTGGCCGGACCAGCCCTTCAAGCGCCTGTGGGCCCGCCTCGACGGGCACCTGCGCCAGGGCGTGCGCAAGCTGGTGCCGCAGGGGCTGGGTCGCAAGGACGTCTACGAAGGGCCGCGCAAGTGAAGTCCGACGACGGGCGCCTGATGCTGTTCGCGCCCAATGTGCACACCGGCGGCGGGCTGGTGCTGCTGAAGTCCCTGCTCGCGGCCTGGCCCTCCGGCCATCCGCTGCGGGCGTGGCTCGACGCGCGGGCGAGGCATGACCTGACGCTGCCCCCGGGCGCCGAGGTGACGTGGGTGGAGGCATCGCCGCTGTCGCGCGCCCGGGCGCAGTGGGACTCGGCCCGCTCGGCCCGCGCCCAGGACCGCCTGCTGTGCTTCCACGGCCTGCCGCCGGCCTGGGACACGCCGGCGCGCGTCGAGGTCTTCCTCCAGAACCGCAACTACCTGGGCGAGGTGGACCTGGCCAGCTTCAGCACCCGCACGCGCCTGCGCCTGCGCCTGGAGCAGTGGATGCTGCGCCGCGGCCGCGAGCGCGTGCACCGCTACTGGGTACAGACACCCTCCATGGCCGCCTCGCTGCGGCGCTGGTGGGGCCCGGCAGTGGGCCGGCCGCCCGTGGTGAACGTGCTGCCCTTCCTGCCCATCCCGCCCGAGACGCCGGCTGCCGGGACGGCCGCCGACGTGCCGCTGGCGCTGGACTTTCTCTACGTCGCCGATGGCGAGGCCCACAAGAACCACCGCCGCCTGATCGAGGCCTGGCGCCTGCTGGCGGCCGAGGGGCTGCGTCCTTCGCTCGGGCTCACGCTGGGCGCGAAGGATCAGGCACTGCGCGACTGGATCGACGGCGAGGCGCAGGCGCACGGCCTGCAGATCCGCCAGCTGGGCGTGCTGCCGCATGCGGAGCTGCTCGGCTGGTACGGCCGCTGCCGCGCGCTGGTGTTCCCTTCGCTGAGCGAGTCCTTCGGCCTGCCGCTGATGGAGGCCCGCCAGGCCGGCTGCCCGATTCTGGCCAGCGAGCTCGACTTCGTGCGAGACGTCTGCGAACCCGCCCAGACCTTCGACCCGCTGTCCGCCGTGTCCATCGCGCGGGCTGTGCGCCGCTTCGAGGGCCGTCCGCAGGCACCGCTGGAGCCGGCCGGTGCCGCTGCCTTCCTGGCCGCGCTGATGGCGGAACCGCAGTGAGGGTGCTGCTGCTGAGCCAGCATTTCTGGCCCGAGTCCTTCCGCATCAACGAGGTCGCGCAGTCGCTCGTGGAGCAGGGCTGCGAGGTCACCGTGCTGACGGGCAAGCCGAACTACCCGGAAGGCGCGATCTACCCGGGCTACCGCGTGGGCGGTGTGCAGACGGAGCGCCACGAGGGCTATGAGATCGTCCGCGTGCCGCTGTGCCCGCGCGGTGCCGGCGGCGCGCGCCGCCTCGTGATGAACTACCTCAGCTTCATCGCCAGCACCGTGCTGATGGCGCCCTGGGCGCTGCGCGGCCGGCGCTTCGACGTGATCTTCGTCTACGGCACCTCGCCGATCCTGCAGGCCATCGGGGCCATCGCGCTCAAGTGGATCAAGCGGGCCGCGCTCGTGACCTGGGTGCAGGACCAGTGGCCGCAGAGCCTCGAGGTGACGGGCTTCGTGCGCAACCGGCGCGCGCTGGCCGCCGTCGCGGTGGTGGTGCGCTGGATCTACCGCCGCTGCGACCTGCTGCTCGTGCAGTCCCACGCCTTCCTGGCCCCGGTGCGGGCGATGGCCGGGCGAACGCCCGTCGCTGTCCACCTGAACCCGGGCGACCGCGAGCAGCCGGCCACGGCGCCGCTGCCGGCGGCCCTGGCGGCGCTGCCCTGGGGCGAGGGCTTCCACATCGTCTTCGCCGGCAACCTGGGCACCGCGCAGGCTCTGGACTGCGTGCTCGACGCCGCCGAGCAGCTCGGCGCGGCCTCGGGCGTGCGCTGGGTGCTGGTGGGCAGCGGCGCGCGCAGCAGCTGGCTGCAGGCGCAGGTGCGTGAACGACAGCTCGACCACGTGCTGCTGCCCGGGCGCTTCGACCCCGCCTGCATGCCGGCGCTGTTCGAGCGGGCCGACGCCCTGCTGGTGAGCCTGAACCGGGGCGAGGCGCTGGCCCAGACGGTTCCGAGCAAAATACAGGCCTATCTGGCCGCCGGGCGGCCCGTGGTGGCCAGCCTGGACGGCGAGGGCGCGCGGGTGCTGGCCGAGGCCGGCGCCGGCGTCAGCGCCCCCGCCGAGGATGCCGCGGCGCTGGCCGAGGCCGTGCGGGCGCTGCAGCAGCGCAGCCCGGCCGAGCGGGCCGCCATGGGCGAGGCCGGCCGGCGCTACTACCGCGCCCATTTCGATCCGGCGCAGCTGGCGCAGGATCTGGTGAGGCATTTCGAGCAGGCGCGTGCGCTGCGTCGAGGAAAGTGAAAGAGATGACATTGCAAGACACCGCCGGCCGCTGCCGGGTGCTGGTCCTCGGGGCCAGCGGCATGCTCGGGAACGCCGTGCTGCGCTGGTTCGCCCAGGACCCGGCCTACGAGGTCATCGGATCCGTGCGCGGCGCAGCCTCGGCCCGGCAGCTGCAGGCCCTGGCACCCGCCGCGACGCTGCGGGTGGGCGTGGACGTCGAGAACCTCGACGCCCTCACGCGCCTCTTCGCCGAGACCCGCCCGAACGTGGTGATCAATTGCGTCGGCGTCATCAAGCAGCTGGCCGAGGCCGACGACCCGCTGACCGCCATCCCGTTGAATGCGCTGCTGCCGCACCGCCTCGCGCGCCTCGCGCAGGTGGCTGGCGCGCGCCTGGTGCACGTCAGCACGGACTGCGTCTTCGATGGTCGCCGCGGCGGCTATCGGGAGTCCGACGCGCCCGACGCGACCGACCTCTACGGCCGCAGCAAGCTCCTGGGCGAGGTCGACTACCCCCACGCCGTCACGCTGCGCACCTCCATCATCGGCACCGAGCTGAACAGCCACCACGGCCTCGTGGGCTGGTTCCTCGCGCAGTCCGGCGCCGTGCGCGGCTTCACCCGCGCCGTGTTCTCGGGCCTGCCGACGGTCGAGCTGGCCCGCGTGATCCAGGCGTTCGTGCTGCCGCGCCCCGAGCTGCATGGCCTGTACCACGTGTCCGCCGCGCCCATCGACAAGCACGCGCTGCTGAGCCTCGTCGCCGAGGTCTACGGACGCGACACCCGCATCGACCCCGACGACCGGCTCGTCATCGACCGCTCGCTCGACTCCAGCCGCTTCCGCGAGCTCACCGGCTACGCCCCGCCGGACTGGCCGGAGCTCGTGCGCCGCATGCACGCCTTCGCCTGACCGCCATCGCCTCCAGAGATCTCGAGACCCGCCATGTTCAAAGACAAAGTCCTCCTCATCACCGGTGGCACGGGCAGCTTCGGCAATGCCGTGCTCTCGCGCTTTCTCAAGTCCGATTTCGCCGAGATCCGCATCTTCAGCCGCGACGAGAAGAAGCAGGAAGACATGCGCATCGCGCTCAAGAGCGACAAGGTCAAGTTCCACATCGGCGACGTGCGGGACTACGACAGCGTGCATGACGCCCTCAACGGCGTCGACTACGTCTTCCATGCCGCGGCGCTCAAGCAGGTGCCGTCCTGCGAGTTCTATCCGATGGAGGCCGTCAAGACCAATGTCATCGGCGCCGAGAACGTCATGCGCGCCGCCATCGCCCAGGGCGTGAGCCGCGTGGTGGTGCTCTCCACCGACAAGGCCGTCTATCCCATCAACGCCATGGGCATGTCCAAGGCCATGATGGAGAAGGTGATGGTCGCCAAGTCCCGCCTGTGCGACCCGAGCAAGACCGTGCTCTCGGCCACGCGCTACGGCAACGTCATGGCCTCGCGCGGCTCGGTGATCCCGCTGTTCCTGCAGCAGCTGCAGGACGGCAAGCCCCTGACCATCACCGACCCTTCGATGACGCGCTTCCTGATGTCGCTCGAGGAGTCGGTCGACCTCGTGCTCTACGCCTTCGAGCACGCACGCCCCGGCGACATCTTCGTGCAGAAGGCCCCGGCCTCCACGGTGGGCGACCTGGCCGAGGCCATGCGCCAGCTGCTCAAGAAGGACAACGAGATCAAGATCATCGGCACCCGCCATGGCGAGAAGCTGTACGAGTCCCTCGTCTCGCGCGAGGAGATGGCGCGCTCGGAGGACCTGGGCGGCTACTACCGCATCCCGGCCGACGGCCGCGACCTGAACTACGCCAAGTACTTCGTCGAGGGCCAGACCGCCATCTCCGAGATCGACGACTACACCTCGCACAACACGCAGCGCCTGAGCGTGGACGAGGTCAAGCAGGTGCTGATGCAGCTGGAGCTGATCCAGGAGGCCGTTCGTGCTTAAGGTCATGACCGTGGTCGGGACCCGACCGGAAATCATCCGCCTCTCGCGCGTGATGGCGCAGCTGGACCGCCACTGCCGCCACGTGATCGTGCACACGGGCCAGAACTACGACTACGAGCTCAACGAGGTCTTCTTCAGCGACCTCGGCATCCGCAAGCCCGACCACTTCCTCGAAGCGGCCGGCAGCACGGCCGCCGAGACCATCGCGCAGGTGATCGCCAACGTCGACAAGGTGCTCGAGCAGGAGCAGCCCGACGCGCTGCTGATCCTCGGGGACACCAACAGCTGCCTGGCCGCCATCGCCGCCAAGCGCCGCAAGGTGCCCATCTTCCACATGGAGGCCGGCAACCGCTGCTTCGACTTCCGCGTGCCCGAGGAGATCAACCGCCGCATCGTCGACCACACCTCGGACATCAACCTGACCTACAGCCAGATCGCGCGCGACTACCTGCTGCGCGAGAACCTGCCGCCGGACCAGGTCATCTGCACGGGCAGCCCGATGCGCGAGGTGATCGAGCACTACCAGCCGGGCATCGACGCCTCCGACGTGCTCGCCCGCCAGGGGCTGACGGCGGGGCGCTACTTCGTGGTGTCCTCCCACCGCGAGGAGAACGTCGACTCGCCCGAGAACCTGCGCAAGCTGCTGGGCATCCTGAATGCCCTGGCGAAGGAGTACGGCGAGCCGGTGATCGTCTCGACGCACCCGCGCACCCGCAAGCGCCTGGAGACGCTGCTGGCCGAGCAGGCCATGGACCCGCTCGTGCAGTTCATGAAGCCCTTCGGCTTCCTGGACTACATCCAGCTTCAGCGCAACGCCCGCGCCGTGCTCTCCGACAGCGGCACGATCACCGAGGAGTCCTCCATCCTCAACTTCCCCGCCCTGAACCTGCGCGAGGTGCACGAGCGGCCGGAAGGCGTGGAGGAGGGCGCCGTGATGATGGTGGGCCTGGACCTGGACCGCGTGCGGGACGGCCTGGCCATCCTCGCCTCGCAGCCGCGCGGCGACGAGCGGCTGCTGCGCCTGGTGCAGGACTACGCCCCGGCCAACGTCTCTGACAAGGTCCTGCGCATCATCATCAGTTACACCGGGTTCGTGAATCGCAAGGTCTGGCGCAAGCCGGGCTGAGCGCGCCGCTAGAATCCCGCCGCATTCCGGTCGTCCGGCACGATGCCGTCCGACCCACCCCACCTACTGGCCGCCGCCCATGAATCGACTCGCAGCCTTTCGCCATCTCTGCTCCGCCGCCCTGGTGCTGATGGCTTCCCTGAGCGCCGGCTCCGCCTGGGCTCAAGCCACTACAGGCAGTGGCGAGAACGTGCAGTCCGTCGGCGGCCCCGTGCGGCTGAATCTCCCGACCAACGCCAAGGACGAGCGCGAACGCGAGCGCGAACAGCTCATGCGCCTGAAGCAGGCGCAGCAGGGCGTGGACAACGCCGATCTGTTCATCTCGCCGCGCATGGCCTACCGGCCCAGCGACTTCGAGCTCTTCGTGCGCCAGCAGGCCGGCATCACGCGTGCGCAGGGCGACCGCGCCGACGCCGACTGGCTGGACACCCTGCGCCGCTTCGGCGCGGACCTCATGGTGCCGCAGGCCCGCACGCCCGAGGGCCTGAGCCTGGACCTGCCGACCTCGGTGCCGGACGACTACCAGCTCTCCGCCGGCGATGAAGTCCTGGTCAATCTCTGGGGCAGCGTCGAAGGCAATCTGCGCCTGGTGGTGGATCGCGGCGGCCAGCTGTCCATCCCGCGCGTGGGCACGATCTCGGTCAACGGCGTGCGCTTCGGCGACCTGCGCGGCGTCATCCTGCGCCGGGCCTCGCAGCAGTTCAAGAACTTCGACGTGGCCGTGTCGATGGGCCGCGTGCGCTCCATCCGCGTCTACATGACCGGCTTCGTCAGCACGCCGGGGGCGCAGTCCCTCAGCGGCCTGTCCACCGTGCTGCAGGCGCTGGTCGCGGCAGGCGGCCCGAGCGCCGTCGGCAGCTTCCGCAACATCCAGCTGCGCCGCCAGGGCCAGGCGCCGATGCAGCTCGACCTCTACGACCTGCTGCTCAAGGGTGACCGCGGCGGTGACCGCACGCTGCGCAACGAGGACGTCATCCATGTCGCCCCCATCGGCCCGCAGGTGGGCGTGATCGGCAGCGTCAACCGCCAGGCCGTGTATGAGCTCAAGGGCGGCGAGACCCTCGCCGACGTGCTGGCCATGGCCGGCGGCCCTTCGGCCCTGGCCAACCGCCAGCAGGCCGTGATCCACCGCATCGATGCCCAGGGCCAGACCCAGCTGCGCACGGTGGACCTGCAGAAGGAGGCCGGCCAGCCGGCCCAGAACGGCGACGTGCTGCGCCTGCAGGGCTTCGGTGACGTGGCGCAGCCTAGCGCCCGCCAGATGAAGCGGGTGCGGGTGGACGGCGAAGTCCAGCGCCCCGGCGACTACATCCTGCCGGCCGGCAGCACCCTGCGCGACGCCCTGCGCGCCGCCGGCGGCACCACGCCCGAGGCCTTCCTCTTCGGCGCCGAGCTGACGCGCGAGTCCGTGCGCCTGTCCCAGGCCGAGAACTACGAGCGGGCGATGCGCGACCTGGAGGTCGAGCTCACCCGCGGCATGGTCAAGGGCAAGGAGAAGACGATCCCGCCGAATGACGAGGTCTATGCCCGCAACACGGCCCTGACCCGCTACGTCGAGCGCCTGCGCAATGTGCGCCCGACCGGCCGCGTGGTGCTGGGCCTGGCCCTGGATGCCCGCGAACTGCCCGACATGACCGTCGAGGACGGCGACCGCCTGACGCTGCCCATCAAGCCGTCCTCCGTGAGCGTGTACGGCAGCGTGATGAACAGCGGCAGCTATGTCTTTGCCAACGGCCGTTCGCTGTCGCAGTACGTGGCCATGGCCGGCGGTGCCGCACGCAGCGGTGACACCGGCAGCCTGTTCGTCGTTCGCGCGGACGGCAGCGTCGTCAGCAACCGCAGCAGCAGTGGCTGGTTCGTGGGTGGCGGCGCCGTGGAGGGGCTGCAGGCGCAGCCGGGCGACACGGTCTTCGTGCCCGAGAACCTGTTCCACATCGGCAACTCGGCCGAGCTGAAGGACTGGTCGACCATCCTGTACCAGTTCGGCCTGGGTGCCCTGGCGCTCAAGAATCTGAAGTGAAAGGTCACGACGTGATGTCAGTCTTGGAAGGCCAGGAGCACGGTGCAGGCAAGCGCTCGCAACTCAGGCGCGATGCGCTTCAGAGCCTGGCGGTGCTGCCCGTGGCGGCGGCCGTGCTGGCGGTGGCGCTGAGCTTCGCATTCAAGCCGGTGTTCACGGGCACCACCGTGCTCATGCCGCCTCAGCAGCAGCAGTCCCTGGCGAGCTCCGCCCTGTCCTCGCTGGGCGCGCTGGCGGGCCTGGCCGGGGCCGGCGGCGTGAAGACGCAGCTGGACCAGTACGTGGCGCTGTTGCAGAGCGTGACGGTCGCGGACCGCATGGCGGAGCGCTTCAAGCTCGCCGAGGTGTACGACGAGGAATTGAAGGTCGACATCCGCAAGGAGTTCTGGAAGAACCTGAAGGTGATGCCGGGACGCCGTGACGGCCTGATCAAGATCGAGGTCGACGACCACGATCCTCAGCGCGCGCAGGCCATGGCCCTGGCGATGGTCGAGGAGTTCCGTCGCATCACGAGCGAGATCGCCGTGACGGAGGCCTCCCAGCGTCGCAAGTTCTTCGAGCATCACCTGACCGAGACGCGGGGTGCGCTCGCCAAGGCGCAGACCGCGCTGCAGGCGAGCGGCGTGAACGTGTCCGCGCTGAAGGCCGAGCCCAAGGCGGCCGCGGAGGGCTACGCCAAGATCAAGGCCGAGTACACCTCGGCCCGGGTGCGGCTGCAGGCGCTGTCGGCCAACCTCACGGAGCGTGCGCCCGAAGTGGCCCAGGCCCAGGCGATGGTGTCGGTGCTCAAGCAGCAGCTCGACGCGCTCGAAGGCCAGATGAGCGCCTCCGAGACCGCCGCAGGCAGCACGAGCGACTACGTCAGCCGCTACCGCGAGTTCAAGTACCAGGAATCCCTCTTCGAGCTGTTCTCCAAGCAGTTCGAGCTGGCCCGGGTCGACGAGAGTCGCGAGGGCGGCCTGATCCAGGTGATCGACGTGGCGCAGCTGCCCGAGCGCAAGAGCCGCCCCAAGCGCTCCTATTTCGCGCTGGCCGGCCTGGCCCTCGGCTTGATCGTCGGGGTCGCCCGCTTCGCCGTCGTCCGCCGCGGCCGGGCCCGCGCCGCGGCCGGTCTGCCTGCACTGGCCTGGTGGGACTGGCAGCGCCCTGAGGACGCCTGATGCTGTCGATGGTCGGCTTGGCCTTTGTCGTCAGTGTCACCGTGACCTTGCTGATGATCCGCTCGTCGCGGGTGCACCAGCGGCTGAGCCTGGACCACGACTTCAGCGGCCCGCAGAAGTTCCATGCCCGCGCGGTGCCGCGCATCGGCGGGCTGGGCATCTTCGCCGGGGTCTGCGTGGCGCTGGCGGTGGGATCCTGGCGCTTCCCCGTGGCGCATGACGAGTCGCTGCTGCTGCTGGCCGTGTCCCTGCCGGCCTTCGGCGCCGGGCTGGTGGAGGACGTCACCAAGCGCGTCTCCCCCTCCTGGCGCATGCTGGCCCTGGCGATCTCGGGCGTGCTGGGCGCCGAGCTGCTGGGCGCCCGCATCGGCCACACGGCCATCCCCGGCCTCGACGAGCTCGCGCAGCTGCCCGCGGGCAGCCTGCTGCTGGCGGTGTTTGTCGTGGCCGGCGTCGGCAACTCGGTCAACATCATCGACGGCTTCAACGGCCTCGCGTCCATGTGCAGCGTCATCATGCTGACCGGCGTGGCGGCGGTGGCCTTCACCGTGGGGGATCCCTGGATCGGGACGGTCGCCCTGACCGTGGTGGCTGCGGTGATCGGCTTCTTCATCTGGAACTACCCGATGGGGCTGATCTTCCTGGGCGACGGTGGCGCCTACTTCCTCGGCTTCATGCTGGCCGAGCTGTGCATCCTGCTGATGGCCCGCAACCCGGACGTCTCGCCGCTGTTCCCGCTCCTGCTGTGCGCCTACCCGGTGGTGGAGACGGTGTTCTCCATGTACCGGCGCAAGGTCGTGCGGGGGCGCCCGGTGGGCATGCCCGACGGCGTGCACCTGCACAGCCTGATCTACCGCCGCCTGATGCGCTGGGCCATCGGCAGCCGCGACGCCCAGGTCCTCACGCGGCGCAATTCCATGACGGCGCCCTATCTGTGGGTCGTCTGCTCGCTGTCGGCCATCCCGGCCGTGGTGTGGTGGGACGACACCCGCATGCTCGCCATCTGCCTGGCGGTCTTCGCGGCCGGCTACGTGAGCATGTACTGGCGCATCGTGAAGTTCCGCACGCCGCGCTGGCTCGTCCTGCGGCGCTGAGAGCCCCTGGCGGCTACCTGCCAGGGCGCGAAAGTGCCTGAATCCGGTGCTCTGTGGGGGTTTGAGTCTGCTCTCTTTTTGAGCAGAAGCAGGCTCGGGAGGCATTCCGGCGATAATGGTGGGCTATGACCGACACCACCGTGACTGCTGAAGCTGAAGCCGCACCGGCGCGCTTCGATACGCTGCCCCTTGACGCCAAGCTGCTGCGTGCCGTGGCCGACCAAGGCTACGCGACGATGACGCCCATCCAGGCCAAGGCCATTCCGGTCGTGCTGTCCGGGCGCGATGTGATGGGCGCCGCCCAGACGGGCACCGGCAAGACCGCTGCCTTCTCCATCCCGCTGCTGCATCGAATGATGCGCCACGAGAACGCCAGCGCCTCCCCGGCCCGCCACCCCGTGCGCGCCCTGGTGCTGGCCCCCACCCGCGAGCTGGCCGACCAGGTCGCCAACAACGTGAAGGCCTACGCCAAGCACAGCCAGCTGCGCGTGGCCTGTGTCTTCGGCGGGATCGACATCAAGCCTCAGATGGAAGAGCTGCGCCGCGGCGTCGAGGTGCTGATCGCCACGCCGGGCCGCCTGCTGGACCACATCGAGGCCAAGACGGCGGTGCTGAACCAGGTCGAGTACGTCGTGCTGGACGAGGCCGACCGCATGCTGGACATCGGCTTCCTGCCGGATCTGCAGCGCATCCTGAGCTACCTGCCCAAGGCGCGCCAGACCCTGCTGTTCTCGGCCACGTTCTCGCCCGAGATCAAGCGTCTGGCCCAGAGCTATCTGCAGAACCCCGAGCTGGTCGAGGTTGCCCGCCCGAACGCCACGGCGTCCACGGTGGAGCAGCGCTTCTTCAGCGTCGAGGACGAGGACAAGCGCCGCCTCATCTGCCAGATCCTGCGCCAGCGCGAGATCAAGCAGGCCATCGTGTTCGTGAACTCGAAGCTGGGCGCCGCGCGCCTGGCCCGCTCCTTCGAGCGTGACGGCCTGCGCACTGCTGCGCTGCACGGCGACAAGTCCCAGGACGAGCGCCTGAAGTCCCTCGCCGCCTTCAAGCGCGGCGAGGTGGACCTGCTGGTGGCGACGGACGTCGCCGCCCGCGGCCTGGACATCGCCGACCTTCCGGCGGTCTTCAACTTCGACGTGCCCTTCAATGCCGAGGACTATGTGCACCGCATCGGCCGTACGGGCCGTGCCGGCGCGTCCGGCATCGCCATCACGCTGGTGACGAAGTCCGATGCGCGCCTGGTGGCGGACATCGAGAAGCTCATCAAGCGCAAGCTCGACCTCGAGCCCTGCGAGCTGGAAGACGACCGTCCGCGCCGCCCCCGCCGCGACCGCGACGAGCGCCCGGACGGTGGCATGGCCACCTCATCCGCCGCACCCGCCGCGCCGCGCCAGGCTTACCGGCCGCCGGCGCCTCCTCGCGACGCCTTCTTCGAGAAGCCCTACGAGGCCCAGGCCACGGCCGAGCCGGCCGCCTGGGAGCGCGGTGCCGCCGCCGCACCGGCCAAGGGCCTGAGCAGCTACATCAAGCCCAAGAAGAAGGTGGCAGCGCTGTTCGGCGCCAAGCCGGTCGCCGTGCCGGGCGAATCGTCCTGATCGCCAACGCCGACCTGCCGGGGTGATCCGGCGAGTCAGGCCGCAAGAGAAGAGGCGCCCCGCGAGGGCGCCTTTTTCATGGTTCGATGGGACTGCGCTGTCAGGCCAGCAGCCCGAAGACGGCCGGCACCTTGTCCGGCAGGGCGGGGCGCTTCTTGCGCCATTGCGCCACGGTCCCGGTGCAGCTGAAGCCCCGCGCGAGCGTGAGCCCGCAGCTCAGCGTGAGTCGCGTCTCCGGGCGCAGCGCCGCCAGCAGCGCATCCAGCAGGGCATCGTTGCGGTAGGGCGTCTCGATCATCAGCTGGGTCTGCTGGAAGCGCTGCGAGAGCTGCTCCAGCTCCTTGAGGCGGGCCGTGCGGGCGCCGCTCTCCACCGGCAGATAGCCCACGAAGGCGAAGCTCTGGCCATTGAGCCCGCTGGCGGCCAGGGCCATCAGCAGGGACGACGGCCCGCTCAGCGGCAGCACCTCGATGCCGGCCTGGTGGGCCAGCGCGACGAGCCGCGCGCCCGGGTCCGCCACGGCGGGCAGCCCGGCCTCGGAGATCAGGCCGACATCGTGGCCGGCCAACGCCGGCGCCAGCAGCGCCTGCCACGCGGCGTCGTCGCCGGCCGCGGGCTTGCCGCCCTTGGGCGGGCGCGGCAGTTCCAGGATCTGGAGCTCCTGCAGCGGCCGGCTCAGCGGGTGCAGGGCATCGACCCGCTTGAGGAAGGCGCGCGTGGTCTTGGCGTTCTCGGCAGCCCAGTGCTGCAGGCCCGCCGCGCAGCGCAGGACCTCCTCTGGAATGACCTGTCTCAGGTCCACGGCTTCGCCCTCGATGCCGAAGTCCAGCGTGTTGGGCATGAGGATGAGGCGCCCGCGGGCGGCAGGCCCGCTCATGCGGCCACCAGCGCGTTCAGCCCGCCTTCGCGCAGCATGCGGGCGACGCGGATCAGCGGCAGGCCGATCAGCGCCGTGGGGTCGTCGGAGTCGATGGCGTCGAGCAGGGCGATGCCAAGCCCTTCCGACTTCGCGCTGCCGGCGCAGTCGTAGGGCTGCTCGGTGCGCAGGTAGTGCTCGATCTCGGCATTGCTCAGGTCGCGGAAGCGCACGGACACGGGGGCCAGGTCTTGCGCCTCGTAGCCGCTGGACTGGCAGACCACGGCCAGCGCGGTCTGGAATACCACGGTGCGGCCACGCATGGCCGTCAGCTGGGCCACGGCCTTCTCGTGCGTGCCGGGCTTGCCGATGGGCTGGCCGTCGAGGTCCGCGACCTGATCGGAGCCGATCACCAGCGCATGCGGGAATCGGGCCGCGACCGCGCGGGCCTTGGCCAGGGCGAGGCGGCGGGCGAGGGCGGCGGGCGCCTCGCCGGGCAGCGGGGTCTCGTCCACCTCGGGGGCGCAGACGGCGAAGGGCAAGTGCAGCCGCTGCAGCAGCTCGCGGCGGTAGCGGGAGGTCGAGCCGAGGATCAGGCGGGCCTGCTCGGGCGGGACGGGATTCAGAAGATCGGGCGTCGTGCTCATGCGCCGGATTGTCCCATCGCGCCCGCGCCTCCCGGCGGGGTGCGCGCCCGCGCTCGTACACTTGCGGGCATGAAACAGCGTCAATTCGATCCCCTGAAGCTCGATGTCGAGGCCTTCGCGCGCGACGGCGGGCAGCTCGACGGGGAATGGTCCATGGCCGATCTGCCGCGTCTCGCGGAATCGGCCCCGCCCGAGTCTCCTGCCGCCACCTGGCCGCCGCTGCGCTGGTCCGCCCGGGGCGAGCGCGTCACGCCTCGCGCCGCCGAGGCCCAGACCTGGCTGCATCTCGAGGCGGAGGCCACCGTGTCGCTCGTCTGCCAGCGTTGCCTGCAGCCCTACGCGCAGCCGCTGGCCTTCGCCCGAGGCCTGCGCTTCGTGCGCGACGAGGATCTGGCTGCACAGCTCGATGCCGACAGCGACGACGACGTGCTGGCCATGACCCGCTCGCTGGACCTGCGGGAGCTCGTCGAGGACGAGCTGCTGCTGGAGCTGCCCCTGGTGCCGCGCCACGAGACGTGTCCGGAGCCGCTGGTGCACATCGACGATGAGCTGCCGGAGCCGGCCGAGGAAGACAAGCCCAACCCCTTCGCTGCGCTGGCCGCGCTCAAGGGCAAGGCCCCCAAGCAATAGGTGGGGCGGCTGCGGCGCTGACGGGCATTTCTTCAGCGTGCATTTCCAATGCCCTCCAAGCCGTGCTAGAATCTCAGGCTTTCCCCGCTTTGCCATCAAAGGTGGCTGGCCCAGCGGATGCGTTTAAAGCATCCGGCAGGCTGGTGATCGTGGCGGCAAAGGACGGGATGCCGAGGCGTCGGTAGCGGGTACGCGCACGATTCACGCGATGGCAGGGCCTGGAGTTTTGGGTTCTGCCACGATTCGTGCTGGTGAGTGCCTGGACCCGCCGAGCAAGCCTCAAATCACCGAAGCCCCAGGAGAATTCACCATGGCCGTTCAGCAAAACAAGAAGTCGCCTTCCAAGCGTGGTATGCACCGCTCGCACAATGCCCTGACCAATCCGGGCACCGCTGTCGAGCCGACCACCGGCGAAGTGCATCTGCGTCACCACATCAGCCCCAACGGCTTCTATCGTGGTCGCAAGGTCCTGAAGACCAAGGCAGACGCCTGATTGATCTGCCGGGCGCCGCAAGGTGCCTCAGTCAATGACATGTCTGTGAGAAAGCCCGGCTCGCTGCTTGATGCGTCGCCGGGCTTTTGTGCTTGAGCTCTCGCAATGAGGGGCTCGTTACAGGGTGTGTCCGCTTGCTCCTGTCACGGGGCTCGCGTAAGGTGCGCGGCTTGCGCAAGCAATGCCGACCGTGCGGTCGGCGATGCGCCCAGTTCCGGTCGGAAACCTGATGTCCTCTCCTGAATCGAATGCGCCTGTGCCCGCTGCCGGTCTGATCCGCCTGGCGGTGGACTGCATGGGCGGCGACCACGGCCCCAGCATCACGCTGCCGGCCTGCCGTGCCTTCCTGGCGGCTCACCCGCAGGCTGCGCTGCTGCTCGTGGGGCAGCCCGAGGCGCTGAAGGAAGCGCAATCCTGGCCCCGCTGTGAGATCGTGGCGGCCAGCGAGGTCGTCACGATGGACGACCCGGTCGAGGTGGCCCTGCGGCGCAAGAAGGACTCCTCCATGCGCGTCGCCATCCAGCAGCTGAAGTCGGTGGACGGCGCCGCGCCGCGCGCGGAAGCCTGCGTCTCGGCCGGCAACACCGGTGCGCTGATGGCGGTCTCGCGCTACCTCCTCAAGACGCTCGACGGCATCGACCGTCCGGCCATCGCCAGCGTCATGCCCAACCAGACCGGTGGCTTCACCACCATGCTGGACCTGGGCGCCAATGTGGACTGCAGCGCCGAGCACCTCCTGCAGTTCGCCGTGATGGGCAGCGCCCTGGTCAGCGCCGTGGAGGGCAAGCCGGAACCGCGCGTCGGCCTGCTGAACATCGGCGAGGAGATGATCAAGGGCAACGAGACCATCAAGCGCGCCGGCGAGATGCTGCGCGCTGCGGATGCGGCGGGCCAGATCAACTTCCACGGCAACGTCGAGGGCAACGACATCTTCAAGGCGACGGTGGACGTGGTCGTCTGCGACGGCTTCGTGGGCAATGTGGCGCTCAAGACCGCCGAAGGCCTGGCCTCGATGATCTCCACCTTCATCCGCACCGAGTTCAGCCGCAATGTGCTGACCAAGCTCGTGGCGCTGATGGCCATGCCCATTCTTCAGCGATTCAAGAGCCGCGTGGACCACCGCCGTCTCAATGGCGCGGCGCTGCTGGGCCTGCGGGGCCTGGTCTTCAAGAGCCACGGTTCGGCGGATGCTGTCGCCTTCGAGACAGCGTTGAACAGGGCGTATGATGCCGCCCGCAACCGGCTGCTCGACCGGGTACACGACCGCATCATCGCCACGCTGGGCCTTGACACCAAGGCCACGCCCGCCTTGTCTGCCACGGCGGACGCCGGCCCGGCGGCTGATGCAGGAGACAAGGCGGCCACGGCCGCCCACGCTGCATGACTACAAGTTCCTCTCAGACCGCTCCGCGCTATTCCCGCATCCTCGGGACCGGCAGCTACCTCCCCGAACAGCGCCTGACCAACGCCGACCTGGCCGCCCAGCTGGCCCGCGACGGCGTCGAGACCTCCGACGAGTGGATCGTCGAGCGCACCGGCATCCGCGCCCGCCATTTCGCGGCGCCGGAGCAGACGTCCAGCGACCTCGCCCTGCCGGCGGCCCGTGCGGCCCTGGAGGCGGCCGGCGTCGCGGCCGAGGAGATCGATCTCATCATCGTCGCCACGTCCACGCCGGACATGGTCTTCCCCTCGACCGCCTGTCTGCTGCAGCAGAAGCTGGGCATCGCCGGCTGTGCCGCCTTCGACGTGCAGGCCGTGTGCTCGGGCTTCGTCTACGGCCTGACCGTGGCGGACGCCATGATCAAGAGCGGCGCGGCGAGCAAGGCGCTGGTGATCGGCGCCGAGACCTTCTCGCGCATCCTCGATTTCAAGGACCGCACCACCTGCGTGCTGTTCGGTGACGGCGCCGGCGCCGTCGTGCTGGGTGCCAGCGAGACGCCCGGCATCCTCGCCAGCCAGCTGCATGCCGATGGTCGCCATGTGGACATCCTCTGCACCCCGGGCACCGTGTCCGGCGGGCAGGTGCTGGGCCATCCGCTGCTGAAGATGGACGGCCAGGCCGTGTTCAAGCTGGCCGTGGGCGTGCTGGAGAAGGTCGCCCGCGCCGTGCTCGAGAAGGCCGGCAAGACCGATGCCGACATCGACTGGCTGATCCCCCACCAGGCCAATATCCGCATCATGCAGGGGACTGCCAAGAAACTGAAACTGCCGCTTGAGAAACTGGTGGTGACGGTGGATCAGCATGGCAATACCTCGGCCGCGTCGATTCCGCTGGCGCTGGATGCCGCCGTCCGTTCGGGCCAGATCAAGAAGGGCGACACCGTCATGCTGGAAGGCGTGGGCGGTGGCTTCACCTGGGGCGCGGTCCTGCTGGACCTCTGATTCCCCGCTCCACAGCACAAGAAAGAGACGAGACGATGAGCGCGAGCTTTGCATTCGTGTTTCCCGGCCAGGGGTCGCAGACCGTGGGCATGCTGGACGCCTGGGGCGATCACCCCGAAGTGCGCCGCACCCTCGAGGAGGCCTCTGCCGCCCTGGGCGAGGACGTCGGCGGCCTGATCAAGAACGGCCCCAAGGAACAGCTGGACCTGACCACCAACACCCAGCCCGTGATGCTGACCGCCGGCATCGCCTGCTACCGCGCCTGGCTGGCCGAGACCGGCCTGAAGCCCGCCGTCGTGGCCGGTCATTCGCTGGGTGAGTACAGCGCCCTGGTCGCCGCTGAGGCCCTGAGCCTGGCCGATGCCCTGCCGCTGGTGCGCTTCCGCGCGCAGGCCATGCAGGACGCCGTGCCGGTGGGCGTCGGTGCCATGGCCGCCATCCTGGGCCTGGACGCCGCCGCTGTGCGCGAGGGCTGTGCCGCCGCCGCCGCGGCCGTGGGCGAGCCCGTCGAGGCCGTCAATTTCAATGATCCCAAGCAGACCGTCATCGCCGGCACCAAGGCCGGCGTGGACAAGGCCTGCGAGGTGCTCAAGGCCGCCGGCGCCAAGCGCGCGCTGCCCCTGGCTGTCTCGGCCCCCTTCCATTCCAGCCTGATGAAGCCGGCGGCCGACCGACTGCGCGAGCGTCTGGCGACGGTCGAGTTCAAGCCGATGGCCATTCCCGTCATCAACAACATCGACGTGGGCATCAGTGCGGATGCTGACGCCCTGCGCGATGCCCTGTACCGTCAGGCCTTCGGCCCGGTGCGCTGGGTGGAGATCGTGCAGGCCATCAAGGCGCGCGGCATCGGCCATGTGATCGAATGCGGTCCGGGCAAGGTGCTGGCGGGCCTCGCCAAGCGCGTCGACGCCGAAATTCAGAGCGCCACGGTGCTCGACCCCGCCAGCCTGGCCGAAGCCCGCACGCTGCTGGGCTGAGCACCTCAAGTCAGACGAGACCCATCACCATGAGCGACACCATCAAGGGCCAGGTGGCCCTGGTCACCGGCGCCAGCCGCGGCATCGGCCGTGCCATCGCCCTGGCCCTGGCCGAAAAGGGCTACACCGTCATCGGTACGGCCACCAGCGACGCCGGCGCCGCCGGCATCTCCGACGCCCTGGCGCCCCTGGGCGGCCGTGGCATCGTGCTGAACGTCAATGACGCCGCCGCCTGCGACGCCGCCGTCGACGACATCGTCAAGACGAATGGCGGCCTGCACGTCCTGGTCAACAACGCCGGCATCACCCGCGATACCCTCGCGATGCGCATGAAGGACGAGGACTGGGATGCGGTGATGGACACCAATCTCAAGGCCGTGTTCCGCATGAGCCGCGCCGTGATGCGCACGATGATGAAGGCACGTTTCGGCCGCATCATCAACATCACCTCGGTGGTGGGCGCCTCCGGCAACCCGGGCCAGGCCAACTACGCTGCCGCCAAGGCGGGCGTGGCTGGCATGACCCGTTCCCTGGCGCGCGAGCTGGGCAGCCGCGGCATCACCGTGAACTGCGTGGCCCCCGGCTTCATCGCCACCGACATGACTGAAGTCCTGCCCGAGGCCCAGAAGGCCGCGCTGCTGGGCCAGATTCCCGCCGGTCGCCTGGGTGAACCCCGGGAGATCGCCCATGCCGTCGCCTTCCTGGCGTCGCCCGAGGCCGCGTACATCACCGGCACCGAGCTGCACGTCAACGGCGGCATGTTCATGAATTGAGTTAGATCCCGCTGTATCCACCCTTTTGTGGCTGCGGACCTGCGGGTCGGCGGCCCACCGGATTCCCCCGGCCGGTGAAGGATCTTCTGAGTGCCCGGACACGCTCGTTCGGGGCCCCGCTAGGGGTGTCACTCTAGAAGCCTTAGAATCCCGGGTTGTTCCTTTGCAAACCCCTCTTGGAGGAGTCATGAGCGATATCGAAGCACGTGTCAAGAAAATCATCGCCGAGCAACTCGGCGTGCCCGAAGCCGATGTGAGCAACGAGAAGGCGTTCGTCGCCGATCTGGGCGCTGATTCTCTGGATACCGTGGAACTGGTGATGGCACTCGAAGACGAGTTCGGCATCGAGATCCCCGACGAAGAAGCCGAGAAGATCACCACCGTTCAGCTGGCGATCGACTACGCTGTCAAGAACCAGAAGGCCTAAGGGCTTCGGGGGCCGTCCAGCCCTCGGGTCTTCAGTCTTCCTGGCCGCCGGGCCCTCGGGCCCTGCGGTGTTTCCTCAAAGAATCTGCTGATCGCATGAGCCGTCGTCGCGTTGTCGTCACTGGTCTCGGCCTCATCAGCCCCGTGGGTAACACGGTGGCTGCGGGCTGGGCCAACATCCTGGCCGGTCAATCCGGCATTGATCGCATCACCCGTTTCGATGCCAGCAACTTCGCCTGCCAGTTCGCCGGCGAGGTCAAGGGCTTCGAGGTTGGCGACTACATGTCGACCAAGGAAGCACGGACGATGGATCGCTTCATCCACTTCGGTCTGGCTGCATCCATCCAGGCCGTGCAGGATGCGGGGCTCCCGACCAACGATCAGCTGACCGAGGAGCAGGCCGAGCGCATCGGCGTGCTCGTCGGCTCGGGCATCGGCGGTCTGCCGATGATCGAGGAAACCCATGCCGAGCTGACGGCGCGCGGACCGCGCCGCATCTCGCCTTTCTTCGTGCCGGCCTCGATCATCAACATGATCTCCGGGCACGTTTCCATCAAGTACGGTTTCCAGGGTCCGAACCTGGGGATCGTCACGGCCTGCACCACGGGCCTGCACAGCATCGGTGAAGCTGGCCGCCTGATCGAGTACGGCGACGCCGACGTCATGATCGCCGGCGGTGCCGAGTCCACCGTGTCCCCGCTGGGCGTGGGCGGCTTTGCTGCGGCCCGTGCGCTGTCCACCCGCAACGACGATCCCAAGACGGCCTCGCGCCCCTGGGACAAGGACCGCGACGGCTTCGTGCTGGGCGAGGGCGCCGGCGTGCTGGTGCTCGAAGAGTACGAACACGCCAAGAAGCGCGGCGCCAAGATCTACTGCGAACTGGCCGGCTTCGGCATGGGCGCGGACGCCTATCACATGACCGCCCCGAACGTGGACGGGCCGAAGCGCTCCATGCGCGCGGCGCTGCGCAATGCCGGCATCAACCCGGACCAGGTGCAGTACATGAACGCGCACGGCACCTCCACGCCGCTGGGCGACGTCAACGAGACCAACGCCACCAAGCTGGCCTTCGGCGACCACGCCAAGCAGCTGGTGATCTCCTCGACCAAATCCATGACCGGCCACCTGCTGGGTGGCGCGGGTGGCATCGAGTCCGTGTTCACCGTGCTGGCCGTTCACCACCAGATCGCCCCGCCGACGATCAACCTCTTCAACCAGGATCCCGAGTGCGACCTGGACTACTGCGCCAACACGGCACGTGAGATGAAGATCGAGTACGCCGCCAAGAACAACTTCGGTTTCGGTGGCACCAACGGCACGCTGATCTTCAAGCGCGCCTGAGCGCGCGGCGGCACCTCGAGGCCGCCGTGACCGCATCCCGACGCCGAGCGCCCGCCTTCCAGCTGGAAGTGCGGGCGCCTTTTCTTTGGCGCGGCCTGCACGTGGCCGTATGGACGTTGGGGCTGGCTGCAGGTGCGGCGGCCTGTGCGCTGCAGGCCGAGGCGGCCGCCGGGCGCGGCGCGGCCCTCGGCTGTGCCGCGGCGGCGGCGCTGCTGTGGCCGGCCCTAGCGGTGTGGGCCTGGCGACAGGCGGCGGAGTGTGCGTCGCAGCTGCTGTGGGATGGCGAGGGCTGGTCGCTGCGCGAGGGCGCGGCGCGAGAGGCCGCGCGACACGACGCCGACCGCCGGGCGGTGGAGGTGAGCGTGTCCATGGACCTGGGCGGCTTCCTGCTGCTGTGTTGCCGTCCTGGGGTTGCGCAGGGCGGCGACTCCCCGTTGGCTGCTGCGGTGCGCTTCCTGCCACTCTCTAAGCGCGACCATCCAACGGCCTGGCTCGCCTTGCGCTGGGCGCTGTATGCGGCACGACGCTTGCCGGCCGGGCCTGAGTCGGCCGGAGGCTCGCCCACGCAAGCGGCATGACCTTCCGCCCTGCGACGCGGGGATGCTTCCATACGCCTTTGCCGCGCAAAGATAGTTGATCCTCACCCATGGGCGCACGCGGTCTTGCGCAGGCATTGCACAATGGCGCCGGGCCAAACGGGCCCCCACTTCACGCGCGGACCAGAGCCGAGAACTTCCTATGAACCAAGTTTCCCTGCATCGCGGCGCCCGTCGCCGGCCTCTTCCTCAGCTGCTGGCCACGGCGGCCTTGTGTCTGGGCCTGGGCCTTGCCATGGCGCCGCTCGCCAGCGTGGCGCAGGCCCGCGAGCTGCCGGACTTCACCGAGCTCGTCGAGCGGGTGGGCCCGTCGGTGGTGAACATCAAGACCTCCGAGAAGGCCCGGCCCTCGGAGAACCCGGCCATGGACGAGCAGATGCAGGAGTTCCTGCGCCGCTTCGGCATTCCTGTGCCGCGCCGCGGTGCGCCGCGCGGCGGGGACGACGAGGCCCCGGCACGTCGAGGCCTGGGCTCGGGCTTCATCCTGAGTGCGGACGGTTTCGTGATGACCAATGCCCATGTCGTGGATGGCGCCGACGAAGTGCTGGTCACGCTCACCGACAAGCGCGAGTTCAAGGCGCGGGTCATCGGCCTGGACAAGCGCACGGACGTCGCCGTCGTGAAGATCGAGGCGACCGGCCTGCCGCAGGTGCGCGTCGGCGACAGCAGCCGCCTCAAGGTGGGCGAGTGGGTGATGGCCATCGGCTCGCCCTTCGGCTTCGACAACAGCGTGACGGCCGGCATCGTCAGCGCCAAACAGCGCGACACGGGCGACTTCCTCACCTTCATCCAGACCGACGTGGCCATCAACCCCGGCAATTCCGGCGGCCCGCTGCTGAACATGCGCGGTGAGGTGGTGGGCATCAATTCCCAGATCTACAGCCAGTCCGGCGGCTTCATGGGCATCTCCTTCGCCATCCCCATCGACGAGGCCATGCGGGTGTCGGAGCAGCTGCGCACGGGCGGGCGGGTGCAGCGAGGGCGCATCGGCGTGGCGATCGCGGACCTGTCCAAGGATGTGGCGGAGGCCATCGGTCTGGGCAAGGCGGCCGGCGCCCTGGTGCAGCGCATCGAGGCGGGCTCGCCGGCGGAGAAGGCGGGTATCGAGGGCGGCGACGTCATCACCAAGGTCGACGGCAAGGCCATCCAGAGCGCAGCCGAGCTGCGGCGCGCCGTGGCGGCCATCAAGCCGGGCACCAAGGCGACGGTGCAGGTGTTCCGGCGTGGCATCACCAAGGACTTGACCGTGACGGTGGCCGAGCTCGAGGCCGACAAGCCCGCCAAGGCCTCCGAGCCCGAAGCCAAGCCGGCGCCCGGCGCGGCAGCGGCGCTCGGCCTGAGCCTCTCGGAGATCAGCGAGGCCCAGCGCAAGGAGCTCAAGCTGCGTGGCGGGGTGCTGGTCGAGGGCGCTGAAGGCGCGGCGGCGCGCGCGGGCCTGCGTGAAGGCGACATCATCCTGTCGGTGGACAACGTCGAGGTGGGCAGCATCAAGCAGCTGCAGGCGCAGCTGGCCAAGCTGGAAAAGGCCAAGCTCATCAACCTGCTGGTGCGCCGCGGCGATGCCGTGAGCTTCGTGCTGGTGAAGCCGGCTGCCCGCTGACGGGGGGTGCTGCACGAGCTCGCCCGTCGGCTGCGAGGACCCGCACCCGCGGCGGGCCGCCGTCCCGGCGGTGCCGCCTGGGGTGTTCGGCAGCCGGGCGCGAGGGCGAGGTGCTTCCCGGACAGCTCGGCGGGTCTTTTCACTTGGCGAAATATCCCGATTCCAGTGGAAGCGCCGAATCGAGGTTTGCGCTCGCTTACTTGGGCGGCGCCGGCGGGGATTGCCGTGCTTGTAGGATAGAATCCGGCAGGTCAAACGTTTGTTTGAGCGTGCTGTCCGCATGAGTGGCGAGGGCGCGCAAGCTGTCCCCAGGATGCTCACAGGAGCCTGTTGATAACTTGTGCATAAAAATCCTTGTTGGCGGGTCGCAACGGCCGGAAAGCCAATGACGGTGCGGTTTCCAGGCGGACGCTCGGCTACAATGGAAGCCCAACAAGCAGTTGCCATACGTTTTTGTTGGAAGGCGCGTCACCGTTTCGACGTGCCTTTTTTTTAGCCCCAGCACGGCGCTTGCGCGCCTCTCCGTCGCCCCGCGATCAGCGCTTGCGCAGCAGCGACATGGTCGCTGTGTCCACGGATCTGGCGCAGCAAAGAAAAGCATGAATCACATCCGCAATTTCTCCATCATCGCCCACATCGACCACGGCAAGAGCACGCTGGCGGACCGGATCATCCAGCGCTGCGGCGGCCTGTCGGACCGCGAGATGGAAGCGCAGGTCCTGGACTCGATGGACATCGAGCGCGAGCGCGGCATCACCATCAAGGCCCAGACGGCGGCGCTGAAGTACAAGGCGCGTGACGGGCAGGTCTACAACCTCAACCTGATCGACACCCCGGGGCACGTGGACTTCTCCTACGAGGTGAGCCGCTCGCTGTCCGCCTGCGAGGGCGCGCTGCTGGTGGTGGACGCGTCGCAGGGCGTGGAAGCCCAGACCGTGGCCAACTGCTACACCGCGCTGGAACTCGGCGTCGAGGTGGTGCCCGTCCTGAACAAGATGGACCTGCCGCAGGCCGACCCGGACCGCGCCAAGGCTGAGATCGAGGACGTGATCGGCATCGACGCCACCGACGGCATTCCCTGCTCGGCCAAGACCGGCATGGGCATCGACGACATCCTCGAGGCCGTGATCACCCGGATGCCGCCGCCCAAGGGTCTCGTGGAAGCGCCGCTGCGCGCCATGATCATCGACTCGTGGTTCGACAACTACGTGGGCGTCGTGATGCTGGTCCGCGTGGTGGACGGCACGCTGAAGAAGGGCGAGCGCATCCGCATGATGGCGACCAACGCCGTCTACCCGGCCGACCAGCTGGGCGTGTTCACGCCCAAGAGCGAGTCGCGCGACCAGCTCAACGCGGGCGAGGTGGGTTTCATCATCGCCGGCATCAAGGAGCTGGCCGCCGCCAAGGTGGGTGACACCATCACGCTGGAGAAGAAGCTCCCGAACAACCTCGGCCCCGCCGAGGAGGCGCTGCCGGGCTTCAAGGAGATCCAGCCGCAGGTGTTCGCCGGCCTGTACCCGACGGAGGCCAGCGAGTACGACCAGCTGCGCGACGCTCTCGAGAAGCTCAAGCTCAATGACGCCTCGCTGCGCTTCGAGCCGGAAGTCTCGCAGGCCCTGGGCTTCGGCTTCCGCTGCGGCTTCCTCGGCCTGCTGCACATGGAGATCGTGCAGGAGCGCCTGGAGCGCGAGTTCGACCAGGACCTCATCACCACGGCCCCGAGCGTGGTCTACGAGGTGCAGCTGGGCGACGGCGAGGTCATCGAGGTCGAGAACCCGTCCAAGATGCCCGAGATCGGCAAGATCCAGGAGATCCGCGAGCCGATCGTGACGGTGCATCTGTACATGCCCCAGGAATACGTGGGCCCGGTGATGACGCTGGCCAACGTCAAGCGCGGCGTGCAGATCAACATGGCGTACCACGGCCGCCAGGTCATGCTGACCTACGAGATCCCGCTGGCCGAGATCGTGCTGGACTTCTTCGACAAGCTGAAGTCGGTGTCGCGCGGCTATGCCTCCATGGACTACGAGTTCAAGGAGTACCGCGCCTCCGACGTCGTCAAGGTCGACATGCTCATCAACAGCGACCGCATCGATGCGCTCTCGCTGATCGTGCACCGCAGCCAGAGCCAGTACCGCGGCCGCCAGGTCTGCGCCAAGATGCGCGAGATCATCCCGCGCCAGATGTATGACGTCTCGCTGCAGGCCGCCATCGGCGCCAAGATCATCGCCCGCGAAGACATCAAGGCGCTGCGCAAGAACGTGCTGGCAAAATGCTACGGCGGCGACATCACCCGCAAGCGCAAGCTGCTGGAAAAGCAGAAGGCGGGCAAGAAGCGCATGAAGCAGATCGGCAGCGTGGAGGTGCCGCAAGAGGCCTTCCTGGCCATCCTCCAAGTCGAAGACTGAACCACATCCACATGAGTGCACTGACCGGGATTCTGTTCGCGGCCCTGATCGTCTATGGCGGCGGCTGGTATGCGGGGCAATGGACGGGGAACTTCTCCCTGCTGCTGCTGATCCTCACCGTGGTGACCGGCCTGTACTGGCTGGCCGAGCGCTTCCACTTCGCCCCGGCCCGCGAGAAGGCCGCCGCGGCGCTGGAAGCCGCCGACCTCAAGCGCCGCGAGTCGCTGGCCGCGCAGGGCATCGCCCGTGTCGACGGTGACATCATCGCCGCCAAGGAGGAGGTCCTGCGCCAGCCCTGGTGGATGGACTGGACGGCCGGCCTGTTCCCGGTGATCGTCATCGTGTTCGTGCTGCGGTCCTTCCTGTTCGAGCCGTTCAAGATTCCTTCCGGCTCCATGGTCCCGACGCTTCTGGTGGGCGACCTGATCCTGGTGAACAAGTTCCACTACGGCATCCGCCTGCCGGTGATCAACAAGAAGATCATCAGCAATCACGACGTGCAGCGGGGCGACGTCATGGTCTTCCGCTACCCGGAAGACCCGCGCATGGACTTCATCAAGCGCGTCGTCGGCCTGCCGGGGGACGAGGTCAGCTACCGCAACCAGCACCTGTACCTCAACGGCAAGCTGGTCGACGTCAAGGCGGTGGACGCCTACTACGACGAAGACAGCATGCAGATGCGCAGCCGCTACGAAGAGCTCCTGGGCGACAAGCCGCACAAGCTGCTGGTGGACATGAACCGCCAGCAGTTCTTCCGGCCTGATCGCAAGGACGGCCCCTTCCCCTTCCAGGACCAGTGCACCTACAACGGTGAGGGCTTGACTTGCAAGGTGCCCGCGGGACACTACTTCATGCTGGGAGACAACCGGGACAATTCCCGCGACTCCCGCTTCTGGGGTTTCGTGCCGGACGAGAACATCGTCGGCAAGGCCTTCATGGTCTGGATGAACTTCAGCAATCCCAAGCGTGTTGGATTCTTTGATTGAGCCGGCCATGGATACTGCGGCACTTTCTGTTCAGCGAGGAGAGGCAATGAGGCGTGCGCACCGTCGCCAGGCTGGTATCAGCTTGTTGGGTCTGCTGTTCTGGGCCGTGGTTCTGTCGTTCACGGGCCTCGTGGCGGCCCGCACCATCCCCACCGTGATGGAGTACTACACCATCCAGCACGCGGTGGACAAGATCGCGCGCGGCAATCCGGCCACCGTGCCGCTGGCCCGGGCGGAGTTCGACCGCATCAAGCAGGTGGAATACTCCATCACGAGCATCGGCCCGGACGACCTCATCATCACCAAGGAAGACGAGCGCGTCCGCATCAGCTTCGCCTACGACAAGCAGGTGGAACTGTTCGGCCCGGTCTCGCTGATGATCAAGTACGAGGGGCGGTCTCACTGAGGCGTTCACTGAGACCGATGCCAGCGCCATGAGCCATCCCATGGATGCCCTGCAGACCCGGCTGGGCTACCAATTCAAGAACAGCGGACTGCTGCAGCGGGCGGTGACGCACCGCAGCTTCGGCGCGGACCACAACGAGCGCCTGGAGTTCCTCGGCGATGCGGTCCTGAGCCTGGCGGTGTCCAGCCTGCTGTACGAGCGCTATGCCGGATCCGACGAGGGCGACCTCACCCGCATCCGCGCCCATCTCGTGCGCGAGGAAAGCCTGCACAAGCTGGCGCTGGGCCTGGGGCTGCCCCAGGTGCTGCGCATGAGCGAGGGCGAGGCCCGGGGCGGCGGCGCCCAGCGCGCGTCGATCCTGGCCGATGCCACCGAGGCGATCATCGGCGCCGCCTTCGAGGACGGCGGCTATCCGGCCGCCCGCGAGATCGTGCGCCGCCTGCTGGGCGAGCTGATCAACACCTCGGCGAGCGACACGTGGGCGAAGGACGCCAAGACGGCGCTGCAGGAATGGCTGCAGGCTCGCCGTCTGGCCGTGCCCAGCTACCGCATCACCGAGACCCGAGGCCAGGCCCACAATCAGACTTTCGAGGTCGAGTGTGCGGTGCCGGCCCTGGGCATGAGCAAGCGCGGCGAAGGCCGCTCCCGCCGCGTCGCCGAGCAGGATGCCGCCAAGCGTATGCTTGAGGATCTGCTGGCACGCGACAAGCCCGGTTCCGCGCTCTCGTCCTGACAGGGCGGGAGCCGCACCGTGCCATGCATTTGCGCCATCTACAGGCGCTCCAAAGGTCACTGACATGAACGACACCGCGCCCGAGTCCGGGCTGCCGCAACGCTGCGGCCTCATCGCCATCGTGGGCCGCCCCAATGTGGGCAAGTCCACGCTGCTGAACGCCCTCGTGGGCCAAAAGGTGAGCATCACCTCGGACAAGGCCCAGACCACGCGCCACCGCATCACCGGCGTGCGCACGATGGACGAGGCGCAGTTCGTGTTCGTCGACACCCCCGGCTTCCAGACCAAGCACAACGCGGCGCTGAACCGCAACCTGAACCGCACCGTGCACGGTGTGCTGGCGGACGTGGACCTGGTGCTGTTCGTGGTCGAGGCGGGCCGATTCGGCCTCGATGACGCCAAGGTGCTGGCCCTGCTGCCCGAGAACAAGCCCGTGGTGCTGATCGCCAACAAGCTCGATGCCGTGCACCGCCGCGCCGAGCTCGCGCCCTGGCTCAAGGGCATGGCCGAGCGCCGCAATTTCGCGGAGTTCGTGCCGCTGTCGGCCCGCAAGGAGGCCGACGTCACCCGCCTGTTCAAGATCCTCAAGCCCTACCTGCCCGAGCAGGGCTGGTTCTACGACGAGGACGCGCTGACGGACCGCTCCGAGCGCTTCCTCGCCACCGAGATCATCCGCGAGAAGCTCTTCCGCCTGACCGGCGACGAGCTGCCGTATACGTCCACCGTCGTCATCGACAAGTGGGAAGACGAGGGCGAGCTGCGCCGCATCTCGGCCTCCATCGTGGTGGAGCGCGACGCGCACAAGGGCATGATCATCGGCCAGGGCGGCGAGCGCCTGAAGCGCATCGGCTCCGAGGCCCGCCAAGAGCTGGAGCACCTGATGGACGGCCGCGTGTTCCTGGAGCTGTGGGTCAAGGTCCGCTCGGGCTGGGCGGACAACGAAGAGCATCTGCGCACCTATGGCTACGAGTGAGTGTCGGCGGCGGCCCTGAATGGTCACCCGCGCCCCTCGGCTGCCCAGCACGCAGCCGGCCTTCGTGCTGCACCACTATGACTGGAGCGAGACCAGTCTCATCCTCGACCTCTTCACCCGCGAGCAGGGCCGGCTGGCCGTGGTCGCCAAGGGGGCGAAGCGGCCGTATTCCCAGCTGCGATCGGTGCTCCTGCCGTTCCAGCGCCTGCAGGTCGGCCTCAGCAAGCCCTCGCGTGACGAGCGCAGCGAGACCGAGGTCCAGACCCTGCGCAGCGCGGAATGGGCGGGCGGTCACACGCTGCCGACCGGCGCGGCGCTGTTCGCCGGCTACTACCTCAACGAGCTGCTGCTGAAGCTGCTGGCCCGGCAGGATCCTCACCCGCGCATCTTCGACGCCTACGCCGCCACGCTCCCGCTGCTTCGCGAGGACGAGGACCAGCGCAGCCAGGCCGCCCTGCGCGCCTTCGAGCTGCGCCTGCTGGCCGACCTCGGCCTGCTCCCCGACCTGAGCGTGGTCACGCAGACCCAGCGGCCGCTGGACCCCGACCGGCTCTACATGCTGGGCGCCGAGACCGGCGTGAGCGTGCCGGGCCACGAGGCCCCGGCCTTCGGCGCCTCGCAGCTCGTGCAGCTGCAGGCCGCGCTGCTGCATGGGTCGCAGGCCGCTCTGCAGCAGGCCTGCGCCGACTGTCTGCCCGCGCTCAAGGCCTGCCTGCGCGGCCTGCTTCACTATCATCTGGGCCAGAAGCCGCTGCGCACCCGCGCGGTGATGCTGGATCTGCAAAAACTGCTGGACTGATGCCATGAATCCCCTGGTCGCTCCCGAAGCCCTGCGCCACGAAGGCCGCTGCGCGCTGTCCGTCAACGTCAACAAGGTCGCCCTGCTGCGCAACACCCGCCACCTGGGCATTCCCAGCGTGCGCCGCGCGGCCGAGCTGTGCCTGCAGGCCGGCGCCCAGGGCATCACGGTGCACCCGCGGCCGGACGGCCGTCACATCCGCACGGAGGACGTCCACGAGCTCGCCGCGCTGCTGAAGGACTGGCCGCAGGCGGAATACAACATCGAAGGCAACCCGACGCAGAACCTCATGGACTTCGTGCGCCAGGTTCGCCCGCACCAGGTCACCTTCGTGCCCGATGCCGAGGACCAGTTCACCTCCGATCATGGCTGGAACCTGCCTGCGGACAGCGAGCGCCTGCGCCCGCTGATCGAGGAATGCCAGGCGCTGGGCGTGCGCGTGAGCCTCTTCATGGACCCGCTCCCCGCGGCCATGGCCCACGTCGCCGCCTTGGGCGCCGACCGCATCGAGCTCTACACCGAGACCTTCGCCAGCGCCTTCGGCACGCCGCGCGAGGCCGAGGTGCTCGCCGGCTTCACCGCGACCGCCGAGGCGGCGCTGGCGCTGGGCCTGGGCATCAATGCCGGGCATGACCTGAACCGCCCGAACCTCACGGCCTTCCTGAAGGCGGTGCCGGGCGTGCTGGAGGTCTCCATCGGCCACGCCCTGATCGCCGACGCCCTGGAACTGGGCTATGCCGAGACGGTGCGCGACTACCAGCGCAGCATCCAGCGCGCCTACGCCTGAGGCCGGCGGCGCGCCCCGACGTGACGCACAAGGACGCATCGACATGATCTATGGCATCGGCACGGACGTCTGCGACATCCGCCGCATCGCGGACACCCTCCAGCGCCGCGGCGAGCGCTTCGCCGAGAAGGTCCTCGGGCCGCATGAGATCAAGGTCTTCCGCGAGCGCCGGGCCCGCGTCGACGCCCGCGGCATCGCCTACCTGGCCACGCGTTTCTCGGCCAAGGAGGCCTTCTCCAAGGCCATCGGCCTCGGCCTGCGCATGCCAATGACCTGGCGCGACTGCGAGATCGTCAAGGCCGCCAGCGGCAAGCCGGAGATCCGCCTGCATGGCGAGCTCAAGGCCTGGTTCGAGGCGAAGGGCCTGCAGGCCCACGTCAGCGTCAGCGACGAGACCGACTACGCCACGTCCTTCGTGGTCGTCGAGACGCGTGGGGCCGCTCCGGCATGAACCCGACGGTGCAGGTGCTGCCCTACCAGCCCGCGTGGCCGGCGGCGTTCGAGTCAGAGGCCTCGCGCCTGGCGCAGGCCCTGGGCGATGCCGGCGGTGCGCTGCACCATATCGGCAGCACCTCGGTGCCAGGTCTTGCCGCCAAGCCCATCATCGACATGCTGCTGGAAGTGTCGGACCTCGCTGCCCTGGACCGCCGCAGCGACGCGCTCGTGGCGCAGGGCTGGGAGGCCAAGGGCGAGTTCGGCCTGCCGGGCCGCCGCTACTTCCGCAAGACCGACGCCCAGGGCCGGCGGACGCACCACCTGCATGCCTTCGAGGCGGGCAGTGCCGAGGCGCGGCGCCACCTGGCCTTCCGCGACTACCTGATCGCCCACCCGGATGTGGCCTCGGCCTACGGGACGCTCAAGCGCGCGCTCGCCGCTGCCCATCCCGAGGACATGAGCGCCTACATGGACGGCAAGGATCCCTTCATCAAGGACCATGAGGCTCGCGCCCTGCGCTGGGCCTCGCAACGATAGAAAGCGCTCCCATGGACCTGTTGCTGCACGCCCCCCTCATGCTGGACATCGCCGGCACCACGCTGCGCCCGCAGGAGCGCGAGCGCCTGAGCCATCCGCTGGTGGGGGGCCTGATCCTCTTCGCCCGCAACTTCGAGAGCCGTGCGCAGCTCACGGCGCTGTGCGGCGAGCTCAAGTCCCTGCGGCCCGATCTCGTGATCGCCGTGGACCAGGAAGGCGGCCGCGTGCAGCGCTTCCGAACGGACGGCTTCACGCCGCTGCCGTCCATGCGCCGCCTGGGCGAGCTCTGGATGGAGGACGCCATGCGGGCCACGCAGGCGGCTACCGCGCTGGGCTATGTGATGGCGTCCGAGCTGCGCGCCTGCGGCGTGGACCTGAGCTTCGCGCCGGTGCTGGACCTCGACTACGGCGAGAGCTCGGTGATCGGCGATCGCAGCTTCCATCGGGATCCGCGCGTGGTGGGCCTGCTGGCCAAGAGCGTGGCGCAGGGGCAGCTGATCGCCGGCATGGGCGCCTGCGGCAAGCACTTCCCGGGTCACGGCTTCGTGAAGGCGGACTCGCACGTGGACGTGCCGGTCGACAAGCGCAGCCTCAAGGCCATCCTGGCCGAGGACGCCAAGCCCTTCGAATGGCTGCACCTGAGCCTCGCGGCCGTGATGCCGGCGCATGTGATCTATCCGAAGGTCGACGCGCGCCCGGCGGGCTTCTCGCCGCGCTGGCTGCAGGAGATCCTGCGCGAGCGCCTGGGCTTCGCCGGCCTGGTCTTCAGCGATGACCTCGGCATGCGCGGCGCGCGGGTGCTGGAAGGCCGCGAGATCGGTTTCGCCGAGGCGGCCATCACGGCGCTGCACGCCGGCTGCGACATCGCGCTGCTGTGCAACCAGTCGGTGGAGGAGGGCGGCCGCGTGCTGGACGAGGTGCTGCAAGCCCTCGAGGACGCGGCACTGCAGGGCCGTTGGCAGCCCAGCATGGAGAGCGAGGGCCGCCGCCAGCGACTGCTGTCGCAGCAGGCCCCGCTGAGCTGGGAGGAGCTGATGCACGAGCTGGGCTACCACCTGGCGCTGCAGCAGCTGAATTTCTAGGCTGACGACGCGGCGGGCCGCGCCCGGGGCAGGGCGGCCAGGGCGAAGGCGATGGCGACGGCGGGCGTGAAGCCCGCCGCACCGGCGTGCCCCGGTGCCTGTCTTACTTCGCGGCCTTTGCCTTGCTGGCCGCAGGCTTGGCGGTGGCCGGCTTGGCCTTGCCCGCCGGGAGCGCCTTGCCCTCGCCGGTCATCGCCATCTGCAGGTTCATCTGCATCGAGTGGCCGTCGGGCATGGGCATGCGCATGTCGATGCGCAGGTCCAGGTCCGTGCGCTGCTGCAGCCGGTCCGCGAGGCGCAGCTGCAGATGGCCCGTGCCGCCGCCCGTCATCACCATCTGCAACGAGGCCGGTGCCGGCGGGGCGCTGGCGGCGCTGGCGGCGCTTGCGGCCGCCGCAGGCATCGGCATGTCCAGCTTGAAGTCCAGCGTGGCGCCGATGTCGAAGTAGGCCACGCCGGCCTCCACCTTGGTCAGGGTGTAGCGCGCGCTCATCTTGCCCGCGTTGCTGCCGCCGGGCAGGCTCGGCAGCGGCACGTTCATTTCCAGCGGCATCTCCACCGACTCCCCGACGCGCAGCGGCGTGCCGTTCATCTTGGCGAGCGCGTCGAAGGTCTTGCGGAACATGCCTTCCATCATCTCCGGCGGCAGCTTGGCGGCGCCCTCACCGGACAGGCGGATGTTTTCGTAGCGGCCATCCACGATGTCCGCGTTGAACTGCATGCTGGGCATGCGCTTGGCGGGCATGCCGGGCATCAGGTCGCCGTCGCCGGTGCGCATCTCCATGGTGCCGTATTCGATGGTGGCCTTCAGCGGAATGTGCCCCTGGGCGTCCGCCTTGCCCGTCTGCATGTGCTGGCGCATCTGCAGGGTCATGGTCATGGGCATCTTGATCGCGCCCATGCGGGCGTTGATCTGCTGGGTCTCCTCGTCGCTGGCCCCCTCGCGGACCTTGAACTTCATGTCCGTGACGGCCTTGATGCGGAAGTCGTGCTGCTGCTGCGTGGCAGGCAGGGGCATGAGGTTCAGCGTGATGGGCGCGTCGTCGGCGCGGACCAGCGCGGGGGCCAGCGCGAGACTGATGCAGGCCAGCGATGTGAGCCGGCGCGAAGTGGTGTGAGACATGAGGTCCTCCTCTGTGTTGTTGGGTGATCGATGGATTCAGAGGCCGTTTGGCCCGGGCGGGGCGCTGGTGAGTGACACGCAGCGGTAGAGGAGCAGGAACACGTAGGCAAACATCATGAGCAGGATGGCGCCGCCCAGCACGAAGTTGTCGCCGGAACGACTCAAAGCCAGCTGGCCCAGGATGATGGGAATCAGCGTCAAGACCATGCCGGGCTGTTTGACGTGGACGCGCTCCTGGCAGTGCCCGCAGGTCAGCACCTGCCCAGGCCTTGCATGGAGCACTGGCCAGAGACCGAAGGTCTTGGTGTGGCAGTGGGGGCAGGTGTACATGGGCTCTCCTTGGTGCCGCATCTTAGTGGCGCGATCCCTCGGCGGCCACGCCCATTGCATCCCCCTCAGGAGGTAGATGATCCTTATGCGTTCCTGTGCTGGAGCGGCCTAGCACGTGCAGTGCGCGGCCTGAGTCGGCCATGAAAAAGCCGACCGGCGCCAAGGGCGCGATCGGTCGGCTGATGGGGCGGCGGCCGCGGTGAGGGCAGGCGGCCGGTGCGATCGAGCGTGGCTTACTTCCGGTAGTTGTCCAGCATCCGGTAGCCGCGGGCATAGAGCCCGAACAGCAGCGCGGCAAGCAGCGCGAAGCCGGCGAAGAAGAACATCTGGAAGGCCGTGACGCTGGTGCCCGTGGCCTTGATGTAGGCCGTCACGCCTTCGCTCTTGACGCTGCTGTTGGCCAGCAGCACCCACAGATTGCCGATGGTGACGGAGAGGTTCCAGAAGCTGGTGATCACGCCCTTCATGGGCAGCGGCGCCTGGCTGTAGGCGAACTCGAGGCCCGTGGCCGAGACGAGCACTTCGCCCAGCGTGAGGATGGCGTAGGGCAGGATCTGCCAGACGATGCTCACGGTGTGGCCGTCGTCCAGCCACAGCTGCAGGCCGCCCACGACGATCCAGGCCACGCCCGAGAGCGCAATGCCCGCGCCCATGCGGCGCAGGGCCGTGATGCGCAGGCCCATGCGCTCGAGCGTGGGGTACAGCACCAGGTTGTTGAAGGGGATGAGGATCATCACCAGCGCCGGGTTCAGCGCCTGCATCATGGACGACTGGAACCACGCGGGCTTCGTCATCTGGTCGGCCTGCAGGATCCAGGTCGAGGCCTTCTGGTCGAACAGGGACCAGAACGGCGTGACGAGCGCGAAGAGCACCAGCAGGCGCAGCACCGCGCGCACGCCCTCGATGGCCTCAGGCGGGTGAGCGTCGGAGGCCTTGCCCAGCTGCAGCGCCGCGCCGGCGCCACCGAAACCCATCAGCAGCACGAGCGCCAGGCAGAAGCTCGCCACGAAGCCGATCTGCTTCATCAGCACGAAGCTGCCCACCGCACCGACAACGCCGATCAGCGCGACGACGAGGCCGGGGCCGCCGGTCTTGAGCGCGCTGATGACGACCTTCAGGAAGCTGTTCGGGTCGTGGGCCACGGGCGGCGTGTGGATGTACTTCTTGCGGCCGCTCCAGAAGATCAGCGTGGCGATGCCCATCAGGATGCCGGGGATGCCGAAGGCGACGCTCGCGCCGAACTCCTTCAGGAAGATGGGCATCAGCAGCGAGGCGAAGAAGGAGCCGAAGTTGATGATCCAGTAGAAGGCGTCATACACCTTCTGTGCCAGGCTGCGGTTGCTGCTGTCGAACTGGTCGCCCACGAAGGAGCTCACGAGCGGCTTGATGCCGCCGGAGCCCAGGGAGATGAGGAAGAGGCCGGTGTAGAAGCCGGTGATGTTCTTCTCGAAGATGGCCAGGCAGGCGTGACCGCAGCAGTAGAGCAGGCTCAGCCAGAAGATGGTGTTGTACTTGCCGAAGAAGCGGTCGGCGATCCAGCCGCCGAGCAGCGGGAAGAAGTAGACGCCGATCACGAAGGTGTGGAACACCTCCTTGGCCTCGGCCTTGCGCAGGTCTTCGGGGATGGCCATCAGCAGGCTGGTCATCAGGAAGACCGTCAGGATGTTGCGCATGCCGTAGAAGCTGAAGCGCTCGCATCCTTCGTTGCCGATGATGTAGGGGATCTGCGGCGGCATCTTGGGCGCCGCGGTGCTGGCTGTCTGGGTCACGGTGAGTCCTTGTGTCGGGCCGCGGGCGGGTCGCTCGCAGCTGGCGGCAGTGCTGGGTGCAGCAGGGCTGGAACTGTAGGCGAAAAGGCAGGGCCTGCCAGGGTGCCAACCCTAGCCACCTCCCGCCGAGGCATGAAAAACGCCGCCGGGCGTGAGCCACGGCGGCGTGTCTGGGGACCAGGCGCCGGCGCGGGGCCGGCTGGGGTCAGCCCTGCTGCTCGAAGGGCAGCTTCACCTGGGCCAGATCCTTGCGGGTCTCGACCAGCACGAGCGGGCCTTCGTCCAGCACCACGACCGGCGGACGCTCGCGCGGCACGCGCACGGGCTGGGGCTCGGCGGCGATCGCGGCCTGGGCGGCGGCCACCTTGTCGGCGTCCGAGTTCACCCATTGCAGGCCGGCCGCTTCGGCGATGCCGTGCAGGTCGGTCATCGGCAGGCGGTAGGCCGGCACGGTCGGAGCGACCGGGGCGGCAGGTGCTTCTGCGACCACAGCCGGTGCGGGTGCCACAGGGGCCGGTGCCGGAGCCTCAGCCACCGGGGCCGCCGGTGCCACCGGGGCGGCCTCGGCCGACTCGCTCACCAGTTCCAGCTGCTGCGGGGCTTGCTCGCCACCCTCGGTGCCTTCGGTGCCTTCGCCCGACGCGCCATCGCGACGATCGCGGCGGTAGCGGTCACGGCTGCGGCGGCGGCGGCCGTCACGGCCTTCTTCGCCCTGCGGCGCGTCGGCCGGGGCTTCGCCACCCGCGTCGGCGGTCACCTCGGCGGGCGCAGCCTCGGCGTCAGCCGCGGCGGCCTCGGCGGCAGGCGCCTGCTCGCCGTCCGCGCCGGTCACGCCTTCGGCGCCGGCTTCCTGGGCGCGGTCCTCGCGGTCACGGCCACCACGGCGGCGGCGGCGGCGACCCTGGCGCTCTTCGCCCGCGGCCTCGGGGGCCATGCCGTCAGGGATGGTGTCCTGGAAGGCGGTCGGGGACTCGGCACCGGTCGTCTCGACCAGGGCCTGGACCTCGGCGGCCGGACGCTCCTGGCGTTCGGCACGTTCGGCACGCTCACCGCGCTCGCCACGACCACGACGGCCTTCGCCGCGCTCCCCACGCTCACCGCGCTCGGCACGTTCCGGACGGTTGCCGTCCTGCGCTGCAGCGTCATTGCGCTCGGCACGCTCGCCGCGCTCGCCACCCCGCTCGTTGCGGCGGCCGCGTTCGCCGCGTTCACCACGCTCGGCATTGCGCTCACCGCGCTCGCCACCGCGCTCACTACGTTCAGCGCGCTGGCCGTCCTTGCCTTCGCCGCGCTCGCCGCGGCCCTTGCCGTCCTTGCGCTCGCCACGCTCGCCGCGTTCACCGCGGTCGCCACGATCACGGCGGCGGCCGTCGCGGCCACCGTCGCGGCCGCCTTCACGGCCTTCGCGCTTGGCGCCGTCCTTGCGCTCGGTCTCGGCGGGCTTGGCTTCCTCGGCCGGGGCCTCGCCGGCACCGAAGACCTTCTTGAGCCAGCCGAAGAAGCCGGAGCTCGTCGCGGCCGGCGCGGCAGCGGCGGGGGCGGCTGCCGCAGCCGGTGCCGCGGGGGCGGCGGCCGGCTTCGGCGGCACCACGGGTGCGGGCTGCTCGGGCAGGATGCCCTTGATCACGGGCTCCTGCTTGCTCTTGCCCTTGTCGTCGCCGCCGCGGCGGGTGATGCCCACCTCGTCCTGCGGCTCCTCGATCATCGTGTAGCTGGCCTGCAGGTTCTCCAGACGGGGATCGTCGTGGCGCAGGCGCTCCAGCTTGTAGTTCGGGGTCTCGAGGTGCTTGTTGGGCACCAGCAGCACGGTCACGCGCTGCTTGAGCTCGATCTTGGTGATCTCGGTGCGCTTCTCGTTCAGCAGGAAGCTGGTCACCTCCACCGGCACCTGCACGTGCACGGCGGCGGTGTTGTCCTTCATGGACTCTTCCTGGACCATGCGCAGGATCTGCAGCGCGGAGCTTTCCGTGTCGCGGATGTGGCCGGTGCCGTTGCAGCGCGGGCAGGTGATGTGGCTGCCTTCGCTCAGGGCCGGGCGCAGGCGCTGGCGGGAGAGCTCGAGCAGGCCGAACTTGCTGATGGAGCTGAACTGCACGCGGGCGCGGTCCTGGCGCAGGGCGTCACGCAGGCGCTGCTCGACCTCGCGGCGGTTCTTGGACTCCTCCATGTCGATGAAGTCCACGACGATCAGGCCGCCCAAGTCGCGCAGGCGCATCTGGCGGGCGATTTCGTCGGCCGCTTCCAGATTGGTGCGGGTCGCGGTTTCCTCGATGTCGCCGCCACGGGTGGCGCGGGCCGAGTTGACGTCCACCGAGACCAGGGCTTCGGTGTGGTCGATCACGATGGCGCCGCCCGAGGGCAGGTTCACCGTGCGGCTGAAGGCCGTCTCGATCTGGTGCTCGATCTGGAAGCGGCTGAACAGCGGGGCGTCGTCACGGTAACGCTTCACGCGATGCGCGTTGTCCGGCATCACGTGGTTCATGAATTGGTGGGCCTGCTCGTAGATGTCGTCCGTGTCGATCAGGATCTCACCGATGTCGGCGGTGAAGTAGTCGCGGATCGCGCGGATGACGAGCGAGCTTTCCTGATAGATCAGGTAGGCGCCCTTGCCGCCGCCGGAGGCGTCGTCGATCGCCGTCCAGAGCTTGAGCATGTAGTTGAGGTCCCACTGCAGCTCGGCCGCGGTGCGACCGATGCCGGCGGTGCGGGCGATCAGGGACATGCCCTTGGGGTACTCGAGCTGGTCGAGGTTTTCCTTGAGTTCCTCGCGGTCCTCACCCTCGATGCGGCGCGAGACGCCACCGCCACGGGGGTTGTTCGGCATCAGCACGAGGTAGCGGCCGGCCAGCGAGATGAAGGTGGTCAGGGCGGCGCCCTTGTTGCCGCGCTCTTCCTTTTCGACCTGAACCAGCAGTTCCTGGCCTTCCTTGATGGCGTCCTGGATCTTGGCCGAGCGGACGTCCGCGCCTTCGCGGAAGTACTGGCGGGAGATTTCCTTGAAGGGCAGGAAGCCGTGGCGGTCCTCGCCGTAGTCCACGAAGCAGGCTTCGAGCGAGGGCTCGACCCGCGTCACGACCGCCTTGTAGATATTGCCCTTGCGTTGCTCGCGGCCTTCGATTTCGGTCTCGAAGTCGAGCAGCTTCTGGCCATCGACGATTGCGAGGCGCCGTTCTTCCGGCTGCGTCGCATTGATCAGCATGCGTTTCATCGTTTCTCCTTACACGCCGTTCAGACTGGCCGAAACCAGCCCGCGCGGCGCGCAGCACACGTCGCACGGGGCGCGAGCCCGCGGGCGACCGACATCAGCACGAGAAACGCGGTGGAACCGAGGAAGGAATCGCCCTGGACTGCTGGAGATCGCGAGATTCGCGATCAGGCCGGCAGCGTTGGCGCGTGCGCTTCAACAGGGGGCGCGGAGCCTCCCTCCCGTGAACGCGCCACCATCGTTGGCGCGACCCGGCCGCGGCTGATGCAGGGCAGGCGGCCGGTCAGCGACCGGGGCTGCGCGCGCATGCGGCGGGGGGTGGGGGGATTGCTGGGATTCATCCGCGAGGAACTGCTGGGCGCTGGCATGAGGCCTCCGGCTCTTGACCGGGGGGCCTCACACGATGAAAAACCTTATTCGTGCCGACCGCGGGGTGATAGCCCCTCGGACAGGCGTGGTCCGTTCTGCGTTGCTCTTCCGTGCCGACCCGCCGACCGCCGCTGTCGCTTGGGGACAGGGCCCGCCGGGCAGGCTGACACGTTGCTTCACCAAATTTTTGAGGGCCGGTCATCGGACGTCGGCTTGCGCCGCCGACCGCCTGTTCCAGGCCCTACCACCCCTGCGTTCTTTGTATCCCCGCGGCTCACCCACAGGTAAAATCAGAAAAATCAAATACTTAGAACGCAATCGTGGTACGGAAGATTATAGGGGCTAAAGGTCGCGGCCCGAGTTCGGGAAGCGACCAGGGCGCCCGGCGCCCCCCAGCCGCCCCCAAGCCCGGCCGCCGCCCGGCGCCGACCACGATGAAACCGGGCGAAACGCCCCGTGTCGCGCCCCGGAGCGCCGCCGGCCCGGCCGCCGCCACGAAGGCGCCGTCCCCCGCGCAGGGGACAGCCGCGGCGCCCAAGGTCGCTCCGGCCGTGCAATTGCTCACCATCGACGAAGGCTCCGCCGGCCAGCGCCTGGACAACTTCCTGCTGAAGATCCTCAAGGGCGTGCCCAAGACGCACGTCTACCGCGTGATCCGGGCCGGGGAGGTGCGGGTCAACAAGGGCCGCGCGCAGGCGGACACCCGGGTCGAGCTGGGCGATGTCGTGCGCGTGCCGCCGGTGCGCCTGCCCGAACGCAGCGCCGCGGCGCAGGCGCCGGTGCCCGCCCGCGAGTTCCCCATCGTGTTCGAGGACGAGCACCTGATCGCCATCAACAAGCCCGCCGGCGTGGCCGTGCATGGTGGCTCCGGCGTGAGCTTCGGGGTGATCGAGCAGCTGCGCCAGGCGCGGCCGCAGGCGAAGTTCCTGGAGCTGGTCCACCGGCTCGACAAGGAAACCTCGGGCCTGCTGCTGATCGCCAAGAAGCGCAGCGCCCTCAACGCGCTGCAGGACCAGTTCCGCGACCGCGAGACCGGCAAGACCTATGCCGCCCTCGTGTGGGGCGCCTGGCCCAAGGGGCAGACGGTGATCGACGTGCCGCTGCTGAAGTTCGTCGGCAGCGACGGCGAGCGCTGGGTGCGCGCCGTGACGTCCTCGCACGATCCGCAGGCCGAGCAGGCCAAGCGCTCCATCAGCCTCGTGAAGCTGGCGGAGGGCCTCGGCCCGCTGAGCCTTGTGGACGTGACGATCAAGACCGGCCGCACCCACCAGATCCGCGTGCACCTGGCGCAGGCCGGGCATGCCATCGCGGGGGACCCGAAGTACGGCGACTTCGACGCCAACAAGGCCCTGGCCCGTGGCGAGACCGTGCCCGGGCTGCGCTTCGACCGCATGTTCCTGCACGCGCGCCTGCTGCGCTTCACCCACCCGGCCAGCGGCCAGGAGATCGAGCTGAAGGCCCCGCTGCCCGAGGACTGCGACGCCCTGGTCCGCCAACTTCGTCAAGGCACCGCCCGATGAGCGCTTCCCGCCCGCAACGCTACGACCTGATCGTCTTCGACTGGGACGGCACGCTGTTCGACTCCACGGCCCTGATCGTCCAGGCCATCCAGGGGGCCGCGGCCGACCTCGGCCTGCCGGTGCCGCCGCGCGAACGCGCCGCACATGTCATCGGCCTGGGGCTTTACGAGGCACTGGCCATCGCCACCCCCGAGCTGCCGCGCGAACGCTACGCCGAGATGGGGCAGGCCTACCGCAAGCATTACTTCGCCCAGCACGACGCGCTGTGCCTCTTCGGTGGCGTCGAGCCGCTGCTGCAGGCGCTCAAGGCCCGGCACCACTGGCTGGCCATCGCCACGGGCAAGAGCCGCAGCGGCCTGGACGAGGCGCTGCGCCACGTGGCGCTGCAGGGTGTCTTCGACGCCAGCCGCACCGCGGACGAGACGCAGAGCAAGCCGCATCCGCTGATGCTGGAGGAGCTGATGCGCGAGTTCGCCGTGGAGCCGGCGCGCACGCTGATGATCGGCGACACCACGCACGACCTGCAGCTGGCGCGCAATGCCGGCTGCGACGCGCTGGGCGTCAGCTACGGCGCCCATGACCCCGAGCATTTCGGGGCTTTCGAGCCGGTGCACATTGCCGACTCGGTGCCTGCGCTGCACGACTGGCTGCTCAAGCACGCCTGACCCGACCGGAACCCGCCCATGAACTCCAGCACCACTCCCCCCGCCGGCGACGGCCTGCTGCTGTGCGACGCCGCCGATCTGCCGGAGCGCGGCAAGGCGCACTGTTTCGAGGTGCTGCAGTACGGCCAGCCGGCCAGCGCCTTCGCCCTGCGCTACGAGGGCCAGGCCGTGGCCTACCTGAACCGCTGCGCCCATGTCCCGACGGAGATGGACTGGCAGGAAGGGGAGTTCCTGGACGGCGACAAGCAGTACATCATCTGCTCCATCCACGGTGCCGTGTACGACCCGCTCACCGGGCGCTGCGTGACCGGCATGTGCGGCCGCATCGGCCTGCACAAGATCGAGGTGCAGGAGCGCGAGGGCAAGGTGTATTGGTATCCTAGCCGCGACACCAAGCCCGCCTTCGAGGACTGAGCCGCCCCCCTTTTTTCCGCCGGGGCCGCCCGCCGCGGGCCCCGCATCGAGCATTCACCCATGAACCCCAACGACGACCAGCCGCGCATCCTGCCGGACGCCACGGCCCGCCCCGAAGACATGCTGAAGGCCGCCGCGCCCTCCGCGCCGCCGGCCGCACCGGTGGCTGCGGCGACCGGGCCCGGCGCCTACGAGGCCCTCGTGGCCCAGTTCGCCCAGGACTACCTGCGCGACCGCCGCGCCGAGCGCCGCTGGCGCACCGGCTTCCGCCTGCTGTGGCTGGGCCTGGCCCTGTTCGTGGCCTGGGCGCTGTTCTACCAGCCACACCACGTGACGGCCCCGAACACGCCCCACACGGCGCTGGTCGAGGTCCGCGGCGAGATCTCGGCGGACACGGAGGCCAGTGCCGAGCTGATGCTCTCGGCCCTGCGCAGCGCCTTCGAGGACCAGGGCGCGCAGGCCGTCGTGCTGCGCATCAACTCTCCCGGCGGCAGCCCGGTGCAGGCCGGCATCGTCTATGACGAGATCCAGCGCCTCAAGGCCAAGCACGGCAAGAAGGTCTACGCCGTGGTCGAGGAGATCTGCGCAAGCGGCGCCTACTACATCGCTGCCGCCGCCGACGACATCTACGTGGACAAGGCCAGCATCGTCGGCTCCATCGGCGTGCTGATGGACGGCTTCGGCTTCACGGGCCTCATGGACAAGCTGGGCATCGAGCGCCGCCTGCTCACGGCGGGCGAGAACAAGGGCATGCTCGACCCCTACACCAAGGAGAATCCGCGCCAGAAGGCCTTCGCGCAGGCCATGCTGGACCAGATCCACCGCCAGTTCATCGCCGTCGTGCGCGAGGGCCGGGGCGATCGCCTCAAGGAGACGCCGGAGATGTTCTCGGGGCTCTTCTGGAACGGCGAGGAGGCCGTGAAGCTGGGCCTGGCCGACGGCCTGGGCAACCTCGATTTCGTCGCCCGCGAGGTGGTGAAGGCCGAGGAGGTGATCGACTACACCCCGCGTGACAACGTGGCCGAACGCCTGGCCAAGCGCTTCGGCGCCGCCATGGGCGAGGGCGCCGTGAAGGCGCTGCGCCAGCTGCCGGCGATCCACTGACTGCGCCCCTTGCCCCCACGAAAAAGGCCCTCCGACGGAGGGCCTTTCTCGTGTCCCGATGAAGCGCGTGTGGCTCAGCCCGCCTTGCGACGGCGCGAGGCCAGCCCTGCCGCCACGAGGGCGAGGCCGGCGAGCCAGCCGATCTGCGGTTCCGGCACCTGCTTCTCGTCACGCGGCGTCGGCGTGAAGGGCTCCCAGCCGATCTCGAAGGCCTGGGAGATCGAGGCGGCGATCACCGTGCCCTCGACGTGGCCCTGGCCGTACAGGTCGGCCTTGGGCGCCAGCACGCTGCCGTCCACCCAGCCCATCTTCACGCGGCTGGCGTTGGCCAGGTTGAAGAGCACCTTGCCCTTGGCTTCCTGGATCGGCTTGAAGCCGGTGAAGGCGCCGGTCAGCTGCACATCGCCCGCATTGAGGATGTTGATCACGACCCAGGCGTCCGCCGCGACGTTCTTGAGGTTCAGGCTGGGCATCACCCAGCTGTTGCCCTGCTTGTTCTTGCTACCCAGGAGGATGTCGAAGACCTCGACGGCCCCGGCCTGGCCCGTGCCCGTCAGGCTGATGTCGCTCCAGGGCTGGGCGACGGCGCCGGTGCTGGTCAGCGCCGCGAGCGAGCCGGAGAGCTCGGTGAGCTGCTTCTGCGCGGCCTTGAAGTCCACGAGGTTGCTGACCTTGGGCTCCGCGCGCAGGTCCAGGTAGCTGGACGAGCCGGTCTTCTTGCCGCCGAACACGCCGAAGCTGTTGCCGTAGTGCTGGAGGCCCGGGTCCCAGGGCACCTGGTTGCCTTCGCCGGCGCTGCTGTCCGTGACCGAGCCGGGTGCGGTCGAGTAGATGCGGCCATTGGTGAAGCGCACGTCGCCGCCCACCACGAGGGCCGGGCCGTTGCTGCCGGCGGGCGCGCGGTAGCCCACGCTCAGGCCGTTGGCCGTCAGCGAGCCCCCGACGGCGAGGCGGCCCTCGACGTCATTGGCGGCCTTCACGTCCCCGAAGATGAAGGCGCTGTACTGCGACGCCACTCCCAGATCGATCACCGGTGCGGCGCTCGCCGCCTGTGCCAGTGTGAGACCAGTCAGGCCGGCTGCCCAGGCCACACGGGCGCGCAGCCCCACGGAGTTCCCTCGTTTCATTTGCATGGTTTCCCTTCGACGCCCTCAGCCATTCGGCCTTTGTTGATGCGGGCGGATTCTAGGAATCACGCTGTTACAAACCATCCCCGCAATCAGGGTGGTATGTAAGTGGTTTGTGTGATTTGCACGAAATCAAGAGGGCGAGGCGGGCTGGCCGCTCGGTTTCGAGGGGTGCGCCGGCGGGGAGGCGCTCAGGCGGGGGAGCACGTAGACATGCTCGTAGCCGTCCTGGCCCAGGGGGTGCAGACCCGGTGTGCGGCCCGCCGCGTAGGGCCAGGGCTTGAGCTCATGGACGCCGCAGCTGCTGCCCATGCAGAACCAGGAGGAGGAGGCCTGGCTGTAGGCGGCCAGCACGTGCGCCATGCGCCGCTGGACGTGCGCGCCAGCGGGCACGAGGTCCCAGCCCATGCCCGGGCGGCCCGGCGGCGGGCGGCTGGCGTGGAAGTTGCCGGCCAGAACGACCAGAAAGTGCCCGGCCGGCACGGCATCGAGCCGGCGGGCCATGGCGATCTCATAGTCCGCCTGATTCGGGTAGTCCTCCGCAGGCTGGAAGCCGATCAGCTCGATCCGCCCCTGCGCCCGCAGCGCCTTCAGCGAGCGCAGCAGGGCCACCATCGCCTGCGAGGCCCGCCCGTCCTGTCCGTGCCAGAAGGGGTGGGCTTCATCGAGGGCATCCGGCGGCACCTCGAGTGCCACGGTGAGCGCGCGACGGCCGGCGAGCTCGGCGGAGAGGGTGCGGGCGAGGCAGTCCACCAGCGCCGGGACCTCGACGCTGCCGTGCAGCTCGCCTAAAAAGAGGCCGTCGGTCTGCAGCACCGGGGCCAGGGCGGCCGGAGCGGGGCAGTCGTCGGCGCGAGCCAGGCCGGCTCCGAGGCAGAGCAGCCCCAGGAGCAGGGCGCGGAGACGGGGCGGTGTCATGGGGTGCGCAGGATCGTGGTTAGGGCCGCTACCCTAGCACGATCCCGCGCACCGCCGGACTGGGCGCCGGACTCAGCGCTCAGGGCTGCACATACGCCGTCTTGACGGTGGTGTAGAACTCCGCCGCATAGCTGCCCTGCTCGCGCGGGCCCATGCTGGAGCCCTTGCGACCGCCGAAGGGCACGTGGTAGTCCACCCCCGCGGTCGGCAGATTGACCATCACCATGCCGGCCTGCACATGGCGCTTGAAGTGGCTGGCGTACTTGAGCGAGGTCGTGCAGATGCCGGCGGAGAGGCCGAAGGGCGTGTCGTTGGCGAGCGCCAGGGCGTGCTCGTAGCTGTCGGCCGGGATCACGCTGGCCACGGGGCCGAAGATCTCCTCGCGGCAGTGCTGCATGGCGTTGTCGCAGTCGGCGAAGAGGGCGGGCTGCAGGTAGAAGCCGGGCTTGTCGAGTTGCAGGCGCTCGCCGCCGCAGACGAGGCGGGCGCCCTCGGCCTTGGCGATGTCGATGTACTTCAGGTCCTGCGCCAGCTGGCCTTCGTCGACGACGGGGCCGATCTGGGTCTGCGGGTCCAGCGCATCGCCCACGCGCAAGGCACGCGTGGCCTCGCCCAGGGCCTGGACGAAGCGCGGGTAGATGCCCTTCTGCACGATGATCCGCGAGGACGCCGTGCAACGCTGCCCCGTCGAGAAGAAGGCGCTCTGCAGCACCGAGTTCACGGCGACGTCGAGGTCCGCATCGTCCAGCACCACGCAGGGGTTCTTGCCGCCCATTTCGAGCTGGAAGCGGGCCCCGCGCGCCACGGCGGCCTGCGCCACGCGCTGGCCCGTGCCCACGGAACCCGTGAAGCTCAGCGCCGCCACGCGGCGGTCGTCCAGCAGCGTCTGGCCCACCTGCGAGCCCGGGCCCATCACCAGGTTGAAGACGCCGGCCGGCAGCCCGGCGCGGCTGATGATCTCGGCCATCGCCCAGGCCGAGCCCGGCACGACGTCGGCCGGCTTGAGCACGACGGTGTTGCCGAAGGCGAGCGCGGGCGCAAGCTTCCAGGCCGGGATGGCAGCGGGGAAGTTCCAGGGCGTGATGAGGCCGACGACGCCCAGCGGCTCGCGGGTCACCTCCACCTCCACGCCGGGGCGCACGGAGGCAAGCTTGTCCCCCCGCAGGCGCAGCGCTTCCTGGGCGAAGAACTTGAAGATGGCGCCGGCGCGGGCCACCTCGCCGATGCCCTCGGGCCGCGTCTTGCCTTCCTCGCGGGACAGCAGCGTGCCCAGCTCGTCCTTGCGGGCGAGGATCTCGCTGCCGATGCGGTCCAGCGCGTCCGCCCGGACCTGCGGGCTGCTGAGGCCCCAGGCCGGCGCGGCCTCGGCGGCGGCGGCGATGGCGCGCTCGGTCAGGGCGACGTCCGCCTGCGCGTAGCGGCCGATGACGTCCCGGGTGTCGGAGGGGTTGAGGTTGTCACGCTGGCGCGGGCCGTCCAGCCATTCGCCGCCGATGTAGAGAGGATGCAGGGGTGCGCTCATGGGCTTGTCTCGCAGGAGGAATGAGGGAGTCTCGATGTGAATATTGTAGATATATTTGAATCGAGAGGCGGTCCCGCATGATGCCCCGGGCGAGTCAGGCTGTCATGGGGCGAGGTCAAGGCCGGCCGGATTCAGCGCCGGGGTCGTGAGCGGGCCCGGCGCGGCAGGCGATGCCGCCCGCATGGGCTCGTCCGGCCCGGCCAGCTGCGTGAGGGCCCGCACGAGACCGCTGCGGCTGGGCTGGTCCACGAAGACGCAGCGTTTGCCGTGCCGCTTGCAGTGCTCCTTCACACGCCAGTAGGCGTCGTGGCTGATGCAGCCGGTCTGGCAGATGACGAGGTCGGCGGCCGCCAGCGTGGCGTCCAGCTGGGTGACGGCGTGCTCCTCGCCGCCATCGTGGTGCAGGAAGCGGGCGCCCCGGGCCTCGACGAGGCGGCGGTAGACGGGCACCGTCGCGGCCCGCCCGCCGACACACAGCACGGCCTGGTCCTCCAGCGCCACGAGCGGGGCCGCGGGCGCCGGGGCGGGACGCTCGTCCTCCGCGGGCGGCGTCTCGAGGGCGCGCGTGGTGGCCTGCGCCTGTTCGGCTTGACGCAGGGCGCGGCGCAGGCGCTGCAGCTCCTGCTCCAGCTGCTGGATGCGCGCCTGACCGTCGAGAAGCTGGCGCTCGCGCAGCAGGGCCTGGCGCAGCGCGGGCTGGGTGGCGTGCAGGGTATCCAGCTCGCTTTGCAGGGCGGCGATGCGGCTGTCGCGCAGGACCAGCTCGGCCCGGGCGCGCAGCTGCTGGGCCAGCAGCTCGTCGATGCGGCGGTCCCGCTCGGCGATGAGCTGGGTGCTGCGCTGCTGCGCGCGCCCGAGCTCGGCGCCGAGCACGCCGTTCTCGTGCGTCAGGGCCTGGATGCGCTGCAGGTCGGCGCGGTGCGAGCTGCCGACCTGGTGCTGGATCATGTGGATGTCCTGCAGCACCTCGTCCTGGAGCAGCGCGTCGCAGCGCGGATGGCTCAGCGTCGCCCACAGCGCGCCGGCGACCTCCGCGCCGGTTGCCGCCTGGCGCCAGGCGTCGCGCAGCTGCAGCGTGGTCTTGAGACGAGCGGTCTGCCGGACGTGGAGGGCGTAGCGCTGGTCCAGCTCGCGGTGCAGCAGCTCGGCGATGCGGCCGCGCTGCTTGCATTCGTGGATGGCCCCGCAGTGCAGCTCGTAGTCCTGCACGAGGGCTTCGCCGCCCAGGGCCTTGCCCACGCGCTTGCGCAGGACGGCCAGGGGCAGGCACGCGCCGATCACGGGGCACAGCGCCTGCGACGGCAGCTCCCACAGCCGGCGGCGGCGGGATCCGAGCACGTGGTTGGGCAGGGCCAGCTCCGGCGGCGCCACGGGGGCGTCGGGCAGGGGGGCGGTCACCGTCTTGGCATCACACATGACGGGGCCCTCCGGTGAGGACGGGGCGGTGGGAAGTCGAGAGGCTCAGCATGCGCGGCTCCTGGCAGGGGCGTGGTGCCCGCGTGGGGGCGTGGGGGCTGGCGGCAGCTGGCGGGAGAGCAGGGGGGGATCGGCGGCGCGCGGGCACGAGGGCGGCACCGCGACCGGGGCGCGACGGGCGCGCGAGGCTTACTTGGTCAGGATGAGCTTGCCCAGCTGCGTGAGGCGCAGGCGGTAGAGCTGGCCGGCGTGCTCGATCTCGAGTTCGCGGTCCTGGCCCAGCAGCTCGCGGCTGTGCAGGCGCCGGGGTGGCGGGCTCGACAGGCGCTGCGGCGGCGCTGCCGAGGGCATCGGGGGAAGGAAGGTGGGTTTGTCCATGCTTGAATCATAAATGCGAATAATTCGCAATTGCAAGCTGTCAATGATTGCAGGGGCGAGCCTGCGAACACCCGCTGGCGGGGCCACAATCAGCCTCCACGACTGCAGCCGCCCTGGATGCAGTGCCAGCCAGCCACAAGACACCGCACAGGAGCCCGCCATGAAAGGTGATGCCAAGGTCATCGAGTACTTCAATGCCCAGCTGAAGAATGAGCTGACGGCCATCAACCAGTACTTCCTCCATTACCGCATGCTGAAGAACTGGGGCCTGGAGCGCCTGGCCAAGCATGAGTACGAGGAGTCCATCGAGGAGATGAAGCACGCCGACAAGCTGATGGACCGCATCCTGATGCTGGAGGGTCTGCCCAATCTGCAGGACCTCGGCAAGCTGTACATCGGCGAGAACGCCGTGGAGATCCTGCACTGCGACCTGCGTATCGAGACGGGCTCCCATCCGCTGCTGAAGGAGGCCATCGCCTACTGCGAGAGCGTGCGGGACTACGTGTCGCGCCAGGTGCTGGAGGAGATCCTCGCGGACACCGAGGAGCACATCGACCACCTGGAGACGCAGATCGAGCTCGTCAATCAGCTGGGCGAGCAGAACTGGCTGCAGTCGCAGATGGGCTCGGGCAGCGGCAGCTGAATCCGGCGCGGGGCGCGGGGATGGCCCCGGCGGCGTCAGGGTTGGTAATTGAGAAACGTTCGCGTTTGCGTTAGCATCTGCGCATCGAATCACCGACCCGAGCCCCGGACCATGATCGTCTGCCTCTGCCACCGCGTTTCTGACCGCGACATCCGCCGAGCCGTCGCCGAGGGCACCTCCAACTTCGACGTCCTGCAGGACGACACCCGCGTTGCCTCGGCCTGCGGCGCCTGCCAGGACTGCGCCCGCGAGGTCTTCGATGAGGCGCTGGCGAAGCAGGGCAGCGTGCCGGCCGTGATGGCCGCGCCGCTGGCGCAGACCCGCCGCGTGATCCGCCTCGCCACGGCCTGATCGGGCCTGTTCCTCTGGCTGGCGCTTGCGCCGGCCCCGTCAAGACCGGACCTTCGTCCGGTCTTTTCGTTGGTGGCGGGCCTTTTCAACGGGTCTTTTCAACGAGCCTTTTCAGCAAGCGCGGACAGCGCCTCGGCCGCCGTCAGAACGCCAGGGCCGCAGCCGCGAAGGCCAGGCGGCGCGTCGGCAGCTGGGCGATCAGGCTGTCGGCCGGTCCCGCCCATTGGCGCAGCCCGGCCTGCAGGTTCCAGCGATCACCCTGCCAGGCCACGGAGGCCGTCAGCAGGCGCCCGCCGTCCTGCGGGGCCCACAGCACATCGCCCGCCCAGCTCCAGGCGCCCTGCGTTGCGCTCAGCCGTGCAAAGACGTTGTGCCGCTGCAGGCTGCTGTTGGCGAAGCCCTGCGTCTGCCATGCCAGATTGCCGGCGAAGGCCGGGCGCAAGGCGGCCGGCGCGAGCGATGCCTGCGCCACCAGCGCGGCGCTGCGGTCCCGCCAGGCGGCCGCGTCGGCGTGGGACAGGGCCTGCGAATCCCACCAGTACTCGACCAGCAGGCTCAGCTGCGACGCCGTCGTCCAGGTGCCGCCCAGCAGCAGCTGGCTGCTACCGGCCTGCACCTCGCGCCGCCAGGGCAGCGTCGGTGACGGGACGGGCGCTTGCGGGGCCAGGCGCCAGACGAAGCTGCGCTCGTTGAGCCGCGCCGAGGCGTGCAGCTCCAGCGCCTCGCTGGCGACCCATGAGAAGGCGGCGCCCGCGCTGGCGCGCTGCTCGCGTCCCAGACGGGCGAAGCCGTGCCAGTCCCAGGCGCCGGCGCGCTGATAGACGCGCAGCGCCAGCGCCTCCTCGTCCGCGCCTTGCCCCGCCGTGTTCGCCGGATTCACCCAGACCAGGCTCCAGGCCGTCTCGGCACTGAAGCGCTCCAGCTGCAGCACCGGGCGGCCGCGGGTGTAGGTCCCCAGCAAGGTGCGGCGTTCCTCCTGCGCCACCATGTCGTTGGGGCGGAAGGCGTAGCCCACGTCCCAGCTGACGACCTTGCGGCCGACGCTGTACTGCCAGCCATCCGCACCGCCCCAGTCCCCCGAGGCGTAGAGCTCGTTGACGGCCGCCTGGCTGCGGGCGGCGCCGTGGTCGCGCTGCTGGTGCTGGGCGTAGAGCGTGGCGCTCACCGGGCCGCGGCGTGCGCGCCACTCGGCCTCCAGCAGCAGGCTCTGGCGGGCCGCGCCGTCGATGCCGGGCTGCAGCGCCTCGGCCGCTGCCAGCGGGCCCTGCCGGCTGCGCTCGGTGGACTGGACCTGGCTGCGCAGCTGCACGCTGCTCTCGTCCAGGACCTCCGCCTGCGCCGCGCCCACGGCCACGCCCACGCCCATCGACAAGGCCATCACGAGAAAGCGCCGGCTCATCCGCCTCACTCCAGGTTCGGGCTGCGCGCCAGGAACATCGGGTTGAACCAGGCCTCGGGCGCCTCGCGCGACTTGCGGGCGAGGTAGCGCACCTGGGTGAGCTTGCGCTGCGAGAGTGCATCCTGCAGCAGCATCTCGCTGATCAGCGCCGGGCCCTTGTCGGCCTTGTCCGCTTTCTCGTAGCGGAACTCCGCCGTCTTGGCCAGCTTGTCCGACTGCACATAGAGCTCCGCCCGCAGCGGCTCGTGCCGGGTCTTGCCCACCCACAGCAGGATGCGCTGGTAGCTGACGCCCTTGCGCGTGGCCTGCAGCGAGAGCTTGAGGCAGGGCTGATCGCCGCAGCGCTCCTCGCCCTGGATCTCGCCGGCGTAGTCCTCGCTCCAGGAGAGCGTGGCCACGTCGCCGGTGGACGCGTCGCCCAGCAGCTTCTGCAGCGGCGTGATGCGCAGCGGGCGCTGGCTGGCGGGCATCAGCAGCCAGAAGTCGTCGCCCAGCATCAGCACCTTCTGGCCCTTTTCCGCCGGGCTTTGCATGAGCACGAGTGAGCGGTGGTCCGTCTGCGTGAGCACGGTGTAGCGGCGCTCCTTGTCGAGCGAGCCGTCGGCGTGGAGCACGCGGACCTCCGTTTCGACCTGCTGCTGCTTCGCGCCGCCGGTGCGGAAGGCGTCGGCGTTCTTCAGCACGGTGGCGGCGTCCAGGGCATGGACGGGGAGGCTGGCGAGCAGGGCGGCGCACAGCAGCGCAAGCGCATTCAGGGGCTTCATGGTCGGTGTCTTTCGATCAGGAGTTCAGACGTGGGCCAGGGCCTCGACGACCGGCTGGTGCACGGTCTTGCGGGCGACGAGCGCGGCGCTCAGGCCCGTCAGCACCAGCATGGCGAGCAGCGTCCAGGCATAGAGCGAGCCGTCGATGGCGATGTTCAGCGGGTAGCCCTTGGTGGAGCCGGGCGGGGGCGGCATCATGACCGGTACCACCATCAGCAGCAGGCTGATGCCGAGGGACAGCAGGGCGCCCAGCACCGCACCGCCGCCGCCCAGCACGAGGCCCTCGAGTGACAGCGCGGTGAGCAGCTGCCGCGGCGTCGTCCCGAGCGCCCGCAGCGTGCCGATTTCCCGGGTGCGCTCGATGATGGCCATGGCCATGGCATTGGCGACCACGAAGAGCACGATCAGCGCAATGATCAGACCCAGCGCGCCGAAGATGCGGTTGTAAAGGTCCCGCACGGCCTTGTAGAAGGTCGCGAGGTCCAGCCAGGTCTTGACCTGCAGCGTGCCGTGCGCCGCCTGCAGCCGCTGTTGCAGCGGGGCGGTGCTGGCCATGTCCTTGAGGAACACGCCGAGCGTCGAGACGCGCTCCGTGGCCAGCAGGGCCTGGGCGCTCGGCAGGTCGAGGTAGACGAGGCGCTTGTCCAGCTCGGCGATGCCGGTGGAGACGACGCCGCGCACCGTCACGTCGATGGCGTTCAGCGCGCCGGCCGTCGTGCTGGCCAGCAAGGTCAGGCTGCTGCCGGGGCCGGCCTTGAGGCTCTTCGCCAGGCCTTCGCCCAGCATCACGACCTGGCGCTCGCGGCTCAGGATCACCTCGCCCGCCTTGACCTGCAGAAAGGGGCCCTTCACCGCGAACTCGGCGTCGGCGTCGATGCCGTTGGCCATCATCACCGTGGACTTCTCGCCGTTGGAGATCAGCCCGGTGAACTCCACCCGCGGCAGCACCTGGCGCACCTCGGGCTCGGCGAGCACGGTCCGGCGCAGCGGCTGCCAGTCGTCGAGCCCGTGCTGCAGCGGCGTGTCCTCGTCCTGGCTGAACTGGGCCGGCGTGCCCAGCACCAGATGGCCGGTGCTGCGGGCGGCGGACTGCGCGAGGCTCTCGTAGGTGAACAGCGCGAAGCCGCCCGCCAGCAGCAGGCCGGCCGTGCCCAGCGCGGCGATGGACAGCGTCACGGCCGAGCGGCGCTTGTTGCGCAGCGCGTTCAGCCAGGCGAAGTGCATCCATTTCATCAGGGCGTTCATGCGAGGGCCTCCTGGGCGGATGCGGTCGATGTGGCGGGCTGGTGTTGCGCGCCGTCGGCGCCGGCCGTGGCGTGCACGATGCGCCCATCCAGCAGGCTGATCACGCGGTCGCAGCGGCGCGTCAGCCGTTCGTCGTGGGTGGCGATGAGGAAGGCGGCGCCGGCCTCGTGGGCCAGGCGGCGCATCAGGCCCAGCACCTGCTCCGCGGTGTGGGAATCGAGGCTGGCCGTGGGCTCGTCGGCGATCACGAGGCGCGGCCGCTTGACGAGCGCCCGGGCCATGGCCACGCGCTGGCGCTGGCCGCCGGAGAGCGCATCCGGCCGGTGGGCCGCATGCTCGGCAAGCCCGACCTGCACGAGCGCCTCTTCCACGCGGCGGCGGCGTTCGGCGGCCGGCACCCCGGCGAGGAACAGCGGGTAGTCGACGTTCTCCGCCACTGTCATCACGGGCACGAGGTTGAAGCTCTGGAACACGAAACCGATGGCGTCGCGCCGCAGCAGCGTGGCGGCCAGCGCCTGGCGGGCATCCACCGGGCGGCCGTCGAGCAAGACCTGACCCTCATCGGGGCTGTCGATCAGCCCGCAGAGGTTGAGCAGCGTGCTCTTGCCGCTGCCGGACGGGCCGGTGAGGGCCAGCAGCTCACCGGCCGGCACGTCGAGGTCCACGCCCTGCAGCGCCGGTACCACGTGTTCGCCGAGCCGGTAGGTCTTGCGCACGCCGCGCAAGGCCATCACCGCGGCGGCACTCACTGCACGCCCTTCAAGGCGGCCTGGGCGGCCGTCGCCTGCGGCAGCTGGCGTGCGACGACCTGCTGGTAGAGGCCGCGGGCGCGCGGCAGGTCCTTGGCCTGCTCGGCCTGGCGGGCCGCGCGCATCAGGACGGCGCCCTGGAAGCCGCCCGGCGCCTTGCCGAACAGCGGGCTGGCCTGGATTTCCTCCAGCAGCAGCCGGCCGCGCGGACCGCGGTTGAACATCTCCGGCAGCCCGAGGAAGGTGTTGGCCGCGACGAAGCGGGTCTGCAGGCTCACGGGCGTTCCCTGGACCAGGGCCTGGTCGTGCTCCGGGCCCAGCAGGCCGATGGCCTTGTCGATCAGGGCCAGGCCGTCCTCGGCGTAGCTCATCTTCTTCCAAGGCGCCCAGGCGTCGCGCGCCTTGAGCGTGGTGGTGGCACCGAGGTAGCTCATCAGCAGCGGATGGCCGGGCTCCGTCTTGAGCAGGGCCTGGAACTGCTCGACGCTGGCCTCGGTGGCTTCGGACTTGCCCTGGCTCGCTTCGGTGAACTGCGCGACGGCGGCCTGCAGCGCGGCCTCTGGCAGGGCATGGGCGCTGCTGATGCACAGGGCGGCGGCGCACAGGCCGAGGGCGGTGAGCAGGGGGCGGGGGGAGCGGTGGTGGGGCATGGCGTCCTCATGTCAGGGTTGGAACATGGGACGCAGCGTAGGCAGCGGGGCCGGGCCGCGCGAGGCTGATGCGACGAGGCGGACGAACTCGCCGCGAAACGCCATCGCGGCGGCGCGAGATGCAGGGCCCGATGAGGACAACCGGCGCGCCAGATGCCGAATGCAGAGAACCGGCACGCCCGGTGCCGAATGAAAAAAGCCGGCACGCAAGGTGCCGGCTGAGGGCGGCCGAAGCCGCCAGGACATTCCGCAGGTTCAGGGACGAGGCTTACTTCTTGGGCGCCTCGGTCTTGCTGTCCGTCTTGGCCGGGGCGGCCGCGGGCGCCGGGGTGGCAGCCGGGGTCACGGCGGCGGCGGGCTTGGCTTCAGCTGCCGGGGCCGCGTCCTTCGCGCCGTCCTTCGCGCCTTCCTTGTGGCTGGCCTTGTGGACATGCTTGTGTTCGCCCTTGTGTTCGGCCTTGTGCTCCATCTTGTGCATGGGCTTGGCCTCGGCGGTCTTCTCCGCAGCGGGCGCAGCCGGGGTGGCGGTGCTGGCGGCGGCGATGGGCTTCGCCTGCGGCGCCGCCGTGGCCGGGGCGGCGGCCGGGCTGGTGGCGGCGGACTTGGCGGCCGGCGTGGTGGCCGCAGCAGGGGCCGTGACGGCCGGGGTGGCGGCGGGGGCCGTGGTGGCGGGAGCAGCCGGAGCCGCCGGGGTCTGGGCGAAGGCGGCACCGCTCAGGGCCAGCAGGGAAGCGATCAGGGTGGTCTTGGTGTTCATGGTCAGGTCCTTGTCGTGAGGGAAGGAAATGGGGGTGTCTGGAAGAGGGCGGAGGGCGTGAGAGCCGTTCAGCCTTGGGTCTTGGTGGGGGCCGGCTTGACCGCCGCGGCGGGCGAGGGGGCCGGGGTGGATGCCGTTGCCGGGGTGGCCTTCACCGGGGCGCTGTCGGTGTGCTTGCCGGCAGCAGGGGCGGGTGCCGAGCCGATCGGGGCGGGGGTGCTCGCCGCGGCCTTCGTGCTCTTCTCGACCGCCGGATTCGTGGCGCTCACGGGCTGCGCAGTCTGGGTGCTAGCCGTGGCCGTGGCAGCGGGGGCTGCGCTCGTCCCTGGGGCTTGCTGTGCCGTCGCCACCGTGGCGATCAGGGCCAGCGTCGAGGGGATCAGTGCAGTCTTCAGGGCTTTCATCTGGGGGCTCCAGGGTTGATGAACTTGTGCCTCCTCAACGAGGCCCGAAGAGCGCCAGTTGACGCCGGGAAGCGTCCTTTCAAAGCGTTACATGTTTGTTGCAGATCTGCAAAAGAGCGTCAGGTGACGTGTGTGCTCGGGGTCAGGTCTTGCCTGATGCGCCCGCGGTGTCGGGTGCCAGAATCGACGCCAACACCGCAGACGCCCCAGGAGACGCCCATGACCCACCGCTTCGATTGGCACAACCCCTACGCGAGCACGCGCAGCCCCGTGTTCGCGCGCAATGTGGTGTCCACCTCGCACCCGCTTGCGGCGCAGGCGGGCCTGCGCATGCTGGCCGCGGGCGGCAATGCGGTGGATGCGGCCGTGGCCTGTGCGGCGGTCATGACGCTGGTCGAGCCCTGCAGCAACGGCCTGGGCTCCGACGCCTTCTGCATCCTGTGGGACGGCCAGCGCCTGCACGGCCTCAATGCCTCGGGCCCTGCGCCGCAGGCCTGGACGCCGGCTCACATCCGCGGCCGCTATGGCTGCACGCAGGACGCCATGCCCAAGCGCGGCTGGGGCGGCGTGACGGTGCCCGGCGCCGTCGGAGCCTGGACGGCGCTCAGCGAGCGCTTCGGCCGCCTGCCCTTTGCGGACCTGATGGCGCCCGCCATCGAGATCGCCGAGCGCGGCTACGCGGTGCCCGTTGGCGTGCAGGGCAAGTGGGCGATGGCCGCGGCGCTGGAGGAGCTCACCACGCAGGCCGGCTTCGCGCAGGCCTTCCTGCCGCGGGGGCGCGCGCCGGAGGTCGGCGAGCTGTTCCGCTTCCCGGAGGCCGCGCGCAGCCTGCGGCTCATCGCGCAGACCCAGGGCGAGGCCTTCTACCGGGGCGAGATCGCCGCCGCGCTGGCGGCCTTCGCGCGGGACACCGGCGGTGACCTCACCGAGGCGGACCTCGCGGCCTACCGCCCGCAGTGGGTCGATCCCATCCAGCAGACGCATGCCGGCCACGCGCTGCACGAGATCCCGCCGAACGGGCAGGGCATCGCGGCGCTCATCGCGCTGGGCATCCTGCGCCACACGGGCTACCGCGAGCACGGCCCGGACGACGCCACCGGCCTGCACCTGCAGATCGAGGCCATGAAGCTGGCCTTTGCCGATGTCTACCGCTACGTGGCCGAGCCCGCGGCGATGGACTGCTCGGTCGAGGCGCTGCTGGACGAGGCCTATCTCGCGCGGCGCGCGGCGCTCATCGACCCGTCCCGGGCGATGGACTTCGCGCCGGGCAATCCCGTCAAGGGCGGCACCATCTATCTGACCGCCGCGGACGAGCGCGGCATGATGGTCAGCTTCATCCAGAGCAACTACATGGGCTTCGGCTCCGGCCTCGTGCTGCCGGGCTACGGCGTCTCGCTGCAGAACCGCGGCCACTGCTTCACGCTGGCGGACGGCCACCCCAACCAGGTGGCGCCGGGCAAGCGGCCCTTCCACACCATCATCCCGGCCTTCCTCACCCGCGACGGCCAGGCGCAGATGAGCTTCGGCGTGATGGGCGGCAACATGCAGCCCCAGGGCCATCTGCAGACCCTCGTGCGCATGCTGGACCACGGCCAGCAGCCGCAGGCGGCCTGCGACGCGCCGCGCTGGCGCTTCAACGCCGGGCGCTCGATCAATGTGGAGTCGCACATGGCGCCGCAGACGATCGCCGCGCTGGCGGCGCTGGGCCACGAGATCGGGGACATCCACGACAGCTACCAGGACTTCGGCGCCGGGCAGTTCATCTGGCGCCTCGGTGATCCGGCCGTCGAGGGCTATGCCGCCGCGAGCGACCCGCGGCGCGACGGGGCGGCCGTGGGCTTCTGAGCGCCCGGGGCGGGCGCCCCTGACGATCAGCACTGCAGGAACAGGGGACATTGTGCGAAGCTGGCACCGCCGCGCTTGTGGTCGCCCCCGGGCCGCTGCTAGCATGGCCCGACCCGCCCACCTCCTGCAGGACGCCCCATGACCAAGCTGCTCGACCGCACCAGACGCTGCACCCGCCGTGCCGTCTCGGCGCGCCCGTGCGTGCCGGGGCGAGGTCGTTCGCCGCATTGACGCGGCCGACGCGCGACGACCTCCCACTTTCTTTCCTGCAAGCCTGCACACCCGCAGGCAGATGCCGTCGCCACGAGCGCCGGCCTTCGGAGACTTTCATGCAAGCCCAAGCCACCGGCTGGCTGGACCGGATCAAGCAAGCCCTGACCCTCCCCGACGGAGACCTGCTGCGCGACCGCGTATACCGCCGGCTCTGGACCTCGATCCTCATCAGCTCCCTCGGGGGGCAGATCACCCTGCTCGCGCTGCCACTGACCGCGGCCGTGCTGCTCAACGCCACGCCCACGCAGATGGGGCTGCTGACCTCCATGGAGATCGCGCCCTTCGTGCTCTTCTCGCTGCCCGGCGGCGTGTGGCTGGACCGCGTGCGCAAGCTGCCGGTCTACATCGTCGGCGAGGCGATCCTCGGCCTGGCCGTGGGCACGGTGCCGCTGGCCGCCTGGATGGGCTGGCTCAACATGACGTGGCTCTACGTGGTCGGCTTCATCCTCGGGACGATCTACACCATCGCCGGCAGCGCCGCGCAGATCGTGCTGACGCAGGTCGTCACCCGTGATCGCCTGGTGGAGGCGCACGCCAAGAACGCGCTCGCGTCCTCCGGGGCCGAGGTCGTGGGGCCGGGTCTTGCGGGCGCGCTCATCAAGCTGCTGGGGGCGCCGATGGCCCTGGCGGCCGACGCCTGCCTGGTGATGGTCTCGGCGCTGATCCTGCGCGGCATCCGCGTGCGGGAGGAGCTCCACCACGTCTCCGGCGCCGACTTCTGGCGGGACCTCAAGGCCGGCGTGCGCTTCGTGCGGCATCAGCAGCTGCTGGTGGCGCTGGCCTGCGCGGTGGGCGGCTGGCAGTTCTTCTACAACGCCGCGCTGGTGGTGCAGATCCTCTTCGCGACGCGCACGCTGGGCCTGACCGGCGAGACCGTGGGCCTGTGCTACGTGGCGCTGGGCGCCGGCACGGTGATGACCAGCGTGCTGGGCCATCGCATCAGCAAGCGCCTGGGCCCCGGCCCGAGCCTCATCGCCGGTTTCGCCACCTGCGGCCTGGGCTGGCTGGTGCTGGGGCTGGCCCCGCTGGGGCCCTGGGGCGTGGCGGCCTTCGCCTTCATGCTCTTCGCTTTCGGCGTGGGCGCGGTGCTCATCTTCATCAACTTCCTCTCGCTGCGCCAGGCCGTGACGCCCGCGCCGCTGCTGGGGCGCATGACGAGCACGATGCGCTGGCTGATCCTGATCCCGGCCGGCCCCGGCGCACTGCTGGGCGGCTGGCTGGGCGAGCACGTGGACCTGCGTGCCTCGCTGATGTTCGCGGGCGTCGGCGGGCTGCTGCTGAGCGCGCTGGTGTGGCGCCTGGGCACGATCCGCGGCGTGGCCGTGCTGCCGGTGCTGCAGGACCTCGGCACGGAGTCCACCCTCGGGGCGGAGGCGCAGCCCGGTCTGATCCCCGACGTCGGCGCGCAGGGCGCCTCGGCGAAGTGAGGCGAGGCGCACACGATGAGTGACGTGAACACCGGCACCGCCGTCCCGCCCCTGGTGCTGCTGAAGGTGCCCGAGGAGCTCAGCAGCGAGCGGCTCGTCCTGCTCTCGGCCCGGACCGGCTTCGGGCAGGCGGTGAATGCCGCCGTGGTGGAGTCCTTCGAGCAGCTCCGGCCCTGGATGCCCTGGTGCCAGGTCTTGCCGACCGTGGAGGACAGCGAGGCCGTGATGCGCCAGATGCAGGCCCGCTTCCTGCTGCGCGAGGACCTCTGCTACTACTTTTTCCGACGGGGCGAGGACGGCCGCCCGGGCCGCCTGCTGGGCGGCTGCGGCCTGCACCGCATGGACTGGGCGCTGCGGCGCTTCGAGATCGGCTACTGGGTGCGCAGCTCGGCGCAGGGGCAGGGCTATGTCAGCGAGATGGTGCAGCGGCTCAGCCGCCTGGCCTTCGAGCAGCTGCGGGCGCGCCGGCTCGAGATCCGCTGCGATGCGCGCAACACCCGCAGCCGCGCCGTGGCGGAGCGCAACGGCTTCACCCTGGAGGCGGTGCTGCACCACGCCATGCTGGGCGTGGACGGCGAGCCGGTCGACCAGTGCGTCTACGCGCGCTGGCCCTGAGCATCCGCTCAGGGCGCGGATTCAGGCCGCCGGGCTGAAGCGGTCCACGGCGTCGGTGATCAGCCCGTCCAGCCCCATCGCGCGCAGGCGCTGCGCGGTGGGCTCGTCGTTGACGGTGTAGACCAGCGCCCGCATGCCGGCCGCGTGGATGGCCTCGAGGCGTGCGGCGTCCATCAGCAGGTAGTTCGTGATGACGGCGCAGCAGCCCAGGGCTCGGGCCTCGTCCAGCCAGCTGTCGCGATGCAGGTTCAAGAGCAGCGCGCGGCGCTCGTCGGGCGCGCTGCGGCGCACGCCGGCCAGTGCCTCGGGGTCGAAGGAGCTGAAGACCGGGCGCAGCGTCTGGCCGGCCCACAGGCGCGTCACCTCGCGGCCCAGCACCTCGCCGGTCTCGAAGGCCTGGCCGGGACTGGGCTTGAGCTCGATGTTGATCGCCAGCTGGTTCGTGATGAGGAAGGCGGCGATGGCCTCCAGCGAGGCGAGGGGCTCGCCCGCGTGCTGGCGGCTGTGCCAGCGGCCGGCATCCAGTCTGGAGAGCTGACTCCAATCCAGCGCCCCGGCGGGGCCGCGGCCCGAGCTGGTGCGGTCCAAGTCATCGTCATGCAGCAAGAAGGGCACGCCGTCCCGCGAAAGCTTGAGGTCGCACTCGAAGGCGCGGTAGCCCAGGGCGGCGCCGGCGCGGAAGGCCGCCAGCGTGTTCTCCGGGGCCAGGCGGCCGGCGCCGCGATGGGCGATCCAGAAGGGCAGGGGCCAGGGGGTCGTGTCGGCAGTCATGGGCAGGTTCGGCAGTGGTGGCTTGATTCTGAAGGGTCCGCGGCCGGCCTGAACAGCCCCGGATCCCCTGGGGCGATGGCCGCGGCGGGGCGTGTGCGCATGGTGCACTGCGGTAGGATTCAGGCCCGATGCCCAGTCAGGCAAAGGCGGTTCCCACGCGGGGCCGCGACGCCTGCGCCGGTGCCGGGCTGCCGGGTGCGATCCGCCCGGGGCCTCGGCGGGGCGGGTCGGGAAGGGGCGCAGGGCCCGCTCGCACCCGGAGCGCGGCCTGACGAGGCCCGGTTCCACTGTTCCAGCCACGCCCGCGGCAGCTTGCCGCCGCGGACAACCAGGGCCCCCGACCGGGCCCGGACGCCATGAATGCACCGCATCCCCTGATGCCCGAGATCCTGGACCCCGCCATCGCGAACGAGGCCGCGCACGAGGCGCCGCGCCTGCGTGAGATTCCCTACAACTACACCTCCTTCTCCGACCGCGAGATCGTCATCCGCATCCTCGGCGCCCGCGCCTGGGACCTGCTGAACACGCTGCGCGAGGAGCGCCAGACGGGCCGCTCCGCCCGCATGCTCTACGAGGTGCTGGGCGATGTCTGGGTGGTGCAGCGCAATCCCTACCTGCAGGACGACCTGCTGGACAACCCCCGCCGCCGCGGCCAGCTGATCGAGGCCCTGCATCACCGCCTGCACGAGGTCGAGCGCCGCCGCAAGCCTGAGGCCGACCCGCAGCGCGACGCGTCCGTGGGCGAGCTGCTGCAGCTGGCCGGGCAGGCCGTGCGCCAGTTCGCCGACCAGTTCGAGGAGGTGGCCGAGCTGCGACGCCGCGCCACCAAGGCGCTGGGCCGCAACACCGCCCGCGACAACATCAAGTTCGACGGCCTCTCCCGCGTGGCCCACGTGACCGACGCCACCGACTGGCGCGTCGAGTACCCCTTCGTCGTGCTGACGCCCGATTCCGAGGCCGAGATGGCCCGCCTGGTGAAGGGCTGCATCGAGCTCGGCCTGACCATCATCCCGCGCGGAGGCGGCACCGGCTACACCGGCGGCGCCGTGCCGCTCGTGTGGAAGAGCGCCGTCATCAACACCGAGAAGCTCGAGGCCCTGCGCGGCGTCGAGATGGTCCAGCTGCCGGGCCTCGACCGCCCCGTGGCCACCGTCTTCAGCGAGGCCGGCGTCGTGACGCAGCGCGTCTCCGACCTGGCCGAGCAGCACGGCTTCGTCTTCGCCGTGGACCCGACCAGCGCCGAGGCGTCGTGCGTGGGCGGCAACATCGCCATGAACGCGGGCGGCAAGAAGGCCGTGCTGTGGGGCACGGCGCTGGACAACCTGGCCAGCTGGAAGATGGTGACGCCCGAGGCCAAGTGGCTGGAGGTGATCCGCCTGAACCACAACCTGGGCAAGATCCACGACGTCGAGACGGCCAGCTTCGAGCTGCGCTACTACGACGCCTCCGGCAAGAAGCTGGAGCGCACCGAACGCCTCGACATCCCCGGCCGCACCTTCCGCAAGGAGGGCCTGGGCAAGGACGTCACCGACAAGTTCCTGGCCGGCCTGCCCGGCATCCAGAAGGAAGGTTGCGACGGCCTGATCACGAGCTGCCGCTGGGTCGTGCACCGCATGCCCAAGCATGTGCGCACGGTCTGCCTCGAGTTCTTCGGCAATCCGAAGGACTGCGTGCCATCCATCGTGGACATCAAGGACTTCATGTTCGCCGAGGCGAAGCACGAGGGCGGCGCCATCCTGGCCGGCCTCGAGCACCTGGACGACCGCTACCTCAAGGCCGTGGGCTATGCGACGAAGAGCAAGCGCGGCGGCCTGCCCAAGATGGTCCTGATCGGCGACATCGTCGGCGATGACGAGGACCGCGTGGCCCGCGCGACGAGCGAGGTCGTGCGCCTGGCCAACGGCCGCTCGGGCGAGGGCTTCATCGCCGTCTCGGCCGATGCCCGCAAGAAGTTCTGGCTGGACCGCAAGCGCACGGCGGCCATCTCCAAGCACACCAACGCGTTCAAGGTGAACGAGGACGTGGTGATTCCGCTGCCTCGCATGGGCGAGTACACGCTGGGCATCGAGCGCATCAACATCGAGCTCTCGCTGCGCAACAAGCTCGCGCTGGTGGACCGCCTGAAGGCCTTCTTCCGCCAGGACCGCCTGCCGCTGGGCAAGACGGACGACGCCAGCGAGATCCCCAGCGCCGAACTGCTGGAGGACCGCGTGCAGCAGGCCCTCGCGCTGCTCGACGAGGTCGGCTCGCTGTGGCAGGCCTGGAAGGACGGCCTCGACGTCGTCCAGCCGGACGTGCAGCGCAGCTTCTTCGACCAGCTCCAGGACAAGACGCTGCGCGCCTCGTGGAAGACGCAGATCTTCAAGCCGTTGCAGTCCGTCTTCGCCGGCGCCGCCTTCGCGGACATCCTGGCCGAGTGCAAGCGCCTCCACCAGGAGGTGCTCAAGGGTCGCGTCTGGGTGGCCCTGCACATGCATGCCGGCGACGGCAATGTGCACACCAACATCCCGGTGAACTCCGACAACTACGAGATGCTGCAGACGGCCCACGAGGCGGTGGCGCGCATCATGAAGCTGGCGCGCTCGCTGGACGGCGTCATCTCGGGCGAGCACGGCATCGGCATCACGAAGCTGGAGTTCCTGACCGACGACGAGCTGGCCGACTTCGCCCGCTACAAGGCCGATGTCGACCCGGAAGGGCGCTTCAACAAGGGCAAGCTGCTGCGGCCCAATGCCAGCACGCATGGCACCTTCGCCGACCTGACCAATGCCTACACGCCCAGCTTCGGGCTGATGGGGCATGAGTCGCTGATCATGCAGCAGAGCGACATCGGCGCCATCAGCGAGAGCGTCAAGGACTGCCTGCGCTGCGGCAAGTGCAAGCCGGTGTGCGCCACGCATGTGCCGCGCGCCAACCTGCTCTACAGCCCGCGCAACAAGATCCTCGCGACCTCCCTGCTGGTCGAGGCCTTCCTGTACGAGGAGCAGACCCGCCGCGGCGTGTCCATCAAGCACTGGGAGGAGTTCGAGGACGTGGCGGACCACTGCACGGTCTGCCACAAGTGCGCGACGCCCTGCCCGGTGAAGATCGACTTCGGCGACGTCACCATGAACATGCGCAACCTGCTGCGCAAGATGGGGCAGAAGAGCTTCCGCCCCGGCAACGCGGCGGCGATGTTCATGCTCAACGCCACGAACCCCGAAACCATCAAGATGGCCCGCACGGCCATGGTGGGCGTGGGCTTCAAGGCGCAGCGCCTGGCGCACGACCTGCTCAAGGGACTGGCCCGCAAGCAGACCGAGGCCCCGCGCGCCACGGTGGGCACGGCGCCCATCAAGGAGCAGGTGATCCACTTCATCAACAAGAAGCTGCCGGGCGGCCTGCCCAAGAAGACGGCCCGTGCGCTGCTGGACATCGAGGACAAGGCCTACGTGCCCATCATCCGCGACCCGGCGAAGACGACGGTCGACTCCGAGGCGGTCTTCTACTTCCCCGGCTGCGGCTCCGAGCGCCTCTTCAGCCAGGTGGGCCTCGCCACGCAGGCCATGCTGTGGCATGCGGGCGTGCAGACCGTGCTGCCGCCGGGCTATCTGTGCTGCGGCTACCCGCAGCGCGGCTCGGGCCAGTTCGACAAGGCCGACAAGATGATCACCGACAACCGGGTGCTCTTCCATCGCGTCGCCAACACGCTGAACTACCTGGACATCAAGACCGTGGTCGTGTCCTGCGGCACCTGCTTCGACCAGCTGCAGGGCTACAAGTTCGAGGACATCTTCCCGGGCTGCCGCATCGTGGACATCCACGAGTACCTGCTCGAGCGCGGCATCACGCTCGATTCCAAGAAGGCCTACCTTTATCACGACCCCTGCCACTCGCCCATGAAGCAGCAGGAGCCGATGAAGACGGTGCGCGCGCTGGTGGGCCCCGAGGTCGTGAAGAGCGAGCGCTGCTGCGGCGAGTCCGGCACGCTGGGCGTGACCCGGCCGGACATCTCCACGCAGATCCGCTTCCGCAAGGAGGAGGAGCTGCGCAAGGTCGAGGGCCAGCTGCGCGATGCCGGCAAGGTCGGCACGCAGGAGGACCTCAAGATCCTCACCAGCTGCCCCAGCTGCCTGCAGGGCCTGAGCCGCTACGGCAACGACCTGCAGAACGGCCTGCTGGAAGCCGACTACATCGTCGTCGAGATGGCCCGCCAGATGCTGGGTGAGCAGTGGATGCCGGACTACGTGGCGCGAGCCAACGCCGGGGGCATCGAAAGGGTGCTGGTTTAACCCCCCCCCCTACTGGCTTCGCCAGCCCCCCAGGGGGGCGAGGGCGGCTGCCCGGCAGAGCCGGATCAGCGCCCTCCGTGCGGGGCGAAAAGGCCCGGCTGCTTCGCAGCGGGCCGTTCTATCCGGGTTGGGGGCGAGCTCGGGTTTGGTCGATGCGGTACTCAGTGCCTCACGCGGCCTCAGCCCCGCCCGCGGCTGGGCGCCTTGGGGGGTGCCGAGGAGCACAGCGGACTGGAGCAGCGCGCGTCAGCGCGCATCGTCATCTGACTGGGCGCGTTTGTTCGAGCGCAATGAGCGTAGCGAATGGAGCGAGTTACGCGCCCGCTCCGGTCCGCGAGCACCGCAGGGGAGCCGGTCCGAAGGGCCGGCCGCCCCACATGAAGCCTGGCCGCGGGCGGGGCTGAGGCCGTGTCGCGCCGGCCGTCGGGGTGCTCCTGGCCCGTTCCTCGTGATTCATCTGGCGCGTCAGCATTGACGTGACGGGTGAGGAGCGCGAAGAGCAACCAGACAAGTAAGCGCCCCGTGCACCGCAGAGGAGCCGGTCCGAAGGGCCGGCCGCCCCACATGAAGCCCGGCCGCGGGCGGGGCTGAGGCCGTGTCGCGCCGGCCGTCGGGGTGCTCCCAGCCCGTCCCTCATGATTCATCTGGCGCGTCAGCATTGACGTGACGGGTGAGGAGCGCGAAGAGCAGCCAGACAACCCCGCGCCCCGAGCACCGCAGGGGAGCCGGTCCGAAGGGCCGGCCGCCCCCATGAAGCCCAACCGCGGGCGGGGCCGAGGCCGGGCCGCGCCGGACGCCGCATCGCTCCCGACCCCATGCCCCGACGCCCTCAGTCATCAGGCATCAGGCATCAGGCCACGCACCGAGCAAGAGCCCTCATTCGGCCGTGATCTTTCGGGACTTGATGAGTGCGTGCCAGAACTCGGTCTCGCGCTGGATGTGCTTGGCGAGGGCCGCGCCGTCGCTCGGAGCGACTTCGAGGCCGAAGTCCTCGAGCCGGGTCTTCAGCTCGGGCACGGCCAGGGCCTTCTGCAGCTCGCTGCTCAGGCGCTGGATGACGGGCTCCGGCGTGCCCCGCGGCACGAAGAGCCCCTGCCAGGCGGACAGCTCGACGTCCTGGATGCCCAGCTCGGCAAAGGTCGGGACGTCCGGCAGGGTCGCGACACGGCGGGCAGACAGCACCGCCAGCGGCTTGAGCTTGCCGCTGCGGAAATGGGGCAGGGCGGCGGCGGTGTCCAGCACGCCCATGGGCACGACGCCGGCCAGCATGTCCTGCGTGGCGAAGGCGGTGCCGCGGTACGGCACGTGGACGATGAAGCTGCCGGTGCGCTCCTTGATGAGCTCCATGGCCAGATGGTGCGGGCTGCCGATGCCGGGCGAGGCGTAGCTGAACTTGCCAGGGTTCTTCTTCACCAGGGCCAGCCACTGTGCGGCACTCGTGATGCCGGACTGCGCATTCACGCTCAGCACCAGCGGGAAGCGGGCCATGAAGCCCACGGGCACAAAGTCGCTGACGGCATAGGGCAGCTTGCGGAACAGGGCGCCGTTGAAGACCATCACGCCGTTGTCGCCGCTCAGCAGGGTGTAGCCGTCGGCCGGGGACTTGGCCGCGTTGTCCGTGCCGATCTGCCCGGCCGCGCCGGGGCGGTTGTCGATGACCAGCGTCTGGCCGAGCTGCTTGCCGAGCTGCGGGGCCAGCTGGCGGGCCAGGAAGTCGGAGCCGCCGCCGGCCGGATAGGCCACGACCCAGCGGATCGGCTTGGCCGGCCAGGTGTCGGCCTGCGCGGCCGGCGTCAGGAGGGAGAGGCTGGCAAGCCCGGCGAGCTGCGTCAGGAGTTGACGGCGCAGGGGCGAGGGGCGAGGCGTCGGCATGGGGTCTCCGGTGAATGGCTTTTCTGGTGCCGGATTCTGGCCCAGCCGGGGCGGCCATGGGGGCGAGCGCGGCGCCCCGCCTTGGCGGCGCTGCTGGGCGATACTGCCCGGATTCCCGTTTCCGAGGTGTCGCCATGAGCGCCCAAGCCCCGCTGTCAGACTGCCCGCTGTGCCGTGAGGCCGGGGGGCATCTCGTGTTCCAGGCGCCGCACTGGCGGCTCATCCGCGCCGACGAGCCGAACTTCCCGGCCTTCTACCGCCTCATCTGGCAGTCGCACGTGGCCGAGTTCAGCGACCTCACGCCGGCGCAGCGGCTGGCCTGCATGGAGGCGGTCTGCGCGGTGGAACAGGTGCTGCGCGAGGCGCTGCAGCCCACCAAGATCAATGTGGCCAGCCTGGGCAATGTGGTGCCGCACCTGCATTGGCACGTGATCGCCCGGTTCGACTGGGACAGCCACTTCCCCAACCCCGTCTGGGGCAGCGCCGTGCGGCAGCTGCCGTCGCCGGCGGCGCAGCGCCTGGCGGTCCCGCTCGCCGAGCTGGACCGGCGCCTGGCGCAGCGCCTGCAGGCGCTGGCGGCCTCCTGACGAGGGCCGTACGGCCGACCCGCATCGCCGCCGTGGGTCTGGGCGAGTGGCCGGTCAGTACCGGGCCGCGCGGAGCTGAATCGCCAGAAGGCCCGATGGCCACGGGGTTGCAAGGGGTCAGGCCTTGCCTTTTCGGCGCCCGCCCTGCTTGCATCTGCATACAAATGCGGCCCTGTCAGAGCTAACGTCTGCAAGGTCTTACAGCTTGCCGCAACCCCTCCGAAGGGCGATGCTTCGCTTGCAAGTCAGCGCCTATCGGCGCAGGCCTGCGGATCCCTCCTCTTCGGCCCCGCTCGCGCGGGGCCCTTTTTTTGTGGATCGCGTTTGGTGGACGGCCTTTGCCGGCTCGCCTGTCGTGAGTCGCGTCTGGCGTCCCCGGCAGGTGGCCCGCCTGAGCGCCCCAGCCCTGCCGCCGGCCGGGCTTTGCCCCGTCGGCAGGGCCAGCCGCTACACTGGAGCCCCCCAGGTCCGACCCCCTTCCTCCCATGGCTGGCCTCAGCGCAGCAAGCCCCCTGCCCACCGAACTCACCGTGCACCAGCAGTCCCGCCGGCTGGAGATCGCCTTCGATGACGGCGCCCGCTTCTCCATCCCCTTCGAGCTGATGCGCGTCCTCAGCCCCTCGGCCGAGGTCAAGGGACACGGCCCGGGCCAGGAGGTGCTGCAGACTGGCAAGCGCGACGTGCTGATCGAGGCCCTGAGCCCCGTCGGCCACTACGCCGTGCAACCCCGCTTCTCCGACGGGCACGACAGCGGCCTGTTCACCTGGGACTATCTCTACGAGCTGGGCCTGCGCCAGGACGAACTCTGGGCCGAGCACCTCGCCCGCCTCGCCGCCGCCGGCCTGGACCGCGACGCGCCGATGGCGCCGAAGGGCGGCGGGCACTGCGCCAGCCACTGAGCCTGTCACCGAGCCTGTCACCGAGCCACGTCGCCTCACCCCGACCCCCGCATTCACCGAGACCCCCATGAGCAGCACCCATTTCGGCTTCCAGACCGTCGACGAGCAGGAAAAGGCCGGCCGCGTGCGCGGCGTCTTCGACTCGGTGGCGTCCCGCTACGACATCATGAACGACCTGATGTCCATGGGCCTGCACCGCGCCTGGAAGGCCTACACGGTGGCCGTCGCCAATCTCAAGGAGGGCGATCGCGTGCTGGACATCGCCGGCGGCACGGGCGACCTCTCACGCGCCTTCGCCAAGCATGTGGGCAGCACCGGCATGGTGGTGCACACGGACATCAACGAGGCCATGCTGCGCACCGGCCGCGACCGTCTCCTGAACGAGGGCCTGGTCCTGCCGACCAACCTCTGCGATGCCGAGAAGCTGCCCTACAAGGATGGCAGCTTCGACCTCGTCAGCGTGGCCTTCGGCCTGCGCAACATGACGCACAAGGACCTGGCCCTGGCCGAGATGTGCCGCGTGCTCAAGCCGGGCGGCCGCCTGCTGGTGCTGGAGTTCTCGAAGGTGGCGGCGCCGCTGCAGAAGCCCTACGACTGGTACAGCTTCAAGATCCTGCCCCGCCTGGGACAGATGATCGCCGGCGACGCCGACAGCTACCGCTACCTGGCCGAGTCCATCCGCATGCACCCGGGGCAGGCCGAGCTCAAGGCGATGATGAAGCAGGCCGGCTTCGGCCACGTGGACGTGCACAACCTCAGCGGCGGCGTGGTGGCGCTGCACGTCGGCATCCGCTGCTGACGCCGGCCTGATCCCGGGCGCGAAGTCGCGAAATATCGGCAGTTCTGCCGGGCGCCCCGCGCTCTGAACTGCCCGGCGGCGCCTTCCAGCCTCGTTACACTCGCCCGGTACACGCCGGGCCGCTCCTGGGCGGAGCCGGGCATGTCCGCGCGGCTGCCGTCGGATCTGCGGCGTCGGGGTCATGCACCCGGCCGCGCCCCGCGGGCGGTGCGCGCATGGGTGCAGCAAGGTTTGGAGCGCTATGAAATCGACGAAGCAACGGGTCCTCCCTCTCCGCCTGGTGCGGGCCGGCAGCACGGCCGTGGCCCTGGCCGCCCTGCTGGCGGCCTGTGGCGGCAAGGAGGACGGCGTGACGCAGGCCGCCGCCAAGGTCAACAAGGAAGAGATCACCGTCCACCAGATCAACCAGCAGCTGCAGCGCCAGCCGGGCCTCGCCGCCAAGCTCGGCGAGAAGCAGGCCGAGGCGCTCTCGCGCCAGGTGCTGGAGCGTCTGATCGACCAGGAACTCTCCGTGCAGCAGGCCCAGTCGCTCAAGCTGGACCGGGATCCGCGCGTCGTGCAGCAGATCGAGCTGGCCAAGCGCGAGATCCTGGCGCGGGCCTATGCCGAGCGCATCGGTGACTCCGTGAGCAAGCCCAGCGCCGACGAGATCGCGAAGTTCTACAACGAGAAGCCGGCGCTGTTCAAGGAACGCCGGGTCTACAGCCTGCAGGAAATGAGCATCGAGGCCTCGCCCGAGCAGTTCGAGAGCCTGCGCCAGCACCTGCAGGGCGCCCGCAGCCTCAGCGAGTTCGCGGAGTACCTCAAGGGTGCAGGCGTGCGCTTCAGCGTGAACGAGGCGGTGCGCCCGGCCGAGCAGCTGCCGATGAACAGCCTCGACACCATCTCCCGCATGAAGGACGGCGACACGGCCGTGCAGGTCACGCCGACCGGGCTGCAGCTGCTGCACCTGGCCAGCTCGCGCGCCAACCCGGTGGACGAGGTCACGGCGCGCCCGGCGGTGGAGGCTTTCCTGAGCAACCAGCGCAAGGCCGAGGCCATCCAGAAGGACCTCAAGGCCCTGCGCCAGACTGCCCGGATCGAGTACCTGGGCAAGTTCGCCGGCAAGCCGGCCGACCCGGCCTCCGCGCCGGCCGCGGTGGTGCCGGGGGCGTCCGCCACCCCGGCCGGCGAGGCGGCCTCGGCGCCGGGTGTCCCGGCCAGTGACGTCGCCAAGAGCCTGGGGCTGAAATGAGCCGGGCGCTGCTGCGGGGCTGTGCCCTGATCCTCGCGACCTCGGCCTGTGCCGTGCTGGCGCAGGCGCCCGTGCCGGCGGCCGGCACCCCGGCGTCCGCAAGCTCCGCGCCTGCCGCGGCCCCGGAATACCGGCTCGCGGCAGGCGATGCCATCCGCATCAACGTCTACCAGAATCCCGACCTCACCCTCGAGACGCGCGTCTCCGAGAGCGGCTCGCTGTCCTACCCGCTGCTGGGCAGCGTCAAGCTGGGCGGCCTGAGCCTGAGCCAGGCCGAGCAGCTGATCGCCGACGGCCTGCGCAACGGCAATTTCGTCAAGCAGCCCACCGTGACCATCGTGGTGCTGCAGGTACGCGGCAACCAGGCCAGCGTGCTGGGCATGGTCAACCGCCCGGGCCGCTACCCGCTCGAAATGGGCGACACCCGCCTGTCCGACCTGCTGGCCGCGGCCGGCGGCGTCGCGCTGGCGGGCTCCGACCTCATCGTGCTGAGCGGCCGGCGCCAAGGCAAGCCCTACCGCCTGGAGATCGACCTGCCGAGCCTGTTCGCGACCCAGGGCCGCGAGCAGGACGTGATCGTGCAGAACGGCGACGTGCTGTGGGTGGACCGCGCGCCCATGGTCTACATCTACGGCGAGGTCAACCGGCCCGGCTCGATGCGCCTGGAGCGCGGCATGACGCTCATGCAGATGCTGGCGGCTGGCGGCGGCACGACGCAGCGCGGCACGCAGAAGGGCATCACGGTGCACCGCCGGCAGGCCGACGGCAAGATCCAGATCCTGCGTCCCGACATGGACGAGTCCATGAAGGAAGGCGATGTGGTCTATGTGCGCGAGAGCCTGTTCTGAGGACCGCCGGTGAACCTGTCCCAGCTGATCCCCATCCTCATCGCGCGCTGGCGCACCGCCGCCATCGTCTTCGCCGGCCTCGTGCTGCTGGTGGTCGTGGTCACGCTGGCCACGCCCCGGCGCTACACCGCGACGGCCTCGGTCGTGGCGGACGTCAAGCCCGATCCGGTCTCGGCGATGTTCATGCAGAGCGCCGTGACGCCGGCCTACATCGCGACGCAGGTCGACGTGATCCGCAGCGAGCGCGTGGCCCAGCGGGTGGTGCGCAACTCCGGCCTGGCGGACGACCCCAGCGTCCGGGCCAAGTGGCTCGACGCCACCCGCGGCGAGGGCAAGATCGACACCTGGCTCGCCGAGTCCCTGCGGCCGGGCCTGGAGGTCAAGCCGTCCGCGCAGTCCAGCATCATCGAGGTGTCGTACAAGGCGCCTGACCCGCGCATCGCGGCCAACATGGCGAATGCCTTCGTGCAGGCCTACATCGAGGTCACGCTGGATCTCAAGGTGGACCCCGCGCGCCAGTACCGCAGCTTCTTCGACACCCGTGCCAAGGAGGCGCGCGAACGCCTGGAGGCCTCGCAGGCCAAGCTCTCCGCCTTCCAGAAGGAGAACGGCATCATCGCCACCGACGAGCGCCTGGACGTCGAGAACACCCGCCTGAACGAGCTCTCCACCCAGCTGGTGACGCTGCAGGCCATCTCCGCCGAATCCACCAGCCGCCAGAACCAGGCCGCGACCTCCGGTGACCGCCTCCAGGAGGTGCTGGTCAACCCGGTGATCGGCGGCCTGAAGTCCGACCTCAGCCGGGCCGAGGCCAAGCTGCAGGAGCTCAACGCCCGTTACGGCGACAACCACCCGCAGGTGGTCGAGGCCCGCGCCAATATCGCCGAGCTCAAGTCCCGCATCGAGACCGAGGTGAAGCGCGTGACCGGTGGCGTGGGCGTGGCCGCGTCCATCAACCGCCAGCGCGAGGCCGATGTGCGGGCCTCGCTGGAGGCCCAACGCGCCAAGCTGCTGCGGTTGAAGGCCGTGCGCGACGAGGGCTCGGTGCTGCTGCGTGACGTCGAGAACGCCCAGCGGGCCTACGACGCCATCCAGACCCGGCTCACGCAGACCAATCTCGAGAGCCAGACCACGCTGTCCAACGTCAACATCCTGACGCAGGCGGAGGTGCCTCTGAACCCGTCCTCGCCCAAGACCTACCTGAACCTGCTGATGGGGGTCTTCCTCGGCACCTTCGCCGGGCTCCTGGCCGCCGTCCTCCACGAGCTGCTGGACCGCCGCGTCCGCACGGCACAGGACATCGCCGCCTTCGCCGGGCTGCCGGTGCTGGTGGTGATCCCGGCCCGCGAGCCGGCGGGGCCACGCCGCTGGTGGCAGCGCCGCGCCGGGCGCCGGCCCGCCGCCCACCGCACGACGGGGGTCTCGGCATGAGCGAGCTGCATGTCACGGACCCGGCCGGCGTGCCCCGCGAGCCGTCCATCGGCGCTCTGATCAGCCAGACGCGCAACCTCAGCGCCGAGCAGGTCGAGCAGGTGCTGGCCTACCAGCGCGAGCATGGCCTGCGCTTCGGCGACGCCGCCGTGAAGCTGGGCTTCGCCAGCACCGACGACGTGCTGTTCGCGCTCGCCCAGCAGTTCCAGTACCCCCTGGCGCCCAGCGCCGGCCCCGCGCCGAGCCCCGAGCTCGTCAGCCTGAGCCAGCCCTTCGGCCCGCAGGCCGAGGCCTTCCGCGCGGCCCGCAGCCAGCTCCTGATGCGCCTGCAGCAGGAAGGCCGCGAGCGCCGCGCCCTGGCGGTGGTCAGCCCGGAGGTGGGCGACGGCAAGAGCTTCTTCTGCGCCAACCTCGCCGTGGCGCTGGCCCAGCTGGGTGGACGCACGCTGCTGATCGACGCCGACCTGCGCGACCCGCGCCAGCACGAGCTCTTCCACCTGGAGGGCGAGGGCGGGCGCACGGGCCTGGCCGACATCCTTTCGGGGCGTGCCGGGCAGGGCGTGATCCGCCAGGTGACGGGCGTGCCGAGCCTGTTCGTGCTGCCGGTGGGCACGCCGCCGCCGAACCCGCTGGAGCTCGTCGAGCGCCCCGCCTTCGGCCTGCTGCTGCGGGACCTGCTCGGGCGCTTCGACCACGTCCTGATCGACACCCCCGCCGCCGCGCTGGGCTCCGACGGCAGCGTGATCGCCGCCCGCGCGGGCGCGGCCGTGGTGCTCGCGCGGCGTCACGCATCGCGCGTGGCCTCGCTGCAGGCGCTGGTCGGCAGTTTCGACCACAGCCCGGCCGAGATCCTGGGCGTGATCCTCAACGAGCACTGAGAGGCGACGGCACGTGAGCCCGGCCGACGCCGCCGCCCGCAGCGCCCGGCATGCCCCGGTGCTGCCCCCGCCCGGCGCGCGCGCGACGCTCGCCTGGCTGGTGCTGGGCTGGCTGCTGCTGTTCGGGCTGAGCTACCGGGACCTGATGCGGGGCCTCTGGGCCAGCGACGAGCAGGGGCACGCGCCCATGATCCTCGCGGTGGGCCTGTGGCTGCTGGCCAGCCGGCTGCGGGCGCTGCCCCCGGCCGACGAGGCCCGCGGTGGTGCCGCCTCGCGTTGGGGCCTCGTGCCGCTGCTGCTGGGCCTGGCCGCCTTCGTCCTCGGGCGCTCCCAGGCCATCTGGACGCTGGAGATCGGCGCCCAGGTGCTGGTGCTGGCCGGCCTCGTGCTCGGCTTTCTCGGCTGGCGCGGCCTGCGGGCGGCGGCCTTCCCGCTGGGCTTCCTGCTCTTCATGATCCCCTGGCCCGGCGACTGGACGCTGGCGCTCACGACGCCGCTGAAGATCGCCGTCTCCGGCGTGGCCAGCCAGCTGCTGTACTGGGTCGGCTACCCCGTCGGGCGCTCGGGCGTCATCCTCACCGTGGGCCCCTACCAGCTGCTGGTGGCGGACGCCTGCGCCGGCCTGAACTCCCTCTTCACGCTGGAGGCCCTGGGCCTGCTCTACATGCACGTCGTGAAGCACACGGCCGTCTGGCGCAATGCCGCGCTGGCGCTGCTGGTCGTGCCCATCTCCTTCGCGGCCAATGTGCTGCGGGTGCTGGTGCTGGTGCTCGTGACCTACCACTTCGGTGACGCGGCCGGCCAGGGCTTCATCCACGGCTTCGCCGGCCTGCTGCTGATGCTGGCGGCGCTGGCGCTGATCCTGGCCGCGGACGGCCTGCTGGGGCGCCTCGGGCGCTGGCGGGGCTGGCCATGAACGCGCAGCGCCGGGCCCTGCTGGTGGCCGCCGCGATGGGCGGGACGGCCGTGCTCGCCGAGCAGGCGCGCCCCCGCCGCTATCTGGCGGACGAGGAGCCCCGCGTGCCGCTCGCCCGGCTGGCGCCCACGCGCTTCGGGGCCTGGGACCTGGACCCCTCCATCGTGCCGCTGGTGCCCAATCCCCAGCAGCAGCAGGTCCTGGCCGAGACCTACGACGAGGTGCTGGCGCTGAGTTTCCGCAATCCGCAGCGCGAGCTCGTCATGCTGAGCCTCGCCTACGGGCGCAACCAGCACAAGGGCATGATGATCCACCGCCCGGAGATCTGCTACCCGGCCCAGGGCTTCCGCCTGGAGCAGGACGTCTTCGATGCGACCGTGCCGCTGGCCAGCGGGCCGCTGCCGCTCAAGCGCCTCGTGGCGAGCCAGGGGCGCCGGCACGAGCCCATCAGCTACTGGGTCGTCGTGGGCGACGAGCTGACCACCTTCGGCTACCCGCACCGCTGGGCCGCGCTGCGCTACGGTCTGCGGGGCCTCATCCCCGACGGCGTGCTCGTGCGCGTGTCCTCGCTCAGCGCGGACAATGCCCAGGGCTTCGCGCTGCAGTCCGGCTTCATCCGCGACTGGGCACAGGCGCTGGACCCCGCGGCGCGACGCCGCCTGCTGGGTCGCGGCCATGGCTGAGTCCTCTCCCACCTCCGCTTTGCAGGCACACACATGAGCATCAAGAAAGCGCTGATCACCGGCGTCACCGGCCAGGACGGGGCGTATCTGGCCGAGCTGCTGCTGGGCAAGGGCTACGAGGTGCACGGCATCAAGCGCCGGGCCTCGTCCTTCAACACGGACCGCATCGACCACCTCTACCAGGACCCGCACGTCGACAACCAGCGCTTCATCCTGCACTACGGGGACCTGACGGACAGCAGCAACCTGATCCGCATCATCCAGCAGGTGCAGCCGGACGAGGTCTACAACCTGGCCGCCATGAGCCATGTGGCCGTGAGCTTCGAGATGCCCGAGTACACCGCCAACGCGGACGGCCTCGGCACGCTGCGGCTGCTGGAGGCCATCCGCATGCTGGGCCTGGAGACGAAGACGCGCTTCTACCAGGCGTCCACCTCCGAGCTCTACGGCCTGGTGCAGGAGACGCCGCAGCGCGAGCGCACGCCCTTCTACCCGCGCAGCCCCTACGCCGTGGCCAAGCTCTACGCCTACTGGATCACCGTCAACTACCGCGAGGCCTACGGCCTGCACGCGAGCAACGGCATCCTCTTCAACCACGAGAGCCCCGTGCGCGGCGAGACCTTCGTGACCCGCAAGATCACGCGGGCGCTGGCCCGCATCGCGCTGGGCCTGCAGGACTGCGTGTACCTCGGCAACCTCAGCGCGCAGCGCGACTGGGGGCATGCGCGCGACTACGTCGATGCCATGTGGCGCATGCTGCAGCAGCCGCAGGGGGACGACTACGTCATCGCGACCGGCGTGCAGCACAGCGTGCGGGAGTTCATCGCCCTGGCGGCGGCCGAGCTGGGCCTCACGCTGGCCTTCGAGGGCGAGGGGCTGGACGAGGTCGCGCGGGTGAGCGCCATCACGGCCGTGGCGGGCGTCGAGGGCCCGCCGCCGCGCTGCCGGGTGGGGGACGTGATCGTGCGCGTCGACCCCCGCTACTTCCGCCCGACGGAGGTCGAGACGCTGCTGGGCGATGCCAGCAAGGCCCGCGAGCGCCTGGGCTGGACGCCGGCCACCTCGATCGAGACCCTGGTGCGCGAGATGATGGCCGCCGACTACAGCGCCGCGCGGCGCGACGAGCTCGTCAAGAGCGCCGGCTACCCCGCCTACGACGCGCACGAATGACCCCCGCCCCGGAGGCCGCCATGCACAGCATTCCCAGCGACGCCCGCATCCTCGTCACCGGCCACGGCGGCATGGTGGGCTCCGCCCTCGTGCGCCGCCTGCAGGCGCGCGGCTACACGCAGATCCTCACCCGCACCCGTGCGCAGCTGGACCTCCTCGACCAGGCGGCGGTCTACCGCTACCTCGTCGAGCACCGGCCGGACTACGTGTTCATCGCGGCGGCCAAGGTCGGCGGCATCCTGGCCAACGACACCGAGCGCGCCGACTTCCTCTTCCAGAACCTGCAGATCGAGCTGAACCTCATCCACGGCGCCCACCGCGCCGGCGTGCAGCGCCTGCAGTTCCTCGGCTCGAGCTGCATCTACCCGCGGGACTGCCCGCAGCCGATCCGCGAGGAGTCGCTCCTCACCGGCCCGCTGGAGCCCACGAACGAGCCCTATGCCATCGCCAAGATCGCCGGGGTGAAGCTCGCCGAGAGCTACAGCCGCCAGCACGGCCGGCAGTACATCAGCGTCATGCCGACGAACCTCTATGGCCCCGGCGACAACTACGACCTGGCCAGCAGCCACGTGCTGCCGGCGCTCATCCGCAAGGCCCACGAGGCCCGGGCGCGCGGGGATGCGCAGTACGTCGTGTGGGGCACGGGCACACCGCGGCGCGAGTTCCTCTACGTCGACGACCTGGCCGAGGCCTGCGTCCTGCTGATGGAGCTCGGCTACGACGGCCCGCTGCTGAACATCGGCACCGGCACCGACGTGAGCATCCGCGAGCTGGCGGAGACGGTCATGGAGGTCGTGGGTTTCGAGGGGCGCATCGTCTTCGACACCAGCAAGCCCGACGGCACGCCGCGCAAGCTGCTGGACGTCTCGCGCATCCAGGCGCTGGGCTGGACGGCCCGCACCGGCCTGCGCGAGGGCATCGCCCGGGCCTGCGAGGACTTCCGCCGAGGGCAGGCATGAGCGAGCGCCGCCCGGCAGCGTCCGGCGGGCACTGGGGGGAGCTCGACACCCTCCGGTTCCTGTCCGCCTGCCTGGTGATGGCCTTCCACTACCTCGGAACGGACAGCCATGGCTCGCGCTGGCAGGTGCAGCACGGTGACGTCTACGGCTTCGCGGCCTGGGATGCCGTGTCCCGCCTGGGGGCCCTGGGCGTCGACCTGTTCTTCTTCATCAGCGGGCTCGTGATCGCCCACAGCGCCAATGGCGTCCGCCCGGCTGCCTTCGCCGCCTCGCGCTTCACGCGGCTGATGCCCACCTACTGGCTGGCGGTGCTGCTCACCGCCGCGGGCATCCAGTGGGCCGGCGAGGGCTACCGCACGCTCGATGGCTGGCAGGTGCTGGCCAATCTGCTGTGCCTGCAGCGCGTCCTGGGCGTCGAGTTCGTCGACGGGGTGTACTGGTCGCTGCTGGTGGAGATGCGCTTTTACGGCCTCGTGATGCTGCTGCTGGTGTGCCGGCAGTTCCACCACTACCCGCGCTGGCTGGGCGTCTGGGCGGCCTTCGTGGGCCTCGACGCCGCCGGCGTGCCGCTGGGGCCGCTGCGGCAGGCGCTGCTGCTGTCGCAGGCCCCGTGGTTCATCCTCGGCGGCGCGGCCTGGCTCCAGACGCAGGGCCGCCGCCGCGAGGCCTGGCTGCTGTTCGCCGCGATGCTGTCCCTCATCGTCGCCCGGCAGTACGGCAAGTACGCCCAGCACGGCACGGCGGAGGGCGTCCTCGCCGCGCTGACCGTCAGCGGCATGGCGCTGCTCGTGATGGCCGTGCCCCTGGGCCGCCTGCCCTGGCTGCGCCTGCGCCACGGCGCCTCGCTGGCGGCACTGACCTACCCGCTGTACCTGCTGCACGAGGACCTCGGCTTCGTGCTGATGCGCGAGCTGTGGCTGGGCAGCGCTGGGGCGACGGTCGCGGGCGTGGCCGCGGCCGCCCTGGGCCTGGCCTGGCTTGTGGTGAAGGTCTTCGAGCAGCCGCTGCTGCCGCCGCTGCGCCGCGCGCTCACGCAGCGCCTGGACCGCATCGCCGCGCTGCGGCGCGCTGGCCCCGCGGTCGCACCGCCGGACGGCCGATGGGCCCTGCCATGAGCGGCCGGGCGGGCGTGGTCCTCAGCGGCATGCGGTGGGGCGCCTTCGGCGTGGCGGCCAGCGTGGTCGTGCAGATCGGCCTGATGGCCTGCCTGTCGCGCCTGCTCGCGCCGGCGGACTTCGGCCTCATGGCGATGGCGCTGATCGGCCTGCGCTTCCTGGACTACTTCGCGCAGATGGGCCTGGGCGCCGCCCTGGTCCAGCGCCCCGAGTTGTCGGCGCAGGACCTGCGCCTGGGCCTGGGCCTGAGCCTGCTCGTGTCGGGCGTCTGCGTCGGCCTCACCTGGCTGCTGGCGCCGCTGGCCGCCGGCTTCTTCCAGCGGCCGGCCCTGCAGGGCATCCTGGATGTGCTCGCGCTGAACTTCCTGCTGCAGGGCCTCTCGACCGTGGCGCTGGCCCTGCTGCGGCGCGGTCTGCGGTTCCGGGCGCTGGCCCTCATTGACCTGGCGGCCTACGTGTTGGGCTACGGGGCGGTGGGCCTGGCCCTGGCCTGGGCGGGCGCTGGCGTGTGGGCGCTGGTGGGTGCCACGCTGGCACAGAGCGGCCTCAGCCTGCTGCTGGCCGCGGCCGTCGCGCGGCCGGACTGGCGGCCGAGCCTGCGCGGCGATGTCCGCGGTCTGCTGGGCTATGGTGCGCCACATTCGCTGGTCAGCTTCGTGGAGTTCCTGAGCTTCAACGTCGACACGACGCTGATCGGCCGCCTGCTGGGTGATGCGCCGCTGGGCACCTACAGCCGCGCCCGCCTGCTGACCAACCTGCCCACCGAGAAGGTGGCGGGCATCCTCGGGCGCGTGCTGTTCCCGCTCTTCAGCAGTGCGCAGTCGGCGCGCGGGCAGGTGGGGCAGGGCTTCCTGCTCGGCGTGCTGGGCATCGGCCTGGCCGGCGCGGCGCTGAGCCTCGGGATGGCCGCGGCAGCCGGCCCGCTGGTGGCCGTGATGCTGGGGCCGCAGTGGGGGGACGCCGTGCCGCTCGTCGGTGCCCTGGCACTGTGCGTGCCCTTCCTCTACATGTGCCACGTCGCGGGGGTCGTGTGCGACGCCCTGGCGCTGCTGCGGCGCAAGCTGCTGCTGCAAGGGGCGGCGCTCGTCCTGCTGATGGTGGCGGTCTGGCTGGCCCTGCCGCGGGGCATGACGGCGGTGGTGTGGGCGGTCCTGGCCGTCGAGGTGCTGCGCTGGGGCGCCTTCCTGCTGCTGCTGGTGCCGGTGCTCCAGCTGCGCTGGGCCGAGGTGGCGCGGGTGCACCTGGCGGTCGCGGGCATGGGCGCCCTGGTGTGGGGCGGCGTGCAGGCGGCGCTCGCGTGGCGAGGCTGGACGCCCGGCGCGGGCCTGGCCGTCGCCGTGCTGGCGGGAGCGCTGTCCGGCCTGGCGGCGCTGGGTCTGGCCCGCCCGTTGCTGCGGCCGATCGCGGCGTACGGCCTGCTGCGCAGCCGGCTGCCGGCCCTGGCGCGCTGGTGGTGAGGGCGGATGGCCATGCGTGATCCCGTTCTGCAGCATCTGGGCTTCTGCGCGCCGGTGGCGGGGCAAGACCTGGCCCCGCTGATGGGCATGGCCCCGGGCGAGCTGCCCCGCGGCTACGAGGGGGCGCCGCTGATGGCGACGCTGATCCAGGGCCTGCTCGAGTCGGGGCTGCAGCTGAGCGTCTTCACGCTCAGTGCGGACCTGCCGTTCGAGGCGGGCCCGGTGTGCCTCGCGTCGGCGCGCTGGCCGGGCCTGCGGGTCCATTTCGTGCCCCTGCGGCCCCGGGCGTGGCGCCCGGTCCAGGGGCGGCCCGGCCGCATCCTGGACCTCTACCGCCTCGAACGGCAGGGCCTGTGCGCCGCCATCGCCGAGGCGAAGCCGCAGGTCGTCCATGCCCACTGGGCCTACGAATTCGCCTGGGCGGCGCTGGACAGCGGCGTCCCGACGGTCGTCACCAGCCACGACTCGCCCCTGCTGGTGGCACGCATGAACACCTGGGCCAAGCCCACCATCAGCCTGTACCGCTGGCTGCGGGTGCTGATGGCGCGGGAGGTCCTGCGCCGGGCGCGGCACCTGACCGTGGTCTCGCCCTACATGCAGCAGGCGCTGGCCGGACTGGCGCGCGCCACGCCCGTCGTGGTGCCCAATGCCGTGCAGGCGGACCTCGTCGCTCGCGGGCGCGAGCGCCAGCGGCCGGCCCGCCTGCGCATCGCCCTCATCAGCCATGGCTGGAGCCGGCGCAAGAACGCCCGCCCGGCGCTGCTTGCCTTCGCCCAGCGCCGGCGTCAGGACCCGGCCATCGAGCTGCATCTCTTTGGCCACGAGTTCGAGCCCGGCGGCGCCGCGGAGGCCTGGTGCCGCCGGACCCCCGCGATGGCCGGCGCGCTGGAGGCGCTGCATTTCCACGGCCCGCAGCCGCACGAGTCCCTGATGCGGCAGCTCGACGGCCTGGACCTGCTGCTGCACCCCTCGCTGGAGGAGTCCTTCGGGATGGTGCTGGTCGAGGCCATGGCCCTGGGCCTGCCGGTGGTGGCGGGCGCGCGCAGCGGCGCCGTGCCCTGGGTGGTGCAGGCCCCGGACGGCCTGTGCGATGTGCGCGACAGCGCCGACATCGCCCGCGCGCTCGCCCGCGTGAGCGAGCCGCTCACGTATGCCCGGCTGTCCGCCCAGGGGCGCCAGCAGGTACAAACACGCTTCGGGCTCGACGCGGTGGTGCGCGCCTACCGCCAGACCTATCTTCAGGCCCTCGGCCCAGACACCCGCGCCCCCTGACCCTGTCCATGCAGATCCAGACCCTCGTCCTTCTCAGCATGCCCTTTGCCGTGGCGATGGCCCTGGCCGCGGGGCTGTTCGTCCTGCTGCTGTCGGCCTCGCGCGCCGTGGCCGTCGGCATCGGCTGGGCGGCGGCCATGGCCCTGACGGACACGCTGGTCATGGGCGCGCCGCTGCTGCACCTGGGCACGGCGGTCTTCGCGGGGGACCTGGCGAGCGTCGTGCTGGCGGCCGTCGCCCTCGGCCGCTGCCTGTGGGCGGGCAGCGAGGTGCGCCTGCACCGCGCCTGGCTGCTGTTCCTGCTGGTGATGGCCGTGAGCCTCGGGCGCGGCCTGATCACCTACGGCACGACCGCCGGCGTGCACGTGCGGGACTACTTCTACTTCGCCGCGGTCGCCACCTACGTGATGACCTTCGACTGGCGCCGCCTCGACTTCCGGGCCCTGTTCCGCCCCTGGGTGACCCTGGCGCTGGCGCTGGCCCTGCTGGTGCTCTACCGCTGGACGGTCTACTACCTGCCGATCCCCGAGCTGCTGCCGCCGCAGGGTGTCTACAACGTCGACGGCGCGATCCGCGTCATCGGCTCGGGCGATGCGATCCTGCTCGGGCAGCTGCTCATCGTGCTCGTGTACTTCAGCGGCGTCGCGCCCTCGCTGCCCGGCTGGCGCGTCCTGGTGCTGCCGCTCGCCGGCCTCGTGCTGCTGCTGCAGCACCGTTCCGTCTGGCTGGCGGTGATGGTCGGCGCGGTGACGCCGCTCCTCATGGCCCGGGACAGCAGCCGCGCCGTGCGTCAGCTCAGCGCGCTCGTGCTGGTGCTGAGCGTGGTGCTGCTGCCGCTGATCGTGAGCGAGAAGGGCAGCGGCCTGGCCGCGCAGCTGGGGCAGTCGGCGGGGCGCGCCTTGCGCGGCCAGGACACGACGTCCGACCGCCTGCAGGGCTGGGCCGCCATGATCCGCAAGTGGCAGGAGTCCGGGCCCGCGGCGGTGGCCGTCGGCAATCCCTTCGGCACCGACAACAGCCGCGTGGTCATCGACGACGAGGGCCGGGTGCGCGTCATCACCTACTTCGCGCACAACATGTACGTCCAGACGCTCTACAACCTGGGCCTGCTCGGGCTGCTGTCCTTCCTGGCCGCGCTGGGTGCCGCGCTCGCGGGCCTGCGCCGGCTGGCGCGCGAGGAGGTCGCCGCCGGCCCCGCGGCGCTGCTGTTCACGCTGCTGGTGATGATGGCGGTCTACTTCATTCCCTATGGCGTCGGCCTCTGGCAAGGGCTGGTCATGGGCACGGCTCTGGCCTGGGTGCAGGCGCATGCGCCCGGGGCGGCGCGCGGTGCGCCTGCGCGGCCGACCGCCGTGCGGGGAGGTGCCCATGCGCGCTGAGGCCCGTCACCTCTGGCGCCATGCCCTGCTGGCCCTGCTGTGCCTGGGACTCGCGGGGACGGTGCCCGCGCTCGGGTCGGACACGGTGAGCGCCGCCACCGCCACGCCGCGCCCGCCCGTGGAGAGCACCTTCTGGGGCCAGCACCTGCATCGCCTGCAGGGCACGCCCGTGGGCGAGGCCGGGACGACCGCCTGGCCGCCCGTGCCCGTGGGCGCGCTGCGGCTGTGGGACGCCGGGGTGTCCTGGTGGTCGATCAATCCCGAGCCGGGCGTCTGGGACTTCCGTCGGCTGGACGTCTACGTGAACACGGCCCGGGCGCGCGGCGCGCAGCTGCTGTACCCGCTGGCGCTCACCCCGCGATGGGCCAGCGCCCGCCCCGCCGAGCCCTGTCCCTACAACCCCTGGGGCTGCAGCGCCGAGCCGCGCGACATGGCGGACTTCGCGGCCCTCGTGCGCGCGGTTGCGAGCCGCTATGGCGACCGCATCGAGGCCTACGAGCTCTGGAACGAGCCCGGGCTCTCCGAGCTGGAGATCGATCGGCGCCACCCGCTCTTCTTCACGGGCTCCGTGACGCAGCTGGTCGAGATGGCGCGCGTCGCGCGTGCCGAGCTCGACGCCGTCCAGCCAGGTGCGCGGCTGTGCACGCCGGGCTTCGTGAACGGCCCCCAGCGGCTCGACATGTTCCTGGCGGCCGGGGGCAAGCAGTACGTGCAGGCCGTCTGCTACCACTTCTATGCCTCGTCCGTGCGGCAGTCGGCCGCCGAGCTGATCAAGGTGCGTGCCGTGCTGCTGAAGCACGGGCTCGCGCACCTGCCACTGTGGAACACGGAGACCGGCGCCGCCATGCAGGGGGAGGGCCACACCCCCGAGGACGGCGCGGCCCTGATGGCGCAGCTGCATCTCTTCGGCGCGGCGGCCGGGTGGTCGCGCTTCTACTACTACGCCTGGGACAACCACGACACGGGCATGCTGGACGCCGACGGGCAGTGGCGCCGCGCGGCGACGGCCTACGCGGCGCTGCAGACCTGGATTGCGGGCGTGCGCTTCCAGGGCTGCCGCCTGCTCGTCATGAAGCGCGTGCCGCTCATCGCCTGCCGCGGTGAGCGCGACGGCGAGCAGCGCCTGTGGCTCTGGAGCGATGGCCCGGCCACGGCCGAGACCAGCCCGGCCGAGCTGGCCAGCGCCCTCGGGCTGCCGGGGGCGACGGCGCTGCGGCGCGCCCAGCTGCTGTTCGCCCCGGCGACCGAGCGCCAGCCGGCGCCGCCCGAGGGGCGCCTGCGCATCGGCCGCATCCCGCTGCAGTTCATCCTGGCCTCCGACGGGCCCGCCGGGCCGGGGCACTGACATGACGACGATCCGCCCATGACGACGATCCGCATCTGCGCGCTGCTGTGCAGCTTCAACCGCAAGGACGCCACGCTGCGCTGCCTCGAGGGCGTGGCGCGGGAGCGCGAGGCGCTGCGGGCGCGCGGCGGCGAGCTGTGTGCCGTGCTCGTGGACGATGGCAGCACCGATGGCACGCCCGAGCTCGTGGGCGAACGCCATGGCTGGGTCCGCGTGGTCCGCACCCGCGAGCCGCTGTTCTGGTGCCGCAGCATGCACCTGGCGCAGCAGCAACCCGAGGCGCAGGCCGCGACGCACCAATGGCTGCTGAACGACGACGTGGACCTGCGCCCCGGCGTGCTCGCGGCACTGCTGGACACGGAGGCCACGCTGCGGGCGCAGGGCGAGGGCCCGCTGGTGATCGTGGGCGCGACGGCGGATGCGCACACGGGGCTCACGAGCTACGGCGGCGAGCGGCGCGGGACCGGCTGGCGGCGCAGCCGTTTCCAGCATCTGACGCCGGGCGCCGAGCCCATGGCCTGCGACGCCATGAACGGCAACATCGTCCTGCTGCCGCGCGACGCGCGGGCGCGGGTCGGTGACCTCGACCCGGCCTTCGAGCACGCCATGGGTGACACGGACTTCGCCCTGCGGGCGCGGGCCCTCGGGGTCGGCGTGTGGCTGGCGCCGGGGCACTGGGGCTGGTGCTCGGACAACCCGCCGACGGGCACCTACCTCGACCCAGCGCTGCCCTGGCCGCGGCGCTGGCGCCACATGCTGTCCCGCAAGGGGCTGCCGTGGCGCTCCTGGCTGCATTTCACGCGCCGCCACATGGGCCTGGCCTGGCCGCTCTACTTCGTGTGGCCCTACCTCAAGCTGCTGGGCCAGATCCATCGCTGGCGAGGCATGCCCCATGGCTGAGCGGCGCGACGGACCGCCGCGCGTGGCGCTCATCACCAGCGCCCCGGCCCCCTACCGCGTCCCGGCCTATGCGGCCGCCGCCGCGGCCTCGGGCTGGGACTGGCACATCCTCTACTGCGCCCGCCCCTACATCGATCCCAGCATCTCGCTGGCGGCGCCGGGCGTGACGAGTCATTTCCTGCCCGGCCGCTTCGTGGCCTTCGAGCGCCGCTTCTTCCATGCTGATCCTGCGGCGTGGCGCGTGCTCAGCGAGGTGCAGCCCGACGTCGTCATCACCACCGGCTTCATCCCCAGCTACCTGCTCGCCTACGCCTGGGCGCGCCGGCACGGGCGGCCGCATGTGGCGATGACGGACGGCACGCTGCGCCATGAGGCGCACCTGAGCGCCGTGCACCGCGCGCTGCGCCGCTGGGTCTACCGGCGATCAGCGGCAGGCATCGGGGCGAGCCAGGCGTCGATGGCGCTGCTGCAGCACTACGGCCTGGCCGCGGACCGCTGCCATCAGGCCCCGATCTGCACGGACAACCGGCCCTTCGCGCCGCAGGGCGCGCAGCCCCGGCCGGTGGACTTCCTGTTCTCGGCCCGCTTCGTCGAGACCAAGCAGCCGCTCTTCGCGCTGGAGGTGGCGCATCGCACGGCGGAGCGCCTCGGGCGGCCGGTGCGCCTGCGCTGGCTGGGCGCGGGGCCGCTGGAGCCGCTGCTGCGCGAGCGCGCGGCCGAGCGCGCCCGCACGGTGCACAGCGAGTTCCTCGGCTGGCGCCCGCAGGCCGAGCTGCCGGCGCTGTACCGCGATGCCCGCCTGTTCCTCTTTCCCACGACCTGGGAGGCCTGGGGCCTGGTCGCCAACGAGGCCTCTGCGGCCGGCGTGCCGGTCTTCACCACACCGCAGGCCGGATGCGCCGGGGAGCTGGTGGTGGACGGCCTCAGCGGGCGCGTCGGTCCGCTGGACGTCGAGGCCTGGGCGGCCGCGGCCGCCGGCCTGCTGAGCGATGAGGGCCGCTGGGCGGCTCTCTCGCAGGGCGCCTTGCAGCGCGTGGCTCCGCTGACCTTCGACGCGGCGGCGGCCGGGCTCGTCGGGGCCGTGCGGCAGGCCCTGTCGTCGCCTCGGGCCGCGGGCGGGAGCGCCTGAGACCATGCGCATCCTGCAGATCCACAACCAGTACCAGCAGCGCGGGGGCGAGGACGTCGTCGTCGACCGCGAGGCCGCACTGCTGCGAGCCGGCGGCCACGAGGTGGTGCAGCTGCTGCGGCACAACGACGCGGTGCGCGGGCAGGCGTCCTGGCGGTTGGCGGCCGGTGCGCTGTGGTCCCGCGAGAGCCATGCGGCGGTCCTCGCACTCATCGCGCAGGGGCGGCCGGACGTCGTGCATGTCCACAACACGGTGCCGCTGCTGTCGCCCTCGGTGGTCCACGCGGCAGGGCAGGCCGGCGTGCCCGTGGTCATGACGCTGCACAACTACCGCCTGGTGTGCCCCAACGGCCTGATGCTGCGCGACGGCGTGCCCTGCGACGACTGCGTGGGCCACGTGCCCTGGCGTGCCGCCTGGCACCGCTGCTACCGGGGCAGCGCGGCGCAGAGCGGGGTGCTCGCGCTGACGCTGCAGCTGCATCGCGCGCTGGGAACCTGGCATCGGGGCGTGGCGCGCTTTGCCGCGGTGTCCGGCCCGGTGCGCGAGGCGATGCGCCGCGGCGGCTTGCCGGCCGATCGCATCGAGGTGCTGCCGAACTTCGCGGAGGCCGCCACCGAGCCGCCGCCGCCGGGCCGGCGCTGCGGCCTGCTGTACGTGGGCCGGCTCGCGCCGGAGAAGGGGCTGGACCTGCTCGTGACGCTGGCGGCGCAGATGCCGCCCGGCACGATCACGGTCGTGGGTGACGGCCCGCTGCGAGCTGCGCTCGAGGCCGTGCCGGCCTTGCGCTGCCTGGGCCCGCTGGCGCCTGCCGAGGTGCGGCGCGAGATGCGCCGCGCGCGGGCGCTGCTGGTGCCCAGCCGCTGGGCGGAGCCCTTCGGCCTGACGGTGGTCGAGGCCTTCAGCGAGGGCCTGCCCGCGGTGGTGTCCGCGCAGGGGGCGCTGCCGGAGCTGGTGCAGCACGGGCGGACGGGCTGGGTGCTCCCGGCCGACGACCCGCCGGCCTGGCAGGCCGTGCTGCAAGCCGTGCTGCAGTCGCCCGACGAGGCCCGGCAGCGCGGCGATGCGGCACGCGAAGACTTCCTCGCCCGCTGGTCGCCGCCGCGCCACCTGGACGCGCTGCTGGCCTTCTACGACCGCGCGGGCGCCTCAGGGCGCGGCTGAACACGGCTCGCGCGGACCGTGCGGACCGGAATGCCGCCGATCTCGCCCGGCACATACGAGAACGAGCTCATGTGCGAGCCCCAGATCTCGGTCGTGTGCGAGAGCATCAGCAGCTCGGCCAGGGCGGACTGGATGCCGGCCACGCTGTGGCGGTCCGCGTTGCTGTGGGCATAGCGCAGGACGCGGTCCCCCAGCGCCGCCCGGAGCTGCTGCCACGCCGCCAGGCTGTCGGTGGCCACGAAGAAGCGCGTGCCTGGCGATTGCGTCAGCCTCGCCTGCATGGCCTCGAGGAAGGCGCTCACGGGGCTGTGGGCGATGGCCTCGGCATGGTCCCCCTGGCGGATGTGCACGCCGATGCAGCCGGCGAGCGTCGCGCGCTGGGCGGCCACCGCCTGGGCCACGACAGGCACCGGGCGGACGAAACCGTAGTCGGCGCCGGCGTCGCTGATCTTCCAGCAGCTCGACACGAACATCGCTGACGCCGGGTCCGCGGGCGCCAGCGCGTCGGCGATCGCGCGCCGGGTGGCGGCCTCGTGCTGTGGGTAGTCCATCGTGGCGGGGAAGGGCGGGAAGCGCGCGGCCAGGTCCTCGCTGATCCACTGCTGGCGGGCCGGCAGCCCGGGGGCCAGGGCTCGGCGCAGCCAGGCGTGAGGTGCCGAGGCGGCCTGACGGCGCGAGGTGGGCCACAGGGCGCGCACGGCGGGCAGCAGGCGGTCGGGCACGCCGCGGCAGTAGTCGCGCACGCGGAAGTCCTCGGGCGCCAGCAGCAGGTCCTGGTAGTCGCAGTTCAGTGCCTCGTCGCGCTCCCAGAGCACCTGCAGCGGGCGGCCGAGCCGGCGGGCCTCGACGCGCGCCGAGGCGATCGTGCGCAGGCGGTTGGCCAGGCCGCTGACGGGCTTGAGGTAGAGCGGGGGTGCGGTCATGGCCTCAGCCCGTCCAGCCGCGCACGGCAAAGGGCGCCTCGGCCGCGGGATCGACGCCCGGGGCGAAGCAGCGCAGCCGCGGAGGCGGCATCGGCCGCCCGAGGCGACGGGCCTCGAGCAGCGCCTGGAGGATGTCCACCATCTCACGCGTCCGGTGGGCATGCGTGTGGGCGCCGAGCACGTAGTCGCGCGCGCGCCGGCCCGCCGCCTGCAGCGCCTCGGGCGGCTCGTCCAGCGCGCGGTCCACCTGCCGCAGCAGCGAGGGCACGCTGTCATAGCCGCGCCAGTGCACGTCCGGCGTGGCGAGGCGGTCGACCCGGGGAACGCGGTAGTCCAGCAGCGGCACGCCACTGGCCATGGCGATGTAGAAGCGGTCCGAGGTGTAGTAGGGCGCGACGGAGCCGGGGAAGCCGCCCAGCTGGAGCCGGCCCCGGGCCGCAGCCCGGTGCTGCTCGGCATAGGCCACCGGCCCCTGCCACGCCGGCTGGCCTTCCCAGCGGAGGCCGAAGAGGCCGAAGCGCCGGCCGTAACGCCGGGTCAGCTGGCGGACCATCTCGGCCCGCAGCCGGCCGGAGCGGCTCAGGCGCGTGAAGGGGTTGCGGCCGCCGTTGTTGCTGCCGATGAAGACGACGTCGAACGCCGGCGATGCCACCGGGGCCACCGGCGCGCTGAAGCGCAGCTGGCAGGCGCCGTTGGGCATCAGCAGGACGTTGCGGGCTCCCTGGGCGATCAGCGCATCGGCCATGTAGCCCATGGAGGTCAGGAAGCAGAGGTCCGACTGCGAGGCGGCCTGGAACAGGCTGGCCGGCGGGCGCTGCAGCCAGCGTCCGTAGGGGTCGCCGCCGCTCGTCACCACCTGCAGCTGCGGCCGGATCCGCCGGGCCTCGGCGAGGAAGGGGCGCGGGTCCGCCAGCGGGCCGTGGAACCACTGCAGCATCAGCACGTCGATGGCCTCGTCGGCGATGAGGGCCAGCGCGCGGCGGTAGAGCGCGGGCCAGTGGTCCGGGTCGGCGGGATCAGCGGGATCGGCCGGCAGATAGGGGAGGCAGTGGTAGGCCTCGATCACGCCGGCGGCCTGGAGGTCGGCGAAGGCCTGGTGATAGCCCGGCTGGTCGGCCGGTGAGCGGCCCTGGAGCAGCAGCAGCAGGCGCATCACGAGGCCCGGCGGCGACCCGGCCGCAGCCAGGCGCGCAGGCACAGCGCCACGAAGACGCTGTTCCCGATCAGATAGCGCCGCCACAGCCGCCGCGGCTCCTGCATCAGCCGGAACAGCCATTCCAGCCCGTGGCGCTGCATCCACGGCGGGGCCGTCTTCTGCACGCCGCCGATCAGGGCGAAGGCATAGCCCACGCCCAGACACACCGCGCGCAGCTGCGGCCGGTGCGCCTGCATCCAGAACTCCTGCTTGGGGCAGCCCAGGCCGACGAACACGAGCGCGGCGCCCGAGGCGTTGATGCGCGCGATCACGTCGGCATCGGCGGCGGGCTGCGCCGGCAGCATCGGCGGGGACTCCTGGCCCACGAGCCGCAGGGTTGGGAAGCGGGCGCGCAGGGCCGCAGCCATGGCGTCCAGCTCCCGGGGCGTGCCACCAAAGAGGTAGACGCCCAGGCCCTGTTCGGCGGCCTCGCGGCACAGCTCGACGGTCAGCCGCGGCCCGTTCACCCGCTCGAGCGCCAGGCCCTCGAAGCGGCGCAGCGCCCACACGAGGGGCATGCCGTCGGTGACGACCAGGTCCGCGTCCTGCATCAGCCGGGCAAGCGCCGGCGTGCGTCGCGCCTGGGTGAGCATGTCGACATTGGCCGCGCAGACCGTGCCGCCGTGGCCGCGACGGGCGAGGTCCAGGATCCGGTCGACGGCTGCCTGCAGCGTGCCGGCGCTGAGCCGGATGCCGAACAACTGGGTTTCCTGCAGCGGCGGAGTGCGGGACGGTGGCATGCGGGGGCGGGGAGGGGCGGCGGGGTGCCCGGGCACCCACGAGTGGGTGGATTGTGCCGCCAAAAACGGGCGGTCCTTCGCAGACAATGCGGTCCATTCGTTTTCGCGAGGCCCCCCGCCGCGGGGCCGGCGAAGGCGCGTTGCTATCGGAGTGGAAATGAAAGTTTTGGTCACCGGGGCCGCCGGCTTCATCGGCATGCATGTCAGCCAGATCCTGCTGGGGCGGGGCGACGAGGTCGTGGGCCTGGACAACCTGAACGACTACTACGACCCCCAGCTCAAGCGGGACCGCCTGGCCCGCCTGCAGGGTCGCCCGGGCTTCAGCTTCGTGCAGCTGTCGGTCGAGGACCGCGCCGGCATGGAGCGGCTGTTCGCCGAGCAGAAGTTCGACCGCGTCGTGCACCTGGCCGCGCAGGCCGGCGTGCGCTACTCGCTGCAGAACCCCCATGCCTACATCGACAGCAACATCGTCGGCTTCATGAACATCCTGGAAGGCTGCCGCCACCACGGCGTGCAGCACCTGGCCTATGCGTCCAGCTCCAGCGTGTACGGCGGCAATGTGCGCATGCCCTTCTCGGAACACCACGGGGTGGATCACCCGGTGAGCCTCTACGCGGCCACGAAGAAGGCCAACGAGCTGATGGCGCACACCTACAGCCACCTCTACCGCCTGCCCACCACGGGCCTGCGCTTCTTCACGGTCTACGGCCCCTGGGGCCGCCCGGACATGGCGCTGTTCCTCTTCACCAAGGCCATCCTGGAAGGCCGGCCCATCGACGTGTTCAACCACGGGCAGATGATCCGCGACTTCACCTACATCGACGACATCGCCGAGGGCGTGGTGCGCGTGCTGGACCGCCCGGCCACGGTGGACGAGGGCTATGACCCGATGACGGCCGACCCGGCCCGCTCCGACGCGCCCTACCGCGTCTTCAACATCGGCAACCACGACCCGGTGAAGCTGATGGACTTCATCCAGGCCATCGAGCAGGCCGTGGGCCGCGAGGCGCAGAAGAACTTCCTGCCGCTGCAGGACGGCGACGTGCCGGCCACGCATGCCGACGTCGAGGAGCTCGCCGCCTGGACGGGCTTCAAGCCCGCGATGCCGGTGCCGCAGGGCGTGGCCAACTTCGTGGCCTGGTATCGCGACTACTTCAAGGTCTGAGCCTGCGCGCGCCCCGCGTCATCGGGGCCGGCAAGAAAAAAGGGCCGCGCACTGCGCGGCCCTTGTGTCTTTGGGGCGTACCCGTTCAGAGCAGCTTGCCGGCCAGGATGTCCACGATGCGCTCGGCGGCCTTGCCGTCCCACAGCGCGGGGCGACGACCGCGCTTGCCGCCGTGGCGGATCGCGTCGAGGGCCAGCGGGATGATCTTCGCCGGGTCGGTGCCGGCCAGCACATTGCTGCCCTCGTCGACGGTGACCGGGCGCTCGGTGTTCTCGCGCATGGTGATGCAGGGCACGCCCAGGGCGGTGGTCTCCTCCTGCAGGCCGCCGCTGTCGGTCAGCACGACCACGGCGTCCTTCCACAGGTGCAGGAAGGACATATAGGCCTGCGGGCCCATCAGCGTGACGTTACGGCCCAGGTCAATGCCGAACTTCTCGATGTTGGCGCGGGTGCGCGGGTGCACCGGGAAGATCAGCGGCAGCTCCTCGGACACGGTGCGCAGCACGGTGGCGATGCGCTCCAGGGCCTCGGCGCTGTCCACGTTGGAGGGGCGGTGCAGGGTCACGACGCCGTAGCGCGCGTGGGCCTTCTTGTAGGCGTCGGTCTCGAGGCCCGAGGTGTCCATGGTCTTGAGCTTCTCGGCCTGGAAGAGCACGTTGTCGACCATCACATGGCCGACGTCGTAGACGATGGACATGTCCTTGCCTTCGCGCTTGAGGTGCTCGTAGCCGCTGGGCTCGGTGACGAAGAACCAGTCGGAGATGGCGTCCGTGACGAGGCGGTTGATCTCCTCGGGCATGGTCATGTCGCCGCTGCGCAGGCCGGCTTCCACGTGAGCCACGGGCACGCAGGCCTTCTTGGCGACGACGGAGCAGGCGAGGGTGGAGTTGACGTCCCCCACCACTAGGCAGGCGGCGGGCTTCTCGGCGTTCACGAGGTCCTCGTAGGCCTGCATGATCTTGCCGGTCTGGGCCGCATGGCTGCCGCCGCCGCAGCCCAGGCGCACGTCGGGCTGGGGAATGCCGAGCTCCTCGAAGAAGACGTCGTTCATGTCCCGGTCGTAGTGCTGGCCGGTGTGCACGATCTTCCAGGCCAGCCGGCCGTCCGCCTGCAGCGCACGCACGATGGGCGCGATCTTCATGAAGTTGGGGCGGGCGCCGGCGACGAGATGGATGCAGGGTTTGGACATGGGACAGGCCAGATGCGGTGTTGCCGGGCATTCTAGGCGGGGGGCCTGCCAGGGCCAGCCCTCCGGCGGCGTGCTCCCCGCAGACGAGGGGCATGGCCGCGCCGGCCCCGCGCCTCTGGCGCCTCTGGCGTCGCTCGCGGCCTCAGAAGCCGGGCGTCGTGGCCAGGCTGGGCGCCTGGCGGTCCTTGTCCGCCAGCAGGGGCGTGAGGCCGTCGAGCGGCCAGGTGATGCCCACCGCCGGGTCGTCCCAGGCCAGGCCGGCCTCGCTGGCGGGGGCGTAGTAGTCGGTCGTCTTGTAGAGGAAGTCGGCGGTCTCGCTGAGCACGAGGAAGCCGTGCGCGAAGCCCGGCGGGATCCACAGCTGGCGGTGGTTCTCGCTGCTGAGCTCGGTGCCCGCCCAGTGGCCGAAGCGGGGGCTGTCGTGGCGCAGGTCCACCGCCACGTCGAAGACGCGGCCTTGCGACACGCGCACCAGCTTGCCCTGGGCATGCGGTGCGCGCTGGTAGTGCAGGCCGCGCAGCACGCCGCGGCCGGAGCGTGACTGGTTGTCCTGCACGAAGCGCACCTCCCGGCCCACGGCCGCATCGAAGGCCTGCTGGTTCCAGCTCTCCAGGAAAAAGCCACGGGCGTCGCCGAAGACGCGCGGCTCGATCAGCAGAACCTCGGGCAGGGCGGTCGGCGTGATCTTCATTGGCCGGCCCTCTCGCGCAGCAGCTTCATCAGGTACTGGCCGTAGCCGTTCTTCAGCATGGGCTGGGCCAGGCGCTCGATCTGGGCCGCGTCAATCCAGCCGTTGCGCAAGGCGACCTCCTCCGGGCAGGCCACCTTGAGGCCCTGGCGCTTCTCGAGCGTGGCGATGAACTGGCTGGCGTCGAGCAGGCTGTCGTGCGTGCCGGTGTCGAGCCAGGCGTAGCCGCGGCCCATGATCTCCACCTGCAGCTGCTGCTGGCGCAGGTAGGTGGCATTGACGTCGGTGATCTCCAGCTCGCCGCGCGCGCTGGGGCGGATGCCGGCGGCGATGTCGCAGACCTGCTCGTCGTAGAAGTAGAGCCCCGTCACGGCGTAGTTGCTCTTGGGCTGCTGCGGCTTCTCTTCGATGGAGATGGCCTGCAGGTCCCGGCCGAACTCGACCACGCCGTAGCGCTCGGGGTCCTGGACGTGATAGGCGAACACCGTCGCCCCCGAGGGCGTGTCCGCCGCGTGCTGCAGGATGTTCTGGAAGTCGTGGCCGTAGAAGATGTTGTCGCCCAGCACCAGGGCCGACGGCGCGCCGCCGATGAAGTCCCGGCCCAGCACGAAGGCCTGCGCCAGCCCGTCGGGGCTCGGCTGCACGCAGTACTGCAGGTTCAGGCCCCAGCGCGAGCCATCGCCCAGCAGCGCCTCGAAGCGCGGCAGGTCCTGGGGCGTGCTGATGAGCAGGATGTCCCGGATGCCCGCCAGCATCAGCGTGCTGAGCGGGTAATAGACCATGGGCTTGTCGTAGACCGGCAGCAGTTGCTTGCTCATGGCCAGCGTGGCCGGATGCAGCCGGGTGCCGGAGCCTCCGGCGAGGATGATGCCTTTGCGCTTCTTCATGCAGACCTCCGAGGCCCCGAGCATGCCACGGCCCGGTTGGCTCCAGCCCGGGATGAGGTGGATGATTTGCCCGGAGTTCTCAGGAGGTGCCGAGCCATTCCAGGAGCAGGCGACGCACGCCAGGCTCCCACGTCGGCAGACGCAGCCCGAAATCGGCCTCGAAGCGCCGGCAGTCCAGGCGCGAGTTCAAGGGGCGCCGCGCGGGCGTCGGGTAGTCCTGGCTCGCAATGCCCACGACCTCCTGGCAGCGCAAGACCTGACCCTGGCGGCGGGCCTCGTCGATCACGAAGCGGGCGTAGTCGGCCCAGTTCGTGCTGCCCTGGGCAGCGAGGTGATACAGGCCGCCCGCGGCCGGCTCGCGCAGGCATTGGCGCAGCGCATGGGCGCTGCAGTCGGCCAGCAGCTCGGCGCCGGTGGGCGCGCCGATCTGGTCGTTCACCACGCGCAGCTGCTCGCGCTCGGCGGCCAGGCGCAGCATGGTCTTGGCGAAGTTGCCGCCCCGTGCCGCGTACACCCAGGAGGTGCGCAGGATCAGGTGCCGGCAGCCGCTGGCCTGGATCGCCTGCTCACCCTCGAGCTTGGTCTGGCCGTAGACGCTCAGCGGCCCGGTCGCGGCGGCCTCGTCGCGCGGGTGATCGCCGCTGCCATCGAAGACGTAGTCGGTGCTGTAGTGCAGCAGCGGCGCCCCGCGGTCCTTCGCGACCCGCGCCAGCCGGGCGACGGACTCGGCGTTGACGAGGCGTGCGCGTGCAGGCTCGCTCTCGGCCTTGTCGACGGCGGTGTAGGCCGCGGCATTGACGATGGCGTCCGGAGCGAGGGCGCGGGCGAGCGCCTCGAGCCGATCGGGATCCTCGAAGTTGGCGCCTTCGGCGCGGCCCGCAGACAGCAGCTCACCGAGCGGCGTGAGCGCACGCTGCAGCTCCCAGCCGAGCTGACCCGAGGCACCGAGCAGGAGGATCTTCATGGGGCCCGCTTCATGCACCGTACTGCTGCTGGAGCCAGTCGCGGTAGGCGCCGGACTGCACACGTTGCACCCAGTCGGGATGGTCGAGGTACCACTGCACCGTCTTCCTGATGCCGCTGGCAAAGGTCTCGGCCGGCCGCCAGCCGAGCTCGCGCTCGATCTTGCGGGCGTCGATGGCGTAGCGGCGGTCGTGGCCGGGGCGGTCCTTCACGTAGGTGATCAGGCGGCTGTAGGGGCCGGCCGCGTCGGGGCGCAGCTCGTCGAGCAGGGCGCACACCGTCTTCACGATGTCGATGTTGGCCATCTCGTTCCAGCCGCCGATGTTGTAGGTCTCGCCCACGCGGCCCTCGGCCAGCACGGCGCGGATGGCCGCGGCGTGGTCGCGCACATAGAGCCAGTCGCGGATCTGCTGGCCGTCGCCATAGACCGGCAGCGGCTTGCCCGCCAGGGCGTTGACGATCATCAGCGGGATCAGCTTCTCGGGGAAGTGATAGGGCCCGTAGTTGTTCGAGCAGTTGGTGGTGAGCACCGGCAGACCGTAGGTGTGGTGCCAGGCGCGCACGAGGTGGTCACTGGCGGCCTTGGAGGCCGAGTAGGGGCTGTTGGGCTCGTAAGGGTTCGTCTCGGCGAAGGCGGGATCGTCGGCCTTGAGCGAGCCGTAGACCTCGTCGGTCGAGACATGGTGGAAGCGGAAGGCGGCGCGCTCGGCCTCGGGCAGGGCCAGCCAGTGTTGGCGGGCGGCCTCCAGCAGGGTGTAGGTGCCTTCGATATTGGTCTTGATGAAGGCGCCGGGGCCGCTGATGGAGCGGTCCACGTGGCTCTCCGCGGCGAAGTGCAGCAGGGCGCGCGGGCGGTGCTCGGCCAGCAGGCGGTCCACGAGGGCGCGGTCGCCGATGTCGCCCTGCACGAAGTGGTGGCGGGCGTCGCCCTGGAGCGAGGCCAGGTTCTCGAGGTTGCCCGCGTAGGTGAGGGCATCGAGGTTGACCACCGGCTCGTCGCACTGGGCGAGCCAGTCGAGGATGAAATTGCTGCCGATGAAGCCGGCGCCGCCGGTGACCAGGATTGTCATGTGAGGAACCTCAGGGCCTGTCTGCCACGATGGATGCCCATCCTAGCGGACGACCGGCCCCTCATTTCCGTCCATAACTGTCATCAAAACGGACAATATCGTCCTCGCCGAGGTAGGAGCCGGACTGCACTTCGATGATCTCCAGCGGCACCTTGCCCGGATTGGCCAGGCGGTGAACCTGCCCCAGGGGGATGTAGGTGCTCTGGTTCTCCGAGAGCAGCAGCACCTGCTCGCCGTTGGTGATCTCGGCGGTGCCGGAAACCACGATCCAGTGCTCGGCGCGGTGGTGGTGCATCTGCAGGCTCAGGGACGCGCCGGGCTTGACCATGATGCGCTTGACCTGGAAGCGCTCGCCCATGTCGATGCTGTCGTACCAGCCCCAGGGGCGGTAGACCTTGCGGTGCAGGTTCTGCTCGGCGCGTTGGCGCTCGCTGAGCTGGCTGACGATCTTCTTGACGTCCTGGCTCCTGCTGCGATCGGCCACGAGCACGGCATCGGCCGTCTCGACGATGACGATGTTGTCCAGGCCGACGGCGCTCACGAGGCGGCTGCTCGCGTGGATCAGCGTGTTGTGGCTGTCCGCCAGGAGGGCGTCGCCCACGGTGGCGTTGCCGGCGGCGTCCTTGGGCGCGACCTGCCAGACGGCATCCCAGGCGCCGAGGTCGTTCCAGCCGGCGTCCAGCGGGACCATGTGCAGCGGGATGTCGCTGCCCGGGCAGCGCTCCATCACGGCGTAGTCGACGGATTCGGCCGGCACGGCGGCGAAGAGGGCCTTGTCGGGGCGCACGAAGAGGCCGTCGGGCTGCGCGCCGCCGAAGGCCGCGCGCGTGGCGACGTCGATGTCCGGGCGGAAGCGCAGCAGGGCCTGCAGCCAGGTGCTGGCGCGCATCACGAACATGCCGCTGTTCCAGAAATAGCCGCCGGCCGCGAGGTAGCCCTCGGCGGTCGCGAGGTCGGGCTTCTCGACGAAGCGCTCGACCTGCCAGTGCTCGCCCTCGGCGCGGCCCTTGATGTAGCCGAAGCCGGTCTCGGGGCGGTCCGGCGTGATGCCGAGGATCACGATGCCCCCGCCCTCGGCCAGGCGCACAGCCCGCTGCAGTGCCGTGGTGAAGGCGGCCTCGTCGACCACGGTCTGGTCGGCGGGCGTCACCACGAGCACGGGGTCCTGGCCCGCGGCCAGCGCCTGCAGCGCGGCGAGGCTCACGGCCGGCGCGGTGTTGCGGCCCACGGGCTCCAGCAGCACGGCGGCGGTCTCGATCTTCGCGTCACGGAGCTGGTCCAGCACGAGGAAGCGGTGCTCCTCGTTGCCCACGATGAGGGCGGGCAGGGCGGCGATGTCCGCCGAGGCGAGGCCGGCCACGCGCCGGACCGCCTGCTGGAACAGGCTCTGCGTGCCGGACAGCACCAGGAACTGCTTGGGGAAGCCGGCGCGGGAGAGCGGCCACAGCCGCGTGCCGCTGCCGCCGGCCATGATGACGGGTTGGATCTGGATCGTGCTCATGTGTGTTCGGTGGATGCGGGCGGCAGGGCGCAAGCGCTCAGGCCTGGAAGCCCTGGGGGTTCATCGACTGCCAGCGCCAGCTGTCCTCGCACATGCGCTGCAGGTCGTGCCGGGCGCGCCAGCCCAGCAGGGCCTGGGCCTGCGCGGGGTCGGCGTAGCAGGCGGCCACATCGCCGGGGCGGCGGGCCACGATGTCGTAAGGGACGGGGCGGCCGCTGGCCTGCTCGTAGGCCTTGACCAGCTCCAGCACGCTGTAGCCACGGCCGGTGCCGAGGTTGACCGTCAGCGAGCCCGGCTGCTCGAGCAGGCGGCGCAGCGCGGCCACGTGGCCGTCGGCGAGGTCGCAGACATGGATGTAGTCGCGCACGCCGGTGCCGTCGGGGGTGTCGTAGTCGTCGCCGAAGACCTGCAGGCGCTCGCGGCGGCCGATGGCCACCTGCGCCACATAGGGCATGAGGTTGTTCGGGATGCCGCGCGGGTCCTCGCCGATCCGGCCGCTCTCATGGGCGCCGACGGGGTTGAAGTAGCGCAGGCAGGCCGTCTGCCACAGCGGATCCGAGGCGCCGAGGTCGCGCAGGATCGTCTCGCCCATGAGCTTGGTCGCGCCGTAGGGATTCACAGCGCTGACGGGCGCGTCCTCGGTCAGCGGGAGGCGCTCGGGCACGCCGTAGACCGTCGCACTGGAGCTGAAGACGATTCGCCGGCAGCCGGCGCGCTGCATGGTCTCGCAGACGTTGACGAGGCCGCCGATGTTGTTGCGGTAGTAGGCCAGCGGCAGGCTGGCGGACTCGCCCACCGCCTTGAAGGCCGCGAAGTGCACGACGGCGTCCGGCCGGTGGCGCTCGAACACGGCGGCCAGCGCGGGCGTGCACACGTCCACCTGCTCGAAGACCGGCGTCCGGCCCCCGAGCTCGCGCAGGCGCTCCAGCACGAGGGGCGAGCTGTTCGAGAAGTTGTCGACGCCGACCACCTCATGCCCGGCCGCCTGCAGGGCCAGCCAGGTGTGGGACGCGATGTAGCCGGCGGCGCCGGTCAGGAGGATCTTGGCCATGGTGCGGGCGGCGTCAGCGCAGCATCAGCTGCGCACTGCAGCCGAAGGCATTGGCGTTGTAGGGAAGGGAGAACTGGGTCGAGGTGCTGCTGCGCTGCTCGCGCGAGAGCTGGCAGCCCAGCTGCGTGTTGCGCCAGGGCATCCAGCTCGCGCCCATCGAGAGCACGCGGTTGCTGTCGCTGCCGTCGATGGCCTGGCCGAGGTTGCTCGTGTAGCGCAGGTCCCGGTGGGTGCTCAGCACGCTGGCGTTGAGCGCGATCTTGGCGCTGAGCTCGTAGGTCGCGGCGACGCGCAGCGAGGTGCTGCTGCGGTTGTTCTCGGTGCGGATCAGGCCGGAGAACAGGCTGCTGCTGTCCTGCCCGGCATCGCGCGCGAGCTGGGTCGAGAGGCGCAGCTTCGGGCTGGGCTCCCAGTTCCACTGCACCGAGCCGGTGAGGCCGCTGACGTCGTTGGCGGCCGTGACGCCGTAGCGGGTCCGGGCGTGGCCGAGGCGGGCGTTGTAGCTGCTGGCACCGCCGGGCTCCCAGTCGAGGCTGAGGTTCACGTCCTTGCGGTCCAGGTCCTCGCCGATGCCGCCCGCGACGACGCGCTCGAAGTAGCTGCCGCGGGTCACGCGCCCGCTGACGCCGAGCTTCAGGCCGGGGCGGGGGCGGTAGTTCACGCCCACGTTGCTGCTGTGCTGGCGGTAGTTGTAGGGGCGGTAGCTGGCGAGGCTGTAGCGGTCACGCAGCCAGCCGACGCCGCCCTCCAGCTGCCAGGCGCCGGCGAGCCCGTAGCGGACCTGGGCGCCGAGCTGGTCGGTCGTCTGCACATTGCGTTCGGACACGCTGGGACGGTCGCCGGGGTTGAAGGCGGCCAGCGAGCGGTTCGTGCTGCCGTTGAACGAGCCGCCGAGCTTCTCGAAGGCTTCCCAGCTGAGGCCGCCCGAGAGGCTGTAGCCGCTGTTGTCCAGCGAGCGGCTGTGGCGGTAGCGCTGCTGGCGCACGGCGGCGTCCAGCACCAGGCGCTGGCGGCCGTAGATCTGGTCCAGCCCCGCGCGCAGGCTGGCACTGCCGACCCAGTCGCTGCTCTGGGGGCTGCCGTCGCTGAGCCGGTAGAGGTTCGAGACGTGCGTGAGGCCCGCACCGACGCCCACGTAGTAGGGGTTCGTCTCCGCCGCAGCCTGCAAGGACACCAGCAGCAGGGCGGCCCCCGCCGTCGAGGAGGCGGGCCAGGGGCGCAGGACCGGGCGTGCGGGGCGGGTGGGGCGGACGGAGGACAGGGGCATGGGCGGCGTCAGCGGGGTTGTCTTCGGGCGATGTCTTCAGTAGGCATTGCGGTCGAGCACCACCAGCCGGACGGTGCGCGCGATGATCTGGAGGTCCAGTCCGAGGGACCAGTTGCGCAGGTACTCCAGATCGTATTCGACCCGTGCGCGCATCTTGTCCAGAGTATCGGTCTCCCCGCGAAGCCCGTTCACCTGCGCCCATCCCGTGATCCCGGGCTTGACCTTGTGCCGGACCATGTAGGCCTTGATGAGCTCCCGGTACTGCTCGTTGTGGGCCACGGCATGCGGGCGCGGCCCGACGATGCTCATGCGACCCTGCAGCACATTGAAGAACTGCGGCAGCTCGTCCAGCGAGGTGCGGCGCAGGAAGGCGCCGAAGCGGGTGACGCGGGGGTCGTCCCGCGTGGCCTGGCGCACCTGCGGGGTGTCGTCCATGACGCGCATCGAGCGGAACTTGTAGACCTTGATCTCCTCGCCGTCCAGCCCATTGCGCCGCTGCTTGTAGATCACCGGCCCCGGGGAACTGAGCTTCACCCCGACGGCGATCAGCAGCATCAGCGGGGCCACCAGCAGCAGGATCAGGCTGGCCAGGACGAGGTCGCTCAGGCGCTTGACCAGCGCGTTGCTGCCGGTGAACGGGGTGTCGCAGATGCCCACGACCGCCATGCCGTTGAGGTCCTGCAGCCGGCCCTGGATGATGCTGATGCCGAAGACGTCGGGCACGAAGAACAGCGAGGCCGTGGTGCCCTGCAGCTGCTCCAGCAGCGCCACGATGCGGGGTTGCGAGCCCAATGGCAGGGTGATGTAGACCTCGCGCACGTTGTGGCTGCGGATGAAATGCGCCAGGCCGTCCAGTGCGCCCAGGTGGTGATCCCGCGCCTCGGCGTGCACCCGGTCGCCCCGGCGGTCGTCGAAGAAGCCCAGCAGCTCGCGGCCCTGCGTGCTGTCGGCCTGCAGCGCCTGTGCGACCTTCGCCCCGAGCGGCCCTGCCCCCACGATGACGGCGCTGCTGCGCGCGCGTGGCTGGCGGGCCCGCCAGCGCAGCAGGCGGTGCCCGATGCCCACGCTGGCCCATTGCAGCAGCGGCGTGAGGCCGGCCCACCATGCCAGCACCCGGGTATCGAAGTAGCCCAGGCTGCTGGTGGCGTAGGCAAACGCCCACAAGATGCCCAGCAGGACGAGCCAGTGGCTGACGATGTCGGTGATGGCGCTGACGGGGTGCGTGCTGAAGCGGTCGCGGCCCGGGAAGGTCAGCGTGAAGACCAGCAGGCACAGGACATAGCCCGCACGGATCAGGGGCTCGTCGAACCAGGCGCTGACGGCCAGGAAGCAGGCGACGTTGAGGCTGGGCTCCAGGAACGCCGCGACCAGGGCCGGAACCGGCTGGGGGGCGCTGTAGAAGGTTCTCTTGTAGCTGCGGTCCTCGAACATCTGGCAGGGGCTCCGGCGCCGGGCGGGCCGCGCACAAGGCGTGCGGGACCGGTCGGCGGCTGATTCTCTCTCAAGTCCCGATGGACACGGCGCGTGGCGCCCCCCAGGGGCGGGGTCGGGTCTTGCCCCTGACAGGGCTTCGGGCGGCACGCCGCCCTGCCTCGCTGCGAACTCAGCCCCGCCTCAGCCCGGGCCTGGCCGGCCTGCCTACAATCCGCGCATGATTCAAGACTGGTCGACGCTCCTCGCGCCGGCGGTGCAGGACCGCATCGCCCTCCTGCTCAACCACGTCCTCTCCCGCGAAAGCGTGGCGACGGACCGCCTGCGTCCCCATGCGGGTCGCGTGCTGCGCGTGCACCTGGCCGGCTGGCCGGCGCTGCTGCCGGCCGCGCCGGACATGCTGCTGGCCATCACGCCCGCCGGCCTGTTCGAGCGCCTGGACGGCGCGCCGCAGGAGGCGCTGCGCCTCGAGGTCGACGCCAGCAACCCCGCGGCCCTCGCGCTGGGCGCCCTCAGCGGTGCCAAGCCGGGCGTGCAGGTCCAGGGCGATGCCGCCCTCGCCGGCGACATCAGCTGGCTGATGGACAACCTGCGCTGGGACATCGAGGACGACCTCGCCAAGCTCGTCGGCCCCATGCCGGCGCGCCAGCTGGCCCGCTGGAGCCAGGCCGCGGCCCAGGCCTGCGGCGCCTTCGCGCGCGGTGCGGCCGGCTTCATGAAGTCCCGCGGCGGCTGATCCAGGAACGTCTCCCCGATGCGCTACTTCGCCCGCCTGCTGGTCATCAGCTGGACCATCTTCAAGTACGGCCTGGACGAGCTGGCGCTGTCCGGCTTCCGCCGCCACCGGCTGCTGGGCTTGCTGCACCGCCTCGTGTCCGTGGGTCGGGCCTGGGAATTGCCGCGCGGCGTGCGCCTGCGCCTGGCGCTGGAGCATCTGGGGCCGATCTTCGTCAAGTTCGGCCAGGTGCTGTCCACCCGCCGGGACCTGGTGCCCGACGACATGGTCGAGGAGCTGGCCAAGCTGCAGGACCGCGTGCCGCCCTTCCCGGCGGCGCAGTCGCGGGCGCTGGTGGAGAAGGCCTTCGGCAAGCCCATCGAGGAGCTCTTCGCGACCTTCGAGGCCGAGCCCGTGGCCAGTGCGTCCATCGCCCAGGTGCACTTCGCCACGCTGAAGGACGGCCGCGAGGTTGCCGTCAAGGTGCTGCGCCCGGGCATGCTGGACGTCATCGAGGACGACCTCGCCCTGCTGCGCACGCTCGCCGGCTGGGTGGAGCGCTTCTCGGCTGACGGCCGGCGTCTGAAGCCGCGCGAGGTGGTGGCGGAGTTCAACAACTACCTGCACGATGAGCTCGACCTTGTGCGCGAGGCCGCCAACGCCACGCAGCTGCGCCGCAACATGGACGGCCTCGGCCTCGTGCTGGTGCCGGAGATGATCTGGGAGCTCTGCACCCAGCAGGTCATCGTGATGCAGCGCATGCACGGCGTGCCCATCTCGCAGATCCAGCGCCTGCGCGACGCGGGCGTGGACATCCCCAAGCTGGCCCGCGACGGCGTCACCATCTTCTTCACCCAGGTCTTCCGCGACGGCTTCTTCCACGCGGACATGCACCCGGGCAACATCCAGGTGAGCCTGGATCCGGCCACCTTCGGCCGCTACATCGCGCTGGACTTCGGCATCATCGGCACGCTCACCGAGGTCGACAAGGAATACCTGGCGCAGAACTTCATCGCCTTCTTCCGCCGCGACTACAAGCGCGTGGCCGAGCTGCACATCGAGTCCGGCTGGGTGCCGGCTTCCACGCGGGTGGACGAGCTCGAAGGCGCCGTGCGGGCGGTCTGCGAGCCGCACTTCGACCGGCCGCTCAAGGACATCTCGCTGGGCCAGGTGCTGATGCGCCTGTTCCAGACGTCCCGCCGCTTCAACGTCGAGATCCAGCCGCAGCTGGTGCTGCTGCAGAAGACGCTGCTGAACATCGAGGGCCTCGGCCGCCAGCTCGACCCCGAGCTGGACCTCTGGGCGACCGCCAAGCCCTTCCTCGAGCGCTGGATGAACGAGCAGGTGGGCTGGCGCGCGCTGCTCAACGGCATCAAGAAGGAGGCGCCGCGCTACGCGCAGTTCTTCCCGGAATTCCCCCGCCTGCTGCACGACGCCCTCAAGCGCCAAGGCCAGTCCACCGACGAGACGGCCCTCCTGCGCGCGATGCTGGTGGAGCAGCGGCGCACCAACCGCCTGCTGATGGGCTTCCTGCTGGCCCTGGGCGGCTTCGTGCTGGGCCTGCTGGCCACGCCCTGGCTGCTGCGCTTCTGGACTTCCCTGATGCACTGAGGGGGCGTTGAGGCCGGATTTCGCCCCTGCCTCGCGGATAATGCGCGCTTTTGAGCGCCGAACCGGCCGGATCGCGCGCATCCTCCTGGCCCCTTTTTGCCACGCCCGCCTCGCCGCGGGCCTCTGACATGAACATCACGCTGATCGTCTTCGTCGTGCTCTACCTGCTGGGCACCCTGGCCCTGGGCGTCTGGGCGGGCACCCGCATCAAGAACACGAGCGACTTCGCCATTGCCGGGCGCAGCCTGCCGCTGATCATGGTCATCACGACCACCTTCGCCACCTGGTTCGGGGCCGAGACCGTGATGGGCATCCCCGCCAAGTTCGTGCAGGGCGGCCTGAACGCCATCGTGGAAGACCCCTTCGGCGCCGGCACCTGCCTGATCCTCGTGGGCGCCTTCTTCGCGACCAAGCTGTACCGCCAGAACCTGCTGACCATCGGCGACTTCTACCGCCAGCGCTACGGCAAGGGCGTGGAGGTGTTCTGCTCGACGGCCATCATCCTGAGCTACCTGGGCTGGGTGGCCGCGCAGATCACGGCCCTCGGCCTCGTGTTCTCGGTGCTGACCAACGGCGCCATGAGCGAGACCGCCGGCATGATCGTCGGCACGCTGGCCGTGCTGATCTACGTCGTGATCGGCGGCTTCCTGGCCGTGGCCTGGACGGACTTCATCCAGATGATCGTGCTGGTGGTGGGCCTCTCGGTCATCGCCGTGTTCTCGGCGGACCTCGCCGGCGGTGCCGACAAGGTGCTGGACCTGGCGCGCAGCAAGGACCTGTTCAAGTTCATGCCCGAGCCCAAGTTCATCGACGTGGCCATGTTCATCGGCGCGGCCGTGACCATGATGCTGGGCTCCATTCCGCAGCAGGACGTGTTCCAGCGCGTGATGTCCGCCAAGGACGAGAAGACCGCCCGCAACGGCGCCATGATCGGCGGCTTCAGCTACATCCTCTTCGCCGCCGTGCCCATGTTCATCGTGGCCAGCGCCGTGGTGGTGATGGGCCAGCAGGCCCTGGACATCGCCCGCGACGACTACCAGAAGCTGCTGCCCATGTTCGTGCTGGAGCGCATGCCGCTGGTGATGCAGATCCTGTTCTTCGGCGCGCTGCTGTCGGCCATCAAGAGCACGTCCTCGGCCACGCTGCTGGCGCCCTCGACCAGCTTCGTCGAGAACATCCTCAAGAACCTGCGCCCGCACATGGGGGACAAGCAGCAGCTGCTGTCCATGCGCCTGACCATCATCATCTTCGCGGGCCTGGTGCTGGCCTACGCCATCGCGATGAAGGGCACCTCGATCTACGAACTGGTGTCCTCGGCCTACCAGGTGACGCTGGTCGGCGCCTTCGTGCCGCTGGTGTTCGGCCTGTACTGGAGCCGGGCGACGACCCAGGGCGCCATCTTCTCCCTGGTGGGCGGCATCGGCGTGTGGATCGCCTTCCTGCCCCAGGTCAGCCTGCTGGGCGAGCTCTTCCCGGGCCAGCTGGCCGGCCTGCTGACGGGCGTCGTGGCCATGATCGCCGGCTCGCTGGCCCCGCAGTGGCTGAAGAACCGCCACGAGCACAAGCACCACGTCAAGGGCCTGCCGGACGAGGCAAAGGCCTGAGCCCGGCGGCGGTTTCGAGGTCCGAACGGGCCTTGAATCCGCGGCAAAGGCCCGCATCTGGGCGTCGCGGCCGGGCCTGTGGCCCGCCAGCAGGGTGGGGGTCGCCTGCCGGCCCCTATAATTTCGCCTTTTTGATCAACAGCTTAGAACATCATGCCGATCTACGCTTACCGCTGTGGTTCATGCGGTCACGCCAAGGACGTGCTGCAAAAGCTCTCTGACGCACCGCTGAGCACCTGCCCGGCCTGTGGCGCCGAGGCCTTCCAGAAGCAGATCACCGCAGCCGGCTTCCAGCTCAAGGGCTCGGGCTGGTACGTGACCGATTTCAAGGGGGGCAGCGGCGGCAGTTCCGCCACGTCCACCGCGCCCGCTGCGGCCACCGCGCCTGCCGCGGCAGCGAGCGAGCCCGCGTCCGGGGGCAGCAGCGACAGCGGCTCCGGCAGCAGCAGCGGCGGCACGGCCTGCGGCGGCTCCTGCGCCTGCCACTGAGCGGCAGCTCCAGCACCTCATCACAGGGAACCCAGTGAGAAAGTACATCATCGCCGGCCTCCTGGTCTGGCTCCCCTTGGCGATCACTCTCTGGGTCCTGAACCAGGTCCTGGGCGTCGTCAATGGCGTCTTTCACTCGCTGATCGGGGCCCTGAAGCTCGTCCTGCCGGTCTCGACGCACGACCTGCTGACGGCGCTGTCCCAGGTGCCGGGCCTCGGGGTCCTGATCCTGGCCGCGGGCCTCTTCCTCACCGGCATGTTCGTGGCGAACATGTTCGGCCAGTGGTGGCTGCGCCAGTGGGACAAGCTGCTGTCCAGCATTCCCATCGTCAAGAGCATCTACAGCTCGGTCAAGCAGGTCTCGGACACGCTCTTCTCGAGCAGCGGCAATGCCTTCCGCGAGGCCGTGCTCGTGCAGTACCCGCGCGAGGGTTCCTGGACGATCGCCTTCGTGACCGGCCAGCCCGGTGGCGAGGTGGCGAGCCAGCTGTGCGGCGAGCACGTCAGCCTCTACGTGCCCACCACGCCGAACCCGACCTCGGGCTTCTTCCTGATGGTCTCCCGCGAGCAGATCCGCCCGCTGGCCATGAGCGTGGACGAGGCCCTGAAGTACATCATCTCGATGGGCGTCGTGGCCCCCGCGGGCACCGAGCCCGGCGGCCCCGGCCCCTGCGGCGACGCCCGTCCCGGCGAACGAAATCAGCCGGGTTGAGCACCGGGCATGTGCTCAATCCTGAGGGCTTCCCGCCCGTCCCAGCGCCAGACCGAATGAACCAGCCGGCCGCCTCTTTTTCATCCCGCGGCCGCTTCCACTGAATTCCCGGAGAACTCCTATGCGTACCTGCTATGCCGGCCAAGTCAGCGAAAAGTTGCTCGACCAGACCGTGACCCTGATGGGCTGGGCCCACCGTCGCCGCGACCACGGCGGCGTGATCTTCATCGACCTGCGCGACCGCGAAGGCCTGGTCCAGATCGTCTGCGACCCGGACCGCCCCGACATGTTCAAGACGGCCGAAGGCGTGCGCAACGAGTTCTGCCTGAAGATCGTCGGCAAGGTCCGCGCCCGCCCGGCCGGCACCGAGAACGCCGGCCTCATCAGCGGCAAGGTGGAAGTGCTGTGCCATGAGCTGGAAGTGCTGAACCCCAGCGTCACGCCCCCGTTCCAGCTGGACGACGAGAACCTCTCCGAGACCACGCGCCTCACGCACCGCGTGCTGGACCTGCGCCGCCCCTACATGCAGAACAACCTGAAGCTGCGCTACCGCGTGGCCATGGAGTGCCGCAAGTACCTGGACGAGCAGGGCTTCATCGACATCGAGACCCCGATGCTGACGAAGAGCACCCCGGAAGGCGCCCGCGACTACCTGGTGCCGAGCCGCGTGCACGACGGCATGTTCTTCGCGCTGCCGCAGTCGCCCCAGCTGTTCAAGCAGCTGCTGATGGTGGCCGGCTACGACCGCTACTACCAGATCACCAAGTGCTTCCGTGATGAGGACCTGCGCGCCGACCGCCAGCCCGAGTTCACCCAGATCGATATCGAGACCTCCTTCCTGACCGAGGAAGAGATCCGCTCGATGTTCGAGGGCATGATCCGCCACGTCTTCCAGAAGGCCATGAACGTGGACCTGGGCGAGTACCCGGTGATGAAGTACGCCGACGCCATGCACCTGTACGGCTCGGACAAGCCGGACCTGCGCGTCAAGCTGCAGTTCACCGAGCTGACCGACGCCATGGGCGATGTGGACTTCAAGGTCTTCTCGACCCCCGCCACGACCCCGGGCGGCCGTGTGGTGGCCCTGCGCGTGCCGGGTGGTGCCGAGCTCTCGCGCGGCGAGATCGACAGCTACACCGAGTTCGTCAAGATCTACGGCGCCAAGGGCCTGGCCTGGATCAAGGTCAACGAAGTGGCCAAGGGCCGTGACGGCCTGCAGTCGCCCATCGTCAAGAACCTGCACGACGCGGCCATCCAGGCCATCCTGACCCGCACCGGCGCGCAGGACGGCGACATCCTCTTCTTCGGCGCCGACAAGGCCAAGATCGTCAACGACGCCATCGGCGCGCTGCGCCTGAAGGTCGGCCACAGCGAGTTCGCCAAGGCCAAGGGCCTGTTCGAGGACCGCTGGGCGCCGCTGTGGGTCGTGGACTTCCCGATGTTCGAGCACGACGAGGACGAGAACCGCTGGAACGCCGTGCACCACCCGTTCACCGCCCCCAAGGATGGTCACGAGGACTACATGGCCACGGACCCGGGCAAGTGCATCGCCAAGGCCTATGACATGGTGCTGAACGGCTGGGAGCTGGGCGGCGGTTCGGTGCGTATCCACCGCGCCGAAGTGCAGGCCAAGGTCTTCGAGGCCCTGAACATCAGCCCGGAAGACCAGCGCATCAAGTTCGGCTTCCTGCTGGACGCGCTGCAGTACGGCGCGCCCCCGCACGGCGGCCTGGCCTTCGGCCTGGACCGTCTGGTGACGCTGATGACCAAGGCCGAGTCCATCCGCGACGTGATCGCCTTCCCCAAGACCCAGCGCGCCCAGTGCCTGCTGACCGGCGCTCCGAGCAATGTGGACGAGAAGCAGCTGCGCGAGCTGCACATCCGCCTGCGCAACGCCGCCGCCGCGACCGGCGCTTGAGGAGGACGCGGATGCCCTGCGCATCCGTGACTCGACGAGAGGGCAGCTTCGGCTGCCCTTTTTCTTGCCCGGAGCCCTGCGGCGAGACCGGGAAAGGCCGGTGCTCGCACAGCGGCGCTGAACGCCGCGCCACGGCCGGGGCGATCAGCCTCACGATCGAGGCAAGGCAGGGATACTTGCCGGGGCGGACCTGCCCCCGATGCCCGGCAGGCAAGACCTGACCCCAGGGCTCCGTTCGCTGTTCACCCCCCAGACCCCAGACCTCAGACCCAGGCGCCATGCACCGATACATTCCCGCCCTTCTCACCCTGCTGGCGATCGCGACGCCCTCATTTGCCGACGAGTCCTGCGCGACCCAGGCTGCCCAGCTGCTTGCGCGGGGCCAGACGGCCGAGCTGGCCGCGTGGTTCCAGGGCACGGACGCCACGGTGAGCCGCGGGCTGGCGCGTCTGGCCGATGAGCTCGGCCGGCTGGACGAGGTCACGCCGCTCGCGCATCCGTCGCAGGGGCAGTCCCGGCAGCTGCGGGTCGCGGCACCGGGGCTGGCGTCCGACTACCGCTTCCACGGCAGCTGGGCGGCGGCCCGATCGCAGCACCGGGGCCGCGTCGAGGTCCAGGCCTCGGCGGTGCCCGGTGCCGGCTGCACCTTGCTGGCCCTGCAGGTGCAGGTGCAGGTGCAAGGCCAATAGGCGCGACGCCCAGTGCCCATCCCTGAGGAGTCCCGACTGATGCACCGCTTCCTGACGGCCAGCCCCTTCATCGACAGCCAGCACCCGGACGTGCTGGCAGCGGCGCGTCGCCTGGCCGCCGGGGCGGTCTCGCCGCGGCAGGTGGCCGAGCGCTGCTTCGAATTCGTGCGGGACGAGATCCGGCACAGCGCGGACTTCCAGCTGAACCCGGTGACCTGCAAGGCCTCGGACGTGCTGCACCACCGGACCGGCTTCTGCTATGCCAAGAGCCACCTGCTGGCGGCGCTGCTGCGGGCCAACGGCATCCCGGCCGGGCTCTGCTACCAGCGCCTGTCCGCCGATGACAGCGGCACCCGCTTCTGCCTCCACGGCTTGAATGCGGTGTACCTGCCCGAGGTCGGCTGGTACCGCGTCGACCCGCGGGGTGACAAACCCGGCATCGCCTCGCGCTTCTGCCCGCCCGAGGAGGTGCTGGCCTACGCCCCCAGCGGGCCGCAGGAGCGGGATCTTCCGGAGATCTGGGCGGAGCCCCTGCCGGTCGTCACCGAGGTCCTGGCGCGATGCAACAGCTATGCGCAGGTGCTGGCCGACTTGCCGGATGTCGACGTCTTGCCGCTCGTGCCGCTGGTCCAGCCGGGGCGGGGCAAGACCTGACCCCTTCGGGCACGCCGAATCGTTGAGGAGCTCGCCATGCCCGTCCCCGCCCACTTGCGTGAGTATTGGCAGGCATTCGCCAGCGCCGTCGGTGGCGTCGACGACACCCGCTTCTTCGAGGCCTTCATCTTCGGCGACAGCCCGGCGCTGGCCGACGAACTCTCGGCGTTGGTGCTGCGGGGCATCAAGCGCGCCACCGCCGCCTCGGTGTGGTCCTTCGAGGCCGAGGGCAAGCCGCTGCCCAGGCCGGCCGACCTCAGCGTGATGCTGGATGGCGCGGGCCAGCCCGTGGGCGTGATCGAGACGCTGACCGTCGAGGTGATGCCCTTCAGGGACGTGACGGCAGCGTTCGCGGCCGTGGAGGGCGAGGGCGACGGCTCGCTGGCGTACTGGCGCGACGCGCATCGCGCCTACTTCACCCGCGAGGCCGAAGCGGCGGGCCGGGTGTTCACCGAGGACATGCCGGTGGCGTGTGAGTGCTTCGCCCTGCGCTACCCGACGGACGCCGGCGGGCCGCCCGAACGCTGAAGCCGGGCGCCCAGGGGGCGCAGCGGCGGTGCGTTCCCCCGATCCCCGGGGTGTAAACATACATTTGGTAAAGATTTCCGCTGTTCGGCTACCGGAAAATCCGGGCCCTGATCCACAAGACATTCGACCCGGGGAGCTCCACATGACCACTCGACACCTGCCCACGCTGGCCCTCGTGCTGCTGCTGGCCGCCTGCGGCAAGCAAGGCGCCAAGCTGGGGGAGGGCAGCTCCGAGATCACCGGCTCGGCCGGCGCCGCGGGCGCGCATCAGGCCAGCAAGGAGCTGGTGAAGTGCGACGCCCCGGTGGCCACGCTGGCGCTGGTCGAGAACCCCAATGGCTACACCGTCTCCGGCAGCTACGGCCTGCCGAGCTCGCCGGTGCCGCTGATCCGCCTGCTGGCGCAGCAGAGCGGCTGCTTCCGCGTGGTGGACCGCTCGGCGGGTCTCAAGGCGACGATCAAGGAGCAGGAGCTCAAGGACGCCGGCATCCTGCGCAAGGAAGGCAGCACGGTGCACAAGGGCAAGGGCTACGAGGCCCAGTACAGCCTGACGCCCAGCCTGACCTTCAGCGAGCAGAACGCCGGCCGTGAGGTCGGCGGGATCATGGCGCAGATCCCCGTGCTGAACAAGTTCGTGGCGGCCGCCGAGCAGGTCAAGCTCAAGGAAGCGCAGGTCGCCCTGCTGCTGACCGACAACGAGACCACCGAGCAGCTCGCCGCCGCGACCGGCTCCGTCCGCGTGACGGACCTCGGCATGGGCGGCCTGGTGGTCGGCAAGCTGGGCGGTGCCGGTGGTGCTGGCTGGGCCAACAGCAACGAGGGCAAGGTGATCGCCGCAGCCTTCCTGGATGCCCACAACAAGCTCGTCGTACAGGTGCGCGAGCTGGTTGCCAAGGACCTCCCGCCGCCCGTCGCCACCAAGCACGGCAAGACCTGACCCCGGGCCGGGGATTCGCCCGGCACGCAGCAGGTCCGGGCGGTGCGCCGCACAATGCGCCGGTGGGCCGCCCGCTCGGGTCGGCCGCAGGAGCCGCGCCATGCCTCTCGTGACGATCACCGTCCGTTCGCCCAAGACGCCCGCGTTCAAGCGCCAGGTCCTCGATGCCGTGCACGCGGCGCTGGTGGCCGTCGGCGTGCCGGAGGCCGACCGCTTCCAGCGCGTGCTGGAGCTCGGCCCCGACGACTTCCTCTTCGACGCCCACTACCCCGACACCGCGCGCCCGCGCGGCGAGGACTTCGTGCTGGTCGAGCTGCTGTGGTCCGTGGGGCGCAGCGTCAAGGTCAAGCGCCAGCTGCTTGCCGATCTGGTGCAGCGCTGGGAGGCGCTGGGCCTGGATCCGGAGCAGCTGATGCTCGTGATCAAGGAAACCCAGTGGGAGAACTGGTCCTTCGCGGGCGGGCGGCAAATCCACATCTGAACGGCTGTTGTGCCGCCCCGTGCGGGACAGCGCCGCCGGGGCTGGGCTATGCTTTCGGGCATGTCTGCCAGTCCCGCCGTTTCCCCCGCAGCGTCGCCTGCCGCGCCGGCCCCCGCCTTGGCGACCGAGGCCGGGCCCCGACCCTTCAAGATCCCGGAATCCGTGCTGGTGGTGATCCACACGCCGGACCTGCAGGTGCTGATGCTGGAACGCGCCGACCGCCCCGGCTTCTGGCAGTGCGTGACCGGCTCCAAGGACAGCCCGGACGAGGCCCTGGATGCCACCGCCCGGCGCGAGGTGCAGGAGGAGACGGGCATCGAGGTGGGCTCCCCCGCTGTGCCCCAGGCCGCCCTGCGGGACTGGGCGCTGGCCAATGTCTACGAGATCTACCCCGTCTGGCGCCACCGCTATGCGCCGGGCGTGACGCGCAATACCGAGCACGTCTTCGGCCTCACGGTGCCGGCCGGCACGGCGGTGCGCCTGGCACCGCGCGAGCACCTGCAGTACCGCTGGCTGCCCTGGCGCGAGGCGGCGGACCTGTGCTTCTCGCCCTCCAATGCCGAGGCCATCCTGCACCTGGCTCGCTTCCAGGACGCCGGCGCGCGAGACCGGCTTGACGAGGAGACCCGCTGATGCGCCCCGGAGGCTTTCGCCATTCCAGCTTCGAGGCCCCGCCCGGCTCACCCGCGGGCGGCGCCGGCCCGGCCCGGCTGAAGGTCGCGACGTACAACATCCACAAGGGCGTTCGCGGCGTCGGGCCGGCCAAGCGCCTGGAGATCCACAACCTCGGTCTGGGCGTCGAGGCCCTGGAGGCCGACCTCGTCTTCCTGCAGGAGGTCCGGCACTTCCACCACCGCGAGGCGCGGCAGTTCGACCACACCTTCTTCGGCTGGCCGGACGAGGGGCAGGCGGAGTTCCTCGCCCCGACGGGCTACCAGGTGGCCTACCGCACCAATGCCGTGACGCGCCACGGCGAGCACGGCAACGCGCTGCTGTCCCGTTTTCCGCTGGGGGACGTCGGCCACCATGACGTCTCCGATCACCGCTTCGAGCAGCGCGGCCTGCTGCATGTGCCGGTGCGCTGGCAGGGGCAGGAGCTGCACGCCGTGGTCGCGCACCTGGGCCTGATGCACAGCAGCCGTGTGCGCCAGGTGCAGCGGCTCGCCGAGTTCATCGATGCCCACGTGCCGGCCGGGGCGCGGCTCATCGTGGCGGGGGACTTCAATGACTGGGGCGAGCGCCTCGACCCCGCCATGCGCGAGTGCGGCCTGCAGCGCGCGGAGGACCCGACCGGGCGGCCGCGCCCGGCCACCTTCCCCTCGCGCGTGCCCGTGTTCGCGCTGGACCGCGTCTACACCCGCGGCCTCACCTGCACCCGCCTGAAGGTGCCGCGGGGCAGCAGCTGGGCCCGCATGTCGGACCACCTGCCCCTGCTGGCCGAGCTGGCCCTGGCCTGAGCCATGCCGGCCCCGGGGGACTTCGGCCACCAGCTCACCTGGCACGCGGTGCCGCGGCCGCAGTTCAGCGGCGGCAACGAGGTGCGCCTGCTGCAGGGCGGGGACGCGCTCTTCCCCGCGCAGGAGGCCGCCATCGCGGCGTCCCGGCATGAGGTCTGGCTGGCGACCTACATCTTTCATCACGACGAGGCCGGCGCCTCGCTGGTGGCCGCGTTGCGCGGGGCCGCGGCGCGCGGCGTGCGCGTGCGCGTGGTGGTGGACGGCTTCGGCTCCAAGGCGAGCCTCGGCTGGCTGAGGGAGCGGCTCGACGGCAGCGGCGTGGCGCTGGCCATCTTCCGGCCCATGGACCGCTGGTGGCGCTGGCTGCAGCCCGGGCAGTTGCGGCGGCTGCACCAGAAGCTGTGCGTCGTCGACGGCGAGCAGGCCTTCGTGGGCGGCATCAACATCATCGGCGACCGCATGGACCTGAACCACGGCGTGCTGGACGAGCCGCGCCTGGACTTCGCCTTCGGCCTGCGCGGCCCGGTGGTCGAGCCGGTGCACCAGGCCGCCCGTGCGGTGTGGACGCGGGCCTGGCTGGGCCGCGACTTCGGCGAGGAGCTGCTGGCCCTGGTGCGCAGCCCCGAGCCGCTGCAGCGCGTGCGCCGGCTCTTCGGCCGCCTGCGCATGCCCGGGCGCGAGCCGGCGGTCGTCGAGCAGGCGTTGCCGCCCGTGGCCGCGGCCTTCGTGCTGCGGGACAACCTCCGCCAGCGCCGCACCATCGAGCGCGCCTACATCGAGGCCATCCGCGGCGCGGAGCAGGCGGTGGATCTCGTCACGCCCTACTTCTACCCGGGCCGCGCCTTCCGCCGCGCGCTGCTGGGCGCCGCGAAGCGCGGTGTGCGCGTGCGCCTGCTGCTGCAGGGCAAGGTGGACTACCGCATCGCCGCCATGGCCGCCCATGCGCTGTATGCCGAGCTGCTGAGCCGCGGCATCGAGATCCATGAGTACACCCAGGCCTTTCTGCATGCCAAGGTCGCGGTGGTGGACGGCCGATGGGCGACGGTGGGCAGCTCCAACATCGACCCGCTCTCGCTGCTGCTGAACCTCGAGTCCAACGTTGTCGTCGAGGACGAGACCGTGGCCGGCGAGGTGGCCGCGGCCTTCGAGGCGGCGCTGGCGGGCTCGGTGCGCATCGCCGACGAGCAGGCCGTGGGCACCGGCCTGCAGGCCGTGCTGCGACGCGGGCTGGTGGCCTGGGCGGCGTATGTCTACCTGCGCGTGGCGGGGGCGACGGGCCGGTATTGACGCCACCCGGGCAAGCCGGGCGCCCTGGCGGGACTCAGGACTTGCAGACGTCCTTGCACTTGAGCCGGATCTTCTCCTCTTCCTTTTCGGTCAGCGGCTTGCCGTCCTTGCTGTCTTCCTTGGCGCGGCGCGTCAGGGTCTCGACGCAGCGTTCAAAGCAGGCCTGGGCGTCCCACTCGGCGCTGGCGCTGAGGGCAAAGGCCAGGCAGGCGGCCAGCAGGACGGCGTTGCGGGGCGAGGGGCGCGGAACGTTCATGGGCATGTGGAGGGGCAGGGGCCAGGAGGAAGGGAAGGGGCGCCGCGTCAGCGTGCGGGCCCGCGGGGAAGTGGTGCGATCAGCCGGTCGATGTCGGCCGGCCGGAAGCCGACGAGATGGCCGTGCCGCGTGACGAGCAGCGGCACCGCGCCAGCGGCCAGGCGGCGGTACTCGTCGAGGGCCCGCGCGTCCGTCGCGAGGTCCAGGTCGTTGAAGGCGATGCCGGCCGCCTGCAGATGCTGGCGCGCCGCGGCGCAGGGCGGGCAGTGGCGGGTGCCGTAGAGCGAGACGGCTGCGGCCCGGTGCGACAGCAGCGGGGCGTGGTCGCCGGGCACGACGGCGGACAGGCTGCGCCTCGCGAGGCGCGCGGCGACCTGCCCGACGGGCACGGCGAGGCCGATGGCGACGAGGCCCAGCAGTGCCGTCAGTAGCTTGCGGTGCCGAGGCAGGACGGCGGCCCCGGCCGCGCTCACGGCTTCAACTCCAGCTGCACGCCCACGCGCGCGAAGCTCGGGCGCTGCACCTGCTGGCGCAGCGGCGCCAGGCCGTCTTCCTGCAGCCATGCTTCGGACCGGGCGTCCCGCTGCCGCAGATTGCTGGCCTGCAGCCGCAGGCGCAGCGTCGGGCTGAAGGTCCAGCTCAGCGTGGCGCTCAGGTCCTCCCGGCGAGAGACGAAGAGCCGGCGGTTCTCGCCCGTCTGCGTCCACAGGCCCGGCGTCCAGCTGGCATCCACGCTCCACTCCAGCGGATGCGCACGGAGCTTCTGCTTGAGCCCGAGCTTGAAGCCCCAGGGCGCCTGCTCGGCCAGGTGGTTGTCCGGGCCGCTGAGCGTCTTCAGGCGCGAGCGCGCCAGGTTCAGCCCGCCGCGCCATTCGAGGGCCTGCACCGCGGGCGTCCACGCCGCGAGCTTGCCGCGCGCCTCCGCGCTGAGCCCGTAAGTCCAGGCCTCGCCGAGGTTCACCGGCCGCAGCACGTAGCGCCCCTCGGGCGCCCAGGCCGTGTCGAGGCGCAGCAGCGCCTGGCCGATCACCTCGTGCAGGCGCCGGCCGAAGGCCTCGAGCGTCCAGCGCGGATCGCCCTGCGTGGTCTCGAAGGCGAGGTTCACGCCGTCGGCCACTTCGGGGCGCAGCGCGGGATTGCCGACGCTGTCCGCCGTGTCCGGCGTGTTGGGGCCGCAGGGGAGCTGGACGGGGCAGGGCGCCAGCGGGTTCAGCTGCGGTCGCGCGGCCAGCTGGTGGGACTCGGGCGCGTTGAAGCTGCGTGCGAGGGACAGGCGCAGGCGCTGCGCCCCCTGGGCATCGAGCTTCCAGGCCAGATGGGCCGACGGCGAGCTGATCGCGCTGCGGCTGTCGGATGACAGCAGGCCGTCGATCTGCTCCCAGCGGCGCCGCTCATGGCTCAGCCCCAGGTTCAGGGCCCAGCGCGGGCTCAGCGTCCACTCGTCCTGCACAAAGGCGCTCAGGCTCTGATGGCGAGTCTCACGCTCAGGGCCGAACAGCGCCAGCGTGGGGTCCGTCTGGCCGTCCTGCTGCTGATCCAGCTGCTGGTGTTCCCGCGCCTGGAACCACGTCGTGCCGGCCTTGAGCTCGTGCGCATCCGTCCAGCTGCCGCTCCAGTCCAGCTTGAGGCGCAGCTGATGGCGCCGCGTCTGCTCGGTGCCGGTCCGCAGCGTCGGTGTGTCCGCACCCCACAGCGCCGTTCGGTGGCTGCGGCGATCGATGAGCATCCGCCCTGGCGCGACCTCCAGGTCCAACTCCTGGCCGGAGGGCAGGCCGCGGTGCCACTTGACGGGCATCTCCAGCAGTTGCAGGCGGCCGGAGGCGTCCGTCTGGCTGGTAGGCAGGCTGCTGGTGTGGAGGCCATCAGGTGTGGCATCGGTGCGGCGCTGACGCGCCAGCCCGGTCTGCATGAGGAGGATCGAGGGCTCGGCCTCCCAGCGCTCCTGCTCGCCGCGCGGCCAGGTCCAGGTGCTGGCGGCGCTGAGCGAGCTGCTGCTGTCCATGCCGTGTTCCTGCGTCTGCTGCAGGGCCTGTGAACTGCCCGGTGCTTCGCGGGACAGCGCCTCCGCCTGCCGCAGGTCCGTCTGGCGCCTGCCGAGGGAGACGCGGTTGGCGAGCCGCCAGGCCGCGCCGTGCGGGCTGAGCGTCTGGCTGGCCGCCACGCTCGTGTCCATGCCGGCGCGGCTGCCGCCGGCACCCACGCGCCAGCTTTCCTGGCCGCTGCTCAGGCCGGATCGCGTCACCACATTGATCGTGCCCGCCACGCCATACGGGCCGAACTCGGCCAGGCTGCCCTTGACGATCTCGATGCGCTCGACGTGGACGAGGTCCATCTCCAGCGGCGATCGACCCGCGGGGGGCGGGGCGCCGTTGAGCAGGATCTGGGTGTAGCCCGGCATCCCGAGCAGGCCCACGCGGCCCGTGCCGGACACCGTCACGCCCGGCTCCTGCTTCAGCACGTCCTGCACCTGCGTCTGGCCGCCGGCCTCGATGGCTTTGCGGCCGATGACGCGCTTGCCGGCGAGGAAATCGCGGCGCTCGCCGGCCTCCTCGGCACGGCCGTTGACTTCAACCTTCGGGAGGTTCGGCTGCGGGGGCGCCTCCTGCGCCCGCGCCGCGCCTGGCGCCATCAGCAGCCAGCACAGGGCCTGCAGCCCTGCGGCACGTTGGATCGACACGGCATCTCATGGGAATTCGATGGCCGCGCAGTATACGGGTCAGGCCGCGGGGCGCCGCCGCGGCCCTCAGCGCGTCAGGAGCTGCGCATCAGGACCTGCGCATCGAAGTGGTAGCGCGCCTGCCCCGGGTTGAGCAGGCGGCTGTAGCGACGGAAGTCCAGCTCGGCCAGACCCTTGCCGTGGCGGGCGAGGTAGCGCGACGCGTCCTGCTCGCTGAAGAGCATGAACATGCCCTGCTGCTGCATCAGCCCCAGGTCCTTGAAGTCGCGGCCGCGGTGGTGGTCGTGGATCATCACGAGCGCCCAGGCGCCGCACAGGAAATGGCCGCCGGCCAGCGCGCTGAGCTCGCCGCGGACGCGCGCCTGCATGGCCTCGGCGGAGGTGTTGATGGCGGAGAAGAGCAGCTGCCGTCCGGGCTCCCGCTGCAGCCGGCGCGCCGACTCCATGGCGCCGAAGGCCATCTGGTCCGACCCCGCCCACAGCAGGCTGGCGGACGGGTAGGCGGCCAGCAGCTCGGTCGCGACCTCGGCGGCCTGCTCCTTCCTGAAATCACCGAAGCCGACGTGGTCCAGCACCACGTCGGGCTGTGCCGCCACCGCGCGGCGCATGCCCTCGGTGCGGGCGATGGACACGGGCGTGGAGCGGTCGCCGGCGATGGCGATCAGGTGCAGCTTGCCGTCGGGCGCCTGCAGACGGCGGCGGCGCCCCTGGTCGATCAGGGCGCGCGCCGTGAGAAAGCCCGCTTCCTCGGCGTCCGGCTCCAGGCTGCCGATCAGCAGCGGCAGCCCCTCCCGCGGTGCCCAGGCCTGGCGCTCCTGCGGCAGCAGGCCGCTGAAGGCGGCAAAGGTCTTGATGCCGGCGGCCGCCAGGATGCGCGCGCTCTCGACGAGCACGCCCTTCTCGTTGGCCACCACCACGTAGTCGGGGCGCCGGGCCGGCGGGCGCGCGGCGAGCTCGCGGGCCAGCTGCAGGGCGCGGACGGGGTCGCGCTCGGCGAACTGCTGCTCGAAGGGCTGGCCGAGGCTGCGGGCCGCCTGCTGCATGGCCTCGCCGGCGCTCACCCAGTAGGTCTCGTCATGCAGGCCCGGGTTGATGAAGGCCACGCGCTGGGCGTGGGCAGCCAGCGCCATCAGGCTGCAGACGAACAGGAACAACAGGGCACGCATGACATCGGGATCAGGGGGAACCCGGATTGTCCGCCGCAGAGCGCCTTGAGTTACCTCAAGTAACAGGAGTGCCCACTGCGGGTGCGCCGCACTTCACGAAAAAAGGGCCCCGCCCCCCTCAGGCGAGGGGGCGGGGCCCGAGGCGGCCGAGCCGCGAGGCTCAGGGCAGGACGCGCAGCTGGCCCACGCGGCCGGCCAGAGCGGACAGCTCGCCGCCCTCGACCAGGGCGAAGGCGCGCTCGATGTCCGGTGCCAGGTAGTGGGCCGTCGGCATGGCGCGGCAGTCGCGGCGCACCAGGGCGTGGGCCTGCTCCAGGGCGCCGGAGCTCTTCAGCGGGCGCAGGAACTCGATGCCCTGGGCCGCGGCCAGCAGCTCGATGCCGATGATGTGCGCGGTGTTGTCCAGCATCGGGCCGAGGCGGCGGGCGCCGAAGGTGGCCATGGAGACGTGGTCCTCCTGGTTCGCGCTGGTGGGCAGGGAGTCCACGCTGGCGGGGTGGGCCAGGCTCTTGTTCTCGCTGGCCAGGGCGGCGGCGGTCACGTGGGCGATCATGAAGCCCGAGTTCAGACCCGCGTTGGCGGTCAGGAAGGGCGGCAGGCGCGAGACGCCGGCATCGATCAGCATGGCGATGCGGCGCTCGGCGATGGCGCCCACCTCGGCGATGGCGCAGGCCAGGGCATCGGCGGCCAGGGCGACGGGCTCGGCGTGGAAGTTGCCGCCCGAGACCATGTAGCTCGTGCCGTCCTCCTGGGCGAAGACCAGCGGGTTGTCGGTGACGGCATTGGCCTCGCGCAGCAGCACGTCACGCACATAGCGGGACTGGTCCAGGCAGGCGCCCATCACCTGGGGCTGGCAGCGCAGGCAGTAGGGGTCCTGCACGCGCTCGTCGCCTTCCTTGTGCGACGCGCGGATGGCGCTGCCGGCCAGCAGCTGGCGGTAGGCCTTCGCGGCCTCGATCTGACCGGGCTGGCCCCGGACCTCGTGGATGCGCGGATCGAAGGGGCCGTCGCTGCCGCGGGCGGCGTCGAGGCTCAGCGCGCCCGACACGATGGCGGCGGCATAGACCGTCTCGAAGCGCAGCAGGCCTTCCAGCGCCAGGGCGGTGGAGGTCTGGGTGCCGTTGATCAGGGCCAGGCCTTCCTTGGCCTGCAGCACCAGCGGCTGGAGGCCAGCGGCCCGCAGCGCCTCGCCGGCGGGGCGGCGCTCGCCGTTCACCAGCATCTCGCCTTCGCCCAGCAGGGCCAGCGTCATGTGCGACAGCGGTGCCAGGTCACCCGAGGCGCCCACCGAGCCCTGGCTCGGCACATAGGGCACGAGGCCGGCGTTGAAGACGTCCAGCAGGCTCTGCACGACTTCTTCGCGCACGCCCGAGAAGCCGCGGGCCAGCGAGGCGGCCTTGGTGGCCAGCATCAGGCGCACGACGCTGGGCGCCAGCGGCGCGCCCACGCCCACGCAGTGCGAGCGGATCAGGTTGAACTGCAGCGTGGCGAGGTCGTCCTTGCTGATGCGGGTGGAGGCCAGCTTGCCGAAGCCGGTGTTCACGCCGTACACGGCGGCATCGCCGGCGGCATGGGCCTGCACGATGGCGGCGGAGCGGCGGATGGTCTCCTGCGCGGAGGCGTGCAGGGCGATGCGCACGCCGCCGTTGCGGATCTGGCGCAGCTGGTCCAGCGTCAGCTGGCCGGGGGTCAATTCGAGAGTGGTCATTGGGTGGGTGTTCTGTGAGTCCGGAGGAAGCCCGGGGTCAGGTCTTGCCTGCCCCGGTCCCGTGTGGCGATCGGCCGATCAGAGCATGGGCATGTGGAGGCCACGTTCTTTGGCCGCCTGCTTGGCGATGTCGTAGCCGGCGTCGGCATGGCGCATCACGCCGGTGCCCGGGTCGTTGTAGAGCACGCGGGCCAGGCGCTTGTCGGCGGCTTCCGTGCCGTCACAGACGATGACCACGCCGCTGTGCTGGGAGAAGCCCATGCCCACGCCGCCGCCGTGGTGCAGCGACACCCAGGTCGCGCCGCCGGCGGTGTTGAGCAGGGCGTTGAGCAGCGGCCAGTCGGACACGGCGTCCGAGCCGTCCATCATCGATTCCGTCTCGCGGTTGGGGCTGGCGACGGAGCCGCTGTCCAGGTGGTCGCGGCCGATCACGATCGGTGCCTTGAGTTCGCCCTTGCGGACCATCTCATTGAAGGCAAGACCGGCGATGTGGCGCTGGCCCAGGCCCAGCCAGCAGATGCGCGCCGGCAGGCCCTGGAAGGCGATGCGCTCGGCGGCCATGTCCAGCCAGCGGTGCACGCGGGTCTCCTCGGGGAAGAGCTCCTTGATCTTGGCGTCGGTCTTGGCGATGTCCTCCGGGTCACCCGAGAGCGCGACCCAGCGGAAGGGGCCGCGGCCCTCGCAGAACTGCGGGCGGACGTAGGCGGGCACGAAGCCGGGGAAGTCGAAGGCGTTCTTCACGCCCTGGTCCAGTGCCACCTGGCGGATGTTGTTGCCGTAGTCGACGGTGGGCACGCCCATGGCCTGGAAGTCCAGCATGGCCTGCACATGCACGGCACAGCCGCGGGCGGCGGCGGCCTTCAGGTCGGCATGCTGGGCCGGGTCGGCGGCGGCGGCCTTCCACTGCTCCACGGTCCAGCCGGCGGGCAGGTAGCCGTTGATCAGGTCGTGGGCGGAGGTCTGGTCCGTCACCAGGTCGGGCTTGATGGCGCTGCCGGCCTTCACGCGCTTCACCAGCTCGGGCAGGATCTCGGCGGCATTGCCCAGCAGGGCGATGGAGATGGCCTTCTTCTCGGCCGTGTACTTGGCGATGCGGGCGAGGGCGTCGTCCAGATCCTTGGCCTGCTCGTCGACGTAACGGGTCTTGAGGCGGAAGTCGATGCGCGACTGCTGGCACTCGATGTTCAGCGAGACAGCCCCCGCGAACGTGGCGGCCAGCGGCTGCGCGCCGCCCATGCCGCCCAGGCCGGCGGTGAGCACCCAGCGGCCTTCCAGCGAGCCGCCGTAGTGCTGGCGGCCGGCCTCGGCGAAGGTTTCATACGTGCCCTGCACGATGCCCTGCGTGCCGATGTAGATCCAGCTGCCGGCCGTCATCTGGCCGTACATCATCAGGCCCTTGCGGTCGAGCTCGTTGAAGTGCTCCCAGGTGGCCCAGTGCGGCACGAGGTTGGAGTTGGCGATCAGCACGCGCGGGGCGTCGGCGTGGGTCTTGAACACGCCCACGGGCTTGCCGGACTGCACCAGCAGCGTCTCGTCCTCGTTCAGCTCGCGCAGCGTGGCCAGGATGGCGTCGAAACACTCCCAGTTGCGCGCGGCCTTGCCGATGCCGCCGTAGACCACGAGTTCCGCCGGGTTCTCGGCGACGACCGGGTCCAGGTTGTTCTGGATCATGCGGAAGGCGGCCTCGGTGAGCCAGCTCTTGCAGTGCAGGGTGGTGCCGGTGGGGGCGCGCACGACGCGTGCTTGTGAGGACATGGGGAGTCTCCTGGTGGGGTCGTTCGATGCCGGCACGCCGGGGCGGCCGGGCCTGGAATGTGGCGGACTCTAGTTGTCTATACAAGTAAAGTCAACTACCATCCCGGCCATGGCAAGTCCTGCAGTTCCTGCTTCCAGCGGCCCCGGGCCGCAGTACCTCAAGGTCAAGAACCACCTGCGCGAGGGCATTGCCAGCGGCCGCTGGGTGCCCGGCGATCTGCTGCCATCCGAGGCCGAGCTCTCCGGCCAGTTCGGCCTCTCCCGCATGACGGTGAACCGCGCGCTGCGCGAGCTGCACCAGGAGGGGCTGGTCGAGCGCGTGCAGGGCGTGGGCAGCTTCGTCGCGCAGATCCACCGCATCTCGTCGACGCTCACCGTGCGCGACGTCCATGACGAGATCGCCGAGCGCGGCCACCGTCACGAGGCGCGCGTGGTGAGCCTCTCGCGCATCAAGGCCGACGAGGCCCAGGCCGCGCTGTTCGGGCTCAGGACCGGCGCCGCGCTGTTCCACAGCCTCATCGTCCATCTGGAGAACGGCGTGCCCATCCAGGTGGAGGACCGCCTCGTGAACCCGGCCTCCGCGCCGGGCTACCTCGACGTCGACTTCACGCAGACCACGCCCACGCACTACCTGCTCGAGGCGGCGCCGCTGTCGGAGGCGCGCTACACCATCGAGTCCTTGCTGCCGGGCGAGCAGGACGCCAAACTCCTGGGCATCAGCCGGCGCGACCCCTGCCTGGTGGTCAAGCGGATCACCTTCAGCCGCGGCCAGCCCGTCACCCATGTGCGCCTGACCCACCCGGGCTCGCGCTACCTGCTGCAAGGGAGGTTCGAGACATGAGCTGGAGCATCATCTGCGCCGAGGACGTGAGCCCGCAGCGCTGGAAGAACGACGGCGGCTGGACGCGCGAGCTGCTGGCCTGGCCGCGTGCGGCCGACTGGTCCCTGCGCGTCAGCGTGGCGGACATCGAGGCCGACGGCCCCTTCTCGAAGTTCGAGGGTGTGGACCGCTGGTTCGCGGTGCTGCGTGGCGACGGCGTGCGGCTCTACGAATACGAGCTGCGCGTCGATGACGAGCTCTTGCACTTCGACGGCGCCCTCGGCCCGGACTGCACGCTGATCGGCGGCGTGACGCGGGACTTCAACCTGATGCACCGCCGCCGCAGCGGGCGGCTCGTCGTGACGCCCGCGGCCACGGCCATCCGGCCCGAGGGGCGCTGGGTGGGGCTGTTCACGGGGCGGGGCGGCCTGCTCGAGCACGGCGCGCGCGCCATGCCGCTGCGGCCCATGAGCCTGGCCTGGTGCGAGACGCCGGCCAGCCAGAGCTGCGTGTTCAACGGGGGCGAGGCGGGCGAGGGCCAGGCCTGGTGGATGCAATGGAGCGAGAACGCATGAGCAAGACGACGCTGTGGACCGGCGGCCGGCTGGCCACGATGGCCGACGACGGAGCCGAGGCCTGGGGCTGGATCGAGGACGGCGCGATGCTGTCCCAGGACGGGCGCCTGCTGTGGGTGGGCGCGCGCGCCGACCTGCCGGACGACCTCGCGGGCACGGCGGACCACGTGCAGGAGCTGGCGGGGGCGGTCGTCACGCCCGGGCTGATCGACTGCCACACGCACCTGGTCTACGGCGGCCAGCGGGCGCACGAATTCGAGCTGCGCCTCAAGGGCGCGAGCTACGAGGAGATCAGCCGGGCGGGCGGGGGCATCCGCTCGTCCGTCACGGCCACGCGCGAGGCGAGCGAGCACCAGCTCTACGCGCAGGCGGCGCACCGCGCGCTGGCGCTGATGGCGGAGGGCGTGACGACCCTCGAGGTGAAGTCCGGCTACGGCCTTTCCCAGGCAGCCGAGGCCAAGATGCTGCGCGTGGCGCGGCGCCTGGCCGAGCTGGGCCTGGACGTGCGCACCACCTACCTCGGCGCCCACGCCATCCCGGTGGAGTTCCAGGGCCGGCCGGACGACTACATCCAGGCCGTGTGCGACTGGCTGCCCAAGCTCAAGCGCGAAGGGCTGGTGGATGCGGTGGACGCCTTCTGCGAGGGCATCGGCTTCACGCCGGCCCAGACGCGCCGCGTCTTCGAGGCCGCGAAGGCGCTGGGTCTGCCCGTCAAGCTGCATGCCGAGCAGCTCTCGGACCAGGGCGGCACGGCGCTGGCGTGCGAGTTCGGCGCGCTGTCCTGCGACCACCTGGAGTACCTCTCGGCCGCGGGCATCGCCGCCATGAAGGCCAGCGGCACCGTGGCGGTCCTGCTGCCCGGCGCGTACTACTTCCTGCGCGAGACGAAGCTGCCGCCCGTGCAGGCGCTGCGCGAGGCGGGCGTGCCGATGGCGATCTCGACGGACCACAACCCCGGCACCTCGCCCACGCTGTCCCTGCTGCTGATGCTCAACATGGCCTGCACGCAGTTCCGGCTGACGCCCGAGGAGGCGCTGCGCGGCGTCACCGTGAACGCGGCGCGGGCGCTGGGTCTGCGGGACCGCGGCCAGCTCGTGGCCGGCCAGCGCGCCGACTTCTGCCTGTGGGACATCGAGCATCCCAACGAGCTCGCCTACTACTTCGGCCGCAATCCGCTGCGCCAGGTCGTGCGGGGCGGCGCGCCCCGTGGCGTCGCGCGCCCCTGATCCCCCGCCTTCTTCCGAGCCTTTCCATGACCGCACCCTTCCGACTGCGCCAGGGCCGCACGCCCCTGATCATCTCCATGCCGCATGTGGGCCACGAGATCCCCGAGGACCAGCAGGCGCGCTACGTGCCGCGCGCGCTCGCCAGCGAGGACACGGACTGGCACCTCGAGCGGCTCTACGGCGCGATCGCCGAGGAGCTCGGCGCCAGCCTGATCGTGCCGCGCTACTCGCGCTACCTGATCGACCTGAACCGGCCGCCCGAGGACACGCCCATGTACCCGGGCGCCTCCAACACCGAGCTGTGCCCGACGCGCTTCTTCACCGGCGAGCCGCTCTACCACGAGGGTCAGGCCCCGGACCTGGCCGAGAAGGACCGCCGCCGCCAGCACTACTGGCTGCCCTACCACCGCGCGCTCACGGCCGAGATGAACCGCGTGAAGAGCCTGCATGGCTTCGCGCTGCTCTTCGATGCCCACAGCATCCGCTCCGAGCTGCCCTGGCTCTTCGAGGGCAAGCTGCCCGACCTCAACCTCGGCACGGCCGAGGGCAAGAGCTGCGATCCGGCGATCACGGACAGCCTCGGCGCCGTGCAGGCCGCGCAGCAGGACTACACGCAGGTCGTGAACGGCCGCTTCAAGGGCGGCTTCATCACCCGCCACTACGGCCAGCCGGCCCAGGGCTGGCACGCGGTGCAGCTGGAGATGTGCCAGTCCTGCTACATGAGCGAGACCCCGCCCTACGCCTATGACGAGGCGCTGGCGGCGCGCGTGCAGCCGCTGCTGCGCACGCTGCTGTCGACGTATCTGCAGTGGAAGCCTGCGGCATGAGCGCCGGCGCCCTGTACTTCGCCCCGCAGGCCTGGGTGGACGGCCGCTGGCAGTCCGACGTGTGCCTGCGCGTCGATGCCCATGGCCACTGGGCCGCCGTGGAGGCCGGCCAGCCGTGCCCGCCCGAGGCCGTCCGCCTGGACGGGCCGGTGCTGCCGAGCCTCGTCGACGCCCACAGCCACGCGTTCCAGCGCGCCTTCGCCGGCCTGGCCGAGCAGCGGGACAGCGACAGCGACGACTTCTGGTCCTGGCGCGACCGCATGTACGGCGTGGCCCTGCGCACCACGCCCGCGCAGCTGCAGGCGATCGCGGCGCAGCTCTACCTGGAGCTGCTGCGCGGCGGCTACACGCAGGTCTGCGAGTTCCACTACCTGCAGCACCAGCCCGATGGCGGCGCCTACCCGGACGAGCTCGCCATGAGCTGGGCCCTGGCGGACGCGGCGGCCGAGGCGGGGCTGGGGCTCACGATGCTGCCGGTGCTCTACGCCCACGCCGGCTTCGCGCAGCCCACCCTGCGGGAGGACCAGCGCCGCTTCCGCACGGACGCCGCCTGGGTCTGGCACGCCAGCCAGCGCCTCAACGCCGCGGGACGCCCGCTGCTGAACGCCGGCGTCGCGCTGCATTCGCTGCGCGCGGCCCATGCCGAGGACCTCCGCGCGCTGCAGGGGCTGGTGGGCGAGACGGACCTGCCCATCCACATCCACATCAGCGAGCAGCAAGCCGAGGTGCGCGACTGCCTGGCCGCAACCGGGCGGCGGCCCATGGCCTACCTCTGCGAGGACTTCCGGCCCGACGCGCGCTGGCACCTGGTGCACGCGACGCACAGCACGCCCGAGGAGATCGCCGCCGTGGCCGCCAGCGGCGCCAGCGCGGTGATCTGCCCCACGACCGAAGCCAATCTCGGCGACGGTCTCTGCGACCTGCGCGGCTGGCTCGCGGCGGGCGTGCCGCTGAGCCTCGGCTCGGACAGCCATGTGGGCCGGGGCTGGGTGGAGGAGCTGCGCTGGCTGGAGTACGGCCAGCGCCTGGGCCTGCAGCAGCGCAATGTCGCGGCGCAGCCCGGCGTGCAGGCGTCCACGGCGGCCCGGCTCTTCGAGGCCGTGCGCCGGGGCAGCGCCGCGCCGGCCGGCCTGCGCCACTGGGGCCTGGAGGCCGGCGCCCGCGCCGACTTCCTGGTGCTCGATCCGGCCGCCTCCGGCCTTCGGGGGCTGCCTGCGCCGGCCACGCTCGACGGCCTCGTCTTCGCCAGCCAGGGCGAGGTGCTGCAGTCGGTCTATGTGGCCGGCCAGCGGCGCCTGCATCAGGGCCAGCACGAGCGCCAGGGCGTGATCGGCGAGCGATTCGAAGCGGCCATGGCGGACCTTTGGCGCAAGACGTGACCCCTTCCCACGCGACAGGTCGCTTGTAAGCCGGGCCGGGGGCCGCTACGCTCGGGATTCCCATGATCGCGAAGGGGATTCCATGCTGTCGCTCAGGAATTACACGATCCGCGTCCGGCTCTATGTGCTGGCCGTCCTGGCCGTGGTGGCCATGCTGGTGATCGGAGGCAACGGCCTCTGGAGCCTGGCCAGCGCCAAGCGGCAGTTCCAGCACTACGTCGGCAATGACGTCGAGACCCTCACGCAGCTCGCCAGCGTGCGCGCCGGCATCGGCAACCTGCGGCGCTACGAGAAGGACCTGCTGATCAACCTCGTGGACGCGAAGGCGGTGAGCAAGTACCGCGGCGAATGGGAGGAGACCTTCGGCAAGGTCGCCAAGGGCCTGGACGCCATCGAGCGGCTCGACATCGCCCCCGCGGTGAAGAAGATGCCCGCCGAGATGCGCAAGTCGCTCGGCGACTACCGCAGCGGCTTCCAGGGCATCATCGAGCGCATCCAGCGGGGCGAGTTCCCCGACACGGCCTCGGCCAACCGCGCGACCGAGCCCATCAAGGCGCCGGTCCGCGCCCTCGACCAGCAGCTGGCCGAGATGACCAAGCTGGTCGACCAGCACGGCGAGGAGGAGGTCGTGCGCCTCGACCGCGAGGAGCACCACATCCAGATGGCGCTGACGGGCGTGATGCTGGTGAGCATCCTCATCATCGGCAGCTACACGCTCTTCAACATCCGCTCCATCCTCGAGCCCCTCAGCCTGGCGGTGAGCACCACGGAGCGCATCGCGCGCCAAGACCTGAGCCAGACCATCCGCGTCAACGGCGCCGACGAGACGGCGCAGATGATGCAGGGCGTGAGCGGCATGCAGGACGCCATCCGCGACGTGGTCTCGGGCGTGCGCCACGCGACGGACAGCATCGCCACGGCCTCCAAGGAGGTGGCGGCCGGCAGCCATGACCTGAGCCATCGCACCGAGCAGGCGGCCTCCAACCTCGAGGAGACGGCCTCCGCGATGGAGGAGCTGACGGCCAGCGTGCGGCACAACGCCGACTCCGCCCGCCAGGCCAACGCGCTGGCGCAGGAAGCGTCCGCGGTGGCCGAGCGCGGCGGCGCTGTCGTGGGCGAGGTGGTGGCCACGATGGACCGCATCAGCGCTTCGTCGCGCAAGATCAGCGACATCATCTCGGTCATCGACGGCATCGCCTTCCAGACCAATATCCTGGCGTTGAACGCGGCCGTGGAGGCTGCCCGTGCGGGCGAGCAGGGCCGGGGCTTCGCGGTGGTGGCGGCCGAGGTGCGCAACCTGGCGCAGCGCAGCGCGGAGGCGGCCAAGGAGATCAAGGGCCTGATCACCAGCAGCACCGAGAGTGTGGAGTCCGGGGCGGCGCTGGTGGCGCATGCCGGGCAGACGATGCAGGAGATCACCGCGGCCATCGGGCGCGTGAGTCACATCGTCAGCGAGATCAGCCACGCGACGTCCGAGCAGAGCTCGGGCATCAACCAGATCGGCACGGCCATCTCGCAGCTGGACCAGATGACGCAGCAGAACGCCGCGCTGGTCGAACAGTCCGCCGCCGCGGCGCAGAGCCTGCAGCATCAGGCGGACGAGCTGGCGCAGACGGTGTCGGTGTTCAAGCTGGCCTGAGCGCCGCGCGGCGGGCGTTCGCCCGACCGACGCCGTGAACGAACGAACGACGGAAGCGGCGCGGGGTCAGTCCTTGCCTGCCGCGCGCCGCACGAAGGCGCGCAGCTCCAGGGCCATGCGCTCGCGGCCCTGGCGCTCGATGTACATCATGTGGCCCGCCTCGTAGTAGCTGACCTGCACGCGGGCCTGCTGTGAATCGCGCAGCCCGAGGTGGGACAGGCTGTAGTCGCCCGCCGCGTGAGGCGTCGCGAGGTCGTAGTAGCCGCTGGCCACATAGACCTGCAGCGCGGGGTTCGCCTGCATGGTGCGGCGCAGGGCGTCGCCCGCGGCCACGTAGCGGTTCTCGTAGCCCTTCCAGCCCCAGGTCTTGTACAGCGGCGCATGGACGAGGTAGGGCGCGTCGCTCTCGTAGCCCAGCTGCTCGCGCAGCAGGCGGTTGATGCCCACCGCGTAGGCCCCGGTGAGGTTGTTCATGCTGGGGTCGTCCTGCGGGTGCTCGCCGGCGTCGTCACGGTCCTGGCCCGTGAAGCGGGCGTCGATGCGGCCGACGGTGAGGCCGCGCTCGCGCAGCAGCTCCTTGAAGAAGCGGTTGTCCTCGATGCGCAGGCCGCAGCGCTGCACGAAGGCCGGGCTCAGGCCGGTGATCCGGGCCAGCGCCGCGCCGACGCGCGTGCGGGCCTCGGCGTCCAGGCGGCTGCCCTGCATGAGCGCGGTCCAGTACTCCCCCATGGCGAAGCGCTCGGCCTCCGCCACGACCTCCTTCAGCGGCCGCTGCTGCAGCTCGGCAGGCAGGGCCTGGTGGTACCACGCGGTGGCGGCATAGCCCGGCACGAAGAGCGCGTAGGGCAGCTCGTTGCCGTGGTCGAAGGACAGCGTCTGGTAGTCCAGGGCCATGGAGACGAGCATCACGCCGTTGAGGTCGACGTCATGCCGTTCCTGCAGCAGGCGCGCCAGGCCGGCGGCGCGCGTGGTGCCGTAGCTCTCGCCGATGAGGAACTTGGGGCTCGCCCAGCGGGCGTGGCGGCTGAGGTAGAGGCGGATGAACTCGGCCACGGCGTCCTGGTCCCGCTGGTAGTCGTGGAACTCGCTGCCTTTCTCGCCCGGGTTCATGCGGGAGTAGCCGGTGCCGACGGGGTCGATGAAGACGAGGTCCGACTCGAGCAGCAGGCTGGCGTCGTTGTCGCACAGGGCGTAGGGCGGGGCGCCGCAGTGGCCGAGGTCGTCGCAGGCGACGCGGCGAGGACCCAGCAGGCCCAGGTGCAGCCAGACGCTGCTGGAGCCGGGGCCGCCGTTGAAGCAGAAGGTGAGCGGGCGCTCGGTGGCCGGGGCGTCGGTCAGGGTGTAGGCGATGTAGAAGAGCTGGGCCTGGGCCTTGTCCTCCTGGACCTTGCCTTGCTCATCCGTGCGCTGCAGTTCGCGCAGCGTGAGCGAGCCGACGGTGGCCTCGTAGCGCAGCGGGCGCCCCGCCAGTGTCGTCTCATGCGGGGTCCGGACCAGGACTTCGGGGATGTCCGGGGCCGCCGCCATGGGGCGTGCCTCCGGTGCTGCAGCTTGGGAACTGACCATGCGCTCTCCCTGTACGCAATGCCGATAAAGTCGCGAGCATGCCGAGTTCCGCGACCCCTGAAATCCCGCTCTTGCTGGGGCTTGACTTCTCTTCCACTCCCAGCCGCCGCAAGCCCGTGGTGCTGGCCTGCGGCGAGCGGCGCGGCGCCATTGTGCGCCTGCAGGGGCTCGAACGATTCGCCGAGCTGGCGGCACTGCGTGAGCGTCTGTGTCAGGAACCCGCCTGGCTCGGCGGCTTCGACCTGCCCTTCGGCCTGCCGCGCGAGCTGGTGCTGGCCCTGGGCTGGCCGCAGCAGTGGCCGGCGCTGATGGATCATTTCTGTGCCCAGCCGCGCAGCGAGCTCCGGGCGCAGTTCCAGGCCTTCATGGCGCCCCGGCCCGCCGGCGGCAAGTTCGCCCACCGCGCCTGCGACGGGCCGGCCGGCGCCTCGCCCAGCATGAAGTGGGTCAACCCGCCGGTGGCCTGGATGATGCATGCCGGCGTGCCGGTGCTGCGCGCGGCCGAGGCCACCTTCCCCGGGCTCAGCGCCGGGCGGCCGGAGCGGGTGGCGCTGGAGGCCTATCCGGGGCTGCTGGCGCGCGAGCTGATCCAGCGGCGGTCCTACAAGAGCGACGACACCGCCAAGCAGACGCTCGAGCGCCTGATCGCCCGCAAGGACCTCGTGGAAGCGCTGGAGCAGGGCCGCAGCCGCCTGGGCCTGCGGCTGAAGCTGAGCCACGCGCAACGCGACGCGCTGGTGGACGACGCCAGCGGCGACGCGCTGGACGCCGTGCTGTGCCTCGTGCAGGCGGCATGGGCGAGCGGGCAGCCGGGCTACGGCCTGCCGGCGGAGATCGATCCGCTGGAGGGCTGGATCGTCAGCGCCTGAGCGAGTCCGGCGCGTGACGCCACGGCGCCACGCCCGCGCGCATCACTTGCGCATCAGCGTGGACTTGCCGAACAGCGATTCGATCAGGTCCACCGCCAGCGTGGCGGTGCGGTTCTTCTCGTCCAGCGCGGGGTTGAGCTCCATCACGTCGAGGGAGCTGAGGCGGCCGGTGTCGGCAATCATCTCCATGCACAGCTGTGCCTCGCGGTAGGTCGGGCCGCCGGGCACCGTGGTGCCCACGCCGGGAGCGATCGAGGGGTCGAGGAAGTCGACGTCGAAGCTCACGTGCAGGTGGGTGTTGGCGTCCAGCGTCGCGAGGGCCAGCTCCATGGTGTGGCGCATGCCCATCTCGTCGATGTAGCGCATGTCGAAGACCTCGAGCTCCTGCTCGTGCACGAAGCGCTTCTCGCCGGCGTCCACGCTGCGGATGCCGATCTGGCGCACCCACTTCGGGCTGATGGCCGGATGCTCCTTGCTGAAGCCGCCGATCTCGATCAGCTCCTTCGGGCCGAAGCCGGCCAGGCAGGCGACGGGCATGCCGTGGATGTTGCCGCTGGGGGTCAGCTCGCTCGTGTTGAAGTCGGCATGGGCGTCCAGCCACAGCACGCGCAGCTTCTTGCCCTGCTCCTTGCAGTGGCGGGCCACGGCGCTGATCGAACCCAGGCCCAGGCAGTGGTCGCCGCCCAGCAGGATGGGCATGCGGCCGGTCTTGAGCTCCGCGTACACGGCGTCGTGCACCGCACGGTTCCAGGCGGCGACCTCCTGCAGATGGCGGTAGCCGTCCACCGGCGGCAGCCAGGGGTTGTAGGGGCCGGTGAGGTTGCCGCGGTCCACCACGTGCACGCCATGGCTCTCGAGCGTGGGCCCGATGTTCGCCACGCGCAGGGCTTCGGGGCCCATGCTGGCGCCGCGGGCGCCGGCGCCAATGTCGGTGGGCGCGCCGATGAGGGAGACGTTGCGCAGAGTGGTCATGGCATCCTCTTCAGGGAGTTCAGTCGTGGGGAGTGAGGTCGTATTCCGACTCGAGCAAGGCCCATGCCTCCTCGGCGGAGTCGACGAAATGGAAAAGTTGCTCGTCGCCCGGGCTGATCATGCCGGTCTCGATCAGCAGCTCGAAGTTGATCAGGCGTGACCAGAAGTCGCGCCCGAACATCAGGATGGGGCGGCGGCGGCACTTGCCGGTCTGGATGAGGGTCAGCGCCTCGAAGAGCTCGTCCAGCGTGCCGAAGCCGCCGGGGAAGCACACCAGCGCCACGGAGCGCATCAGGAAGTGCATCTTGCGCAGCGCGAAGTAGTGGAAGCGGAAGCACAGCTCCGGCGTGATGTAGGGATTGGGGTGCTGCTCGTGCGGCAGCACGATGTTCAGGCCGATGCTCTTGCCGCCGACCTCGTGCGCGCCGCGGTTGCCGGCTTCCATGATGCCGGGACCGCCGCCGGTCACGACGTAGATCGGGTTGCCGCGCGTCATGCTCTCGCGCGTGACGATGCTCGCGAAGCGGCGCGCCTCCTCGTAGTAGCGGCTCATCTGCAGCTGCATCTGCGCCTTGCGCAGCGTCGGCTCGTCGCCCAGGGCCTGTGCCTCGCTCAGGCGGACCTCGGCCGTGGCCTGGTCCGGGATGCGGGCGCTGCCGAACATCACGATCGTCGCCTTGATGCCCTGCTCCTGCTGCACCAGCTCGGGCTTGAGCAGCTCCAGCTGCATGCGCACCGGGCGCAGCTCGTCGCGGAGCATGAAGTCGTCGTCGGTGAACGCGAGGCGGTAGGCGCTGCCGGGGCCGTCGTAATCCGGCGCCGGGCGTTCCTGGACGAGGCGGGCCTCGTCCTTGGCCGAGGGGAAGTTGCGGGCGGTGAGTTTGTTCTTGTGCTTGCTCATGCGGTCTCCCGTGGGGCGGCGCGGGCTGAACTGTAGTGCAGCCGGGTGGAAATTTTGTTTCCTGTATTGCCGCGATTGAATTGATTTGTTGTGTCGAAAAGGGGCTATGCCGTGCCGCAGCACGCGCATTCGGGGTCGCGCTGCAAGAGAATCTCGCTCCAGCGCATCTGGCGGGCGTCCAGCATCTGCAGGCGGCCGGCCAGGGAGCCGGGCATGCCGGCGAGCAGCTTCAGCGCCTCGGCGGCCTGCTGGCTGCCGATGATGCCCACCAGCGGCGCGAAGACACCCATCAGCGCGCAGCGCACCTCCTCGAACTGCGCATCCGGCGGGAACACGCAGGCATAGCAGGGGGTGTGCCCGGAGCGGCTGTCGTAGACGCTGATCTGCCCGTCAAAGCCGACCGCCGCGCCGGACACCAGCGGCTTGCGGTGCTTCACGCAGGCCGCGTTGACGGCATGGCGCGTGGCGAAGTTGTCGGAGCAGTCCAGCACGACGTCCGCGGCCTGCACCAGCGCGTCGAGCCGGGCGGCATCGGCCCGCTCCTGCAGCGTGCAGACGCGCAGCTCGGGGTTGATCGCCTTCAGCGTGAGGGCCGCCGATTCGACCTTGGGCTGGCCGATGCGGTCCTGCCGGTGCACGATCTGGCGCTGCAGGTTGGTGAGGTCCACGGTGTCGTGGTCCACCAGGGTGAGGGTGCCGACACCGGCCGTGGCCAGGTACAGAGCGACCGGGGAGCCCAGGCCGCCGGCGCCGATCACCAGCGCGTGCCCGGCCAGGATCCGGGCCTGCCCCTCGACGCCGATCTCGTCGAGCAGGATGTGCCGCGAGTAGCGCAGCAGCTGTTCGTCATTCATGGAGCAAGCATAGCGCCCAGCTCCGGCCGCTTCCCAAAGAAAAAGACCCGCCGGCGGGGCCGGGCGGGTCTGGTGGCGCTGGGGGAGGGCGGGATCAGTCGCCCGTCTTGGCCTCGGCCTTGCGCTCGGTGGCCGTCTTGGAGGCGATCACCGGCTTGCCCTTGAGCTGGTTGAGGGCCTGCTGCAGCGGGAAGTCCTCGGCCGAGCCGAACTCGGGCAGGGGCTTGATCGAGTCCTTGTTCTTGGCGTACTCGGCTTCCAGCTTGGCGCGGGCTTCCTCGCGGGCCTTGGCGCGGGCATCGTCCTTGTCCTCGGGGCCGTTCTGCAGATGCTTCTCCAGATCGGCCTCGCGGGTGCGCAGGGCGGCGAAGACATTGCCCTCGGCGGTCTCGTCCAGCATGACGTCGGGCACGATGCCCTTGGCCTGGATGGAGCGGCCGCTCGGGGTGTAGTAGCGGGCGGTGGTGATCTTCAGCGCCGTTTCGGGGCTGAGCTGACGCACCGTCTGCACCGAGCCCTTGCCGAAGGTCTGGGCGCCCATGATGACCGCGCGCTTGTGGTCCTGCAGCGCGCCGGCCACGATCTCGCTGGCCGAGGCCGAGCCTTCGTTGACCAGCACCACCAGCGGGATGCTCTTGAGCGATTCCGGCAGCTTCTTCAGCGGGTCGGAGCCGCCGCGGCGCAGGTAGTACTCGGGATTGGCCTTGAAGCTGGCCTTGGACTCGGCGATCTGGCCGTTGGTCGAGACCACCTCGACGTCCTTGGGCAGGAAGGCCGAGGACACCGCCACGGCACCTTCCAGCAGGCCGCCCGGGTCATTGCGCAGGTCCAGCACCAGGCCCTTGAGCTTGGGGTCCTGCTTGTAGATCTCTTCGACCTTCTTGACGAAGTCGTCGACCGTGCGGTCCTGGAACTGGCTCAGGCGCACCCAGGCGTAGCCGGGCTCGACGACCTTGCCGCGCACGCTCACCACCTTGATCTCCTCGCGGGTGATCGTCACGGGGAAGGAGCGGTTCTCCAGCTTGCGGAAGATGGTCAGCTGCACCTTGGTGGCGGGCTCGCCGCGCATGCGCTTCACGGCCTGGTCGAGGGTCAGGCCCTTGACCGCGGTGTCGTCGATGCGGGTGATGAGGTCGCCGCTCTTGAGGCCGGCGCGGAAGGCGGGCGAACCCTCGATCGGGGAGACGATCTTGACCAGGCCGTCTTCCATGCCGATCTCGATGCCCACGCCGACGAACTTGCCGGAGGTGCCTTCACGGAATTCCTTGAAGCTCTTCTTGTCGAAGAACTGCGAATGCGGGTCCAGGCCGGAGACCATGCCGGCGATGGCGTCGTTGATCAGCTTCTTCTCGTCGACGGGCTCGACGTAATCGGACTTGACCATGCCGAACACGGCGGCCAGCTGCTGCATCTCTTCCAGGGGCAGCGGCGAAAGGCTGCTCCTTGCGTTCGCCTGCAACTGCAGGGTGGTCAGTGCACCTGCCACGGCCCCGAGGGCCACCCATCCGGCGACTTTCAGTTTGGCACTCATGATGCGAGTGTTTCCTATCGGTGAGATCCAGTCAGTTCGCCGCGCCTTGCGGGCGCAGCGCCCCTGTGAGGGGACGTTTCAAGTATAGGTCCCGCCCTGCGTGCGACCGCAGGAAGAGCCCGCTCAGAAACGCCTGTTTCAGGGGTTTACGCCGCTTGCGACGTGGGCTGCGCGCGACGCCGCCGCACCGGGGAGCCCTTGCGGGCCGCCGGACTGCCGGATTCCCAGCAGCCATGGGGCTTTGCGCGCGCCGCCCACGACCTGCACGGCGGCTTGGAACCCATGGTGCGCCCGTTGCGGGCGCTGTGCGGAAAGTCAGGGGCGGGCGAGCGTTGAAAACCGCACGCGCCGGGCTAGCTCACCACGGTCCGGTGATGCCCATCGGGCAGCGCGGGCAGGCGCCAGTAGGGCGCGTCGAAAGTCACCTGGAGCGAGGGGCATTGGTCCTCGGGCCTCAGCATCAGGCTGCGGACGCGCCGGCCGTGCCGCTCCAGCAGGTCCCGCAGCGTCTCCTGCGCCGGCAGCGCAAAGCCGGGCTGGGTGTAGAGCACCAGCTCCGCGGCCCCGGCGTGTCGGCCCAGCGCCTCGAGGTCCACCCGCTCGGCCGGCAGCAGCAGCGTGGCGGCCTGCAGTTGCGGCCAGTGCGCGGCGATCCCGAAGCTGTCCATCGATCCGGCGGTGCCGTCGATGAACACCCAACGCAGCCCGCTCAGGCCTGCCAGGGGTCGGAGGTCCGCCAGCTTCGGCGCGCGGTAGACCTCCAGCACCTCGAGGGAGGGTAGCGCGGCCAGGGCTGACACCTCGGCGAGGCTGCGGCAATTCACCAGGCGAAGCTGGCGCAGCGACGTGCAGGCCTCCAGGCCCTGGAGGCTGGCCAGCGGTGCGCCGTGCAGAGCGAGAGCCTCGAGCCCCTGCCATCCCGGCAGCGCGGCGAGGGTCTTCAGCTTGCGCGGCCGCCGCAGCAGGACGTCCCGCAGCGACGGGTTGTCCAGCGCCTGCGGCTTGAGCGTCTCGGCGTCGAGGCAGCTGAACCGCTTCAGACGAGGCAGCTGCCGGTAGTCGCCATGCGTCTCGCGGGCGCTCGGCAGGTAGATCTGCTCCAGCGCGTGCAGCACGCCGATGTCGGTGAGCGGCAGCGCGTCCGAGGGGCTCATCAGGCCGCGAATCTTGTGGGCGTGGCGCTGCAGGACGCTCAGTGAACCGATCCCGGCCCCCGGGGTCAGCCAGTGCACGTCGTGCTCGGCGAGTGCGGCCTCGGACGCCGCGTTCCATCGGTACAGCGTCAGCTGCAGCGCACCGTCGGCCGGACGCACCTGCAGGCAGAAGTCGTCGTTGTGGGCGAGAAAGTCCGGTGCTTGCCAGTGCCAGCCCTTGAACTCGGCATCGTGCCGTTCGCCCTCGCGGATCATGTCGTGCGTCCAGGCGAGCAGGTCCGGCTCGCGCATGGGCAGCGGAGGTGTCGTGCCCGAGACGATCCAGCCGGCCTGATCGAGCCAGGTCGCGTTCCACGCCAGGAAGCGGTTCGGATCCGCTTGCGCCTTGGCGTCGAGACCCTGGTCTCGCAAGGCCGCGGCGAGCTGCCCGGCCAGCCTGGCGTCATTGACGGCAAAGAAGAAGCGCACGGCCTTCTCGTCCCCCGCCTGGACGCCGTGCGCATGCACGATGCCCAGTTGGCGCGGCAACGAGGCGATGGCCCGCGCCGTGCTGCGCGCCAGGCGTTCCTCGGTCAGAAAGGCGGTCATGACGTTCCGGCGCGAACAGCGTCGAGGGGCTCAGCGCCCGCCCCCCCAGCGCGTGTCGTACTTGAAGCGTCCATGGAGCTTGTGCGTCGCTTCCAGACCCCGGGCCGCCAGCAGGACGACGAACGTGGACAGCAGCACATTGCCGCCGCCGAAGCCGACGTCGTCCCCCAGGCGGTTCATGGCGGCCGAGATGAAGCCCATGCAGGCATAGACCATCACGACGACGGCAGCTGTGCGGCTCCATCGGGTGCGGATGAAGTGGGCGCAGAGTGCGTTGACGACGGCATCGAGCAGGATCATCGGCCACAGCAGCAGCCCGACGACCGCCTGGAGGGCCGCCACGACGAAGAAGGTGCGGGCACACGCCCGCGCCGCCTGTTCCGCGGCCTCGCGGGTATTGATCGGGGACAGCAGGCCGCCCCCTTTTGACTCTCCGACCATTCGGTCCTCTCCCGTTCTTGCAAAGGACGCGTTGTACGCGAGCGCGGCGGCGGCATCATCCGGGAAACCGAGGGCCGGCGGGCCTGCAAAGAGGCGGCTCGCGCAGGCGCTGCCCGTTCGCAGGCGGTGTGCGAGACCGGACGAGCCCACGTCGTCGGCACGTTCGCTGAGGCCGACCAGGGCCGACCCGGGCGGGCAGGGACTGGGACTGAGGCTGGGGCACCGAGAGGCTGAGCCGGCTGGGCGCGAGCGGTAGGGCGCCGGGGGCGCGCAGATGCTGGTCCCTCCGACAGGAATCGAACCTGTATCTGCCGCTTAGGAGGCGGCCGTTCTATCCATTGAACTACGGAGAGCACCGGCCGAAAGGGCGTGCTGCCCTTCCGGCGGCGCGGATTGTCTCACGACTTGCGCGCCGGCTCTCTCGTGCGCGGAGGGGCTCAGCGCTGGCGGCGGCGGTACAGCGCGGTGCCGGCGATGGCCGCCAGCAGCAGGCCCAGGGTGCCCGGTTCCGGCACGTCGCGGCGGGGGCCGATCGGGTCGCGCACGTACAGGTCGATGTGCGACAGCGCGCCGGCATTGCCACCACCGTTGATCAGCGTCTTGGACATGTCCCAGCTGCCGCCGAAGTTGTAGATGGTGCTGGAGGACACCGGCAGGCCCAGGCCGGCCGCGGTGAAGTCATAGGCGGCGAAGGTGCTGCCGGACATGAAGGACACCGCGAACTGGTCGAACAGGTTGCTGCCGAAGATCGGCTCCAGCAGGCTCACCACATTGCTCGGAGGCAGGAAGGACCAGGTGCCGCCATTGCCGGCGCTGTTCATCGTGGCGTTGAACCAGTTGTTGCCGATGATGGCCTGGCCGTTGATCAGCGCGGCCTTGAAGCCGTTGCCGGCACCCGGCGTCCAGCTGCCGAGGTAGATCCAGCCCGGATCCTTCTTGCCGTCGCCATTCAGGTCGGTGGCGGTGTACTGGCCGGAGAAGATGCCGTCCGGGAACAGCGCCGTGCCGTGGCCGAGTCCGCCCTGACCGGCGCCATTGAACAGGCCGTCCCCGTAGTAGCCGAGGTTGCTGCCACCGCTCGTGCCCGGCAGCGGGATGGCCGAGCCGGCAAAGGCGCCGACGCAGGCCGAAGCACCGACCGAGGTCGACTGCGCGGACCCGGGAACACCCGCCACGGACAGCGAGGTGATCTTCACGTCGGCGTTGTCGCAGGGCGCGGCCTGGGCGGAGGCGGTGCCCAGGGCGAGGAGGGCGGTGAGAGCCAGGGTTCGGAAGGCGATCATGCTACTTCCTTGTGGATCGTCTACAAGCTAGGGATTGCAAGCTGTCAACTTTTGCAGGTCCGATTGGCTCAGATCCGCTTACGACTGTCACCCCGCGCCTGCGGGGAGGCTCATTGCCAGCGCCACTGCCAGATCAGGTCCAGCGCGCTGTCCTCTCCGCTCTGGGCGCGCAGGGTGAAGCGCTGCGCGATGCGGTAGATGAGCTGCCAGTTGCCGGTCGTGGCGTTCAGGCCACGTTCGTAGCCGACGTAGACGCGCTTGGACAGCTGCTTGCCCACGCGCACGATGGCGCCGCGGGCGTCGTCCTGTGCGCCTTGCGACACGGACAGCTCGTCCAGCCCCAGGTTCTTCATCAGCTTGCCCGAGGTGGACTCGCCCTCGCCACTGAGCAGGGCCAGGGCGGCGCGCTGCAGCAGGGCGGTGTCGGCGCGGCCGAGCTCGTCGGGGCCACGGCCGAGCAGCAGCCAGGAGAGCTTGTCCGTCTCGGGCAGCTCGGGCTCGGAGAAGAGCTTGATGCGCGGGTTCAGCGCCGTGCCGCCGACGGTCACTCCCACGCGCACATCGGTGTTCGGGCGCACGGCCAGGACGTCGAGGCGGGGGTTGTCGAGCACGCCGGTGAAGAGGATCTCGCCCTTCTCGACGGTCAGCTTCTGGCCGTAGGCATCGTAGGTGCCGCCGTCGGTGCGCACGGTGCCCACGAGGCTCGGCTTGCCGTCCTTGTGCTGCAGCTTGAGCTGGCCCTGCAGGCGCGTGTCGAGACCGCGGCCGCGCAGCTTCATCTGCTCGCCGAGGTCCAGGTCCAGTTGCACGGCGACCTTCATCGGCGGGGCGTCGCGCTTCACGGCCTGCTGGGCCGTCACCGGGCGGCGCACGACCACGTCCTCGTCCAGCGTGGGCGCATCGCCCTTGCTGAAGTCGAACAGGCCCTCGTCGATGCGGAAGGCGCCCTGCACGTCCACGCTGCCGGGCGCGAGATGCACCTGGCCCTGGCCGCTGGTGATGATGCGACGGTCCAGGCGGGTGAGCAGGCCGAACTTCTCGGCCTGCAGGTCCAGGCGCAGGTCCGGCTGGGCGCCGAGGCGGGCCTCGCCACTCAGGCGCAGCTCGCCGTCGGCCGCGCGGGCGCTGAACTGCTGCAACCGCGCCCGTGTGCCCTCGAGGGCCAGCAGGAAGCGCGTGTCCCGCACGTCCACGCCCATCAGCGGATTGCGCAGGGCCAGGCCCTCGCCCTGGGCCTGCCCGCGCAGCTGCGGGTCCCGCAGGGTGCCGCCCAACATGAAGCCGGCGGTCATGGCGCCGCTCACGCGCCAGCCGGCCGGGATCCAGCCGCCCCAGGTGGCGAGGTTGGCGACATTGGCCTGCACCGTGCCTTCCAGCGGCGCATCCATGGGCGGCGTGAGCGCGCGCGGGTCCGTGCGGACGACCACGATGCCGCCGAAGCCGCCGAGGTTGCTCCCCGCCAGCGCCTGCGTCAGCGACCACACGCCCTGGCGCGCCTGCAGCCGCAGGCCGAAGTCGCTCAGGCCGAGGCGCTGCACGCCGCGGTCTTCCGTGACGCTGAGGTCGCCGCTGAGGCGCTGCAGCTCGAAGGCGAGGTCGGTGCCCTGGCGCGTGTCCAGGTGCAGGTGGCCGTCGACCCGCAGGTCCCCGCCCCAGCCGAAGTCGGGCTGGGCCTTGGCCAGCAGCGGCGCCAGCGCCAGCGGCTCCAGCAGGGCATCGAGCTGCACGGTGGGCAGGGCGCCGCTATGTTGGGCCGCCTGGTAGCGCGCCTGGCTCCAGCGGATGCGGGCCTGGCCGCCGGCGATGCTGGCGCGCCCCTCCTGCAGCTCGGCGCTGAGCAGGTCGGCGCCGGGGCTCAGGGTGACGCGGGCCTGCACGGGTTCGACCTGCAGCCACGGGTCGTTGCTCGTCGCCGGCTGCGGGCGCAGGCGGGCCTGCTGCAGGCTCAGGCGCCAGTCGAGCGTGTCCGGCGAGCCGGAGAGGCCGAAGGGCAGGGCATTGAGCTGGCCGTCCAGCGCCAGCTGCAGGGCGGCGCCGGGCAGCGGCGGATCGCCTGCAGAGGTGGGCAGCGGCCGGGCCTGACCCTGCAGCTGCAGCTGGTGCCGCGGCCAGGTGCCGGCCAGCTTGGCGAGCAGGCCCTCGACCTGCACGCTGCGCTGCGCCTGCGTCAGGACGAGCGGGCCGGCGTCGAGCGTGACCCCCAGCGTCTCGGCCGCGTCCGTGCCGAGCTGCCAGCTCAGCCGGCCCTGCTGCAGCTTCGCCTGCCGGCCGGGCTGGCGCACCACCAGCTGCTGCAGGGCGAGCTGACCCTGCGTGGACCAGCTCCAGCGCGAGCCCGCCCGGGCCTTGGGCGCGGCAGGCAAGACCTGGCCCCGCACCGTGGCATCGCCCTGCAGGCCGCCGTCGAGGGCCAGCCCCGGCGCGAGGGCCTCCAGCAGCGGCGTCAGGGCCGCCAGGCGCGGCCACTGGACTTTGAGGCGGGCCTCCGGGCGCAGGGCTTCGAGGCCCTGGACCTCGCCCTGCAGCTGGTTGCGTTCCTGTTCGAGGTTCAGGACCAGGCGGGCCGGCTGCGCGTCCCGCAGGTACTGCAGCTGGCCCTGCAGCGGCTGGCCGGCCCACTGGCTCGGCAGCAGGCGCAGGCTGGCCTCGCCCTGGGGCCACAGGCTGCCGGCGCCGCGGTGCAGCTGCGCGGAGAGCTGCAGATTGAGACTGTGCGGCGCGCCGCTGCCGGCGGCCGGCTTCCACAGCAGGCCGGGGTCGAGCGCCTGGCTCTGGGCCTGCAGGCGCGCCTGCCAGTCGCCCTGCTCCTGGCGGATCCACTCGCCCTGCACGCTGGCGGAGGCCTTGCCGGCGCTGAGCTCGGCTCGGTGCACGCGCACGCCCTGCTCACCGAGCTGGGCCTTGATCTGCAACTGGGGCGTCGCCACGGCCGGGTGGCCGGAGGAGGCGAGGCGGGTGCTGAGCTGGCCGTCCAGATCCAGCCAGGCGGGCGGCGCGGCCGGCGCCGGCCTCTGGCCCGGCTTGGCGGGGGGCTTGAGATCCGGTGCTGGCGCCGGGGCGGCATCGCGGCGCAGGCGCAGCTGGCCATCGAGCGCGAGCGCGAGCAGCTGGCTGTGCAGGGCGTCGAGGCGCAGGCCGTTGAGCCGCAGCTGCAGGTCCGAGGCCTGCGCCGGGCTCAGCTGACCCTGCGCCTGGAGCTGGCCGGCGGCCTGGCCGCGGGCGTCGGCGACGTCCAGGGCCAGGCTGCGGATCTGCAGCGCCTGCCAGTGGGCGGGCGTGAACTGCAGGTCCGCCTGCAGCTTGGCCAGCGGCAGGCGCTGGAGGTCCCAGGGGCCGCCCTGCGCGTTGGTGATCTGGACCTTCAGCGCGGCGGGGCGCTCCCAGTCCTGGGCATCGAGGTCGAGCTGGCCACTCAGCGCCGTGCGAGGCCAGTCGGCATTCAGTGCGGCGAGGTCGAACTGCTTGAGGCTGGCCTGCAGGCCCGCCAGCGGCCAGGCCGCCTGTGGCCGCGCACGGGCCTGGGCCTGCAGCGACTGGCCGGCGGTCTTGAAGTCCAGTTGCAGCGGCAGGTCCAGCAGCGGCCCCTGGGCCTGAAGACGTGCCTGCCAGTCCAGCCCCTGCGGCAGGCGGCCGGTGGCGTCGAGCTGGGCCTGCAGCGGCATGCCCCCGTCGGCCTCGGCGCGCAGCGAGCCCTTCAGTTGCACGTCCTGCCAGCGCAGCGACTGCAGCTGCAGCGTGTGCACCTGCTGGCCTTTTGCGTCCGGCTGAGCCAGGGCGACGCGGGCCTGCAACTGGCGCAGCTGGGTGCTGGCGCTCGGCAGGTCCAGCTCGCCCACGGCGAGCTCGTCGATCGCCACCGCGACGGGCAGGCGCAGGTCGGTCAGCGGGGTGCTGGGGGTGTCGGAGGAGGTCCAGCGGATCTGCACGCGGTCCGCCTGCAGGCGGTCGGCTTCGATCCGGGCCCACAGCTGCGGGGAGCGGTCCCAGCGCAGGCGCAGGCCCTGCCAGCGCAGGCCGTCGAACTGCAGGTGCGTGTCGCCGGGCAGGTTCAGGCGCAGCTGGCGCGCGGAGAAGTCACCCAGCAGGCGGCCCTGGGGCGCGTCGGCGCTGATGACGTCCGGTGCCTGGCGCAGCAGCCAGGCCGTGCCGGCCTCCGTGCCCATCAGCCAGACGGTGCCCACCGCCGCCGTGCCCAGCAGGCCGCCGAACGCCAGGCTCCAGGCGAACCAGCGTCCGAGGTGGCGGCGCGGGCGCTGCGGCGACGGCGGCGGCGCCGTCGTCTCGGGGGTGGGGCCGCTCGGGGTGTTCGGTGCCGGCTCGCTCACAGGGCGATCCCCACGCTGAAGTGAATGCGCCACTTGCCGGTCTCATGGGCGCGGGCGAGGTCCAGGCGCAGCGCGCCCACGGGGCTGCGCAGGCGGGCGCCGACGCCATAGCCCACCACCGGGCGCAGGGCCTGCCAGCGGTCGGCCACCTGGCCGGCGTCGATGAAGGCGGCGCCCCACAGCATGGGCAGGCTCTCCATCACCGGGCGGGCGACCTCCACGCTGCCCGTCCAGAGCTTGCGGCCGCCGAAGACGGTGCCGCTGTCGTCCTTGGCGAGGCCGAGGCTCTGGTAGGCGTAGCCGCGCACGGAATCGTCGCCGCCAGCCAGATAGAGCATCTTGGACGGCAGGCCGAGGCGGTCGGCCCCGAGGATCTGGGCGAGGTCGGTGCGGGCGCTGAGGTACCAGCCCGAGGGCAGGGGCCGGAAGTACTCGATCTTGAAGCGGGCCCGGGCGAAGGGGCCGCTGTCCTGGTCGGGTGCGTTGTTGTCGGCGCGGCCGGCGCCGAGCAGCAGCTGCGCGGTGTAGCCGTCGGTGGGCAACAGCAGGCTGTCCAGACGGCGGCGCGTCCACTGCACGTTGCTACTCCAGGCGCCCGAGCGCAGGGCCGCGTCGGGGCCGGTGCGTTCGATCGAGCGCAGCACCTCGACATAGGCCAGGCGCTCGTCATGCCCCGCCTCGCGCAGGCGGCCCACGCGGGCGCTCAGCGTGCGGATGTCCTTGTCGTTGTTGAGGTCCTGCTCCCACTGCAGCGAGCCGAGGTTGCGCTGCATGTCGGGCTGGGGATGCGAGCTGAGCTCCAGCTCGGCCTTGCGCAGGAGCTGACCCAGCTGCACCTTGCTGCGCGCGCGCAGCGGCAGCCCGGCGGGCAGGCGGTGGAGGTGCTCGGCGCTGGCGTTGTAGCCGTTGTTCGCGCTGTAGCCGATGCCGGTGGTGGCCTGCTGGCGCGGAGCCTCCTTCACGCGCACCCGCACCGGCACGGCCGCGGCCTGCGCGCTCTCCGGCTGGATGTCGACGGTGACGCCATCGAACAGCTGCGTGCGCAGCAGGCGCTCCTGGAAGTCCAGCAGCGCCTGCTCGGTGTAGGGCTCGCCCGGCTCGTAGCCCGCCAGCCGCCGCACCGTGTCCTCGGACTGGTGCTGCAGGCCCTCGATCTGCAGCGAGCCCAGCCGGAACAGCGGGCCGCTGTCCAGGCGCAGCGTGAGGCTGACCTGGCGGGATTCGGTGTCCACCTGCGCCTCGGTGCTGCTCCAGTGGGCCAGCGGATAGCCCTGCGCACGGGCGCGGCCGAGCACGGCCGACTTGGCCGAGGACCAGGCCGCCTGCGTGAAGGCCCGGCCCTTCTGCAGGGGCCAGCGCTGCGCCAGCTCGGCCTGCAGTGCCAGCGCGCGGGCGGCGTCGGGCTGCCCGGGCTCGGCGTTGATCTCGCCCTCGAACTGCAGTTCCAGCGCCGCCACGAGGCTGCGCGGGCCCGGGTCGACGATCAGGGTCAGGTCTTGCTGGCTGTGGTCCGCATTGGCCTGGCGCTGCACCTCGACGTGGGCATCGAAGTAGCCCAGCGTCTCCAGCAGCGCGCGGGCCTGCTCCGGGGCCACGGCGGCGAGGCGGTCCAGCTCGACGGGGCTCAGGCTGTCGTTCTCGGCGATCTGCTGGAAGCGGGCGAGGTCCAGATGGCGGGCGAGCAGCTCCTGGACTTCGCCGCTGGCGCGGATGTCGAGGCGGTAGGCCGCCTTGAGCCGCGGCGCGCCGGCGTCCTGCGCCCGCGGCTTCGCGCCGATGGCCTCCTGCAGGCCCTGCAGCGAGCCGCAGCCGCCCAGCAGCGCGAGGCTGAGGCACAGGCCGAGGGTCAGGCAGCGACGGATCAGGCGGGTCATTTGCTCAGCAGCCGCATCGCGGATTCCAGCCCGGTGATGGAGAGCGGGAACATGCGCTGGTGCATCAACTGCTGGATGAGGGAAATGCTCTGGCGGTACTGCCAGACGCCCTGCGGTTCCGGGTTGATCCAGGCGTACTTGGGGAAGGCATGGACGAGCCGCTGCAGCCATTCGGCGCCGGGCTCCTCGTTGTTGTACTCGACGCTGCCGCCGGGCTGCAGGATCTCGTAGGGGCTCATGGTGGCGTCGCCCACGAAGATCAGCTTGTAGTCCTTGTTGTACTTGCGGATGACGTCCCAGGTGGGCATCTTCTCGGCGAAGCGGCGGCGGTTGTTCTTCCACATGAAGTCATAGACGCAGTTGTGGAAGTAGTAGAACTCGAGGTGCTTGAACTCGCTCTTGGCGGCCGAGAAGAGCTCCTCGACGCGGTGGACGTGCTCGTCCATCGTGCCGCCGACGTCCATCAGCAGCAGCACCTTCACCTTGTTGTGCCGCTCGGGGACCATGCGGATGTCCAGCATGCCGGCGTTGGCGGCCGTCTTGTGGATGGTGTCGTCGAGGTCCAGCTCGAGGTCCGAGCCCTCGCGGGCGAAGCGGCGCAGGCGGCGCAGCGCGACCTTGATGTTGCGGGTGCCGAGCTCGAGGTTGTCGTCGTAGTCCTTGTAGGCGCGCTGGTCCCAGACCTTCACGGCACTGCGGTTGCGGCCACGGTCCTGGCCGATGCGGATGCCCTGCGGGTTGTAGCCGTAGGCGCCGAAGGGGCTGGTGCCGCCGGTGCCGATCCAGCGGTTGCCGCCCTCGTGGCGCTCCTTCTGCTCCTCCAGGCGCTGACGCAGGGTCTCCATCAGCTGGTCCCAGCCCAGGCGCTCGATCTCGGCCTTCTGCTCGGGGGTGAGCTCCAGCTCGAGGTGCTTGCGCAACCATTCCTCGGGCAGCTCGCGGGCGAAGTCGGTGAGCAGCTCCACGCCCTTGAAGTAGGCGGCGAAGGCGCGGTCGAACTTGTCGAAATGCGCCTCGTCCTTCACCAACGTCGTGCGGGCGAGGTAGTAGAAGCGGTCGACCGTGGGGCCGCCGTCCTCGGCGTCCATCACGCCCAGCTTCAGGGCCTCCAGCAGCGTGAGGTACTCCTTCACCGAGACAGGCAGCTTGGCGGCACGCAGGGTGTAGAAGAACTGGATCAACATGGCAGGCAAGGGGAGTGTCGCGGTGATTATCCACAGAGCGGCGCTCCTTGCCGGGCGCGCCGCAAGCCTGACGCAAGGCAGGGGCTTAGCATCGGCGGATCTTGTTGTGCTGAAGGTGCCATGAACCAGGATGTGGATCGGACGATGCAAGCCCTCTTCGCCGCCATCCAGGAGGACGGCGGGCGGTGGTCGGCGCGTCACCGGGACTTGCGCCTGGGCAGCCAGTTCCAGCCGATCTACAGCCTGCCGCACCGCCGCCCCGTGGGCTACGAGGCGCTGGCCCGCTTCACGGATGCCAGCGGGGCAAGCGTCGATCCCGCTCAGGTCTTCGCGCAGGGGCTGGCGCCCTTCGAGCAACTGCAGCTGGACCGGCTGTGCAGGCTGCTACATGTCCACAACTTTGTTACGCAGGAGGTGCCGGACTGCTGGCTCTTCCTGAACATCCATCCCGAGGTCTTCGTGCGGGCCGCGCTGGAGGCGCCCATGCTGGCGCGCGCGGTGCAGACGGTGGAGCAGCTGGGCCTGCCCATGCACCGGCTCGTGTTCGAGGTCACCGAGGAGGTGATGTCGCGCAGCGCCTACTTCGAGCAGGCGGTCGAGGCGGCCCGCGCGACGGGCTGCCTGCTCGCGCTGGACGACTTCGGCGCGGGGCACTCCAACTTCGACCGCGTGTGGCGCATGCGTCCCGAGATCGTGAAGCTGGACAAGAGCCTGCCCCGGCGCGCGCTGGCCTCGCCGCGCGTGGCCCGGATCATGGCGCAGATGGTCGCGCTGCTGCACGAGTGCGGCGCGCTGGTGCTGCAGGAGGGCATCGAGGGCCGCGACGAGATGCAGCTCGCGCTCGATGCCGACGTGGACCTGCTGCAGGGCTACGGCCTCGGCCGCCCGATGGACGACCTCCTTGAGCCCCAGACGAACCCCACCATCGACGGCTTCTGGGACCTCATCGACGTGCGCTCATCGCAAGGGCGCGAGCGGGACGACGAGCGCCTGCAGCCCTTCCGCAGCGCCGTGCAGGCGGCCGTCGTGCGCCTGCAGGCGGGCGAGCCGCTGGAGCAGGCCGGCCAGACCTTTCTCTCGGTGCCCGGCGCGCAGCTGTGCTTTTTGCTGGACGAGCACGGGCTCGACCTCGGCATGCGTGTCCATCCCGACGCGCAGGACTCCTGCCCGGACCTGCGCTTCGCGCCGCTGGATGCCTCGCACCATGCGCGCTGGTCCCGCCGGCCCTACTTCCGCCGGGCCATGGCGGACATCGGCGTGCTGCAGGTCACGCGGCCCTACCTCAGCCTGCACGGCGCGCGCATGTGCGTGACGCTGTCCATCGCCTTCTGGCAGGGCCCGCACCTGCGGGTGCTCTGCGCTGACATGGACTGGGGCGACGCCGACGTCCGCAGCCCGGTCGCGGCCGCGGCCTGATCCGCCAGACGGCGCTCAGCGCCCGGCGGCGCTCGTGCGGCGCGGCCGCTTCACGGCGCGCCGGCCGGGGTCGTGCGCGGCCAGCCAGGCGAGGAACTCCTGGTACCAGAGCCGGCTGTTCTGCGGCTTGAGCACCCAGTGGTTCTCGTCGGGGAACCACAGCAGCCGGGCCTCCACGCCCCGCGCCTTGAGCGTGTTGTAGTAGGCCAGGCCCTGCGCGTCCGGCACGCGGTAGTCCTGCGCGCCATGGATCACCAGCGTGGGCGTCTGCATGTGCTGCGCGAAGGCATGCGGGCTCTGCGCGGCGACGCGGGCCGGGTCGTTCCAGTAGTACGCCCCCAGCTCCTTCGAGTGCCAGGTGTAGGCGTCGTCCGCGAACATGGCCTGCCAGTCGTAGCAGCCGGCATGGCAGATGTAGGCCTGGTAGCGGCCGGTCTTCACGTGCCCGTTCATCCAGGCCACCATGTAGCCGCCGTAGCTGCCGCCGCTGGCGAAGACGCGGTCGCGCGCGATCCACGGCTTCCTGAGCAGCCAGTCGGTGGCGGCCTCGACGTCCTGCAGCTCCAGCTCGCCCCAGCGGTGGGTGATGGCGTCCTTGAAGGCGAAGCCGAAGCCCGAGGAGCCGTGGTAGTTCACGCAGGCCACCACGTAGCCCTCGGCCGCGAGCAGCTGCGCGTTCCAGCGGAAGTGCCAGCTGTCCCCGAAGGCCGCATGCGGCCCGCCGTGGATGAGGTGCAGCAGCGGGTACTTGCGCTTGGGATCGAAGCCGGGCGGGTAGGTCAGCCACATTTGCACGTCGTCGCCCTGCGCGCCCCGCACCTGCACGGCCTCGACGCGGGCGCTGCGCAGCGGCTGGAGCAGGGCATCGTTGAAGTGCTCGATGCGCTGGGCGCGGGCGCTGTCCGTCACGTCGTCGACGACGCTCAGGCGCGGCGGATGTGTGGCGCTGTCATGCAGCACCACCAGCGTGCCGGCCTGCAGGTCGAAGGCCGTGGCGTTGCCGCCCTCGAACTGCGTGAAGGCCGCGCAGGTCTTGACGTCGAAGCGCCAGAGGTGGCGCCGGCCCTCGTCCTCGCCGCAGAAGAGCACGCCGAGGTCGTCCTCGTCCCAGCGCAGCGGGGCCTGGACCTCGCGGTCCCAGTCCTCGGACAGCACGGCCCAGTTGCCGTGGGTGTCCAGCACGCCCAGCTGGTCCGGCATCGTGTGCTTGTGGCCGCGGTGGCAGGCCAGGAAGGCGAGGTGATGCCCGGCGTGGCTGTAGACGGGAGCATGCAGATGCCAGCCGTCCTCCTGCAGCAGCAGGCGCACCTCGCGGCTGCGGACCTCGACCTCGGCCAGCGCGAAGCAGTGGTCCAGCTGCTTGAGCGGCGCCGGATCGCAGGCGAAGACGATGCGCCGGCCGTCGGGCGAGATGTCGAAGCTGTCGGCGTCGGGTTCGGAGCGGCTCAGCTCCCAGGCGCTGCCCTCGAAGAGGTCGCGGACCTTGCCCGTGCGCGTGTCCAGCACGTGCAGGTGGGGCACGCGGTCCATGGGGATGTGGTGATCCCAGTAGCGGTACAGGGCCTCGGAGGTCACGTAGCCGCTGCTCTTGCGGGCCTGGAGCGCCGCCCACGCCTTGGCCTGTGCGGCGGCGCCCTTGAGCTGCGGCCAGACCCAGGCGACGAAGGCGATGTGGCGGCCGTCGGGGAACCACTTGAAGGCCTCGATGCCCATGGGCACATCGCTCACGCGGCGCGCCTCGCCGCCGTCGGGCGGGATCAGGTAGAGCTGCGCTGTTTCGTCCTTGCGGCCGTCCTGCTCGCGTCGGGCGAGGAAGGCGATCTGGTCGCCCTGCGGGCTCCAGCGCGGGCTGGCGTCCTTGTCGCCGGCCTGCGTCAGGCGCCGGGGATCCCCGCCGAGCGTGGAGAGCAGCCACAGGCTCGTGCGGCTGCTGTTGTCCTCCATCGAGTAGCGGGTGAGGCTGGCCACCGCCTGCGCGCCGTCGGGCGACAGGCTGGGGGGTCCCAGGCGCTCGATCGCCCAGAGGGTGTCAATGCTGAAAGTCTTGCTCGCGGCCATGCGCCAGGCTCCTCGTCAGGCGACGCGCAGGAGGGCGCGCCGGGGAGCAGTGTAGGGGCGGGACGGCGAGGAGTGCCGGTCGGCGCCGCCCGTGCGGCGGGCCGTGGCGATCAGCGGTTGCGGCTCTGCATGAAGACGAGCTTCTCGAACAGGGTCAGGTCTTGCTCGTTCTTGAGCAGCGCGCCCACCAGCGGCGGGATGGCGACCTTCTCGTCCTGGGCCTTGATCGCATCCACGGGGATGTCCTCGGCCAGCAGCAGCTTGAGCCAGTCGATCAGCTCGGAGGTGCTGGGCTTCTTCTTGAGGCCGGGCAGGTTGCGCACGTCGTAGAAGGTCTTGAGCGCCGCGGCCAGCAGCTCCTTCTTGAGGCCCGGGAAATGCAGGTCGGCGATGCGCTGCATGGTCTCGGCCTCGGGGAACTTGATGTAGTGGAAGAAGCAGCGGCGCAGGAAGGCGTCCGGCAGCTCCTTCTCGTTGTTGGAGGTGATGAAGACCAGCGGGCGGTGCTTGGCCTTGATCATCTGCCGCGTCTCGTAGCAGTAGAACTCCATGCGGTCGAGTTCGCGCAGCAGGTCGTTCGGGAACTCGATGTCGGCCTTGTCGATCTCGTCGATCAGCAGCGCCACCGGCGTGTCCGACTCGAAGGCCTGCCACAGCACGCCCTTGACGATGTAGTTGTGGATGTCCTTGACGCGCTCGTCGCCCAGCTGGCTGTCGCGCAGGCGGCTGACGGCGTCGTACTCGTACAGGCCCTGCTGCGCCTTGGTCGTGCTCTTGATGTGCCACTGCAACAGCGGCAGGCCGACGCTCTGGGCGACTTCCTCGGCCAGCATGGTCTTGCCGGTGCCGGGTTCGCCCTTGACGAGCAGGGGGCGCTTCAGGGTGATGGCGGCGTTCACGGCCAACATCAGGTCGGCGGTGGCGACGTACTGCTCGGAGCCTTGGAACTTCATGCTGTGGATCAATGCGGGTAAGCCTGCAAACCAGTATAAGGTCCGTCCCTATAATGCGCCCCGGTGTCAGATCAAGAACTTCGGGACCATGAAAAAACTGTTGAAGCTCACCGTCGCCGTTCTCGCTGGCCTCACCGCTGTCGGCGCCTCGGCGCAGGACGTCAAGGCGGGTGAGAAGAAGATCGCCATGTGCATCGGCTGCCACGGCATCCCCGGCTACCAGGCCACCTTCCCCGAAGTTCACAAGGTCCCGATGATCGCGGGCCAGAACGCCAAGTACATCGCCGCCGCGCTGACCGCCTACGCCAAGGGCGAGCGCAAGCACCCGACGATGCGCGGCATCGCCCAGACGCTGAGCGAGCAGGACATCGCGGACATCTCCGCCTTCTACGAGCAGCAGGCCCAGGCGCCCGCCGCCGGCGACGCTCCGGCCGCCCCGGCCGCCGTGGCGGAGCTGCTGAACAAGGGGGCGTGCGCCTCCTGCCACGGTGCCAACTTCAGCAAGCCCATCGACGGCGCCTACCCCAAGCTGGCCGGCCAGCACGCCGACTACCTCTACGTGGCGCTGAAGTCCTACCAGACCGAAGGCAACGCCTACGTCGGCCGCGGCAACGCCATCATGGCCGGCCAGGTGAAGCAGTTCAGCCATGCCGAACTGAAGGCCATCGCCAAATACCTCGGCTCGCTGAACGGCGAGCTGCGCACCGTGCCCCAGAGCAAGATGCGCTGAGCACGGACGGCGCCCGCCGTCTCCTTCACGCCAAAGCCGCCGACCAAGGCGGCTTTTTCGTGTCCGATTTGGCTTTTCTTCGGCAGGGGCACCATCGATACTGGGCGGCAGTTCTCCGGTCCGACCCCTACGTCCCACACATGCTCAAAAGAATACCGACCCAGCAAGTCCGGCTCGGCATGTTCTTGCAGTCCATGGAGGGGTCCTGGCTGTCCCACCCCTTCTGGAAGACCAAGTTCGTGCTGCGCGAGCAGAGCGAGGTCGACGCCCTGCGCAAGAGCGGGGTGGTGGCGGTGTGGATCGACGACGAGAAGGGCCTGGACGTCGAAGGGGCCGACACCCTGACGATGCCCTCGGTGCCGGACCTGCCGCCGCAGGAGCCTCAGCCGGCACCCACGCCTGCACCGATCTCGGCCCCGGCTCCCGCTCCCGCCGATCCGGCCCCGTTGCCCGGCGCGCGCGCCAGCCTGCACGACGAGATGGGGCGCGCCGCCCAGATCGTCGGGCGCTCGCGGGCCGCCGTGATCAACCTTTTCGGCGAGGCCCGTCTGGGCAAGGCGATCGACGCCGAGCAGTGCCTGCCGCTGGTCGAGGAAGTCGCCAACTCGGTGAGCCGCAATCCCTCGGCCCTGATCAGCCTCGCCCGGCTCAAGACCAAGGACGACTACACCTACATGCACTCGGTCGCCGTGTGCGCGCTGATGGTGTCGCTGGCCCGCCAGCTGGGCTTCGGTGAGGCCCAGATGCGTGAGGCCGGCCTGGCCGGGCTGCTGCATGACGTCGGCAAGATGGCCATGCCCATCGACGTGCTCAACAAGCCCGGGCAGCTCACCGACGACGAGTTCGCCGTGATGCGCTCGCACCCCGTGCGCGGCTACGAGATGCTCATGGAGGGCGAGGCGGTGCCTGCCGCCGCGCTGGACGTCTGCCTGCACCACCACGAGAAGATGGACGGCTCGGGCTATCCCAAGAAGCTCAAGGGCGAGGAGATCTCGCTGCTCTCGCGCATGGGCGCCGTCTGCGATGTCTACGACGCCATCACCTCGACCCGGCCCTACAAGAACGCCTGGGATCCGGCGGGCTCCATCCAGCGCATGGCGCAGTGGACGGGGCATTTCGACCCGGCCGTCTTCCAGGCCTTCGTGAAGAGCGTGGGCATCTATCCCGTGGGCACGCTGGTCAAGCTGCACTCCGGGCGCCTGGCCGTGGTGATCGAGCAGAGCCCGGTGCGGCTGACGGCGCCGCTGGTGCGCGTGTTCTTCTCCACCAAGTCCCAGCTGCCCATCCCGACCGAGCTGATCAACCTCGATCTGCCGACGGCCACGGACCGCATCGTCTCCCGCGAGAACCCCGCCGACTGGGGCTTCAAGCACCTGGACGAGCTCTGGATGAAGGCCCCCGGCCAGGCCTGAGGCCGGCCGTCACGCCCCGGCGGCGGGGTGGGCATCGCGCCGTTCAGGGCCCTTTCGCGGCGCTTTTGCGTCCTTCGGCCAGGCGGTCCTGCCGGGATACTGAAGCCCTCTGCCTTCTGCCGAGGGCCCAGCCCCTGCCGATCATGACCCGCCTCCATCCCACCCTCCCGTCTGCCGCTCCCGGCGGCCTCCGTGTGTCGCGCCTCACGGCCGGGCTGTGGCGCTGTGCGCTCGTGCTGTCGCTGACGGCCTGCGGGAGCGGAGGCGGCGGCGGGGGCAGCAGCAGCGACGGCGGCAGCGCGAGCACGCCGCCGGTCCTCAGCGGCGTGGCCGCCACCGGTGCACCGCTGGGCAGCGCGAGCGTGACGGTGCTCGATGCCAGCGGCGCCACCGTGGGTACGGGCACGACCCATCCCACCGACGGCAGCTACAAGATCACCCTGAGTGCCCAGAGCCCGCAGGCACCGCTGCTGGTCGAGGTGCGAGGGCTCAGCGCCCTAGGCGACATGGTGCTGCTGCACTCGGCCGTGCCCAAGACCGCCGCGACCATGGTGGCCAACGTGTCGCCCCTCACCGAAGGCCTGCTGGCCCTGACGATGGGCACGATGCCCGCGGCGGTGTTCAAGGACGTGCCGGGCAACAGCGCGGCCGTGGCACTGATCCCCACCCAGCTCACGGCGGCCAGCGACTTCCTCAAGACCCTCGTCAAGACCAACATCAGCGACGCCAAGATCACGGACGCCACGACGCTGGACCTGATGGGCGATGCCAGCTTCGCGGCCAACAAGGGGCCGCAGGACCTGCTGATCGAGGCACTCCGCGCCGACCTGGGCACCAGCGCGAGCGGCGCGGCGCAGCTGGTGCTGGCCAACAAGCTCAATCCTGGTTCGCCCGCGGAGGTGGTGGTGGACCTCGCGGTCCTGAAGTCCGAGCTGGCCAAGGGCACGCTCGCCACGCCGCTCAATGCCGTCACCAGCACGCTCAAGGCCACCAGCGGTGCCAGCACGGTCCTGCCCAATGCCGCGCTGCTGGACGAGCTCGGGGCCGCATTGAACAAGATGCTGGCCCAGGGACTCTCGGCCAGCGCCATCAGCACGCACAGTCTGCTCTCGGCCTTCACCATCAACGACAGCCGTGACAAGGTCTCGATGGCGCTCTACTTCGCGGACCTGGCCGCGAAGAACTACCAGCTCGGCCGATTCCAGATCGTGGCCTGCCTGGACGACGTGCTGAGCTCCGGCAACTGCACGCGACTGCAGGTCAGCGCGCCGGTGACCGACTCCACGGGCAAGGTGCTGGACATCTTCCAGACGACGGTCAACTACCTGAAATCGACGACGGCCGGCGTGCCCTCGTGGCGCCTCTACGGCAACGGCCGCAACCTCGAGTTCAACGTCCATCCGATGGCCGTCGCGACCTTCGGCGGTGACGGGGCCCTGCAGAGCGGCAGCGCCGTGAACCCGCGCGCCGGCGTGCAGCTGGACCTGCAGGCCCAGACCGTCGATGCGCCCATCACCGGCGCCCTCGAGAGCGGCGTGGTGCAGACGCCCAACGGCTTCGCCATCGCCATGGCCTACTGCGCGCGCCCTCGGATGTGCATCACGGCGGTGCCCGGATCCACCAGCACCACCGCGACCGGGCAGGCGTCGGACTTCGCGCTGCTGCAGGACAGCGTGGGCTGGATCGGCGGCGCCGACGCGCTGCGCTCGGCCAAGTACAGCACCACCTTCACGCAGACCGGCGGCACGGCGAAGACGCAGACGGCCTTCCTGCGCGCGGCCGTTCCCATCAACCCGGCCACCAGCCGCTTCCCGATGATCGACGACCTGGCCACCACGCCGCTGCTGGGACGCAACCTGGTCACGGGGCGCAAGTACAGCTGGGCGAAATGGGCGGCCGCCAATCCCGACATGCGCATGCTCGGCATCCGCCTCGTGCAGGGCACGAACCCGGCCACGCCCTCGCTGCGCGAGCTCAAGCTGGCCCTGCCGGTGAGCACGGAGCAGACCCTGGGCGCCAGCATCCTGCCCGGCGGCGTCACGCCCACGGTCAGCGAGCTGTGGCTGACGGCGGCCGATTCGCAGGGGCGACGCTACTACAGCCGCTTCGCCCTCAGCTATTGAGCAGCACTGACGCGGCGTCCGTGCGGCATCTTCACGCCGCGCGGTCCGCGGCGCCGGCGCGGGCCGCTACAGTTGGCGGATCGGCTGCGGCCGCTCCCCTCCACGGTTCCCACACGCATGCTTGAGGCGCTCCAGGCCCAGAACGATCAGCTCCGCCGCCGGCTGGAGAGCCTGCTGCACCAGGCTCGCAGCAACGAGGAGAAGCTGCGCCGTTTCGAGCGGCTCGAACACGCGCTGATCGGCGCGGGTTCGCTGCCGGAGCTGCTGCGCGTGATCCTGCTGGACTACCGCGAGACCTTCGAGCTGGACGCCGTCGGCCTGTGTCTGCTGGATGCGGGCGGGGATCTCCAGCGCTGCCTGGACGAGGCCGGTGTCGACCGCGCGGCCACGTTCCCGGGTCTGCAGCTGCTGGGTACCGCCGCCGGGCAGCCGCTGCTGCTGCAGCTCGGGCAGCGGCCCGTGCTGGGCCAGTTCCAGGCCTGGCGGCATGCCTGCCTCTTCGGGCCGGATCGGGGCGCTGGCCTCGCATCCGTCGCCGTGCTGCCGCTGGTGCGGCAGGGGCAGCTGATCGGCAGCCTGCAGTTCGCCAGCCGTGACGGCCGCCGCTACGAGGCGGATGCCGGCACGGAGTTCCTCGAGCGTCTGGCCGCCATCGTGGCGATCTGCCTGGACAACGTGCTCAACCAGGAGCGCCTGCGCCAGGCCGGCATCACCGACGCGTTGACCGGCCTGCACAACCGCCGCTACTTCGAGCAGCGCTGCCCGATCGAGGTCGGCGAGGCGCAGCGCCATGGCCACGGCCTGGCCTGTCTGTTCCTCGATGTGGACCACTTCAAGCGCATCAACGACACCCACGGGCACCCGGTGGGCGACGAGGTGCTGCGCCAGGTCGGCCAGCGCATCCGCCAGCAGCTGCGTGCCGGCGACACCATGGCCCGCTACGGCGGCGAGGAGTTCGTTGTCCTGCTGCCGCGCTGCCCCGACGAGCACGCCCTGGAGACGGCCGAGCGCATCCGGCGGGCCCTATGCGAGACCTGCGTCGTGCTGCCGGACGGCACGCAGCTGCCGGTGACGCTGTCGGCGGGGCTCGCGCTGCTGTCGCAGCTGCTGACGAGCTCGCAGCTGCCGCTCTTGGCGGGCAGCCTCGTCGCCGCGGCCGATGCGGCGCTCTATGCCGCCAAGGCGCAGGGGCGCAACCGGATCGTGCTGGGCGGGCAGGGCGCCGGCGCCTGAGCGGGGACCAGGGGAACAGGGGGGCAGTCGTGCCGAGGCAGGCCGGCTAGTCCATCCGGCTGAGGCCGGCTTCCCATTCCTCGACGTGCGTGCCGTGCGGGCGGACCCGCTGGCGGGCCGGCAGGAGCCGGTAGCCGAGCCAGGCGCCGAGCAGGATGGCGAGGCTGTTCTGCAGGCCCCAGAACGGCGGCATGCGGGCGGAGGTCAGCAGCGTGAAGGCTGACCACACCTTGGTGGCGTCCAGCTGCGCCAGGGCGAAGAAACCGGCCGTGAACGTGACCACCATCGCCAGCCCCATGCCGATGCGGTACCAGAGCCAGGTCTGCCGCCGGCTGCGCTGACGCGAGCGCAGGGTGAAGTAGGTCCAGGCCAGCGCCATCAGCAGCGAGGGCAGGGCCAGCGCGGACAGGCGCAGGGCCAGCGCGAGCAGATCGGTACGCCCGACCAGCAGCCAGCTCAGCGGCGTGGCGGCTGCAGCCATGGCGGCGGCGAGGCCGCCGACATAGACGGCGAATCCGGAAAGAAAGGCGAGGGGCCTGCGATGGCTTTGCATGCGGGGAACTGCGGCAATGCGAAGGCCGCACGATGCGGCCTCGAGCCATGCTAGCGCCGCAGGGGGGCGGGCGCCACGTGAATACTTGGCGGAGACGGTGAGATTCGAACTCACGGAGGGGGTAAGCCCTCGGCGGTTTTCAAGACCGCTGCCTTAAACCACTCGGCCACGTCTCCAGGGGAGGAGGCGGATTCTAGCGCTCAATCCTCGGGGTGCTTTCGCCGGTGCGGGGAGGGCGCAGGGGCGAGGGCGGCGGCGCTCAGCCCGGCTTCTGCGCCTGCTCGCACCGCACCTGCACGATCTCGCGCACGCCGCCGCGCCCGTCGAGCACGGCCGCGCTCAGCGCACCGCCCCAGACGCAGCCGGTGTCCAGCGCCAGCAGGTCCGGGCGCTGCTGCAGCCCGAGCGTCGACCAGTGACCGAAGGCGACGGGCTGGCCGGCGCTGCGTCGCTGCGGGACCTCGAACCAGGGCATGAAGCCGGCCGGCGCCTCGCCCGCGCCGTCCTTGCTCTTGAACTCCAGCTGCCCCTGGGCGGAGCAGAAGCGCAGGCGGGTCAGCACGTTGACGATGAAACGCAGGCGCGCGGTGCCGGTGAGGCCGGGGGCCCAGCGGTCGGGCTCGTTGCCGTACATCTCGTGCAGAAAGCCCGGCAGGTCCGGCCCGCGGAGCACGGTCTCGACCTCGCGCGCCCGGGCGAGGGTGTCCTCGCGATCCCATTGCGGCACGACGCCGGCATGCACCAGCAGCCAGCCTTCCGCCTCGCCGGCCAGGCGCTGGTGGCGCAGCCAGTCCAGCAGCGCCTCGCGGTCGGGGGTGTCGAGGATCTCGCGCAGGGTGTCGCTCTTGCCCGGCTTGCGGGCGCCATGCGCGGCGGCCAGCAGGTGCAGGTCGTGGTTGCCGAGCAGGCAGGGCGCGGCGTCCCCCAGGCGCTGCAGGCGGCGCAGGGTGGCCAGCGAGGCCGGGCCGCGGTTGACGAGGTCGCCCAGGCAGTGGAGGCGGTCGCGCGAGGGGGAGAAGTCCAGCGTCAGCAGCAGGCGCTCCAGCGCGTCGCAGCAGCCCTGCAGGTCACCGATGAGGTAGTTCATCACCGGGATTGTGCGGTCGGATTCGCCACGGGCTTCTGCTACGCTTGCGCGCTTCGACTGGATTTATCGCGTCCGCCCCGGGTTTTCCCTTGATTCCGGCCCTGGACGCTCTCAATGGATACCGCCCTTCTTCTCTTTCTGCTGCTGCTCAACGGGTTCTTCGCGATGACGGAAATGGCCCTGTCGGCCAGTCGCAAGGCACGGCTGCAGGTGCTGGTGGAGGCAGGCGAATCCGGGGCGCAGGCCGCGATGGACCTGCACGACGACCCCACCAAGTTCCTCTCCACCGTGCAGATCGGCATCACCTCGATCGGCGTGCTGAACGGCATCGTCGGCGATGCCGCGTTCTCGGCGCCGCTGGCCGCCTGGCTGAAGACCGTCACGCCCCTGCACGACCGCGCCGTGGAAATCACGGCCACCGCGCTGGTGGTGCTGATCATCACGGTGGTCACCATCATCTTCGGCGAACTGGTGCCCAAGCGCCTGGGCCAGATCTACCCGGAGACGGTCGCCCGCATGGTGGCGCCGCCGATGGAATTCCTCTCGATGGTGGCCCGCCCGCTGGTGCGCTTCCTGAGCTTCTGCACCGAGGCGACGCTGGGCCTGATGGGCCTGCGCGGCAAGGCCCAGCGCAGCGTGACCGAGGAGGAGATCGCCGCCAGCCTGGAGGAGGGCCTGGACGCCGGCGTCATCGAGCAGCACGAGCACCAGATGGTGCGCAACGTCTTCCGCCTCGACGAGCGGCAGATCGGCTCGATGATGATCCCGCGTGCCGAGATCGCCTGGCTCGACGTCGGCGACTCGCCCGAGGCCGTGCTCAAGATGCTGCAGGCCCACGGCTACAGCCGCTACCCGGTCTGCCGCGGCGGGCTGGACGACGTGCTGGGCATCGCCAGCGCGCAGGGCCTGCTGGCCCGCGTGCTCGCCGGGCAGGACCTGGCGCTGGGCGAGGAGCTGGAGCAGCCGGTCTTCGTGCCCGAGACGCTGTCCGGCATGGAGCTGCTGGAGCACTTCCGCGCCTCCAATGCGCCGCTGGTGTTCGTGGTCGATGAATACGGTGAAGTGCAGGGCGTGATCTCTGTGCGTGATGTCTTGGAAGCCATTGCCGGGGAGTTCAACGCCCCGGGCGATGGCGATGCCTGGGCGGTGCAGCGCGAGGACGGCAGCTGGCTGATGGACGGCCTGATTCCCGTGCCCGAGCTGAAGGACCGCCTGGGCCTGAAGGAACTGCCCGAAGAGGACCGTGGGCGCTACAACACCCTGGCCGGCATGGTGATGCTGCTGCTGGGGCGCCTGCCGCGCACGGCCGATGTGGTGGAGTGGAACGCCTGGAGATTCGAGGTCGTGGACCTCGATGGCAAGCGTGTGGACAAAGTGCTGGTCAGCCGACTGGCGGAAGACGGAGAGAAAGAATGAGCAACCCCCCGATGTTTGGCAGTGTCGTTCCCCTGGATCGTGAGCTGCACAAGAAGCTGCACCTGCGCACGGACCTGTCCACGGTGGACAAGATCAAGGAACTGAACTCGCTGTTCGTCACGACCGTGGAGTTCTCCGAAGCCTGCAAGGAATTCCCGATCGTCTTCGTGCGCGTCGGCGAGGCGCCCAAGGACGGCAGCAAGCAGGCCGTCGCGCCGCTGGTCGTGCTGGGCCTGAAGCCCGGCCACAACCTGTTCATCAAGGACGGCGTCTGGACGGCCGACTACGCGCCGGCCTACGTGCGCCGCTATCCGTTCATGATGGCCCACATCGATGACCAGGGGAACATGGCCCTGTGCATCGACGACCAGTGGGCGGGCTTCTCCGAGACCGAGGGCTCGGCCCTGTTCGGCGAAGACGGCCAGGCGACCGAGTTCCTGGTCAATGCCAAGAACTTCGTCGAGAGCTACGAGCGCGAGACCGAGCGCACCCGCGCCGCCTGCCATGAGCTGGCCCAGTTGGGCATCCTGCAGGACATGCGCTTCGAGTCGAGCGACGAGGCCGGCCACAAGGTCGACGTCGACGGCTTCATGACCATCGACGAGAAGAAGCTGGCCGAGCTGGACGACGCCACCGTCGTGCGCCTGCACCGCAACGGTCTGCTGGCGCTGCTGGAGATGCACCGCATCTCCCTGGGCAACATGGCCAAGCTGGCCCAGCTGCAACTGGCCCGCAAGGACTGAAACAGCATCTGACCGGATCCGGTCGGCAAGGGGCAGGGTGACCTGCCCCTTTTTTCATGGGTGCTCGGGACTGCGCGGCCCCAGCCGGCGAGCGCTCACGTCTGTGCGACCTTGTTGCATTCGTCGGGCTTGTACCGAGGCTGCTGTCACAGGCCGCTGTCAGAATCTGCCGTCCCTTATCGTTGGGGGTTGACAGGCACATGAACAACATCCTGAGCCGCCGCGGCTTCGTCGCGGGTTCCCTGCCCTTGAGCGCTGCACTGACAGCCGCCCTGGGCGACGCCACGGCATCGCCGGCGCCCAAGCCCGCGGCTCAGTCGCCGGGCCTGAACGCGCCCTGGGACCAGATGGACGTGCGCGAGCTGCAGGCCGCCATGCGCGAGGGCAAGCTCAGCTGCGAGCGCCTGACCCGCCACTGCCTCCATCGCATCGAGATGCTGGACCGCCGCGGCCCGCAGCTGCGCTCGGTCATCGAGCTGAACCCGGACGCCCTGTCGCAGGCCCGGCTGCTGGATGCCGAGCGGCACAAGGCCGAGCGCGGCCCGCTCTACGGCATCCCGGTGCTCATCAAGGACAACATCGCCACCGCCGACGGCATGGCCACGACGGCGGGCTCGATGGCGCTGGCGGGCCTCCACGCCAAGCGGGACGCCTTCCTCGTCAAGCGCCTGCGCGAGGCGGGCGCCCTGATCCTCGGCAAGACCAACCTCAGCGAGTGGGCCAACATCCGCTCGAGCCGCTCGACCAGCGGCTGGAGCAGCCGCGGCGGCCAGACCCGCCACCCCTACCTCCTGAACCGCAACCCGAGCGGATCCAGCTCCGGCTCCGCGGTGGCCATGGCCGCCGGCCTGTGCGCGCTGGCCGTCGGCACCGAGACCGACGGCTCCATCACCTCCCCCGCCAGCATCTGCGGCGTGGTCGGCCTCAAGCCCACGCTCGGGCTGATCAGCCGCGACGGCGTCATCCCCATCGCGGCCTCCCAGGACACCGCCGGGCCCATGACCCGCTCGGTGCGCGACGCCGCGCTGCTGCTGCAGGGCATGGCGGGCGTCGATGCCCGCGACGCCGCCACGCAAGACCTGCCCCCCGGCACCGCCCTGAACTTCGAGGCTGCCCTGCGCAAGGACGCGCTCAAGGGCGCCCGCATCGGCGTCATCCGTGCGGCGATGCCGCCGCAGCCCCAGGTCATGGCGCTCTTCGAGCAGGCGCTGGGCGTGCTGCGTGAGCAGGGCGCGGTGCTGATCGACAAGCTGGAGATTCCCCACCAGGCCAAGTACGCCGAGACCGAGCTGACGGTGCTGATGCACGAGCTCAAGGCCGGCCTCAAGGACTACCTGGCGGACTTCCAGCCCGATGCGCCCGTGAAGAACCTGGGCGAGCTGATCGCCTGGAACCGCCAGCATGCCGGCACGGTGATGCCCTTCTTCGACCAGGAACTTTTCGAGCAGGCCGAGGCCACGGACGGGCTGCAGTCGGCCGTCTACCGGGACGCCCTGGCCACGAACCGGCGCTACAGCCGGGCTGAGGGCCTGGACGCGCTGTTCGCCGAGCATCAGCTCGATGCCATCGTGGCCCCGACGGGCAATGTGGCGTGGCTGACGGACCCGGTGCTGGGCGACCACTTCACGGCGGGCGGCTTCACCACGCCCTTTGCGGTGGCCGGCTACCCGCACATCACCGTTCCGATGGGCATGGCTGCCCGCCTGCCCGCGGCCCTGTCCTTCGGCGGGCTGGCCTGGCAGGACGCCAAGCTGCTGGGCCTGGCCCACGCCTACGAGCAGGCCAGTCGCCGGCGCGTGCTGCCGGCCTTTCTGAAAGAGTGATAACCTGATGGATGGTGGGGTTTCGCGCAGGGTCAGTCCTTGCCTTCAGACCTGACCCGTGGCGTTTGAATCACACCGTTTGTCCGAGAAACCCCTGGGAAAACCGCGTTTACCCTGTCTCGATTTGGTCCAGATCAGAGGGGTGGATGTAAGACTTTGTGTATGTTGTACGCGGCGTTGCATTTCACGTTTTTGATCCGGAATCGTCGCTAGACTGCGTCGACCTTGAATGAATTGAGGGAGTCGTTGGATGTTTACTGACAATGCAGGTTTCCTAGCCGCCGGGGCCGTTGACGCCCTGCGTGCGACCCTGCTGTCCGGGGGCGCCAACAGCATTGCTCCCGTGCGGGCATTCCGTATCAGCGCGGCCATGTCCGCGAGCCAGCGCCTGCAGGCCCGCGAGCTCGTGGGTCGCAAGTACGCCGCCCGTGGCTATGCCTTTGCCGCCAAGGCCGGGCAGGCCGCCGCCGCCCGCGACGGCCAGGAAGCCGACCTCCTGACCCTCACCGCCGCCCGTGAAGGGGCGGTGCTGGGGACGCTCAGCGTGCGTTTCGATGGCAGCCAGGGTCTGGCTGCCGACCAGATCTTCAAGACCGAGATGCGCCAGCTGCGCGCCGGCGGCCGTCGCCTGTGCGAGTTCACCCAGCTCGCCATGGACATCGACGAAGCGTCCAAGCGCGTGCTGGCCTGCCTCTTCCATATGGCCTACCTGCAGGCCTACCGCCAACGCGGTGCGGAGCTGCTGGTGGTCGAGGTCAATCCTCGCCATGTCGGCTACTACCAGCGCATGCTGGGCTTCCGCGTCTGCAGCGAGGAGCGGATGAATCCCCGCGTCAACGCGCCGGCCGTGCTGATGTGCCTGGATTTCCACCATGCCCAGCAGCAGATCCTGCGCTACGGCGGTCAGCCGCATCTGGGCCCGGTGGCTCGCTCCCTGTATCCCTTCGGCTACTCGCCCGCCGAAGAGGCGCTGCTGCTGGAAGAAATGACGGCATCCCGCCAGTGACGGGTATCCGGCGCACCTGCCCCAGGCCGGCTCGCCGCTAGCTCGGCCCCTACAACGGCCACTATCACGGCCCCCTGCGTAGACACCTCCCCCAAGCGTACGCAAGCAATTCGTCCAGCATCGAACCGGCCCAGGCCGGTTTTTTGTTGCCTGCGTCATCCCCGCGTCTGGGCCCACGGCTCAGGCCGCGGGCGTCATCCCTTCGGCATCGTGCCAGCCCAGCTGGCGTGACAGCTCGCGGGCGACGCGCTGCAGCTCGCGTGCGGGCGTCTGGTGCTCCCCCAGCTCGAAGTGACCGCTGGGGCCGATGGCGGTGAGGCTCAGCACCATGCGACCGCCATCGTCGAACACGGGCACCGCCAGCGCGGAGACCCCCGCCACGACGCCGTCCCGCGATTGGGCCAGGCCGCTCGCGCGGGTCTGGGCCAGGATGGCCTCGAAGGCGGGCGTAAAGGTGGCTGGCTCGGCGTCGGCGGTCTCGTTCAGGCGCAGGGCCTCAAGCACCTGGGCCGGCGGCAGATAGGCCGCGAAGAGCCGTCCCGAGGCCGTGCCGCGCAGGCTCATTACCGTGCCGTGGCGCATGCTGATGTGCACGGGCGAGGGTGCCTCCGCCACGCGCACGATGGTCGGCCCCCGGTTGCCCCAGACGGCGATCGCCACCGTGTGCCCCAGGCTCAGCGCCAGCTCCTCGATGCGCGGCGTGGCCAGGCGAACCGGGTCGTACTGCTGCAGGCTGATGAGGCCGAGCTGCAGCGCGAGCGGCCCCAATCCGTAGCGGCCGCCGCCGCTTTCCTGCTCCACGAGGCCCAGCTTGATGTAGCTCACGAGGTAGGGGTGCGCCTTCGCGGGCGTCATGCCGGCCTCGCGGGCCAGGTCCTTCAGCGCCAGCGGCCGCCCATGATGGGCCAGGGCCACCAGCAGCTGGCCGCCGACCTCCACGCTCTGGATGCCGCGCGGGCCGCGGGTGTCGCTGTCTTTGCCGGGGAGGTCGAGGTCGTCAGGCATGGTGTCCGGGGTGGGGGTGGCGGCGCATTATCTGCCGCGCTGGTCATTGCATCCTAAATTAGATATAGTCAAACGCATTCGCAAGGATTGAATTGACCATGAGCAAGACCTTCGCCTCGCAAGCCGACCTGGAAGAGAAGCGCGTCAGTTTCGACAAGCTCTCCGAGCACGCCTACGCCTACACCGCGGAGGGCGATCCGAACACGGGCATCGTGATCGGCGACGATGCGGTGATGGTCATCGACACCCAGGCCACGCCTGTGATGGCCGAGGACGTCATCCGCCGCATCCGCGAGGTGACGGACAAGCCCATCAAGTACGTCCTGCTGTCGCACTACCACGCCGTGCGCGTGCTGGGCGCCTCGGCCTATCAGCCCGAGCACATCATCGCGAGCCAGGACACCTACGACCTGATCGTCGAGCGCGGCGAGCAGGACAAGGCCAGCGAAATCGGCCGCTTCCCGCGCCTGTTCCGCAATGTCGAGTCCGTGCCGCCCGGCCTGACCTGGCCCACGATGACCTTCACCGGCAAGATGACGCTGTGGCTGGGCAAGCTCGAGGTGCAGATCCTGCAGCTGGGCCGCGGCCACACCAAGGGTGACACCGTGGTGTGGCTGCCCCAGGACCGCGTGCTGTTCTCGGGCGATCTGGTGGAGTTCGACGCCACGCCCTATGCCGGCGACGCCTACTTCCAGGACTGGCCGCAGACGCTCGGCAATCTGGCCGCCCTGAACCCCGCCAAGCTGGTGCCCGGCCGTGGCGCCGCGCTGCAGACGCCCGAGCAGGTGCAGGCCGGCCTCGAGGGCACGCGCGCCTTCGTGTCGGAGCTCTATGCCGCCGTGAAGGCCGGCGTGGCCGCGGGCCGGGACCTCAACACCGTCTACCGCGAGGCCTATGCCGCGCTGGAGCCGAAGTACGGCCGCTGGGTGATCTTCGCCCACTGCATGCCTTTCGACGTGACCCGCGCCTACGACGAGGCCAGCGGCCACACCCATCCCCGCATCTGGACCGCCGAGCGCGATGTCGAGATGTGGCGCGCCCTGGAAGGGCAGTGAGCCTGCCGCCCATCGGCAAGACCTGACCCCACCCGGCGCAAGACCTGACACCCCCACGAGGACCCGAGGAGAAGCCATGACGATCGAACGCATCCACCACGTCGCCTACCGCTGCAAGGACGCCAAGACCACCGTCGAGTGGTACGTGAAGCACCTGAACATGGACTTCGTGCTGGCCATCGCCGAGGACAAGGTGCCGTCCACGCAGGCGCCGGACCCCTACATGCACCTGTTCCTGGATGCCGGCAATGGCAACATCCTGGCCTTCTTCGAGCTGCCCAACTCGCCCGACATGGGCCGGGACACCAACACGCCGGAGTGGGTCCAGCACATCGCCTTCAAGGTGGACAGCGTGCAGACGCTGGAGGACACCAAGGCCCGCCTGCAGGCCGCCGGCATCGACGTGATCGGCGTGACCGACCACACCATCTTCAAGAGCATCTATTTCTTCGACCCGAACGGCCACCGCGTCGAGCTGGCCGCGGACGTCGGCACGCCCCAGATGTACAAGGCGCTCGACGCCTGCAAGTGGGAGATGCTGGAGGAGTGGAACCAGACCAAGCGCGCGCCCAAGCAGGCCGCGTGGATGCACGACAAGTCCCTGGCCGCGCCGCAGTAAGCGCCTTAACAGGCCTCTGTGGTCGATGCGGCAGACCACGCGGCAGACCCTCCGCTGTTGACATCGCCCTGATCGATCATGCTCAGCACCTATCAGTACCCCACCTTCGACTATCGCCAGAGCGAGGAGCAGCGCACGGGCCGGCCTGAGCCGCACACCGTGGTCGTGGTGGGCGCCGGCCCCATCGGGCTGACCCTGGCGCTGGACTGCGCGTCGCGCGGGCTGCGGGTGGTCGTGCTGGATGACAACAACAGCGTGAGCATCGGCTCGCGGGCCGTCTGCTATGCCAAGCGCACGCTGGAGGTCTGGGATCGCCTCGGTGTTGCGGAACCGCTCGTGCAGCAGGGCGTGAAGTGGAAGGTCGGCAAGGTCTTCCACGGGGAGCGGCTGGCCTACCAGTTCGACCTCCTGCCGCAGGACCGCCACAAGCTGCCGGCCATGATCAATCTCCAGCAGTACTACCTGGAGGAGCGTCTGGTCGAGGCCTGTGAGGCCTCGCCGCTTGTCGAGCTGCGCTGGAAGCACCGGATGACGGCGCTGGCGCAGGACGCGGACGGCGTGCGCCTGCAGGTGGAGACGCCCGACGGCAGCTTCGAGATGCAGGCGCAGTGGCTGCTGGCCTGCGACGGTGCTGGCAGCGACACGCGCCGGATGTTGGGGGCAGAGTTCCGCGGTCAGGCCTTCCAGGACCGCTTCCTGATCGCCGACGTCGTGGTGGAGCCGCAGGCCGCCGACGCGGCCGACACCGCCATCCGGGGCCACGGCGCGACGCTGCGCCGCCTCGGTGCCGAGCCGGAGCGCTGGTTCTGGTTCGATCCGCCCTTCCATCCCGGGCAGTCGGTGCTGTTGCACAAGCAGTGCGCCCACGTCTGGCGCATCGACTTCCAGCTCGGCTGGGACGCCGATCCCCAGGTGGAGAAGCAGCCCGAGCGCGTCATCCCCCGCATCCAGGCCATGCTGGGGCCGGACGTGCCCTTCGAGCTGGAGTGGGTGTCGATCTACCAGTTCGCCTGCCGCCGCATGGAGCGCTTCCGCCATGGCCGCGTGCTCTTCGCGGGCGATGCGGCGCACCAGGTCTCGCCCTTCGGCGCGCGCGGCGCGAACACCGGCGTGCAGGACGCCGAGAACCTGGCGTGGAAGCTCGCGGCCGTCGTGCATGGCGACGCCCCGGAGGCGCTGCTCGACAGCTACGACGAAGAGCGCCTCTTCGCCGCCGACGACAACCTGCTGAACTCCACCCGCTCCACCGACTTCATCACGCCCAAGAGCCGCGCCTCGCGCCGCCTGCGCAATGCCGTGCTGGAGCTGGCGCGCACCGAAGCTTTCGCCCGTCCGCTCGTCAACAGCGGCCGGCTCTCCACGCCCACGCCCTACGTGCACAGCCGCCTGAACACCGCCGACACCGCCGATGCCAGCTTCGCGCCCGCGGCCCCGCGCCCCGGCTGCCCGCTGCTGGACGCCCCCGTGCGCAGCGGCGACGCGCCCGGCTGGCTCAGCGAGCAGCTGGGCCTCGGCTTCCAGCTGCTGAGCTTCGGCCCGGCGCCCACGCTGCAGGTGGACCGCCTCGCCGTGGAGGTGCTGGAGGTGGGGCGCGACCTCATCGACACCGAGGGCCTGCTCACTGCGCGCTACGACGGGCGCCCGGGCACCGTCTATCTCTTCCGTCCCGACCAGTACGTCGCGGCCCGCTGGCGGCACTTCGATCCAGCCGCCGTCGAGGCCGCCGTCCGCCAGGCCCTGGCGCAGGAGCAACAGGCATGAGCGCAAGCCCTCTCATCCGCGAACCGAACCTGCCGGACCCGGACGGCTTCTACGAGCAGCTGATCGACGCGCAGCGCGACCTCTCCGACGAGCAGGCCGACATGCTGCTCGCCAAGCTGGTGCTGATCCTGTCCAATCACATCGGCGACCGCCGCGTGCTGGCCGAGGCGCTGCAACTCGCGCGCACCAACACGCTGGAGGCCTGAGCCCCGGCATCCGTCTCCCCGCTGCCGGACCGAGGGCCGGCGCACTTAGATCGGGCTGGGCCTCCAGCCCCATAAAACCAAGACCGACATGAGCCACATCGACCACACCCACGACCCGGCCGCCCAGAGCTGGGTGGCCAGCGCCAACGCGCCCGACACCGACTTCCCCCTGCAGAACCTGCCCTATGGCCTGTTCCGCCGCGCCGGCAGCAATGACGACGCCCGCGTGGGCGTGGCCATCGGCGACCAGATCCTCGACCTGCGCCTGGCCGCCGCGGCCGGCAAGTGGAGCGCCGCGGACGCCGTGCTGCTGCACCACCTTGCCCAGGGCGACCTGAATGCCGTGATGGCCAAGCCGGCCGCCCAGCGCCGCGCGCTGCGCCATGCGCTCTTCGCGGCACTGCAGGCCGGCTCGAAGCAGGAGACCGCGCTGGCGGCCTGCCTCGTCCCCCAGGCGGAGGCCCAGATGGCCGTGCCCTGCCGCATCGGCGACTACACGGACTTCTACACCGGCATCCACCACGCCACCACGGTCGGCAAGCTCTTCCGCCCGGACAACCCCTTGCTGCCCAACTACAAGTGGGTGCCCATCGGCTATCACGGCCGCGTGTCCTCCATCGGCGTCAGCGGGCAGTCCGTGCGCCGCCCCCTGGGCCAGCTGAAGGGCCCTGACGCCGCCGTGCCCGTGCAGGCAGCCTGCAAGCGCCTGGACTATGAGCTGGAGCTGGGCCTCTTCGTGGGCCCGGGCAATGCGCTGGGCGAGCCCATCCCGATGGCAGACTCGGAATCGCACCTCTTCGGCGTCACGTTGCTGAACGACTGGTCCGCCCGGGACGTCCAGGCCTGGGAGTACCAGCCGCTCGGCCCCTTCCTGGCCAAGAACTTCGCCACCACGATCTCCCCTTGGATCGTCACGATGGAGGCGCTGGAGCCCTTCCGCTGCGCCTTCTCGCACCCCGCCGAGGATCCGCAGCCGCTGCCCTACATCGACAGCGAGCAGAACCGCCGCGAGGGCGGCTACGACATCGAGCTGGAGGTCTGGCTGCAGACCGCGAGCATGCGCGAGGCCGGCCAGCCCGCCACGCGCCTGATGCGCTCCAACTTCAAGCACGCCTACTGGACCCTGGCCCAGATGCTGACCCACCACGCCAGCAACGGCTGCAACCTGCAGCCGGGCGACCTGCTGGGCACGGGTACGCAGTCCGGCCCGAATCCGGAGGAGGGCGGCTCGCTGCTGGAGCTGAGCCTTGGCGGCAAGCAGGCGCTGACCCTGCCCAACGGCGAGACCCGCACCTTCCTGCTGGACGGCGACACGGTCATCCTGCGCGGCCATGCCGTGAAGGAGGGGGCCCGCCGCATCGGCTTCGGCGACTGCGCGGCCACGATCACGCCGGCACCGGTGCTTTGATCGGAGGGCCCCAGCGACCGGCGGGCCGGCGGTGGCGCGCCCTGGCGCTCGGGCTGGGCGTCGTCGCCTCGGCGGCGGCACCGGCGGCCCCCGCTCCCGAGCGCGGCGCCTGCTCCTCCCCGGTCGCGTTCGCGCGGAGCGTGTTTGAGCGGCACCGCGACTTCTACTGGGACGACGCGCATCACGATCCGAACCTGTTGACGCCCCGCTTCGTGGCCGCGCTCCGACGCGAATGGGCCGTGGCGCAGGGCGAGGTCGGCGCGCTGGACGTCGACCCGTGGCTCGGCGCGCAGGACGGGGACATCGGTGCGCCCGTCACCTTCCGCCTGCTGTCGGCGAAGGGCGGGACGTCCACGGTGGTGATGGACTATCCCTTCCTGCCGGCGCCGGGAGCCCGGCCCCAAGTGCGCCGGGTGCGCCTGCTGCTGCGCCGTGCGGCGGGCGCTTGCTGGCAGTTGGATGACCTGGTCACGCCGGCCGGCCAGTCACTGCGGAAGCTCTTCGCGCCTGCGCAGCCCGCGGGCCGCCCGTGAGGCCGTGGGCTCACGCGGCCGCGAGCGGGCGGGGACGGTGGCGTCCCCGCCGGATCAAGCGCTGCTTCCCTCGTCTTGGACCCGTCCGCCCTTCGGGGGAGGCCTAGCGGCTCAGATGCGCGGTGACAATGACGTCGCTCTGAGGAGAACTCATGAACGACGCAGCGGTCGCGAGGGCCGATGATTTTGTCCGGGTGGCGAGCTGCGCCACGCCCACCGAGGCTCACATCCTGAGGGGCATGCTGGAGTCGGCAGGCCTGGCCCCGGTGGTGGCAGACGCTCACGTCGTTCAGGCCAATTCCTGGATGACGCAGGCGGTGGGCGGCGTACGCGTGATGGTGCCGGCAGCCCAGGTGGCGGCGGCGCGGGAGGCCATCGCGGCCTTCGACGCCGGCACCTACGACCTGTCCGACGAGCCGGTGGCGGCACCACGTTTTGCCGAGCAACCCTGGCCCTTGTTCAGCCCCGACCGCGCCGTCGTGCTGAGCCTGGCCCTGACGCCGGCCTTCGGCGCGGCGGTGCAGATCGCGAACGCCCACCGGATGGGCGAGCGTGCCCATCGCGGGGGCCTGTGGGCCTGGTTTGTGCTGCTCCTGACGGTCAGCGTGGCGGGTGTCGGGCTGATCCATGCCATCAGCCCGGGGCCCACGGTGGTCTTCCGGGCGAGCTGGGGCCTGCTCTTCATCACAGCGCTCTGGTATTTCGCCTACGGCAAGGAGCAGAGCAGCCGGCTGCTGGCCACCTACGGCCCGCGCTACCGCAAGCGCAGTCTGGCGCCGGCCGCCTTGCTGACGGGCCTCAGCCAGCTGGTGATCGGCTGGATGCTCAGCGAGCTGGCCTGAATACACCGGGCCGGCCCTGACGGCCGCCGCCCGATGCCTGACATCAAGAAGGATTTCGATGACTTCGAACGCTACGAGAGAGGATCCGGCCACTGGCGGGTCCGAGAGCCGCGCTGCCCACGACACGCTCCCGCTGTTCCGCTATCTGGGCTTGATGACGCTGGCCCAGGGCGTGGCGACGGCCTGGCTGGCGCCGGTCTTCCTGGAACTGGTGAGGATGGGGGCGGTGAGCGTGCTCGCGCTGCTCGCGGGCGTGGTGGGCAGCCTCGCGCTGTATGGGGCCGTGCTTCGCGCTGCCGTGGGTGGCAAGCCGGGCAAGAGGGCCTTCGGCGCTGCGGCCTTGCTGCTAGGGCTGTCCTGCTGGAAATGGGGGGTGCCTGTCCTGATGGCGCTCGTGGTCTATGGCGCCTTGCTGGCGATTGGCGGGCTGCGGCTGAGCTTCATGCGTGACGAGCGCGTGCCCCTGCCGGCTGATTCGAAGGTTTCAATGGAGGGCCCGGGCGGCGCGCCGGTGCGGGAGTGACGGCCGGGGCCGCGAGAGCGGTTCGCGTGGAGGCCTGCAAAAGAAGACGCCCGATCCGCGGAGCAGCGGTCGGGCGTTTGACAGCGTGAACTGCAGCCATCATGTCCTGCCATGTAGGAGGGCCTGGATCAGGCCTGGGATGCTACGCATCGGGCAGGCCGCCTCACTTCGTGGCCACGGCCCGCATCGTGCCGTCATTGGTCGGCTCGAACTCGCCGAAGGCGGTGGAGCCGTCCGCAAACAGGACGAGCAGGCGCGAGCCCTGGAAGTCACCGACCCGCACGCCGGAGGAGACATCGCCCTGGAAGTCCGGGTCGATGCCCGAGAACACGACGGTGTCGTTCGGCGAGAAGTTGGAGAAGCGTGCCGTCACCACCTCGGTGTCGACGCCGTCCGTGCCGAGCAGGACGGCCGGGCCGGAGAAGCCGCCGAAGGAATCGAAGAGGATCGGGAACTTCGCCGTCCGTGCGCTGATGCCCACCTCCCGAACGTCCGAGCTGCTGGCGTTCTGCAGGGTCAGGTTGATGCTGAAGCTGTTGAGCGGCCCGCTGAAGGTCGCGACAAGTTCTTGTGCCATGGTATGTACCTCACTGAGTTGAAGAGCCGTGGCGGACCGGCGGTCCGTCACGTCGATGCGAACAGCGCACCGTGCGCTGCGCACCCTAACTATTCAATTCATGGCCCCTGAAGGCATCCCCAAACATGGGTAGGGGATGCAGGTTTTGACCCGCATGTGAGGGGGCATCGCGCCCGCGATGGCGTCAAGCTGCCCGCGGTGCGAACAGGCCGCACACCGGCTTCCGAAGCTGCCCATGAAAAAGGGCCCCGCAGGGCCCTGAAGAATGCGTCGGTGCGCGGCGCTCAGCGTGCGATCCAGGCGTCTGCCCAGGCCGATCCAACGCCCGGCTCGTAGGCATTCGCCGAGCTCGTCCAGATATTGCACCAGCCGCCGTAGGGCGCGGGCCGGCATTCATAGACCTTGCCGTTCTTGCTCTGCAGGACGCGGGTGCCCGGCTTGTAGCTGCCAATGCCTGTGGGGAAGACGTAGTCGTAGCTCGCGCCGCCGGCGGACTTCAGCGTGAAGGCATAGGTCTTCTGCACCACCGTGCCGCCGCTCTTCGGCGTGCCTTTCACCACGAGCTGATAGGCGCCTGCAGCGGGCTTGCTCAGGGGCAGGGCGAGGGTCTGGCCGCTGTTGTTGAGGGATGCGTTGGCGCTGGCCTTGGCGACACCGCCGGCATCGAAGACCGTGGCGTTGACATCCAGCTGGCCGACGGCCGTGACGCTGACGGCCAGCGCCACATTGCCGTCGCTGCCGATGGTGTACTCGCTCGCCAGGCCGCTCACCAGCACGTCGTTGGCGGGCGGCGGGGCCTTGTCGATCTGGATCTCGACGCGCTCCAGGCCGCTGTCATTGCGCACGAAGACCTCGTTCTGGCCGTAGGCCGGATGGATGCTGCCGTCCGCCGCCTTCTGGCCGGCCTTCAGCAGGCTTTGCTCGGCATTGACGCGGCTGGCCAGCAGATAGGGCCAGGTGGTCTTGGCGCCGTCCGCGGTGCTGCCGATGGTGACCTTGGTGGCGAACTCGGGCCGTTCGCCCTTGGCATCGAAGACGCGCGTCGAGGCGCGGTCGCCCACGGCGAGGTCCACGCTCGGGTAGATGGTGCCCTTGGCGCTCCAGCTGTAGGCGGGCGGCGTGCCGTCGAACTGCAGGTCCAGCAGGTTGTAGAAGCTGTTGGTGGTGTCGGCCACTTCCCACACGGCCAGCACGATCTGGTAGCCCGAGCGCGCCGGCACGTTGCAGCTGTGGGTGAGCGTCGAGGGCGGCTGGCGGCCGCCGCCGTCCACCTGGCAGAAGGGCGTGGACTCGAAGCTGGCGCGGCTGAGCTTCACGTTCGGATTCCAGTCCGCGCGGGTGATGTAGTAGCGCCAGTTGCGCGTGGCGTGATTGGCCGTGAAGGACCAGGTGAAGCCCTGCAGGCCGGATTTCATCGGGCGCTTGGTCCAGCGGGTGGCGGTCTGCTCGTCCAGCTCGGCGAATTGCGCCAGCCCGGCGCTGGCGATGCGGCCGTCCGCCGGTCCACCCGCGGGATAGCCGGACGGCGCCTCCAGGCTCTGGGGCTCATACTGGATGGCCCCGCAGTTGCTGTTGCCGCCCTGCTTGCACAGCAGGGAGCGCGATTCGGGTCCGCTGACGTAACCATGTGGATACGCGCTCAGCGGCAGACCCAGTGCCAGCAGAAGTCCCCAGAGCTTTGTCCTCATCATTGCCTCCATCGTTGTGGGGAGGATTGTGAAAATGGGGCGGATATCGCGCAAGTGGATCTTTGTTGGTATTTATCCGGTATTTGTTTCGGTCCGTATCGCCTAAGACCAGCTCGCGCTTTCAAACAAATGACACGGACGCTGTCTAGGCTGGCCGCTCATCGCCAAGGGAGGGCACATGAGGGAGCAGCCACAGGAGTGCGTCGACGCGGCCATGCAGCGCCAGGCCGAGGCCTTCTGGCACTGTGCCGAGACGGCGCAGGCGGTGCGGCGGCGGCACCAGTTTTTCATCTGGACGCAGGCCAGCCTCCAGCGCCTGCTGCCGCATCCGCTGATGCTGTGCTGCGGGTGGTCGCCCGCCCGCCGGCAGCTGCAGCCGGAGCTGTTCAACAGCCTGCCGCTGCCCGACGCCCTGCTGCAGTGGCTGCAGGAGCCGGGCACGCAGGCCTGGCTTCAGCAGGCCTGGCTCAAGCGCGGGGGCGTGGCGCTGACGCTGCCGCTGACGCCGGTCGAAGCGCCGTCTGGCGCGGTGGCGGAGCTCGTGCTGCCTGCCGCGGATGCCCGGGCCGTGCAGATGCTCGCGCTGCTGGACGCCGCCGGGCTGCGGCATGTCTCGCTGGCCGGGGTCTCGCGCCCGCAGCGTGCCGAGGAGCTGGAGAGCTTCTTCGTGCTGATCTCCCGCGAGCCGCTGCCGGCGCCGCTGCTGGGCCTGCTGACGCCGCTGCTCCATGCCTGCTGGCGTCGCGTGATGGCCCAGGAGCTGCAGCTGGTGCAGGGGCAGGCGGCGCAGGCGGCATCGTCCACGCAGGGCGTCACCGCGCGCGAGCGCCAGGTGCTGGCCTGGATGCGGCAGGGCAAGAGCAATCAGGAGATCGGCCTGCTGCTGGGCATCAGCGCGCTGACCGTGAAGAACCATGTGCAGAAGATCCTGCGCAAGCTCTCGGCGAGCAATCGCGCGCAGGCGGTGGCTCAGGCCATGAGCCTGCAGCTGCTCAACGAGTCCGGCGCCTGCTGAAGCGGCGCAGTGCCGCCAGGAACGCCAGGCCCAGCAGGATGCCGATGCCATCGGCCAACAGATCCGCCCAGTCGGCGGCGCGGCCGGGGACCTGCGTCTGCAGCAGCTCGATCAGCCCGCCATAGGCCAGCAGGCCAAGCGCCACGCGCCAGGGCGTGCGCCGCCATGCCAGGGCGCCCAGCACCGTCAGCGTGCTGAAGGCGCTGAAGTGATTGAGCTTGTCCCATCCCAGGTCTGCAGCCTTCGGGGGCGTGGGGGTGAGTGCCAGATAGCTCACCACGACGAGCACGCACACAAACAGCGCGAGGGCGCGGCGGTCAGGATGGGCGGGCGGGAGCGTCATGGCGCATGGGGTGGCACATGGGATGGCGACATGGGATGTCGCGTGGACAAGAAAAAAGCCAGACCCTTGCGGATCTGGCTTGTTTCATTTTTTGGTGCCGGTGAAGAGAGTCGAACTCCCGACCTTCGCATTACGAATGCGCTGCTCTACCAACTGAGCTACACCGGCGAAAGACTGCGACTATAGCAGAATTTATTGGCCCTGTTCAAGATGGTAGCGCGTCACGCGCTCCACTTCGTTCTTGGAGCCCAGCACGACCGAGACACGCTCGTGCAGCTTGGTCGGTTTCAGGTCCAGGATGCGCTCGCGGGCGTTGGTGGCCGCGCCACCCGCCTGCTCCACGAGGAAGGCCATGGGGTTGGCCTCGTACATCAGGCGCAGCTTGCCGGCCTTGTTCGGCTCGCGCTTGTCCCAGGGGTACATGAAGACGCCGCCGCGGGTCAGGATGCGGTGCACATCGGCCACCATGGAGGCGATCCAGCGCATGTTGAAGTTCTTGCCGCGCGGACCTTCCTCGCCGGCGAGGCACTCGTCGATGTAGCGCTTCACCGGGGCGTCCCAGTGGCGCATGTTCGACATGTTGATCGCGAACTCCTTGGTGTCCTCGGGGATCTTCACGTCTTCCTGCGTCAGCACGAAGCTGCCCTGCTCGCGGTCCAGCGTGAACATCGCCACGCCGTCACCGACGGTCAGTACCAGCGTGGTCTGCGGGCCGTAGACGCAGTAACCCGCGGCCGCCTGTGCGCTGCCGGGCTGCAGGAAGTCGTCCTCGCTGATGCCCTTGCTGCCCTCGGGCTTCTTGAGCACCGAGAAGATGGTCCCGATCGACACGTTGACGTCGATGTTGGAGGAGCCATCCAGCGGGTCGAACATCAGCAGGTACTCGCCCTGCGGGAAGCGGTTGGGCACCAGGTAGATGCCTTCCATTTCCTCGGACGCCATGGCGGCCAGGTGACCGCCCCACTCGTTGGCCTCGATCAGCACCTCGTTGGCGATGATGTCCAGCTTCTTCTGAACCTCGCCCTGCACGTTCTCGCTGCCGGCGGTGCCCAGCACGTCGCCCAGCGCGCCCTTGTTGACGCTGATGGCGATGCGCTTGCAGGCGCGGGCCACGACTTCGATCAGCAGGCGCAGCTCCTGCGGGATGTGGCCGTGCTGGCGCTGCTGCTCGATCAGGTACTGGGTGAGGCTGATGCGACGGGTCATGGAATTGCCTTGGTTTGTGGAGGAGGTCGCCGATCAGGCCGCGCTGCCGTCCGAGGCGAGCGCGCGCTCGACGATCTCGCGCACGTCGTTGGACAGCTCGGGCTTGGCGGCCACGCGGGCGATGGCCTCGCGGGCGGCGCTGCGGTAGGGTTCGGCCAGCACCGTCCAGCGGTCCATGGCGCGGGCCACGCGGCCGGCCAGCTGCGGATTGATGCCGTCCAGCGCCAGCACCTGCTCGGCCCACAGCACATAGCCGGCGGCATCGCTGCGGTGGAAGGCGGCGGGGTTGAACATGCACAGCGAGGCCAGCAGGCTGCGGGCGCGGTTCGGGTTCTTCAGCGTGAAGTCCGGGTGCTGCAGCAGCTGCTTGACGCGGGCGAAGGTCTTGCCGCCGTCCTCGCTCGCGCGGGCCTGCAGGGCGAACCACTTGTCCACGACCAGGGCCTCGTGCTTGAACAGTGCATGGAAGCGCTGCAGCGCGGGCTCGGCCAGCTCGGCGTGGGCGTTCACCAGGGCGGCGAGGGCGCCCAGGCGCTCCGTCATGTTGGTGGCGTCCTTGAAGCGCTGGTAGGCACGGCCGGGCCACACGGTGTCACCCGTGCGGGTGGCATGCAGCACCAGCATGGACAGCGCCAGGTTGGCCAGGGCGCGCTGGCCCGACTGCACCGGGCTCGGCTCGTAGCCGGCCTTGACCTGGTGGGCTTCGTAGGCGGCGGCCCAGTCGTCAGCCAGCGCGGCGGCCAGCTGCTGGTAGGCAGCCTCGACGGCGGCGTGGATCTCCTGCGGGTCCACCACGTCGAGCTGCTCGGCCACATAGCCTTCGCCCGGCAGCGTGAGCGCCAGCTCCTTGAAGGCGGCGTCCAGCTGCGGGTCGCGCAGCACGGCGCGCATGGCCTCGATGTAGTCGGCGTCCAGCACCAGGGCTTCGCCGGTGCGAACGGCCTGCAGGATGCGGTTCAGCGCCAGGCGCTGGCTGGCTTCCCAGCGATTGAAGGCGTCGGCGTCGTGCTTCAGCAGCACCAGCAGCTCGGCATCGCTCAGGCCGTCGTCCAGGACCACGGGGGCGGAGAAACCGCGCAGCAGCGAGGGCACGGGCTCGGTGGCCACGCCGGTGAACACGAAGGTCTGCTCGGCCTCGTCCAGCACCAGCACGCGCTCGGTGCCGACCGGGGCGGCCTCGCCCTGCAGCTGCAGAGGCAAGACCTGACCCTCGCGGCCCAGCAGGCCCATCGTCACGGGGATGACCTGCGGCAGCTTGGCCGGCTGGCCGGGCGTGGCCGGGTTGTGCTGCTTCAGCGTCAGCGTGAAGGTCTGGGCGGCGGCGTCGTAGCTGCCGCGGGCCTGCACGCGCGGCGTGCCGGACTGGGCGTACCAGCGTTTGAAGGCCTCCAGGCGGGTGCTCAGGGCCGAGCCGGGGTTGGCGTCGGCGATGGCGGCGGCGAAATCGTCGCAGGTCACGGCCTGGCCGTCATGGCGCTCGAAGTACAGCTTGATGCCGGCCTCGAAGCCCTTGCGGCCGACCAGCGTCTGGTACATGCGGACGACTTCCGAGCCCTTCTCGTAGACGGTCGGGGTGTAGAAGTTGTTGATCTCGACGTAGGAGTCCGGGCGCACCGGGTGGGCCATGGCGCCGGAGTCCTCGGGGAATTGCACGGCGCGCAGCTGGCGCACGTCCTGGATGCGGCAGACGGCGCGGGCGCTCGGCGCGGCGGCCATGTCCATGCTGAATTCCTGGTCGCGGAAGACGGTCAGGCCTTCCTTCAGCGACAGCTGGAACCAGTCGCGGCAGGTGACGCGGTTGCCGGTCCAGTTGTGGAAGTACTCGTGGGCGACGATGGACTCGATGCGCGAGAAGTCGGCGTCCGTGGCCGTGGCGGGCGAGGCCAGCAGGGCGCTGGTGTTGAAGATGTTCAGGCCCTTGTTCTCCATGGCGCCCATGTTGAAGTCGGACACGCCGACCACCATGAAGCGTTCCAGGTCCAGGGGCAGGCCGAAGCGGGCCTCGTCCCAGACGATGGAGGCGACGAGGCTGTTCATCGCGTGCTCGGTCTTCTCGAGGTCACCGCGGCGCACGTAGACCTGCAGCAGGTGGTCCTTGCCGGCGCGGGTGCGGATGCGCTGCTCGCGCGAGACCAGGTCCGCCGCCACGAGCGCGAACAGGTAGCTTGGCTTCGGGAACGGGTCGTGCCACTTGGCCAGATGGCGGCCGTTGTCCAGCTCGGCGGTCTCCAGCAGATTGCCGTTGGACAGCAGCACCGGGTACTTGGCCTTGTCGGCGCGCAGCGTGACCGTGTAGACGGCCATGACGTCCGGGCGGTCCAGGAAGTAGGTGATGCGGCGAAAGCCCTCGGCCTCGCACTGCGTGAAGAAGCCGCCCCCCGAGGTGTACAGGCCCGACAGCGAGGTGTTCTTCTCGGGCGCGCAGGTGTTGCGGATCTCCAGCTGGAAGTCGGCGTCCGGGGCGCTCTCGATGATCAGCTCGTGGCCCTCCTGGCGGAAGGACACGCTCTCGCCGTCGATCAGCACGCGCAGCAGGTTCAGCTCCTCGCCGTGCAGGCGCAGCGGGCCGTGCGGCACGGCGGCATTGCGCTCGACCTTCATCTTGCTGGTGACCAGCGTCTTGGCCGGGTCCAGGTCGAAGCTCAGGTCGACGGTGCGGATCCAGTAGGCCGGAGCCACGTAGTCTTCGCGGCGGATCAGTGCGGCGGTGCCTTCACGCATCATGGCGGACTTCCTCGGTTTGTTTTGTCAGCACCCCGGGCTCATGACCCGAGGCTGTGTCGTTCAGTGTCGGGAGCGCGCCTCGTGGCACGCCCCATCCTGCATTCCCCAACGGGTCCCGCTGATCCGGCTCGGCCGGGCAGCCGGGGCCGCCCCCTCGAGGGGGGCCGGCGCAGCCGGTAGGGGGGAGCCTCTTCAGACGCCCTGTTTCAGGGAGGCGGTGATGAAGGCATCCAGGTCGCCGTCCAGCACCTTCTGGGTGTTGGAGACTTCCACATTGGTGCGCAGGTCCTTGATGCGGCTCTGGTCGAGGACATAGGAGCGGATCTGGTGGCCCCAGCCCACGTCCGTCTTGGTGTCCTCGAGCTTCTGCTGCTCGGCCATGCGCTTCTTCATCTCGTGGTCGTACAGGCGCGAGCGCAGGCGGCGCCAGGCGACGTCACGGTTGCTGTGCTGCGAGCGGCCGTCCTGGCACTGCACCACGATGCCCGTCGGGATGTGGGTCAGGCGAACGGCCGAGTCCGTCTTGTTGATGTGCTGGCCGCCGGCGCCGGAGGCGCGGAAGGTGTCGGTGCGCACATCGGCCGGGTTGATGTCGATCTCGATCGAGTCATCGATTTCCGGGTAGACGAACAGCGAGGCGAACGAGGTGTGGCGGCCGCCCGAGGAGTCGAAGGGGCTCTTGCGCACCAGGCGGTGCACGCCGGTCTCGGTGCGCAGCAGGCCGAAGGCGTACTCGCCTTCCACCTTGATGGTCGCGCTCTTGAGGCCGGCCACGTCGCCCGGCGTCTCGTCTTCCATCGTGGTCGTGAAGCCCTTGCGCTCGCAGTACTTGAGGTACTGGCGCAGCAGCATGCCCGCCCAGTCGCAGGCCTCGGTGCCGCCGGCACCGGCCTGGATGTCGATGAAGCAGTTGCTGGGGTCGGCCGGGTTGTTGAACATCCGGCGGAACTCGAGCTCCTCGACCTTCTCCGTCAGCTTGGCGGCATCGGCCTCGATGGCCTCCAGGCCGGCGAAGTCCTGGTCGGCCTTGGACATCTCGTACAGCTCGGAGTTGTCGGAGAGATTGCTGGTCAGGTAGTTGATGGTCTCGACGACCTGCTCCAGCGAGCGCTTCTCCTTGCCCAGCTCCTGGGCGCGCTTGGGCTCGTTCCAGACGTTGGGGTTCTCCAGCGCCGCATTGACTTCATTCAACCGCAGGGATTTGCGGTCGTAGTCAAAGATACCCCCTTAGCGCGTCGGTACGCGCTGTCAGGTCGGCGAGGGTGCTGCCGATTTGGTTGATGCGTTCGATGTCCATGACGGATCCTGATGGTGCCGCCCGGGCGGGGCGCTGCGGCTCTGGCAGCGGCATGGCCGGGCAGGGTCTTTTGAGCAACCGCGCATTTTAAGCGCTCGGTGGGCGATTCCGGGACGGCGCGGCACAAGGAAGGGGGCGCCCGGATGCCGGGAGGCTCGCGGCTGAGGCACACTGCGCACCGGACGCCCCTCCCCATGGACCCCTTGCACCAGCCCCTGCCGCCCGCCCGCGAGCGCCTCCACCGGCGCTACTGGCTGGCCGCGCGCCGCCTCACCGGGGCGCTGCTGGCGGGCTGGACGCTGCTCAGCTTCGGCCTCACCTGGTTCGCCCGGGACCTGAGTTTCACGTTCTTCGGCTGGCCCTTCAGCTTCTGGCTGGCGTCGCAGGGCGCGCTGATCGGCTACCTGCTGATCGTCGCGCTCTACGCCTGGCTGATGGCGCGCCTCGACGACGAGCACCGCGACGACGCCGGGGACTGAGCCCGGCCGCCCAGCCTTCGCGCAGGAGACGAATCAGGGTTGCCACGGCTGTCAAGCCTGACACTTGGGTAGCTTGCCCACGCTGGCGATAGTGGATATGGGGGCCGCATGCCGGCTGCATCCGTGGCGGATGTGCGGCGCCCGTTCCGGCGCCGCAATGGCCGGCTGTACTCCGTTGCGACGCTTCACCGCGGCCCTGCCGCGTCTCCACCCAGAGAGATCGTCCATGAAGCGTAAGTTCACTTTCCGAGCCCTGTCCCCCTCCCGCCAAGCTCGCCAGCTGGCGTTGCTGGCCCTGTCCCTGGGCGCCATGGCGCCCGTCCTGGCGGCGGATGGTGCCGAACTCGGCAGCGCCGACGCCCTGATCCGCCACCTCCGCCAGCAGCACCAGGGCCGCCAGGCCCTGAGCGTGCCGTCGGCCGACGGCAGCTCGCTGCCCGTGCTGGTGCAGGACTTCTTCGAGCAGGGCGGCCGCGTGTCCGTCTCGGGGCGGCACCGCGATGCCGAGGATTCGCTCTTCTTCCTCAAGGGCGACGGCAAGTCCCTGCGCGGCTTCCTCGTTCTGCATGGCCAGAAGAAGGCCTGGGAATACAGCACCGACGCGCGCGGCGTGGTCAGCGTGAAGCCCGTGCCGCTGAGCCGCGTCTACCCCGACCTCGACGAGGACTTCCAGCGCAGCAACCGCAGCACCGCCAGCCTGGCGCAGATCGCCGCGGCGCACCCGGTCTACAGCCCGATGGCGCTGCGCCAGGCGCCGCACATCGGCCCCTACAACAACCAGGACGTCACCAAGCTCGAGAGCAAGCCCGGCAGCCCCTACGTCTTCTACCTGAACACCGCGGCGGTGATGAGCGGCAGCACGCCGCTCAACGGCGTGACCAAGGAGAACATGTACCGCGCCTGGCAGTCGGTCGCGGACCAGTACTCGATGCTGCAGCTCAACGTCACGACCAACAAGGCGGTCTATGACGCGGCCAAGGCGTCGAGCGTGCTGCGCACCGGCATCATCAACTTCGTCAACCAGGACGGCCGCAGCTTCGCGCCCGTGCATTCCTTCGGCACCACCTCGGCCGGCACGCTCTACCGCAACCCGGCCAGCGGCTTCGACTATGGCTACGGCATCGGCATGACCGGCGCGCACGAGGTCGGTCACCAGATGGGCATGCTGCACGACGGCGGCGGCACCGGGGGCGAGTACTTCGAGGGCATCGCGGCCTACCAGTGGGGCCCCATCATGGGCAACTACTGGATGGGCGGCTCCTGGACCAACCAGCTCTTCACCTGGAGCCGTGGCGAGTACAACACCGCCAGCAACCAGGAAGACGACCTCAAGATCATGACGGTCGACGAGGGCGTGCCCTACGTGGCGGACGACAACGTCAACGGCAAGCCCTTGGCCCTGCGCACGGGCGGCGAGATCAACCCGGCGGACAACTGGGGCCAGATCGAGCGCAACACCGACACCGACGTCTTCACCTTCAGCCTCGCCAGCGCCGGCACGCTGAACCTGCGGGTCGATCCCATCGAGTACCTGCGCATGCTGGACGTCGACGCCACGATCACCACCGCCGCCGGCGTGCAGGTGGCGCGCAGCAACCTCGCGGTGAACCGCTCGGCCGAGTTCGTCAACCTGAACCTGGCCGCGGGCGACTACAAGCTCGTCATCCAGGGCGGAGCCGAGGGCACGCCGGCGAACGGCTTCTCGAAGTACAGCTCCCTGGGCTACTACGCCATGAAGGGCACGCTGAGCGCCGGCAGCACGCCCACCACGATTCCGCTGACGAGCGGCGTGCCGCTGGGCAACCAGTCGGGCGCGACGGGCGCTTGGACGTACTACACGATCCAGGTCCCGGCCGGCAGCACCAAGCTGGTCGTCAACCTCACGGGCAGCAATGGCGATGCCGACCTCTTCGTCGGCGCCGGCCAGAAACCCACGACGAGCAGCTATGCCTGCAAGTCCGACGGTTCCACCAGCACCGAGACCTGCACGGTCAACTCGCCGGTGGCGGGCACCTACTACGTGGGGGTGCAGGCCTACGCCAGCTACACCGGGGTGACGGTGAAGGCGACGGTCAGCCCCTGACCCTGGCTCAGGAGAGGAACCCCTCCAGCACCGCGGCCAGCGCTTCAGGCTGGTCGTGGTGCAGCATGTGGGCGGCGTCGTCCAGGCGGGCGCGCTGCAGCCGGGGCACGAGGGCCAGGCGGGCCTCGAAGTCCTCGCGGGGATAGCGGTCGCCCCACCACTGGCTCAGCTGGGTCTGGGCACCTTCCACCCACAGCGTCGGGGCCTGGATCGCCTGCCAGCAGGCCAGGGCCTCGGCCTTGCGGTACAGGACAGGATTGGTGCGCTTGTGGGCCGGGTCGCCCAGGATGTGGAAGGCACCGTCGCGCTGCTCGGACCAATGCGGCGCCAGCCAGGCCGCCTTGGCGGGCGAGAGGCGCGGGTTGGTCTTCATGAGGCGCTGGGCCACCGCTTCCAGGCTCGGGTAGGTCTTCAGCTGCTGCGGCTCCTTCAGCTCGTCCAGCCACTGCCGCAGGCGCTGCGGGGCGGCATCGGGCGAGGTGTCCGGCAGGCCGAAACCTTCGAGGTTGACCAGCCGGCGGATGCGCTCCGGCCGCACGCCGGCATAGCTCATCACCACATTGCCGCCCATGCTGTGGCCCAGCAGGTCCACGGGCCGGCCGGGGCTGACGGCGTCCAGCAGGGCGTCGAGGTCCCCCAGGTAGTCGGGGAACCAGTAGGCGTCGCTGGCCGTCCAGTCGCTGAGGCCGAAGCCGCGCCAGTCCATGGCCACCACATGGCGGTCCGAGGGCAGGGCGTCGACCACGAACTGGAAGGACGCGCCCACGTCCATCCAGCCGTGCAGCATCACCAGCAGCGGGCGCTCGGGCGTCTCCATCGAGGCATCGCCCCAGTGCAGCACGTGGTGGTGCAGGCCGCGCAGCAGCAGCATGTCGCTGCGGAAGGGGCGGCGTTCGGCGTAGGCGGTGGCGGTGTTCATGGCGGCGACTCTAGCGGTTTGCGCGAGGGGCTGCTGTCCGGGGTGGGACAGGCCCCGGGGGCCTGAGGGCTCAGCCAGAATCCAGCCATGGACAAACAGACCTTCCCCATCCGCCCCGCCGAACCCCGCGACCTCGGCGCCATCGTCGGCCTCATCCGTGAACTGGCCGACTTCGAGCAGCTCACCCACCTGTTGCAGGTGGACGAGGACCGGCTGCGGCCGCATCTCTTCGGGCCGGCCCCCAAGGCTGAGGCCGTGGTGGCGGAGGACGGCGACGGCCGGGTCGTGGCCTTCGCCCTCTTCTTCCACAACTTCTCGACCTTCCTGGCCCAGCCCGGGCTCTACCTGGAAGACCTGTACGTGCAGCCCGCGCACCGGGGCACGGGGCTGGGACGGCAGCTGCTGACGCATCTGGCGCAGCTGGCCGTGGCCCGCGGCTGCGGGCGCTTCGAGTGGAGCGTGCTGGACTGGAACCGGCGCGCCATCGACTTCTACGAGGGCATGGGCGCGACGGTGATGCCGGACTGGCGCATCTGCCGCCTCAGCGGCGAGGCGCTGGCGGCGCTGGGCAAGGCCTGACCCCGGCGCGGCGGCCCGGACTCAGAGCCAGGCCTTGAGCCGCTCCGGCGGGCGGGCGATGAGCGCCTGCTCGCCACGCACCACGATGGGCCGTTGCAGGAGCTGCGGGTGGTGCAGCAGGGCGTCGAGCAGCTGGTCGTCGCCCAGCGAGGGGTCGGCCAGGCCCAGCTCGTCATACACGGCCTCGTTGCTGCGCAGCAGCTCGCGCACGGGGAGGCCCAGCTGGCGCACCAGCGCCTTCAGCGTGCCGAGATCCGGCGGGGTCTTGAGGTACTCGATGACCTCGGGCGCCTGGCCGGCCTCCTGCAGCAAGGCGAGGGCCTCGCGGGACTTGGAGCAGCGGGGGTTGTGGAAGATCTTCATGATCGCAGGGCAGGCGCAGAGACCGCCGGTGCAAAAGGAGGAGTGTAGGCCGCCCGGCCTCGGGGAATCCATGAGCGCTCCGACGGCGCCGCTCGCTAGCATCCAACGCTCGATCGCGCGATCACTTCACGCAAGGAGGGCCCATGGCCCAGCTCCTGGACGCTGCTGCCGACGCCCATGCAGGGCGGTCCCCGGAGGCCGCGGGCGATGCCTGGGCGGCCCTGCACGCCGCCTTTCGCTGGCACGTGCCGCCGGACTTCAGCGTGGCCGAGGCCTGCTGCGGCCGCTGGGCCCGCGAGACGCCCGACGCGCCGGCCGTGATCTTCGAGGGCGAGAGCGGCTGCTGCGCCACCTACACCTTCGGCCAGCTGCAGCGCGCGGCGAACCGGCTGTCCAATGCGCTCGTGCGCCGCGGGGTGCAGCGCGGCGACCGCGTCGCGCTCGTGCTGCCGCAGCGCTTCGAGACGGCCGTGGCCCACATCGCGCTGCATCAACTCGGGGCCGTGGCCGTGCCGCTGTCCCTGCTCTTCGGCCCGGAGGCGCTGCAGTTCCGGCTGCAGGACAGCGGGGCCGTGCTGGCCATCGCCGACGGCAGCGTGCTGCCCGCGCTGCGAAGTGTGCGCGCTGACTGCCCGGCGCTGCGCGAGCTGCTGGTGGTGGGCGAGGGCGCCGCGCCGGCTGAACCGGAGGCGGGGGCGGGCGCTGCGGTGGAATCGGCCTGGATGGGCGCGCTGCAGGCCGAGGACGCCCGCTTCACTGCCCTGGCCACGCACGCCGAGGCGGCGGCGGTCCTGATCTACACCAGCGGCACGACCGGGCCGCCCAAGGGCGCGCTGATCCCGCAGCGGGCGCTCATCGGCAACCTCAGCGGCTTTGTCGCCAGCCAGAACTGGTTCGGCTTCGACCCTTTCGACGCGGGCCGGCGCAGCGAGGCCGTGTTCTGGTCTCCCGCGGACTGGGCCTGGACCGGCGGTCTCATGGACGCGCTGCTGCCCACGCTCTACTTCGGCCGGCCTATTGTGGCCTCGCAGGGGCGCTTCTCGCCGCAGCGCGCCTTCGAGCTGATGCAGCGCCACGGCGTGACGCACACCTTCCTCTTCCCGACGGCGCTCAAGGCCATGATGAAGGCCGTGCCCGAGCCGCGCCGGCACTACCGCCTGCAGCTCGCGGCGGTGATGAGCGCGGGCGAGGCCGTGGGCGACGCCGTCTTCCGCTGGTGCGAGCAGGCGCTGGGCGTCACCGTCAACGAGATGTTCGGTCAGACGGAGATCAACTACGTCGTCGGCAACTGCAGCCGCCTGTGGCCTGCGCGGCCGGGCAGCATGGGGCGCGCCTACCCGGGGCACCGCGTGGCGGTGATCGACGACGCAGGCAAGACCTGTCCCCCGGGCGTGCCCGGCGATGTGGCGGTGCACCGGCGCGATTTGCACGGGGATGCGGATCCCGTCTTCTTCCTCGGCTACTGGAAGCGGGACGACGCGACCGCCGCCAAGTTCACGGGCGATCCGGCCGACAGCTGGTGCCGCACCGGTGACACGGCGGTGATGGATGCCGAGGGCTATCTCTGGTACCAGGGCCGCAGCGACGACGTCTTCAAGTCCGCCGGCTACCGCATCGGCCCGAGCGAGATCGAGAACTGCCTCGTGAAGCACCCCGCCGTGGCCAATGCCGCCGTGGTGCCCAAGCCCGACGCCGAGCGCGGCGCGCTGGTGAAGGCCTTCGTGGTGCTGGCGCCGGGCCATGTGGGCGATGCGACGCTGGTCGAGGCGCTCCAGTCCCTGGTGAAGGGGCAGCTCGCGCCCTACGAGTACCCCAAGGAGATCGAGTTCATCGAGGCGCTGCCGATGACGACGACGGGCAAGGTGCAGCGCGGCGTGCTGCGCCGGCTGGAGGCGCAGCGCGCGGCCGGCGCCTGAGGCTCAGCGATCGCGCATGGAGGCGTGCGCGCCCTTGCGGCCGCTGGGTTCCGGCGGCGGCGGTGCGGCCGGCGGCGGATTGCCCTTGGCGCACTTGCCGCTGGCCTCGGCGAGCAGGTAGAAGGGCGCGCTGAGCAGGCCCATGCCACCGCCGGCGTACTGGCCCTTGCCGCAGTCGCCGTAGCCGGCCTGCTGGATCTTGCGCCCCAGCTTCTCACTGCTGCTCACGCCGACCTCCTGGCCCTGCGCTTCCGCGTGGCGCTCGGCGCTGAGCGGCTCATGCGCGGATTGCCGCAGCGCGTTGCGCGTGGCAGCGCTGTCCAGCAGGCGCTCGCGAGGCCCGGACGCGGTGGGGGAGGGCGGCAGCGCGAGGCTCGCCGGCACCTCCGCGGTCGTGGCCGGCGGCGGTGGGGCCTCGGTCGGGAGAGGCGTCGGGGCGATGCGGGGGGCGGCGTCTGGTGCGGTCGGGCGCTCGTTCGTGCGGCGCTCGGAGGCCGCGCGGGCCGTGGCGGGCGGCGTCACGGCAGTCACACTGCGATCCGGCAGGAGCAGCACCGTGACGCGTCGCGCCTCGGGGGGCGGCTCGGCCCGGCGCTTCGAGAGCCCCCACTGGAGTCCCCCCAGCAGCAAAGCATGCAGGGAGATGACCAGCAGAGTCAGCGGCCACCGGCGCGGCGGGGCGGGGAGCGAGGCGTGTTCCATCGGCAGGTGCGGTCGGGATTCAGGCGGATTCGTCGGGGTCGCTCGGCTCGGGGCCGGGCTCGTAGGCCAGCAGCTCGCCGGGCTGGCAGTCGAGCTCCCGGCAGATGCGGGCCAGGGTGTCGAAGCGCACGCCCTTGACCTTGCCCGACTTCAGCAGCGAGAGATTGGCCTCGGTGATGCCCACCCGCTCCGCCAGCTCCTTGGAGCGCATCTTGCGGCGGGCCAGCATGAGGTCCAGCGTGACGACGATGGGCATCAGATGAACTCCGCGTTCTCCTGGGCCACCCGCACGGACTCGCGCATGATGCGCGCCATGGCCACGAGCACGAGGCCCAGCATCAGCAGCGCGTAGTGGTCCGAGTTGATGGCCACCAGCAGCTGGCGCTGCCCCGGCGGGTTGTGCCAGCTCAGGGCCAGCACGGCCAGCGTGTGGCTCAGGGGTCGCGCGGCCGCCAGCGTCAGTAGGCCCCAGCCCAGCCACTGCAGATGGCGCACCGAGGCGAGGTCGAACACGCGGCCGGCCGCATAGTGCCCGAACAGCCGCCACACATGCCACAGCAGCATCAGCCCGGCCACCAGCGGCAGGCTCAGCGAGACCCACAGCACCGCCAGCGTCAGTCCGTCGGGCGTGCGGTAGGGCAGCTCGGGCATGACCTCGTGCAGCACGTACTCGATCATCAGCCCCGGCGCCCAGGCCAGCTGGACGGCGTACTGCAGCAGCCCGCAGGCCCCGAGCAGGGCCAGGACCTGCACGGCACGCGCCAGGCCCTTCATGGAGAAGGGGCCGTCGGGCGGTGCGGAATGCGGGCTTGGAGAGGCAGCCATCGATCGATCCAGAGTCTGAAATTATTGTATAGCAGTAATTAATTGATGTGAAGGTGAAAGTCGTCAGGCCGGGGTGCGCGGCTGAGGCACACTCCCGGGCGTGCCTTGATCGCGACCGTCTGCGCATGTCCAAGAAGTCTTCCCACGTCAGCGAAACCCTCGCCACCCAATTCCTGCGCCGCCATGGCGTCGCCTTCACCGAGCATGTCTACGACTACGTGGAGCACGGCGGTACCGGGGAATCCTCCCGCCAGCTGGGCGTGCCCGAGCACGAGGTCGTCAAGACGCTGGTGATGCAGGACGAGAGGGCCCAGCCGCTGATCGTGCTGATGCACGGCGACCGCACGGTGAGCCTGAAGGAGCTGGCGCGGCAGATCCCGTGCAAGAAGGTCGAGCCCTGCAAGCCGGACGTCGCCCAGCGGCACAGCGGCTATCTGGTCGGAGGCACCTCGCCCTTCGGCACGCGCAAGGCGATGCCGGTGTTCGTGGAGTCGACGATCCTCGCGCTGCCCCGCATCTGCATCAACGGTGGGCGGCGCGGCTATCTTGTCGGCATCGAGCCCCGGGTGATCACCGAGCTGCTGTCGGCCCGTCCGGTGCAGTGCGCCAGTGCAGAATAGCGGCCCATGCAAGACCTCCTCTACCCATTGCTGGCGGCAGTTGCCGGCTACCTCCTGGGCTCGCTCTCGTTCGCGGTGATCGTCAGCCGCTTCATGGGCCTGTCGGACCCGCGCAGCTACGGCTCGGGCAACCCCGGTGCCACCAATGTCCTGCGCTCGGGCAACAAGAAGGCGGCGCTGCTGACGCTGCTCTTCGACGCACTCAAGGGCTATGTGCCGGTGCTGCTCGTGGTGCTCTATGGCCAGCGCTTTGGCCTGGGCGAGGACAGCGCGGCCTTCGTCGGCCTGGCTGCCTTCCTGGGCCATCTGTGGCCCGTGTTCTTCAAGTTCGAGGGCGGCAAGGGCGTCGCCACGGCGGCCGGCGTGCTGCTGGCGGTCAACCCGCTGCTGGGTGGCGCCACGCTGCTCACCTGGCTGATCATTGCCTACTTCAGCCGCTATTCCTCGCTGGCTGCCATCGTGGCCGGCGTGTTCGCGCCCTTCTACCAGATGCTGATCTGGGGCGCGTCGCCCACCGTGCTGTTCGTCGGCCTGATGGGCCTGCTGCTGGTGTGGCGCCATGAGGCCAACATCCGCAAGCTGCTGAATGGCACCGAGAGCAAGATCGGCCAGAAGGCGGCCGCCACGCCCCCCGCCGGCAGCAGCAAGAAGCACCCGCACGGCCAGGGCTACCAGGCTCGCGGGCACTCGCACCACCACGGCAAGAAGAAGCGCTGAGCGCGAGCCGCCGCTCGGCCGGTGGCGCCTTGGCCTCGTAGCGCCCGCCCGTCACACGGCGGGCGTTTTCATGTCAGCGACGCTCAGAAGCGGTAGAGCCAGCCCAGGCGGGCGCCGGGCACGGTGCTGCGGTCCACCAGCGGGCTCGAGCGGATGCTGCTGCCGAGGCGGGTCACGCCCACGTCGGCGAAGAGCGTCTGCTGCGCGTCCAGGCGCCAGTCCAGGCGCAGGCCGGCGTCAACGTTGACCGTCGAGCCCGGCGCGTAGGCGGCGCGGTCCGCGCGCGCCTCGCCGGCCTCCACGCCGAAGTAGTACTGCACGAAGGCGGCGTCCAGCCACGTCGCCGAGACCCGGGGCGTGATACCGAGATCACCCTGCGCGAATCGATGATCCAGCCCCAGCTTCAGCTTGCGACCCTTGCTGTGGCTCGAGGCGTCGCCCGCCCATTCCGCCGTCAGCTGCCCGGCCGGGCTGTGCACGCTGGCGCGCAGGCCCAGCCAGGCGCTGGGGCTGCGTCTTGCCATGCCGGCGAGCACCGGGGAGTCGTCGGGCCGGTAGCCGTCGCGGGCGTAGCTGAGGGTCATGCCGAGCGCCACGGCCTCGTGACGCAGGAGCTTGAGCTCCAGGCCGGGTCCGGCCACGCGCACCCAGCGGTTCTCGAAGGCCAGCAGGGGCATGAACTCGGGCTTGCGGTCGAAATCCCGGTACGGGCGGGTGTCGGAGCTCACCCCGAGGCCGAGCCCCCAGCGGGTCGCATCGCTCGTCTGGGGCGTCGGTGCGGCAGGCTCCTCGGCCTGTGCGGCCGTGGCGTGCATCAGGCCGGCCGTGGCCAGCAGCAGGGGCAGCAGAGCCCGAGGGGAGAACCGTGCGGCGTGAGCGTGTGTGTTCATGATCAGTACGGGTTGAGGGCAGCGGATTGTGGTGGCCGGAAGATTCCCTGCGCCTTGCTGGGGATTTGCAGGCGCGGATCGCGCGGGGGGCCCGGCCGCCGGTCGCATGAACCCACGCTTGCCGGCTTGCGGACCCAGACGGGTGCGCGCGCGGGCGACAATCGGGCGAGTCCCGCCGCTGAGGTGCCGGTGTGCGCCGCGGGCGGCCTGTCTGATGTCCTTCCCGATCTTTCCCAGGAGTCTTGAACAATGAGCTCGATCGAACGCTTTGATGTGGGCGCCCGCATGTCCGAGATGGCCGTGCACGGTGGCGTGGTCTACCTCGCCGGCCAGGTGGCCTCCGACGCCAGCCTGGACATCACCGGCCAGACGGCCGACGTGCTGGCCCAGATCGACGCCCTGCTGGCCCGTGCCGGCAGCGACAAGACCAAGATCCTGCGCGCGCAGATCTACATCGCCGACGTGGCCGAGTTCGCCGGCATGAACGTCGCGTGGGACGCCTGGGTGCCCGCCGGCCACACGCCGCCCCGGGCCACCGTCGAGGCCAAGCTGGCCAAGCCGGAGTGGAAGGTCGAGATCGTGGTCACCGCGGCCGCCTGATCGGTCGGATCGGTCTGATCGCGCGCCCCACGGCGCACAAGGCAAAGGCCCCGTCAGCATGCGCTGGCCGGGGCCTTTCTACTGGAGCGGCTCGGGGCCGCTCAGGCGGGGATCTGGTACTGCGCCGAGCCCATGAGGTCGACGCCGCACTGCAGGTTCTCGGCCCAGTCGATGAACTGCTTGACGGCCGGGCCGGCCATGGGCGAGCCGTGCTGCGGCACGATCATCTTGATGTCCAGCTGGCGCACCATGGCGGCCCACAGGCGCAGGACCTTGTTGCTGACCATGTAGCGGCGGTGGAAGGCTTCCATGCGGCGCAGGTGCGGGCCGAGCTCGGTGATGGTCTCCTCGGGGTTCAGGTCCGCGCCGATGGAGGCGCCGAGGTCCCCGGAGAACAGGATGCGGGCGACGGGATCGTAGAACTGGAAGTTGCCCTCGGCGTGCAGGAAGTGCGCGGGCAGGGCGATCAGCTCGAAGGCCGCGCTGCCGTCACCGAGGCGCAGGCGCTGGCCCGGGTCGGGGATGCCCACGATGCGGCCGACGGTCTTGCCGGGCTTGCAGAAATGGGGCGCGAAGCGTTCCCAGATCTTGGAGATGTAGACGGTGGCGCTCGTCGCCGTCATCCAGCGGTCGAGCGAGGCAATGATGTCCGGGTCCGCATGCGAGGCCAGGATGGCCGCCAGCTTGTGCGGCGGGAAGTGCTGGGACATGCCCAGGTAGAGCTCGTTGTACGCCAGGTTGCCGCCCGGGTCGATGATGCAGCCGGTGCCCTTGTTGACGATCAGGAACTGGTTGGACTGGACGGCTTCGCCTTCTTCGTCGCTCAGCTTGGCGAACATCAGACAGACGTGATCGTCCTTGCGGAACAACTCGATGGCCACGGGCTCTCTCCCTGCATTGGATGAGTCCCTACTCTAGGGGGGAGTTTGGCTGCCCGTCTTGAGGCATCTCAAGACGGGCAGTGAATTCTTGGCCTGGATCAAGAACTGAGTGGCCCGGTCGTCCGGCCGAGGGCGGCGAGGCGCCGTTCACATCGGCAGCGATTCCCGCAGGCCACGCGCCTGGCGCGCCGGCTCGGGCAGCTTCTGCGGCCCGGGGCGGGCCACGAGGTCGATCTTCAGCGTGCGGCCGGCCTCGCCGATCTCCACACGGCCCGGCTCGCCGGCCTTGACGAGCAGCTTCGGGCGCGCGATGGCCTCGGCGGCCGTGCCCCGGTAGAGCACCAGGTCCAGGCGGTAGCTGGCATCGGGCAGCGCCTGCGGCGTCAGCTCGATGCGCCACGAGGCACCGGTGTCCGCGCCCGCCGGCTGGAAGGCCACGGTCGCCGGTTGCCCGTCCCGCGTGATGACGCGCGGCTCGCCGAGCAGCGTCTCGCCGTCCCGCACGCTGAGGCGCAGATCGACGCTGGCACCCGTGGGCTGCGCCTGGGCCTGCAAGGCGTAGCCGAGGGCGGACATCAGCAGCGCGGCCAGGGCGGCGCCGAGGCGGATGCGCCCGGTCTGGGCGGCGTGGGTGCGGTGGTTCTTGAGCATCTGGACTCTCCGTTGAAGGGGATGGGGGGATTGCCAGGAGGCGGCCAGCGGCGGCCACAGGGCGGGCGATGACGGGAGGTGGCCCGTCTTGAGCAGGGCATGGGCGTAGTGCGCCAGGTCGCGGGCCGGCGCGTGCTGCAGCACGAGCGCGTCGCAGGCGAGCTCCTGGTCCTGGGCGAAGCGCCGCAAGGCCCACCAGGCGAGCGGGTTGAACCAGTGCAGGCAGACGAGCAGCCGCGCGAGCAGCGTCCAGGCGTTGTCGCCCCGTCGCGCGTGGACGGCCTCGTGCGCGAGCACCAGCGTGCGTTCGGGCGCCGTGAAGCGCTGCCTGAAATCCATCGGCAGCACGAGCCGCGGGCGCCACAGCCCGACGAGTGCGGGGCTGCAGCCGGCGGGGCTGCGCCAGACGGCCGGCCCGCGCACCAGGCGCGCCAGCAGCTGGCCCTGGGCGCGCCATTGCATCGCCAGCAGCGCGACCACGCCCGCGAGCCACATCAGCAGGACGGCGCCGGGCTCCCAGGCATCGGGCATGGCGGCCATCGCGCCGGACGCGGCCGGCAGCGGAGCGGCCTGGGGGAGCAGCGTCAGGACCTGCAGGGGCGGCAGGACCGTCGGCCCGGGCAACTGCAGGACGAGCTGCCCGAGCGGGACGGCGAGCCAGGCGGCGTGCACGCCCCGGGGGCCGGTCGCACTCATCAGCACGGGACGCAGCAGCGTCATGAGCAGCAGCGCTGCGCAGAGAAAGACCGTCTGCTGCCCCAGCCACTGCAGGCCGCGGATCGCCAGGGGTCCGGCCAGCAGCTCGATCACGGCGTCTCCCCGCGCGCCTGGCGCCAGGCCTGGTCCTGGGCCTGCATCGCCTCACGCCATTGGCGGAACTCGGCGGCATAGCGCTCGACGTCGGCCTTCTGATCGGGGGTGAGCGGGGGGCGCGTGGCCTCGATCTCGCCGCGGAACTCGGCCGAGTAGGGGTCCTTCAGCGTCACGGTGACCTGTGCCTGGAGCGGGGCGCCCAGCGGGCCCGGCAGGCGCGTCGCCAGCGTCTGCGGCCCCTGGCCGATCTGCAGCTCGACGAGGCCGGTCAGCGTCTGCTGGCAGGACTTGTCGAGGATCTCGGCCATGGGCCTCACCGTGTCGGTGGGGCCGCTGTAGAAGGTGATGCCCAGGCACCAGTCGCCCTGCCGGGACTGCATCGTGGTGGCGTGCGGGGTCTTCAGGCTGCCGTCCAGCGGCAGCACGACGCTCATGCGGCGGTGCTCCCAGGAGCGGCCGCCCTGCTGGCTGGCCAGCTCGATCAACAGGCCCTGGCCCCGCGGTGCCTGGGGTGCAGCGGCCGCTGAGGTCGATGCCGCCGTGGCGGGTGCTGCCGGCGCGGCTGCCGCGGTCGGCTTGACCGGCTGGGCCGGTCGCGTGGGCGCCAGGCTCCCGGCCGCCTGGGACAGGGCGGTGGCCCCCAGGCACAGGCCCAGTACGCCGGCACGGCCCCAGTGGCGGCGCCAGGCGGGCCGCGCATGACGGGCCAGCAGGCGCACGCGTTCCAGCAAGGGATGACGGTGCGCCCAGCCCGTGCTGAGCACCGGCAGATCGCGGCCCGGGTGGGACTTGAGCAAGGCGTTGAGATAGGTCTTCACGAGGGCGTCCTCCGGGGTCTGGTTTGCGGCCTGCTGGTTCAGGACGGCGGCATCGCAGGCCAGCTCCTGGTCCTGACGCATGCGGTGCAGCGCCCACCAGGCCAGCGGGTTGAACCACTGCAGCACGAGCAGGGTGATGGCGAGCAGGTTCCAGGCGTTGTCGTGGCGCCGAGCGTGGACGGCCTCATGGGCGAGGATCAGCGCCTGCTCGCTGGGGCTGAAGCGCTGGGCGAAGTCCTGCGGCAGCACGAGGCGCGCGCGCCAGACGCCCAACAGGGCGGGGCTGTCGCCGGCGGGTGCGAGCCACCCCTCGGGCCCGCGCAGCAGCCGGGCACCGAAGCGGGCCTGGCGCCAGGTCAGCAGGCCCAGCACTGCCACGACCCCGAGCGCCCAGGCACCGAGCGCCAGCGTGGGCAGGGCCGGCAGGCGCCACGCGGCGGCCTCGGCGCGCTCAGATGGACGCGGTGCGACGCGGGTCTCGTCGCCCACCGCCACCCACGCCGGCACGAGCTCCTCCAGCATCACCACGGGAGCAGGCAAGACCTGACCCTCGACGAGGCGCGGCAGACCCGGAGCCAGCAGCACCAGCGGCACGAGCAGCCAGGCCAGGTAGACGGCGCCGGCATCGAAGGCGCGACGCAGCAGGGGCCGCAGCAGGGCCAGGAGCAGCACGGCGGCGCTGAACAGCAGCGTCTGCGTCGTCAGCAGGTGCAGCCAGGGGTGGGTGTTCATGGGATGCCCCCTGCTTCAGCGCTGCTCGCCGCGTGCCAGGCGCCAGGCGCGGTCCTGGGCGGAGAGGGTGGCGTAGTCGCGGGTGCGCTCGGCCATGTTCTGCAGCATCTGCTGTCGCTGCGGGGCATCCATCGTCTCGACCTGGCGGCGGAACAAGGCGAGGAACACTTCGGAGCGCGGGTCCTCGACGCGCACGCTGACCTGGGCCTGGACGGCTTGCTGCGGGGCGTCCGGCAGCGCCGCCTGCAGGCTGGTCGCGCCCTTGCCGAGCGTCAGCGGCTGGAGCTCGGTCAGGGACCGCGTGCATTGCCGGTCCAGAAGCTCCGTCTGCGGGCGCAGATCGTGGTCGGGGAAGGCGTAGAGATGGACGCCCAGGCACCAGTCGCCCATGGGCGCATGCAGGTTGAACTGCGTGTGGCTGTCGCTCAGCAGATGAGCGAAGGCAAAGACCATGTCCTTGTGCTGCCAGGCGTTGCCGGCCTGCTGGCTGTCCAGCTGAACGACCAGCCCGATCGGCTTCTTGCCCGAATAGGCCTCCTCTTTCGCCAGATGCTCGACCAGCTTCTGGCTGAGTTCCTCCGCGGTCAGCGGCTGGGCCGCCTGCGCCAGCAGCGTCAGCCCCAGGCACAGGCCCGCGGCCCCGGCGCGGCCCAGGCGGCGCTGCCAGGCCGGGCGGCGCTGCAGGCGCAGGCCTCGCACGCGTTCCAGCAGCGGGTGCTGGTGGGCCCAGCCGGTGCTCAGCAGCGGCAGGCCGCGGGTGGGATGGGACTTCAGCAGTGCATTGATGTAGTGCTTCACAAGGGGCTCCTCTCCTGAGTCGGGGTTGTGGGTTTGATGCAGGACCGCGGCGTCACAGGCCAGCTCCTGGTCCTGGCGCATGCGGCGCAGCGCCCACCAGGCCAGCGGGTTGAACCACTGCACGGCCAGCAGCGCGGCGGCAAGCAGATTCCAGGCGTTGTCATGGCGCCGTGCGTGGACGGCCTCGTGGGCCAGGATCAGCGCGCGCTCGCTAGGGGCGAAACGCTGCTCGAAGTCCTGCGGCAGCACGAGCCGGGCGCGCCAGACGCCGCACAGCGCGGGGCTGTCGCCGGCGGGGGCGATCCAGCCGCCAGGCCCGCGCCGCAGCCGGGCCAGGAATCGGGTCTGCCGCAGCACCAGCAGGCCCAGCAATCCGCCGGCACCGGTCATCCACAAGGTGAGCGCGACAGGGCGGTGGAGGGGGAGATCGACCGGCGCGCGAGCCGGGGTGCCCGTCGAGGCAGTGCCTGCATCCCGGGCCGCCGGCGCTGCCGTCTCCTGCGCTACCAGCCACGCCGGGGTGGCCTGCGCCAGGGTCCGTGTCGCGACGTCCGGCAGGGTCTGCCTGTCCAGCACGCGCGGCAAGGCGGGGCTCAGCATGAGCAGCGGCACGAGCAGCCAGGCCAGGTAGACGGTGCCGGCATCGAAGGCGTGGCGCAGCAGGGGCCGCAGCAGCGCCAGCAGCAGCACGGCGGCGCTGAAGAGCAGGGTCTGCGTCACGAGCAGTTGGAGGCCGGTGTGCTCAGTCATTTTCGTAGTCCTGGATCAGCTGCTTGAGGGCCTTCAGGTCGGCGTCGCTCAGCTTGCGTTCCGAGGAGAACTGGGCCACCAGGGGCGCCAGGCTGCCGCCGAAGAGGCGGTCCAGCAAGCCCATGCTCTGGCGCTTGAGCCAGTGCTCGCGCTGCAGCACCGGGCTGTAGAGGTAGCGCCGGCCGTCCTTCTCGGCGCTGATCGCGCCCTTGTTGAGCAGGCGGTTGAGCAGGGTCTTGATGGTGGCCAGCTGCCAGTCCTGCCGGTCCTGCAGGGCGCTGGCGATGTCCTCGGTGCTCTGGGGGGCGCGGTCCCACAGCACTTCCATGATCTGGGCTTCGGCGTCGCTGATGTTCATGGTTAGATTACGGTTGTAAACGTTGATATTGTTTACGTCTGTAATCGATAAAGGCAAGCGCGCTCGATTAGGGAGTTACCCGGGGGTGAATGCAAAAGCCCGCCGGAGGGGCGGGCTGGGTGGGGGCTGGCGCTTGAGGGCTTGCAAGCCCTCAAGCCTTCGCGAGGAAGTCAGGGGGCTCTGGTGCTTGAGGGCCTGCATGCCCTCAAGCCTTCGGCAGGCACAGGACATGCCGCAGGGCATGTCCTGTGTCCGGCCTCAGTCCTCGTTCTTGAAGACGAGCTTGACTTCGTGGGTCTGCTTTTCGCCCGTGCCCTCGAAGCGCCACTCCATCAGCGCATTGGTCACGGCACGGTCGAAGATGCGCTTGGGCTCGGCTTCCAGGATCTCGACGCCCGTCACCTTGCCGTCGCCGTCGATCAGGATCTTGGCCTTCACGCTGCCGCCGCTCACGCCCTTCTGCGTGGCTTCCCGCGGGAACTCCGGCGGCACCTTCTTCACGACCTTGGGGCTGGCATGGGCCGCGACGCTCAGCAGGGCCGCGCCAAGAAAGGCCAGCAGCCAGCGGGACAGGCCCTTCTTGTCAAACATCGAGCTCATGGCGTTGCGCTTCATCTGCATGGTTTCCCCTGAAAAATGGTGACTCATTCGCCGGTACGGAAGAAGTCTACGGCCTGGAGCAGGCGCGTCGAGCTGTCCGTGAGGGCCTCGGTGGAGCGGGTCAGCTCGCTCACCAGGCTGGCGTTCTGTTGGGTGCTGCGGTCCAGCTCGTTCATGGCCTGGTTGACCACGCCCACACCGGTGGCCTGCTCCTGGGCCGAGTGCGAGATCTCCTCGATCAGCTGGCCCATGTTGTTGACCTCGTCGACCACGCTGCGGATGGTGGCGCCGGCATTGTTGACGTGGCCGGTGCCCTGCTCGACGCGCACCGTCGATTCCTGGATCAGCACCTTGATTTCCTTGGCCGCGGCGGCGGCACGCGAGGCCAGGGCCCGCACCTCGGAGGCCACGACGGCGAAGCCCTTGCCGTGCTCACCGGCCCGGGCCGCTTCCACGGCGGCATTCAGGGCGAGGATGTTGGTCTGGAAGGCGATGCCGTCGATCACGCCAATGATGTCGCCGATCTTCTTGGAGCTGGCGCTGATCTCCTGCATGGTCTCGACGACCTGCGCCACCGCGTTGCCACCCGCCGAGGCGGACTGGCGGGCCTTGCCGGCGATGCTGGCCGCCTTGCGGGTCAGCTCGCTGGCGCCGCTGAGGTTGGCGGCGATCTCCTCGACGGAGGCCGCGGTGGTCTGCAGATTGGACGCGGAGCGCGCGGTGCGATCCGCCAGGTTGTTGTTGCCGCCGGCGATGGCACCGGAGTTCTGGGCCACCTCGCGGGCGGCCGTGCTCACGCTGCTGGCCACGCCGCGCAGTGCGCGCCGCATCTCCTGCATGGTCTCCAGCATCTGGCCGAGCTCGTCCTGGCCCATGCTGGGGATGTCGTGGGTCAGGTCGCCCTGGCTGATGGCCTCCGCGGCATTGCGCGCCTCGCGGACGGGCACGATGATGCTGCGCGTGATCAGCAGGCCGCCCCCGGCGCCCAGCACCACCGCGACGATCACCAGCACGACGGTGATGATCACGGAGTTGCGCGCCAGCTCGCCGCCCGAGGTGGCGAGGTCATGGGCCGATTCGAACTGCAGGTCCACGAGGGACTTCAGGCCGTCCTGGTAGGCCTGCTGGGCCGGGCGGACGTCGGTGATGAGGCTCTCGCGGGCCTCGTCGGGGCTGCCGTCCGCCTGGATCTTCAGGAACTTGGCGACGGAGGCGAAGAACTTGGCCTGGCGCTCCTTGACGCTGTTCAGGACCTCGGTCTCCTTGGGGGTGTCGATCTGCTGCTGCAGGGCGCCCAGCTGCTTGTCGATCTCCTGCAGCGCGCCGTCGATGGCGGCTTTCTGCTTCTTGATCTGCCGGGCTTCGTCCAGCAGCAGCAGGTCCCGCGAGGCACGAGCGATGACGTTGACATTGCCTTCCAGCGCATTGGCGGCGGCGATCTTCACCAGACTCTGGTTGGCGGTGCGATCCAGATCCTTGGACAGCCGGTTGGCGCTGTTGGCACCGTAGGCGCCGATGACCACCAGCAGCACGATCAGCAGGGCATAGCTCAGCGAAAGACGCTGGCTGATGCGCAGGCTCGTCAGAAAGCTCATGTTCTTGTCCTCGCGGATGAAGCCCGGGAGGCGCTCGGAGTCACCTTCCCGGGGCGGGCACGCGAGGGCGGCGGGACCGGTGCCGCCTCGTGCCGTGCCTGTTGCCGATTGTGTCGGCAGCTGTCCCTGCGCGGTGTGGATCAAATGCGCTCAATTTGATGCGCATTTCGCAGTCCGGCAGCAAATCTGCGGCGCGCCTAGGCGTCAATCCAACTGCAGGCCCAGGCTCTGCGGGTTACCCCGCCCCTGGCGGATCAGCACCGGCTCGTCGCCGCTGAGGTCGATGACGGTCGTCGGCTGCATGGGGCAGGCCCCGGCGTCGATGATGGCCTGCAGCTGGCGGTCGAAGCGCTCGCTGATCTGGTGGGCGTCGTTCAGGGGCTCGTCCTCGCCGGGCGGGATGAGGGTCGTCGCCAGCAGCGGCTGGCCGAGGAGCTCCAGCAGGTCCAGGGTGACGCGGTGGTCCGGCACGCGCAGGCCAATGGTGCGCCGCGAGGGGTGCGAGACGCGCCGGGGCACCTCCTTGGTGGCCTCCAGGATGAAGGTGAAGGGGCCGGGCGTGGCGTTCTTGAGGAGGCGGTACTGCCGGTTGTCCACGCGGGCGTAGTTGGCCAGCTCGCTGAGGTCCCGGCACAGCAGCGTCAGGTGGTGCTTTTCGTCGACGCCGCGCACCCGGCGCAGGGCGTCCGCCGCGGCCTTGTCGTCCAGATGGCAGACGAGGGCATAGCTGGAGTCCGTCGGGATGGCGACGACGCCGCCGGCATGCAGGATCTGCACGGCCTGGCGCAGGAAGCGCGGCTGGGGGTTGTCGGGGTGGACTTCAAAGAATTGGGCCATGGGAGGCATTGTGTGCCGCCCATGGCCCGGGGGGTGTGGTGTGGATGCCGCGCGCAGGGTCAGTCGATGCGGAAGATGAACTGCTGCTCGATCTCCATGTCCATGCCCTGGGGCGCACACACGTACTGGCCGATGGCCCGGCGGATGGCCTCCTGGAGGACGGGGTTGCCGTCGGTGACCCGGATGTTGACGGGCTTGCCGGCGGCATCGAGCCCGTAGGTGGCCATGAATTCGAAACGCCCGGACTGGTTCACGACGGGCACCTCCGGGCGCACCATCTTCTGGCATACGGTGGAGGCAGCCACGGCGCGCTGGCCCTGCATGGCGTTCGCCGCCGCCTTGGGTGCCGGCTTGGCCGTCGGCGCGGGCGTCTGCCGCGTGGCAGTGGCAGCCCGCTCCGACTGCAGCGCCTGCACGGCGCCGACGGCCAGCACGGCGGCGGTGCAGACGGCCAGGCGGCCGGCGCGGAGGCGCCATTGGGGCAGGCGGTGAATGTGCTTGAGCATGTCGATCCTCTCCTTCAGGGGATGGGTGGGCTGCCAGGCCGAGGCAGCGATCGGTACGGCAAACTGCGGATCCGTCTTGAGCAGGGCCCGGGCGTACCCGCGCCACTGGGCGGGCTGCTGGCTCAGGAGCGCGGCGTCGCAGGCCAGCTCCTGGTCATGGCGCAGGGCGGGGAGGGCCCACCACAGCAGCGGGTTGAACCAGGCCAGGGCCTGCAGCGCGGCCGCCAGCAGGCGCACGGCGTTGTCATGGCGGCGGGCATGCCGGGCCTCGTGGGCGAGGATCCATTGCCGCTCCGGCAGGGTGAAGCGCTCCTCGAAATCCATGGGCAGCAGCAGGCGCGGGCGCCACACGCCCAGCAGCCCCGGCGAGCTGCCGCGCGGGGTGCGCAGGCACAGGTCCGCATCCGTCGGCAGGTGGCGTACGAACTGCCAGTGGCGCAGGACCTGGATCAGCAGGACGCCCGCACAGCCGAGGCCCCAGGCCGCCAGCACGCCCGCCCCTCCGAGCGGCAGCCCCGTCGATGTGCGGGGCATTGCCGGCAGGGCCTGCCAGGCGCCGCGCCACTCCACGGCCTGCAGGGTGAGGCGCGGAAGACCGGTGTCCGGCAGCAGCCCGGCGGCCAGACCCACCAGCGGCAGCAGCCACAGCGCATAGGCCTCCTGCGGCCCGGCCAGCCGGCGCAGGGGCCGGCGAAGCAGGGCGACGGCGAGCAGACCGAGGCTCAGGCCCAGATGCGCCTGCCACAGCATCGGCCACAGCACCGGCGACAGGCCGCCGAAGAGCGCGTCACTGCTCATCGTCATGCTCCTTGAGCAGCTGGCGCAGGGCCTCGGCGTCCTCGGGGCTCAGCTTGCGATGGGCGGAGAAATGCGCCACCAGCGGCGAGAGCCGGCCGCCGAACACGCGGTCGACGAGCCCGAGGGACTCCTTGCCCTCCCACTGGGCGCGCTCGATCAGCGGCTCGTAGAGGTAGCGCCGCCCCTCGCGCTCGGCCTTGACCGCGCCCTTGTTGAGCAGGCGGTTCAGGAGCGTCTTCACGGTGCCCAGCTGCCAGCCGTCCTGCGCGGGCAGGGCGGCCAGGATGTCCTCGGCACTGAGCGGATGGCGGCCCCACAGGGCCTGCATGATCTGGGATTCGGCGTCGGAGATGCTGCTCATGATTCGACAACAGTTGTTGACGAATTGATTGTCAACAAGCGTTGTCGAAGCGGCCAGCTGTGGAAAACCCGGGGGGGTTCAGATCGCGGACATCAGGGGGAGGGCGGAATGATGCGCTCGTGCAGCGCATCCCAGACGGGCGTCAGGCGGCCCGAGAGGGCCGGGAGCTTGCCGAGGTCCGTGTGGCTCTCGTCGGGGCTGTGGAAGTCGGAGCCGCGCGAGGCGAGCAGGCCGAATTCGAGGGCCGTCTCGGTGTACTTCACGGCCTCGGCGGCCGTGTGGCTGCCGGTGACGACCTCGATGCCACGGCCGCCGTGGGCCATGAACTCGGTGATCAGCGCGTATTCCTCGGTCGGCGTGAAGTCGTAGCGGCCGGGGTGGGCGATGACGGCCACGCCGCCCGCCTGCGTGACCCAGCGCACGGCGTCCGACAGGCGGGCCCAGCGGTGGGGCACGAAGCCGGGCTTGCCCTCGGTGAGGAAGCGCCGGAAGACCTCGGGCACGTCCTGGCAGTGGCCGGCGTCCACGAGGAAGCGGGCGAAGTGGGTGCGGGAGATCAGCTCGGGGTTGCCGACGTACTTCAGCGCGCCCTCGTAGGCGTCCTTGATGCCGACCTTGGCGAGGCCGTCCGACATCTCGCGTGCGCGCTCGCCGCGGCCGCCGCGCGTCTCGCGCAGGCCCTGGACCAGTTCCGCGTCCTCGTGGTCGAAGCCGAGGCCCACGATGTGCACGACCCGGCCCGCGAAGGTGACGGAGATCTCGCAGCCCGTCAGGTAGTGCATGCCCAGCCGGCCGGCCGCGGCCAGGGCACGGGCCTGCCCGCCCACCTCGTCGTGGTCGGTCAGGGCCCACAACTCGACGCCGTTGGCGTGGGCGCGGGCCGCGACGGCCTCGGGCTCCAGCGTGCCGTCAGACACCTTGGAGTGGCAATGAAGGTCGGCGTTGCTCAGGGCGTGGATGGTGTTCACGCCGCCATTCTAGGCGGCGGGCCCGCGGGGCCCACTGCGCTGCAGCAATGCCCCTGCCTCCGCCGCGGCAGGCCTCAGGCGTGCCGGGTCGTGACGCGGAAGCTGCTGATCGCGGCACTGAGCCCCACGGCCTGGTCGCGCAGGCTGCTGGCGGCCGCCGCGCCTTGCTCGACGAGGGCCGCGTTCTGCTGGGTCATCTGGTCGAGGTTGGTGATCGCCTGCCCCACCTCGTTGATGCTGGTGCTCTGCTCCTGGGTGGAGGCGGTGATCTCGCCCATGATGTCGGTGACCCGCTGCACGGAGCTCACGATCTCGTTCATGGTCGTGCCCGCGTCCTGCACCAGGCTCGCGCCGGCCTCGATCCGGTCCATGGAGCCGGTGATCAGCGTCTTGATCTCCTTCGCCGCCTCGGCGCTGCGCTGTGCCAGCGAGCGCACCTCGCCCGCCACGACCGCGAAGCCGCGGCCCTGCTCGCCCGCTCGTGCGGCCTCGACCGCCGCGTTCAGCGCGAGGATGTTGGTCTGGAAGGCGATGCCGTCGATCACGCCGATGATGTCCCCGATCTTGCGCGAGCTCGTGCTGATCTCGCCCATGGTCTGCACGACCTGCTGAACGACGTCGCCACCGCGCTGCGCCACGCTGGACGCGCTGCTGGCGAGCTGGTTGGCCTGGCGGGCGGCGTCGGCGTTGTGGCGCACGTTCTCCGTCAGCTGCTCCATCGAGGAGGCCGTCTCCTCCAGGCTGGCCGCGGCCTGCTCAGTGCGGGACGAGAGGTCGTGGTTGCCCGTCGCGACCTCGGACGCCGCCACCTGGATGGACTCCGAGCCCTCGCGGACCTTGATCACGATGCCGCGCAGGCCCTCCTGCATGTGTACGAGGCTCGTGGAGAGCGCGGTCAGCTCGTCCTTGCCCTCGATGTGCAGGTGCTCGTCGAGGTTGCCGTTCTCCACGGCCGAGGCGAAGGCCATGCCCTGCTGGATCGGCAGCAGCAGCGAGTGGGCGATGCGCCAGCCGATGAAGGCCGCCAGGCCCATGCCGGCCAGCAGCGCCACCACGATGACGGTCGTGATGGTGGCGTAGACCCCGGCGATCTTGTCGTGGGCCATCTCGATGAAGCGGTCCACCGTCTTGAGCGCCTCCTCGAGGCCCTGCTCGGCCTGGTCGACCGCCTTCTTGGCCTCCCGCGGGGCGTCCCAGGCGCCCTTGAGGTCACCGGCCATGTCGCCCTTGGCGAGCTGCGCCATGACCGGCACCATGCCGCTGCGGTAGGCGTCGAAATTGCTGCGGATGGTGCCCAGGCCCTCGCGGACCTTGGGGTCCTTGACCCGCTGCTCCAGGTCCTTGAGCCCGGCGTCCGCGGACTTCATGGCGGCCTCCCAGCGTTCCTGGGCGCGCTTGAAGTCGGCCACGCCGATGGCAGCGAAGATCATGTCCTTCTCGTAGCGGCGCGCGGTGAGCATACCGGCCCGCAGATCGTCCACGCTGCGCAGCGAGGCGACGACGGAGGTGTTGAAGGTCTCGAAGGCCCCGAACATGGCCCGGGTGGCCAGCCAGCCGCCGGCGCCGAGCACCAGCATGAGCAGCACCATCAGGCCGAACGCGAGGCCGAGGCGGGCCTTGATGGACAGTTGTCGCAGCATGGCGTCTCCTTGTTATTGCATGCGTCTTGGGCGCGCCACGCCTGACAGGGCATCAGGCCGGACCGGGCGCGGCCCCAAGCATGCGCCCGGCGCGGCTCAGGCAGCAAGGAGAAAAGAGGGGGCGCGTGGCGCCAATCCCGCAGTAGGCAGCCCGGCGGGCCAGGCTGCCGGGGCGGGCGTCAGACGATGGCCTCGACCACCATCTGCACGCGCTGCTGCCCCTGGTACTCGTCCAGGCTCAGGCGGTAGGCCATGCGGGCCTGCTCGGGCACCGGGTCGGTGTGGCCGAACCAGATGGCGTCCCGCAGCAGGCCGCCCTGGCGCACCCGCAGCTTGAGGTGGCGCTCGCCGACGATGCGCTGCGCCACGATCTGCACCTCGTCGCAGAACAGCGGCGCCTCGAAGGCCTGGCCCCAGACCTGGGCGTCCAGCTCCTGCACCGTCTGCGCATTGAAGGCCTCCGGCGGCAGCGGGCCGTCGGTGCGCAGCGTGCGCTGCAGGGCGCCTTCGTCCAGCCATTCGGCGGCGACGGCGGTGAGCGCCTCGCGGAAGGGCTGCACGCCGCCTTCCGCCAGCGTGCAGCCGGCCGCCATGGCGTGGCCGCCGAACTTCTTGAGCAGCTCGGGGTGGCGCTTGGAGATCAGGTCCAGCGCGTCGCGCAGATGGAAGCCGGCGATGGAGCGCCCGGAGCCCTTGAGCTGCCCGTCCGCCCCGCGCGCGAGCACGAAGGTGGGGCGGTGCGCGGCGTCCTTGATGCGCGAGGCCACGATGCCGACGACGCCCTCGTGGAAGTCCTCATCGAAGATCACCAGGGCCGGCGGCGTCTGGGTCTCGAGCTGCGTGCGCAGGCGGGCGAGCTGGGCCTCCGCCTGTTCGCGCATGCCGGCCTCGATCTCGCGGCGCTCGCGGTTGATGGTGTCCAGCAGCTGCGCCAGCTCCAGCGCGCGCGCGGGGTCCTCGCACAGCAGGCACTCGATGCCCACGGTCATGTCGGACAGCCGCCCGGCCGCGTTGATGCGGGGCCCCAGCGCGAAGCCGAGGTCGAAGGCGTTGGCGCGCGCGGCATCGCGCCCCGCGGCCGTGAAGAGCGCCGCCACGCCGGGCTGCATGCGGCCGTTGCGCATGCGACGCAGGCCCTGTGCCACGAGGCGGCGGTTGTTCGCGTCCAGCTTGACGACGTCGGCCACCGTGCCCAGGGCGACGAGGTCCAGCAGGCCGTCCAGGCGCGGCTGCTCGCGCCCCTCGAAAGCGCCCCGGCGGCGCAGCTCGCTGCGCAGGGCGAGCAGCACGTAGAAGGCCACGCCCACGCCGGCGAGGTTCTTGCTCTCGAAGCCGCAGCCCGGCTGGCTCGGGTTGACCAGCGCATCGGCCGCGGGCAGCTGCACGACGTCGTCGACCAGGGCCGGGAGGTGGTGATCGGTGACCAGCACCTTGAGCCCCAGCGCCTTCGCGTGCGCCACGCCGGCCAGGCTGGCGATGCCGTTGTCCACCGTCATCAGCAGCTGCGGCTGCAGCGGCAGGGCCAGCTCGACGATGGCGGGCGTCAGGCCGTAGCCGTGGATGGCGCGGTCCGGCACGACGTAATGCAGGGTGTCAGGTCTTGCCCCCAGCAGGCCGAGGCCGCGCAGGGCGACGGCACAGGCGGTGGCGCCGTCGCAGTCGTAGTCGGCGACGAGGCAGATGCGTTCGCCGGCCTGGAGGGCGTCCGCCAGGAGCGCGGCGGCGGCCTCGATGCCCTTGAGCCCCTCGGGCGGCAGCAGCTTGTCCAGGCCGGCATCGAGCTCGTCGGCGCTGCGCACGCCGCGGGCGGCGAAGAGCCGTGCCAGCAGGGGCGTGAAGCCGGCCTGCTCCAGGGTCCAGGCCGCGCGGGGCGGGGCGTCGCGGGTCACGAGGGTGGGAGAGGTGCTCACAGGCGCTCCAGCAGGCGGTTGGACAGCCCATGGGCCGGGCGCAGGGCGGCGAGCAGGCGCTCGTGCCAGGGGCGGGGGCGGGGCTGCAGCGTGGCGGCCTGGCGCTCGCCGGCGAGGCTCAGCGTGGCCGTGCCGGCGCGCAGCGCGGGCAGCAGCGGGCGCAGGCGCTCGGCGTCGAGCGCGCGCCAGGCCTCGGCCCAGGCGGCCCAGTCCCCACTGATCCAGGCGGCGCGCAGCCGCTCGTCGACCTCGAGTCCCGCGGGCAGGGCCTGCCGCGGCGCCGGGCCGCAGCCCCAGATCCAGACGCTGTTGATCGGGCGCTGCCCGGCGGCCTCGCGGGCGGCGTTGAGCGGATGCCCGTGCAGCGTCATCTGGGCCTCCATCTGCAGGCGGCGCAGCAGGCGCGGCTCCGGCAGCCAGGCATCGACGTTGCGGTGGATGACGCGGTCCAGGCTGGCCGTGGGCAGACCCGCCAGCTGCTCATGGGCCAGGAACCATTGCCCGGGCGCCAGGTGCCGGCGCGTCCAGCCTTCGTCGTCCGGGAACAGCGGTGCGAGCGCGTCGAAGAAGGCCTGCGACTGGGCCTCGTCGAGCGCCAGGGCTGCCGGGTCCAGCGCCGTGACCTGGTCACTGCCGACGTCGCAGTGCAGGGGCGTGAGCCGCGCCCACGCCTGATCACCGGGCCCTTGCCCCACTTGCCCCGCCTGCGCCAGCGCCCACGCGGCCAGCGGGGCCGGCGCGGTGGCGGGCAGGCCGGCCAGCGAGGCCAGCAGGCGCTCGTGGGGAAGTTCCAAGCTGTATTCGTCAGGCGCGTCGGTGCTGGTGGCGGTGCCTGCCGGGCGGTCCGGCGCGAGGAAGGCCAGGGCGCTGTCCAGGGCCGGCAGGGAGAGTTCCGCCAGCGCGGCCAGGGCCTGCGGATCGGCGGCGCTGGCGTAGGGAATCACGAGATGCATGGGCGGATTATCCGGTCTCGCGGACCGGGCCCCGGCGCGCTGTCATCGGCCGGCCATGTGCTTGACATGCCGGCGACACCTGCGCGGCGCAAGCTGCCGGGCATGCCGCACGACACCCTTCTGGCGCGCGCCGCCACGCTGGTTCCCGCTGTTGCTGTTCCACTCGTTGGCACGCTCGCGCCGGCGCCACTCGAGCCGACCGGGGCGGACGAGCCGCGGCCCCGCCTGCAGGTGCGCACGGTCTGGATCTCCGACCTGCACCTGGGCACGCCGGGCTGCCAGGCGGGCCACCTGCTGGAGTTCCTGCGCGCCGTGGAGTGCGAGCAGCTCTTCCTGGTGGGCGACATCATCGACGGCTGGCAGCTGCGCCGCAGCTGGTACTGGCCGCAGGCCCACGACGACGTTGTGCAGAAGCTGCTGCGCAAGGCGCGCAAGGGCTGCCGCGTCGTCTTCATCCCCGGCAACCACGACGAGTTCGCCCGCAAATATGTGCAGCACAGCTTCGGCGGCATCGAGGTCGCCGAGGACTGGATCCACGAGACGGCCGATGGCCGCAAGCTGTGGATCACGCACGGCGACCTCTTCGACGGGGTGATCCAGTGCGCCAAGTGGCTGGCGCATGTGGGGGATTCGCTCTACGAGTTCACGCTGCGCCTCAACCGCCACCTCAACCGGCTGCGGGCGCGGATGGGGCTGCCGTACTGGAGCCTGTCCCGCTACCTCAAGCTCAAGGTCAAGCGCGCGGTGAGCTATGTCTCGCAGTTCGAGGAGGCCGTCGCCCGCGAGGCCCGGCGCCGCGGCGTGCACGGCGTGGTCTGCGGGCACATCCACCACGCCGAGCTGCGCGAGATCGACGGCGTGCTCTATGCCAACGACGGCGACTGGGTCGAGAGCCTCACGGCCCTGGTCGAGCACGCGGACGGGCGCCTGGAGATCCTGGACTGGACGGCCTTCAGCCAGGGCGGCGATGCGGCATGCGAGGATCGCACGGCCCCCGCGCACGCCGGCCCCCCTGCCGACCGGCGTCATGCGCCTGTCACGATGCCTTCATAAAGTGAGGCCATGACCCTGATGCCATCCGCCCTGCTGAACCGCGAACAAGCCATCCTGGAATTCAACGCCCGCGTGCTGGCCCAGGCGCAGCGCGAGGACGTGCCGCTGCTGGAGCGGCTGCGCTATGTGTGCATCGTCTCGTCCAACCTCGACGAGTTCTTCGAGGTGCGCTTCGCCGACATGCTGGACGCCGCCCGCGAGCCGGGCACGCTCGTCACGCAGCGTGACATCGAGCGCGTGGCCGGTGAGGCGCACGAGCTCATCGACCGCCAGTACGCGGTCTTCAATGAACAGCTCATGCCCATGCTGCGCGAGCAGGGCATCGTGATCCACAACCACGCGGACCGCGACGAGGCGCAGCGGCACTGGGTCGCGCGCTTCTTCGAGCGCGAGGTCAAGCCGCTGCTGGTGCCGGTCGGGCTGGACCCGGCGCATCCCTTCCCGCAGGTCGCCAACAAGTCCCTGCACTTCGTGGTGCGGCTCTCCGGCAAGGATGCCTTCGGGCGGGACAACCGCATCGCCATCGTCAAGGTGCCGCGCGTGCTGCCCCGCGTGATCAAGCTGCCCGCGCAGGTCAGCGCTGGGCGGCAGGTGTTCGTGCTGCTCACGAGCGTGATCCGCGCGCACCTGGAGGAGCTGTTCCCGGGGCGCCAGGTGGAGTCCTTCTCGCAGTTCCGCGTCACCCGCGACTCCGACCTCGAGGTGGACGAGGAGGAGGTGGCGAACCTGCGCCACGCTCTGCGTTCGGGCCTGACCACGCGCCACTTCGGCCGGGCGGTGCGCCTGGAGGTGGTGAACACCTGCCCCGAGGAGCTGTCGCGCTTTCTGCTGGAGCAGTTCCAGCTGCCGCCCGCCGCGCTGTACCGCGTCAACGGGCCGGTGAACCTCGTGCGCCTGAACGAGTTGATCGACCTCACCGACGCGCCCGCGCTGCGCTTCGTGCCCCATGAGCCGGTCTGGCCGCAGGGCCGCCTGCCGCGGCAGAAGAGCTGCTTCGACAAGCTGCGCAAGGGCGACGTCCTGCTGCACCATCCCTTCGAGAGCTTCGAGCCGGTGGTGCAGTTCCTGCGCGAGGCCGTCGAGGACCCGGACGTGCTGGCCATCAAGCAGACCATCTACCGCACGGGCAGCCAGTCCGTGCTGATGGACCTGCTGATCGAGGCGGCCCGCCGCGGCAAGGAGGTGATGGCCGTGGTGGAGCTCAAGGCCCGCTTCGACGAGGAGGCCAACATCAACTGGGCCGAGCGGCTGGAGGCCGTGGGCGCGCAGGTCGTGTACGGCATCGTGGGTCTGAAGACGCACGCCAAGATGCTGCTGGTCACGCGGCGCGAGGGCAAGCCGGGGAAGGCGGACGGCAAGCACGTGCTGCGCCGCTACGCCCATCTCTCGACCGGCAACTACAACCCCAAGACCGCGCGGCTCTACACCGACATCGGCTGCCTCACCGCCGACCCGGACCTCACGGCGGACATCGACAACGTCTTCCGCCAGCTGGCCTCGCTGGGCAAGGCGCGGCCGGCGAAGCGCTTGCTGCTGGCGCCCTTCCACATGCACGAGCGCATGGTGGCCTACCTCGCGCAGGTCGAGCAGGCCGCGCGCGAATGCCGGACGGCGCGGGTGGTGCTCAAGATCAACGCGCTGACGGATGCCGAGCTGATCCACGCGCTGCTGCGCTGCGGCCAGGCGGGGGCCGACATCGACCTCATCGTGCGCGGCGCCTGCATGCTGCCGCCGCAGCTGCCGGGCATCTCGGACCGCATCCGCGTGCGTTCGGTGGTGGGCCGCTTCCTGGAGCACTCGCGGGTGAGCTACTTCCGCTGGGGCGACGGCGAGGACGACGAGGCGCTGTACCTCTCCAGCGCCGACTGGATGAGCCGCAACATGTTCCGCCGCATCGAGGTGGCCTGGCCGGTGCTGGACGCGAAGCTGCGCCAGCGCCTCATCGACGAGACGCTGCAGCCCTATCTGCATGACAGCCTCGACGCCTGGGAGCAGCTGCCGGACGGGCACTACCGCCGCATCGAGGGGCCCGGGCTGAGCGCCCAGCAGGCGCTGATGCGCCGCTACGCCGTCGAGTGAAATCCGGGCGCCGGCGCGCGCCCCTGCGTGCTTACGCCTGCAGGGCGAGCTTCACGCGGCCCAGCTTGCGCCAGGCCTCCAGCTCCTCGTTGAGCAGGTACAGCGCGCGGGGATGCGACTCGGCCCAGCCCTCGGCCATCCGCACCGTAACCTGATCGCCGTCGCGCTGCAGGCGCATGGCCTGCACATCGATCGGCTGGCGCGCGTGGCACTTGATGAGCGCCAGGCGCAGCGCCAGCAGCTGCCACAGCAGGGTCTCGTCCTGCAGCTCCGTCTCGAGCTTGCGCAGGCCGCCGCGCTGGCCGAGCGCGAGATCGCCCAGGCGGTGCAGCTGGTTCTGCGAGAAGCCGGGGGCGTCCACATGCGCGAGCAGGTAGGCGCTGTGCCGGTGGTGGTCGTGGTGCGAGACCATCATGCCGATCTCATGCAGCCGGGCGGCCCAGGCCAGCTCGCGCTGGCGCTCGCGCTCGGCCTTTGGTGCCAGCTGCTGATGCAGGTGCAGGGTCAGGTCTTGCACGCGCTGGGCCTGCTCGGTGTCCACGCCGAATCGCAGCTGCAGGGCCGCGACGGACTGGTCGCGCATGTCCCGTCCGCGGCTCAGCTCGCCCTGGCTGGCCTGCAGGCGCTCGGCCAGATCGAAGACCACGCCCTGGCGCAGCGCGCCCTTGGCCGGCTGCAGACGCTCGATCTGGAACTGCGTCAGCAGCGTGTAGAGGATGCACAGGCCGCCGCCCACCACGGCGCGGCGGTCGTCCTTGAGGCCGGGCAGGTCGAGGGCGTCCATGTGGCCGGCGGCCAGGCAGCGCTCGATGCACCAGCGCAGCGCCTCGGGCGTGATCGAACCATCGGTGACGCCGCTGGCGGCCAGCAGCTGCGAGACCGCACCCACCGTGCCCGAGGAGCCCAGCGCCTCCTGCCACACCGGCTGCGAGCGCTCGCGGGAGAAGAGGTTCAGCGCCTCCTCCAGCTCTGCGCCCGCGGCCACCTGCGCGGCGCGGAAGGCCTCCGGCGTGAAGCGGCCGTCCGGGAAGTAGCGCAGCGAGAGACTCACGCTGCCGATCTGGAAGGACTCGGCCTTGAGCGGCTTGCGCCCGAGGCCGAGGATCATCTCGGTGGAGCGCCCGCCGATGTCGATGACGAGGCGGGGCCGCTCGGAGGGCTGCAGCCGCGCCACGCCCGCGAAGATCAGCCGGGCCTCCTCGCGGCCGGAGATCACCTCGATGCCATGCCCCAGCGTCTTCTGGGCCGTGGCGAGGAAGGCGTTGCGGTTGCGGGCCTCGCGCAGCGTCTGCGTGGCGACGGCACGCACGCGGGTCGCGGGGAAGTCCCGCAGGTGCTCCGCGAAGCCGGCCAGGCAGTCCAGACCACGCTGCATCGCTTCGTCGGTGAGCATGCAGTCGGCGTCCAGGCCGGCGCCCAGGCGCACGGTCTTCTTCAGATAGAGCTGGCGCTTGTACTGGCCGCGGTGCAGCTGGGCGATCTCCAGCCGGAAGCTGTTGGAGCCCATGTCGATGGCGGCCAGGGGCTCGCCGGCCCCGGCGGACGGGACGGGCAGGGAATCGGAGCGGAGCGCGTTCATGGCGCCGGATTGTCGCGGCGGAAAGGGCCTGTCTTTGTGTAAGAACGCCCCTTTTGTGTCAGCGGTGTGGTGACCGGCACGAAGCACGCCTGCGCAACGGCCCAGGGGCGGGGTGGCGCCTGTCATGCGGGCAGCGCACGCGCCGGGGCAGGGCCATTGACAGGTCTGAGAGAATCCCGGCATGTGCAAACCCTGAAGGCGCGCCACCCTGGTGCGCCTTTCGTTGTCGGGCGCCGGGAGTCGCGGCGCGCCACGCTTCACGCATGACCCTCACCTACATCCTGCTCGCGACCTTCGTCGGCGGCCTGCTCTCCGTGCTGATCGCCGCCAGCCTGACGGTGGCCCTGCTCGGGCGCGTCGTGCGCCACCTGGTGAGCCTGTCCACCGGCGTGCTGCTGGCGACGGCGCTGCTGCACGTGCTGCCCGAGGCCTTCGAGCGCCAGGCGAGCCCCCACGCGCTGTTCATGACGCTGCTGGGCGGGCTGATGTTCTTCTTCCTGCTGGAGAAGGCCGAGCTGTACCGCCATACGCATCACCACGAGGGCGACGGCCACCACCACCATCATCATTTCGATGCCGAGCAGGCGGGGCGGGGCGGGCTCTCCGTGCTGGTGGGCGACAGCATCCACAACTTCTGCGACGGCCTGATCATCGCGGCCGCCTTCCTGGCGGACACGCACCTCGGCTGGGTCACGGCCGCGGCCATCATCGCCCATGAGATCCCGCAGGAGGTGGGCGACTACATCGTGCTGCTCAACGCCGGCTTCAGCCGCGGCAAGGCGCTGCTGTTCAACGCGCTGTCGGGCCTCGCGGCCGTGCTCGGCGGCCTGCTGGGCTACTTCATCGTCGGGCCCTGGGAGTCGCTGTTCCCCTATCTGCTGGTGCTCGCGTCCAGCAGCTTCATCTACGTGGCCGTGGCGGACCTGATCCCCCAGCTGCAGCGCCGTCTGCCCTGGAAGGAGACGGCCGCACAGCTGTTCTGGCTGGCCGCGGGCATGGGCTTCATCGTGCTGGTGCTGGGCAGCAGCCACTGAGCGGCCGGGCATGAAAAAAGCCCGCCTTATCGGGGCGGGCTTCGTTCGAGAGTGCCGGAATTCAGCGGAACTCAGCGGAATTCTGCGGAACTCAGCGCACCACGAGGACCGGGATGGTCGAGTGGGTCAGCACCTTCTGCGTCTCGCTGCCCAGCAGCAGGGCCTGGACGCCGCGGCGGCCGTGCGAGGCCATCACCACGAGATCGGCCTCGACACGCTTGGCGTGCTCGATGATGGCCTCCCAGGGGTGCAGAGCCTCGATGCTGTGCGCCTCGGCGGGCACGCCGGCCTTCTCGGCGGCGGCCAGGACGGTCTTCAGGCGGCCCTGGGCGATGCGCTCCTGGGCGTCGAAGAACTCCTGCGGCGGCGTCGGCTGCATCTCGGACACGGCGCTGTAGGGGAAGGGTTCCTTCACGCTGATCGCGAAGATCTTGGCGCCCAGTTCCTGCGCCAGGGCCAGGGCCTGTTCGAGGGCCTTGGCGGTGATGTCGGAACCGTCGGTCGGGACGATGATGCGCTTGTACATGCGAGCCTCCTGTGAGCTGAACCTGAAAGCCTTGGGTGAAGACCTCGCCGGGCTTCTTCGGCCACCGTGTGGGCGGCTGCCGAAGTCCGGTGCTGATGCATCAAGTGTTGCTGCTCAGTAGGCGGCGGCGCTTGCGCTATGTCAAGGCTCGGGCGGGCTTCGCCGCGGCGGCAACAGGGGCTCAGCCCTGGGCCACGGGCCGGCGCGGGTCGGCCGACCATTCGCTCCAGGAGCCGGGATACAGGCGCGAACCGTGCAGGCCGGCGTGCTCCATGGCCAGCAGGTTGTGGCAGGCCGTGACGCCCGAGCCGCACTGGTGCACGACCTCCGGGGCCGCGAAGGGCGGCAGCAGGGCCTCGAACTCGGCGCGCAGCGCGTCGGCGGGCTTGAAGCGGCCGTCGGCCTGCAGGTTGTCCTTGAAGAAGCGGTTCAGCGCGCCGGGGATGTGGCCGGCCTGCCGGTCCAGCGGCTCGACCTCGCCCCGGAAGCGCTCGCCCGCGCGGGCGTCCAACAGGCGCACGCGGCCCAGCCGGGCCTGCAGGGCGTCGGCATTCAGGGAAGGCGCGAGCGGGGCGCTGGCCTGGAAGCTGCCGGCTTGCGCGGCAGGCACCTCGGTGACGAGCGCGCCGCCGGCGGCCTGCCAGGCGGCGACGCCACCGTCCAGCACGGCGACGGCCTCGTGGCCCAGCCAGCGCAGCATCCACCACACGCGGGCGGCGTACATGCCGCCCTGGCCGTCATAGACCACGACCTGCTGGCCGGCGTCCAGGCCGAGCGCCGCCAGGCGCTGCGCGAACGTGGCCGGCTCGGGCAGCGGATGGCGGCCGGTGAAGACCTGACCCTCGCCCGCCTTCGGGCCGCTCAGGTCGCGGTCCAGGTGCAGGTAGTGGGCGCCGGGCAGGTGGCCGGCGGCATAGGCGCGTTCGCCGGCCGAGGTGTCGGCCAGGTCGAAGCTCACGTCGAGCAGCAGGGGAGGGCGGGCGCCGGCCCGCAGCGCTTGCAGGTCCTCGGCGGAGATCAGGGTCGTGTGGCTCATGATTCGGTCGCGGAGTGGGAGCTGTCAGGGGGAAGGCTGCGGTGGCGCAGCAGCGTGGCCGCGAGGCCGGCGCCGACGATCAGCAGCATGCCCAGTATCGCAGCGGGGTTCAGGCGCTCGTCGAAGACCCAGACGCCATAGAGGCAGGAGAAGACGATGCCCAGGTACTGCAGGCTGGCGTTCACCAGCGTGCGGCCCTTGCGGTAGGCCGCCGTCATCAGCAGCTGCGCGGCGGTGGCCAGCAGGCCCACGGCCAGCAGCAGCGCGAGCCCGCGGGCGCTGTGCGCGTGCCAGGCCTGCGGCTGGCCCCACTGCTGCACCCCGTTGACGAGAGCGCCGGCCACCGCGCCGCCGCAGGAGAAGTAGAAGACGATGCGGTACTCGGGTTCGCCCGCGCGGCCCAGGGCCGTCACCTGCAGGTAGGCCATGGCCGACAGCATGCCCGACAGCAGCCCCACGAGCCCGTGCCAGGCCTGGTCCTGCTGCATGCTGGGGCGCAGCACCAGGGCCACGCCGAGGAAGCCGACCAGCACCGTGGCGATGAGCCGCCCGTCGGCCGCCCGCCCGCCCATCAGCACGGCCCCGCCGATCAGGAACAGCGCCATCCACACCGAGGACATGTAGTTCAGCGTCATGGCCGTCGGCAGGGGCAGCTTGCCGATGGCGTAGAACCACAGCGACAGCGCGATGACCCCGGAGAGGCTGCGCCAGAAGTGCATGGCCGGCACGGCGGTGCGCAGGCTCAGCCCGCGCGCGAGCACAAGGCTCCCCACCATCGCCACGCCGACGAGGCCGCGGTACATGACGATCTCGCCCGCGCCGTACTCGGCCGAGGCCAGCTTCACGCACACGCCCATGGTGGCGAAGAGCAGGGTGGCCAGGGCCATCATGAGGGAAGCGGGCATCGTGCGGCGGACTGTATCGGCAAAGAAAAACCGCCCAGGGCGCGGGGCCGATGGGCGGTTGGCGGACGCGTGGGCGTCAGAACTTCATCTCGCGGCGGTACCACTCATGGAAGTGCTTCATGCCGTCCTCCATGGGGCTCTGGTAGGGGCCGACCTCGTTGTCGCCGCGGTCCATCAGGGCCTTGCGACCCCAGTCCATGCGCAGCGCGATCTCGTCGTCCTCGATACAGGTCTCCATGTAGGCGGCCTGGTTCGCCTCGACGAACTCGCGCTCGAAGGCGGCGATCTCCTCGGGGTAGTAGAACTCGACGATGTTGGTCGTCTTCTGCGGGCCCTTGGGGTGCAGGGTGGAGACCACCAGCACATGCGGGTACCACTCGACCATGATGTGCGGGTACAGCGTCAGCCAGATCGCGCCCTGCTCGGGCGGCTGGCCGTTGCGGAAGCCCAGCACCTGCTGGTGCCACTTCTTGTAGACGGGCGAGCCGGGCGTCTTCAGGTCCTTGTGGATCCCGACGGTCTGCACCGAGTGGTTGGTGCCGAACTCCCAGGCGAGGTCGTCACAGGTGACGAACTGGCCGAGGCCGGGGTGGAAGGGGCCGACGTGGTAGTCCTCGAGGTAGACCTCGATGAAAGTCTTCCAGTTGTAGTCGCACTCGTGCACCTGGACCTTGTCGAGCACGTAACCGCTGAAGTCGAGGTCGCGCGCCTTGGCGATGCGCGACAGCTCGCCGGCGATGTCGCGGCCGTTGTCCTCGAACAGCAGGCCGTTCCATTCCCGCAGCTGGTAGCGGTTCAGGTGCTGGCAGGGGTCGTGGTCGAAGTGCGGGGCGCCGACGAGCGTGCCCTTGAGGTCGTAGGTCCAGCGGTGCAGCGGGCAGACGATGTGGCTCTTCGTGTTGCCACGGCCACGCAGCATCACCGCCTGCCGGTGGCGGCAGACGTTGGAGATCAGCTCGATGCCCTCGGGCGTGCGCACGAGTGCGCGCCCTTCGCCCTCCTGGGGCAGTGCGTAGTAGTCACCGACCTCGGGCACGCTCAGGGCATGGCCAAGGTAGCGGGGTCCGGCCTGGAAGATGAGTTCGAGTTCCCTGCGGAACAAGCCCTCGTCGAAGTAGGAAGAAACCGGCAGCTGGGTAACGCTGCTGTCAAGCGCTGAGAGAGTGAGGCTCAGGTCGGACATGATCCAAGAGGGTCTCCAAGAAACCAATGTCAACCCCCCGGGCCCGTCACCGTGACGACGGCCGCGAAGGTTGCGTCTGAGGGTGCGGATCCGGGTTTGTGTCAAAAAGCCCGGCCGATCGCAGCGCGACTGCCGGGCTCCCGGGGCCCGCGACCCATCATTCCGGGCGGCGGGCGAGGGCGGGATTGTAGCCGGGGTCCGGCAGGCCTGCCTGCTGAGCTGGATCAAGCATCAGGGGCATTGGCCGGTACGTACTCGTTACATTGCTCGAGATTGATCCGGCCGCGCCATGTTGGCGCCCCACTACAATGCGCCTTTCGCATTTCTATGAGCAAAGTCACAGCGACTCCCCCTCCGGCCCCCGCCAGTCCCGACGCGGCGGCGGCCCTGGATCTCAGCTACGAGCAGGCGCTCGGGGAGCTGGAGCGACTCGTGGCTGCCATGGAGGCGGGGCAGCTGCCCCTGGATCAGCTCCTGGACAGCTACCGGCGCGGTGCGACGCTCCTGGCCCTGTGCCGGGACCGCCTGCAGGCCGTCGAGCAGCAGGTCAAGGTGCTTGAGGCGGGCGAGATGCGTCCGTGGGAGGACGAATAAGGAATGGATGCAGGCGTGTTTGATCAATGGGCCGCGCGCAGTCTGGCGCAGGTGGAACAGGCATTGGATGAATGGACGCCGGCCGATGCCCCGGCGGGTCTCGGCGAGGCCATGCGCTACGCCGTGCTGGGCGCCGGCAAGCGGCTGCGCCCGCTGCTGGTGCTGGCAGCCGCCGAGGCGGCCCAATCCTCGTGCGAGGCGGCGCTGCGTGCCGCCTGCGCGGTCGAGCTGATCCACGCCTACTCCCTGGTCCATGACGACATGCCCTGCATGGACAACGACGTCCTGCGCCGTGGCAAGCCCACCGTGCATGTGCAGTTTGGCGAGGCCCAGGCCATGCTGGCCGGCGACGCCATGCAGGCCCTGGCCTTCGAGGTGCTGACGCCCGACGGCGGCATGGACGCCGCGCTGCAGGCGCGCCTGTGCCGCCTGCTCGCCCGCGCCTCCGGCCATGCCGGCATGGCGGGCGGCCAGGCCATCGACCTCGCCAGCATCGGCAAGTCCCTCGACGAAACCGCCCTGCGCGACATGCACCGCCGCAAGACGGGCGTGCTGCTGCAGGCCAGCGTGCTGATGGGCGCGGCCTGTGGCGACGTCTCCGGCGCGGCCTGGCAGTCGCTCAGCGACTACGGCGCGGCCCTGGGGCTCGCCTTCCAGGTCGTGGACGACATCCTGGACGTCACCCAGGACTCCGCCGTGCTCGGCAAGACGGCCGGCAAGGACCAGGCCTGTGACAAGCCCACCTACGTGAGCCTGATGGGCCTCGACGGCGCCCGCGCCTACGCCGAGCAGCTGCGGGCCCAGGCCCACGCCGCCCTGGCCGCCAGCGGCCTCGAGAACACCGCCTGGCTCAGCGTGCTGGCCGACAAGGTCGTGGACCGCGACAACTGACCCAAGAAGAAAAGCAGGGTTCCCTCATGAGCTTTCCCTTGCTGCAGACCATTGACAGCCCCGCCGACCTGCGCCGCCTCCCGCGTGCGCAGCTCAAGCAGCTGGCGGACGAGCTGCGCGCCTATGTGCTGGAGAGCGTGTCCCGGACGGGCGGCCACCTGGGCTCCAACCTGGGCACGGTCGAGCTGACCGTCGCGCTGCACTACGTCTTCAACACGCCGGAAGACCGCCTCGTGTGGGACGTGGGCCACCAGACCTACCCTCACAAGGTGCTCACGGGCCGCCGTGACCGCATGCCGGGCCTGCGCCAGCTCGGCGGCATCAGCGGCTTCCCGCGCCGCGACGAGAGCGAGTACGACACCTTCGGCACCGGCCACTCCTCGACGTCGATCTCGGCCGCGCACGGCATGGCCATGGCCGCCAAGATCAAGGGTGAGGACCGCAAGGCCGTGGCCATCATCGGCGACGGCGCGATGACGGCCGGCATGGCCTTCGAGGCCCTCAACAACGCGGGCGTCGCGCATGGCGGCCTGATGGGCGACGTGCTCGTCATCCTGAACGACAACGACATGTCGATCAGCCCGCCCGTCGGCGCCCTCAACAAGTACCTGGCCCGCCTGATGAGCGGCAGCTTCTACGCCGCTGCCCGCGAAGGCGCCAAGAGCGTGCTCAAGAACACGCCGCTGTACGAGTTCGCCCGCCGCTTCGAGGAGCACACCAAGGGCATGGTCGTGCCCGGCACCATCTTCGAGGAGTTCGGCTTCAACTACGTCGGCCCGATCGACGGCCACGATCTGGACTCCCTCATCCCCACGCTCGAGAACCTGCGCGACCGCTCCGGCCCGCAGTTCCTGCACGTGGTCACGAAGAAGGGCGCGGGCTACAAGCTCGCCGAGGCGGACCCGGTCAAGTACCACGCCGCCTCGGGCAAGTTCGACCCGGCCGTGGGCTTCGTCAAGTCCGCCACGCCCGCCAAGCCGACCTTCACCCAGATCTTCGGGGACTGGCTCTGCGACATGGCCGAGCAGGACCCGCGCCTCGTCGGCATCACGCCGGCCATGCGCGAGGGCTCGGGCATGGTGGAGTTCCACAAGCGCTTCCCCACCCGCTACCACGACGTCGGCATCGCCGAGCAGCACTCGGTGACCTTCGCGGCGGGCCTGGCCTGCGAGGGCCTGAAGCCGGTGGTGGCGATCTACTCGACCTTCCTGCAGCGCGCCTACGACCAGCTGATCCATGACGTCGCCCTGCAGAACCTGGACGTGCTCTTCGCGCTGGACCGCGCGGGCCTCGTGGGCGCGGACGGCGCCACGCACGCCGGCAACTACGACATCGCCTTCACCCGCTGCATCCCGCTGATGAGCGTGCTGACGCCGGCCGACGAGAACGAGTGCCGCCAGGCGCTCTACACCGGCTACCAGCACGTGGGCCCCGTGACCGTGCGCTACCCGCGTGGTGCCGGCGTCGGCACCGAGATCCAGCAGGACATGCAGGCCTGGCCCTGGGGCAAGGGCGAGATCCGCCGCGAATCCGGCAAGGCCCAGGGCCGTGCGGGCGCGCCGCGCATCGCCATCCTGGCCTTCGGCACGGTGCTTTACCCGGCCCTGCAGGCCGCCGAGCAGCTGGACGCCACGGTGGCCAACATGCGCTTCGTGAAGCCGCTGGACGTGGACCTCGTCCGCCAGCTGGCCGAGAGCCACGACGCCTTCGTGACCGTCGAGGAAGGCTGCATCATGGGCGGCGCCGGCAGTGCCGTGATGGAGGCCCTGCAGGCCATGGGCCTGAGCCTGCCCGTGCTGCAGCTGGGCCTGCCCGACCAGTTCGTCGAGCATGGTGATCCGGCCAAGCTGATGGCCCAGTGCGGCCTCGATGCCGCCGGCATCGCCCAGTCCATCCTGCAGCGTTTCGGCGCGCGACCCGAGCTGCTGCGTCCGGCCGTGAACGAGTGAGGCACTGGCGGGGTGCCATCCGGGCCCTGTCGATCCCCGGCGCGGCCGCCGCCCGAAGTCACGCGGTCGGCGTTTTTTAGAGACCTTGCCCGCACGGGGTTTCCCCTGGCCGTGTCATGCTTGCGGCTTCCGGCGCCATTCCCGGCCGGCCGTCCCAGAATTCTATGAACCAAGTCACCAGCAGCCTCCACATCCCCGACACCCAGAGCGAGCGCGACGAGCGCCACCTCGTGATCCAGCGCGTCGGGGTCAAGGATGTGCGCTATCCGCTGCAGCTGCGCCTGGGCAAGGACGCTCAGCCGACCGTCGGGACCTGGACCCTGGACGTGCTGCTGCCGGCCGAGAAGAAGGGCACGCACATGTCCCGCTTCGTGGCCTGGCTGGATGCACTGAAGGAGCCGCTGGACGCCGCGGTGCTGCGCAGCCTGCACGAGCAGATGCTGGCGAAGCTCGAGGCGCGCGACGGCCGCATCGAGGTGCGATTCACCTTCTTCCTGCGCAAGCGGGCGCCCGTCTCGGGCATCGAGAGCCTGCTGGACTACGAGGGCGCCTTCATCTCCGAGACCCGCGACGGCCGCAGCCGCGTGTGGCTGGAGATCGCGGCGCCGGTGAAGAGCCTGTGCCCCTGCTCCAAGGAAATCTCCGACTACGGCGCCCACAACCAGCGCTCGCGGGTCACCATCCGCGTCGAGCTGCTGGACGACAGCCTGGGCCTGGCCGAGCTCGTCCGCGTGGCCGAGCAGAGCGCCTCCAGCGAGATCTGGCCGCTGCTCAAGCGCGCCGACGAGAAGTGGATCACCGAGCACGCCTACGAGAACCCCAAGTTCGTCGAGGACCTGGTGCGTGACGTGGCCCTGCGCCTGAATGCGGAGCCGCGCATCGGGGCCTACCGGGCCGAGGTGGAGAACTTCGAGTCCATCCACAACCACAGCGCCTACGCCTGCATCGAGCGCGGCTGACAAGACCTGGCCCCTCGCGGCCGGTGCCCCTCGCGACGCGCAGGCCTCACGCCTCAGCCCCCAGCACGGTCCGCAGCGCCAGCGTCTGGGCCTGCGCCTGCGCCGCCAGGCTGTCGATGAAGGCCTCGAGCAGCGCGTGCCGGCTTCGCAGCAGCGCCTGCACCCGGTAGACCCGGTAGGGCACCGACACCCGCAGGCCGCGCAGCTGCAGCCCCTGCCCGTTGAAGCGCAGCGCCGTCAGCGGATTCAGGATCGACAGCCCCAGCCCCTGCCGCACGCACTCGCAGATGGCCGCGGCGCTGTGCGTCTCCAGCGGCAGGCGGCGCACAACGCCGGCCTCGCCGAACAGCGCATCGAGCTGCTGGCGGTACGGGTCCTCGCCGGCGAGGCTGATGAAGGGCTGGTCGCGGAAGTCCTCGAGGTCCAGGCGGCGCCGCGCCAGCAGCGGGTGCCCGTCCGGCAGCACGGCCACTTCGTCCGCCTCGAACAGCAGCTCGCTGCGCGTGCCCGTCGGGGCCTGCGCCTGCTCGGTCAGGCCGAGGTCATAACGCTGCTCGCTGAGCCACTCCTCCAGCAGCGGGGATTCCTGCGGCGTGATGCGCAGCCGCCCCTCGGGGGCCAGGTCTTGCCAGCGCCGGCAGGCACCGGGCAGCAGCGCCTGCGTGAGCGCGGGCAGGCTCAGCACCTCCAGCGCCGTCGCCTGCCCCTGCGCGAGGGCCCGCGCGCGCTGCACGACGCGCTCCAGCCCGGCATAGCTGCGCTGCACCTCCTCGAACAGCGCCAGCGCCGCCTGCGTGGGCTTGAGCCGGCCGCGCACCCGGTCGAAGAGGGCATAGCCCAGCAGGTACTCCAGCCGCGCCAGCTCGCGGCTGAGCGTGGGTTGCGAGGTGTGCAGGCTGCGCGCGGCCTCGCTCACGCCGCCGCTGAGCATCAGGGCGCGGAAGATCTCGATGTGGCGATGGCTGATCCGCTCGGCATTCATGTGCAAAGCATATCAAGAATGAATTGATCGCCAATCAATTGCTATTTGCGGATATGCAATGCGCGCGGCAAGCTGCGAGGCATTCCTGATCCCTTTCGGTGCCGACCATGACCCTGCCCCTGAACCCCGCCCGCATCCAGCAACTGGCCCAGCAGTTCGGCACCCCGCTGTGGACGTATGACGCGCCGACCATCCGCGAGCGCATCGCGGCGCTGAAGTCCTTCGACACCATCCGCTTCGCGCAGAAAGCCTGCTCCAACACCCACCTGCTGCGCCTCATGCGCGAGCAGGGCGTGAAGGTGGATGCCGTCTCGCGCGGCGAGATCCTGCGCGCCCTGACCGCCGGCTACCAGCCCGGCACGCCTGCGCACGAGATCGTCTTCACGGCCGACCTGCTGGACCGCGCGACGCTGGACACCGTGGTCGAGCACCGCATCCCGGTGAACGCCGGCTCCATCGACATGCTGCGCCAGCTGGGCCCGCGCTCCGCCGGCCACCCGGTGTGGCTGCGCATCAACCCCGGCTTCGGCCATGGCCACAGCAACAAGACCAACACCGGCGGTGAGCACAGCAAGCATGGCATCTGGCACGCCGAACTCGGCGCGGCGCTGGCCGAGGTGAAGGCGCAGGGCCTGCAGCTGGTCGGCCTGCACATGCACATCGGCTCGGGCGTGGACTACCACCACCTCGCCCAGGTCTGCGATGCGATGGTCGAGCTCGTGAAGCAGGTGAAGGCCGCGGGCCTGGACCTGCAGGCCCTCTCCAGCGGCGGCGGGCTCTCGATTCCCTACCGCGCGGGCGATCCCGTGGTCGACACCGCCCACTACTTCGGCCTCTGGGACACCGCCCGCCAGCAGGCCGGCGCGCTGCTGGGCCACGCGCTGCACCTGGAGATCGAGCCGGGGCGCTACCTGGTGGCCGAGTCCGGCAGCCTGATCACCGAGGTGCGCGCCGTGAAGGACGCCGGCCGCAACCACTTCATGATGGTCGACGCCGGCTTCAACGAGCTGATGCGCCCCGCCATGTACGGCGCCTTCCACGCGATGAGCCTGGTGCCGGCCGACGGCGTCACCCGGCCGGCCCGCCCCACGGTCGTGGCCGGGCCGCTGTGCGAGTCGGGCGACGTGTTCACGCAGGGCGACGGCGGTGTGGTGGAGACGCAGGAGCTGCCGCAGGCCCGCGTGGGCGATCTGCTGGTGATCCATGACACCGGGGCCTATGGCGCCTCGATGTCCAGCAACTACAACTCCCGCCCGCTGATCGCCGAGGTGCTGCTGGACGGCGAGGCGGCCCGCCTCATCCGCCGCCGCCAGACCGTGGAGGAGCTGCTGGCCCTGGAAACCGGCCTGTGAAGGTCACGTGACAGAGAATCCCTATCGAATCCTCCATTTGATAGGGGTGTTCAATAGCCAGTGCCAATAGGGGCGATTTGATAAATCAAAGCTAAGGGACTCGGGATGACCATAAGATTCAGTCCATCCCAACAACCCCACAGCGGAGATTCCCGATGTCCCTGATCAACACCCAAGTCCAGCCCTTCAAGACCGAAGCCTTCCACAACGGCAAGTTCGTTGAAGTGACCGAAGCCAGCCTGAAGGGCAAGTGGTCCGTGCTGGTGTTCATGCCGGCCGCCTTCACCTTCAACTGCCCGACCGAAGTGGAAGACGCTGCGGACCAGTACGCCGAATTCCAGAAGGCCGGTGCCGAGATCTACATCGTCACGACCGACACGCACTTCTCGCACAAGGTGTGGCACGAGACCTCCCCCGCCGTGGGCAAGGCCAAGTTCCCGCTGGTGGGCGACCCCACCCACAAGCTGACCCGCGCCTTCGGCGTGCACATCGAGGAAGAAGGCCTGGCCCTGCGCGGCACCTTCGTGATCAACCCCGACGGCGTGATCAAGACCGCTGAAGTGCACGACAACGCGATCGCCCGCGACATGAAGGAAACGCTGCGCAAGCTGCGCGCCGCCCAGTACGTCGCCAGCCATCCCGGCCAGGTCTGCCCCGCCAAGTGGAACGAAGGCGCCAAGACCCTGACCCCCTCGCTGGACCTGGTCGGCAAGATCTGACCCCAGGACGAACGTCCGTTTGTCGTGAGACAGACCCGAGCCGCCGGCCTGACAGGGCTGGCGGCCCCCACAGCGCGCATCGAGCGACGCTGAAAGCGCCCCGGCGGCCCCGGCGGGTGTTTTCAGGGTGGCTTGGATCGCCACATCTGTACAAAACACACGCAAGGAAAGAGAGCCCGCCATGTTGGACGCCGCACTGAAGGAACAGCTCAAGGCCTACCTGGAGCGCGTTCGCGAGCCCTTCGAGATCGTCGCCTCGCTCGACGACTCGGCCACCGCGGCCGAGATGAAGGAGCTGCTGCAAGAGATCGACGGCATGTGCGACAAGATCCAGCTGCGCCTGGACGGCACGGATGCCCGCAAGCCCTCGTTCAGCCTGCAGCGCCTCGGCACGCAGCAGAGCCTCCGCTTCGCCGGCCTGCCCCTGGGCCACGAGTTCACCTCGCTGGTGCTGGCCCTGCTGTGGACGGGCGGCCATCCGCCCAAGGTCGAGCAGGACGTGATCGACCAGATCCAGGCCCTGGACGGCGACTTCCGCTTCGAGGTCTACATGAGCCTCAGCTGCCACAACTGCCCGGACGTCGTGCAGGCGCTGTCGCTGATGGCCGTGCTCAACCCGAAGGTGAAGACCGTGGTGATCGAGGGCGGTGCCTTCCAGGAGGAGGTGACGACGCGCGAGATCATGGCCGTGCCCTCGGTCTACCTCAACGGCCAGCACTTCGGCTCTGGCCGCATGACGGTGGAAGAGATCGTCGCCAAGCTGGACACCGGTGCCGCCGCTCGCGATGCCGCCAAGCTGAGCGCCAAGGATCCGTATGAAGTGCTGATCGTCGGCGGCGGCCCCGCCGGTGCAGCCGCGGCCGTGTATGCCGCCCGCAAGGGCATCCGCGTGGGCGTGGCGGCCGAGCGCTTCGGCGGCCAGGTCAACGACACGCTGGCCATCGAGAACTACATCTCCGTTCTCGAGACCGACGGCCCGAAGTTCGCCATGGCGCTGGAGGCCCATGTGAAGGCCTATGACGTCGACATCATGAACCTGCAGCGCGCCGAGGCACTGGTGCCGGCGGCGCAGCCGGGTGGCCTGATCGAGGTGAAGCTCGCCAACGGCGCGGTGCTCAAGAGCCGCAGCGTCATCCTCTCGACCGGGGCCCGCTGGCGCAACATCAACGTGCCCGGCGAGGCCGAGTACAAGAACAAGGGCGTGGCCTACTGCCCGCACTGTGACGGCCCGCTGTTCAAGGGCAAGCGCGTGGCGGTGATCGGCGGCGGCAACTCCGGCGTCGAGGCTGCCATCGACCTGGCGGGCATCGTGGCCCACGTGACCCTGCTGGAGTTCGGCGACCAGCTCCGCGCCGACGCCGTGCTGGTGGACAAGCTCAAGAGCCTGCCCAATGTGGTGATCCACACCCAGGCACAGACCACCGAGCTGACCGGCGACGGCAACAAGCTGAACGGCCTGCGCTACACGGACCGCGCGACGGGCACGGCGCACCACGTCGAGCTGGAGGGCGTGTTCGTGCAGATCGGCCTCGTGCCCAACACCGAGTGGCTCAAGGGCACGGTGGAGCTGTCGAAGTTCGGCGAGATCATCGTGGACGCCCATGGCCGCACCTCGCTGCCGGGCGTGTTCGCGGCGGGGGACGCGACGACCGTGCCGTTCAAGCAGATCATCATCGCCGCGGGCGACGGCGCCAAGGCGGCGCTGGGCGCCTTCGACTATCTGATCCGCACGCCGGCGGCGGTCTGAGTGGCCAGAGCGGCCAGCGTGGCCGCGAGGGTCAGGTGTTGACGGCCTGGCGGCTGCGCCACCAGCCCTCGGCACTGTAGACCGCCAGCGCGGCCCAGATCAGCCCGAAGCCCAGCACACGGGCGGCGGAGAAGGGCTCGTGGTACAGCCACACGCCCAGCATGAACTGGATGCTGGGCGAGATGTACTGCAGCAGCCCCAGCGTGGCCATCGGGATGCGGCGGGCGCCGGCCGCGAACAGCAGCAGCGGCGCGGCCGTGAGCGGACCGGCCAGCAGCAGCAGGCCGATCAGGCCGGTGTCCCCGCTGCTCAGGGCGCCCTGGCCCTGCTGGCCCCACCACGCCAGGCCGATGAGGGCGGCGGGCGCGACGACGAGGCATTCCAGCACCAGCCCCTCGAGCGCGCCCAGGACCGCGATCTTGCGCAGCAGGCCGTAGACGCCGAAGCTGCCGGCGAGGATCAGCGCGACCCAGGGCAGGCGCCCGGTCTGCAGCGTCAGCCACAGCACGCCGGCCGCGGCGAGCCCCACCGCCGCCCACTGCGCCGGCCGCGGGCGCTCGTGCAGGAAGAAGTAGCCCAGCGCCACATTGACCAGCGGGTTGATGAAGTAGCCGAGGCTCGCGTCCAGCACGTGGTCGTGCTGCACGGCCCAGACATAGGTGAGCCAGTTCGCCGAGAGCAGCAGCGCCGAGGCCGTGAAGGTGGCCAGCACCTTGGGGCTGCGCAGCACCGGCCCGAGCCAGGCCCAGCGCCGCATCACGGTCAGCACCCCGACCATCAGCAGCAGGCACCAGACGATGCGGTGCGCCACCACCTCCAGCGAGGGCACACCGGCCAGGTGCTTGAAATAGAGAGGGAACAGGCCCCACAGGGCGTAGGCGAGGGCGGCGCTGAGGACGCCTTGGCGCAGGGATGCGGTCATGGGAGCGGGTACTGCTTCTGGAATGGGGGGGGGGGGGCCGCGGGCGGGCCCCGGGGCAGCGGCATTGTGGCCGGCCGGGCCGCGCTTGTCCCGCGCTGGGGCATTCCGGGCGTGCCGGTGCCCAAAGTCATGGCGGGTTATTCCGCTTCGGACGGCGGCGCCTTCCCGGCCTAATGCGGAGCATGCCCCGCATCGTGTTCACGGCCCAGCTGCAGCGCTTCGTCGACGCGCCGGACTGCGACGTCACGGCGCTCGTGCTGCGCGAGGCGCTGGCGCAGGCCTTCGACGCCCATCCGCGCCTGCGTGGCTATGTGCTGGACGACCAGGGCCATCTGCGGGCGAACGTGGTGATTTACGTCGATGGCCGCGTGGTCCATGATCGCCAGCGGCTGGACCAGGCCCTGCAGCCCGCGTCCGTCGTGCATGTGCTGCAGGCCCTGTCCGGGGGCTGAGCGCAGCGCCCGGGAATCCTCATCAAGGAGCCAAACATGAGCCTGCAAGCCTGGGTGGCCACCCGCAAGGGCCTGTTCGAACTGCAGCACGAGGGTGCGAAGGGCTGGCGCATCGCCGGCACGAGCTTCCTGGGCGACCCGGTGAGCATGCTGCTGCCGCGCGGTGCCGGCGCCTTCGGCGAGCGGATGCTGGCGGGGCTGAACCTGGGGCACTTCGGGGTCAAGGTGCAGGCGTCCGACGACGGGGGCAAGACCTGGCACGAGCTGCCGGCGCCGGTGTACCCGCCGCAGCCGGACGGCGCGGCTGGCCCGGCCTGGAAGCTGGTGCAGATCTGGTCCCTGGAGCGCGACGCCTCCCGCCTGTGGTGCGGCACCAATCCCGGCGGGCTTTTCCGCAGCGACGACGGCGGCGCGAGCTGGGCGCTGCAGCACGGTCTCTGGGACCGCCCGGAGCGGCTCGAGTGGTTCGGTGGCGGCTACGACAGCCCGGGCATCCATTCCATCTGCCCGCATCCACGGGTGCCGGACGAGCTGCTGCTGGGCATCAGCTGCGGCGGCGTCTGGCGCTCGGCCGACGCCGCGGCGGGCTGGGAGCTGCTCGGCGAGGGGCTGGTGGCTGACTACATGCCGCCCGAGCTGCAGGGCGTGCTGAACACGCAGGACCCGCACCGCATCGTGCGCTGCACCGCGCAGCCGGAGGTGCTCTGGTGCCAGCATCACTGCGGCATCTGGCGCAGCGCGGACAACGGCCGCCACTGGCAGCGCCTGCACGGGCCGGCGTCGAGCTTCGGCTTCGCTGTGGCCGCGCACCCGGCCGATGCCGGCACCGCCTGGTTCGTGCCGGCCGTGAAGGATCAGTGCCGGGTGCCCGTCGATGGCGCCCTGTGCGTGCAACGCACCCGCGACGGCGGGCAGAGCTTCGAGGTGCTGCGCGACGGCCTGCCGCAGGCCGGCTGCTACGACCTGGTCTACCGCCACGGACTGGCCGTCGACGCCAGCGGGCAGCACCTGCTGATGGGCAGCACCACCGGCGGGCTCTGGGCCAGCGACGATGGCGGCGACCATTGGCAAGACCTGACCCTGCGACTGCCTCCCATCTACGCCGTGCGCTTCGAGGGCGGCTGAGCCCTGAACCGATCTTCCACCTCCACCACTTCCGATGATGTCCGTGAAGCGATTTGCCCCGATCTCCAGCGCCGTGGCGCTCCTGTGCCTCACCCAGCAGGCGCTGGCCCAGACACCGCCTGCGGCTCCGGCCACGCCGGCGCCCTACGACCTCAAGGCCCACTACACCAAGTACGAGTACAAGGTGCCCACGCGCGACGGCAAGAAGCTGTTCACCGTGGTCTACGTGCCCAAGGAAGTCGAGGCCTCGGGGAAGCGCTATCCCTTCCTGATGACGCGCACACCCTACAGCTGCGGGCCCTACGGCGTGGACCGCTACGGCAGCCGCTTCTCGCCGTCCGAGGACTTCCTGAAGGCCGGCTACATCTTCGTGTGCCAGGACGTGCGGGGGCGCTACATGTCGGAGGGCGTCTACCAGGAGATGGCGCCGATCAAGCCGAACAAGGGCCCGAAGGACGCCGACGCCAGCACCGACATGCACGACACGGTGCAGTGGCTGCTGGACCACGTGAAGGGCCATAACGGCAAGCTGGGCCTGTGGGGCATCTCCTACCCGGGCTTCTACACCTCGGCGGGCGTCATCGACTCGCACCCCGCGATCAAGGCCGCCTCGCCGCAGGCGCCCATCGCGGACTACTTCCAGCGCGATGACGGCTACCACGGCGGTGCCGTCATGCTGGCCCACAACTACGGCTTCCTCACGGCCTTCAAGCCGCAGGACAACCCGACGGTGGAGCCCAAGCGCTGGACGACCTTCGACTACAACAGCAAGGACGCCTACGACTACTTCCTGAAGCTGGGCAACCTGGACAGCATCGCGAAATCCATCGGGAAGGAGCGCAACCCCTACTTCGACGAGCTGATCGAGAACGACCGCTACAACGACTACTGGAAGGCGCGCTCGGTCGGGCCGCACCTGAAGAACATCAAGGCGGCCGTGCTGACGGTGGGCGGCTGGTTCGATGCCGAGGACCTCTCCGGCGCGCTGGCCACCTACCAGTTCATCGAGAAGCAGAACCCCGGCATCAGCAACGCGCTGGTGATGGGGCCGTGGATCCATGGTGGCTGGGTGCGCACGGTGGGCAAGAGCCTGGGCGCTGTCGACTTCGGCAGCAAGACGAGCGAGTACTTCCAGAAGCAGATCCTGCTGCCCTTCTTCGAGCAGCACCTGCGCGGCGGGGCCGACGCCAAGCTGCCGGAGGCGAGCATTTTCGAGACGGGCACCAACGTCTGGCGCCAGTACAGCGCCTGGCCGCCGGCGGAGGCGAAGGTGCGCAGCCTCTATCTGCAGGCGGGCGGGCGGCTGTCATGGACGGCGCCGGGCGCGGGCAAGGCGGAGTTCGACAGCTATGTGAGCGATCCCAACAAGCCGGTGCCCTTCATCGGCTACGCCTCGCTGGGCATGCCGCAGGAATACATGGTGGCGGACCAGCGCTTTGCGTCCACGCGGCCCGATGTGCTGGTCTACCAGACCGAGGTGCTGGAGGACGACGTGACGGTGGCGGGGCCGGTGAGCCCGCGGCTCTTCGTGTCCACCACGGGGACGGACGCGGACTGGGTGGTGAAGCTGATCGACGTCTATCCGGCGGACGCGGGTGATGAGACGCCGCGCAACCGGGAGCAGATTTCCGACGTGCCCCCGCCGCCGGGCTTTCAGCTGGGGGGCTACCAGCAGCTGGTGCGGGGTGACCCGCTGCGAGGCCGCTTCCGCAAGAGCTTCGAGAAGCCCGAGGCGATGGTGCCGGGGCAGGTGGAGGAGATCCGCTTCGACATCCCGGACGTGGCGCACACCTTCCGCCGCGGGCACCGCATCATGGTGCAGATCCAGAGCTCGTGGTTCCCGCTGATCGACCGCAACCCGCAGAGCTTCGTGCAGATCCGCAGCGCGAAGCCGGAAGACTTCAAGGCGGCGACGCAGAAGGTCTTCCACTGGAAGGAGCAGCCGTCGGCGGTGCAGCTGCGGGTGATCGAGGGCGGGCGCTGAACGACCGAGCGACCGAACGACTGAACGACCGAGCGATCATCGAAGGGCGCCCACGTGGCGCCCTTTTCGTTGCCGCGGGCGGTTCACCAGCCGCCGGGGTCAACGGCGATGGGTCAGGGCGTCCCGCATCGGCTCGGCATCCGCATGCCAGTGCCATTCGCCTCGCTGCAGCAGGTCGGCCCACTCCAGCCCCGGCGGTGCCTGGAGCGTGAGGAGTTCTCCGGTCTGCGGATGCCGCAACTCCAGAGTCCACGCGTGCAGCCACAAGCGCTGCAAGCCCAGGAACTCGGCCACCGCGCGGTTGTGCGCGCCCTTGCCGTGCGTGGCATCCCCCACCAGCGGATGGGCGATGTGCTTGAGGTGGCGGCGGATCTGGTGGCGGCGGCCGCTGTGGGGCGCGGCCTCCACGAGGGCATAGCGGCTCTCGGGGAAGCGGCCATCCGCGCTGAAGGGCCAGGCCACGCGGGCGAGGCAGCGGTAGTCGGTGCGCGCGTCGAGCAAGACCTGACCCTGCGACGGGCGCTCCGGGTCGCGGGCCAGCGGGTGCTCGATGACGCCGGCCTCTTCCGGCCAGCCGCGCACCAGCGCCAGGTAGCGCTTGCGCGGCTCGCCCTGCTCGAAGGCCTGGCCGAGGCGCGAGGCGGTGTCGGCGTCCAGCGCGAACACGAGCAGGCCGGACGTGCCCTTGTCCAGGCGGTGCGCCGGCCAGACGGGGCGGCCGAGCTGGTCCCGCAGCATCTGCAGGGCGAAGCGCTCCTCGTGGGCATCGAGCGCGGTGCGGTGCACGAGCAGCCCGGCGGGCTTGTCGATGACGGCGAGGTGCTCGTCCAGATGCAGCAGCGGCAGTGGGGGCGCCGGTGCCGGAGCCTCCGAGGCGGGGGACGGCTCGCTCAACGCAGGTCCCCGTCGAGGTAGTGCCATTGCCCGTCGACCCGCACGAAGCGGCTGGTCTCGTGCAGGCGGAAGGCGCGGCCGCCCAGCTTGGAGCGGGCGACGAACTCGACCGTGGCGTGGTCCGCGTCCTGCTGCGCACGGGACTTGATCTGCAGGCCGAGCCACTTCAGCCCGGCCTCGTTGGCCTCCAGCGTGGTGGGGCGGGTGTCGGGGTGCCAGGTGGCGCGCAGGTAGTCCAGCCGATCGAGCGTGAAGGCGCTGTAGCGCGAGCGCATGAGGGCCTCGGCATCCGGTGCGTCCCAGCGGCCCGTCGTGGCGAAGCGCTGGTGCAGCGCGCCGCAGCAGGCGGCGTAGGGCAGGGGCCTGGACCGCGCATCCAGGCGGCCGCAGGGGCAGGGGGCGGTATCGAGCATGGCGGCATCATGCCAGCTGACAGGACCGGGCCGCCGGCCTCTCTAAAATGCGCGGATGACCGCCCACCCCCACGACGCCCCCGGCCCCGATTCCCTCGACGATCTCTTCGGCGACGCCCCCGCGCCGCGGCCGTCCTTTGGTGCGGCGGGGCGCGGCGAGGCCCAGAACGGCCTGCTCAAGGGCCTGAACGACGAGCAGCTGGCCGCCGTGACCCTGGGGCAGGAACCCGCGCTGATCCTCGCCGGCGCCGGCTCGGGCAAGACCCGCGTGCTGACCACCCGCATCGCCTGGCTGCTGAACCAGGGCCTCGCGACGCCCGGCGGCATCATGGCCGTGACCTTCACCAACAAGGCCTCGAAGGAGATGCTCACGCGGCTCTCGGCCATGCTGCCCTACAACGTGCGGGGCATGTGGATCGGCACCTTCCACGGCCTGTGCAACCGCTTCCTGCGCGCGCACTGGAAGCTGGCGGGCCTGCCGCAGGGCTTCCAGATCCTCGACGCCTCGGACACCGTCTCGGCCGTCAAGCGCGTGATCAAGGCGATGAACCTCGATGAGGAGCGCTTCGTGCCCAAGCAGGTCAGCTGGTTCATCGCCGGCGCTAAGGAGGACGGCCTGCGCCCCAAGGACATCGACCTGCGCGACGAGCAGACGCGCAAGCTCGCCGAGATCTACCAGGCCTACGAGGACCAGTGCAAGCGCGAGGGCGTGGTCGACTTCGCCGAGCTCATGCTGCGCGCCTACGAGCTGCTGCGCGACAACGCCGCCCTGCGCGAGCACTACCAGCACCGCTTCCAGTACCTGCTGGTGGACGAGTTCCAGGACACCAACAAGCTGCAGTACGCCTGGCTGAAGATGTTCGCGCCGCCGGGGCGCGGCCAGGGCGTGTTCGCGGTGGGCGACGACGACCAGAGCATCTACGCCTTCCGAGGCGCCCGCGTGGGCAATATGAGCGACTTCGAGCGCGAGTACCGCGTGCGCCGGGTGGTCAAGCTGGAGCAGAACTACCGCAGCTACGGCCACATCCTCGATGCCGCCAACGAACTGATCAGCCGCAACAGCCACCGCCTGGGCAAGAACCTGCGCACCGACATGGGCCCGGGCGAGCCCGTGCGCGTGAACGAGGCGGCCAGCGACTTCAACGAGGCCCAATGGCTGCTGGAGGAGGCGCAGGCGCTGCACCGGCAGGGCCTGGCGCGCTCGGAGATCGCCATCCTGTACCGCAGCAATGCGCAGTCGCGGGTGATCGAGTCGGCGCTGTTCAACGCCGGCGTTCCCTATCGCGTGTACGGCGGCCTGCGCTTCTTCGAGCGGGCCGAAGTGAAGCACGCGCTGGCCTATCTGCGCCTGATCGAGAACGCCAACGACGACACCAGCTTCCTGCGCGTGGTGAACTTCCCGGCCCGCGGCATCGGCGCGCGCACGCTGGAGCTGCTGCAGGACGCCGCGCGCCAGAGCGGCCGCAGCCTCTACCAGAGCGTGGCCGCGGTGCCCGGCAAGGGCGGCAGCAACCTCGCCGCCTTCGTGAACCTGGTCGAGTCCATGCGCAACCTGACGCAAGGCCTGACCCTGCGCGAGATCATCGAGCAGATGCTGGCCACCTCGGGCCTCGCGGACTTCTACCGCACCGACAAAGATGGCGCCGAGCGGCTGGAGAACCTGGACGAACTCGTGAACGCCGCCGAGGCCTTCGTGACGCAGGAAGGTTTCGGCAAGGACGCCGTGGCGCTGCCGGTCGACGAACTGGGGGGCTTCACGCCGGGCCAGATCGCGGCCGGCAACCCGCCCGCCGTGGCCGCCGTCACCCTCACGCCGGACGCCGAGACGGGCGAGATCGTCTCGCCGCTGGCGGCCTTCCTGACGCATGCCTCGCTGGAGGCGGGCGACAACCAGGCGCAGGCCGGGCAGGACGCCATCCAGCTCATGACCGTGCACTCGGCCAAGGGCCTGGAGTTCGACGCCGTCTTCATCACGGGCCTGGAAGAGGGCCTGTTCCCGCACGAGAACTCGCTGTCCGACGGCGACGGGCTGGAGGAGGAGCGCCGGCTGATGTACGTGGCCATCACGCGCGCCCGCCAGCGCCTCTACCTGAGCTTCAGCCAGACGCGCATGCTGCACGGTCAGACGCGTTACAACGTCAAGAGCCGTTTCCTGGACGAGCTGCCCGAGGCCTCGCTGAAGTGGCTCACGCCGCGCAACCAGGGCTTCGGCTCGGGCTTCGCGAAGGAGTACCAGCAGGCCTGGGAGCGGGGCTCCGGGCTCAAGTCCATGGTGGGAGCCGGCCGCGTCGAGCGCCAGGCGCCGGCGTGGCAGCAGGAACGCGAGGGCAAGGACGCCCCGTCCTTCGGCGGCGCTCCTGTGCCCAAGACCATGAAGCAGGCCGCGGCCGCGAAGGTGGGGGACGAGCACGGCGGCCTGCGCGTGGGCAAGCCGGTCTTCCACAACAAGTTCGGCGAGGGCGTGCTGCTGACGCTCGAGGGCAGCGGCCCGGACGCGCGGGCGCAGGTCAACTTCGGCCGCCATGGCACCAAGTGGCTGGCGCTGTCGGTGGCGAAGCTGACGCCGATCGACTGACGGACCTACGTCGCACGGCTCAGAGGTGCCCCACGGCAGCGACCCCGACCGCCGCTGGGCGCCTTGTGTGGTGCCGAGGAGCGCAGCGGTCCGGAGCAGCGCGCGCCAGCGCGCATCGTTGTCTGACTGGGCGTGTCTGTTCGAGCGCAATGAGCGCAGCGAATGGAGCGAGTTACGCGCCCGCTCCGGGCCGCGAGCCCCGCAGGGGAGCCGGCCCGCCCGGGCCGGCCGTCGCACACTGCGCCCAGCGGCGGTCGGGGTCGCTGCCGTGCCCGCTCCACCCTCCGCAGAAAGATGAATGGCCGGGTCACCCCGGCCATGTCCTCTCAAGCGAGCAAGCGATCAGGCCGCCGCCGGCTTCGCGTGATCGTCGTCGAGCAGCTTGCCGAAGGCCAGCTTGATGAGCAGCAGCAGCACCGCCGCCGAGGCCACCAGGCCCGCATGCAGCGCCCAGAAGCTCGGGCCGCTCATCTCGCCCAGCAGGCCGGCCAGCCAGCCCACCAGCGTGTTGCCCAGGAAGAGGTGCAGGTAGTAGCAGCCGATCATCAGCCCGGCCATGCGCTGCGGCGCGGCGCGGGAATACAGCGCCAGGCCCACGGGCAGGATGTTGGCGAAGCCCAGGTTGTTCAGCAGGTTGTAGCCGAGGGTCCAGACCAGGCTCACACGGGCGTGGTCCTGCTCGATCATCCGGGCGGCCAGCACGATCAGCAGCGGGGCGGTGCAGGCCAGGGCCGAGCCCAGGGCCATCTTGGTGAGCTCGTCCGGCTCGCGGCGGCGGGTGGCCCACCAGCGCCAGAAGGCGATGGAGCCCAGCATGGTCAGCAGGCTGGTCGTGGCGTCGAGGGCCTGCAGCCAGGTCAGCGGGACGGACCAGCCGAAGAGCACCATGTCCATGTGATCCTGCGCCCACAGCGGGTAGGCGTTGTTGAACTGCTGGTTGCCGACGATGGACAGCATCAGCACGGGGATCATGCAGACGAGCAGGGCCAGGCGGGCCTTGTCGCGGCGCGTCATGGGCGCGGCCGCGGTGCTGCCGTGGGCCGGCGCGCGGCGCGGCGCCTCGGCCGGCAGGTAGCGGCGGCCGGCCAGATAGACGACGAGGCCGATCAGCATGCCCACGCCCGCGGCGCCGAAGCCCCAGTGCCAGGCCACCTTCTCGCCCAGCGTGCCGCAGACGAGCGGCGAGGCGATGACGGCGATCTGCACGGCCAGCATGAAGATCTGGAAGGCGCTGGCCCGGCGCTTGTCTTCGGGCTTGTACAGCGCCCCGACCTGCGCGGCGATATTGCCCTTGAACGCGCCCACGCCCACCAGCAGGCAGGCGATGGCGAGCAGGAAGCTGCGGTCGAAGGCCATCAGGAAGTGGCCCAGGGCCATCAGCACGGCGCCGATGGTGATGGTGCGGGTGCGGCCCAGCCAGCGGTCGGCCACGATGCCGCCCAGCAGGGGCGTGAGATAGACGAGGCCGGCGTAGAGCCCGAAGACGATGGACGCGAGCTGCTGCGTCTTGCGCGGGCCGGTCACGGATTCGATGAGGGCGCGCAGGCTGTCGATGCCCGCCACATTGCCGATGTTCTCGGGCAGGAAGAGGTAGTTGCTGAGGTACAGCACCAGCAGCGCCTGCATGCCGTAGTAGGAGAAACGCTCCCAGAACTCGCAGAAGGCGAGCCAGCCCAGGCCCACGGGGTGGCCGAGGAAGGCACGGTCCAGGCGGTCGCCGGGGGCGGCCTGGGAGGAAGCGCCGCTCGGGGCGGCGTCGGAGGGAAGCACGGCGGACATGGCAGCCTTGTCTGGAAATGGAAGGGGCTACTGCAAAGGTCCGCCACTGTCGCTGAACCGGAGGCGAAGCGCCATCCAGGGTTCCCTGGATGACGATATATCGCGATATGCGACAGAAAAAAGCCCCCGGAAGACCGGGGGCCAAACGAGACAGGCGGTGTGTATCCGGTGTCCGGGTCTTTCGTCAGGTCTGCCCTGGGGCTCAGACCTTGTTCAGCTTGATGCTGGTGGTCTCGCTGGTGAGGTAGCCCACGCAGGCGCCGAAGCGGTTCTTGTAGTTGGTGTTCAGCAGCGGCTCCAGCGTGCCCTTGACCACGTTGTGGATGCCGCCCCAGTCGCCCGGGTGCTGGAAGTTGCTGGTGATGTAGGTCCAGCCGTTGAGGTCGTCCACCACGCCCAGGCCGGTGGCTTCGGCGCCGGCGGGCATCGAGACCAGGCGGCTGAGCTGCTTGGTGTCGACGTTGTAGGCCCAGACGAAGTTGTTGACGTGCTGGCTGCTGTCCTCGCCGATGAAGAGGGTGCGCAGCTTTTCCGAGAACTTCAGGTTGTCGGGGTTGGCGATCTTGTCGGGGTTGCCGGTGTTGCCCAGGGCGTCGGCGGTGATGTCCTCGCCCAGCAGCAGGGCGCGGGTCAGGGTCGGCACCCACTCGCTGTTGATGGCGCTGCCGGCCGTGTCCTTCTGGCTGGCGCTCAGGGTGTGGGCGAACACGCCGCCGGCGTTCAGGGCCTTGTCGAGGCCGACACCATAGGCCTCGTTGTTGGCCGCATTGCCCTTGACCATCGAGGACTGGATGTTCTGCAGGGCCGAGTAGGCGATCTTGTCCTTGGCGTTGACCGTCGTGCCTTCCATCTTGGTGAAGGCCATCGAGCCGCCGGCCAGCGCGGCGTAGCGGTGCGTCTCGAGGAAGGCGGCGGCCTTCTCCATGCCGGCCTTCACGCGCACCCACTGGACCTTGCCGCCGAGCCAGATCTTGGTGAAGGTGGCGTCCTTCGGGTCGGTGGTGGCCACGTCCATGATGTCGGCGGGCTTGAGCGTGTCGGCCAGCTTCTCGATCTCGGCGCTGGTGGCGCTGCCCAGCTTGATCCAGGTGATCGCGGCACCCGCGGCGGCGGGATCCAGCGAGAAGCCGGCACCGAACTTGGCGACGTACAGCGAGCCGGACGAGAGGTCCTTCTCCTTGTCGGCCACGAACATGAAGAAGCCGCCGTTGGTGGCGTCGTCACCCATGAGGGCGGTGCGGTTGTCCGGCATCACCTGGATCAGCTCGTGCGAGATGCGGCCCAGGCAGTAGTGCTTCTTGATCGTGCCGGTGCCGTCGGGGTTGACGGTCACTTCGGGCAGGTGGCCGTAGTGGTAGGGGTTGGCCTTGGTCTCGTCGCCGTACAGGTTCTTGCTGTAGGCCTTGAACATGCTGTTGGACGCGATGGTGAAAGCGTCCGGCTCGTACTCTTCCGAGGACAGGTGCGTGCCCCAGGGCGACAGGCTCGAGCCGCAGGTAATCCACAGGCCGTGAGCGGCCGAGGTGTCGACGTTGTGGTACTTCACCAGGCTCAGCTTGCCGGTGGTCTGGTCCTGGTCCAGCGTCAGCACGGCGATGGGGGAGGGCAGCTTGCCGTACATGTCGGTCTTGCCGTCCTGGGCCCAGGTCGTGTACTCGAACTGCACGACCGCGAACACGGCCTTGCCCTTCACGCCGGCCACATTGGCATTGGGCACGCTCAGCAGCGAAGTGCCGTCCGGGGAGTCGCTGAAGAACTGGCGCTCCTTGCCGGCCACGCTCGTGTCGATGATGGCCTTGCCGGCGATGTCCACATAGCCGCCGGCCAGGACGGTGCCGCCCTTGCCGTCCGGCACGAGGTCACCCGTCACAAAGAAGGGCTGGTAGGCCAGCTTGAAGCTCTGCTTGCTGCTGTCGCTCAGGGTGACGTCCAGCGAGGAGGCGACCAGGGTCTTGGCCATGGCGGCGGCGTCCGACAGATTGGGCGCGGCCATGGCGGCGAAGGCGGCCGAGGCGAAGTTCGGCGTGGGCTTGGGCGCCGGGGTGTCGTCGCTGCCGCTGCCGCAGGCGGTCAGCAAGGAGGTGGCGGCCACGCCGCTCAGGGGCAGCATGAGGGGGGTGCCCAGGAACTTCAGGGCTTGGCGGCGATTGGGAGTGCTGGACATGGTCTGGCTCATTCAGAAGGGTGCTCGAACCGCCTGCCGAAGGGTGGGCGGTGCTTGGGGCGGCACTCTAGGCAGAGGGCATGTCATCCCCGTGACGCTTTGATGGCGGCACTGACACAAATGGCCCGCCGGAAAAGCAAAGAGGCTCCCGAAGGAGCCTCTCGTGCAATGCCTGGGGCCGCGCCGGGGGTCAGGTCTTGCTGTCCAGCACGTCCTTGGGGGCGCCGAACATGAAGCAGTCGACGAAGGTGAAGTACAGCGAGGCGTAGAAGGCCGAGCCGAGCGCGTACATGGCGATGATGCCCAGCAGCGGCAGCAGGGCGCTCAGGCCCGCCAGTGCGAAGGCCGCACTGAGCATGCCGCCGCCGAGGCTGGCGGCCAGCTGCACGCCCAGCCAGCCGAGCATGTAGACGGAGAAGGCGCCGCGGTTGCGCCACACGCCGAGGGTGCTGGAGAACAGCGCCTGCAGGGCGCCCTGACCACCCCAGTGGACGAGGGCGGGGGCATGCCAGTAGGGCGTGCTGATGAGGGCGATCCAGCCCAGGCGCATCAGAAAGCCGCTGAAGAGCACCGGGTCGACCGCGGGCATGTCGGCCGGCGGCTGTCCGGCCTGCGCCATGGCGTCCATGAACTTGTCCAGGGCCGTGCCGAAGGCGCCGCCGTCCAGCTGGTCGGCCAGCAGCAGGCCGCCGACCGTCAGCACCGCGAAGCTGAAGCCCAGGACGAGCTGCGTGTTGCGGCGCTCGGGGGTCAGCTGCAGGGGCGCGATGAAGACGCCGGGCACCGGCCGCTTGCCTTGCAGCACCAGATGCGTGGCCAGCATGAAGCCCAGCGAGAACAGCGGCATCATCGCCAGCAGCAGGAAACGCAGCGGCGCCGGCAGCGCCAGCGTGAGCAGGTTGAGCAGCATCAGGGCCGAGAACAGCCCGACCATGCCCAGCGGCGCCCGCTGCACGATCTTGAAGCCATGGCGCACCCACAGCAGGCCATTGGCCGCCGGGACGTTCTGCAGGTGGAGGGTCAGGGCCATTCAGCGTTCCTGAGGGGCGAGGGCGTGCCAGGCGCGCGCCAGGCGCTCGCGCAGCACGCGCTCGAAGTGGGTGGGGTCGTGGGGCTTGAGCAGCGAGGCCTCACGCGGCAAGTGGTAGTCCCACAGGCGCGAGACCCAGAAGCGCAGTGCCGCCGCGCGCAGCAGGGCCGGCATCAGGCGGTGCTCGGCGCCGCTCAGGGGGCGCTCGCGTTCGTAGGCCTGCACGAAGGCCTGGGCCCGGGCCTCGTCCAGGCGGCCGCTGGCGAGGTCGATGCACCAGTCGTTCAGGCACACGGCGATGTCGAACAGGAAGGTGTCGACGCCGGCAAAGTAGAAGTCGAAGAAGCCGCTGAGCTGCTCGCGGCCGGGCAGGCCCTCGAACATCACGTTGTCCCGGAACAGGTCCGCGTGGATCGGGCCGCGCGGCAGCTCCGCGTAGCTCTGGGACGCCGCCAGCTGCTGCTGGAAGGCCAGCTCCGAGGACAGGAGCTCGGCCTGCTCGGGCGCGAGGAAGGGCAGCACCACGGGCACCGTCTCGGTCCACCAGGGCAGGCCCCGCAGATTGGGCTGGCTGAGGGCGTAGTCCTGGCCGGCCAGGTGCATGCGGGCCAGCATCGCGCCGACCTGCTCGCAGTGGAAGAGGTCCGGCGCCAGCTGATGGCCGCCGCGCAGCTTGTTCACGACGGCGGCCGGCTTGCCCTGCACGGTGTGCAGGATCTCGCCGGTGGCATCGGCCTGCGGGTCCGGCACGGGAATGCCGCGGCCGGCGAGGTGCTTCATCAGGCGCAGGTAGAAGGGCAGCTGCTCGAAGCCCAGGCGCTCGAAGATCGTCAGCACGTAGTCGCCGCGCTCGGTGCTGACGAAGTAGTTGGTGTTCTCGATGCCGGCGGTGATGCCGCGCAGCTCGGTGACGGCGCCCAGCTGCAGGCGGTCCATGAGGACCTGGGCCTGCTCGGCGGTGACTTGGGTGAAAACGGCCATGAGGAGGGGGGCTGGGCACGGCGGGCGCCGTGCCGGACAGGAACTTAGAAGCTGAACAGGCGCCAGACGCGCTGGCCGGCCCCGGCCTTGGCCGAGGCGGCACCGGGGCTCAGGTCGCGGCCGGGCTCGCCCAGCAGGATCTCGTACTCCGGGGCCTTGCCCTTGGGCTTGACCTTGGCGCTGACCGTCTGGCCGCGCACCCGGAGTTCCTCGATGCGGATGCTGTCGTCTTCCAGCCGGATCTCCTTCACCGCCGGTTCGGGGGGATCCTCAGGAAGCGGCGGGGCGGCCGGGGTTTCGGCTGCGTGCGCCACGGCGGCCAGCGAGGCGATCAGCACGCCGGCCAGGGACAGGGCAGCCCGGGCCGCGGTCCGGGCCGGCGATGACGGAGGAAGGCGGGTCGGGTTCTGCATCCGGCGATTCTATGCGGGGCCATCCGCCGCCCGCCCGCCGTGTGCTGACAGGTTTCGGCGCTGCCTTGCGTGACAATGCGCCCCCATGAGCAAACCCATCCTGCTGCTGGTCGACGGCTCCAGCTTCCTCTACCGGGCCTTCCATGCCCTGCCGGACCTGCGCGGCCCCGAAGGCCAGCCCACGGGTGCCGTGCACGGCTTCGTGGCGATGATGAAGAAGCTGCGCGAGGACATCGGCGCGGAGCACGCCGTCTGCGTGTTCGACGCCAAGGGCCCGACCTTCCGCGACGAGTGGTACCCCGAGTACAAGGCGCACCGCCCGCCCATGCCGGACGACCTGCGTCTGCAGATCGCCCCGATCCACGAGGTGGTGAAGCTCCTGGGCTGGCCGCTGCTGGAGGTGCCGGGCATCGAGGCGGACGACGCCATCGGCACGCTGGCCCGGATCGGCGCCGAGAGCGGCCACCAGGTGGTGGTGGCCACGGGCGACAAGGACCTGGCCCAGCTCGTCAACGCCGACGTCAGCCTGATCAACACCATGGCCAAGCCGCCGGAACGCCTGGACGTGGCGGGCGTGCTGGAGAAGTTCGGCGTGCCGCCGGACCGCATCATCGACTACCTGACGCTGATGGGTGACACCGTGGACAACGTCCCCGGCGTCGAGAAGGTCGGCCCCAAGACGGCGGCCAAGTGGATCGCCGAGTACGGCTCGCTGGACGGCGTGATCGCCAGCAGCGACAAGATCAAGGGCGTGGCGGGCGAGAACCTGCGCAAGGCGCTGGACTGGCTGCCCATGGGCCGCCGGCTCGTGACGGTCAAGCTGGACTGCGACCTGGCCGGCCACGTGCCGCAATGGCCGACGCTGGACGCCCTGGCCCTGCAGACGCCGGACAAGCCCGGCCTGCTCGACTTCTTCACCCGCTACGGTTTCCGCACGCTCAAGCGCGAGCTGGAGGCGGAACTGGGCGGCGGCGCAGCGGCCGACAAGCCCGCCAAGCCTGCGTCTGGACCTGGATCTGCCCCGGCGGCGGCCGGCGCCACGGGCGATCTCTTTGCGGACCTCCAGCCCCCGGCCGAGGCCGCGCAGGTGGAGCGCCGCTACGACACGATCCTCGACTGGGCCGCCTTCGACGCCTGGCTGGCCCGCATCCAGGCCGCGCCGCTCGTGGCGCTGGACACCGAGACCGACTCCCTGGACCCCATGGCCGCGCGCATCGTCGGCCTGTCCTTTGCCGACAAACCGGGCGAGGCCTGCTACATCCCGCTGCGCCACAGCGGCCCGGACGCCCCCGAGCAGCTGCCGATGGACGAGGTGCTGGCCCGCCTCAAGCCCTGGCTGGAAGACGGCAGCCGCCCCAAGCTGGGCCAGAACGTCAAGTACGACCTGCACGTCTTCGCCAACCACGGCATCGCCGTGCAGGGCTACGCGCACGACACCATGCTGGAGAGCTATGTGCTCGAGGCGCACAAGACGCACGGCCTGGGCGCCCTCGCGGAACGCCACCTGGGCCGCCTCGGCCTGAGCTACGAGGACCTCTGCGGCAAGGGCGTGCACCAGATTCCCTTCGCCCAGGTCGACGTGGCCAAGGCCTCGGAGTACTCCAGCGAGGACTCCGAGATGTGCCTGCACGTGCACGAACTGCTGGAGCCGCGTCTGCAGGCCGATGCGGGCCTGGACTTCGTCTACCGCCAGATCGAGATGCCGGTCTCGCTGCTGCTGGCGCGCATCGAGCGCAACGGCGTGCTGATCGACGCGGCCCGCCTGCAGGCGCAGAGCCACGAGCTGGCGCAGCGCCTCGTCGCGCTGGAGCAGCAGGCCTACGAAATCGCCGGGCAGCCCTTCAACATGGGCAGCCCCAAGCAGATCGGCGAGATCCTCTTCAACAAGCTGGGCCTGCCCGTCGTGAAGAAGACGGCCACCGGCGCGCCCTCGACGGACGAGGAAGTGCTGGACAAGCTGGCGGCCGACTACCCGCTGCCCGCGAAGATCCTCGAGTACCGCGGCCTGGCCAAGCTCAAGAGCACCTACACGGACAAGCTGCCGCAGATGGTGAACGCCGCCACGGGGCGCGTGCACACGTCCTACTCGCAGGCCGTGGCGGTGACGGGGCGGCTGTCGAGCAATGACCCGAACCTGCAGAACATCCCGGTGCGCACGGCCGAGGGCCGCCGCGTGCGCGAGGCCTTCGTCGCGCCGCCGGGGCATGTGATCGTCAGCGCCGACTACTCGCAGATCGAGCTGCGCATCATGGCCCACATCAGCGAGGACCCGGGCCTGCTCAAGGCCTTCCAGGACGGCCTGGACGTGCACCGCGCCACGGCCTCCGAGGTCTTCGGGGTGCCGGTGGACGAGGTGACGAGCGAGCAGCGCCGCTACGCCAAGACCATCAACTTCGGCCTGATCTACGGCATGGGCGCCTTCGGGCTCGCGCAGTCGCTGGGCATCGAGCAGAAGGCGGCCAAGGACTACATCGACCGCTACTTCACCCGCTTTGCCGGCGTGAAGACCTATATGGATGTGACGCGCCAGTCCGCCAAGGACCTGGGCTACGTCAAGACCTACTTCGGCCGCCGCATCTATCTGCCCGAGATCAACGGCGGCAATGGCCCGCGCAAGGCCGGTGCCGAGCGCCAGGCCATCAACGCGCCCATGCAGGGCACGGCGGCGGACCTCATCAAGCTGGCCATGATCGCGGTGCAGAAGGCGCTGGACGACGAGGGCAAGCAGAGCCGCATCGTGATGCAGGTGCATGACGAACTCGTGTTCGAGGTGCCCGAGGCGGAGCTGGACTGGATCCGCACGGAAGTGCCGCGCCTGATGGCGGGCGTGGCCGAGCTGAAGGTGCCGCTGCTGGCGGAGGTCGGTGTCGGTGCCAACTGGGACGAAGCACATTGACCCCCCCTACTGGCTTCGCCAGCCCCCCGAGGGGGCGATCCCGTAGGACCGGCGGAGCCGGATCCTCGGGCTCCGTGCCGGGCGCCGGGCTGCGCCGGCGGGTGGGGGGGCAGGGTCTGCTTCGCTCGGGCCTCAAGTGGGCGAGCCTTCTGGCACGGCGAGGCGGGCTCCTCGGGCTTCACAGATTCAAGGCCGCGCAGGCGGCGTATGCAAGGTGATTGATGGATTTACCGTATGAATGGCAGATCGGCTGGCGCTACACGCGCGCGGGCCGGGGCGGGCGGCGCAACCGCTTCATCTCCTTCATCTCCGGGGTGTCGATGCTGGGCATCGCGCTGGGGGTGGCGGCGCTGATCATCGTGCTGTCGGTGATGAACGGCTTCCAGAAGGAGGTGCGGGACCGCATGCTGTCGGTGGTGTCGCACATCGAGCTGATGGGCTGGCAGGGCGAGTCCTTCCCGGACTGGCAGCAGCTGGCCGAGCAGGCCAGGCGCAATCCGCAGGTGAAGGCGGCGGCGCCCTTCGTGGCCAGCCAGGTGCTGGTGGCGCGGGGGGAGGACATGCGCGGCGCCATCGTGCGCGGCATCGATCCGACCCTGGAGCCGACCATCACGCCGCTGGCCGCCGAGCTCAAGGACACGGCGCTCGCGCGCCTCGTACCGGGCGAGTTCGGCATCCTGATCGGCGTGGAGATGGCGAGGGCGCTCCAGGTTCGCGAGGGCGACCGCATCACCCTGGCCGCGCCTACGGGTGACGTGACGCCGGCCGGCGTCTCGCCGCGCTTCAAGCAGTTCAAGGTGGTGGGCGTCTTCACGGCCGGCCACTACGAGTACGACAGCGCGCTGGCGCTCGTGCACATCCAGGACGCCCAGCGCTTCTTCCGCGTGGAAGGACCGACCGGCGTGCAACTGCGCCTCGCCGATGTGCACCAGGCCCGCGAAGTGGGCGACGAGCTTGCCAAGAGCTTCGGCCCCGCGATCCGCGTGCGCGACTGGACCCGCACCAACGCCACCTGGTATGACGCCGTGCAGCTGGAGAAGCGCATGATGCGCATCATCCTGACGCTCATCGTCACGGTGGCGGCCTTCAACCTCGTCTCGACGCTGGTGATGACGGTGACCGACAAGCAGAGCGACATCGCCATCCTGCGCACGCTCGGCGCGAGCCCGCGCTCCATCATGGGCATCTTCATGGTCCAGGGCGCGGCCTCCGGCATCATCGGCACGCTCGGTGGCACGCTGCTCGGGCTGCTGACGGCCTTCAACATCGACGTGCTCGTGCCGGCCATCGAGCGGCTCTTCAACACCAGCTTCCTGCCCAGCAGCGTCTACGTGATCAACCACATGCCCAGCGATCCGCAGTGGTCGGACATCGTCCCCATCGCGCTCACCTCGCTCCTGCTGGCCTTCCTGGCCACGATCTACCCGAGCCGGCGTGCCAGCCGCGTGCAACCGGCGGAGGCGCTGCGCTATGAGTGAGCGTCTGAACGAGCTCGTGCTGCAGGGCACCGCGCTGAGCCGGCGATTCAAGGAGGGCCCGCTCGACGTGACGGTGCTGTCCGACGTGGACATCACCGTGCGGCGCGGTGAGACGCTGGCCATCGTCGGCGCGTCCGGCTCCGGCAAGAGCACGCTGCTGCACCTGCTCGGGGGTCTGGACGCCCCGAGCCGGGGGCGCGTGCAGCTGATGGGCCGGGACTTCGCCGACATGGACGCGGCGGAGCAGGGGCGCTGGCGCAACCAGCACCTGGGCTTCATCTACCAGTTCCATCACCTGCTGCCCGAGTTCACCGCGCTGGACAACGTGGCCATGCCGCTGCGCATCCGCCGTCTGCCGGAGGCCGAGGCACGGGCGCAGGCGAAGGCCATGCTCGAGCGCGTCGGGCTGGGGCAGCGCGTCCTGCATCGTCCGGCGGAGCTCTCCGGCGGCGAGCGCCAGCGCGTGGCCATCGCCCGCGCCCTCGTCACCCGCCCGGCCTGCGTGCTGGCGGACGAGCCCACCGGCAACCTGGACCGCGGGACGGCCGATGCCGTCTTCGGCCTGATGCTGGAGCTGGCCGCGAGCCAGGGCACCGCCTTCGTGATGGTGAGCCACGACCAGCAGCTGGCCGCGCGCTGTGAAACCCGGCTGAATCTCGTCGGCGGCCGACTCCAGCAGGATTGAGGGCGGGCTGCAGTAGGATCGGTGCCCCACTGTCCTGGAGGCCCCATGTCTGCTGTCCCGCCCCGCTACATCCTCAAGCTCAGCTGCCCCGATCAGGCCGGCATCGTGCATGCCGTGACGGGTTTCCTGCTGGCACAGGGCGGCAACATCCTGACCTCGGCCCAGCATGGCGACGCCGATCACCGGCGCTTCTTCATGCGCATCGAGTTCGAGTGCAGCCAGGCCACGCCCGTGCCGGCGCTGCAGGCGGCCTTCGCGCCGCTGGCCCAGCAGCTGCAGATGGACTGGGAGCTCGTCGGCCGCGAGACCAAGACCCGCGTGCTGCTGCTCGTCTCCAAGCTGGGGCACTGCCTGAACGACCTGCTGTTCCGCGTGCAGACGGGGCACCTGCCCATCGAGATCCCGGCCATCGTCTCCAACCACCGGGACTTCTACCAGCTGGCCGCCTCGCACGACATCCCCTTCCACCACTTCCCGCTGCTGAACTCCACCGCCGAGCAGAAGGCGGCGCAGGAGCGCAAGATCCGCGAGGTGATCGAGGAGAACCGCATCGACCTCGTCGTGCTGGCGCGCTACATGCAGATCCTCTCGGGCGAGATGTGCGAGTACCTCTCGGGCCGCGCCATCAACATCCACCACAGCTTCCTGCCCAGCTTCAAGGGAGCGCGGCCCTACCACCAGGCGCATGAGCGTGGCGTGAAGCTGATCGGCGCCACGGCGCACTACGTCACCTCGGACCTCGACGAGGGCCCGATCATCGAGCAGGAGGTCGCCCGCATCGACCACAGCATGCCGCCCGAGCAGCTGGTGGCCATCGGCCGGGACACCGAGTGCGTCACGCTGGCGCGCGCCATCCAGTGGCATGCCGAGCACCGCGTGCTGATGAACGGCAACCGGACGGTCGTCTTCCGCTGAGTCGAGGGCCGCAGGCATGTGGATCGACACCCACTGCCACCTGGACGCGCCCGAGTTCGACGCTGACCGGGACGCCGTGGTCGCACGGGCCCGCGAGGCCGGTGTGCAGCAGATGGTGCTGCCGGCCGTGGCCGCCTTTGACTTCGACACGGTGCACGCGCTGGCGCATCGGCACGGCTTTGCCTATGCGCTGGGCATCCATCCGCTCTATGTGATGCAGGCCCAGGCGCAAGACCTGACCCTGCTGGCCGACCGGCTCCACGCCTGGCGCGACGACCCGCGGCTGGTGGCCGTCGGCGAGATCGGGCTGGACTTCTTCGTGCCGGGGCTCGACGCCGCCGTGCAGCAGCAGTTCTACCTGGCCCAGCTCAAGCTCGCGCGCCAGCAGGCGCTGCCGGTGCTGCTGCATGTGCGGCGCAGTGCCGACCCGTTGCTGGCGGGGCTACGCCGCATCCCTGTCGAAGGCGGCATCGCCCATGCCGTCAACGGCAGCGAGCAGCAGGCGCAGGCCTTCTGCGCACTGGGCTTTCGGCTCGGCTTCGGCGGCACGCTCACCTTCGAGCGCTCGCTGCAGATCCGGCGGCTGGCGGCCTCGCTGCCGGCCGAGGCGCTGGTGCTGGAAACGGACGCCCCCGACATCCCGCCGCACTGGCTCTACAAGACGGCGGCACAGCGGGCCGCGGGTGAGCGCAGCCGCAACGAGCCCGCCGAGCTGCCGCGCATCGGCGCCGAGCTGGCCCGGCTGCGCGGCCTCGGCCCGGCCGAGACCGCCGCCCTGACCGCCGCGAACGCCCGGGCCGCGCTGCCACGGCTCGCGGCGCTCTGAGCGCAGGGGGACCGCCATGCGCCGCATCGGCCTGCTGACCTGGGGAAGCCACGGCGACATCCGGCCCTTCCTGGCGCTGGCCGGCGGGCTGCAGGCGGCCGGGCATGCGGTGCACCTCGTGGTCATCGCGCTGGACGACACCCATGCCGGGCTGCAGTCCTCGCAGGGTGCCCGCGTCACGGTGCTGACGCCGCTGAAGCTCTCGCCCGAGCAGGCGAGGGCGTATGGCGAGGCCGCCTACCGGGAGCGCAATCCGCTGCGGCAGCTCGACGCCATCCTGCGGCTGTGCTTCGCGCCGGCGCAAGGCGCCATCTTCGAGGCCGCCCGGCAGCTGTGCGAGACCTCCGACGTGGTGATCGGCCATTACGTGATGCACCCGCTGCAGATCGCCGCGGAACTGGCGGGGCGGCCCTACGTGGGCGTGCAGCTCTCGCCGGTCGGCATTCCGAGCGCCTTTGCCCACCCGTCGGCGCCGGCGTGGCTGGGCCGCGTCGGCCATCGCCTGCTGTGGAAGCTCACGCGGCTGGCGGTGCATCGCGTGGTCGCACCCTACGTCAACGGTTTGCGGCGCGAGGTGGAGCTGCCGCCGGTGCGGGATGTCCTGCGCGAGGTCTGGCTGTCGCCGACGCTGAACCTGGTGGCGGTCAGCCCGCAGCTCTGCCCCCGTCCGCCCGACTGGCCCGCGCACCTCGAGGTCTGCGGCTTCCTGGACATGCCCAACGAGGGCCTGGAAGGCACGATGCCAGCCGGCCTAGAAGACTTCCTGGCCGCGGGGGAGGCGCCCATCTACCTGACGCTGGGCAGCTGGATGCCCCGCGAGATCGAGGCCCAGACCCGGGTGCTGGCGCTGATGACCGAGGCGGCGGCGCGGGCCGGCTGCCGCGCGATCATCCAGTGCCATGACGCGGCGGCCTGCGGCTTCGCGTCGGATGCGCGGGTGCTGTTCGTGCCGATCGCGCCGCACCAGCGGATTTTTCCGCGCTGCCGGGCGGTGGTCCACCATGGCGGCGCAGGCACCACGCAATCGGCGACACAGGCGGGCGTGCCGTCCGTCGTCATCGCCCATATCAGCGAGCAGCGCTTCTGGGCGGGCGCCCTGCGGCGGCTGGGCGTCGCGGGATCGGCGCTGGACCGGCGCAGCGTCACGGCGCACTCGCTGGCCGCGGCCCTGCGGCGCGTGATGGCCGATCCGCAGATGGCGGCCCGCGCCCGCGAGGCGGCGCGGGCCATGCAGGGCGAGGACGGCGTGGCCGCGGCCGTGCGCGGCCTGGAGCGCCGCTTCAGCCGCATCGACCGGAGCGGCGAGAGCGGCGGGAACGGCGGACCGGGGCGCTGAGCCCTTAGCGGTTGCGCGGCGTGATCGGCGTTTCCGGCACCGGGTAGCCGGCGGCGCCGAAGGTGGCTACCACCGCCTTGTGCGTGTCGAAGTAGACCTGCCAGTAGTGGTCCGTGTGCGTGTAGGGGCGCACGCAGAGCAGGGGGCCTTCGGGCGTGAAGCTCAGGATCTCGACATCGGGTGCGGGCGTGGTCGCCACGTTCGGGATCTGCGCCAGGGCCGCCTTCAGCCGCGCGATGGCGTCCAGCGGGTCGACGCTGTTGGCGATCTTGGCAACGCAGTCCACGCGGCGGTGCGGCAGCGTCGAGTAGTTCTGGATGGTGTCCGAGAAGATCTTGTTGTTCCCGATGATGGTCTGCACGTTGTCCGGCGTGACCAGCGTGGTGCCGAAGAGGCCGATCTCCAGCACGGTCCCCGTGACGCCGCCCACCTGCACGAAGTCGCCCACCTTGAAGGGGCGCAGGACCTGCATGAAGACGCCCGCGGCGAAGTGGGTCAGCAGGCCGCCCCAGGCGGTGCCGATGGCCAGGCCCGCGCCGGCCAGCAGGGCGGCGAAGGAGGTGGTGTGGATGCCGAAGATGTCCAGGATCGCCAGCACCAGGACGATGTTCAGGATGACCGACAGAATGGAGCGCAGGTAGTTCGAGAGCGTCGAGTCGATGCGCTTGCCGCGCTCCATCGCCGCCCCGACCAGGCGGATCACGAGGCTGATGATCCAGCGGCCGATGATCCATGCCGCCAGCGCGGCCAGCACCTTGAGTCCAAAATCGGTGCCCTGGGTGCGCAGGAACTCCCAGATGGCTTCGGTATTCAACATGGCAATCCTCCGTGTGGTTTCTTGAGTGGATGTGATCGAGATGGCACGACGAACGCAGCCGGCAACCGGCCGGATGACAGCGGTCCCCATTGAAGCGGGTGGGGCGACGCCCGTGCTGCAGGGTTTGCCCGCCCTGGCTTCGCCGGGTGCCCGGCTGCTCGTGCTGGGCAGCTTCCCGAGTGTCGCCTCGCTCTCGGCGCAGCAGTATTACGGTCACCCGCGCAACCAGTTCTGGCCGCTGCTCTCGGCGCTATGGGGTCAGGACTTGCGTGCGCTGCCCTACGCGGCCCGCTGCGCTTACGCCTGCTCGCGGGGCCTGGCCCTGTGGGACGTCTATGCGAGCTGCCAGCGGGAGGGCAGCCTCGATGCCGACATCCGTGCCGCAGCGCCCAATGATTTGCAAGCGCTGGTGAACACCCTGCCGCAGCTGCGGGCAATCGCACACAATGGCGGGGAATCGGCGCGCAGCCTGCGCGTCACGCAAGCCCTCGGCCTGCCCGTGTTCCGCCTGCCCTCGTCCAGCCCGGCCAATGCCAGCTGGAGCTTCGAGCGCAAGCTCGCGGCCTGGCGCGAGGCGTTTGCCTTTGCCGGATTGCTGGATGAACACGAAGAAGAAGTCGGCGGGTCGCTCCGCCAGCCCTGAATGGACGCCTGCGACGCTGTCGGAATTCGACGGCGTGCGTTTCCTGCACCTCGACAGCATCTGGGTCCAGGGCGCCATGCGCATCCGCAAGCCGCAGGTGCTGGAGCTCGAATACATCCAGCGCATGATGGCCTGGATGCTCTGGCGGGACAGCGAGTCCCTGCGCGAGGGCCACGCCGTGCAGCTGGGCCTGGGCGCCGCGGCCCTCACGCGCTTCTGCCACAAGGTGCTGCGCATGCAAACGACGGCGGTGGAGATCAACCCGACGGTCATCGCCGCCTGCCGCAGCTGGTTCCACCTGCCCGAGGACGACGAGCGCCTGACCGTGCTCAACCAGGACGCGGCCCGCTGGGTGGCCGACCCGGCCCATCTCCAGACCGTGCAGGTGCTCAATGTGGACCTCTACGACCACGAAGCCGCATTCCCCGTGCTGGACGACGAGGCCTTCTATGCCGCCTGCCATGGCGTGCTGGCCGATGGCGGGCTGATGACCGTCAACCTCTTCGGCCGCGCGGCGAGCTTCGCGCGCAGCGCGGCGCGCATCGCCCGGGTCTTCGGCAGCGACCAGGTCTGGAGCCTCGCCCCGACGCGCGAAGGCAACACCGTGGTGGTGGCCGCCCGCGGCGTGCAGGTGCCCGACCGGGACGAGCTGGAGCGCCGCGCCGATAAGATCGAGGAGCGCTACGGCAGCCACGGCCTGCCGGCCCGCAAGTGGCTGCGGCTGGTGCGCCCGCTGCCGATGAGCATCCTCAACCAGATGTCGGAGCTGCCCTGATGAACAGTGCCACGAGGAGCGAGGCCGCCGCGGTGTCTCAGCCGGCCGGTCGCCTGGAATGGCGCCCGCTGCTGCGCTGGCTGCAGGAGGACGGCGTGATCGACGCCGAGACGGCCCAGCGCGTGGAGCAGCGCTTCGGGGCAGGCGACAGCGCCCAGCACCCGCTGCTGCGCCTGGCCGGGGCCGCCATGCACCGCGTCTCCAACGGCAAGCTGCTGGACATCGAGGCGCTCACGGCCTGGCTGGCCGAGCGCGCCCGCATTCCCTACCTGCGCATCGATCCGCTGAAGGTCGATGTCGGCCGCGTCTCCGACGTGATGTCGGTCGGCTATGCCGAGGCCAAGCGCTGCCTGCCCGTGCAGTTCGGCCTGATGGACATCACCGTCGCGACCTGCGAGCCCTTCGACATCGCCTGGGTGGAGCAGATTTCGGCCCACACGCGCAAGCAGATCAAGCTGGTGGTGGCGAGTCCCAATGAGATCTCGCGCTACACGACCGAGTTCTTCACGCTGGCCAAGTCCGTGCGCGAGGCCGCGAAGTCGGGCGCCGTCGCGCCGTCGGCGAGCTTCGAGCAGCTCGTCGAGCTGGGCCGCTCCAACAAGCAGCTCGACGCGAACGACCAGGGCATCGTGCAGGTCGTGGACTGGCTGTGGCAGTACGCCTTTGACCAGCGCGCCAGTGACATCCACCTGGAGCCGCGCCGCGAGCTCGGGCTGATCCGCTTCCGCATCGACGGTGTGCTGCACACCGTCTACCAGCTGCCGCCCACGGTGCTCAGCGCGATGGTCTCGCGCATCAAGCTGCTCGGCCGGATGGACGTCGTCGAACGGCGCCGGCCGCTGGACGGCCGCATCAAGACGCGCAACCCGATCGGCGAGGAGGTCGAGATGCGGCTCTCCACGCTGCCGACCGCCTTCGGCGAGAAGATGGTCATGCGCATCTTCGATCCCGACAACGCCGTCAAGGATCTCAGCGAGCTGGGCTTCTCCCGCCACGACGCCGAGCGCTGGAACCGCCTGGTGGCCAAGCCGCACGGCATCATCCTCGTCACCGGCCCCACCGGCAGCGGCAAGACGACCACGCTCTACTCGACGCTCAAGCGCCTGGCGACGGACGAGGTCAACGTCTGCACCATCGAGGACCCGATCGAAATGATCGAGCCCGCCTTCAACCAGACGCAGGTGCAGTCGGCGATTGACTTCAACTTCGCGGAAGGCCTGCGGGCGCTCATGCGGCAGGACCCGGACATCATCATGGTCGGCGAAATCCGGGACCTCGAGACCGCGGAGATGGCCATCCAGGCCTCGCTGACGGGCCACCTGGTGTTCAGCACCCTGCACACGAACGACTCCGTGTCCGCCGTGACCCGCCTGCTGGACCTGGGCGTGCCGTCCTACCTGATCAACGCGACCGTGATCGGCGTACTGGCCCAGCGGCTCGTACGCACGCTGTGCGAGCACTGCAAGCAGCCGGACGACAGCGTCACCGCCGACATGCTCAACGACACGCTCAAGCCCTGGCGCATGAACGGCAAGGTCCGGGCCTGCAAGCCCGTGGGCTGCCTCGAGTGCCGCAACACCGGCTTCCGGGGGCGAGCCGGCCTGTACGAACTGCTCGTGCTCGACGAGGCCGTTCGCAAGCACCTCAATGCCGAGGCCGACACCACGGCCATCCGGCGGCAGGCCATGCAGGAAGGGCTGCGCCCCCTCCGTCTGGCAGGCGCCATGAAGGTCGCCGAGGGGCTCACCACGCTGGATGAGGTGCTGCGCAGCACACCGGAGTGGGCGCACTGAGCCTTTATGCCGGCTTGTGGCGTCTTACGTGGAAACCACAGCCGGTCTCCCGGGGGCGCTGCCTAGAATCAATCGACAACATCAAGAGAGGCGCTCTGTGAAGATCAAGAGCCAACGAGACTTCTGGTCCGGTTTGCTGTTCCTGCTGGTCGGCCTGACCTTTGCCTGGGGCGCCACGGAGTACCAGTTCGGGTCCTCCGCCAAGCCCGGCCCCGGCTACTTCCCTTTCAGCCTCGGCGTCCTGCTCGCGGTGCTGGGCGGGATGGTGCTGTTCAAGGCCGTCACCATCGAGTCCGCCGAAGGGGACCCCATCGGCCCCATCGCCTGGCGCCCGCTGCTGATCATCGTCGGCGCCATCGCCCTGTTCGGCCTGGCCCTGCCGCAGTTGGGCCTGGTGGTGACGCTGCCGCTGCTGGTCTTCATCTCCTCGCTCGCGGGCGACGAGTTCCACTGGCGGGACGCCCTGATCAGCGCCGTGGTGCTCACCGCCGGCAGCTGGGTGATCTTCGTCTGGGGGCTGAAGCTCACCATTCCGGTCTGGCCCGTGTTCCTGGCTTGAGGAGTGACCATGAGCCTGATTGACAACCTCCTGCTTGGATTCCAGACGGCGCTGACCTTCCAGAATCTGCTCTATGCCTTCCTGGGCGCCATGCTCGGCACGCTGATCGGTGTGTTGCCCGGCCTCGGGCCGGTCGCGACCATCGCGATGCTGCTGCCGTCCATCTACTCGCTGGATGCCACGCCGGCCCTCATCATGCTGGCCGGCATCTATTACGGCGCGCAGTACGGCGGCTCCACCACCGCCATCCTGATCAACGTGCCGGGCGAGTCCAGCTCCGTGGTGACGGCCATCGACGGCTACCAGATGGCCCGCCAGGGGCGCGCGGGTGCCGCGCTGGCCGTGGCGGGGCTCGGGTCCTTCTTCGCCGGCTGCGTGGGCACGATCATCATTGCCGCCTTCGCGCCTCCGCTGACCGAGATGGCCTTCAAGTTCGGCCCGGCGGAGTACTTCTCGCTGATGGTGCTCGGCCTCATCGGCGCGGTGGTCCTGGCCTCCGGCTCGCTGGTGAAGGCCATCAGCATGATCGTGCTGGGGCTGCTTCTGGGGCAGATCAACACGGACGTGATCTCCGGCACGCCGCGCTTCTCCTTTGACATTCCGGAGCTTTCGGACGGCATTGGCTTCGTCGTGATCGCGATGGGCGTCTTCGGCTTTGGCGAGATCATTGCCAATCTGGGGCAGCCGGCGGAGCACCGGGAGGTCTTCACCAAGGAAGTGAAGGGCCTGTGGCCGACCAAGGAGGACTTCCAGGACGCCTGGCCTGCCGTGCTGCGTGGGACGGCGCTGGGCTCCGTCCTGGGGGTGCTCCCGGGTGGCGGCGCGCTGCTGGCGTCCTTTGCTGCGTACACCCTGGAGAAGAAAGTGGCGCGCAAGCCCCGCCATCCGTTCGGCAAGGGCGCCATCCAGGGCGTCGCCGGGCCGGAGAGCGCCAACAATGCCGGCGCGCAGACCAGCTTCATCCCGATGCTGACCCTGGGCATTCCGCCCAATGCCGTGATGGCCCTGATGGTGGGCGCGATGACGATCAAGGGCATCCAGCCCGGTCCGCAGGTCATGACGAGCAATCCGGAGCTGTTCTGGGGCCTGATCGCCTCGATGTGGGTGGGCAACCTGATGCTGGTGGTGCTGAACCTGCCGCTGATCGGCATGTGGATCAAGCTGCTGTCCGTTCCCTATCGCTTCCTGTTCCCGGCCATCGTGGTGTTCTGCTGCATTGGTACCTACACGCTGAACAACAATGCCTTCGATGTCTATCTGACGGCGGGCTTCGCGCTGCTGGGCTATGTCTTCTACAAGCTGAGCTGCGAGCCAGCGCCGCTGCTGCTCGGTTTCATCCTCGGTCCGATGATGGAAGAGAACCTGCGCCGCGCACTGCTGCTGTCGCGGGGCGACTGGGGCACCTTCGTCAGCCGGCCGCTGTCGGCCGGGCTGCTGGCTGCGGCGTTCCTGCTCATCCTGGTGGTGATGCTGCCGTCCATTCGCTCCAAGCGCGAAGAGGCGTTCCAGGAAGACTGACCGGCCAGCGAGAGGCTGGCAGACGGGCGCCAGAGGAGGGCCGGGAGGCCCTCCTCAAGAATTTCTTGCGAAAGTCTTGCTCTGGCCGAAAAAGCTGTGCTACAGTCTAAGGCTTCGCTGCTGATGCAGTGCTTCGAAACGAAGCGCAAACAGAAGCAGCGGGGCGCAAAGAGATTTCGGTCTTGATGCGCGGCGAGATCTGAATGTTTCGCCAAGCGGTTTGAAGGTTTCGAAATGAAGTTTCGAAAATAAATTTTCAAAAACGCTTGACGATACGAAAGAAATTCAGTCATAATCTCGCTTCTCTGCTGATGACAAGTCAGCGACGCAAAACGAAGCGGCAGGCAGCGAAAGCAGCTGGCAGCAAGAGTTGAGCGGATGTTCTTTAAGAATTCACAGCCGATAAGCGTGGGCGTTTGAAGCGAAGTGCTGGTAGTCAGAGATGATTGCCAAGTCCTTTGGACTTTAAACGCTCACGGATAGAGAATGAAGCTATGAAAATAGTCTTTGTTCGATTCCGTTGAGTAATCAAGATCGAACTGTAGAGTTTGATCCTGGCTCAGATTGAACGCTGGCGGCATGCCTTACACATGCAAGTCGAACGGTAACAGGTCTTCGGATGCTGACGAGTGGCGAACGGGTGAGTAATGCATCGGAACGTGCCCAGTCGTGGGGGATAACTGCTCGAAAGAGCAGCTAATACCGCATACGACCTGAGGGTGAAAGCGGGGGACCGTAAGGCCTCGCGCGATTGGAGCGGCCGATGTCAGATTAGGTAGTTGGTGAGGTAAAGGCTCACCAAGCCGACGATCTGTAGCTGGTCTGAGAGGACGACCAGCCACACTGGGACTGAGACACGGCCCAGACTCCTACGGGAGGCAGCAGTGGGGAATTTTGGACAATGGACGCAAGTCTGATCCAGCCATGCCGCGTGCGGGAAGAAGGCCTTCGGGTTGTAAACCGCTTTTGTCAGGGAAGAAAAGGCTCCGGATAATACCTGGGGCTCATGACGGTACCTGAAGAATAAGCACCGGCTAACTACGTGCCAGCAGCCGCGGTAATACGTAGGGTGCAAGCGTTAATCGGAATTACTGGGCGTAAAGCGTGCGCAGGCGGTTATGTAAGACAGAGGTGAAATCCCCGGGC
>JAYRJQ010000026.1:0-49661 GCA_041906185.1 Burkholderiaceae bacterium
CAACTACATCGAGATGTTCTACAACCCCAAGCGCCGTCACGGCACTGCCGGCGATACTTCGCCCGCAGAGTTCGAGCGACGCCATTCCCAACGGCTCAAAGGTGTCTAGGGAATCCGGGGCGATTCACAGGTCATGAAGGTGCACCCCAGCGGGTACTACGCCTGGAAGGCCGAGCCCGCGAGCCCTCGCGCCAAGGACGACAAGCGGCTGTTAGGTCTGCTCAAGCACGCCTGGCTGGAGAGCGGTGGCGTATACGGCTACCGCAAGCTCACGCTGGACATGCGCGACCTGGGCGAGCGCTGCGGCAAGCACCGCGTGGCCCGATTGCTCAGGCTCGAAGGACTGCGCTCCCAGACGGGCTATCGACGCCGCCCCGGCGTCCGCGGCGGCAAGCCTGCTGTCGTGGCGCCCAACCACCTGCAGCGCCAGTTCACGGTGGCCGAGCCCAATCAGTCCTGGGTGACCGACATCATGTACATCCGCACCCATGAGGGCTGGCTCTATCTGGCCGTGGTCGTCGATCTGTTCTCGCGTCAGGTCGTCGGCTGGTCCATGGGCAGTCGCATCGACACAGGCCTGGTGCTGGATGCGCTGATGATGGCCTTGTGGCGCCGTCAGCCCCAGCAGCCGGTAACGGTGCATTCGGACCAGGGCAGCCAGTTCACCGGCCACGAGTGGCAGGACTTCCTGCGCGACCACCACCTGATTTCCAGCATGAGCCGTCGCGGCAACTGTCACGACAACGCGGTAGCCGAAAGCTTCTTCCAACTGCTCAAGCGCGAGCGCATTCGCCGCCAGACCTATCCGACCCGCGATGACGCGAGGGCCGATGTCTTCAACTACATCGAGATGTTCTACAACCCAAAGCGCCGTCACGGCACTGCCGGCGATACTTCACCCGCAGAGTTCGAGCGACGCCATTCCCAACGGCTCAAAGGTGTCTAGGAAATCCGGGCGATTCACTTTGAAGTCATTTTGTTAAATAAATTCAACGACTTAAGTCGATTTTTGGCGAAAATTTCTTGAATCCCGGCCAACCCTCCACGTCGGTCGGATTGACGGCCGTGCGCTTGGCGTTGGGGGACTCGTCATCGCCCTGTGTCCGCAGACCGTGGCCCTGGCGCGTGACACCGGCCAGCAGGACCGTCCAGGGGCCGAAGGCGGCGGCGCCCCCGGCGCTGAGCTTGGTCGAGCGGTCGACGCTGGCCGCACCGGCCGAGACGAAGCCCGATTGGCGCCGTCCGCCGGTGAGCAGGTCCTCGGCGCTCAGCGTGCGCAAGAGGAGCGCGCCGCCCAGCCCGTCGCTGCCGAACTGCGTGGAGGCCGGCCCGCGCAGGACCTCGGCGCCCGCGAGCAACTCGGTGTCGAGGTAGTCGACGCGGCCGCTGGCGAAGGCGCCGAAGCTGAAGCTCTGCGGCAGGCGGATGCCGTCCAGGCTCATCAAGACCTGGTTGCCCTCGAGCCCGCGGATATTGATGCCCTCGTTGCCGGCACGGCCGCTCGAGGCCCCGGCGGCCGTGAAGCGCGGCGTGCTGGCGCGCACGGCGATGTCGACGTCTTGCTCGAGCAGGTCCTTGAGGTCCCGCGCGTCACGTTGCCGGAGGCGCTGGCGGTCATGGACGGTGACGGTGTTGGGCACGGCCTCCGTGCTGCGCGCCGTGCGCGTGGCGCTGATGGTGATCTCGCCGAGCGGGCGGGCGTCGGCGGACGCAGGCTCGGGGGGCGTGTCCGCCGGGCCGGCGACGGCCGTGGACGAAAAAATGGCGGCGAGCGCCAGCGCGACCGGAGTCTTGCGCAGCAGCATGTGCAGGTCCTTCTGATGAGGCGGCACGGGCTGGCGCGGCAAGCTGGCTTGTGCGGATGGAAATGAGGGAAACGGGACGTCGCGAGAGCGCGAAGCAGGCGAAGGGGCGGCGCTTCAGTCAAGGCGCCCCACCTGTCGCGCGGACCGCCGCATCATGCCACAAATAAGAACCATTCGCATTGACAATTTGCATGCCGGCGGATGGCGGCCGATGTCAGCCGTTGATGAATCAAGACGTCAAGCGGTGGTGTCAGTCAGCGGGCCGCAGCGCTGCGTTACGCTTGCGGCTGCCATGCACCTGATGCCACCGCCTTCGCAGGACCGCCGCTCATGACGCCCCCGCCCGCTGGGTTGAGCGCGCAGGAAGCCGCAGCGCGCCTCGCGCGTGACGGCCCCAACGAGCTGCCCGCCGCCCGCCGCAATGGCGCACTGCGGGTGCTCGTGGAGGTGCTGACGGAGCCCATGTTCCTGCTGCTCGTGGCTTGCGGGGCGCTCTACCTGGCGCTGGGCGATCGCCACGAAGCCTTGATGCTCCTGGGCTTTGTGCTCATGGTCATCGTGATGACCTTCGTGCAGAAGCGGCGCAGCGAGGCCGCGCTGGAGGCGCTGCGCGACCTCTCGAGCCCGCGCGCGCTCGTCCTGCGGGATGGACGTCCGGTGCGCGTGCCCGGCAAGACGCTGGTCGTGGGTGACTGTGTGCTGCTGGCCGAGGGGGACCGCGTGCCGGCGGACCTCGTGCTGGAGGAGACGAGCTACCTGACCGTGGACGAGTCGCAGCTGACGGGCGAATCGCTGCCGGTGCTCAAGCAGGCGTGCGATCGCGCGATGGCAACTGATGTGGCGGAAGGTGTGGCGGAAGCAGCCAGCCTCTGCTTCTCCGGCTCCCTGGTGACGCAGGGCACGGGACGCGGACGGGTGGTGGCAACGGGCCCGCGCAGCGCGCTGGGCCGCATCGGCGCCTCGCTGGGCGGCATCGCCCTGGATGAGACGCCCATCCAGCGGGAGACGGCGCAGGTGGTGCGGCGGGTTGCGCTGCTGGGCGCCGCGCTGGCGCTGATCCTGGCACTGGGCTGGGCGGTCAGCCGGGGCGAGTGGCTCACCGGACTGCTGGCCGGCCTGACGCTGGCCATGGCCATCCTGCCGGAGGAGCTGCCGGTGGTGCTGACGCTCTTTCTGGGCCTCGGCGCCTGGCGCCTGTCCCGCGAGCGCGTGCTGACGCGCCGCATCCCGGCCGTCGAGCTGCTCGGCGCGACCACGCTGCTGTGCGTCGACAAGACCGGCACGCTCACGCGCAACCAGATGGAGGTGCGCCGGCTGTGGGCGGACGGGCGCCGCTGCACGCTGGACGGCCCGGACCGCGACGCCATGGCGCATGCCTTCCATCCGGTGCTGGAGTACGCGGTGCTCTCCAGCCACCGGCGGGCGTTCGACCCGATGGAATCGGCCATCGGTGCGGCCGGGCAGCACTGGCTGCAGGGCTCCGAGCACCTGCATGCGGACTGGACGCTGGTGTCCGACTACCCGCTCTCGCGCGAGCTGCTGGCGATGTCGCGGGTCTGGCGATCGCCCGACAGCCGCGCGCTGCTGGTCGCGGCCAAGGGGGCGCCGGAGGCGGTGATCGACCTGTGCCATCTGCCCCCTGAACGTCGCGACGTGATCCAGGCGGAGGTGGCGGCGCTCGCCGCAGACGGGCTGCGGGTGCTGGGCGTGGCGCGCGCCGTGCTCGCGTCCGAGCCGCTGCCGCCGCTGCAGCACGATTTCGATTTCGAGTTCGTCGGGCTCCTCGCGCTGGAGGACCCGGTGCGGGCCGACGTGCCCGCCGCCATCGCCGAATGCCGGGGCGCCGGCATCCACGTGGCGATGATCACGGGCGACCATCCTGCCACCGCCTTGGCCATCGCCCGCCAGGCCGGCCTCGATCTGGCGGGCGGGTCGCTGAGCGGTTCGGAGCTGGATGCGCTGGACGATGCGGCGCTGGCTCAGCGCCTGAGCCACACGCGGGTCTTCTGCCGGGTCCGGCCGGAACAGAAGCTGCGCCTGGTGCAGGCCTTCCAGGCGCGGGGCGAGGTGGTGGCCATGACGGGCGACGGCGTCAACGATGCGCCGGCGCTGAAGGCCGCGCACATCGGGATCGCCATGGGCGGGCGCGGCACCGACGTCGCCCGCGAGGCGGCCGACCTCGTGCTGCTCGACGACGACTTCGGTGCGCTGGTCACGACGATCCGCTACGGCCGCCGCGTGTTCGCCAATCTGCGCAAGGCGATCACCTTCGTGCTGGCCGTGCACTTGCCCATCATCGGGCTCGCGCTGCTGCCGCTGCTGATGGGCTGGCCCCTGGTGCTGATGCCGGCGCACGTGCTGTTCCTGCAGCTGGTCATCGATCCGGCCTGCTCCATCGTCTTCGAGGCCGAGGCGATGGAGCCGGGCGTCATGCGGCAGGCGCCCCGGCGGCCGGAGGCGCGGCTCTTCGACGGGGCGCTCGTCCGCCTGGGGCTGGCGCAGGGCGCGGGCCTGCTGCTGGCGGTGCTGGCGGCCTATCTGCTGGTGCCGGCGTGGAGTGGGGCTTCCCTGGGGCTGGCCGCACCCGAGCTGGGCCGGACCGCCGCCTTCGTGGTGCTGGTGCTGGGCAATCTGGCCCTGATCCAGGCGAATCGTTCCTGGGCCTCGGGCGCCGGCGCCGCGCGCCCGCGCAACGTGGCCTTCCGCTGGATCGTGGGCGGCACGCTGGCCCTGCTGACGCTGGTGCTGACGGTGCCGCCCGTGGCGACGCTCTTCAAGCTCGTGCCGCTGTCCGGCGCGTCGCTGGCCCTGTGCGGCGCGCTGACGTTGGGCGCCTGGGCCTGGTGCGCGTGGCGGGTCTCGCGCCACGCGGCACCTGCGCAGGCGCAGGCCGCGGTGGCTCAATCGTCCTCGTCGTGAGCGCGGCGTTGCCGGTCGTGCGCGTGCTCGCCGCGATGCCTGCCATGGCTGCCGTTCTCGCGAAGGCCGTCGCCCTGCCAGCCGAGGCCGGTGGCGGATGAAGGGCCGGGCGCCTGCGCGCTCTGCCATGCCACAAAGCCCAGCCAGGCCACCACGACGATGGCCGCGAGCCACGCCCGGTTGGCCTTGACGAGGTCCGGGCCCTGGCCCTCGACGCGTCCCGTGAACATCGGCTGGGCGAGGTTGCGACGCCGCATCACCGAGAGCAGGGCGATCAGCGCCAGGTGCGCCATCACGAGGGTGAGGGCCGCATTCGCGAAGAACTCGTGCACCTCCTCCAGCGCGTCTTCCTGGCCCAGCCAGTCGATGTGCCCGGCGTAGCCCGAGAGCACCAGCGGCGCGGCCAGGACGACCAGCATCAGCATCGCCAGGCCCATGCCCAGACGGGCGAGCCGGGAGAGATCAGGGCGCCCGGCCAGCGTGCCGCGTAGCCAGTCGCCCAGCCCGGACACGCGGTGCCACAGCAGGGACAGGCGCGCCTGCCGCGGCCCGATCAGCCCGTAGACGATGCGGAACAGCAGCAGGCCGCCGAAGGCATAGCCCAGGGTCACGTGCACATCGCGCCAGCGCTCGGACTCGGCCGTGAGCCAGGCGCCGGCGAAGCTCAGCGCGAAGAGCCAGTGGAAGGCGCGGATCGGGGCGTCGATGGTCAGGCGCCCGCGCGTCCCGGTCGCGCGGGCCGGGCCAGCATTCGGGGTGGCGTTCGGGGTGGACGGGTTTGCGGTCGTGTTCATGGCTTTCTCCGTGTCGTGGATGTCAGTCGTCCCAGGCGGCGCGTTGGCGGGGGCTCAGCCCGGCCGGCATGCGCAGCTCGTGTTCGTCGTAGCGCCCTTGCGCGGCGCCGCCGTGGCAGGCCGCGCAGTTCGCGGCGCTGCGGACGCTCGCCAGCCGCCAGGTCGCCGCCTCGATGTGGCGGTGCTTGCGCTCGAACCAGGGGGTTCGGGTGATGCGGTCCTCCGGCGGTGCCGCGCCGCGGCGCGTGCTGGCGTTGTCCTGCAGCCAACGGCTAATGAGGGTCAGGTCTTGCGCGTCCAGCGAGGCGTCCGTGCCGAAGTGCCGGTCGAGGCCGCCCATTAGGTGCTGCCAGGAGACTGCCGGCAGCAGGCCGGCCGGGTAGGGGAGATGGCAGGCGGCGCATTCCCGCACATAGACGGCCGGCAGCGGCAGACGTTGCCTGGCACCGTGGTCGTCGGCCCGGGCGGCGCCCGCGAGCACGGTCAGACCGGCCATGCTGGCAAGGAGGGCGCAGGCCAGCCTGCGGAGGGCGACGGGATGGGAAGGAATCAGTCGGTGCATGGTGGTCTCCTGGGTTCAGCGCAGCGTCCGCAGCCAGGCCAGGACGTCGGCCTTTTCGGTGGGGGTGCATTCGCGCCGGGCCACGTCCTGGCAGTTCCGGCGGAACCACTTCTCGACGCGGCGCTCGTCCGTGAAGGCGCGGGGATTGAAGGCGGGGGCCAGCGGGTCCAGGGTCTTGCCGGTGACGGCATGGCGCCCGTTGCTGGTGGGCCGCTCGCCATGGCAGGACGCGCAGGACCACTCGCCCCCGTGCGACCGGGTGAAGAAGGCCTGGCCGCGCTCGACCTGCCCGGGCGCGCCGGCAGCGGCCTCGAAGCCGCGCTGCAGCTCGGCCGGCGTGGTCGCCCGGGCGGCCGTGGGCAGGCCGGCGGCCAGGAGGATCGGAAGCAGCAGGTGGAGATGCAAGCTCCGGAGCGGGGCCTGGGGCAAGGGATGGTGCAGCGGGCGCATGGGCGGTACCTCATGAAGGAATGGGCTCATGATCGGCAGCGGCCCTTGAACCGTGTCTGAATCGGCCGTTCATCTCGCGTTCAGACTCGGCGCGGGATACTTGAGCCATGAGCCCGTCCGTGTTCACCCCCTCTCGCCTCGTCATGGCCGCGCTGGCCCTGGCGTTCGCCGTGCTGGCCGGCGCCGCGTCGCTGGCGCGGGCGGACGAGCATCGGGACCACGGCCGGGACCACGACCGCGCGCGGGCGGCGCTGCAGGCGGGCGAGATCCTCTCCCTGCAGCAGGTGCTGGCCCGCGTCCAGCCGCGCTACCCGGGCGAGGTTCTGGCCGTGGAGCTCGAACGCGAGGACGGGCGCTGGGTCTACGAGCTCAAGCTGCTGCAGACCGGCGGCCGCCTGCTGCGCCTGGACGTGGATGCCCGGACGGGAGAGGTGCTGCGCAGCCGCGGCCGCGCCAGCACGGCGGTACGGCCTCCTGCGTTCGCATCGGGGTCCTCACCGGCGTCGAGTTCGGAGAAGCCATGAGAGTCCTGCTGGTCGAGGACGACACCCTGCTGCGCTCCCAGCTGGCGCAAGTGCTGGACCAGGCCGGCTACGCCGTGGACCAGGCCGCCGATGGCCAGACCGCGCTGCACCTGGGCGCCACGGAGCCCTATGACGCCGTGGTGCTGGATCTGGGCCTGCCGGTGATGGACGGACTCACCGTGCTGCAGCGCTGGCGCAGCGAGGGTCAGGTCATGCCGGTGCTCATCCTCACGGCGCGCGACAGCTGGCATGACAAGGTTGCCGGCATCGACGCCGGGGCGGATGACTACCTGGCCAAGCCCTTCCACACCGAGGAGCTGCTGGCCCGCCTGCGCGCGCTCGTGCGGCGGGCCCACGGGCTGGCCTCGCCGCTGCTGCAGCACGGCGCGCTGACGCTGGACACCCGCAGCGGCACGGTCACGCAGGGCGGGGTGACGGTGAGCCTCACCGCCCACGAGTACCGCCTGCTGGCCTACCTGATGCACCGGGCCGGCGAGGTGGTCTCCCGCACGGAGCTGGTCGAGCACCTGTATGCCCAGGACTTCGACCGCGACTCCAACACCGTCGAGGTCTTCGTGGCGCGCCTGCGCCGCAAGCTGGGCGCGGACCTGATCGAGACCGTCCGCGGCCTGGGCTATCGCCTGGCGGCCGCGTCATGAGTCAGACCCCCTGGCCCTCGCTGACGGCCCTGCGATCGCTGAAGCAGCGGCTGCTGCTGCTCACGCTGGTGACGGCGGGGCTGACGCTGGTGGCGGCGGGCTTCATGCTCTCGGCCATCTTCCGCGAGCACGTGCGGCAGCAGTTCATCGAGCGTCAGAGCGCCGAGCTGGACCAGGTCCTGGCGCATCTGGAGGTGGACGCGCAGGGCCGCCCGGTGCTCGATGCCGGCGCGCTGTCCGACCCGCGCTGGACGCGGCCGCGCTCCGGGCTCTACTGGCAGGTCGATGCGGGCGGCGCCGGCGGGCAAGCCGGGCTGCTGCGCTCGCGCTCGCTGTGGGATGAGCAGCTGAGCGCCCCGCAGGACCTGCCGGCGGATGGCGAGCTGCATGTCCACGAGGTGCTGGGGCCGGGTCAGGCGCCCCTGCTGCTCATCGAGCGGGGCCTGCGACTGGACGGCGCACCGGGGCCGTGGCGCGTCATGGTGGCCGCCGACACGGGCCCGCTCGCACAGGCCGCGGGGCGCTTCAACCAGGCGCTCGGCGCAGCCCTGCTGGGGCTGCTCCTGCTGCTCGTGGCGGGAGCGCTCCTGCAGGTTGCGCTCGGGCTGGCGCCCTTGCGCCGGCTGCGCGAGGCGCTCGCGGCGCTGCGCGATGGCCGGACGCGCCGCCTCGAAGGCCGCTGGCCGGAGGAGGTGCAGCCCCTGGTCGACGACCTCAACGGCGTGCTGGACCGCCAGGCCGCGATGCTGGAGCGCGCCCGGGCTCAAGCCGGCAACCTGGCCCATGCGCTCAAGACGCCGCTGACCGTGATGGCCCAGGGGGCCGCGGCGGCGCAGGCCTCGTCGCCCACCGCCCCAAAGGCCACGCAGGCGCTGGCGCCCCTGGTGAGCGAGCAGGTACAGGTGGCGCGCCGCCACATCGACTGGCATCTCGCGCGATCCCGAGCGGCCGCGGCGGTCGGCACCGTGGGGCTGCAGGCACCGCTGCGGCCGGTGGTGGACGGCCTGGTTCGTGTCATGCAGCGGGTGCATGCGGCGCGGGGCATCACCGTGGAGGTCGCTGTGCCGGCGGGCGTGGAAGCCGAGGCGGCCCTCGTCTTCGCCGGTGAAGCGCAGGACCTGCAGGAGATGCTCGGCAATCTGCTGGACAACGCCTGCAAGGCTGCGCGGCAGCGGGTCGTCGTCCGCGCGAGCCGCGAGGGTCGCCAGCTGCGGGTGACGGTCGAGGATGACGGGCCGGGCATCCCGGCGGACCGGCAGGCCGAGGCGCTGCGGCGCGGGGGGCGACTGGACGAATCCACGCCGGGCAGTGGCCTGGGCCTGGCCATCGTGCAGGAGCTGGCGGCCTTGTACGGTGGCTCTCTGGCGCTGGACGGGGGCAGTGTGGGCGCGGTGGGCTCGCTGGGCGGGCTGCAGGCCACGCTGCTGCTGCCGGCGGTATAAGCGCCGCGCCTCGGGGTTGCCTGCGGTTGACCGCCTCCCGGGTGGGCGATGCGCGCCCGCGCCCGCTCGCAGCCGCACGTCCTTTGCCCTGGATCAGCAGAGTGCCGAAGGGCGCTTGCGAGGGCCACTCCGCCGCTTCACCATGGCGTCACGTGAGGACACAGGCGGAGGCACCCGGCATGGGCACCATTTCCCAGGAACTCTTTCTGGCATCGACGATCGGCGAGCGGGTCGAGCTGCCCCGTTGCGGCACGGCCCTCGAGCTGCCCTGGGTCTATGACGATGTCGCCGAGGACATCTGCGCCCTGGCCCGCTCCGGCAAGGTCGAGGTTCTGGCCCGGCAGGTGCAGCAGGTCCAGGGGGAGCCCCTGATCACGCATCTGGCGTTTCGCCGATTGCTCTGACCGAGCCGCGGCCGTCCAGGCGATGCGCGGCCCGCTTGCAGGCCTGCCGAACGATGGGGCGGCCCGACGCACCGGTCGTCCTCCTCTACACTGCCGCCCATGAGCAAGTTCCTGCGGATCGTGTGGGCCTGGTGCCTGGCCGTGGCGCTGCCCCTCCAGGGCTACGCCGCGCTGGCCATGCCCTGCGGGCCGGCGGTCCCGTCCGGCAGCGCCGTTGCGGCGCACGCGGAGGTGCATGCGGAAGTACACGCGGAGGTGTTCACGCAGCTTGCCGCCCGGCTTGCCGCTGACGCGGACTGCCACGCCGCGATAGCCCTGGCGCAGGGCTGCTCGCCGGGTGCCCCCGCCGCCGGGGCACATGGCTCCCATGCCGGCCCGTGCTGCGCGGCCGCCTCGTGCTGCGGGGCCATGGCCCTCCTGGACAGCCTCTTGACGGTCCAGGTCATGCCGCCCGATCGGCAGGAGGTCCCGACGATCCGCGTCATTCGCGATCGCCTCATCGTCGGCGGCCTGGAGCGACCGCCTCGAAGCGTCGCCTGCTGACGGGCCCGGCCTTCCTGTGGGAGGCCCGTGTCCGTTCCGTGTCCGCCCCGTGTCCGTCTTCACCGACGCTTGAATGATTCACCGCGCCCCCCACGCGTCGCGAGCCGACGCTCCCGCCTGCGGGCGCCGCGAATCCCACTCGGAACCCCCGAAGGACCGCTCCATGAATTCCAGATCCATTCCCTTCCTCCCGGCGCTGGTGCTGACCGCGCTCGCCAGCACGGCACAGGCCGGCGGCAATCACGCGGCCGGTGTTGGCCAGCCTGGCGTTGCCGCCAATGCCACGCGCACCGTGCAGGTCGACATGAGCGACGCCATGCGCTTCACGCCGTCGAGCATCGACGTCCAGCAGGGCGAGACGATCCGCCTGCGCGTGACGAATTCCGGACGCCTCCCGCACGAGCTGGTGATCGGCTCGGCACAGGACCTCAAAGCCCACGAGGCTCTGATGAAGCAGCACCCCGACATGGTCCACGCCGACGAAAACATGGTCAGCGTCGCTCCTGGCCAGACCGGCGAGCTCGTGTGGCAGTTCACCCAGGCCGGTAGGATCGCGTTCGCCTGCCTGCAGCCCGGCCACTTCGATGCCGGCATGAAGGGCGCCTTCCGCGTGGCGGGAAAGCCGTCGAAATCCGCAAAGGATGACCATGCCAATCACCAGCACTGAGATGAACAAGGAGATCAACACCGCGCCGACCCGAGGCCTGTCCCGGCGGCGGATGCTGGCCGGTGGTGCAGCGCTGGCGCTGATCGGCACGGCCACTGCGCCGCGTTGCGTGCAGGCTGCGCCGCCCGCATCGTCGACCGCATCGCCGCCGGCGACGTCGAGCACCCGCCCGCAGATCCAGGTCTGGAAAGGGCCCGCCTGCGGCTGCTGCCAGGACTGGATCCGCCACGTGGAGGCGCAAGGCTTCCAGGTGGTGGCCATCCATGACAGCGGCAACACCGAGGCCCGCAAGCGCCTGGGCATCGACCTGCGCTACGGCTCCTGCCATACCGCCTCGGTCGGCGGTTATGCCCTCGAGGGCCATGTGCCGGCGCGGGAAATTCAGCGGCTGCTGCGCGAGCGTCCCAAGGCCGTCGGCCTGGCCGTGCCCGCCATGCCCCTGGGCTCGCCGGGCATGGATGGCCCGGAATATGGGCGCAAGGACCCTTATGACGTGCTGCTGCTCGCCCAGGACGGCAGCGCCCGTGTCTATCAAGGCTACCGTTGAAGGAGAACACCATGAACGCACTCAAGACCGCGGCCACCCTGGCTGTGACGACCCTGCTCGCCCTCGCGAGCGCCGCGCACGGGCAGGCGAGGGCGCCCGCCCAGAGCACCGGCACCGCCGCCTCATCGACAGCGCCTGCCGCGGAGCTGACCGACGGTGAGATCCGCAAGATCGACAAGGACCAGCGCAAGCTCACCATCCGCCATGGCGAGATCAAGAACCTGCAGATGCCGGGCATGACCATGGTGTTCCAGGTCCGGGATCCGGCGGTGCTGGATCAGGTCAAGGTCGGGGACAAGGTCCGCTTCCGGGTCGAGCGCGGTTCGACGGGGCTGGTGGTGACGGAGTTGCAGTCCGCCGGCGGGTGATGCAGCGGGCGCTGCTGCTGACGGGCCGCCGTTGCATGGCGGGGGCCGGTCGGTTCAGCGGGGCCTGCGATAGGGCGGCTGGATGGCTCCAGGTGCTTCTAGGCCTACGTTGTACGACTCCGGGAGCTTCGCAAGCCGCTCCCGATGCATTGCTTGGTTCACATAATGCACATTGTCGAACATTTGGATCTACCGAATGGGTCTGAAATCATGGACGGCAATCGCTACCCTCCATGACCAGACCCGCATGCTCAAGGCAGCTTCAGCGCCTTCGCGATGTCGCTCCATGGCAGGAGCTTGAAGTTCTGGCGCCCGTCCGGCAGGCGCTTGTGACCATCTTGCACGACCAGCAAGCCCTGGGCGTAGGCGCCTCCGAGGTCAGCGGAGCTCACCTCCAGCCCATCCGTTTCGGAGGCGCCATCAATCCCCAGTCTTTCGTTGATACCGATCCGGAATCCCCCTCGAAGCTGGAATGGCGGCAAGGCGTCCAGCACCAGGTAGCTGTCGCTGCCCTGCGAGGACACGACCAGGTAGCTTGGTCGTCCCTGGCGCCCCTGGTAGACCGCCAGCCCCTCGACATCGGCCACGAGCTCCCGCCCGACCGGCAGGATCAGCTGCGGCTCAGCCGGTGCGTCGGCCCGTGCGTCCAGGGCCCAGATGCCGCGCTTTTCCTCTCCCACGAACAGCCGGTGTTCGCGCTCATCCACCACGCAGCCCTCCGGCTGGCTGTCGAGCTTGAACTCCCGAAGCAGGCGCGCACGCCATCGACCTTCGTGTCGCTCGATCCGGTACTGCTGGACGCGGCCGTCCTTGTCGTTCGGGAAGGCATCGAGTTGCCCGTCTGCGGTGCGACCCACGCAAAGGCCGTAGATGTCGCTCAGGTTCGTCGGCAAGCGGGCCAGCTCGGCAACCCGCCCGCGTCCGTCAATGCCGAAGAGCACCAGGGACTGCTCGTCGCGCTGGGTCGCGACCGCCAGGTCCCAGCGCCCGCCGCCGGTATGGATGCCCTGCCGGAGGTCGACATTGTTGATGCGGCCTACCGCCAGCGACTGACGCTGACGACCGTCCAGGCTGTAGACCAGGAGCCCCTGTTTCTTGTTCGTGCCAAGCACCAGACTGCGTCGCCCGTCCTTCGGTGCGACCCAGATCGCGGGATCGTCCGCTGCGTCGCCCTGCTGGCCCACGGGGTCCGTCTGCGCCGACGCCTGAAGCACCGGCCATGCGGGGCGAGTCACCGCTGGGGGCTCGTTCAGCCCCCGACGCGGCCGCCCTTCCGGCTCCGTGGCCACGAACCAGGACCCGACGCCAGGCTCATTGAAGGTCAGCAGCCCCCGCGCGTCGTCCACGCTGCAGCCTTGCGGGTGGGGCGCCGTGGCCAGCCGTCGCAGGGGCCGGGCCGAGCGCTCGCCGAGCAGCCATTGCTCGCTGATCCCCTCATTGCCGAGCAGGAACAGATGCAGCAGGCCCTGAGGATCCCGGTGCAGGCACAGGGTCTCGATCTCGAAGTCCGGCGCTGCCATGGCCTGCACCCGCAGCGTGCGGTCGACGACACGCAACAGCAGCGGCCGGCTTTGGTCCGCGTCCAGCACGACCGCCACGAGATCGCTCCCCTCCCCGCGCTGGTCCCAGCGCTTCGCCCGCACCTGCAGGCGGTCCAGTTCCTGACCCTGCGCGTCCAGCAGATGCAGGCCCCGCTTGTCCAGGCTCAGCGAGAGCTCGCCCGCCAGCGCCCACGGCCCGGCGCAGGCCAGCAGCGACGCCGCCAGCGCGGTCCGGATCGCCCGCGTGAGGACATTCATGTTCGTCATCATCTGGTGCGTTCCCGTCTTCAGAACAGCGAAGCCTTGACCGACAGCTTGAAGGTCCGGCCGTACTGTTCGTTCTGCACGTTGTAGGGCTGGCTGCCCTGGTAGACGTAGTAGCCCTCCCTGCCCAGATTGAGGGCCTCGGCCACCAAGGACCAGCGGCGATCCAGCTGCCAGGATGCGGAGAGATCCACCTGCCGCTGGCGGTCCACATAGCGGTCCTGTGCAGGGTTCAGGATGTCGGGTCCGAGCTCCAGCAGGTAGTTGGACTTCTGGTTCAGCGCCAAGCGGGCGCTGAGGGGGCCGGCCTCGTAGCCCAGCATCAGGTTGAACACGGCATTGGACTGGCCCGGCATCCGGATCTCGCGGGACTGGGGCATCCCCGCCTTCTTATCGAAGCGGGCCACCTCCGCCCTTGACTGGGTGAAGGTCGCATTGACGCCCACGATCAGGCCGGACAGCGCGCCCGGCAGGATGCGCAGCGGCTGGCTGTAGGCCAGCTCGATGCCGCGCACGCGGGCCTGGTCGCCGTTGGCGTAGCTCGTGGCCGTCGTGTAGGCCGCCCACGCGCCACTGCCCGCCAGATTGGTGGTGTAGGTGAAGTCTCGAATGGCCTTGTCGAACAGGTAGGCCGACAGCACGCCGTCCTGCCCCAGGATGCGCTCGATGCCGAGATCCAGATTGCGAGCGCGCAGCGGGTTCAGTTCGGGGTTGCCGATGCTGGCTTCGGTCGTGCTGGCCAGGCTGATCCCGGGCGCCAGCTGGCTGAAGTTGGCGCGCACCACGGAATGCCACCACGCACCGCGCACGGAGGTCCGTGCGTCCAGCTCGTACCGCACATGCAGGCCGGGCAGCCAGTGGCCGTAGCGGCGTTCGCTGGTGCGCTCGCTCAGGGCGTTGGCGGCGTTGACCTGCTGACCCTGCGCATCAAAGCGGGTCTCTTCACGGCGCAGGCCTCCCAGGACCTGCAGTCGGTCGCTGAACTCATGGCCGAGCTGGAGGTAGCCGGCCGTGATGTCTTCGCCCATGCGGTAGTCGTTGAGGGCGGACTCCCGCACCAGGCGCGCGGGATCACGGGCCAGCTCTGCGATCCGGTCACGGACGCGCTGAGGGTCGAGGGCCGCGCCGATGCGCCCATAGGGAAAGTCCAGTTCGCGCTCCGTCACGAAGGCCGCCAGCGACGCCGGGCCGGCGCCCCAGTAGGACGGGCTGCTCGGGCTGCTGCTGGTGTATGCCCACTGCTCGGTGTCGTTGCGCTTGTCGCGCTGGCTTTGCTTGAAGCCGAACTTGAGCGAGCCCGGGCGTCCCGCCAGCACGAGAGGCCGCTCCAGATCGACCTTGGCGTGGTGTTCGCGGTCCTGGCTCCAGCGTGCCTGCAGCGTGATGCCGTTCAGCGCGTAGGCCGCCGCGTTGTAGAGCGCCGGCGTGCCGGCGAGCAGGGGGCGCTGGCCGTCCGTGAAGGACAGGCCGGCCACGCCGTTCTGACGGAACCTCGCGTCGTTGATCGACTCGGGCGTGTCCTCGCTGGCGCGGCCCAGGCCGACGGAGGCCTGCCAGGTCCATTCCGCCAGCTGCTGTTCGGTGCCCAGGTTCAGCGACGTGATCCCCTGCGTGTATTGGCGTTGCCGCAGCCGGCGCTCGGCACGGGCGGTCACCACCTGACCCTCGCCGAACAGTCCGCCGGGCGTCGCCGTGCTGTTCGCCACGCTGCCGATGGTGAGGCGATCCCGCACCTCGTCGTCGCTGAACCTGCTGACGAAGGCCCGCAGGGTGTAGCTCTCGCCGTCGCGCGGGCGGTAGTCCACGTTGGCGGAGACGGCCTTGCGCTCGCGCGTCGGAAGGTAGTCGCGCAGCTCGAAGCCGCTCAGGCGGCTGTCCGTCCAGGCGCCACCGGTCTCGACGTCGTCGGAACCGAAGCGGCGCTTCTCGGTGCTCAGGCCGATCGCCACGCCCAGCCGGCGCGCATCCCCGAGCCGCCGGGCCCACAGCAGCTGGGCGTTGGCGTCACTCTTCGAGGTCAGCTGGTCATGCGTGAGGCCGACCCCGACGGTCAGGATGGACTGCGGCAGATCGAAGGCAGACAGCGTCTTGACGGCAATGCTGCCCCCCATGGAACTGGCGTCCTGATCGGGAGGGAGCCGAGATACGGGTGAAATTCACACATAAGCGGAAAAGTAATAAGCACATCGCCACTTATGCCGAATAGACCTTTGCTGCAAAGGCTGGTTGCCAGAGTGAAATGCTGGCGTCATTGGGCAGAGGGTGCGTCGCCGCAGTGTGGGTTGGCAAGAGCACGAACTCGGGCGGCGTGTCTGAACTGTGTTAAGTGAAATGGTTTGGTTTGACGGCGCGGCCCTCCGCTACACAAGATGGCGGGCCTTGCAAACTATGTCAGTTCGACAATGGACACGACCATCTTTCCAGCAGACCTCCGCGACCACCTTCTCGCCGAAATTGATGAAGTCGAGTTCGTGCTCTTCGGTCAAACCTATGGGGAAACCATAATGACCAAGGTGAGGTTGGTGCCGACGATGCCCCGGGGGCTTAGCCCAGCGCCTTTCCGGCCAAGCCGGTTGCTTGTGGTTGTGGACGACACCAATCGTCCGTCCACACTCGCCAAAGTGCTGGAGCTGGGCCAACGCTTTGACCTGCTGCCGCTTCGTTCTTGACCTGAAAGACTACATTCGCCCGCGCTGCCATGCCCTGTCCTGAACTCGACCCCGTTGGTGTTTTTGTCTTCATGAATGAGCGAGACGCTCCGTCGCCGAGTGAGCAGCCCAGCGTCCATGTCCTTTCTTGGCGAGCCCTCCGAACTTCGTCAGGGCACCTGCATCTGCTGATGCTGCGGGAACCCGGTGTCGTGAGAAACACAAGCGCGGTGCGGTCGGTTGATCCCGCTCGCCGCGTCCTCACCACCTCGTCGGGCCGTGAATACCTGCTGCACTGCCAGCCCGAGGAGGAGCCCATGGCCAGGGCACAACTGCTGGCAGGGGCAGCTCGCGTGGGTCTGGCAGCGTCCGTCGATGTCAGCGACGAGCTGTGGGCCCAGTTCAGCGCCGGACACGGAACTATTTCAGCTCCGTAGGCTTCGATCGCATAGGCCTTCCGCCGACCTGCTTTTCGGTTTGACCAATGCGGGCCAGCACCTCGTGAAGCAACTGGTCTTGCGTCTGCGCTGAGGCGCTGCTGGCCGCCAGTTGCCGTTCCAGCTCCAAGTTCCTCTGTTCTAGCTCGTTGGCACGGGCCCGCAGCGTCTCATACTGCTGGTTGGCCAGCTCCGCTTGCCCTCGCATCACCTCGATCGCCTGTGTCTGCGATGCGAGGCGCTCTGTTAAGGGTTTGAGTTCGCGCAGTTGCTCCTCCACCAGCCGCTTCTCGGCGCGGACCGTGCCCAAGTGCGCCAGGGCCTCGGCCTTTTCCTGCAACGCCGCCCGGAGTTCGGATTGTTTGGTGGACAGAGCGTCTGCTGTGGATGCCAACTCCTTTTGGAGGAACTGCAGCTGTTGCTCATGCTGCCTGGCCTCGCGATCGCGCTGCTCCTTGGACGCGGTGCGGAAGTGCTCCAACGCTTCCCGTGCATTGGCATGCGTTGCCTCGAGGGACGCAATATGGGCTTCGGCGGACTTGAGCTGATCCTGCATACCGGCCAGCTGCGCGCTGGACTGCGCAAGCGACTCGCGGTGCTCCAGGCGCAGTTCCTCCAGCTCCGCATCGACCCGCTGCCGAGCGGTCCGTTCCTGCAGTAGCTCGGTTTGACGGTGCTCGGACTCCATATGTGCGGCCCGAACCTCGCCGCGCACCTGTTCCAAGGCCTCGCGCAGCTGGCGCACCTCTTCGGCGTGCCCCGTGCGCAAAAGGTCCAGGCGCTCCTGGCCTTCCAGCTCTAGGCGAGTGGCCAGAGTTGCCACGATGGCCTGCAGCTCGGTGCTGATGGAGGCCTGCGGCGCAGGAGCACACCCTTCATCGGCTTCGATCTCCTTGATGTACCGAGAGATCGTGGCCTTGGAGCCGGTGTTTCCGAGCTCGATGCGAATGGCGTCGATGGATGGGTGTCTCCCGCTCCTGATGAGAGCCAGCCTTGCTTTCTGGACCTCGTGCTTGCGGATGCCGGGACGAGCCATGTCTGCCACCAATTTTGTGTGTGTTACGTATTTCGCATATTACGTAAAACGATACGCAAGTCAACGCTGGACTACTTGCCATTTGTTGGCATTGCTTAATATGCTGTTATTCAATCTGATGACGCTTATCGGACCCGCAGCTCTGGAAAGTGCTACGAGATCCATCAAAGCGGGAGATTCCAGCGGGGAATGACGTTCATTGGCAAAACTATTCGCTAAGGCGACTTCATCGTCAGGCACGCTGAAGGCGCGAAGAGCGACACCATCGACGTTGCCGCCACCCGCCGTGCATTGATTCGGCGATTCAGCTCGGTTTATCCCTACCCCCCCGACCCTTGCGCTTGCTCCAACGTAGACCTGAGCATGCGCACTCCAGCACGTATCACTGCGGCATGCGCTGTGCCGATGACTTCATAGACAAGTAGGCCACTTGCCTGTCGTGAATTGTGTTGATGTTTCAACGATTGGTTGTAATATCAACACAATGTCTTGGCTGCTACTCATCCTCTCCCTCCCCACCGACAACACCGCCGCCCGCATGCGCTGCTGGCGAGCCCTGAAGGGCATGGGGGCCGCCGTGCTGCGCGACGGGGTCTACGTTCTGCCGGCGTCGTCAGCGCATGAAGCAGCGCTCAGCGAGGTCGCCGATGACCTCCGGCAGCACCGGGGCACGGCGCACCTGCTTCCCACCGAGGCCTCGGAGGAGGCCTTCGCCCCCTTGTTCGACCGCGGGACTGAGTTCGGCGCCCTGCTCGCCGAGATCGCTGCCGCTCGGGCCCAGCTGCGCGCCGAGCAGGCCACGGAGCTGTTGAAGCAGGTGCGCAAGCTGCGCAAGACCTTCGATCAGCTTCTGGCCATCGACTTCTTCCCCGGCGAGGCTCAGCGCCAGGCGCAGGAGGCCCTGGAAGCCCTGGAGCTGGAGCTGAGCCGGACCCTGTCGCCCGACGAGCCCCATCCGGCCCAGCAGGCCATTCCCCGCCTGGACCCGGCCGACTACCGGGGCCGCCTCTGGGCCACCCGCGCGCGCCCCTGGGTCGACCGCCTGGCCAGCGCCTGGCTGATCCGCCGCTTCATCGACCCGGAGGCCCGCTTCCTGTGGCTGAAGTCACCGGCCGACTGCCCGAAGAAGGCCCTGGGCTTCGACTTCGACGGCGCCACCTTCAGCCATGTGGGCGCGCGCGTCACCTTCGAGACCCTGCTGGCCAGCTTTGGTCTGGAGACGCCGCCCCTGCTGCGCATCGGCCTGCTGGTGCACAGCCTGGACGTTGGCGGCGTGCAGCCGCCGGAGGCCGTCGGCGTGGAGCGCGTGCTGGCCGGCATGCGTGAAGCCATCGCGGACGACGACCAGCTGCTGCAGATAAGCGCCGGCGTCTTCGAGGGCCTGCTGACCGCCTTCAAGAACGACGTGGAGACGCCATGAATGCCACCCCGCTCGCCCTGCCCTTCGATCCCCGCGGGCTCTCGGGCCTGTCGCAGCGCCTGATCCGCAGCCATCACGAGAACAACTACGGCGGCGCCGTGAAGCGGCTCAACGCCATCCGCGCACAGCTGCAGGCCGCCTCGCCCGCCGCCCTGCCGGGCTTCGCGCTGAACGGGCTCAAGCGCGAGGAGCTGATCGCCACCAATTCCATGCTGCTGCACGAGCTTTACTTCGGCAGCCTGGGCGCCTCCGACATGGCCCCGGCGATGGCCCTGGCCCTGTCGGGCAGCTTCGGCAGCGTCGAGCGCTGGCGCGAGGAGTTCGTCGCCATGGGCAAGGCCCTGGGTGGCGGCTCCGGCTGGGTGTTGCTGAGCTTCCAGCCGCGCGAGGGCACGCTGCTCAACCAATGGTGCGCCGACCACACCCATTCGCTGGCGGGCGGCGTGCCGCTGCTGGCGCTGGACATGTACGAGCACGCCTACCACCTGGATCACGGCGCCGCCGCCGGCGCCTATGTCGACGCCTTCATGGCCAACATCGCCTGGGACAAGGTCTACGAGCGCTACCAGCAGGCCGTGCATGCCGCCAGCGAAGGCCTGGCCGCGGAGGCCGGTGCGGTCGAGGCGGACGGCGTGGTGCTGCTCGATGTGCGGCGGGACGCCATGTTCGCGCAGTCCCCCACGATGCTGCCCGGAGCGCGCTGGTGCGATCCGGCAAAGGTCCAGGACTGGGCCGCAGACCTGCCCCGGGACCGCCAGGTCCTGGTCTATTGCATCTACGGCCATGAGGTGGGCCGCTCGACGGCGATGAAGCTGCAGGCACTGGGCGTGCAGGCGCGCTTCCTGACAGGCGGCATCGACGCCTGGACCCAGGCCGGCCGGCCGCTGCAGGCCAAGGAGGCATCGGCATGAACGAAGTGGCACCGTCCACCGGGGCCGCGCCGGCCCGCTACACCCTCTGGCAGATGGTGGCCTACATGCTGGGCCTGGGCAGCTGGGGCTTCGGCGGCCCGGTGGCCCTGGTCGGCTTCATGTACCGCGACCTGGTCGAGCGCCGGCAGTGGATCAGCGAGGCCGACTACAAGGAAGGCATGGCCCTGGCCCAACTGATGCCGGGCCCGCTGGCCGCACAGCTGGCCATCTACCTGGGCTATGTGCATTACCGCGTGCTGGGCGCCACGCTCGCCGGTCTGGCCTTCGTGCTGCCCTCCTTCCTGATGGTGGTGGGTCTGGGGGCGGCCTATGTGGCCTTTGGCGGCATCGGCTGGATGCAGTCGGTCTTCTACGGCGTCGGCGCGGCGGTGATCGGCATCATCGCCATGAGCGCCTGGAAGCTGACCACCAAGAACATCGGCCGGGACCGCCTGCTGTGGGCCATCTTCGGCGTCAGCGCGGCGGTCACGGTCATCACCAAGTCCGAGGTGATCTGGCTCTTCCTGGGCGCCGGCGCGCTGGTCTGGCTGTTGCGCGCGCCGCCGGGATGGCTGCGCGGCGGCGGCACGGCCAACAGCATCGCGCTGGTCGCGCCGCTGGCCGGCGTCGCAACGTCCGCGGCCACGACGACGGACTGGCCCCTGCTGCTGCAGATCGGCCGTTTCTTCGCTTATGCGGGCAGCTTCGTCTTCGGCAGCGGCCTTGCCATCGTACCCTTCCTCTACAGCGGCGTAGTCCAGGAGCAGCACTGGCTCACGGACCGGCAGTTCGTCGACGCCGTCGCGGTGGCCATGATCACGCCCGGCCCGGTAGTCATCACGACGGGCTTCATCGGCTATCTCGTGGCCGGCTTCTGGGGCGCGGTGGTCGCGGCCCTGGCCACCTTCGTGCCCTGCTACCTCTTCACCATCCTGCCCGCGCCCTACTTCAAGAAGCACGGCAAGCGGCCGGGCATCGTGGCCTTTGTCGACGGTGTCACGGCGGCGGCGATCGGGGCCATCACGGGCGCCGTCGTCGTGATCGGCCAGCGCTCCATCACCGATGTCCCGACCGCCGCCCTGGCCCTGCTGACCGTGGGCGTGCTGTGGCGATTCAAGAAGCTGCCCGAACCGCTGCTGGTGCTGGCCGCGGCCCTGCTCGGGCTGCTGATCCATCCCCTGATGTCCGCGGGCTGAGTGCCCGCCAGGAGGCCCCATGAAGTGGATCACCCGTGAGCGCCCCAAGATCGACCGCATCGCCTGCCCCTGGCTGATCGCCCGCTTCATCGACCCGGAGGCGGAGTTTCTCTACGTGCCGACACCCCAGGTGCTGACGCAGGCCGAGGCCCTGGGCGCCACCCCTTACGACATCCCGGGCGTCGAGATGAGCCATGTCGGAGACCTGTGCAGCTTCGACGCCTTCCTGGGCAAGTACGCGCTGCGGGATCCCGCCTTGCAGCAGCTGGCCACCATCGTGCGCGGTGCAGACACCTCGCGTCTCGACCTGGCGCCGCAGTCGGCCGGCCTGTATGCGATCTCGCTGGGCCTGTCCGCCGTCTTCACCGAGGACCACGAGATGTTGCGCCACGGCCTGGTGGTCTACGACGCGCTGTATGCCTGGTGCCGCTCCTGCCAGGGAGAGACGCACCAGTGGCCGCCTCGCCCGTAGCCGCGCGCCTCAGCGGAAGGGCAGCATCAGCACGCGGCGCAGCGCGGTGCTGTCCGGATACTCGGCCGGCGCCTCCACGCCCAGGGCTTCGGGAAGGCGCCGTGGGTGGTAGACGAAGGTGCCGGACTGTCGGCGCTTTTTTTGTAGCAGTACTCGGCGGTCCTCTACGATTTAGCTGGCGGCCGCATGGCAAGAGCTCATAGGCGCTTATCGAGCGCCAGGTGCGCACCGACGCTGCAAAGCCGTTCAAGGCTAGAAGCCGGTAGCGCCCGCCGTCACAGTCCGAATGAAGCCAGCATCAGGAAGGCCATGAACAGCACGAAGTGAGTCATGCCCTCAATAGCGTTGGTTTCCCCATCGTGGACATTCACCGTCGCAACGATCAACGTTAGGAACATCATCACTGTCTGCGCAGGTGACAGCGCCATGTGGATCGGCTTGCCTGTGGCCAGCGCCAGCGCTTCGATGACGGGGATGGTCAGAATCACGGTTGACAGCGAGGCACCCAGCGCAATGTTGACGACCGGCTGCATGCGGTTGGCCAATGCCGCGCGGACCGCCGTCAAGATCTCAGGACTGGCCGAGATCGTGGCGACCAGCAGGGGCGCCACAATTGGTGGCACGCCAGAACCTGCCAGACCGGCATCAAGCGTCACCGACATCACCTCGGCCAGGACGCCGATCACGACGACGCCGCCGGCCATAAAGGCTATAGGCGCCACCAGCGACTCTTTAGACACCGGCTGACCTGCGGCTGGGCGAGGCTTCGCGTGGTGGGCGTAGGTGTAGCTGAAGAAGTAGCTGTGTCGGCCGGTCTGCAAGCGCAGGAACAAGCCGTAGAGCAGCACCATGATCACGATCGTGAAGACCGAGTAGGTGCGCCAATGCTCGGTCGGGATGAAGGCAGGCAGCACCATTGAGACGCCGACCGCGGTAAGGATCATCACGATGTATGTATTTCCGGAATCGACGTTGTAGGGCTGCTCACCATGCTTGAGGCCGCCAAGCAGCGCCGACAGGCCCAGCAGCGCATTGATGTCGAGCATCACGGCCGAGTAAATGGTGTCGCGCACTAGCGTCGACGAGCTCGTATGGCTCATCATGATCGCAAGGATCACGACCTCCACCAAAACGGCGCTCAACGTCAGGATCATCGTCCCGTAAGGCTCCCCTACGCGCTCCGCCAATTCCTCCGCATAGTGGGCGACACGTACCGACGCCAATAAGATAGCGGTGATCAGTGCGATCCCGGCAGCAAGCGAGACGCCGCGGCCAGCGGCTAGGAAGGAATGCTCGAGAGGCAGTGCAACGATCGCAGCCAAAACAGCAATGATCAAAAAGGACTCTCGGCGGAGATGCGAAAACATGAAGGTGAGCAGAGTTGAATCGGCCAATATAGATAGGCGCACTATCGTTGCCGGACGCCTGCAAATGCTGCAGCGGGGCCGCTCCCGGCTCGCGCTGCTGAGGTCAGGGCTTTCCTGTTACCGGGGGCGAGCAGGTGCCGGGGCGCACCAGTACCCAAGCGCCTCTTTTCGGATCTTGGCCGGTGGTCAGCGGCAGGATCAGTCCTCGCATGACGTGGTTGCTTCGATACCAGATCACGGCAAATCGCTGATCACTGGATGCGCTGCCCCGACAGTCTTGCACGCCATCCAGCTTGATCGCCGCAGCCGGCGCAACCACCTCCACGATGCCGTGGCGCCACCCATCTTCATAGCGATGGTCGCCGTCGTACAGCGTGTGGGTCGCGCACGCGGCGCAGGGCACCGCGATCGCTGCTGCGACCGCACGGGCGAAGGTGCAGTTGCTGAGCACGTCCATGTCGAGCCTCCGATGCTCAATGACCCGGGCGGATCAACTGCTTGTGAAAGCCCGTCACGGTCACGGTAACTGTGACCGGGGTCTTACCGCGGTTGTGCCAATACCAGCCATGAGCGCTGTCGAACTTGGCTGTGAACAATCCCGAGCCTTCGCGTTGTGCGCCCCCGATGGTGTAGCTCGTGTACTCGTCCTTGCGTTGCGGCAGGTCGCCGTGCATGTCCACGGCAACATCGCCACTGGCGGTCCAGTGGAAGATGAAGCTCTGACCGGTATCGGTGACGGCCTTGAGCTCAGCACCTTTGCCTGGCGCCAACGTCACAGTCATCGTGTCGGTCCTCGGCGCGCTGGCTGAGAGCTTCACCGCCGTCGGGTCAAAAGACTGGCCCGCCTGCCTTCCAAACACAGCAGCGGCCGTTGTCTGAAGGTCAGTCTTGTCGGCCGCGAGTGAGGGCGCCGAGAAGCTCGCGAGCGCAACGGCAGTCACCAAGAGCGGAAGGGCTATCTTGATCATGGTTATCGAGTGAGTTGTGGGAAGGTGTTGTTTGTGTAGCCGAGGAGCACTGCTTCCAACCTCGGGTGGACGGGGTTTGCGTGCCGGACGCTGCTGTTCGTCATCCCCTCGCAGCCACGAATGCGAGCATTCCACGTCGTCCCAATGTCGGTTTGCCATCCCGGCCAGGGGTACAAGACTCCACAGCAAGAACTTGCCGAAGTCACGGTTGACGCTCGTCTGATCGGTGTGGTTCTGCGCTTTCACGGGGGTCTTCTCTACTGCGCGTCGATCAATGTGTTCCGGACGTTTTCAGCGGCCTGCGCTTGTGCATGTCATCGACCATTGAGTCGTGTGAATGACGGTGGCCAGGACTGTTTGACTTCCGGCTGGAGCTCGGGAAGGTCATGCTCAATATCGTGTAGGTCGTTGGTCGGCTGCAGCCACGAGCTGGCGAGATTTGCACCGAACCCGAGAACCCCAGGGCCACGGTATCAAGATCCGTTCCGACTCGCGCGTTCACCTGCGCGAAGAGCCGGAGGCGATAGATACGAATAGGGGATGGGCGTCAGGCAGGGAGGCGCGTGCCTCCCCGTGCCTGATCAACCCTGCGGTACAGCCTCCTGCGCCGGCACAACCACATGCGAGCGTCGCAAGACCAGACCGCACAGCGCTGGCAGCACGAACAAGGTCAGTACCGTCGCCGTGACCAGACCGCCGATGACGACGGTGGCCAGCGGGCGCTGCACCTCCGCGCCCGTCCCACTGCCAAACGCCATCGGAATGAAACCCAGTGACGCAACCAATGCCGTCATCAGCACCGGACGCACGCGCTCCATCGCGCCTTCGATGACGGCCTGATCGACCGACAGCCCATCCTCTAGCCGTTTGCGGATAGCCGAAATCATGACCAGCCCGTTGAGCACCGCCACGCCCGACACAGCAATGAAGCCCACTGACGCAGAGATCGAGAACGGAATGCCACGCAGCGCCAGCGTGAACACGCCACCTGCGACCGCCAGTGGGATGGTGGCCAGTACGGTTGCCGTCAGCGTGGCGCTGCCGATGGCGAGGTAGAGCACTGCGCTGATGAGAAGCAGGCAGGCCGGGATGATGATGGCTAGCCGCTGGGTGGCGGCCTGCAGGTTCTGGAACTGACCGCCCCATTCGATCCACGAGCCCGTTGGCAGCTTGACCTCCGCGTCGATGCGCTCGGAGGCCTCAGCCACGAAGCTGCCCAGGTCGCGGCCGCTGACGTTGGCCTCCACGTACAGCCGGCGCTTGCCGTTGTCGCGGCTGACCTCGTTGAGCCCCTGCGTAAACTTGAACTGCACCAGCGCGCCCAACGGCACCGTGCTACGTGGCTTGCCCTCGATGGCCGGTAGGTGCACCGGAAGGGCGCGCAGCATGTCCAAGTTGTTGCGCTGTTCCCCTGGCAGCCGTACGACCAGGTCGAAACGGCGGTCACCCTCGAAGATCTGTCCCGACGGCCGCCCCGCGAGCGCGGCGGACACAGTGTCGGCCACGTCCTTTAGTGACAACCCATGGCGGGCGATCGCCACACGGTCGAACTCGATGTCCAAGGTCGGGAAGCCTGAGGTCTGTGCCACGCGCGTGTCCACCGCACCGGGGATCTTGCGCAGTACAGCGGCAATACGCTGCCCGGTCGCCGCAAGCTGGTCAAGGTCCTCGCCGTAGATCTTCACGGCCACGTCGCTGCGCACACCGCCGATCAGCTCGTTGAACCGCATTTCGATCGGCTGCGTGGCGTCGTAGGCGTTGCCGACGATGGCCGACATCTTGTCGCGGATGCGCTCGATGACCTGCTCCTTAGTCTTCACGCCTTCCGGCCAATCCTCCTTGGGCTTGAGGATGACGTAGTTGTCGGACGCGTTGGGCGGCATGGGGTCAGCGGCCAGGCTGGCCGTGCCCGCCTTTGAGTACACCGTCTTGACTTCAGGCAGTGTCAGCAGGGCGCGCTCGATGGGCAGGTCCAGCTTCGCCGAGTCTTCGATGGACATGGACGGGATGCGCACCGACGACAGATTCAGGTTTTGCTCGTCAAGCGTGGGCATGAATTCCTTGCCGACAAGGCGGAAGGTGAGGCCTCCCGCAGCGAGGATGACGCCAGCGGTCAAGAGGGACGGCCAGGGGTTGGCGACCGCGCGCTGCAGCAGCGGCAGGTAGCGGCTCTTGGTGGCCTCGATGACGCGCACCTCACGCTCATCGATGCGCCGGGTCATCAACACCGCAATCAGTGCCGGCACGAAGGTGATGGACAGCACGAAGGCCGAGGCCAACGCCAGCATCAGCGTAATGACCATGGGCGAGAACATCTTGCCCTCCACACCCTGGAAGCTCAGGCAAGGCAGGAACACGAGGAAGATGACCAACTGGCCGTAGACCGTCGGCTTGATCATTTCCTTGGACGAGGCCATCACCTCTTCAAGCCGCTCGCTCAAGCTCAGCAGACGCCCTTCCTGGCTCTGGCGGTGTGCGAGACGCCGTAAAGCGTTCTCCACCACGATGACCGCACCGTCGATGATGAGGCCGAAATCCAGCGCCCCGAGGCTCATCAGGTTGCCCGATATGCCCAGCTTGTTCATGCCGATGGCGCTGACCAGTAGCGATAGCGGGATGACGAGCGCCGCGATGACCGCCGCGCGCCAGTTGCCCAGCAGCGCGAACAGGATGGCGACGACCAGCAAGGCGCCTTCAGTCAGGTTCTTGATTACCGTCTTGATGGTGGCCACGACGAGCTGCGAGCGGTCCAGCGTGGGCACCAGCGTGACACCTTCGGGTAGGGTCTTCTTGATCTCGTCGAGCTTGACGACGACGGCGTGCGCCACCGTACGACTGTTGGCGCCGACCAGCATCAGCGCGCTGCCGACCACGGTCTCATAGCCGTCCCGGCTGGCCGCGCCGGTGCGCAGCTCGCCGCCGATGGCGACGGACGCGAGCTGCCCCACCGTGATCGGGATGCCGTTGCGTTGGGCGACGACCGTATTGGTGATCTGGTCGACCGAGCGCAGGCGGCCGTCGGCCCGCACGAGGTAGTTCTCGCCGGAGCGGCGGAGGTAGTTGGCACCGATGGACAGATTGGCGTTCTCCAGTGCCGTGCCCAACTCACTCCAGTCGATGCCGTAGGACGCCAGGCGCGTCATGTCGGGCTCGACGACATATTGCTTCACGTAGCCGCCCAACGAGTCAATGTCGGCCACGCCTGGCGTCATGCGCAGCTGCGGCCGCACGATCCAGTCCTGCACGGTGCGCAGATAGGCGAGCTGCGACACCGAGTCAGGCAGGCGTTCACCGTCGTCAGTCACGAAGCTGCCGTCTTTCTGCCAGCCACTTTTGCCCTCGGCAGCCACGGGCGCCCCCCTGCCACCTGGGTGCTTGAACTCCACGCTGTAGTGCACCACCTCACCGAGACCGGTGGAGACCGGCCCGAGCACGGGATCAGCGCCGCCCGGCAGGCTGGGCCGGGCTTGGTTGAGGCGCTCGGACACCTGCTGGCGCATGAAGTAGAGGTCGGCACTCTCCTTGAAGATCACCGTCACCTGGCTGAAGCCATTGCGCGAGAACGAGCGCATGCTCTCTACGCCATTGAGACCCGCAAGCGCAGTCTCTATGGGGTAGGTCACTCGCTTTTCCACCTCCACCGGCGTAAGGGCCGGCACGACGGTGTTGATCTGCACCTGCTTGTTCGTAATGTCGGGGGTGACGTCGATGGGCAGCAGGTTGAGCTGCCAGGCCCCCCAGGCCGCTACGGCAAGAGTCACGAAGATCACCATCCAGCGGGCGCGCACGACGCCCTGCAATAGAGCCTGGATCATTCGTCGTCCCCCGCATTCTTCTTGGCCTCGGCCTTGAGCAGGAAAGCGTTGCGGGTCGCGACCTGTTGGCGGGCCTCCAGCCCGTTGACGACCTGCGCCAGGCCGCCGCTGCGCACGCCGATGTAGACCGGCTGCACGCGGAAGCCCTCCGGCGTGCGCACGAACACCACATCACGGCCATCGATGTTCTGCACGGCCTCTTCCGGGACAGCAACCCCGGGCTGGCCGGTAGCCTTGCGCACCTGCAGCCGAACCTGCACACCCTCACCGGCGAGCAGCGCCTGCGCGCCCGGGCCGGCGTTGGGTACCAGCACGACCGTGGCGGTCCGGGTGGAGGCATTGACGCCCGGCGTAAGGCCCCGCACGGTGGCCGGCACCGGCTGGCCGGAACGGGACAGCACCGTGGCGGCATCACCAATGGCCACGCGGCGTAAGTCGTCCGCCGTCAGCGAGGCTTCGATCTGCACCGCGCCCGGCATGGAGACGCGGAACACCTCGACGTCCGGGGCGACACGTGCGCCTACCAGGGCGGTGCTGGCCGTGATCCGGCCGGCGATGGGCGACACCAGGTTCAGCGTGCGGCCGTCCTTGCCGACATGCGCCGCACCGGCCACGGCGGACGCGCGCTGGGCCTCGGCCTCGGCAACATCAAGGTCGGCCTGCGCGGCTTCCAGTGCCTGGCGGGGCGTGACACCCTGGTCGAACAGACCCTTCTCGCGAGTCAACGTCTTGCGGGCCAGGTCAACCTTGGCCTGAGCGACGCGACGGTCGCTCACTATCGTGGCGGCCTCCAGGCTTTCGATGCTGGCCAGCACCTCTCCGGCTGCCACAGTGTCGCCGAGCCGGCGCATGAGACGGACCATCGTGCCATTGGCGTGGCTCACCACCGCGGCTTCCGCGCCCGGCGCCGCAGAGACGACGGCAGGCAGCAGCAGTTCGCTGCGCACGTCAGACGCTGCAGCAGCCTCGACGCCGATGTCGGCAGCCTTGACGTACTCCGCCGGGATCTTCAGCTCAGAGGCTTCTCCCTTGGCCGAGCTGGCGGCGGTTGCGGCCTTGGCGGGAAGCTCGGCTGACTTGGCATCGCTGCTGGCGTTGCGGCTCGCTGCGACATAGCCCAGGGCGCCAGCAATGGCGGCAACGATCAGGAGCGGGGCGGGCTTGAATGGGCTTGTCATTGGGATTCTCCGAATGCGAGACGGCCCTCGGCCTGCGCCAGCGCAGCCAGGGAGCGGACGCGCGCCTGGCGCGCGTCGATGGTGGAACGTTGGGCCTCTGCCCAGGCGCGTCGCGCGAACAGCAGCTCGACCAGTGAGGTCTTGCCGGCTTCGTAGCCCAAGCGGCCTAGTCGATAACCTTCGGCGGAGGCTCGCTCGCCTTCGAGGGCTGCTTCCAGTTGGCCTTCGGCGGCCAGCAACTGGGCTTGCGCAGCGCGTCGTGCTGCGGCGGCATCCAGCCGGGCGGCAAGCACGCGCGCATCTGCCGCCTGCACTCGTTGGCGTGCGGCAGCGACCGCGTCGCTATTGCGGTCGAACAAGGGAACGGACGCAGACAGGCCGACGAGGTAGCCGTTCTGCGAGGTCCAGGCGTAGCGCCTCACACCAGCGGTCACGCTGAGGTCGGGAATCCAGCGCAACTGCTCGACCTTTAGGCGCGCCCCGGAAGCTTCCCTCTCAGACTGAGCCACCCGCAGCGTTGGTGACTCGTCGGCTGCCATTCCACGGTCAGTGGTGATACTGAACAGCGAGCCGCTGATACCGGTGAAGCGCTCCTGCGCACCAACGAGTGCGGAAAGCTCCTCCAGGGCCAGCGTCAAGTCGGCTGCGGCAACACGCTCCGCACCACGCGCGGCAGCGAGCCCCGCTTCGGCATGGGCGACACGCACAGGGGCTTCCTTGCCGGCCTCGACTTGAGCCCGAGCCGCGCGTAAGTCGTCACCTGCGCGGGAGAGTTCATCGCCAGCCAAGCACTGCCGGGCTTGCGCTGCCTCGACGGCCCCGTAGGCCACGGCCAATCTGGACGCCCATTGCACCTCGGCCTCGCGTCGCCTGGCCTCGGCGACGTCGAAATCGCGGTCGGCGGCGGCAATGCGGGCCGCTCGCTTGCCGCCGAGTTCCAGCGGCTGGCTGATCGAATAGGTGATTTGGCGGGGACTCTGACCGCCGTTGCTGGGTGCGCTCAGGTCTTCAGCCAGGGCGTCGACCCGCGGATTCAGCCATTGGCGGCTTTGTGCCGCGTCAAGGCGAGCGGCCTCAGCGTTGGCTTGCTGCTCCAGAAGGGCGGGAGCGCGGGCTAGCGACTGCTGTAGCAGCACGCCAAAGGTTGGCGCGTCGGCGGCCTGCACCAGAGGGCTTAAAAACGCGAAGGTGAGCGCGGGCAGGGCCAAAATCGGTCGCGAGAAAGCGGCACAGGAACTGGCAAGGCCAGCACCGCGACGCCTCTGCACGGGCGCGCAAAGGGGAAAGAGCGATGACATGTGAACTCCACGGACTGGACGCGTACGACGACGCGCCTGGGAAAAGCGGCTTGTGGCTTTTCAGACGTGGAGCGGAGGGGCGCGGCCTGCTGGTGGCAGGCTCTTAAATGAGGCGAAGCGTGGAGGCCCACGTTCGGGCCAACTTGGGATGGGGCTGTCTACGTCGACGGCCGGGAACACCACGGCGAACACTGCCGGGCCGATCAATGCATCCGCAGCCCCTGAATTGCCCGCTAGTTCTGATGAGCCCTGCGAACGCAGTGCCGTGGCCGCATGACCTAGTTGTCCCTCATGGTCATCGTCGTCATGCGATTCAAAGGCAGGCGCCCCTGCCTGTTGGTCAAGCGCATGTGAGACGGCGAGCCCAAGCTCAGCATCGATCCCAAAGTCGTGATGGTGACGATGAAACGGCGCACTGACTTGGTCAAAAACGAGCAGCATGATCAACAGCCAGCGCAACGCCCAGGCCAAGCCTCGCGGCTGCAGGACATACCCGCCGCTTGAGCCTGCACTATGGTGGATGGTGGATGTGCTCAAAATGCTCAAAGGTACTTGCTCAGTTCCCTGAACTCATCCACTGCCTCTTGCACAGGCTGTGGATGGTGCTTGACTGCGTCATTGAGGCAATGATCAAAATGGTCATGGATCAACGCCCGCTTCGCTGCATTGATCGCCCGTTCAACCGCATGGAGCTGCTGGACGATCTCCGCACAGGGCCGATGCGCCTCGATCAAACCAACAACACTATTCAGGTGGCCACCTGCTCGCCGGAGGCGCTTGATGACTTGTGGATGGCTGTTGTGGACATGTTCGTGCGGCACAATGAACATCCTACCAGGGGGATGCAGATCCCGAAGGTCATTTTAGGAATAGCCATGGTCGCCTGAGAAAGAGTTGGCACTGCAGACCAGCCATTCGATGCGCAAATACTTGTCACTATCCATAGAGAGGGTGAAGCTGAAGCAACCGATCCAGATCCTGATCGCTGCCTTGCCCCTGGGGGAACTGTGCCTGCAATCCGCCATGGCCCATGGCCACGGCAAGCCCCAGCACGGCGGCTTCGTGCAAGTGGTCAGTGACGTGTATTCGGAGATCCTGCCCGAGGCTGTCAGCGCAGCGATTTATCTCGCGGCCAAATCCAAGCCCATGACGTCCAAGGGCATCGCCGTAAAGCTAATGCTGCTCCATGGCAGTAGGCAAGACCGCGATAGTGCGATTCACCGTGAAAGGAGGTTCTGATGGTCCGCGCGTCCAATCTCCCGGCCCTCAAGGGCGGGCTGCTGGCCTTGCTGGCGGCGGCCCTGTTCGGCATCAGCACGCCCCTGGTCCAGAAGTTCGGCCAGGGCCTGGGGCCCTTCACCACGGCCGCCTTGCTGTACATCGGCGCCGCGATGGTGGGCGGCCTGCTGCGCCAACCGGTCGAGAAGGAGGCGCGCCTGCTGCGCACCGATGGGCCTCGGCTCCTCGCGGTGGCGAGCTTCGGCGCCGTCGTCGGCCCGGTCGCCCTCGCCTGGGGCTTGCAACGCACCAGCGGCACCGGGGCTGCACTGATGCTGACTCTCGAGGCCTTGTTCACCGCCGTGCTGGCCTGGCGCTTCTACGGCGAGACCATGGACCGCCGCGTCTGGACGGCCGTGGTGCTCTTGCTGGCCGGGGGCGCCGCCTTGGTGCTGGATCAGCGCCAGAGCGGCGACAGCCAGATGTGGGGCCTGCTGGCGGTGATGGCCGCCACCGCAGCCTGGGGCATGGACAACAGCCTGTCGCGGCCGCTCTCGGATCGCGATCCGGGCCAGGTCGTCATGGCCAAGGCCGTGCTGGGCAGTTCCCTGACGGCGGGCCTCGCCGTGTTGGCTCACGAGCCTTGGCCCGGCGTTGGTGCAGGCCTGGGTCTGCTGGCCGTTGGCGCGACGGGCTATGGCCTGAGCCTGCGTTTCTACCTGCTGGCCCAGCGCGCTTTCGGGGCAGCGCGGACCGGGTCGGTGTTCGCCTTCGCGCCGTTCATTGGGGCTGCCTTGGCTTTCTTGCTGGGTGACCGCTCCGGCAGTTGGGGCCTGGCCTTAGGAGGTCTCCTGATGCTCGCCGGCGTGGTCGTGCATCTGGCCGAGTCTCACGCCCACGAACACGAGCACGAGGCGCTGGAGCACGAGCATGCCCACAGCCATGACGACGGCCACCATGACCATGTGCACAACCCGATGCCGGTCGGAGCGCACAGCCATTGGCACCGGCATGAGCCTCTGCGCCATCACCATGCGCATGTGCCGGATTTGCATCATGGGCATGGGCATGGCCCTTAGCCCGAGCGGCACGTCATGACGAGCGGACAGGAATACGCAGTGGCAGCGAGACGTTGGCCCAGTTGCAGGCGGCCAACGCGCGAACGCCATCCTCATGCACGGCCAAGTCACCCTCCAGACTTCGCAAAGTGCAAAGAATGTAGGCCCGAATAGGCTGTGTGAGGGCAGGTTCAAAGGCCCTAAGGTAGGGGCGGGCCTGCAGGGCCCAGCTGTCTCCGCCGACACCGGACGGGAAGACCTTTCTGTGCACCTTGACCGGTGCCCACTTCCCACCATGCTCAACCTGCGCAGCCTCATACCCGTCGGTGTAGTCCTCCCCCACCATGGGAACTTTGCTCGAAATCTTGTTGTCCTTGAGGACGCCAAAGCTCAATTCGACGTTGGCCCGGACGTACTCGGCCCCTGCGCTTGAATCCAAGGGCGGTGCATAGGTGCACGTCATGATGACCTCGGCGCGAAGCTTGCCATCGCGCATTAACGAAGTGGGAATCGGATAAGGCGCCTTTCGCCATTTCATGCCAGGTACCAAGTTCGCTTCGAACAGCAATGTGAGGCTGTCAGGCGAATCAAACAAGCAGTCCATGACGTCCAACGGCAAACCCGCGCCGAGGTAGCGCCGCTCTTCCGGTGAATAGGCTGGAGAAGACAGCTGTGCCGCGTGGATCATCAGTGCTTTGACCAGGGCGGGATTCGGCGGGTGGGCCTGACCTTCAAGCGCCTGCCATACATGTGCAGCCATTGACGCCGCAACTGGCGCGGCAAAGCTGGTGCCAAAGCTCAAACCAATGGAGTTATCGGCGGTCACAACCGCCAGGCTAGACATACCCGGGTTCCACGGGGCATGCACATTGCCACCTGCATGGACGATGTCTGGCTTCGGCGTGAACACCGGGCCCGGACCCCGTCGCGAATAGGCGGCGGGTTCGCCTGCTGCGTTCAAGGAGAATGGTCCTGCGGTGTGACACATGGATCCCACCGTCAGCACACGGGTAGCTTCCGCTGGACTGCCGATTCGATCCGTCAATCCGGTAGCGGGGGGCCAACTGCGTCGAGGCAGATCCATATAATTGCCCGCAGCGACCACGAACAGCACTCCGTACTGGTCGCTCAACTGATCCAGCGCCATCGCGAATTCGCTGAAGGTCTGCTCATCACAGGGAGCGGGAACGCCCAGCGACAGATTCCAGATTTTGACCGTCGGTGCTTTCGGGATCGCTTCCTTCAGTCGTTCAATCAGGTCACCCACGTGGGCCGCGCCTACCTCCAAGCCACAGACATCGTGGACAAAGGCGCCGTAGGGAGGCAGCTCCGGGTGGTCTCCGTTCAGGGTTTTGGCTCCGGCGATCAGCGACGCAACGTGGGTCCCATGCTGGTAGTCTGTGTCCAGAGGTAGCAGATAGGGGTCCTGGCTGCGAATCCAGGGCTGGAGTTGTTGCGCGCCACTGCTCACGCCGGTGTCAAAAACACCGACCGTCGGCAAACTGGATCTGGGGATTCCGATCGCCGCTGGGGTCCAACCGTTGTTGCCGCTTCCAGCAGCCACACCAGGCCCAAGAGGGCTGGCCATGGGTTCTGGCCGGATTCGCCGAATGCCCGCCAGCGAACTGAGTTTCTCTAGCAGGCCGACTGGAAGTTCTTGCAAGTCTTTGAGCCTGAAGATGGACCACCCAAAGGCATCGCCCTCGAACTTGCTTGGCTTGAGCCCCCATTGCCTCAGCGTATCCAGGACGGCTTGCTCCACGTAGCTCGTGGCTGTCGCGTTGGCATAGCGGAACAGCCGAACCAAGGCCCGACCTTGCTGTCGAAGAGCATGGACGCCCTCAGGCAGCCGTCGCGCCGCACCCCAAGGCTCGATGGCCTCAATGGCGCTGAGGTTGGCGCGAATGACGCGGATATCCCGATGCTGCACCACATGGCTGAAAGATGCGACGCTACCGGAGTGCGCTGCGACCAGCATTTCTTCGACACACTCATGCCCTGCTGGCAACAGGTTGGCTTCATCCACCAGTTGCATGGGCCGATGGCTCTTTGCAATGGCATTCGATCGCAGCTTGAAGACCAGCGTGCAAACACCATGCGAAGAACTGCTGACCTCGTCCGTCAATGCTGTGACGGCCAACCCAAATGATTCCAGCATTCGGGCCCGATAGGCTGCATCAACCGGAACGAATTCAGTGGGGCCATCCCCACCAGGAGGGACACCGCTCAGGTCTGCGCCCTCGAAAAGAATGCGCCGGATCGGCTTGTCAGTACTCGGCTCAAGTCGATGGGGTCCTCTTCTTGCTGGACTCAGCCTGTTGGTGGCCATCTATCTTCTCCCTGATAGTGTTTGTGATTTGGCGCGTTGAAATGCTGTACAGCTGCGCCAGCGTGCGCAGCGTAAATCGTGTGGGATACCAGGCGCGAAGCCAGCGGATCTCATCTTCCAGTGAATTCAGCCGCTGACCTTGAACTGCAGCAAGTGCCAAGCCCAGGCGCCTGAAGGCCGCATCAGCATTCACCACCTGTTGACGCCCTAAGACGGCGTCGCGCTTTGCATCCAAGCAAACTTGCTCGATCAATGCACCGGACGCCCCTTCGGATGCCTGCGCCAATTCGTCGAGCTCGGCATCAGACGGTGCCATGGCGAGCAGAAAATTTGCCCACATCTGCCGGCGGGCTTCCAGCGCCGGAAGCGGCATGGCAAGTCTGAAGCTGAACCGCCTCCAGACCGCGGGATCCAGCAACTGCTCATGATTCGTCGCTGCAATCAGGATGGCGGAGCTTGGGAGCGCGTCAATGTTCTGAAGTAGCGCGATGACGACTCGCTGCAGTTCCCCAACGTCTCGCTCATTACCTCTGGCGCCGGCCAAGGCGTCAAACTCGTCAAGAAAGAGCGCGCAAGGCGCCTGTTGTGCGTACTCAAATACCCGCCGTAGATTGCGACTGGTCTGTCCCAACAAGCTGCTGACCAGCGTATCGCAGCGCACCGTCAACAGCGGCAGGTTCAGCTGCGCAGCAGTCCATCTGGCTAACTGCGTCTTGCCTGTGCCGGGGGCGCCGTAAACAAGCAGCCGGTTGGGCAGCGCAGCACCTGCGCGAACCAATTCATCGTGGTGACGAACGCCGGCAAGGAAGTCATCCAACCTGGCCCGTAAGGCAGACGGCAGCACCAGGTGCAGGTCCTGCTGCTCCGGACGACTCACATCAACCGTGTGCAGCTTGCTCTCGCCGTCCACTGGGAGATTGGTAAAGCTGACTCCTCTGGCTCCATCTTGAGCGGCTACCAAAGCTTGCGGCGCACGTGCCAATCGATCGCGAATGAGGCGAGCCTGGGTGCGATCCCCGGCGCCCTCGAGTTTGTCCGCGAGGAGCCCCGCGTAGCTTGCGGCCATACTTGCGTTGGCCCTCAGTGCACCGTCGAGGATCTTGAGGACTTCAGATAGATGTTCCACGTCGCAGCTCAATAGTCAGTGTTGCAGTGTATCCCTGACTTGTTCCGGTGATGGAATCTTTTGTTTCGCAATTCTCACGTCTTGAATCGTCTTTGCGCTGCAGTGGATTGCCGCATGCACTAATGATCTGACAGTAGCCCCGCGACGTGACGTCAGTCGGAGCAGCACCGATCAGCGAGCGGTGTGCACTCGCTACCGGCCACTGGTTTCTGCATGCCCCCAAAGACTGGTCAACTCGACCTGTGGTGGAAGCGCGCAGCGCAGCCCTGATGGCTGCCAGGCCGAACCGTCCGTGTCTACGAAGTAGAGGGCGGCTGCCGCTTCAGCTCTCCCGGTCTGCCAGATAGCGATGATGGCTACCTGAACCCACCTGCCGGCCACCTGTTGATCTGGAATCAGCATCGTGACCTTGCGGAACTGCCTCCGCCCCACAACTCGGGCCCAGCTCACGACATCTTGAGGGGCGCTCGTGTGGATGGATTCCACCGTACGACCGTTGTAGACCTCCAGAGCAAGCCATGGCCTGCTGGAGATTCGAGCTAGCAATGCCCACAATGGGCCGCCCTGGTGGCTCTCGGGCGCATGGTCCTTGGGACGCCACAGCTCCCTCATGAGGGTCACCACGGTGCGCACAACCGGATGATGCAGGCCGCTAAGCGCGTGGCGGCTAGGACAGTAGATAGGTGGACACGGCTCATATGCCGTCAAAATTCTGCCCAGCCAACAGATGCTGGACAACCTTCGCGCTATTCACGACGCGAACGCGCAGTCAATAGATGCGCTTTCTGGATATTTACGCGCTGGGCCTACGGTGCCGCCGAAGGTCAACGATGCACAAGTCCCTCCACAGCCGGTCCAACGACGCACTACTCAACCTGCTGCGCAGAACGCGGCAGTCCCGCCGTTTGCGGCAAGCCGATCTGGCCGCTCGATTGGGCCGGTCTCAGGCCGTTGTCAGTAGGGTGGAATCAGGAGAACGCCGCCTGGACGTCGTCGAGCTTTGGGCCTGGCTGAAGGCCATGGACGTGGACTTTCTGAGCTTCCTGGAGCAACTCAAGAGCCAGCTTGAGAATCCAACTTCGCATGTGCAGCGCCAGAACGGCGTCGCCGGCCGGCATCGAGGATCAACGAATTGATGATCGCCGGCGTTTGGGCGGAGCGGCCAAGAGGGCTTCAGCTTCGGCCAGCAAGGCCGAGCCCGAAACGCCCAGTGCTTTGGCAACTCGCAAGAGCAGACCGACCGTGGGCTGGCGTTCACCGCGCTCCAGCTTGCCGTAATAGGAGCGATCGACGCCCGCCAAGAGCGCAAAGCCATCCTGAGAATGCCCCAGCGCCTCCCGCGTCGCCCGAATCACTTGGCCCATGGCGGCAGCGACGTCGGGATCGAACGAAGTTGAGCGTTTGGCCGGCGGAGCAATTGATGGAGCACTGGGTTTCACGGCGGCAGAGAATCGCCGCCCATAGAATTACTGACCACGGCTCATATGCCGTATATCCAGCTGAGTAGAACCAAAATGACACCACTCGAGTACTTCCGTGACCATGTCATTCCAGACTGGGAACTGACTCCTGCAGAGGTGTCGGATTTGCTGGGGCTGGCCCCAGATGAGTCGCTCGAGGCACTCTCCAGGCCGGAATCCGAAGCCGCTCGGGACTGCCTTGCAGCGCTATCTCGAACTCACACGGATCTCCAGCTATTTGCAAACGACCCATCCTTCACCAAGCGCTGGCTGCGGGGACCGAATTCAGCGCCCCTGTTTGCAGGCCTTCCGCCAATTGCGGTGCTGCGTCGAGGTGATCCAGCAGTTTCCTCGGCTGTTGCCGGCTACGTCCGAAGCGCACTGGGCTATGACTACTCCTAAACAGAAAGCGGTCGGACCCATCAAAGCACGTGGTTCGGAAGGCGGACGGACGGTGCGAAGCAAGGCGTCGCGATCGACGCAGGGCGAATGGTCCTTCAGCTTCGTAGGGCGTGGTGGCAAGGTGGCACTGCCACCGAGCTTCGCCGATCTCAGGCCTGGCCAGCGCCTGTATTTCTGCCTTACTGGTGGCGGAATCATTCTCTCGTTACGGCCACGCGGCCTTTACGAAGGGCGTCTCTTGTCGGTGCGAGTGCGCCAGGCGGTTCGCAGTTTGGCCTCCTATGGCCCAAGGGCACAAATATCCACCACGGGCTTTTGAAAGCAGATCAAGCCAGAGAATGTGCGAACTGTCGGTGACAGGCTGTTAGGCTGCTGACCCATGCAGGCTAAGAGGTGCACATGGAAAGCAGTTCACGCAGAGGCTTCGTTCTGAGTTTGGCTGCCGCCGGTTTGGCAATAGCTTTCGAAGCCGAGGCTCGGGGCAGCCGTTCTGGGCGTCGCGGCTCAGGTCACCGCAAAGGCGGCTCAGGGCGGGGCGGTAGCTCTGAATGCGGGTCCCGCGGTGGGCCTAGTGGGCCGCGAGACAAGAACGGCAAATGCCCGTCTTGGAAGAAGTAGGCTAAAGCACTCATCGCCCGCTACGGCCATTCAGTAGACGCCCAATGACCGCCGAACTTCAGTTCTACATCCGGGCAGCTGACCGTGAGAACACGGTCAAGGCCTACGCCTCTGCGATTCGCCATTTCGAGATTGAATGGCATGGTCTTTTGCCCGCAACGGTCGACACCGTGGCGCGCTACCTCGTCGAGCATGCGACGAGCTACCGCGTCAGCACACTCCGCCTGCATCTCGCGGCTTTGGCAAGATGGCACGCTGACCACGGATTCGCTGACCCAACTCGCTCACCCCTGGTGCTCAAGGTACTGCGAGGCATTCGGGCAAAACATGCGACCGCCCAGCGCCGCGCCCGTCCACTGCAACTGGATGTCCTTGAAGATGTCATCGCATGGCTTTCCAAGGACAAAGAGGCTGCGCTTGAGAGGGGAAAACGAGCGGATGTGCTGAGGCGCTGCCGCGACCGCGCCTTGCTCCTGCTGGGGTTCTGGCGCGCATTCAGAGCTGACGAGCTGGCCAACATGCGCATCGAAGAGGTCGTTGCTGAGCGAGGGAAGGGGTTGACCTGTCGGCCCGGTCGCACCAAGACCACCGATGAGGACGACGACCGAGCCTTCCACTGCCCAGCGTTGTCCCGCCTTTGCCCTGTAGATGCCTACCTTGACTGGCTTGAAATCAGCGGGCTCACGTCAGGGCCGGCCTTCCCGGCTATTGACCGTTGGGGCAATGTCTCCAGCGATCACATGATGAGCCAGTCGGTGCTGCCGTTGCTGAGGAAAATCCTGGCTGAGGCCGGAGTGACGGAGGCCCAAAGCTACTCCAGTCACTCATTGCGCCGTGGCTTCGCCGGCTGGGCTAGCGCCAATGGCTGGGACATCAAGGATCTAATGGAGCATGTCGGCTGGCGGGACGTCAGCTCAGCTCTGCGCTATATCGACAAGCCGCAGGATTCGATGAAGGCCAAGTTTGAGAAGGCGCTGGCACGGTATGAGCCCGTACGGTAAATGTCCAAGGCCGTAGTCGAATAGCGCAGGTGAGACGTCGACGCTGCAGTGGTGACAGGGGCCTTCGATACGCCTGTCCTCCGCTGGTCTAGTCGGTTGCTGCGAGCGCCTGCAATGCCTCGAGCGGCTCCAGCCAGGCGCGCAGCGTCGACACAGTCTCGCGGACCTCCATGAGTATGTCGGCTGCAAGCTCCGGCAGCGTCTCGGCGCTGCTGCCAGCGAGCCCAGCGCCATTGATGACCGTATGTGCGAGCCGATGCAACTGCAACAGCTGATCGCGCAGGCCACCTTGCTCGCGCACGCCGATCGTGAGCCGATCGAGTTCGTCGACCATGCGCAGAAGCACGTTCGTATCGAAGCTCTGCTGGGCTTCCTGTAGCGCGGCCCGGTCCATCAGGCCGTAGGGCGTGGCGACTGTGTACTGGCTCATGATGGCTTTGCGTTGTTGACAGCAACATCGGGAGCGGCGTTGCGCGCCTGCCGCGATTGCTTGGCCGCTTCGCGGAACATCGTCTCCCGGACCCAGGCCTCGGGCGGCCGCTTCAGGTCGAGATGGTAGTTGCCGAAGCGCTTGATCGCGCTGGTCATGTAAGGACTCAAGTAGGCCAGGTCGCCGACGTCGATCGGCTCGCCCTTGTAATACAGGTCCTGAACCACCTTCATCATGTCAACCGTGTTCTGAAGGATCACCGACGAAGCGACCAGGTCTATGTAGCGCAGGCGCTTCTGCTGCTCGGTCGGATCGTTCTCAGCGATCACGTCACCGCCGAAATCGAGCCACTTCGTAAAGGCGTGATATGACTCGATCTTATTGGTGGTGCCAGTGATCTCCTGACGCATTTCCTTGCTGGCGATCCATTTGAGCAGGTAAGCGGTGCGCAACACGCGGCCGAGCTCGCGCGCCGCGGCGAAGAGGCGGTTGTGTCGGCCCTCGTTGCTGAGCTTGCGCAACAAGGTCGGCGACGCAATGCGGCCAGCCTTGATTGAGATCGCCACCTGCATCAACTCCTGCCAGTTCTCGCGGATCAGCTCCCAATTGACCGTGTCGGTGAAAAGTCGGTCGATATGCTTGAAGTGCGTGGCCTTGTCGGGGCGATAGAACTTGAGGTCCTTCCAGTTGCGGATCCGCGGCATCAACTGTATGCCCATCAGGTGGGTGAACGCAAAAACGGTCTCAGACTGGCCATGGGTGTCGGAATAGACGGTATCTGCCTGCGTACTGAGCCCGGCTTTGAGCAAGCCCTCAATGACGTAGACGGCTTCGTGGAAGCCTGGTGGGATGAAGTGACGGAACACGGCGATGTAGTTGTCAGCCACATGGCGGTAAGCGACGGCGCCCATGCGTCGGTATCGGAAGTGCAGACCGACCAGCAGGTTCTGCTCGTAGAAGTCGTACTGCGTCCCGTCGGCTGCGACCTTCTTGCCATCGCCCCAGAGCTTTGGCAATTCGAGTCGCAGGTACAGCTCGGCCAGATCGCGGCAGGCCTGGTCAAGCTGGTCGAGACTCATGTGCCTGCGGTGCACGAAGGACAGCTGATGCGGCGTCACGCCGTTGGACAGATGCCGCGCCGCCTGGTTGGGTCCGAGGTTGCAGCCCATGGCGAACACGGTCAGCAACTGACGCTCACGCGCATTTCGCAGCTTCGCATCGTTGCCAGACTGGGGCCCGAAGTGCCGCGTGAAGCCCGTCCAATGCTCGATGTTGGCGAGTACGTCCAGCAGGTTGCGATGCGGCACCCGGGTCTCGATCGCCGACTGCAGCGCCAGCGCCGATGGCGGTACTTCTTTGGCTGTCACTCGTTTGAGGATGGGCTCGCCCTGAGAGCCAATCGCCACGTCCTCGCGCAGCTCGGGAAAAGCGGCATCGACCTCACCGGCAGTGTCGGTTAGCAAGCGCTGCAGCGTCTCAACGAGCCCATTGGCGGTCGAAGGGATGCCAATCCGGTCGCAGTACGCCTGCAGTTCGCGCTCGCAGTCCTCCCAGGGCAGCAGCTTCTTGCGGTAGTTTGAGAACGACTCAGCGCCCTCGATGCAGATCTCACCGCTCTTGAGATCGGCGCTGAGATGACTGAACACGCACACCTCCAGCATTCGCCGGTTCGTCGGATTGCCGTGCCCCTGCGAGCGCTGTACCAACTTGCGCCAGCGCTCTGACGCGAAACTCAGGTCCACGACCTCGGCGATCCATTCCGACTTCTTGCCCTCATTGGCGATCACTATCTCGAGCGCATCGAGCAGCCTTCGGTCAGGCGTTGCCGGTTCGAAGGTGAGGGCCTTGGCCATGCGAAATATCGAGGCGCGATGACTGCTGAATTGCTTCCACAATAGCGGCAAATGGTTGCTGCCACTCCAGACTCGAATCGCGGAACAGTCCTCTCGCAGCCCGTTCAGATCGCCGTGTGGCGCCAGCAACTCGCGCACGCGCTTTCCGGTCGACGCGTCGTCGAGGTTCTGGCTCAGGATCTCCAGAACGTCGCTGAGCGTGGCCACGAGCTTCTCGCTCATCTCGCGTTGCAACGACTTCGTCTTCTCGAGTGCCTCGCGGGCGTGCTTGTGGATCAAGCTCATGCGCTTGATGAACATCTCGGCGATGTCGTCACGGCAGCGCACGCGCATGCGCCGGATCAAGGCCAAGACCAGCGCGTGGCGCTTGGCTGGCCGATAGTCCTTGAGTTCGCTGGCATCGAGCACGGCGGCGTTATCGGCCATGTGCCGCAGCTTCGGCTCTGGCGTGCCCTCGAGCAGCGCGTCGCAGTCCGGCAGCGATTCGAGCCAATCCAGCTGGCCCAGCAGCAGATCGAGGTGCTTGCGTGATGCCTTCTTGGCCGAACGCTTGATGCGGTTGTAGAGCGTCTGACGAGCTGCCAAGTCGCTCTCGACAAGACGGTCGAGCCACTCGCGTTGCTCCTGGCTCAGGCGCTGGCCGACACGTTCGTGCAGCGTCTGCTGTGCCGCTTCGTGGACTTGCTCGGCGATGACGACCAAGCTGCTGAAGCTAGGCAACTCATAGCCGCGCTCGATCAGCTCGTCGACAAGGATGTTGATGACATCGGTACGCGTGTCGACGATCTGGCTGGCCTCCAGCGCGATCTGGATTGCTTCCCTTTTTGCTGCGGTACCGACGAACTGATGAACGCCCAGCAGCTTACGAATCGCCGCATGGTGCCGGTACAGCGAGGTGTTTCTGTCGGCATAGTTAATAGCATCCTGCGGCAGCATTGACAGACAGCCACTGATATGCCGGACGATCTCCGGAGGGATCAGATCGATCGCGACGAAGTAATGCAGGTGCTGAAAACACTTGAACTGCACGAGTAGGGCGAGTCGGCGGTCCTCGCTGCGCGAAAGGTCCATGGCCCACTGCAACTCTTCAGCCGTCGGGGTGAAGGAGGTCTGCAGATCCTTCAGCGTGATCGTGTGCGGGAAACGGGGATATGCGGTCCTCTCAACCGATGCCATTGGCCACCTCAGCTCGTGAACTGGCGGAGGATTCTGCGGGAGTTCGTGCTCGGCGCGTACTGTCAACCTGTTCAGCTAGTCGGCACCATGTTGCGCATAAAAGGGCGGTTCTATATGACTTTTGCGCTTATGTGTGATTTCCACCCGTATCTCGGCATGCCCCCAGTTGGGGATTGCTGGGCATGGGCTGGTGCACCGCCCGACTGGCCGCCGGCGGCTACAGCACGGCAGATCACCGAGGCCTGCATTCGCTTGCAACCTACTGGCACGCCACCGATCTCGTATGGCTGATGCTGTTTGGCCTCTTCTATGCCTATGCCTGACCTCAAGCCACCGCAAGCCGAGGCCTCGAACGCAACGCGCTCGGGGCATCCGTCGGTCGAACCCCCGCCTTTTGCCGACCCGGCCACGGTGACCTGGCTGGCCCTCGTCGCGCTGACCTTGTTCAGTGCCGCGGTGTCCATTCATGGGGCGCATCTGCCGGCGCGGCTGACGGCAGCGTTGGCTATCGCCGCGATATGCGCCCTCAAGGGGCACTTGCTGGTGAGGGGCTATCTCCGCTCACGCGATGCTGGCCCCGTCTTTGACCGTGTCGTACGCCTCTTCGCCGCGCTCGCGCCGACGCTGCTTGCTGGCAGCGCCTTGTTCGAGGTATGGCGCGCCATGGCGCGCTGACGGCGCCGCACGGTGGGCCGCCCGGTCTGGCAAGGACTCGCGCCACGCCTACGGACGCTCGGTGGAAATCGCCTGCACGACGGCTTGCACGGCCCGTCCGCAGTCCTCACGCGTGAGCGCGCCACCCAGGCAGACACGCAGTGCGGCGGGCGGATCACGATCCGTCGAGAAGGCGCTGCTGGCGACTGCCGCGATGCCCATCTGCTGCAGTCGCCCCGCCAGACCCGACTCCAGGCCCTGGGCACAGGGCAGCGGCAACCAAAGGTGGAATGACTGCGGTGGCATGCTCGCGCCCAATGGCTGGAGTTCCAACAGTGCCAGGGCACTGCGCGCCAGGCACTCCTCCCGCAAGGCAACGAGCACCGCCGTCGCGTGGCCGTCCTCCAGCCAGCGCGTCACCAGGGCGTTGGTCCATGGCGACGACATCACCGTCATCGCGCGCAACGCACCTGCCGCCCGCTGGTTGGCCGCTGATCCGGGCGACACGAGATAGGCGGTGCGCAGGCCCGCACCCAGCCACTTGGACATGCCGGTGACGTAGTAGGTCAACCCCGGTGCGAACTCGGCGATCGCTGGCGGTACCGCCAGCGGCAGCATGCCGTAGGCATCGTCCTCGATGATGGGCACGTTGTGGCGCAGCGCGATGTCGGCGATCTGCTCGCGGCGCCGGATCGACAGAGTCGCCGTGGTCGGGTTCTGCAGGTTGGGGCACACGTGCAGCGCCCCTATCGAGGCAGTCTTGCAGGCCTGCTCGAAGGCATCGGGTCGCAACCCGCCCTCGTCCATGTCCAGCGGATGCAATGCAACACCCAATTGCGATGCGATGGCCTCGATGCCCGGGTAGGTCAGTCGCTCCACGGCCAGACTGCGGCCGGGCCGCACGAGCAGCGAGACCAGGGCGAGCAAGACAGCGTGGATGCCCGGCGCAATGAGCAGGCGATCTGCCGAAGCATCGGGCAACCACTGCTGCAACCAGGTAGCGGCCACTTCGCGGTGGTGCGCAGCGCCGCCGAAGTCCTGATAGCGCATCAGTTCCATCATCGGAGCGCTGGCTACGCAGTCGGCGGCTGCAGCCTGCAACGCGCGCATCGCTGGGTGATCCTCGAGTTCCGGCGGCTGGTTCATGGTCATCTCGGCGCCGGTGCCTGCACGCAGTGGCAGGCCGATAAACGAACCACGGGTGAAGGTTCCCAACCCGGGCCGCGAGGCTACCAGCCCACGCTCGCGCGCCAGGGCGATTCCGCGCACCACGGTCGTGTAGTCGAGTCCGAGGTCCTGGGCCAGCGTCCGCAGGGGGGGCAGACGTTCGCGCGGAGCCAGGCGCCCCTGCTGAAGGTCCTCGGAGATCAGATCCGGAATGAGTTGGTAAGCCGGGAGAGCAAGCTCTCGCAGCTGTCTTCTCCAATGCGAAAACCTCACTGGGTGACCTCAATTATGCTGGGAAGGGTAGCAAGTCGCGGTCCGCACCGTGAGGCGAAACGTGCATCGGGTTGGTGCCGGCGTTCCTTTGATTGGGTGCCTTGATTGGATCGGAAGGCCAACCGCGGGCACGGCTGATTCCCCCGTGTCGACGTGGCCTTCTTCGTCGCTGTACGACCTTGCCCGCAGGTTTGATCGGACCTTGGTTGCATGGCTTCGGACCGCCCCGGCACATCCCTCGCAATGGTTGTCTGGCGAGCCACTCACCGGCCGCCCGTCTTTCCAACTCACGAGGATTGCCATGCCCAAGGTCACACACCCCGCAGCCCAAAAGGGCGACTTCCTGGTCGACTACGAAGAGAAGGTCTTCGAGGACGTCAAGGCCGAACCCGGCGAGAAGGCCCTCGTCACCTTCCACACTGTCGCCTTCGAAGGCTCTATCGGTTTCGTCAACCTGCTGCAGGCCACGCGTCTGCAGCGCAAGGGCTTCGAGACCTCGATCCTGCTGTACGGCCCGGGCGTCACGCTGGGCGTGAAGCGCGGCTTTCCGAAGCTGGGTGACTCGGCCTTTCCGGGCCACCAGAACTTCAATGAGCAGATCACCAAGTTCATCGCCGAAGGTGGCAAGGTCTACGCCTGCCGCTTCGCGCTGCAGGCGCTGTACGGCCACGGCGAAGGCGCGCTGATCGAAGGCATCCGCCCGATCAACCCGCTGGATGTGCTGGACATCGTGCTGCTGCATCGCAAGCAGGGCGCGTTCATCCTCGACACCTGGACGCTGTAGGCCATGGTGCGCGTCGCCGCGGCGCAGATCGCGCCGGACCTGAACTCCGCAGAGGGCACGCTGGCCCGCGTGCTGGAGACGATGCGCGACGCCGCGCGACGCGGTGTCGAGCTGATCGTCTTCCCCGAGACCTTCGTTCCCTACTACCCCTATTTCAGCTTCGTGCTGCCACCGGTGCTGCAGGGCGCGCCGCATCTGCTGCTGATGGAGCGGGCCCCCAGCGTGCCCGGCCCGCTGACCGATGCGGTTGCCGCGGCGGCGCGCGAACTGGGCATGGTGGTGGTGCTCGGCGTCAACGAGCGCGACCATGGCAGCCTCTACAACAGCCAGCTGATCTTCGACGCCGACGGCAGGCTGCTGCTGAAGCGCCGCAAGATCACCCCCACCTATCACGAACGCATGGTGTGGGGCCAGGGCGATGGCTCGGGCCTGGTCGCCGTGCAGACCCGCGTCGGCCGCGTGGGTGCGCTGGCCTGCTGGGAACACTACAACCCGCTGGCGCGCTACGCGCTGATGGCCGACCACGAAGAGATCCACTGCGCGCAGTTCCCCGGCTCGCTGGTCGGGCCGATCTTCGCCGACCAGATGGCGGTGACCATCCGCCACCATGCGCTGGAGTCGGGCTGCTTCGTCGTCAACGCCACCGGCTGGCTGAGCGACGAGCAGATCCGAAGCATCACCCCCGACGAGAAGCTGCAGGGCGCGCTGCGCGGCGGCTGCCACAGCGCCATCGTCTCGCCCGAAGGCAAGTACCTCGCAGAGCCGCTGACCGAAGGCGAAGGACTGGTGGTCGCCGACCTGGACATGGCGCTGATCGCCAAGCGCAAACGCATGATGGATTCGGTCGGGCACTACGCGCGGCCCGAACTGCTCTCGCTGGCCATACGTCGCGAAGCCACTGCGTACACGACGCCGTTGCAAGCCGATGCCGGCCATCCGGAAGCCGCGACCAACCCCCTGGCCGAACCGGCCGCTTGACCCACAGGAGCTGCAACCATGCTGGCCACACGCGAACTGCTGACCGAACTGCAAACCCGCGGTATGCGGCTGGAGAACCCCAGCGCCGGCGCCGCCAGCCGGCGCGGCGGTGCGGGCCCTTCCGATCACAAGGCCGTGACGGTGGACGGCGTGACGCTGATGATCCCGGTGCACACCGCGGGTGCTTTCGAGTCGCCTTTCGTGCTGGATGCGCCGGGCGCCGATGGCAGCGCCACGCTGCGCCGCGGTCACATCCCCATCGCGCAAGTTGCGCTGAACAAGACGCCGCGCTTCTACGCGCTGCAGACCGCCGACGGCATTCCGTACTCGCACATCGCCACGCTGCACGGCACCGACGTGCTGGCGACCACGGTGCTGCAGACCTGCATCCGCTATGAAAGCCGGCGCAAGGCCTGCCGCTTCTGTGCCATCGGCCAGTCGCTGGCGGCCGGCCGCACCGTCGAGCGCAAGACGCCGGCGCAGCTGGCCGAGGTGGCGAAGGCCGCCGTCGAACTGGACGGTGTCAAGCACATGGTGCTGACCACCGGCACGCCGGCCACGGCGGACCGTGGCGCGCTGCTGCTGTGCGAGAGCGCCCGTGCCGTCAAGGCCGCGGTGGACCTGCCGCTGCAGGGGCAGTGCGAGCCGCCCGACACCGACGCCTGGTTCCAGCGCATGAAGGACGCCGGCATCGACACCCTGGGCATGCACCTGGAGGTGATCGGCGCGGACCTGCGCCAGCGCCTGCTGCCGGGCAAGAACGAGGTGCCGATGGCGCGCTACTGGCAGGCCTTCGAGGCTGCCGTCGCTGTGTTCGGCCGTGGCCAGGTCAGCACCTACCTGCTGGCGGGCCTGGGCGACAGCGCCGGCACCTTGCTGGATGCCTGCCAGCGGCTGCTGGCGCTGGGCGTGTACCCGTTTGTCGTGCCCTTCGTGCCCATCGCCGGCACCCCGCTGGAAAGCCACCCGGCCCCCGATGCCGGCTTCATGCGCAGCGTGCTGGAGCCGCTCGGCGCGATGGTCAGCGCCGCCGGCCTGAGCGCCCACGACATCAAGGCCGGCTGCGGCAAGTGCGCCGCCTGTTCCACCCAATCCCGCTTCGAGCGGGCGCCGCTGGCCGCCTGATCCCTGACCCGCCGCCCCGCTGCCCCCCTGACCCCTGAACACCAGGAGCCCACGATGCCGTCCACCGCCCTTCACGCCGATGCCGCCCCGCCCAGCTGGTGCGAGCTGCCGCTGCTGCACCAGCCCAGCCAGTTCCGCGTGCAATGGGCCAGCGATGCCTGGATGCAGCGCGAGGCGCTGGCCCTGCGCAGGCAGGTGTTCTGCGGCGAACAAGGCCTGTTCGACGGCGACGACCTGGACACGATCGACCGCAACGAGCCCTCTGCGCGCAGCCTGGTGGCGCTGTCCTGCCTGGCCGGCCAGGCCGACGCGGTGCTGGGCACGGTGCGCATCCACCAGGCCGCGCCGGGCCTGTGGTGGGGCTCACGCCTGGCGGTGGCGCGGCCCTGGCGCCAGCACCGCCAGCTGGGCAGCACGCTGATCCGCCTGGCCGTGTGCAGCGCGCATGCCCTGGGCTGCGGCAGCTTCCTGGCCCATGTGCAGGCGCAGAACGTGCCGCTGTTCCAGCGCCTGCACTGGCAGGTGCGCGACGAGATGCTGCTGCACGGCCGCATGCATGCGCTGATGGAGGCCGACCTGGACCACTATCCGCCCTGCCGTGCACCCTACGCCGGCTTCGTGCTGGCCGCCGGAGCCACGGCATGAGCGCGGGCACCCTGCAGGCCCTGGTGGCGGCGCTGCGCGCCAGCCGCGGCTTTGCCCACAAGCGCGACATCGCCACCGTGATGGCGCAGCTGCAGCCTGCCGCCACCGACGCCGCACCCGCCGGCGTACCCAATGGCGACGACTGCGCCGTACTGCCGCTGCCCGGCGGGCAGGGCTACCAGCTGCTGGCCATCGAGGGCCTGGTGCCGGACTTCGTGGAGGCCATGCCCTGGTTCGCGGGCTACAGCGCTGTGATGGTCAACCTCAGCGACATCGCGGCCATGGGCGGGCGGCCGTTGGGCGTGGTGGATGCGCTGTGGGCGCGCGATGGCGCCCAGGCGGGTGAGCTGCTGGCCGGCATGCGCGTGGCAGCCGAGCGCTATGGCGTGCCGCTGCTGGGCGGGCACAGCAACCTGCGGGCGGCCCAGGGGCAGCTGGCCGTGGCGGTGCTGGGCCACGCCCGACGCCTGATCACCAGCTTTAACGCCCGGCCCGGTGATCGCCTGCTGGTGGCCGTGGATCTGCGCGGTGCCTGGCGGGGTGCGTTCCCGTTCTGGGACGCCTCCACGCCCGCCGAACCGCAGCGCCTGCGGGCCGACCTGGCGCTGCTGCCCGAGATGGCCGAGGCCGGGCTGGTGCAGGCTGGCAAGGACATCAGCATGGCCGGTGTGCTCGGCAGCCTGCTGATGCTGCTGGAGTGCTCTGGCGTGGGCGCCACGGTGCGGCTGGAGCGCCTGCCCGTGCCGCCGGGCGCACCCGCCTGGCAGGACACGTCGGCCGACGCCGCGGCCTGGCGCCTGCGCTGGCTCGGCGCCTTCCCCAGCTTCGGCTACGTGCTGGCCGTGCGGCCGGAGGCCGTGGCGCAGGTGATGGCCCGCTTCGCCGGGCGGGACATCGCCTGCACCGATGCCGGCGCCATCGACAACAGCCACCGCCTGCAGGTGCAGCTGGGCGACGAGGTGCAGACCCTGTGGGACCTGGCGGCGCAGCCCTTCATCGGCGCCGCGACCGTCGCCACCAACAGCCAGCCGGTCCTCGCCGCATGAATGCGCCCACCGCCCTGCGCATCGCGCTGCTGACGCACTCGGTGCGTGCCCGCGGCGGCGTGGTGCACACGCTGGAACTGGCC
>JAYRJQ010000027.1:0-48750 GCA_041906185.1 Burkholderiaceae bacterium
GCTCACGCCCAGCCTCGCCGATACGTCGGCCACCTTGTGTCCGCGTTCGGTGATCTGCTTGACCGCTTCGGCCTTGAACTCTTCGGGGTATCGCTGCTTACTCATGGCACCTCCTATTGGGCCTCAGTTTTGAGGCTCAGAGGTGTCTACTGAAGCCGGGGCGATTCAGAATGCGTGCGGCTGTGAAGGCATCGACGCCTGCTCAAGCCGCCGAAGTACCGGCTGCAGCCAAGACTGAGGAGCGGCCTGATCGGTGGAGCCAGGCCGTGTTCGACATGATCGAGTGGCGACGCTTTGAGGCAGTCGTCGAAGCGCTCTTCAAACAAGCAGGATTTGAAACTAAGTCCCAGTCGCACGGAGCTGATGGCGGCGTAGACATTTGGCTGTACTCCCGGAATCAGCCTGGGGCCCCTGTGAGCCTGGTGCAGTGCAAGCACTGGCAGGGCAAGAAGGTCGGCGTTGACAAGATTCGCGAGTTGCGGGGCGTGATGGCCGCCCAGAACGTCAAGCGAGGCCAGTTCGCGACGACATCGACATTCACGGCCGACGCCATGGCCTTCGCCGCGGAGAACGGCGTGAACTTGCTCAGCGTCGACAAGCTGCTTCAGCTCATTGCGTCACGGACGCCTGAGCAGCAGATCGATCTGCTCAACGTCGCGCTGGAGGGCGAGTACTGGCGTCCGACCTGCGTGAACTGCGGGGGCAAGATGGTTGATCGTGTGCCCCGCAATGGTGGAGCTCCCTTCTGGGGATGCCCGGCGTTCCCGAAGTGCAAGACGACTATGCCGATGCGCGCTGCTTAGGCCCTGTCACTGGGTACGGTGCGTGTTTACGACTTTGGCTTGGCGACACTCGATTTCAGTACGACGGCGATTGGCACGATTCCAGCGCCCATGTTTACGACTTTAATTGCCCGAAACATTTCTGGACGTAGATGAGTCCGTCAGACGTGACTGAAGAAGGGGCCGGGAGGCCCCTTCTCTTTTTGGGGTGGCGGGCGCCGGTTGTGCAAGGCTGTGTGTTTTGCAGTGGGAGTGGTCTTGCGCCCTCGCCAACGTGGCGCCTGGAACCGGTCGCTCGACGTTCGAACCACGTGGGCGCCAACAGCCGGGGGCCACCCGGGAGCACCTGAGGCTCGCGGAGGCCCGGGAAGCCGTGTCGCAGCAAGCCGTACCTTGCTATGCGCTCAAGACCACTGCGAAGGTGAGGCACAGCGCAAGGGCAAGCAGGACGTTGGCCAACAACCAGAGAAACCGAAGCCCCGAGAAGTTGCGTCCAGTGGATCGGCGATCCAGCATGTCCGTTGTTTGCCGTATGCCCGGCAGCTTGAAGTAGCCGTGAACGGCCAACTCCGCGAGTCCATTGACGAGCGCGTACCCAGGCGGCACCGCGATAGCCCATAGCGCCCACTTCAGCGGGCCGCTCGGCTGTTGGTAGTACAGGACCGCCCCTGCAGCAACAGCCGCCAGTAGCCAAGTACCCAGGAAGAGGCGAAGTTTGATGGGCATTTGAGGCAGGCCGCGCACCGAGGGTGGCGCCTAACAAAGTTGCGGGGCGGTGAAGCCGTTTTACACGATTGTGAGGCTATGAGGCCGAACCTTGAGGCTGAGTCGGCTCCATTGACTGGTTAGGTAAGGCCACTCCGACAGGCAGCGAGGCAGTGGCAAGACTAGTGCTCATGCCGCTCACGATAGTTCGCAATCGCCCTGGCCAGTGAAGCCGCAATGTCGTCTGAGTCTTCGCGGAACACATAGTCGGAGCCTTGCCGTGTAACGACAACCGTACACCTGCATTTGGCGCGCTCGCCATCCCACTTGAGCAAGACCAATGCACCCGTGGCTTGCATTTCTTCAATGGCCGGAACAAGTTCATCCAGCACGCAAAAGTCTTCCTGGTTGGGCTCACTATTGAAGTCGAGCCGCAAGCGAGGGCTTGCGGACGTGACGCGGCGCGCGCGACGGGCTAGCCCTCACGCGGCACCACATAGAAAGCTGGCTCATTTGCGTCAACGAGGCGCCGCCGCAAGGCAGGAAACTGAGCTGCAAGTTCACAAAACTCGGCATCAAAGTCATTGAGCTGGGTCTCCTCGTAAGAGGCGGAGAAGGCTTCCAGCGAAAGCTCCTTGCTCTCTGGGCGGCCGGCGCGCTCAGAAACTGCAACTGCCCACGCCTCACGGAAAATCAGGGATGCACGTGTCGCACCAAGCTCGCCGAGGGCAAGCTCCATGAGCGGCGCAAATCGGGCCGAGGAATTCCAGAAGAACTGATGGAAGCCGCCGTTCATCACCTCGGCCTCGACCAAGAACGACAAGTAGAAGATCTGGAGCCCCCGTGGAAGCAACCCGAGCGCCGCTTGTGCATCGCCCGAGGCTTCAAGGTAACGACCGACCCACCCAATCACGGCAATTTCGCGATCACCTTCTTCGAGTCGATCCAACTCGGCCCGTGAGATGGCGCCAACATGCGGCGTTGGCCTGGAGCTCGCCATGAGCGCCCGCATGACCTCCTGCGATTCGGGCGGCAACATCGCCAGCAAATCTTCCAATGCACGTGCTGTGCCGTCGTGTGTATTCATCTTCTGAGGGCTAACGCAAAGGCGAACGGACGCCGATGGCAGTCCGATCCAGTGGCAAGTTGAAGCTCATGGCGCCGCCTCGCTCGCACGGTGGCCGCGCTTGGCAAGAAGTTCTTCAGCCTTCTGCACGATCCGCTCCCGCTTGGTCTCGTCATGTCGCTCATGGACGGATGCGCGGTATATCGAAATCCCGGCCGCCACGATCGCCATGCTGCCAGCAATGGCCAACGAGCCCGAAGCAAGATGCCAGCCTTTTTGCAATGCGCTACGTTCCGCCAGGTCGGCATTTGTCTTCGCGCGGAAGGAGGGTGACAGCACATACCGCCACGGCCTGATGCTGGCGACCAGGATCACCGCAGCGACCTCAAAGATGCCCAGGAACAGCGGAAGGAGCATTTCAGCTACGACGGAGATGGCGGCCTCAACCATGATGAGCTTCAACCAGTTCTCGGGAGACCGCCAACGCCATCCAGGCAGACGCGCTGCGCCCCGCATCGGCACTCCCGGCCACTTGCAAGCACTGGATGGACCATCAAAATCTCCCGTTTGGCCGCATGTTCATGCAGCATCAGACTGCCGACAAGAGCGGCACGTGCTCGCGAGTCGCCGACGAGGATTCGCTGCGGGCAGGTGGCGCCCATGATGCCAGCCCTGCTGTCCGATCGGTGCCCTCGCAAATACCCACGACCGCCGCCCGCCATCGCCCTGCCGCTGCTGCGGTCCCTGCGGGTACTTGACCCGTTGTGCGAGCGGCTGCGCCCGATGCACGGCAGCCTGCGAACAGAAGAGTCCCCTGGATTTCCTGCTGGCCCGCACCTGCTTGCCGCCAAACGGGAGCGGGTGAACTTCCACCCCCAGCTCGTCGCCGCCACAGCTGGCCGACGGCAACATGGCAGCGATAGCCGATACGGCTTCGGTCCAGTCAGGGCGCCCGCCTGAGCAGGCTCTGGCCGTAGGCAAGGAGCGCCATTGCTGGCGCCAAACCGACTCCGAGACGTACTCGTACTTGGAGGCGACCTGGCCCGATGCTGGGGAGCCAATTGCAAAACTGCGAGGACATTCCCGTCTCGGTCGTCCGTTCTGCATTGCCGTCGCATGGACTGCTCCCCGCCCACACGCACCGACAACAGCCCGCACCCTCCACCCGCGTGAGTGCGCGTGCAGCGAGCCATCCGCTTGACTCTGGAGTCGCTACAGGCTGTCAAATCACACCATCCGAATCGCCGCAGGCCCTCGGGATCACAGCGCCTGGCGCTTCCGCCGGCTCCTGAGGCACCTGCAGACCGACCGCCATAATGGCTGCCTGATGAAGCACCTGATCGCCGTTCTCGTCGCCTTGCTCCTGCCGCTCCAGCTCTCCTGGGCCGTGGCGGCGACGTACTGCCAGCACGAGACGACGGTGCAGGGGGCGCAGCACTTCGGCCATCACACGCACGTCCACCAGGACGCCCGGCAGGATCAGCAGCCCGCAGGCGTCAAGCTGGTGGCGGATCTGGATTGCAGCTTCTGCCACGCGGCATCGGTGACGGCCCTTCCCGACATGGCGGGCATGGCGATGGCCGTGGCGCCGTCGGCCGCACCGTTGGCGCTCCGTGTCGCCCCGCTGAAGGCGCCCCCCGAACGCACCCCTGACCGCCCTCAGTGGGCCCGTCTCGCCTAGCCGGCGAGACGTTTGAACTCCCCCCGTTCCCGTCTCGCCGAATCCCAAGGTTTCAACCGATGAGATTCGATGAGAACACTTCTATGGCCGTTCGGGCTGGCGGCCGCCTTGCTCAGCCCCGTGCCGTCCTCGGCACAAGCCACCCTCACGCTTGAGCAGGCGCTCGAGCAGGCGACGTCGCGAAGCCCGCTGATCGCCGCGGCGATCAAGGACGTCGAGGCCGCACAGGGCGCCTCGCGCCAGGCGGGCCTCTGGCGCAATCCGGCACTCAGCGCCACGGTCGAGGACCCGCGCCGTGATACGCGGACCACCACCGTCACGCTCGACATCCCGCTGGAGCTGGGCGGCAAGCGCGCCGCCCGCCTGAGCCTGGCGGCGCGCGCCCAGGGCCTGGCCGCGGCCGAGCTGAGCCGGGTGCGGGCCGAGGTCCGGGCCGATGCGATCCAGGCCTTCTTCGCCGCCCTGGTGGCGCAGGAGCGTGTGCAGCTCGTGCAGAACTCGGCGGACATCGCCGGGCATGCCGCCGAGGCCGTGGCCCAGCGCGTGGCGGCGGGCAAGGTCTCGCCCGTCGAGGCGACCCGGGCCCAGGTGGACCGCGCCAACGCCCAGCTGGAATTGGCCGAAGCTCGCGCCGAGCTGCAGACGGCCCGCTTTGCGCTGGCGACCGTCCTGGGCGATGCGACGCCGTCCTTCGAGACAGTGCAGGGCGATGTCTCGACCCTGCCGCGGCGGCCCGCCCTCACCGAACTGATCGCCCAGCTGGACGCCTCGCCCGCGCTGCTGAGCGGTCGCCTGGAGGCCGAGCGCCGCCGGGCCGTGGCCGATGTCGAGCGCAGCAAGGCCGTCCCGGACCTCACGCTGAACGTGGGCACGAAGCGGGATGCCGCCGGGGGGCGCACGCAGGCCATCGTCGGCTTCAGCCTGCCGCTGCCCCTCTTCGACCGCAACCAGGGCGCCGTCCTCGAGGCCACACGTCAGGCCGAGAAGGCCGATGACGAGTGGCAGGCGACACGGCTGCGTCTCCTTGCCGCGCTGCAGGACGCCTCGAACCGGCTGACGGTGGCGGGCACTTCGCTCGACGCCTTGCAGGACATGGTCCTGCCATCGGCCCAGCAGGCCTACGAGGCCGCCAGCAAGGGCTTTGAAGCCGGCAAGTTCGGCTTCCTGGAGGTCATCGACGCCCAGCGCGCCCTGCTGCAGGCCCGCGCCCGCTACCTCGCCACGCTGGCGGCCGCCTACCAGGCCGCGGCCGCCCTTGACCGCATCACCGGTCGCTGATCGACCTCACCGACAAGGCATCAGGACATGAACATCACGAAGCAACAACGAATCGCCATGCTGGCGGTGCTCGCCGCCGGCCTGCTGGGCACGGGCGCCGTCCTGTGGGGCGGCAGATCGGGCCAGCCGGCCACCGAGCCCGGCGAGCGCCACGCCCATGAAGCGCAGGGCAAGAAGGACCCGCACGACCAGGACGAGGTCCAGAGCAAGCAAGGCAAGGAGGACCAGGGGCACGTGGAAGAACGCCTGGTCAAGCTGGATGCCGAGCAGCGCAAGCGCGCCGGCATTGTGGTCGCGGACGTCGGCCCTGCGGCCCTCCAGGCGGCCAGTGACTTCAACGGCGAGGTTCGCTTCAACGAGGACCGCACGGCCCATGTCGTGCCGCGCCTGGCCGGGGTGTCGGAGTCTGTGGCGGCGAATCTGGGGCAGCAGGTCCGCGCCGGGCAGGTGCTGGCCGTGATCGCCAGCACCTCGCTGTCCGAGCAGCGCAGTGAGCTGCTCACGGCCCAGCGCCGCCAGGAGGCCGCGCTGGCCACGTTCGAGCGGGAGAAGAAGCTGTGGCAGGAGAAGATCTCCGCCGAGCAGGACTTCCTGCAGGCGCAGGCGACGCTGCGCGAGGCCGACATCGCCGTCGACAACGCCCGCCAGAAGCTGGCGGCCATCGGAGCGACGGGCGCCCCCAGCTCCCGCACCGGCCTGAACCGCTTCGAGGTCCGCGCGCCCTTCGACGGCACGATCGTCGAGAAGCACCTGTCTCGTGGCGAGGCGGTGCGCGAGGACGCGAGCATCTTCACCGTGTCCGACCTCAGTTCCGTGTGGGCCGAGTTCGCGGTGGCCCCCAAGGACCTGGCCGTCGTGCGCGTGGGCCAGCAGGTCATCGTCTCGTCCTCGGCCTTCGACGAGAAGGCGCAGGGGACCATCTCCTACGTCGGCTCCCTGCTGGGCGAGCAGACGCGCACGGCGCGTGCGCGCGTCACGGTGGCCAATCCGCAAGGTGCGTGGCGGCCGGGGCTCTTCGTCACGGTCAGCGTGCTCGGGGCCGCGCAGCAGGTGCCGGTGGCCATCCCCGCGGAGGCCGTGCAGCGCATCGAGAACCAGACCATGGTGTTCAAGGCCGTGCCTGGCGGCTTCCAGGCGGTGACCGTCAAGACGGGGCGCGAGGACGGCCGGTCCGTGGAGGTGCTGCAGGGCCTGAAGGCCGGCGACCAGGTCGCCACGCGCAACGCCTTCATCCTGAAGTCGGAGCTGGGCAAGGCCAGCGCCGAGCACGCGCATTGAAGGAGCCGGCATGTTCGAACGCATCATCCGCTTCTGCATCGAGCAGCGCTGGCTCGTCATGCTCGCCGTCCTGGGCATGGCCGGGCTTGGCGTCTTCAGCTACACGCGACTGCCGCTCGACGCCGTCGCCGACATCTCCAATGTGCAGGTCGTGGTCAACACGCAGGCGCCGGGCTACTCGCCGCTGGAGACCGAGCAGCGCGTCACCTATCCCATCGAGACGGTGATGGCCGGCCTGCCCGGTCTGGAGCAGACGCGCTCGCTGTCGCGCTATGGCCTGTCCCAGGTCACGGTCCTCTTCAAGGACGGCACGGACATCCACTTCGCGCGGCAGCTCGTCAACCAGCGCATGCAGGAAGCGCGGGACCGGCTGCCCGCGGGCGTGACGCCCTCGATGGGCCCCATCTCCACCGGCCTCGGTGAAATCTACCTCTGGACGGTCGAGGCCGACTCCAAGGCCCGCAAGGCGGACGGCACGCCCTACACGCCGACCGACCTGCGCGAGATCCAGGACTGGGTCATCAAGCCGCAGCTTCGCAACGTCACCGGCGTCACGGAGATCAACAGCATCGGCGGCTTCGAGAAGCAGTACGTCGTGGCGCCCAACCTCGAGCGGCTGTCGGCTCACGGCATGAGCCTGGCGGACGTGGTGGGCGCGCTGGAGAAGAACAACGCCAGCCAGGGCGCCGGCTACATCGAGCGCCTGGGCGAGCAGTACCTGGTGCGCGCGCCGGGGCAGGTCCAGTCCATCGACGACATCCGCGACATCATCATCGGCACCGCGCAGGGCCAGCCCATCCGCGTGCGGGACATCGGCGAGGTGGAACTGGGCCGCGAGCTGCGTACCGGCGCCGCGACGGAGAACGGCCAGGAGGTCGTGCTGGGCACCGTCTTCATGCTGATGGGCGAGAACAGCCGCCAGGTTTCCCGCGCGGTTGACCAGCAGATGGACGCCATCAACAAGACCTTGCCCGCCGGCGTGAAGGCCGTGACGGTCTATGACCGCACGACCCTCGTCGACAAGGCCGTGCGCACCGTGCAGAAGAACCTGATCGAGGGCGCGGCCCTGGTGGTCGCCGTGCTGTTCCTCTTCCTGGGCAACCTTCGCGCGGCCCTGATCACGGCGATGGTGATCCCGCTGTCCATGCTCTTCACCTTCTCGGGCATGGTGAAGGCGGGGATCAGCGCCAACCTGATGAGTCTCGGTGCGCTGGACTTCGGCATCATCGTCGACGGCGCCGTGGTGATCGTGGAGAACTGCGTGCGGCGCCTGGCCCATGCCCAGGCGAGCAAGGGGCGGGCGCTCACGCGCAGCGAGCGCTTCCACGAGGTCTTCGCGGCGGCCCGCGAGGCGCGCCGGCCGCTGCTGTACGGGCAGCTCATCATCATGGTGGTCTACGTCCCCATCCTGGCTCTGACGGGTGTCGAGGGGAAGATGTTCCACCCCATGGCCTACACGGTGCTGCTGGCGCTGCTGGGCGCGATGCTGCTGTCGGTGAGCTTCGTGCCGGCGGCGGTGGCCCTGTTCATCGGCGATCGGGTGGCGGAGAAGGACAACGCCCTGATGCAATGGGCGGAGCGTCGCTACCAGCCGCTGCTGGCGGGATCGATGGCGAATGCGCCGGTCGTGCTGACCATGGCCGCGGTCCTCGTGGCCTTCTGCGGGGCGGTCGCCACGCGCCTGGGCTCGGAGTTCGTGCCGAACCTGAACGAGGGGGACTTCGCCATCCAGGCCTTGCGCATCCCGGGCACCAGCCTGACGCAGTCCATCGAGATGCAGCGCCAGCTGGAGACGCACCTGAAGTCGAAGTTCCCCGAGATCGAGCGCGTCTTTGCCCGCACCGGCACGGCAGAGATCGCGGCCGACCCGATGCCACCCAACATCTCCGACGGCTACATCATGCTCAAGCCCACGAGCGAGTGGCCCGCGCCGCGCAAGACGCGGGACGAGCTGCTGGCCGCCATCCGCGAGGCGGCGGAGCAGGTGCCGGGAAGCAATTACGAGTTCTCCCAGCCCATCCAGCTGCGCTTCAACGAGCTGATCTCCGGCGTGCGCTCCGACGTGGCCGTCAAGGTCTTCGGCGATGACCACGAGGTGCTTGGCGACACCGCCGGCAAGATCGCCCAGGTACTGCAGACCGTGCCGGGCGCGACGGAGGTGAAGGTGGAGCAGACCACCGGCCTGCCCATGCTGACGGTGAACATCGACCGGGCCAAGGCCGCGCGCTACGGCCTGAACATGACCGACGTCCAGGACGTCGTGGCCACGGCCATCGGCGGCCGCGCAGCCGGCACCTTCTTCCAGGGCGACCGCCGCTTCGACCTGCTGGTGCGCCTGCCCGACGCCCAGCGCGAGAACCTGGACGCCCTGCGCCGGCTGCCCGTTCCCTTGCCCAAGGGCAGCGGAGACGGGCGCGTGAGCTACGTGCCGCTGTCGGAGGTGGCGACGCTCGACGTGGCGCCCGGCCCCAACCAGGTCTCGCGGGAGAACGGCAAGCGGCGCATCGTCGTCAGCGCCAACGTGACGGGGCGTGACCTGGGCTCCTTCGTGGCGGACGCGCAGGCGGCCATCGCGCAGCGGGTCCAGGTGCCGGCGGGCTACTGGACCCGCTGGGGCGGCACCTTCGAGCAGCTGCAGTCCGCCACGCAGCGGCTGCAGCGGGTGGTGCCGCTGTCCCTGCTGATGGTCTTCGTGCTGCTCTTCGCGATGTTCGGCCACGTGAAGGACGGCCTGCTGGTGTTCACCGGCATCCCCTTCGCGCTGACGGGCGGCGTGCTGGCGCTGTGGATGCGCGGGATGCCGCTGTCCATCTCTGCGGCGGTGGGCTTCATCGCGCTGTCCGGCGTGGCGGTGCTCAACGGGCTCGTGATGCTGAGCTTCATCCGCACCTTGCGCGAGGAGGGCCGCAGCGTCGACGACGCCGTGCGGCACGGCGCGCTCACGCGGCTGCGTCCCGTGCTGATGACGGCCCTCGTCGCCTCACTGGGCTTCGTGCCCATGGCCCTGGCGACCGGGACCGGCGCTGAAGTGCAGCGGCCCCTGGCCACCGTGGTCATCGGCGGCATCCTGTCGTCAACGGCGCTCACCTTGCTGGTGCTGCCGATCCTCTACCGATGGGCGCACTGGCGGGATGAGGAACCGGAGGACCCGGCGAACGCGGCCGAGCCGCCGACGAAGCCCATGCCGGCGCTCACCGTCCACTAGGCATCGAGGGCTGCGGCGGCAGCCCTCGTCGCGTGGCGACAGGCGGACGGCCTTTGGCATGCCGGCCTTGCTGCCCCGCGTTCGCGGACGCTCCGCCAGAAGCGAAGCCCGCCGGCCCGCTTAAAATCCGGCCGCTCCATTGCCATCTCGCGGGCCACGCCCCAGCCCGCCGCACGCCCCATGCCCAAAACTCCACACAAGCCTTTCGTCATCGGTGTCGCAGGGGGCAGCGGCAGCGGCAAATCGACGGTGACCCGCCAGGTCCTGGCCGCCATCGGGTCGGAGAACGTGGCGGTGGTGATGCAGGACGACTACTACCGGGACCAGTCCCACATGCCGCCGGAAGACCGGCGCAAGCAGAACTACGACCATCCGGACGCCTTCGACTGGCCGCTGATGGCCCAGCACCTGGCCGCGCTGCGCAAGGGTGAGGCGATCGAGATGCCGGTGTACGACTTCGCGGCCGACAACCGCTCCAGCGACACCATCACCGTGAAGCCGGCGCCGGTGATCGTGGTCGAGGGCCTCTTCGCCCTCTACGACACCAAGCTGCGCAACATGATGTCGCTGAAGATCTATGTGGACACGGCCTCGGACGTGCGCTTCATCCGCCGGCTGCAGCGCGACATCTCCGAGCGCGGCCGCAGCACCGAGTCCGTGGTGAACCAGTACCTGGAAACCGTGCGGCCGATGCACAAGCAGTTCATCGAGCCGACGAAGCGCAATGCCGACGTCATCCTGCCCCACGGCGCCAACGGCCCGGCGGTGGACATCATCACCACCAAGGTGAAGAGCCTGCTGCTCGACGACGCACGGCGCTGAGCCTCGATCGCCCGGCATTGACGCCTGGCATCGACGCCCGGAGCACCGGTCGCCCCTGAACGGGCGCGACCGGCTTTACGCGGTGCCAGTGGGTGTCGGCCGGGGTCACTCGGCGGCCGCGGGCTCGCTCTCCGTGTGCCGCTCCGGCTCCGTGGTGCGGAGAATCTCGTTCAGTATCGAGGTGGCGTAGTTCCCGGCGGGCAGGGAGAAGGTCAGCACCAGCTGCTGGTCCTGTGGCCACTCCCAGCGCATGTCCTGCGGGCTCGCGACGAGGGCGCGGCGCTCCTGGTCCAGGCCGGCGTGCTCCATGCCGTCGCACAAGGTGGCGTGACGCGCCGCCACGCCCATCTCCAGGGCCTGGGCTTCGTCGGTGGTGCTCACGCGGCCGCGGCCCCACAGCGGGCCGGTGGGCCGGCCGGCCTCGTCCATCACGTCGCCGGGCAAGACCTGACCCCAGCGCCCCTGCTTGATGCGCAGGGCCAGCACCTCGTTGAAGACGAAGGAGCGCACCGCCGACAGGTAGATGCCCTTCTTCTTCGGGTTGCGCACGCGGATCTCGCGCGCCAGCATGGCCCGGCCCTGCTCGACGTTGCCGCCGTCATGGCCGAAGCGCTGAGCGCCGAAGTAGTTGGGCACGCCCTGGGCCGCGATGGCCTGGAGGTTGGCCTCGATGGCCGCGCGGTCGCCGGTCACGTCCCGCAGCACGATGCGGAAGCGATTGCCCTGCAGGTCACCGGGGCGCAGCTTCTTCACGTGGCGGCTCTGGCTCAGCACCTTGAATTCCGGGTGCTGGAGCTGGGTCAGGTCGGGCGTCTCGCCCTTGGGCAGATAGATGCTGAACCACTGGCGCGTGATGGCGTAGCGATCCTTGAGGCCGGCATAGCCGACGTCGCGCTCCTGCACGCCCGCGGCCTCGGCCAGCTGCTGGGCGACGAAGGCGGTGTTGGCGCCGTTCTTCTCGATGTCCAGCCAGAGGTGTTCGCCCTCGCCGGAGGGCAGTTGCAGCGGCAACTCGGTCACGAGGAAGTCCTCGTTGTGGAGCTTCAGGGTGGCGCTGCCGCCGCTGGCCGGATAGGCGTTGGGCCACTGCGGCAATGTCGTGTAGTGAGAGTCGGTCATGGGTGGGCTGACGGCGCCAGCTGGAGATGGGGACAGGCTGTCCATCCGACCAGGGGCCGGCCAGGGGCTGATTCTCGCTGAAGGCCGGCCGCGCGCCCGCCGCGCCCAGGGGCCATCAGTCGATGCCGGCGCACGTCCCCGTGCGGCGTTCCGGCAGGGCCCCGGTGGCCGGGGCATTCGTTCCGTCCCGGACCACGGCTCGCACCAGCCCTGGGCTAGCATTGCCCCATGCGCCTCCTCCTTGCCGAAGACGAACGGGCTCTGGCCGACTGGCTGGTCAAGGCCCTGGGCCAGAGCGACTTCGTCGTGGACTGGGTGGACGACGGCCGCCTGGTGGCCTCCCAGCTGGAGGCGACGCGCTACGACGCGCTGATCCTCGACCTCGGCCTGCCTGGCGTTGGCGGGCATGAGATCCTCACGCAGCTGCGCCGGGCGGACTCGCGTGTGCCGGTGCTGGTGCTGACGGCGCGAGACTCGCTGGCGGAGCGGGTCAGCACGCTGCATGAGGGCGCCGACGATTTCCTCGCCAAGCCCTTCGAGCTCGAGGAGCTGGAGGCGCGGCTCATTGCGCTCATCCGGCGATCGCGCGGGCGCGAGCAGCCGCGCTTCAGCTGCGGGCCGCTGGCGTACGACGCCGGCAGCAAGCAGTTCACCCTGGACGGCGAGGCGCTGGCGCTTTCGCCGCGGGAGCACGCGGTGCTGCGCACGCTGATCCAGCACAGCGGCGAGCCGCTCTCCAAGCAGGAGATCCTCGAGCGCCTGTTCTCGGACGAGCAGGACGTGCGCCCGGAGGTCGTCGAGGTGCTCGTGCACCGCCTGCGCCGCCGGCTCGAGTCGGCCCGGGTGCGCATCATGACGCTGCGCGGCCTGGGCTACGTGCTGGAGCCTGCATGAGGTGGCCGCGCTTGCCGCGCGCGCCGCATCTCCCGGCCGCGTGGCATCGCTTCAGCGTGCGGCGCTCGTTGCTCACGCTGGCCCTGCCTGTGATGCTGGTGATGGTGAGCATCGAGTCGGCGCTGACCTGGAAGACCGGCCTGCAGGCGGCCAACGCCGCGTATGACCGCTCGCTGCTCGGCGCCATCAAGGCCATCGACAGCAACGTCTCCACCGAGGCCGGTCTCTCCGTCGAGCTGCCCTACCGCATGCTGGAGTTCTTCGAGCTCACGGCCAGCGGGCAGGTCTTCTTCCGCGTCAGCACGGACGACGGCCTCGTCGAGATTGGCAACGCCGGCCTGCCGATGCCCGCGAAGCGCCTGGTGCCGGGCGTGCCGCAGTTCATCGACGCCGAGTACTTCGGTGAGCCGGTGCGCGTCGGGGCGCTCTCGCGCGAGCTGGACCCCGAGCACCCCGGGCGCCGCCTCGTGATCCAGGTCGCCGAGTCCACGACCTCCCGCAACGAGTTCTCGCGCGGCCTGCTCTTCCAGGCGATTGCGCGGGATGCGCTCACCATCCTCGTGGTGATGGGCACGCTGACGCTCGTCATCGGCTGGGCGCTGCAGCCGCTGGAACGGCTGCGGCGCGAGGTGGAAGGGCGCTCCGACGACGACCTCTCGCCGGTCGACGAGGCCCAGGTGCCGGCGGACGTCACACCGCTGGTCCGTGCGATCAACCACCACGTGCAGCGCCAGCGCGAGCTCATCGAGGGGCGGCGCCGCTTCGTCGACGACGCCTCGCACCAGCTGCGCACGCCGCTGGCGACGCTGTCCACGCAGGTGGGCTATGCGCTGCGCGAGCAAGACCCGGCCCGTGTGTCCGAGGCGCTGGTGGCGCTGAAGTCCCAGATCGACGACACCGTCCGCCGCACCAACCAGATGCTGGCGCTGGCCCGGGCGGACACGGTGGAGGCCGTGACGGCGCCACTGGACCTCAACGCGCTGGCCGAGCGCTGTGCGCGCGAGTGCTGGCCCCAGGCGCGGGCGGCGGGCGTGGACCTCGGCCTGGAGCCGGCGCCCGGGCCGGTCATGGTGGACGCCCACGCCGGGCAGTTGCGCGAGGCGCTGCTGAACCTGCTCGACAACAGCCTGCGCTACGTGCCGGCCGGCGGGCAGGTCACGGTGCAGGTCTTCGTCGACAGCGAGGGCGCCTGCCTGCGCGTGGTGGACGACGGCCCCGGCATCCCGGCCGACGAGCGCCCGCGGGCTGGCGAGCGCTTCTTCCGCGGCAGCAACGTCGAGCAGCCGGGCTCCGGTCTGGGCCTGGCCATCGTGCGGGCGATCCTGCACCGGCACCGCGGCCGCATGGAGGTCTCGGCGGCCTTCTTCACGCCGGAGGGCGGGACGCGGGGCACGGCCGTGTCACTGCGGCTGCCGTTGCGGGCGTCGGGCGAGGCGCCACAGGCGTCCTGAGGATTGAAAGCCGCTTGAAAGCTGCGGCTTCGTAGAGTTCACTCCCAGCAGGTGGCGAACCGTCCCCGATGGCCCCGGCCACGAGGATGACGGCAAAGATCACCGCGTGGAGACAACATGCGACAAGTCCTCTCGGGGATGCTTGCGCTCGGGCTGGCCGCACTGATCGTCGTGCATCCGGCCCGCGGGCAGGTGTCCACCCCGGTGCCGACCCAGGTGCCGACCCCGCTGCCCACCCAGGCGCCGGAGTGCATCGCCCCCGCCAAGCCCGGCGGCGGCTTCGACCTCACCTGCAAGCTGGCCCGGGACGCGTTCCAGCAGGCCGCTGCAGGCACGCCGCCGATGCGCATCAGCTACATGCCCGGCGGCGTCGGCGCCATCGCCTTCGACACCTTCACCACCAGGCGTCCAGCCGAGGCCCAGACCCTCGTGGCCTTCTCCAGCGGCTCGCTGCTGAACCTCGCCCATGGCCGCTTCGGCCGCCATGGCCTGCAGGACGTGCGCTGGCTGGCCGCCATCGGCGCGGACTACGGCATCGTGCTCGTCAGCAGCCAGTCGCCGTGGCGCAGCCTGGGCGACCTGCTTGCGGCGCTGAAGACGAACCCGGGCAAGGTCACCTTTGCGGCCGGCGGCACGATCGGTAGTCAGGACTGGGTCAAGTCGGCACTGGTCGCCGCGGCCGCGGGCGTGGACCACAAGGCCATGCGCTTCGTGGCCTTCGAGGGCGGCGGCGAGGCCACGGCGGCGCTGAAGGCCGGTCATGTGCAGGTCTATGCCGGCGATGCGTCCGAGGTGGCCGACAAGCTGCCGCCGGGCGGGCCGTTCCGGGTGCTGGCGGTGATGTCCGAGAAGCGGCTGCCCGGGCTGCTGGCGCAGGTGCCGACGGCACGCGAGCAGGGCGTGGACATCGTGTGGCCGAGCGTGCGTGGCTTCTACATGGGCCCGCAGGTGCCCGAGGCAGCCTTTCAGGCCTGGCGCACGCACTTCGAGCAGCTGATGGCCACGCCGGCCTTCGATCAGCTGCGGGCCCGCCACGGCCTCTTCCCCCTGGCGATGACCGGCGCGGCGCTGCAGGCCTACCTCGAGGCCGAGAGCCGGCGCGACGCTGAACTCGCCGAGCGCTTCGGCCTGCGCCGATGACGCGCCCCCCCGACCTCCCGGGCCCTGACGGCCCGGTTCCGCGGGGCAGGGCGCCTCCTCGATGACCGGCCGCTTCGCCAGCTCTCGGCTTTCCCGATCTTCCCGACCCTCACCTGAACCTTCTCCCCCGACCCTTCCCGCTCGAACACAACAGGAGACATCCATGAGCAAGCCCGTCCTCTCGCTGGTCCCGGGCCGCACGGCCCTCAGTGCACCCCTCAGTGCACCCCTCGGTGCCCCGATCGCTGCGGTCCTCGCCGCCACCTGCGCCGCGGCCGCACCGATGAGCGCCATGGCGCAAAGCAGCGTGGCGATGTACGGCATCGCCGATGTCATCGTCGAGCACCGCAACCACATGAGCGCGGCCGGCGGCAGCCGGACCTCCGTCACCTCGGGCGGCATGAACACCTCGCGCTGGGGCCTGCGCGGCACGGAGGACCTGGGCGGCGGGCTGAGCGCCGTGTTCAACCTCGAGGCGGAAGTCGGCATGGACACCGGCGCCGCGGGCTCGTCCTTCTGGGGCCGCCAGGCCAATGTCGGCCTGCAGGGCGACTTCGGCCGGCTCGTGGTGGGCCGCTCCTTCTCCACGACCTACGACTTCCTGCTGCCCTTCGACCCGATGGGCTACGCGCCGTTCTACTCCTGGGCGACGTCCGCCGGCGCGGCCGGCACGCGCAAGGACCCGATGCTCACGTCCGCCTCGAACATCCTCAAGTACGAGGGCAAGTTCGGGGACTGGAAGTTCGGGGCCAGCCTCGGGGCAGGCGAGGGCGCGACGACGGGCCGCTATGCCGGCGTCGGCGCCGTGTACGAGGCGAACGGCCTCGGGGTGGTGCTGGCCGTCGATCAGCGGGACCAGCAGGTCGGCGCGACGCTCAAGGAGCAGGTGATGCACGCCGGCGTCAGCTACGACATGAAGCCGGTGAAGCTCTTCCTGGTCCAGCGCCAGTACAAGAAGACGCCCACCACCGGCGTCGAGCAGAAGAGCTCGATGACCTGGATCGGCGCCACCTGGGCGGTGACGCCGCAGCTGGACCTGACGCCGGCCTACTACTTCCAGCAGATCAAGAGCGGCCCCATCACGCCGGAGAACCCGCACCTGCTGGTCCTGCGCGCCAAGTACGCGCTGTCCAAGCGCACCTGGCTGTATGCCGTGGCCTCGAACGCCAAGGCCAAGAGCGGCGTGGTGAGCGTCTCCCGCGACGACGCCGCCTTCGCCGACACGCAGTCCAGCTTCGGCGTGGGCATCCAGCACCGCTTCTGAGGCCTGCCCTTCGAGGAGTCATTCATGAACAGCATCACCCGACGCACCGCCCTGGCCTTCGCCGCCTCGGCCCTGTCCTGTGCCGCGCTGGCCCAGGTGCCGGCCGGCTATCCGGCAAGCTACCAGGCCCTCATCGACGCGGCGAAGAAGGAGGGCAAGGTCACCATCTACACGCCCACCGACGCCGCCGCCGGCAAGCCGCTGGTGAAGGAGTTCGAGAGCCTCTACCCCGGCGTGAAGGTCGAGTACATGGACATGAACAGCGTCGAGCTGTTCAACCGCTTCATCAGCGAGACGGCCGCGGGCACCGCCAGCGCCGACGTGGTGTGGAACTCGGCGATGGACCAGGCCGTCAAGCTCGTGGCCGACGGCTACGCGCAGCCCTACGAGTCCATCGAGACGCGCGCGCTGCCGGCCTGGGCCGTCTACCAGAAGACGGCCTATGGCACGACCTTCGAGCCGCTCGGCGTGGTCTACAACAAGCGCCTGCTGCCGGCGGGCGACGTGCCCAAGACCCACGCCGAGTTCATCAAGCTGCTGGGGGATCCGCGCCTGCAGGGCAAGGTCACGACCTACGACATCGAGAAGGCGGGCGTCGGCTTCCTCTACCTCACGGCCGATGTGCACGTGAATGCGGCGCTGACCTGGGACGTCGTCAAGGCCATGGCCGGGGCGGGCGTGAAGCTGCAGTCCTCGAGCAGCACGATGATGGAGCGCATCTCCTCGGGCGAGCAGCTGCTGGGCTACAACATGATCACGTCCTATGCCCACGCCCGGGCGAAGAAGGACAGCAACATCGGCTACTCGCTGCTGAAGGACCACACGCTCGTGATGAGCCGCGTGGCCTTCATCGCCAAGGGCGCCAAGAGCCCGAACGCGGCGCGCCTGTGGATGGACTACCTGCTCTCCAAGCGCGGCCAGACCACGCTGGCCAACGCCTCGGAGCTCTACGCCATCCGCTCGGACGTCGAGGGCGAGATGACCGCGCAGACGCTGCAGAAGGAGCTGGGCCTGAGCCTGCGCCCCATCGGCATCGACCAGAACCTGCTGACCTACCTCGAGCAGGGCAAGCGCCTGGAGTTCATCAAGACCTGGCGCTCCTACGTCGCGCGCAAGTGAAGACCTGACCCCCGGGAGTGACCGTGATGTCCATGACACAACCCCTGACGCGCCAGCCCGCGCGATCGCACGGCATCCCGGGCCTCCCGGGATTCGCGTCGATCAGCCGCGGGCTGGTGATCGGCATCACCGTGCTGGTGGTGCTGCTGCCGCTGGCGATGATCGCGTACCAGAGCCTGCTGTCCGCGCCCTTCTTCATGCCGAGGCACGAGGTGTCGCTCGACGCCTACCGCTTCGTCTTCGATGACCCGGACTTCTGGTTCGCGCTGCGCAACTCGCTGCTGATCGCCGGCGGCATGGTGGGCATCGCCGTGCCGCTGGGCGCGCTGCTGGCCTTCCTGATGGTGCGCACGGACCTGCCGGGGCGGCGCTGGATCGAGCCCCTGCTGCTCACGCCGATCTTCGTGTCGGCCGTGGTGCTCGCGCTGGGCTATGTGGTGTCCGCCGGGCCCAGCGGCATCTACACGCTGTGGTGGCGGCAGGCCTTCGGCCCGGAGTGGTGGGACGTCTACTCCATCGGCGGCATCGCGGTCATCGCGGGGCTGACCCACGTGCCGCACGTCTACCTCTACGCCTCCGCGGCGCTGCGCAACCTCGGCAGCGATGTCGAGGAGGCGGCCCGCGTGGCAGGCGCTTCGCCGCTGCGGGTGGCTCGCGACGTGAGCCTGCCCATGGTCATGCCGTCCATCCTCTTCGCGGGCGTGCTGGTCTTCTTCCTGGGCTTCGAGGTCTTCGGCCTGCCGCTCGTGCTGGGGGACCCCAACGGCTACCTCGTGCTGACGACCTACATGTACAAGCTCGCGAGCAAGCTCGGCTCGCCGTCCTACCACCTGATGGCCGTCGTGGCCGTGCTGATCGTGCTCGTGACCTTCCCGCTGGTGCTGCTGCAACGCCGCCTGCTGCGCAGCGCGAGCAAGTACGTGTCGATCAAGGGCAAGGGCGGACGCCAGGTGCCGCTGCGCCTGGGCGGCTGGCGCTGGCTGGCCATCGCCATCGTCGGGCTGTGGCTGTTCCTGAGCGTCTTCGTGCCGGTGTCGGGCGTGGTGCTGCGCTCCTTCGTGTCGCAGTGGGGCGAGGGCATCTCGCTCGTCGATGCCTTCACGTTGGCGCACTACGTCGACGTCTTCGAGCAGGACAACCTCGTGCGGGCGATCCTGAACACCCTGGGCATGGGCGTGATCGGCGGCGCGCTGGCGGTGGCCTGCTACACGGCGATCTCCTTCGCCGGGCACCGCCGCAATGACCTGGCCACCAAGCTGATGGACTACCTCGTGCTCGTGCCCCGCGCCGTGCCGGGCCTGCTGGCGGGCCTGGCCTTCCTGTGGGTCTTCCTCTTCGTGCCGGGGCTGAAGGAATGGCGCAACTCCATGTTCGCCATCTGGATCGCCTACACCGTGATCTGGCTGGCCTACGGGCAGCGCGTGGTGCAGAGTGCGCTGATGCAGGTGGGCCCGGACCTCGAGGAGGCGGCCCGCACCGTGGGCGCCACGGCCTCGCAGGTCAGCCGCCACGTCACGCTGCCCCTGGTGCGCTTCGGGCTGCTGTCCAGCTGGCTCCTGGTCTTCCTCATCTTCGAGCGGGAGTACTCCACCGGCGTCTACCTGCTCTCGCCCGGCACCGAGGTCATCGGCGCGCTGCTCGTGTCCATGTGGGCGTCCGGCGCCACGGACCTGGTGGCCGCGCTGTCTGTCATCAACATCGTCATGGTCAGCGTCGGTCTGGCCGTGGCACTGCGTTTCGGGATCAAGCTCCATGACTAAGCTCGTCGTCAACGATATCCACCTGGGCTACGGCAACGTGCCGGTGCTGCAGGGCGTGTCCTTCAAGCTCAAGGCCGGCGAGGTGGTCTCGCTGCTCGGGGCCTCCGGCAGCGGCAAGACCACGCTGCTGCGCGCCGTCGCGGGCCTGGAGCATCCCTCTCAGGGCAATATCCTGCTCGATGGCGAGGCGCTCTACGACGCCGCGCGCGGCATCGACCTGCCGGCCGAGCGCCGCTCGCTGGGCCTCGTGTTCCAGTCCTATGCGCTGTGGCCGCACCGCACCGTCGCGCAGAACGTGGGCTACGGCCTGACGCTGCGCAAGGTGCCGGCCGCGGAGGTCAAGGAGCGCGTGCAGGCGGCGCTCGACAACCTCGGCCTCGGCCACCTGGGCGAGCGCTTGCCCTTCCAGCTCTCCGGCGGCCAGCAGCAGCGCGTGGCCATCGCCCGGGCGCTGGTCTACAACCCGCCGGTGATCCTTCTGGACGAACCGCTGTCCAACCTCGACGCCAAGCTGCGCGAGGAGGCACGGGCCTGGCTGCGCGCGCTGATCGTGCGGCTCAACCTCTCGGCTCTGTGCGTGACGCATGACCAGACGGAGGCCATGGCGATGAGCGACCGCATCCTGCTGCTGCGCAACGGCCGCATCGAGCAGGAAGGCACGCCGCAGGAGCTCTACGGCGCGCCGCAGACGCTCTACACGGCCGAGTTCATGGGCAGCAACAACCGCTTCGAGGCCCGGGTGGACGAGGTCGGCGCCGGCACGGTGCGCCTGCAGGGGCCCGCCGGTCCGCTGCTGGCACAGAGCCGCGGGCCGCTGCGCGTGGGCGACCGGACGCAGGTCGTGGTGCGCCTGGAGCGCGTGGCCGTCGCCGCCGAGGCCGGGCCGAACCGGCTGCCCGCGCGCCTGCTGACGTCGATGTACCTGGGCGACCGCTGGGAGTACCTTTTCGAGAGCGGCGAGCAGCGTCTGCGGGCCTTCGGCCACGAGCCGCGCGAGGCGGGCCGGGACTACTGGGTCGAGCTGCCGGCCGAGGCCTGCTGGGCCTACGCGGCGTGAGTCCCGGGGGCGCGCCGGAGCCCTAGGCGCGCCTCCGCCGAGATTGTGTCAATCGACCAAATAGTCATCCCCAATTGGACCGTCGTTGGTAATTGTAAAAACAATATCACCCATCGCAGCCCAAGGAGACCCAGACCATGACACAAGATGCCAAGTGCCCCTTCCACCAGGCCGCCGCCCGCAGTACGACGGGTACGCAGTCCAATGCCCAGTGGTGGCCCAACGCCCTGAACCTGGCCATCCTGCACCAGCACCAGCCCGTCTCCAGCCCCATGGACCCGGGCTTCGACTACGCCGAGGCGTTCAAGTCGCTGGACTACCCCGCGCTCAAGGCCGACCTCGCCGCGCTGATGACGGACTCCCAGGACTGGTGGCCCGCCGACTGGGGCCACTACGGCGGCCTCTTCATCCGCATGGCCTGGCATGCCGCCGGCACCTACCGCACGGCCGACGGCCGCGGCGGCGCCAACACCGGCAACCAGCGTTTCGCACCGCTGAACAGCTGGCCGGACAACGGCAACCTCGACAAGGCCCGCCGCCTGCTGTGGCCGATCAAGCAGAAGTACGGCAACGCCATCTCCTGGGCGGACCTGTACATCCTGGCCGGCAATGTGGCCATGGAGACGATGGGCTTCAAGACCTTCGGCTTCGGCGGCGGCCGCGCGGACATCTACGCCCCCGAGGAAGACGTCTACTGGGGCGCCGAGACCGAATGGCTCGCCACCAGCGACCAGCCGCACAGCCGCTACCGCGGTGAGCGCGAGCTGCAGCGCCCGCTGGCGGCGGTGCAGATGGGCCTCATCTACGTCAATCCGCAAGGCCCGGACGGCCGGCCCGACCCGGTCGCCTCCGGGCGCGACGTGCGCGAGACCTTCGCCCGCATGGCGATGAACGACGAGGAGACCGTCGCCCTGGTGGCGGGCGGTCACACCTTCGGCAAGATGCACGGCGCCGGCGACCCGGCTCTGGTGGGCCCCGAGCCCGAGGCAGCGCCCATCGAGGAGATGGGCTTCGGCTGGACCAACCGCCTGGGCAGCGGCAAGGGCGTGCACACCACCACCAGCGGCTTCGAGGGCGCCTGGAAGCCCAATCCCACGACCTGGGACATGGGCTACCTCACGACGCTGTTCAAGTACGAATGGGAGCAGGTGCGGAGCCCGGCCGGCGCGATCCAGTGGCAGGCGAAGAACGTGGCGCCCGAGGACATGATCCCCGATGCCCACGACCCGAGCCGCAAGCACGCGCCGCAGATGACCACGGCGGACCTCTCGCTGCGCTTCGACCCGGCCTACGAGAAGATTGCCCGCCGCTTCCTGGCGAACCCCGACGAGTTCGCGGACGCCTACGCCCGCGCCTGGTTCAAGCTCACCCACCGCGACATGGGCCCGAAGGTGCGCTACCTCGGCCCCGAGGTGCCGGCCGAGACGCTGATCTGGCAAGACCCGGTGCCGCCGGTGGACCACCCGCTGGTCGACGAGAAGGACGTGGCGCTGCTCAAGGACCGCGTGCGGGCCAGCGGCCTGACCGTGGCGGAGCTGGTGGGCACGGCCTGGGCCTCGGCCTCGACCTTCCGCGGCAGCGACATGCGCGGCGGCGCCAACGGCGCCCGGGTGCGCCTGGCCCCGCAGAAGGACTGGGACGTCAACCAGCCGGCGCAGCTGGCCAAGGTGCTGGCGGTGCTGGAGGGCATCCAGGCGCGCTTCAATGCCGAAGCCGCCGGCGGCAAGCGGATCTCGCTGGCCGACCTGATCGTGCTGGCCGGCGCGGCGGGGGTGGAGTCGGCCGCGCAGGCGGCGGGTCAGGCGCTCACCGTGCCCTTCACGCCCGGCCGCACGGACGCCCGCCAGGACCAGACCGATGTCGAGTCCTTCGCCGTGCTGGAGCCGCAGGCCGACGGCTTCCGCAACTGGCGCCAGGCGTCCTGTGACGTGGCGCCGGAGGAGATGCTGCTGGACCGCGCGCAGCTGCTGACGCTCTCGGCGCCGGAGATGACGGTGCTGGTCGGCGGGCTGCGCGTGCTGGGCGCGAACGTCGGTGGCAGCCATGCCGGCGTGCTCACCCAGCGCGTGGGGCAGCTCAGCAACGACTTCTTCGTGAACCTGCTGGACATGTCCACGCAGTGGCGCCCGGTGCGCGACAACCTCTACGAAGGCCGCGACCGCAAGACCGGCCAGCCGCGCTGGACGGCCACGCGCGTGGACCTCGCCTTCGGCTCCAACTCGCAGCTGCGCGCGCTGTGCGAGGTCTATGCCCAGCAGGACGGCCAGGCGAAGTTCGCGCGGGACTTCGTGCGCGCCTGGACCAAGGTGATGGACCTGGACCGCTTCGACCTGAAATGAGGGCGGCCGCCGCGCGCCCGGGCCTCAGTTCGGCAGCGCGTGGCAGTTCTCGTCGGCCGTGGCGGCGTTCACCCGGAAGCCCTGGCCCTGCTCGTACAGGGCCAGGCGCTTGCTGAACTGGACGATGGCCTGCGGATCGGCGTCCTCGCCCTTGTAGAGCTCCGGCATCCGGGCCATGGCCCGGCGCTGCAGCCGCGCGGCCTGCGCGTAGTCCCCGGTGCGGGCGACGACGGCGGCCAGCGTGTCCGTGGCAAAGGGGTGGCCCTGGCTGATGCGGTAGGCCTCCATCGCGTAATGCTTGGCCGTCTCCAGGTCCGGCGTGAAGCCCGGCTGCTCGCAGGTGGCGTTCACCCAGGCCACCTCGTTGGCGGCGGCCTGTGCCACCTCCTCGTTCACGGGCAGGCCGTTCTTCGACGTCAGGGACTCGGCGAACAGCGCCGCCGCCTTCGCGCAGCTGAACTCCACGATGCGGCCGCAGAGGTGGTACGTCGCGAGCACATAGGTCGCGTGCTGGTTCTTGCGGGCCGACAGCCGCTGGACCTCGGGCAGCGCCGCGGCGTACTGGCGCTGCTCGATCAGCTGAAAGAGCGGCAGCGGCAGCTCGTTGCTCGGCGCCTCGTCGGCGGATTGGGCGGTGCTGACGCCCTGGAGGGTCAGCAGGGCAAGCAGGCAGGCCAGCGGCTTGTTCATGAGGTCTCCTGGAACGGCAGGGGAGGGGCGGCAGGGAAGGATCAGCAGGGAAGGATCAGCAGGAGACCGCGGACCGCGCCCGACGTCGGGGTGATGGTAGGGGAAGTGACCGCTTCGTGGGTGCGGCCCCCCGCCGCGGCCGCCTGTCCGGGCTTTGCCCTGATAATGCGGCCCCTGCGCCCCCGTCGGGCGTCTTTGGAAGCATCTGAATGAACAAGAGTGAACTGATCGAAAGCATCGCCAGCAAGGCTGGCATCAGCCGCGCTGCGGCCGGTACCGCCCTGGAAGCGACCCTGGCCAGCATCAGCGAGGCCCTGGTGGCCGGCGACGCCATCGCCCTCGTGGGCTTCGGCACCTTCAAGGTGAGCGAGCGCGCCGCCCGCACCGGCAAGAACCCGTCCACCGGCGCTACGCTGGAAATCGCCGCCTCCAAGTCGGCCAAGTTCACGCCGGGCAAGTCCCTCAAGGACGCGCTGAACGCCTGAGCGTTGCGTCGCTGACGGCTCAAGGGCCGGCCCGCCTCGTGCGGTGCCGGCTCTTTTCATTTCCGGGGATCACGCCGGCCGCGCGGCCCGGGCCTGCCAGAACGCGACGTCCAGCGGCATCGCGGCCCCGCTGCGCTCGTTGACGAGCCACAGCTGCCGGCCGTCCGCGCTCAGGCGCTGGACCTCGCCCGTGACGCGGCCGGCGCTCACGCGCAGCCCGATCGCATTGCGCGGGAAGTCCGCCGCCGCTGCCAGCGTCTGCAAGGGCACGACGGGGCGGGTGTCCCCCGCGAGGCGCAGGCGCTGCACCAGGGGCGCCATCAGCGGGCTGGCGGCATCGGCCTCCGAGAGGTACAGCAGCACCTTGGCCTGCGCCCGGCTGAGCGCAACGTTGAGCAGGCGGCGGGCGTCGTCCGTCTGCAGGAAGGGCAGGGTGGCGTCCACGGGGTCGAAGCACACGGCCGGCGCCTCGCTGCCCTGCGCGCGATGCACCGTGCTCACGCGCACGCCTTGCGCGTCGTCCACGCCCCGGGCCTGCAGAGCGCGGCGGATGAGGGCGCGCTGCGCGCGGAAGGGCGTCAGCACGACGATCTCCCGGCCCTGCCACGCGCCGCCGGCCAGGGCCTCGGCCACGGCGCCCGCGATGGCCTCGGCGGACGCCGGGCGCTGCGGGCCGCGGTCATGGGGCGACCAGCGGGGCGGGCCGCTCACCGGCAGGATCTCCACGTGCCGGGGCGCCTCGACGCCGCCCAGCGCGCGCTCGCGCGAGGCGAGCCAGTCCGGCCGCGCCAGCGCATCGGCCGCCACCTTCAGCGCGCCGTCGTAGAACACCTCGCTCACCAGCGTGCCGATGGGCGGCGCCATGCGGGACTGCTCGTCCAGCAGCACCACGGACGGGCCCTGGCGCGGCATGTCGGCGAAGGCGGAACGGCCCAGCCAGCGCTGCGCGGCGGGCTCGCGGCTGCGCAGCACGGGGGCGAGCTGCTGCGGGTCCCCCGCGAAGAGGCGCGCCTCGCTCAGCGGCATCAGCAGCAGGGTCTGGGCCAAGCTCAGCTGGCTGGCCTCGTCGAAGACGAGCAGATCGAAGGGCGGCTCGCCGGCCGGGCCGCCCGCGGTCTCGCCGAGCGAGCGCAGCACCGCGAGGCTGCTGGTGGCGCGGCTGGCCGTCATGGCGGCGAGGCGGCACTCGCGCAGCGCGCGGCGGGTGTCGCCCCGCAGCTGCTCGCGCAGGTCCGCGACGCGGTCGCTCCAGGCCTTCAGCGCCTGCGCGTCCTGGCCGGGCGGGCGGGCCGCCTCCGCACGGCTCAGCGCGGCCAGCAGGCCGGGCTCCGTGGCTGGCAGCAGGTGTTCCCGGCCTTCGAAGGCGGCGGGGTCGAAGCGCGTGCCCAGGCGCTGCAGCGCGCCGCGCAGCGCCCCGCGCCGGCCCTTCTCCAGGGCCTTGTCGACGGCCAGCAGCGCCTGGTCCACCGCCTGGTTGGTGCTGGAGATGAGCAGCACGCGCGCCGCCGGCCGGCTCTCGAGGTACTCGGCCAGCAGCACGCCCAGCGTCGTCGTCTTGCCGGTGCCGGGCGGCCCCCAGAGGTAGGCGCTGCGCTGCCGGACGAGCGTCTGCAGCGCGCGGTGCTGGGCCTCGCGCAGCCAGCGAAAGGGCGCACCGGTGAGGGCCGGCCCGGCGGCCGCCGGCAGCGCCTGCGACAGCTCGGGCCGCAGGGCGAGCGCCGCCTCGGCCCAGGGCGTGTCCCAGGCCGCATCGACGAGGGACTTCAGGAATCGCGGCGGATACAGCCGGATCAGCTGCTCCGGCCCGGGGGGCGCGCTGCTGGCGTTCTGCAGCAGCAGCTGGTCCTCTTCCACGCGCAGGGACAGCACGCTCGCGCTGCCCTTCACGGGCGCGCCCCACCAGGCGGAGGCGCCGTCGAGGCTGTCGTCGAGCAGGCTCAGCGCGGCCGCCTGCCCAGGGCGCTGGCCCTCGGCGTAGACATAGCCCGGCTCGAGCGTGACCCGCCACAGCGCGCCCTCGCGTTCGCTGCGCAGGACCTTGAAGTCGTAGTACTCGGGCGTGGCGGCCAGCTCGGCGTCCAGCGCCGCGCGCAGGTCGGCCAGACTCATCGAGGGGTGTCGGCTCCCAGGCCCTGGAAGGTGCTGGCCATGACCCAGTCGATGATCTGCGCGTGGGTGTATTGCCCGGAGTCCTTCAGCAGCCCCACGACTGGGTCGCAGGCGCGGGCGAAGAGGGTGTAGAGCACCATCTCGGGCGGGAAGGCGGCCTGGAGCTGGCCGCCGGTCTGCGCCTCGGTGATCCAGATGCTGAGGCGGTTGCTCAGCGAGAGCAGGCGGTCCATGTAGTCGTCATTGGACTGCAGCGAGGCGCTCAGGCTGGAGTTGTGCGCCGGCAGCGAGGGCATCTCGCCCTCCAGCTGCGTCTGCATCGCCCAGCGGGTGACGGCCTCCAGCTGCGCGCGGGCGCTCACCGGCGCGCCCGCCGCAGCGGCGGTCGCGGCGCGCTCCCGCAGCTCGTCCACGAAGGCCAGCGCGCGGTCCAGCACCGCCACCATTGCCGCGCCCGCCAGCTCCTCCTTCGAGGCGAAGAGTTTGTACAGGCTCGCCTTGGCCATGCCGGACTCGGCGGCGACCTCGTCCACCGTCATGGCGTCGTAGCCCTTGGTCGCCAGCAGGCGGTTGACGGCCGTGACGATGGCCTCCTCGCGCATGCGCTGCACCTGCTCGCGGATGGAGGGTCTCGTCGGTCGTGAAGGTCGGGCTCCCATGGCCGCATTCTAGACCGAACAGGCTGTGGCAAATACCCCATAGTGCAAAACTGAGACTATGCGGTTATATTTGTGAACTGATGAGTTCAATTTCTGGTCGCCAAGGTTTACCGGCGGCCTGACACAAGGGGGAAGGCTCATGCGACGCATCGCGGTCATCGGTTCAGGGGTCTCGGGTCTCGCGGCAGCGTGGCGGCTCAGTGCGCCCGGCTCGCCCCATCGCGTGACGCTGTTCGAAGCCGGCGGCCACTTCGGCGGTCATGCCCACACGGTGGACCTGTGCCTCGACGGCGTGAGCCACGGCGTGGACACCGGCTTCCTCGTCTTCAACCATCGCACCTACCCGCTGCTGACGGAGCTGTTCCGGACGCTCGGCGTCGAGACGGCGCCCTCGGACATGTCCTTCTCGGTGCAGGTGCCGCGGGCCGACGGGCGCGAGGGGCTCGAGTGGAGCGGCAGCTCGCTCGACACCGTCTTCGCCCAGCGCCGCAACCTGCTCAAGCCGGGCTTCTGGCGCCTGCTGTCCGAGATCCTGCGTTTCAACCGCCTGTGCACGGCGCTGGCCGTCAGCGGGGAGGACGCGGCCCTCGACGCCACCATCGAGGACTTCCTGGCCGAGCACCGCTTCGACCGCGCGTTCCAGGACCACTACCTGCTGCCGATGGTCGGCTGCATCTGGAGCTGCCCGACGGACCAGATGCTGCGCTTCCCCATCCGCACGCTCATCCGCTTCTGCCACAACCACGGCCTGATCCAGGTGAACGACCGCCCGCAGTGGCACACCGTGCGCGGCGGCTCGCGCCAGTACGTGCGCCAGATGCTGCAGCGCCTGCCCGACGCCCGGCTCAACACGCCCGTGCTGGGCGTGCAGCGCCAGGCGCAGGGCGCGCGGGTGCTGACGGCGCAGGGCGCGGAGCACTTCGACGCCGTGGTCATGGCCTGCCACACCGACCAGGCGCTGGCGCTGCTCGGAGACGACGCCACGCCCGCCGAGCGCGCGCTGCTTGGCGCCATCCGCTACCAGCCGAACGAGGCCGTGCTGCACACGGACACCTCGGTGCTGCCGCGCCGCGAGCGGGCCTGGGCGGCCTGGAACTACGAGCGGGCGCTGGACCGCGACCGCGAGGGCGCGCAGGTCTGCCTGCACTACCTGATCAACCGCCTGCAGCCGCTGCCCTGGCAGCAGCCGGTGGTGGTGTCCCTCAACCCGGTGCGGCCCATCGACGAGCGCCTGGTGCACCGCCGCATCACCTACGCCCACCCGGTGTTCGACCGCGCCGCCATGCAGGCGCAGGCCCGGCTGCCGCAGCTGCAGGGGCAACGCCACACCTGGTTCTGTGGCGCGTGGGGCGGCTACGGTTTCCACGAGGACGGCCTGCGCTCGGGCTTCGAGGCGGCCGACGGCGTCGACGCGGCGCTGCTGGCGCAGGACGCCCGCCTGTCGCAGGGGGCGGCATGAGCGCCTCGCTCCCGACCGACGCTCCGGCGCAAGCGCAGCTGGGCCTGGGCTCGGTGTGGCATCGCCGCCAGCGCCCCGCTGCGAACGCTTTCCACTACCCGGGCTACTTCCTGCACCTGCCGCTGCGCCAGCTGCGCGCGCAGCCCTGCGAGGCGCTGCGCCGCAACCGCCGCGGCGCGCTGAGCTTCCACGACCGCGATCACGGCGACGGCGGCGATGACGCCCTGGCCTGGTTCGACGCGCTGCTGCGGCGCGAGGGCATCCACGACGCCACTGGCGAGGTCTGGCTGCAGACCTACCCGCGCGTGCTGGGCTACGTCTTCAAGCCGGTGAGTTTCTGGTACGCGCACCGGCCGGACGGCCGCCTGGCGGCCGTGGTGGCGGAAGTCAATAACACATTTGGTGAGCGTCACGTGTACCTGCTGGCGGGGCCGGACCTGGCCTTCGGCCGCCGGCAGACGGCGCGCAAGGTCTTCCATGTGTCGCCCTTCTGCCGCGTCGAGGGCGAGTACGCCTTCCGCTTCGAGCGCCGTGATGACGCGCAGGGCCGCCCGGCCTATCTGCGGGCCGCCGTGGACCTGAGCGATGCCCAGGGCCTGCTGCTGCAGACGGCGCAGGCGGGGCTGCTGCAGCCGCTCACGCCGGCGGCCGCGCGCAGCGCCTTCTGGGGCCACCCGCTGATGACGCTGGCGGTGGTGGTCCGCATCCACTGGCAGGCGCTGCGGCTGTGGCGCAAGCGCGTGCCCTTCTTCTCCAAGCCAACCGCCCCGTCTGAACTGGTGAGTCGATGACCATGAATCAAGACACCCTTCTTCATCCCACGTCCTCGCCCGAGGCGGCGATCCCTGCCGCCGCGCCGGCCGCCGCGCGTCGCGTCCTGCGCCTGCTGCAGCGCCTGCCGCAGGGCCAGCTGACGCTGTACCTGCCCGGCGGTGACACCCAGGTGATCGGCCGTGCCACCGAGGGCGCCGAGCGCGCGCAGCTGTGGGTGCACGACTGGCGCGTCTTCGAGCGCACCCTCAAGGCCGGCGACATCGGCCTGGCCGAGGCCTACATCGACGGCCAGTGGGACACGCCCGACCTCGCCGCGCTGCTGCGCCTGTGCATCGTCAACCGCGAGCACATCGAGCAGCTCGTGTACGGCCGCTGGTGGGGCCGGCTGCTGTACCGGCTGCGGCACCTGCGCCAGCGCAACTCGCGCGCCGGCAGCGAGAAGAACATCCACGCCCACTATGACCTGGGCAATGACTTCTACCGCCTCTGGCTGGATCCCGGCATGAGCTACAGCGCGGCCTGGTTCGAGGGCCGCGAGGGCCAGGCGGCGCGCGAGGTGCCGCTGATCGAGGCGCAGGAGGCCAAGCTGCGGCGCACGCTGCGCGAGGCCCGCGTGGCGCCGGGGCAGCGCGTGCTCGAGGTGGGTTGCGGCTGGGGCGGCCTGGCCGAGCTGGCCGCGCGCGAGTTCGGCGCCGAGGTCACGGGCGTGACGCTCTCCCGCGAGCAGCTGCAGTGGGGCCGCGACCGCATCCGCGCCGCCGGCCTGGAGGATCGCGTGGACCTGCGCTACCAGGACTACCGCGACCTGCCCGCCGCCCATGCCGCCGCGCCCTTCGATGCCATCGTCTCGATCGAGATGTTCGAGGCCGTCGGCCACGAGTACTGGCGCGGCTACTTCCAGATGCTGTGGGACTGCCTCAAGCCCGGCGGCCATGCCTGCATCCAGAGCATCACCATCCGCGACGATCTCTTCCCGCGCTACCTGCGCTCGACGGACTTCATCCAGCAGTACATCTTCCCGGGCGGCCTGCTGCCGAGCCCGTCCGCCTTCGAGGCCGAGGCGCGACGCGCGGGCTTCGTCGTCGAGAACCGCCTGGCCTTCGGGCGGGACTACGCCGAGACGCTGCGCCGCTGGCACGCCGACTTCCTGCGCACGCTGCCCGAGGCCCGGGCGCTGGGCTTCGACCGCCGCTTCGAGAAGATCTGGACCTTCTACCTGGCCTACTGCGAAGCCGCGTTCGACACCGGCAACACCGATGTGATGCAGTTCACCCTGCGCAAGCCGGCCCCATGAACCGCCCGCCCGCACCCCGCCGCCGCGCGCTGTGCGCGGCCCTGATCTCCCTGCCCTGGACCCTCATGGCCCCCACCTCCGCCACCTCCGCTCCCGCCGCCGTGCCTACCCTGCCCACTGCGCCCGAGGAGCTGCGCGAGCTGCTCCCCGACGCCCGTCTGCAGGGCAGCGGCGTGCTGCGCTTCTTCGGCCTGCGCGTCTACGAGGCGCGGCTGTGGACGGCCCCCGCCTTCGTGCCGGACGACTACGCGAGCCATCGCCTCGGCCTCGTGCTGAGCTACGACCGCCGGCTGGAAGGCGCCGCCATCGCCGAGCGCTCCATCGCGGAGATGCGCCGCGTGGGCAGCTTCACCGAGGCGCAGGCGCAGCAATGGCTCGCGCTCATGAAGCAGGCCTTCCCCGACGTGAAGCCCGGCGATCGCCTGCTGGGCTGGCACGACGGGCAGGGCCTCGTGCGCTTCTTCCACAACGGCCGCCTGACGGTCGAGACGCGCGACGCGCTGTACGCCCGCCTGTTCTTCGGCATCTGGCTCGCGCCGCAGAGCTCGGCACCGGCGCTGCGCCAGTCGCTGCTGAGCCTGCCCGGCTGACGGGCTGACCGGACCCAAGGAGCACGCGCATGCCCGGCACGGCCCCGATCACGCTGAAGCCGCCGCTCACCTGCGGATCGGTGGCGGCGCGCGTGCTGCCCTGGCGGCAGGGCCTGGCCTATGGCGCGCTGGCGCTGCCGCTGGCCTTCGTTTCCCTGCCGCTGTACGTCAGCCTGCCGCATCACTACGCCACGCAGACGGGCATGCCGCTGGCGGTGCTGGGCGCGACGCTGCTCGGCCTGCGGGGGCTGGACGCGCTGATCGATCCCTGGCTCGGCCGCCGTGCCGACCGCCTGCTGGCGGCGGGTGCGCCGGTGGCCTGGCGCGCGGCGCTGGTGCTGGCGGTGCTGCTGGCGCTGAGCTTCGCGCTGCTGTGGCAGCCGCCGCACCCTGACGGAGCGGGGGTGGGGGCGGGTCAGTGGCAGGGCGCCTGGGCCTGGCTGGTGCTGAGCCTCGCCGCCTGCACGCTGGCCTTCAGCGCATTGAGCCTGCTGCACCAGGGCTGGGGCACGCGCTGGGGCGGGCCGGCGGCCTGGCGCACGCGGGTGTCGGCCTGGCGGGAAGGGGCCACGCTACTGGGCGTGCTGGTGGCGAGTGCGTTGCCGGTGTGGCTCGGCTCGGGCGGCACCAGCGCGGCCCTCGCGCTGGCGCTGGGCCTCGGGCTGTGGGGGCTGCATCGCCTCGTGCAGTGGGCGCCGCCGGTGCCCGTGGAGTTTGTCGCGGGCGCCGTGGGCGCCGCCCCGCCGCCATCGAACGCCGCTGCCTCGCCCTGGCGCGCGCCGGCCTTCCGGGACCTGCTCATCGTCTTTCTGCTCAACGGCACGGCCAGTGCCATTCCCGCGACGCTGCTGCCCTTCTTCGTCAGCGACCGGCTGATGGCGGCGGCCTGGCAGCCGGCGCTGCTGCTGGCCTACTTCGGCGCCGGCGCGCTGGGCCTGCCCGCCTGGGCCTGGCTGGCGTCGCGCCGCGGCCTGGCGCCGGCCTGGCGCTGGGGCATGGGCCTGAGCGTGCTGAGCTTCGCCAGCGTTCCCTGGCTGGGCGCGGGGGACGCGCCCGCCTTCCTGCTCGTCTGCCTGGCCAGCGGCCTGGCGCTGGGGGCGGACCTCGCGTTGCCCGCGGCGCTGCTCACCGGCGTCATCCACCGCCTCGACGGCGGCCCCGGCCGCGAGGGGCTGTTCCTGGGCTGGTGGACCTGCGCCAGCAAGCTCAACCTCGCGCTGGCCGCCGGCCTCGCGCTGCCGCTGCTCGCCGCGCTGGGCTATGCGCCGGGCAGTCGCGATGCCGTCGCGCTGGACACCCTCGCCTGGGCCTACGCCGGCCTGCCCTGTCTGCTCAAGCTCGCCGCCGCGGGCCTGCTGTGGCGCTGCGAGCGCCGCCATCCGTCCTGGAGTGCCGTCTGATGAATCCGAATCCCCTCCGCCGCTCGGCGCTCACGGCCGCGCTGTCGCTGTCCCTGCTCGGCATGCTGGGCGCCGGCCTCAGCGGCTGCGCGGGCCCGCAGGTGCAGGACTACGCCGCCGAGAAGCCCACGCTCGACCTGCGCCGCTACCTCGACGGCTGCCTGCAGGCGCAGGGCCTCTTCACGGACCGCGCCGGCCGCGTGGTCAAGCGCTTCCACGTCCGCATGGAGGGCCGCTGGCAAGGCGAGGAGGGCACGCTCGACGAGCACTTCACCTACAGCGACGGCACCACGCAGCGCCGGCTCTGGCACCTGCGCCATCTGGGCGAGGGGCGCTTCCGCGGGCAGGCGGACGACGTCGTCGGCGAGGCCTCGGGCGCGCAGGCCGGCAATGCCTTCCGCTGGGCCTACACGCTCGCGCTGCCCGTCGACGGCCGCGTCTGGCATGTGGCGCTCGACGACTGGATGTTCCTGATGGACGAACGCACCGTGCTCAACCGCTCCGCCATGAGCAAGTGGGGCCTGCATCTGGGCGACGTGACGCTCGTGTTCACCAAGGATGCCCCCGGGAGCACGGCATGCCGCTGATGGCGCCCCTGAACCCGCCGCTGCGTGAGTGGGCCGGGCGCTGGGTCTGGCTCGTCGGCGCCTCCTCGGGCATCGGCCGCGCGCTGGCGGAGGCGCTGCACCGCGAGGGCGCGCGGGTGGTCGTGTCCGCGCGCAGCGAGAAGGCGCTGCGGGACTTCGAAGCCACGCATCCGGGCAGCCACGCGCTGCCGCTGAACGTCACCGATGCGGCGTCCATCCGGCAGGCGACGACGCAGGTCCTGGCGTGGGCGGGCGGCGCACCGGCGCTCGTCGTGTACTGCGCCGGCCACTACCGGCCGCAGCGCGCCACCGAGCTCGACGCCGAGGAGCTCCAGCGCCACCTCGACGTCAACTACCGCGGCGCGCTGCACCTGCTGGCCGCCGTGCTTCCGCCGATGCTGGCCGCCGGCGCGGGCCATCTGAGCCTCGTCGGCAGCGTGGCCGGCTATCGCGGCCTGCCCAAGGCCCTGGCCTACGGGCCGACCAAGGCGGCGCTTCACAACCTGGCCGAGGTGCTGCACCTGGACCTGCGGCCACAGGGCCTCGGCGTGTCCATCGTCAACCCGGGCTTCGTGGCCACGCCCCTGACGCGGCAGAATGACTTCGAGATGCCGGCGCTCATCAGCGCGGACGAGGCGGCGCAGGAGATGCTGCGCGGCTGGGCCCGCGGGCGCTTCGAGATCCACTTCCCGCGCCGCTTCACGCGCTGGATGCGCACCCTGCGCCTGCTGCCCGACCGCTGGTACTTCGCCGCCGTGCGTCGCGCCACCGGCGCCTGACGCCGCGGCGATCCGCGGTCGCCCACGTCACCCCAACAACGCCTGCTCAACGACTCTCCAACGCCTCCCCCGCGCCATGTCCGCCCTGTCCCTCGACCCCCGCACCGCCCGCCTCGTCCAGGCTTTCGAGGGCCTGCGCCCGGAGACGCTGCCGGCGCTGATGGCGCTGTATGCCGCCGACGCCCGCTTCAAGGATCCGTTCAACGACGTCCAGAGCCGCGCCGCCATCGAGCGCATCTTCGAGCACATGTTCGAGGTGCTGATCGACCCCCGCTTCACGGTGACGGAGACGGTGACGGAGGGCGCGCAGGCCGTGATCGTGTGGGACTTCGAGTTCCTGCGCGAGGCCGGCGGCACGCCGTGGCGCATCCATGGCAGCAGCCTCATCCGCTTCGATGCCGCGGGCCTCGTGAGCCTGCACCGCGACTACTGGGACGCGGCGGAGGAGCTGTACGCGAAGCTGCCGGTGATCGGCGCGCTGATGCGCTGGCTGCGCACGCGGCTCGCGACGCCCGTCCGGACCTGATCCGAACCTGAGGCGTCCGACGCGCCCGCACCGGCCTCAGCCGGCTGAAGCCGGCGGCGCGACGGGCTCCACCGTGGCCTGCGCGCGCCCGTTCGCCTTGCTCACATACAGCTGCCGGTCCGCCTGCACCGTCCAGTCGGCGAGCCCCTCGGGCTGCAGCACAGGCCCGCAGACCCCGCCGATGCTGACGCTCAGGACGGGCGCCGCCTCGGACTGCGCGTGGGGCACGGCCAGCTTGCGCACCGCCGCCTCCAGGGCCTTGGCCATCTGGCGGGCGCCCTCGAGTTCGGTCTCTGCCAGCAGGATCGCGAACTCCTCGCCGCCGTAGCGGAAGGCGATGTCGCCCGGGCGGCGGAGCTGGTCGTGCAGCGCCTTGGCGACGGCCCGCAGGGCGTCGTCGCCGGCCAGGTGGCCGTAGTGGTCGTTGTAGCGCTTGAAGAAGTCCACATCGACGAGCAGCAGCGCCAAGCTCGAGCCGTTTCGCTGGGCCCGCCGCAGCTCGCTGCTGACCCTCGTGTCGAAGCAGCGGCGGTTGTAGAGCCCGGTAAGGCCGTCGATGAAGGCCTGCTGCCTGAGCAGGTCGGTCTGGAACTTGAGGGTCAGGTGCGTCTTCACCCGGCAGCGCACGACCGAAGGCCGGAACGGCTTGGTGACGAAGTCCACGGCCCCGCACTCCAGGCCCTTTTCCTCGGTCGCCTCGTCCCGATCGGCGGTCAGGAAGATCACCGGGATGTCGACGAGGGTCGGGTCCGCCTTGAGCCGGCGACAGACCTCGAAGCCGTCCATGCCCGGCATCATCAGGTCCAGGAGGATGAGGTCCGGGGGCTGTCGGGCGCACAGGGCGAGGGCCTGCTCGCCGCTCGTCGCCATCAGCACCTGGCAGTCGGCGGAGAACACGTGGTGCAGGGCCTGGATGTTCAGCGGCTGGTCGTCCACGAGCAGCAGGCGAGGCTTGCGGCCGAGGGAGGTGTCGAGATCGAGGCGGGGCTCAGTCATGGGGCAGGGTGTCCAGCATGCGCTGGCAGCTTAGCTCAGCTGCCGCGAAGTCCAGCAGGGCCATCGACTTGTCGAGGGCATCGAAGGTCTCGGCCAGCTCGGGCCGGGACTCGCACAGGGGCCGCAGCTGCTCCAGCTGGTCGAATGCGGCCATGTCGGATTCGGCGAGCCGGGCGCGCATCGACGTCAGGGCCTCGCGCAGCGGGCGCGGGTCGTCCTGCGGGGCCGCGGTCTCGCGGGCGGGGGCCGGCTGCAGCGATTCCACGAGCGGCAGCAGCTGCTGCGCGAGCGTGGCCGCCTGCAACAGGGCCTGCACCTCGGCCGGCGCCACGTCCTCGTTCTTCTTGAGCGCCTGCTCGCAGCGGCCCGCCAGGTCGGCCAGGCGACGCGCCCCGACCGTGGCGGCCAGCCCGCGCAGGCCGTGCAGCAGGGCGGCGGCGTCGGGCTTGCTGCCCGCCTCCAGCAGGGGGCGCAGGCGCGCCTCCAGCGCGGCGGCCTCGTCCACGAAGCCGCGGCAGATGCGCAGATAGCGGTCCGGCTTGCCCATCAGCCGGCCCAGACCGTCGGCCAGGTCGAGGCCCAGTGTCAGGCCCTGGGCCTGCAGGGCGGCGGGGACCTCGGCCATTGATATCACGGCTGCGGGCGGTGGTTCATCGGCGGCGACTTCGGGCGCATCGGCCCCCGCGGTGCGAGCCAGCCGGCGCTTGATCACGGCGACCAGCTCGTTCAGCTCGAAGGGCTTGCCGACGTGGTCGTCCATGCCGGCCTCGCGCGCGGCGACGCGGTCGCTCTGCATGGTGTTGGCCGTCATGGCGATGATGGGCAGGCCGGCCAGGCGGGCATCGGCCCGGATCGCCCGCGTGGCCGTGTAGCCGTCCATCTCGGGCATCTGCACGTCCATCAGGATCAGGTCGAAGGCCGCGTCCTCGGCCAGGCGCTCGAGCGCCAGCCGTCCGTTGCCCGCCACCTCGACGCGGGCGCCCTCGTCCTCCAGCAGCTCGCGCGCCACCTGCTGGTTGATGCGGTTGTCCTCGACCACCAGCAGGCGCAGCCCCTGCAGCCGGGCGGTGCCCCCCGCCGCCTGCGCGGCCATGGGCGCGGCGAGCGCCTCCGGATCCGCCTCAAGCAGGGCCAGGCTGAAGAAGAACTCGCTGCCCTCGCCCGGCGCGCTATGCAGCTGCAGCTGCCCGCCCATCAGCTGCACGAGGCGCTGGCTGATCGACAGGCCGAGCCCGGTGCCGCCAAAGCGGCGCGTGGTGGAGGCCTCGGCCTGCGTGAAGCCGTCGAAGATCTTCTGCTGATGAGCCGGGTCGATGCCGATGCCGGTGTCGCTGACCCGGAACTCCAGGCGCACGCTGCCCGGCGGATCATCGGGCAGCGGCGTCTCGCGCCGGAGGCTGACCTGCACCTGGCCTTCGGGCGTGAACTTGATGGCATTGCCGCCCAGGTTGATGAGCACCTGCTGCAGGCGCAGCGCGTCGCCCAGCAGTGCCGGCGGCAAGGCGGGGTCCAGCTCGAAGCGCAGGGCCAGCGGCCGGTGGCGGACATTGCCCGTGAGGATCACGCGCAGGTCCTGCAGCAGGGTCTGCGGCGAGAAGGCGTGGCAGTCCACCTGCATCTTGCCGGCCTCGATCTTGGAGAAGTCGAGGATGTCGTTGAGCAGCCCCAGCAGCGAGCGGCCCGCCCGCTCGGTCTTGCCGACGTAGTCGCGCTGGCGCTCGTCCAGCGGCGTGCGCTGCAGCAGCTGCAGCATGCCCAGCACGGCGTTCATGGGCGTGCGGATCTCGTGGCTCATGTTGGCCAGGAACTGCCCCATGGCCGCGCTGGCGCGCTCCGCCACGGCCGTCGCCTCGCGCAGCTCGGCCTCCGACTGCTTCTGGCGGCTGATGTCGAAGCCCACGCCCAGGTAGCCGAAGATCTCGCCGTCCGGCGAGCGCATCTCGGTGACCACGCGCAGCGCGGGGAAGCGGCTCCCGTCCTTGCGCACGTAGTGGCACTCGACCTCGCGGCCCAGCTGCGAGGGGTGCACCAGCGCGGAGAAGCCGTCCAGCGTCTCGCCGGTCAGGGCCGAGACCTCCTGGCCGTAATCCGCCAGCTCCTGCGGGTCGAACAGGGCGCTGGCCGTCACCTGGCCGACCATCTCGTCGGCGCTGTAGCCCGTCATGAGCTCGGCCCCCTTGTTGAAGACGGTGATGACGCGCTGGCGGCTGGACGCCATGATCGCCACCTTGCTGGAGGCGTCCATCACGGCCTTCTGCAGCAGCATGGCCTTGGCCAGCTCGCGGTCGGCGCGACGCTGCTGGGTCACGTCGGTGTAGGTGGTGACAAAGCCGCCGCCGGGCATGGGAGCCCCGCGGATGTCCAGCACCGTGCCGTCGGGGCGCGTGCGCTCGAACTGGTGCAGCGTCGGATGCCGCGCCCGCTCGATGATGGCCTCCACCTGGGCCTCCGGGTCCGTGCCGGGGCCGTACTCGCCGCGTCGGGCATTGAATCGGATGATGTCCCGGAAGTCGACGGCTTCACCGCGCGACTCCGGCTCGAAGAGCGCGGGCGGGAAGTCCAGCAGGCTGCGGAAGAGGTGGTTGTCGGCGACGAGCCGCAGTTCGGCGTCGAACACGCTGAGGCCGCAAGGCAGGTTGTCCAGCACGCTGCGCAGCACGTCGTGGTTGCGGCGCAGCGTGCCCTCCAGGCGGCGCCGCTCGGTGATGTCCTGCAGCGTGCCGACCACGCGCACCGGACGGTCGCCGTCGAACTCCGCGAGCGCCACCGAGCGCACCCAGATCTCGCGCCCGATGGCCGTATGGATCCGCACCTCCAGATCCTGGGGCGTGCCGTGGCGCAGGGCCTGGCGCGTGGCCTCGGCAATCTTCTGGCGGTCGCCTTCGTCGAAGAACTGCATGGCTTCGTCGAGGGTGGGCTGCGGCGCCGTCGGGTCCATGTCGTGCAGCCGGAAGGTCTGCGAGCTCCAATGCAGGCGCTGCCGCTCCAGGTCGAACTGCCAGGCCCCCACGCCGGCGATGCGTCCGGCCTGCTCCAGCACGGCCTGGCTGTCCCGCAGCTCCTGCTCGATGCGCTTGCGGTCGCTGATGTCCAGGTGCGTGCCGGCGATGAGCGTCGGCTGGTCCTGCGGACCATGGGCCGCGGCCTTGCCGCGGGTCTGGATCCAGACCCAGTGCCCGTCGCGATGCCGCATGCGCATCTCGACCTCGTACATCGGCGTCGCCCCCAGCAGATGCGCGTTGAGCAGGCGCGTGGCCCGCTGCAGGTCGCCCGGGTGGGCCAGGCGCTCCCAGGTCTTGACGCTGATGGGCGCGAGATCGGCCAGGGTGTAGCCCAGCATCGCGGCCCATTCCTCGTTGAAGCGCACGGTGTCGTTGGCGATGTCCCATTCCCAGGTGCCGGCGCCGGTGCCATCGATGATGCTCTGCAGCCGGCGCTGCTCGCTGGCCAGCTGCTCGGCGGCCGCCTTGCGCTCGGTGATGTCCAGCGCAATCTCGATGAAGCCGGTCAGGGCACCGCTTTCGTCGCGCACCGGCTGGAGCTCGGTCTCCACCCAGTTGAGATGGCCGTCCTTGCGGCGGTTGAGGATCTCGACGCGGCAGCGCCGGCCCTCGCGGGCCGCCTCGTCCAGGACGCGCAGGGTGTCCGGCGCCGCCAGCCCGCTGCTCAGCACGTCCCCGGGCGTGCGCCCGATCACCTCCTCGGCGCCATAGCCCGTGATGCGCGTGAAGCCTTCGTTGACCCAGGTGATGTGCAGCTGCGCGTCCGTGGCGATCACCGCATTGGACGTGCCGCGGGCCACGACGGCCAGGCGCTGCAGATCGGCGGTCATGGCGTGGGCCAGGGCCTCGGCGCGGATGCGGGCGGAGGCCAGCAGCCAGGTGGCAAAGGCCATCGCGGCGCTGAGCAGAGCCCCGCCCCAGACGACGCCGATCCAGCCCAGGCTGAGGGCGGCCTGCTCGAACGCCGGGGTGCTGCTGGCCTTCAGCACCAGACGGTGCTGGGCCACGGAGAGCGGGTGCGAGGTGCGGAAGAGTGCCGCGTTGGGGTGCTCGGCGGAGGCCGACTCGTAGATCACCGCCTCCTCGGTCTCCTGGTCCTGCGGTTCGCCGTCCTCCAGGGCCAGGGCGAGCTGCCCATCGGCCACCCGGCCGAGGCTATCGAACATCTCGTGCGCCACGATGGGCGCATAGAGCAGGCCCATCAGCGCCTGGCGGCGCTGCGGCACGGTCTGGGGGTCACTGCCGGGCCGGTAGAAGGGCACCAGCATCAGGAAGGCGACGGAGCCCGTGGCGTCCTGAGGCAGGGTGAGGCGGTTGCTCAGCACCGGCAGGCCCGTGTCGATGGCCTGCTCCACGGCCTGCCGGCGCGTGGCGTCGCGGGCCATGTCCAGCCCCAGGGCCAGGCGGTTGGAGGCCAGGGGCTCGATGTACTTGATCAGGTAGTGCGGGTGGCCCCGCGGCGCGGCAGCGTGGACCTCGTAGTCGGGGGCGCCGTCGGCGCGGCGCTGAGCTACGAAGGTGTCGAGGTCCGCGGCCTGCACACGCTCGATCAGGCCGAAGCCGCGGATGCCCGGGAACTCCGTCGGCAGCTGGCGCGACTCGACATAGGCGCTGAACTGCTGCTGGGAGATCTGACCCGCGGCGGCGATGAGGCCCCGCGCGCCATGCATGCCGTAGATCGGCAGCTGCAGGCGGCGCACGACTTCGCGCTCGACCCGCTCGGCCAGGCGTTCGAACTGCGCCTCGGCCGCCCGGTGCTCCCGCTGGGCGATCCAGATGCCCGAGGCCGCCGAGATGGCCAGGCCCAGCAGCAGCACCGTGGTGGCCAGCCCGTCGGGGTGGCGCAGCAGGGGCCAGCGGGACAGTGCGCCTGCCATGGCGTCAGGGCCGGATCAGCAGGGCCTGGACCTGGCGTTCCAGTTCAGCAGGACTGAAGGGCTTGGGCAGGTAGGCATCGGCCCCGGCATCCACCGCAGCGGCGCGGTCCTTGGGATCGTTGTTGGCCGAGAGGATCAGGACCCGCAGCCCCACGAGGCTGGCATCGGCCCGGAACTGCCGGCACAGCGCCAGGCCGTCCGTGCCGCCGGGGAGCACCACGTCGAGGATGACCAGATCCGGGTGCAGCGCCTGCGCCAGCTGGAGAGCGCCGGCCGCATTGGCCGCCTCGTGCAGCGTGTGGCCGGCGTCCGCGAGGCCCCACCGGACCAGGCGCCGGGTCTCGGCCTGGTCGTCCACGATCAAGATGCGCTTGGCTGCCATGGAACCTCCTTCACGCGCTGAGGCCGGTCGCAGTGGCCTGCCGTCGGGTCGAGGCTGCAGCATAGCCTGCGCCGTCCTCCTGTCGATGGCCTGTCGGAGCGACGCAACGACTGACCCCCGGTGCGGCCACCGCCTTGAGGGCGGGCCGTTAATCCACCCCGGGACGGGCCCTCAGTCCGCCCAGCGCTCCCGAATTTCCAGGATCTCGGGCAGGTGCGCGACGAAGTGCTCCACCAGCTGCGGATCGAAGTGCTGGCCCGCCTCGTCCTTCAGCAGCTGCACGGCCTTCTCGACCGGCCAGGCGCTCTTGTAGGGCCGCTCACTCGTGAGGGCATCGAACACGTCGCACAGCGCCACGATGCGCGCCTCCAGCGGAATGGCCTCGCCGGAGAGGCCCTGCGGGTAGCCCTTGCCGTTCCACTTCTCGTGGTGGGCGAGCGCCACGCGCCGCGCCATCTGCAGCACGCGGGCCTCGTGGCTGCCGATGATCTCGGCGCCGATCTCGGGGTGGCGGCGCATCACGGCCCATTGCTCGTCGTCCAGCGCGCCCGGCTTGAGCAGGATGGCGTCGGGGATGCCGATCTTGCCCACGTCGTGCATGGCCGCGGCATTGAGCAGGTCGTCCGCCTCGTCCTCGGCCATGCCCAGGGCGCGGCCGAGGACCTGCGCGAAGTGGCTCATGCGGATCACGTGGCGACCCGTCTCGTTGTCACGGTACTCGCTGGCCCGGCCCAGGCAGTGCACGATGGCCAGGCGGCTGGCGCGCAGCTCCTCGGCCGCCACGAGGGACAGGTGGGTGCGCACGCGGGCCAGCACGATGGGCGGGCTGACGGGCTTGGTGAGGTAGTCCACGCCACCCGCCGCGAAGCCCTCGGCCTCGTGGGCCGGGTCGGACAGCGCGGTCACGAAGAGCACCGGGATGTGGCGCAGCGCCGGATCCGCCTTGAGCTGGCGACAGACGTCGAGGCCGCTCAGGCCCGGCATCATCACGTCCAGCAGGATGAGCTGCGGGCGCTCCTGCGCCGCCAGCTGCAGGGCCTTCTCGCCATCGCGCGCGAAGGACAGGCGGTAGCGGGACTGCAGGATCTGCCGCAGCACCTGCAGATTGGCGGGCTCGTCGTCGACGACCAGCAGGCGCGGCCGGCGATCGATCTCGGGGGAGGGGCTCGTGGGGTCGGTCATTCCGGATCCTTCATCTGCGCCGCGAGCACCTGCCGCGCGGCGTCGAGGTCAAAGTCGCCCAGGGCCTGCTCGAGCCGCGCGCGCACGGGCGCCGGCGCGGCTCGCAGGACCGTCTGCAGCAGATCATCCGGCATCTCGCCGCGGGCCAGGGCCTGGTCGAGGGCGCTGGCGGCGGCAGGGTCCCACGGGGTGGGCGCGGGGGCCGCGGGAGCGAGCGTGTCGTCGGGCGTGTCGTCGGGCGTGTGAGGGCTTGAGTTCGCGTCGGCCAGCGCGGCCGCGCGCGCCTGCAGACGGGCGTGAACCTGCTGCCAGGCGGCCTCCGGCGCGGGCGCCTCGCCCCGCTCCAGCGCCGCCAGCAGCGTGGCGTCCTCGCTCACGCCGAAGTTGGCGAGCGTGCCGCGCAGGCGGTGGGCCCAGGCGGCGTTCTCGCGGCCCGTGGGCCAGTCGGCCAGGGCGCCGGCGAGGAAGCGCTGCAGCTGCGTGTGCAGGGTCCGGGCATCGCCCCAGCGCGCCAGGGCGGCGGCCGCGTCCCGGTCCTCGGACCTGGCGGCGGCCTCGTGCGGCGCCGAGGTATCCGCCGGGGGCGCCAGCTCGAGCCCCAGCACGCGGGCCATCTCGCCGTGCAGCTGCGGCCACTCGACGGGCTTCACGGCGAAGCCATCCATCCCGGCGTCCAGGCACTGCTGGCGGTCGTCCTGCATGGCGCTTGCGGTGAGGGCGATCACGGGGAGGCGCGGCAGGCCCCGCTGCGCCTCGATCTCACGCCAGGCCCGGCACGCGGACGGCCCGTCCCGTCCCGGCATCTGCACGTCCATCAGGACGAGGTCCAGCCCGCCGGCCTGCAGGCGGGCGAGGGCCTCATCGCCGTCGCGGGCGGTGGTGACGTGATGCCCCTGCTGGCGCAGCCGCAGCTCCAGCAGCTGCAGGTTCTCGGCCACGTCGTCCACCACCAGCAGGCGCAGCGGCGGGAGCGCGAGGCCCGGTGTGCGGCCGCGGGGCTGGGCGTCGAGGGCGGCGGGGCGCAGCGGCAGGCGGATCCAGAAGCGGCTGCCCTCGCCCGGGCGGCTCTCGACGCCGATCTCGCCGCCCATCAGCTGCACGAGCTGCCGGGCGATGGTCGTACCGAGGCCGGTGCCGCCGAAGCGGCGCGTCATGGTGGCGTCGGCCTGCGCGAAGGGATCGAAGATGTGGGCCAGGCGGTCCGGGGCGATGCCGATGCCCGTGTCCTGCACGGCGATCTCCAGGCGCCCGTCGGGCAGGGCGGCGGCGCTCACCCGCACCTCGCCCCGCTCGGTGAACTTCACGGCATTGCCTGCGAGGTTCATCAGCACCTGGCGCAGGCGCAGCGGGTCGCCCAGCAGGCCGTCGGGCAGCTCAGGGGCGACGTCCAGGTGCAGCGCGAGCCCCTTGCGCTGCGCGCCCAGGGCGAGGGTGTTCAGCACGTCCTGGCAGAGCGGGCGCAGCGCGAAGGCGCGCTGCTCGAGCTGCATCGCGCCATGCTCGAGCTTGGCGGTGTCCAGGATGTCGTTGAGCAGGCCCAGCAGCGCCCGCGAGGAGCGCTGCACCGTCTGCATGTGCTGGCGGGCGGCGGCGGGCAGCTCGCCGTCGAGCACCACCTCGGTGAAGCCGATGATGGCGTTCATCGGCGTGCGGATCTCGTGGCTCATGTTCGCGAGGAAGGTGCTCTTGGCCGCGGCGGCCTGCTCGGCACGCTCCTTGGCCTCGCGCAGATCCTGCTCCATGAAGTGACGCTCGGTGAGGTCGTTGACGAACTTCACGATGCGCTGCGGCTTGCCGGCGGCATCGAGGATGGGGTTGTAGGTCGCCTGGATCCAGATGTGGCGGCCGTCCTTGCCCACGCGCTCGAACTCGCCGCTGCGGAATTCGCCTCGCCGCAGAGCCTCCCAATGCTCGGCATAGGCCGCCGTGGCCGGCTCGCCGGGCAGGCACAGCAGGCGGTGGTGCTCGCCCAGCAGCTCCTCGGCGCGGTAGCCGGTCAGCGCGAGGAACTTGTCGTTGACGTGGATGATGTGCCCGGCCATGTCGAACTCGATCACCACCAGCGCCCGGCGGATGGCCGTGAGCACGCCGGCGAACTCGGCAGTGCGCAGGCGGGACTCCGTGACGTCGAGGACCAGCGCATCGACCTGCGCCCAGCCGTCCGCGCCGACCGGCGCGACGGTGCCGGTCTCCGCGACCCAGCGGGTCTCGCCGTCGCGGCGCAGGAGCCGGTATTCCAGGTGGTAGGTGCCGACGAAGGCCTGGCCCTGGCGCCCCGAGATGCCGGCGCGGGCGCGGTCCTCGGGATGGACGAGCGTCTGCAGGCCCTGGTCCATGGCCAGGACCTCCGCGGCGCTCCAGCCGGTCAGCGCCTCGATGGCGTCGCTGACGAAGGCCAGCTGCGTGAGCCCGGTGCGGAAGTCGTGCCGGCAGTTCACGGCCACGCCGGGCAGGTTGGCGATCAGCCGGCGGTGCTGCTGCTCGCTGGCGGCCAGGGCCTCCTCAATGCGGCGCCGCTCGCTGATGTCGGTGATGAAGGCCACCAGCAGGCCGTCGCCCGCCTGTGCCGAGCGGCCGATGGCCACGCGCAGCGGCAGGCCGCGGCCGTCCAGCGTCTGGCCCATGCCTTCGCTGACGCCCAGCAGCAGCGTGCCCGCCTGGCCGAGATGCGGAACGAGGCCCGCCAGGCGCAGGCCGATGAGCGCCTGCTCCGTGCCGCCGAAGATGCGGGCCGCCGCGCCGTTGAGGCCCTGGATCACGCCGTCGTCGCTCAGGCGGATGACGCCGTCCACGGCCGTCTGGAAGAGCGTCTTCAGGCGGGACTCGCTGCGCGTCAGCTCCTGGAACAGCAGGCGGTAGCGCAGCACGGCGCTCACGGAGCCGGCCAGGGCGATCACGGCCAGCGTGATCACGGCAATGGCCAGCGCCAGGCCCTGGTGCTGTTGCAGCGACACGGCCGGGTCGAGGTCCGGCACGCCGGCGAAGCGGGTGGCGCGCATGGCGGTGTAGTGCATGCCCGAGATCGCCGCGCCCATGGTCAGCGCGGCCAGCAGGTCGGCCCAGCGCTCGGACACCGCGGCCTGCCGCGCGAAGGCGGCGCGCACCCACAGGGCCAGCACGGCCAGCACCACGGCCACGACGATGGAGGCCGCGAACCAGGCCGGGTCGTAGCGCAGGCTGGCCCGCGACATCACCGCCGCCATGCCGCCGTAGTGCATCAGGCCGATGCCGGCGCCCATCAGCACGCCGCTGCCCAGCAGGCGCCAGCCGCCACTGAAGGGCCGTGCGAGGGATGTCAGCGCGACCCAGGCGGCGGCCATGGCGGGGAGCATCGAGAGGGCGGTGATCCAGGCGTCGTAGCGGATCTCCGCGCAGAGCTGGTAGGCCAGCATGCCGATGAAGTGCATGGCCCACACGCCCGCGCCGAGCGTGACGGAGCCGGCGCTGAGCGCGGCGCCGCGCAGCAGGCGCGAGGGCGCATGGCGGGCGCGCACGGCCAGCTGCAGGGCCATGAAGGCGCTCACCACGGCCACCAGCACGGACAGCAGCACGAGGCCGGGCTCGTAGTCGCCGGCCGGCAGGAAGCCGCCGGGGGCGCTGTCGAACAGCTGCAAAAGGGAGCTCAGAGGCATGGGCGGGCGAGGGCGGCGCCCACGGCGCGCGCCTGACGAATGTCAAGACGGCCTAGCCTAGCCGCGCCCGGCCCGAGCGGTGCGCGCACCAGGGCGGCATCGTGGCCGTATTTCACCGAATCGCGCGCTGCGCGCTCCTGCAGGCCCCGACGCCGCGGCGCCCGGCCCGCGCTCAGGGCTGCGCTCAGGGCTGCGCTCAGGGCTGCGGTCGGCCGGCCCCTTGCGAGCCGTCGGCCCGCGCGGCCAGGTAGGCGTAGAGGTCGCTGATGTGGGCCGTCACCACGGGCTCGCCCTGCCAGGCCGGCATGCGCAGCGCGCCCTGCTGGCGTTGCAGCACGGCCTCGACCTGCGCGTCCCGGCTGCCGGCGTCCGCGCCGGCGGGCAGGGCCCAGTCGTAGCGGCTCAGCACGAGGGCCATGAAGCGGCGCTCGCCCATGTCCCGCACCCGCAGCGTGAGGTCGGGCGCCTGCGAGCTGCCCGTGGCGTCGGCGCCGTGGCAGCGGGCGCATTTGTCCTGGAAGACGCGCCAGCCGGTGTAGACCGTGCCCGCCGGTTGGCTCTGCCGCGCCAGGGCCTCGGCCGGCAGCCGGTTCTGGACGGTGACGCCGCAGCCGGCCAGCACCAGCGCCGATGCCAGCGCCGTTGCCAGGGCGGTCGCGAGGGCCGGGCCGCCGTGGCGCGTCAGGTGGGTGCGGCGGCGGGCGCGTTCAAGGCGAGCCGCAGGCGCGTGCGCGGCGGTGGACGCAGGGGTCAGGTCTTGCATGCGAGGCTCCGGATCGTGGCGGTCGGTGGGTGCAGACCAGCATGCCACGCGAGGCCGGGTCGGACTTGATCTGCGTCAGGTCGGGCGGCGGGACGGCTCAGAAGGCGGGCCAGTCCTGGAGGTCGTCGATCTCCCGCCAGGCCCGCACGCAGGCCTGCGTCGGGTCCATGCCGAGGAAGATGGCGGCCTCGGCCCAGCGCCGGCGCAGCAGGCCCAGCACCGGGCGGCCCTCGTGCATGACCCATTTGCGCATCTCGGCGGGCACCTCGGTCTTGCGGCCGGCGTTGAGCCGCAGCAGCAGCGTGGACTTGGCCAGATTGCCCACGCCGAGGTTGTAGACCCAGGAGATGAGCGCCGCCGCCTCGCAGGTCCGCAGCGGCACCTGCACGCGCTGCTGCACGTCGCGCGCGGCGCCGCCCATGTCCCGGCGCAGCAGCTGCTCGGCCTGCGCCTCGGTGATGGCCGGCGTCTGCGGCGTGACGCGGTGGCCGGTGGCGTCCACGATGCTGCCGTAGCCGATGGTCCAGGTGCCTCCGGGCTGCTCGCCGTTGTCGTCGTAGGGGTGGGCGAAGAAGCCCTCGAGCCGCTTGACCACGGCGGTGGCCGCGGACGGCACGCCGCCGTCCCAGGTGTCGGCGCCCAGGGCGTCGGGCGAGGCAGGCGAGGACGTCACGGTGGCCATGGGCAACTCCTGGCAGGCGATGCCGCAACGGTAGCGGCAACGGGCCCGGCGCGCCACCCTGGCCTAGGGATCGACAGCGGCGCCGGCCGGGCGCCTCGAAGGATGGACCTCAAAGGTTGGACAATAGCCCCTTTGACCACTCCGAGACCTTCGCACCATGAGCGCAGCCGAGAACGCCCCCGCCCTGCCCGACCACCTGTCCGTCGACCCCGCCAGCCCGCATTTCGTGGCCGCCGTGTTCGAGCACGACATCGGCATCAAGTTCAACGGCAAGGAGCGCTTCGACGTCGAGGAATACTGCATCAGCGAAGGCTGGGTGAAGGTGCCCGCCGGCAAGACGGTGGACCGCCGCGGCCGCCCGCTGCTGATCAAGCTGAAGGGCCAGGTCGAGGCCTTCTACCGCTGAGCCGGCGCCGCCCGGCGCCCCATGACAGGCCGATGAACCGGCCGTGACGGGCGCCCTCCGCCCATCGCCCTGGGGTTTGCTCGGGGCCTGATGGACGCGGCGGACGCCGGGCGGCACACTGCGCTGCGGGCCGGATCCGCCGGCCTGCCAGGTCCCCTTCCACGCCCGTGTCCGTCTCTCGTTCCGTTCCCGTTCCTCCGATGCCGACCCGGGCCGTGCGCCAGCGTCCGCAGCTCCAGGACGAGCCGCTCAAGCGCAGCCTCCTCCTGGCCGGGCTGCTGCATGTGTGGCTGGCCGTGCTGGTCGGTACGGCGCCGGGGGACGCGCCGCAGGGCGAGGCGGCCGGCGGCGGCAAGCTGACCGTGCGCCTGCAGGGCAGCCCGTCCGCCACGGCCGGCGGCGAGCCCGGCACCCAGGCGGACCGCGGGCCCGTGGGGGACGCCCCCAGCCGGCGCTTCGGCGGCACCGTCCGCCGCGAGGACGAGCCGCCCCCGCCCGACCAGCCCGGCGCGGCCCGCGAGGGCGAATGGGCGCCCCAGCCCAGCGCCGTCAAGCAGCTGGAGGACAGCCGCAGCGCCCAGGGCAGCCGTGCCGAACCGATCACCCCGCTGACGCAGACGCAGGTCGAAACACTGCGCAGCGAGCTGCCCGCCCCGCCCGCCGAGGTGGATCCGCGCGTCACGCGCCAGCTGGCGCCCAGCCCGGCGGTGCCGACGCCCGTGCAGACGGCACAGCTGGAGCCCCTGGCCCGCCCGAGCCCCAGCGTGCAGCCGGTACCGAAGCTGCAGCTGCCTGCGCAGTCGGCCGAGCGCCTGAATACCGAGGTCAGCGCCACGCGCATCGAGACGCCGAAGGCCCTGGAGCGCCTGGCCGTGCCGCGTCCGGCCGAGCTGAGCGCGCTGCCGACCCTGGAGGCCCCCGCGCCGCGCGTGGCCACCCTGCCGTCGCCCAGCGAGGCCAGCCCGGTCAGCCAGGCCATCCGGCCGCAGGCCCTCAGTGGGGTCAGCGGGCTCAGCGCGCCGTCGGCCACGCTGAGCCCGGCCCCCACGCTGAGCCTGCCGGAGCGCGCCACCTCGCGCCTGCGCACCGACAGCGTCCGCCCGGCCGAGCGTGTGCAGGCGCCGTCGCTGGCGCCGCTGGCCGCCGCCCAGGGCGAACGTGCCCGGGACCTGGCGGCCAGCCCGACGCTGAGCCCCTCGGAACATGCCGTGGCCCAGTTGCCGGCTGACGCCGCCAGCAGCGCCGCGCGCATCAGCACACCGAGCCCGCTGAGCCGTCTGGCGCCGAGTGCCGCGGTCCAGGCCACGCTGCAGGGGCTGAAGCCGATGACGGCGCCGGCGGAAGGCCGCTCGGCCAGCGAGCCGGGATCGCCGTCGGCGGCTGCAGCGGCGACGGCAGCGGCCTCATCGCCCACTTCGGCGGCGGCCAACGCCGCCACCGCCTCTACGCCGGCCACCACGCCGGGCACCGCGACGGCGGCGCCGCCCGCGACCGCCGGCAGCCCGGCCGCCCCGCT
>JAYRJQ010000003.1:0-271425 GCA_041906185.1 Burkholderiaceae bacterium
ATGCACCCGCCGCTGCGGCAGCGCCGGGCGCGCGCCCCATCGCCTCGCCCTCCGTGCGCCGCCGCGCCTGGGAGCTTGGCGTGGACCTCGCCCAGGTGCGCGCCACCGGTACCGCCGGCCGCGTCACGCATGCCGATGTGGAGGGCTCCGCGGCCGCACATCCGCAAGGCCTGCAGCCGGGCAGCGGCTCGCCCTTCGTGAACGTGCCCGGCGCCGTGGCGGCCGCAGCCCCCGTGCGGCCCAGCGAGCGCCACCTGGTCTCGGCGCGCGGCGACGGGATCGAGGCCAGCAAGGTCACCGGTCTGCGTCGCAAGATTGCCGAGAAGATGCAGGAGAGCAAGCGCCGCATCCCGCACTTCAGCTATGTGGAAGAGGTGGACGTCACCGAGCTCGAGGCCCTGCGCGAGCGCCTCAACGCGCTGCATGGCAAGACGCGCGGCAAGCTGACCGTGCTGCCGCTGCTGGTGCGTGCCGTGTGCCGCTCGCTGCGCGACTTCCCGCAGATCAACGCGCGCTTCGATGACGAGGCCGGCGTGGTCAACCGTTACGAGGCCATGCACCTGGGCATCGCCGCGCAGACGCCGTCCGGCCTGATGGTCCCGGTGATCCGCCATGCCGAGGCCCTGGACCTCTGGAGCTGCGCGGCCGAGATCCGGCGCCTGGCCGAGGTCGCCCGCACGGGCAAGGCCACGCGGGATGAACTGAGCGGCTCGACGTTCACCATCTCCAGCCTCGGGCCGCTGGGCGGCATCGTCACCACGCCGGTGATCAACCATCCCGAGGTCGGCATCCTGGGTGTGAACCGCATCGTCGAGCGGCCGATGTTCAAGAGTGGCCAGGTGGTGGCGCGCCTGCTGATGAACCTCTCCTCGTCCTTCGACCACCGCGTGGTGGACGGGCAGGACGCGGCCGAGTTCATCCAGTCGATCCGGGCGCAGCTCGAGGCGCCGGCCACCCTGTTCATCGACTGATCGACCGGTCTCCCGCCGGGAGGGCCCCGCGCGGGCCCGTCAAGCACAAGGGCGGCCCGCGGGCCGCCCTTGTCGCTGGAGCCGTCGCCCGTCAGCGGTTTGCCTGCTCCAGGGCGTCGGCGTAGCGCCCGTAGAAGGACTGGTCCCGCAGCCCGGTCTTGGTCAGCACCCAGGCGGCCAGCAGATTCGTCCGGGACAGCAGCGGGCTGCGCGGCCGCAGGGCCGCCCGCAGGCAGTGCGCGGTGTGGCGGTCCTTGAGCATCTGAGTGTCGTCCTCGTCGTAGCAGGCTTCCCACTGGTAGCGCAGCTTCAGCTCGGACGGCACCGGGACGGGGCAGGGGTCGTGCCCCGGGTAGGCCTGCCAAGGCACCTGGGCGATGGGCCCGGGCAAGGCGAGCAGGATGCGGTTGTAGACGCGGTGGTTCAGCAGGTCCTCGTTGGGGCCGGCCAGCACCTTGGCGATGACGCGGGCGTCGAAGAAGGGCAGGGCGAAGTCGAAGCCCTTCTTGTGCACCGTCTCGAAGTGACCGATGAGATGGCGGCGCTGGTCGTTGAGCATCAGGAAGAGGTAGGCGGCCTTCTCTGGCACGCGGTCCCAGCGGCGCATCTCGGCGGCGACCTCGGACTGCACGCGGCGCGCGAGCTCGCGGTACTGCGGGCGCAGCGCGCGCGACGGGATGCCCCACTTGCTCTTGCGGCACAGCAGCGCCGCAGCCTCGTCGTAGCGGCGCTCAGCCGCCAGGCGGACGATGGGCTCGTCCAGGTAGACATGCCCGAGGCCCACGCTGCCGCCATCGCCGGACCAGATCCGGCGGTCGAAGTTGCGGCCGCCGTCCTGGGCCTTCCACGCGGCGATCGTCTGGATCTGCTTGCTGTCGAAGTTGTCCGGGCCGAGCGGGAACTCGAAGTGCCGCGCGCCCAGCGCCTGCGCCGCCATGCGGCCGAAGGTGAGGTCCTGCGTGTCGCTCGGCGCGAAGTTGAGAGTGTTCAGGCGGATGCCGCTGTGGGCCAGGCTGGCAGCGATCAGGCGCGAGTCCATGCCGCCGGACAGAAAGGCCGTCTGCTCCTCGGCCTCGCCCTGGCGGTCGCGCACGGCGGTGAGGAAGGTCTCGTAGAGCTCGACCTCGTAGGGCTTGCCGGCATCCAGCGGGGTCAGGTCTTGCCAGTCGTGGTACGTCGTCTTGCGGGTGCCGGCGGCACTGGCCTCGACCAGCTCGGCGCCGTAGCAGGCGCGGATGCCGCGGTAGCGGGTCCGTTCAGCGAGGGGGAAGGCCATGGAGGCGATCTCCATCACGCCCTGCGGGTCCGGCTCCAGCGGGATCACGTCGCCCAGGCCTTGCAGCAGCCAGCGGGCATTCGTGAAGAAGTGGATGCCGCGGTGCTCGCCGGTGTAGAGCGTGCGCACGCCCAGCTTGTCGGTGAAGGCGTGGAGACGCGCCTGCCGCAGGTCCAGGCGGACGCCGCAGAAGGTGCCATGGGACTGCTGGAGCAGCGCCGGCAGCGCCCCGCCGGCGTAGTGGGCCAGGGTGTCGGCCTGCGAGATCCGGTGGCCGTCCAGGTGCAGCACGGGTTCGCCGGCGAGGATGGAGACCGTGCCCTGCGCCAGGCGGTGGTGGGACACCGGCGCCCAGATGCCTAGCTCGTGCCACACGGCGAAGAGTCCGGGGGCCTCGGCGGTCTCGAGGGGGGCGTCGCCCAGCTCACGGCCCAGGGCAGCGGAAGCCGCGGCCTTGAGCCGCTGCAGGTCCTCCGGGCTGCCACCAACGGCCGCAAAGAAAATCGCCATTACGAATCCTTGTTCAAACGAGCCGCCAGACGGGCCTGGGCCCACTGGCGGAAGGAGCGGTCGATCGCCAGGAGGGCGAGCACATAGCACAGCACGCCGGCAGCGCCGGGCACCATCAGCTGCCAGACCGGCTGGGCCGGCACTAGGCGGGCGGCGCCAATCACGGCGGCCACGAGCGGCACGCAGGCCACCAGGCCGGTGCGGAACGTGCCCAGCACGGCGCCGAGCGACAAGTCTAGCAAGCGGGCGCTGCGGGGGAAGTTGACGAGGAAGACCAGGGGCACGCCCACGGTCCAGGCGGCAGCCAGCCCATTGGTGCTGCCGAACCAGGCCCCGGCCAGGAAGGCCGCCGGCATGACGACGGCACCGCTGAGCGTGTTCTTGAAGTCGGCGCCGGCATGCCCCGTCGCGATGAGCGCGGTGGCAAGGATGGCGCTGCACAGGCGCAGGGGCACGGCCAGCGCCATCAACTGCAGCGGCGGCGCCGCCAGGGCCCATTGCGAGCCACTCACGAGCAGCACCAGCGGCTCGGCCAGCAGGGCCAGCAGCGCGCAGGCGGGCAGCGAGATCAGGCTCAGGCTGCGCAGGCCCCTGAGCAGCTCGGGCTGCACCGGCTGGCCGTCGTTCTTGAGCCGGGCGATGGCGCTGAAGGCCACCTGGTTGACCACCTGCATGGACTTCTGCAGCGGCAGCGAGGCGAGCGTCAGCGCCACCGAATACAGGCCCAGCGCCGAGGCGCTCAGCAGCTTGCCGCCGATCAGCGCATCCGCCTGCGCCATGAACCACCACGTGAAGCGGCTCGCCGTGAGGTTGCTGCCGTAGCCCAGCAGGCCGCGCAGCTGGCGGAAGTCCGCGTTGGGCCAGACCCGCGTGTGCGACTGCAGGTGCAGCAGCACGGTCCGCACGGCCGCCCCGACGAGGTTGGCCAGCAGCAGGGCCCAGACGCCGTACCCGGCATAGGCCAGGCTCAGCGAGGTGACGCTGGTGGCGATGACGGACGCGACGTCGGCATAGGCGATGGCCTTGAAGTCCATCTCGCGCCGCAGTACCGACTCCGGCACGGTGCTGAGCGCGGAAATCAGGAAGATCAGGCCCGCCGGACGCAGCAGCTCGGCCAGGCGCGGGTCATTGAAGAAGCGCGCCAGCGGCTCGGCGCCAAGCCACAGCAGCAGGTTCAGGGCGGTCGCGACGCACAGCATGGCGCCGAAGACCGCCCCGCACACGCGGCGGTCGAGGGACTCCCCGCGCACGAGGGCGGCGCCGAAGCCGAACTCGTTGAGGTTGGACAGCAGCGTGATGACGACCATCGTCATCATCATCAGACCGTAGTCGGAGGTCTGCAGCAGGCGCATCACCACGACCGTCGCCGCCCAGCTCAGCAGCTGGCTGCCCAGCTTGCCGATGGCGGACCACTTCAGGCCGTGGAGGAATCGGTCTCGGACTTGCATCGATGCGGTTCGCGCGGGGCCTCAGGCCCGCAGACGCGACAGCTCCTCGGGCGTGGTGTAGATGGTGAGACCGTGCATGGCGTCCTGCTCCAGGTGGCGGTAGAACTCGTCGGCGCGGATCCACCAGGAGCGCGCCGGGCCCACCTGGCCGGGATGCAGGATGCCGGCCGCCAGGTAGCGGTCGTAGAAGTGCTGGCGCAGGTCCCCGCGGGACTTGTGGTCGATGCGCTGGCCCTGGAAAGCCGGGTCCAGCGGGCGCACCGGCACCTGGATGTCGCGGCCGTCCCCGTCCTTGCAGGGCATCCGGAACGTCTCCTTCATGCGCACCGGCAGCGGGAAGCGCTCGTCCATGAGGTCCTCGACGAGGTGGTAGAAGGTCACCGGGCCCATGGTGATGCCGAGGCCGAGGATCTTGGCCTTGTGGTGCACGCAGCGCTCCCAGGGCGACAGCCGGCCGCAGACCGAAGGCGCGAGGTGGTGCTGGCCGACGATGTCCTCGGCCAGCGGGCCCAGGGCCGAGACGGAGTGCGTCGGGTGGATGCTGCGGCGGATGCCGGGCATCTTCAGGAAGGCGGCGGGGAGTGCGCCCAGGTTGGAGCCGTGCTCGCGCGGGTCGAACACATAGCCCTGCATCTGGCAGGTGGCGTAGATGGTGCCGCCGGGCAGGTAGTAGGTCGGCACGACCAGCGTGCCACCGGGGCTGATGGCCTCGTGGATCGCCTCCAGCACGGCCGTGGGGCCCCCCTCGACATAGCCCAGGCTCTTGAGCGAGGAGTGCAGCATCACCGTGTCGCCCGGGACGATTCCCATGGCGCGCAGGCCGGCGACGATCTCAGCCTTGCTGGTGTGCGGCTGCTCGGCCTTGAGCTCGGCGCTGCGCCGGCGCGCGCGCCAGGCGTTCAGCAGGCGCCGCAGCGGTGCCTTGAGGCGTTCCTTGAGCTCAGGCGCGGCCATCGATGTCCTGCTCCAGGAGGTTCGAGTCGATCATGAACTTGGCGGCCCAGTTGAGGTATTCCCACTGGCCGTAGTCGCCGTCCACCGGGAACGAGCCCTTCACGCCACCGCGCTGGTCCTCGGGCCCATCGATGGCGATGGCGCGGCGCACGTAGCGGTTGGCCAGCCGTGCGGCGTCGCGGTACTTGCGGTCACCGGTCAGCTCGAACAGCATCAGCCAGCTGTGGGCGATCTGGACCTCGCCGGTGAGGCAGGACCACTGCACCGCGGCGGACCAGTCGGGGTTGAGGCGGCCGGGGATGAAGCCGTCCGGGCGCAGGGCCGACATGAGGCCGTCGGCCGTCTTGATGGCGCGGCGCAGCACGGTCTCGTCCTGCGTGAAGCGGTGGGCTTCCATGAAACCGCGCAGCGCGTAGCCCAGCGTGTGGGTCAGCGGGGTCGCCGGCTTGTTGAGGCAGCAGTTGGCGAGCCAGCCGTTGGCCTGTTGCTGCGTGAAGGCCCATTCGACCTGGCGCATGGCGGCCTCGGCATAGCCTTGGTCGCCCACATGGCGGGCGGCCTCGAACAGGCCCCAGGACACGTGCGTCTCGTAGGTCTTGTCGCCGCGTTCGGCGAAGGGCGTGGCGTGCTTGCGCCAGCAGCCGTCGGCGTCCAGCGAGTCGCGCAGGAAGGCGGCGGCCTTGTTCATCGGCGCCAGGTAGGCCTCGCCGAAGGCGCCCACGCCCGAGGCCAGACCGATCAGGATCTGCCCGGTGTTGAAGGTGACGGGCACGCGCGGCGTGGCGTTGATCTTGCCGCCCATGAAGCCGCCTTCCGGGAACTGGATGGACACGAGCCAGTCCAGCATGCGGCGGGCGCGCTCGAGCGAGTCGGGGTCCTGGAAGCGCTGGCCGCAGTCGATCATCGTGGAGACGATGTAGCCGGTGGTCTCGGGGTAGGAGACGGCCCAGCCGGTCTTGAGGCTGAAGTCGCGGGCGACGCCGCCGTCCTTCGAGGCCGACTGGTCCTGCGCGCGCTTGAGCCACTGCAGCGCGGCCTTCACGGCGGCGTCGATGCCGGGGTCCTGGGCCGGCAGGCCGCGCGCGTCCCGGGCGGCTTCGGCCTTGGCCTCGGCGGGCAGGCTGGCCTGCTCACGCCAGTTGCGAAGAACCTGTTTGGCTGCGTTCAACATGCGGTGTCACTCCCTCTGGATTCAGGTAATGGCTTGATCGGTGTACGGGGTCGGGCTGGCCAGGGCGCCCGGGGCCTGGCAGTCCTGCAGCCACTGGGTGCTCAGGCGCAGCGCGGCGGCCCGGTGCTCCGGATCGGAAAACGTGTGGTCGGCACCTTCCAGCGTCTGCACGCTGAAGCCGGGCCGCTGGGCCAGCGCGGCCCAGGCGGGCTCGCGCAGGGTCTCGGTGAACTCCTGGGCCGTGAGATCGGCCCCGGAGAGCAGGCAGCTCACGTGGGTCTGGCGGCCGAGCGCCTGGGCCAGGCCCTCGCGCATGCCGGTGCGGAAATCGGCGGCCGGCTCGGCGCTGCCGAGGCTGCGGGTGACCGCGCCCAGGGCCGAGCGCAGGCTGCTCCAGCGCACCCGGCCGCTGAACAGCCGACGCCAGAAGTCGGCGCTGGCGAGGCGGGCCGGGTAGTAGTGCCGGGTGCGCGCCTGTGCCAGGCTCTGGGCGCTGCGCACCCACGGATTGGCCAGCAGCAGCCCTGCGACGGGCGTGCCCGTGCGCCGCGCGTGCAGCAAGGCGGCGGAGGCCCCATCGCACAGGCCCCACAGCAGCACGCGCTCGACGCTCGGGCAGGCCTGCTGCAGCGCGACGATGGCCGCGTCGATCTCGGGGTCCAGATGCTCGAAGCCGGGCGCCTCGCCGGGGGCGTCGCCCATGCCGCGGTGGTCGAAGCGCAGCACGGCGGCGCCCTGTTCAGCCAGCTGGCGGGCCAGGCTCACGAAGAAGCGGTGGGCCCCCACGCGGTACTGCGGGCCACCCACGACGATGACGACGCCCACGCGCGGCGTGCTCGCCAGCGGCAGGCTCAGGATGCCCGGCAGCGGCAGGCCGGCGCAGGGCACGGTGCAGATCTGCTCGGTCATGCGCGGCGCGCCGGGCGCCCCGCCGGTGCCCTCGGTGCGTCGAGCGCGGGTGTCGAGGTCCGCACTCATGCGAAGGCCTCCTCGGCGCAGAGGCTGCGCACGGTGCCGTCGATGAGGCCGCGTCCGACCGCGACCTCGGGGCTGGCCCAGAACTGCGGGCCCTGGGTGCAGACGGTGCTGAGCTGATAGCCGGCGGCGCGCCAGGTCTCGAGGTGCTGGCGGCTCGCCGGGCCGAGGGTCTGCGTGGCGGCGCTGGCCATCTCGCACCAGACGAGGCGGGCGCCGGCCACGCCGCGGGGCGGCTGGAGCTGCGCGGCAGCGAGCGGCAGGGCGAGCTGGGGATGGACGGCATAGCCCGCCGCATGGATGGCCTGGCCCGACTGCAGGGCGCGGCGCATGGCGGCGGTGTCGGCGAAGGGGCGGGTGCTGCGCGACATGTCGGCCGCCAGGCGCAGGCGCAGGAACTGTTGCAGCACCTGCTCGCCGCTCAGCTGGGGCTGCCACAGCAGCCAGTGGCAGGCGAGCGCGCGACGCCGGGCGAACTCGCTGGCCAGCAGGGCGCCGCTGCGCAGGCCCCACAGCCACAGCGGGCTGTCGGGCTCGCCTTCCTGACGCAGGCGGTCCAGCGCCAGGTCCAGGTCGGACAGCCAGGTCTCCCAGCGGGCCTCGCCGTGCTCGCCGGCGCTGTCGCCGCAGCCGAAGAGGTCCGGCCACAGCACCGTGAAGCCGGCCTGGCGCAGGGCGTCGGCGCCAAGCGCCAGCATGCGGCGGCTGCGGTTGAGCTCCTCCAGCCAGGGCGGCACGAGCAGCACGAGCCCGCGGTGGGCCACGCCGGGCGCGGGCTTGAACAGGTTCAGGTAGCGCAGGCTGCCGTCACGGCTTTCCAGGAAGAAGGCTGAGGCGGCATCCATGGTGGTGTGGGGTGGCGGCTTCAGGCCGCCAGCTTGGCGTCGACGAAGCGGGTCAGGGCACCGACGGTTGCGAAGGTCTGGCCGTCGATCTCGTCGTCCCCGATGGTGATGCCCAGTTGCTCCTCCAGGGCCGTGATCAGGCTCACGACGGCCATGGAGTCCAGCTCCACCAGGGCGCCCAGCAGCGGCGTTTGCGCATCGAACTGCGCGGCGCGGCCCTGGAGGCCGAGCGTTTCGTCGAGGAGGCGGAGCACTTGCGAAGCAGAAGACATGGGACGACCGGAAAAGGAAAAGGGCGCCGGAGGGAGGTCGGGCGCCACGGGAAAGCGGCCGAATCTTACCCGGGGCAGGGGGCTGATCCGGCGCATCCCTCCCCTCATCCCGAGGGAGGGGCACGGCCGTCCGCCGGACCGCTGAATCCGGGCCCCCCCGACTCGGGGACAGGGCGGTGGCAAGTCAGTGACAATCGCCGCCATGCAAGAGACCGCTGCCTCCGCCTCCCTGGGCCTCCTCGACGACACCGGCGTGCCGCCGGCGCGCCTGCTGGGCGACCTGGTGCACCGCCAGGCCCGCCTGCGGCCGCAGGCGCCGGCACTGGGCGGCGAGGGCGGCACCGTGGCCTATGCCGCGCTGTCGGGCGGCATGCGCCGGATGGCGGGCTGGCTCCTCGGTACAGGTGTGAGGCGGGGCGAGCGCGTGGCGGTCTACCTGGACAAGCGCCCGGAGTTCGTCATCAGCTGCTTCGGCGCCGGTGATGCCGGGGCGGTCTTCGTGCCGGTGAACCCGGTGCTCAAGGCGGACCAGGTGGCGCACATCCTGCGGGATTGCGACGTCACGGTGCTCGTCACGGCCGGCGCGCGGCTGCAATCGCTCGCCGAGGTGTTGCCGGACTGCCCGGCACTGCGCCGCGTGCTGCTGGTGGACGAGGCCCCCGATGGCCTGGATCTCCCGGCGGCGCTGCCGCTGCACGCCTGGGCCGAGGTCGACGCTGCGCCCATGCCGGCCGCCCCCTCGCCGGTGCTCGACGTCGACATGGCGGCCATCCTCTACACCTCCGGCAGCACCGGCCGGCCCAAGGGCGTGGTGCTGTCCCACCGCAACCTCGTGCTGGGCGCCCAGAGCGTGGCACAGTACCTGGGCAACCATCCGGGCGACGTGCTGCTGGCAGCGCTGCCGCTGTCCTTCGACGCCGGCTTCAGCCAGCTCACCACGGCCTTCCTGGTGGGGGCGAAGGTGGTCCTGCTGAACTACCTGATGCCGCGCGACGTGCTCAAGGCGCTCGACCGGGAGGGCGTCACGGGGCTGACGGCCGTGCCGCCGCTGTACATCCAGCTCACGCAGCTCGCCTGGCCCGAGGGGGCCGGTCGCCGCCTGCGCTACTTCGCCAACACGGGCGGCCGCATGCCCCGCGAGACGCTGGATCGCCTGCGCGAGCGGCTGCCGCAGGCCGCGCCCTTCCTGATGTACGGCCTCACCGAGGCCTTCCGCTCCACCTACCTGCCGCCGCAGGAGGTGGACCGTCGGCCGGATTCCATCGGCCGCGCCATTCCCAACGCCGAGATCCTCGTGCTGCGGGACGACGGCAGCCTGTGCGACGCCGACGAGCCGGGCGAGCTGGTGCACCGCGGGCCGCTGGTCGGCATGGGCTACTGGAACGACCCCGTGAAGACGGCCGAGCGCTACCGGCCGCTGCCGGCGGGCGTGGGCGGCCGCGAGGCGGGCCTGCCGCTGCCGGAATACGCCGTGTTCTCCGGCGACACCGTGCGGCGCGACGCGGAGGGCTTCCTCTTCTTCATCGGCCGGCGCGACGAGATGATCAAGACCTCCGGCTATCGCGTCAGCCCCGTCGAGGTGGAGGAGCTGCTCTACCGCTCGGGCCTCGTCGGCGAATGCGCGGCCTACGGGCTGCCCCACGAGCAGCTGGGGCAGAGCATCGAGGTGGTGTTCAGCCCGGTCGCAGGTAGCGAGGCCGATCCGGCTGCGCTGCTGAGCTTCTGCCGCCGGCACATGCCCGCCTACATGGTTCCCGCCCGCCTGTGCCCCGTGCCCGGGCCGCTACCGCGCAATCCCAATGGCAAGATCGACCGCAAGCTGCTGCAGCAGCAGGCGCTGTCGGCCGCCGCCTGACCCACCTTCCCGATTTGCCGACGACCCATGGATGCCTCGACCGCCGTCCCTCAGCCGCCCTCGCCGACGCCCGCACCGCGCGCGCTGCCCGTGCACGCGCCGATGCTGCAGTTCCGCTCGGAGGGGCCGGACCTGATCGTGGCCGGCCAGCCCTTGCGCGCCCTGGCCGCCGCGCTGGGGCAGACGCCGTTCTACGTCTACGACCGCGCGCTGCTGCAGCAGCGCAGCCAGGCGCTGCGTGCGGCGCTGCCGTCGGGCATCCACATCCACTACGCGATGAAGGCCAATCCGCTGCCGGCCGTGGTGGCCTGCATGGCGGGGCTGGTGGACGGCATCGACGTCGCCTCGGCGGGCGAGATGCGCGTGGCGCTGGCCCAGGGCGCGGATCCGCGCCACATGAGCTTCGCGGGCCCGGGCAAACGGGCCGAGGAGCTGCGCGCCGCCGTCGAGGCGGGCGTCCTCGTCAACGTGGAATCCTTCCGGGAGCTGCCGCTGCTGGCGCAGGCCTCGCAGGCGCTCGGGCGGGCGGCGCGCGTGGCGGTGCGGGTCAATCCGGATTTCGAACTCAAGGGCTCCGGCATGCGCATGGGCGGCGGGCCCCGGCAGTTCGGGGTGGACGCCGAGGAAGTGCCGCGCCTGCTGGGCGAGATCGGCCGGCTGGGCCTGCAGTTCGAGGGGTTCCATCTCTTCGCCGGCTCGCAGAACCTGCGCGCCGAGGCGATCTGCGAGGCGCAGCGCCTGAGCTATGAGCTGGCCCTGCGTCTGGCGGCCGACGCGCCGGCGCCGGTGCGGCATCTGAACCTGGGCGGCGGCTTCGGCATTCCCTATTTCCCGGGCGAGCAGCCCTTGGACCTGGCTCCCGTGGCCGAGAACCTGGCCGCGTTGCAGGGCAGGGCGGGGCGCGACATGCCCGAGGCGCATCTGGTGCTGGAGCTGGGGCGCTACCTCGTGGGCGAGGCCGGCCTCTACGTGGCGCGGGTGCTGGATCGCAAGGTCTCGCGGGGTCAGGTCTTTCTCGTGACGGACGGCGGGCTGCACCACCATCTGGCCGCGTCCGGCAACTTCGGGCAGGTGATCCGCAAGAACTATCCCGTGGCGATCGGCAACCGCATGGACGAGCCGGCCGTCGAGTCCGTCCATGTGGTGGGCCCGCTGTGCACGCCGCTGGACCTGCTGGCCGAGCGTATGAATCTCCCGGCGGCGCAGGAGGGCGATCTGGTGGTGGTCTACCAGTCCGGCGCCTATGGGGCCAGCGCGAGCCCGCAGGGCTTCCTGGGGCATCCGGGCTGTCTGGAGGTCCTGCGCTGATCGCCAGAGCGGCAGGATCGCACGCCGTGCCCCGCGCGGACGGCGAGGGCCATTGAGCCTGCGCCCTAGCATGGGGACTTCTGCTGCTTCGCTTGCCGCGCCCCTTGTCCGTCGATCCGTCCCCCCCGTTCCTGCAGGCTCTGCGGGCATCGCCGCGCCGCCTCGCCTTGGCGGCGCTCGGCCTGCTGCTGGCCTTCGCCGGGCATGCCGAGCCCCCGGCACTCACCCTCGAGCAGGTGCGGGCGTTGCCGCCCCTGCCGGCGGAATATGCCGGTCAGTCCTCCCCGGATGCGAGGCAGCAATGGCTGCTACGGCGCCTGGCGGGTTCGCTCGACGCGGCGGAACGCTACCGGACCCAGCATCAGCTGTTCGCCGAGTACTACGACGCCAACCGCCATGCCGATGCGGCGTCCCTGTGCCGTCAGCATCCGCCGCTGCAGGAAGATCTGCAGTACCGCGCGCACTGCGTGCTGGCCACCGAGACCAGCCCGCAGGAACGGATGACGCAGCTGCTGCCGCTGGTCCAGGAGGCGCGCAGCCGTGGCCGGCGGGGCATGGAGGCGGTGCTGCTGCAGGAGATTGCGTGGCGGCAGTCGGAGCTCGGTGACATCGGCGGTGCCTTCGAGAGCCTGGAGGCGGCCCTGGCCGTGGCGCCGGCCGACGACCTCGGGCTGCAGACCGACCTGCTGATGAACACCGCGACCAGCTACATCGTCAACGGCGACGAGCACTTTGTCCGCAAGGGCATCGCCCTGCTGGCCGGCTTTCGGGATCGGCTGAGCCGGATGCTGGACGAGCCGTCCCCCCGCATCGACAAGGCCGAGGTGCGCGACGCGATCCTGCTCACCGAGTACAACCGGGGCATCGCCTACGCACTGCACCTGGGCGACTATGCCAACGCGCTGACCCACTTCGACCGCGTGCTGCTGGAGCCCAACCCCTACACCGAGGATGCGCTGGCGTTCGCGGCCCTGTCGGCGGCCGAGCTGCACCAGCACGAGCGCGCCCGTGCCTATCTGTCGCGTGCCGGGCGCTCCGGCCCGGCCGCCGTGTCTCCCGCCGTCAAGCAGTACCTCAGCTGCTACCGGCAGCTGGCCAGCCGCCTCCTGCTGCCCGGCCATGCGCTGGGCGACTGCCTGAGCCTCCACCCGGACACCGCCATCGAGGTGCAGCTGGATGTCTACAAGCGCCTGTCACGGCTTGACGATCCGACCCTCTCCCTGATCGGCCTGAAGGGCCTGCGGACCCTGTTCCTCGACAAGCTGGAGCCGCAGCTGCGCCGCCGCGGCTCGTCAGCGGCCTCCAATGCCGAGCTGCGCCGCCTGCAGCGGGAGTCGGAGATCAAGAGCCTCGTTCTTGAGCAGCAGCAGGCCCTGCAGCGGGAGCGTGATGCCACGGCGGCGCAGCGCCAGAACACTTTCATCGCGCTGTCCCTCCTGCTGCTGGCCGTGCTGCTGCTGATCGGCTTGAGCTGGCGTTCCAAGAAGAAGCTCGCGGAACAGTTCGAGCGGCTCAGCCTGGTCGACACGCTCACGCAGCTGGGCAACCGCCGCTTTCTGGAGCAGCAGGTCAGGCGCGAGCTGGCGTCCCTGCAGCGGGCCCGGCAGCGCCATCCGGAGGCGGCGCTGGGCGTCTACCTCTTCGACGTCGACCATTTCAAGTCGGTCAACGACCGCTTCGGCCACGGCGTGGGGGACGAGGTGCTGGTCGAGCTGGCGCGGCGGCTGCGCGAGATGACGCGGGACACCGATCTGCTGGTGCGCTGGGGCGGCGAGGAGTTTCTGCTCGTCGCAAGGCTGGACATGCCTCAGCACGGCCCGCTGCTGGCCACGCGCATCCTCGAGTCGATCAATGGCAGCGATTTCACGCTCGCGAGCGGCCAGCGGCTGCCCATCACCTGCACCATCGGGGTCGTGTGCCTGCCTTTTGTGGCTGGCAGCGATGCGCAGCTGTGGCCGGAGCTCGTCGGGCTCGCCGACCTGGCGCTCTACGAAGGCAAGCGGGCCGGGCGCAACCGGTGGGTGATGCTGTCGAATCAGGGGCTGGCATCGCCGGAGGCGCTGAGACAGGCGCTGCAACTGCCGCTGGCGCAGTCGCTGCAGGCGGGCACCCTGGGGATGAGCAGCTCGGCGGACGTCGGCGGCTGACCGTTGCCGCGCCGCCTGGGGTCTGGCCAGGTGGGCCCAAAAGAAAGCGGACAAAAGAAAGCGGGCCCAAAAGAAAAACGGGCCCCGACTGTCGTCTGGGGCCCGTTTCCTACCGAATGGGTGGCGGAGAGAGCGGGATTCGAACCCGCGGTGGGCTATTAACCCACACACGCTTTCCAGGCGTGCGACTTAAACCACTCATCCATCTCTCCGAAGCCCGCCATCATAGCGCAGTTTTTCGGGGCGCCAGGAAAGTTCGGAAACTTTTTGCGAAATTCCTGATTTCCATCCGCACAGGCCTCCCGGCAAGAGGCGGCCGTGCCCGCACGCTCAGGGCTTGCCGCCCTTGATCAGCGCCATCGCGGTGCCGATCAGGCCGGAGACCTCGCTCATGTTGTTCGGCACGATCATGGTGTTGTTCTTCTGGGCCAGCTGCGCGTAGGCCTCGACCGCCTTCTCGGCGACCTTCAGCTGCACGGCCTGCTCGCCGCCCGGGGACTGGATGGCGGCGGCGATCTGCCGGATGGCCTCGGCGCTCGCCCCGGCCACGGCCAGGATCGCGGCGGCCTCGCCCTCGGCCTTGTTGATCTCGGCCTGCTTCTCGCCCTCGGAGCGGGCAATGGAGGCCTCGCGCTCGCCGGTGGCGATGTTGATCTGCTCCTGGCGGCGGCCCTCGGAGGCGGCGATCAGGGCACGCTTGTCACGCTCGGCGGTGATCTGGGCCTGCATGGCGCGCAGGATCTCGGCCGGCGGGGTCAGGTCCTTGATCTCGTAGCGCAGCACCTTCACGCCCCAGTTGAGCGCCGCCTCGTCCAGGGCCTGCACCACGGCGCTGTTGATGATCTCGCGCTCCTCGAAGGTCTTGTCCAGCTCCATGCGGCCGATCACCGAGCGCAGCGTGGTTTGCGCCAGCTGCGTGATGGCGACGATGTAGTTGCTGGAGCCGTAGCTCGCACGCATGGGATCGGTCACCTGGAAGTAGAGGATGCCGTCCACCGTCAGCTGGGTGTTGTCCTTGGTGATGCAGATCTGGCTGGGCACGTCCAGCGGGATCTCCTTCAGCGAATGCCGGTAGGCCAGGCGGTCCACGAAGGGCACGAGGAAGTTCAGCCCCGGGGTGAGGGTGGCGTGGTACTTGCCCAGGCGCTCGACGACCCAGGCGTTCTGCTGGGGCACGACCTTGACGGACTGGATGACGAAGATGGCTGCGGCGATGAGGATCACCAGCGCGATGAGTTCCATGACTCCTCCTTGGAAATGTCTGCTTGTGTGGGTGAGGGCGGTCAGGCGTCGAGCAGCAGGGTGCTGCCGTCGACGCCGCGAATGGTGTGCGGGCCGGCCTGCGGCGTGGCGCTACCGGTGTAGCGTGCCTGCCAGCTGGCGCCGCGGTAGCGCACGGTGGCGTGGCCGCCGGGCTGCCAGGCGTCCACCTGGACCTGCTGGCCGATGTCCAGCAGGACGTCGGGATTGTGGCCGGCCGGCGCCAGGGGTTCATGGCTGCGGCGGGCCAGCTGGCGCCGGTGCCATAGCGTGACGGCCAGGCCACCCACGAGGGCTGCCGTGATCATCTGCCCGACACTCGCGAGGCCGGCATGGGCCGAAAGGGCTGCGCAGGCGGTGCCCACTGCCAGCATGAGCAGGTAGAACGTGCCCGTGTACAGCTCCGTGGCCACCAGGATGCCGGTGGCGATCCACCACCACGTCGATGCTTGGAATCCCATCTCACCTCCTTTTATTTCATGATGTGAATTGAGTGTATCGCCCGGCTTTTGCCGGCTTGCCGTTCTGTTTGTGCGACAAAGCGAAATTGGACCTTGCACTGACTGCTGCTAGCCCTACACTTCGCGCCTTTGATTTTTTGCCCGTGTGCCCGGAGGGCCCTGACATGCTGCGTTTTCGCTTCCCGATCGTGATCATCGACGAGGACTACCGGTCCGAGAACACCTCGGGTCTGGGCATCCGCGCCCTGGCTGATGCCATCCAGAAGGAAGGCTTCGAAGTGCTGGGCGTGACCAGCTACGGCGACCTCTCGCAGTTCGCCCAGCAGCAGAGCCGGGCCAGCGCCTTCATCCTGTCGATCGACGACGAGGAGTTCACCCCCGGTCCCGAGCTGGACCCCGCGGTGCTGAACCTGCGCAAGTTCATCGAGGAGATCCGCTTCAAGAATGCGGACATCCCCATCTACGTCTACGGCGAGACCCGCACCTCGCAGCATCTGCCGAACGACGTCCTGCGCGAGCTGCACGGCTTCATCCACATGTTCGAGGACACGCCGGAGTTCGTGGCCCGCCACATCATCCGCGAGGCCAAGAGCTACCTCGACGGCCTGGCGCCCCCGTTCTTCAAGGCGCTGATGGACTACGCGCAGGACGGTTCCTACTCCTGGCACTGCCCGGGGCACTCCGGCGGCGTCGCCTTCCTGAAGAGCCCGGTCGGCCAGATGTTCCACCAGTTCTTCGGCGAGAACATGCTGCGCGCCGACGTCTGCAATGCCGTGGAGGAGCTGGGCCAGCTGCTGGACCACACCGGCCCGGTGGCGGAGTCCGAGAAGAACGCCGCGCGCATCTTCAATGCGGACCACTGCTTCTTCGTCACGAACGGCACCTCGACGTCCAACAAGATGGTCTGGCACCACACGGTGGCGCCGGGCGATGTGGTGGTCGTGGACCGCAACTGCCACAAGAGCATCCTGCACAGCATCATCATGACGGGCGCCGTGCCCGTCTTCATGACGCCCACGCGCAACCACTACGGCATCATCGGCCCGATCCCGGAGAGCGAGTTCGCGCCGGAGAACATCCGCAAGAAGATCGCCAAGAACCCGTTGCTCAAGGGCGTGGATGCCAAGAAGGTCAAGCCGCGCATCATGACGCTGACGCAGAGCACCTATGACGGCGTGCTCTACAACACCGAGACGATCAAGGCCAAGCTGGACGGCTGGATCGACACCCTGCATTTCGACGAGGCCTGGCTGCCGCACGCCGCCTTCCACACGTTCTATGGCTCCTACCACGCCATGGGCAAGAACCGCGCGCGTCCGAAGGAGGCGATGGTCTATGCCACGCAGTCCACGCACAAGCTGCTGGCCGGCATCAGCCAGGCCTCGCAGGTGCTCGTGCAGGACGCGCAGAACGTCAAGCTGGACAAGCACCTGTTCAACGAGGCGTACCTGATGCACACCTCGACGAGCCCGCAGTACTCCATCATCGCCAGCTGCGACGTCGCGGCGGCCATGATGGACGCGCCGGGCGGCCCGGCTCTGGTGGAGGAGAGCATCGCCGAGGCGCTGGACTTCCGCCGTGCCATGCGCAAGGTCGAGGCCGACTACGGCGCCGACTGGTGGTTCAAGGTCTGGGGTCCGGACAAGCTCGTCGACGAAGGCATCGGCAAGCCCGCGGACTGGATGCTCAAGGCCAACCAGAAGTGGCATGGCTTCGGCAATCTGGCGTCCGGCTTCAACATGCTGGACCCGATCAAGTCCACGGTGATCACGCCGGGGCTGGACATGAGCGGCAAGTTCGCCAAGACCGGCATCCCGGCCAGCATCGTCACGAAGTTCCTGGCGGAGCATGGCGTGGTGGTGGAGAAGACGGGCCTGTACAGCTTCTTCATCCTGTTCACCATCGGCATCACCAAGGGCCGCTGGAACACGCTGCTGACCGCGCTGCAGCAGTTCAAGGACGACTACGACCGCAATGCGCCGCTGTGGCGCATCATGCCGGAGTTCTGTGCCGCCCAGCCGCGCTACGAGCGCATGGGTCTGCGCGACCTCTGCCAGAGCATCCACGAGGCCTATGCCCGCGGTGACATCGCCCGCCTGACGACCGAGGTCTACCTCTCGGACCTCGAGCCGGCCATGAAGCCGAGCGACGCCTACGCGCACATCGCGCACCGCCGCACCGAACGCGTCGAGATCGACCAGCTCGAGGGTCGTGTCACGACCTCCCTGCTGACGCCGTACCCCCCGGGCATCCCGCTGCTGATCCCGGGCGAGCGCTTCAACAAGAAGATCGTCGAGTACCTCAAGTTCACCCGCGAGTTCAACGTCAAGTTCCCCGGCTTCGCGACCGATGTGCACGGGCTGGTGGCGGAGAAGGACGAGAACGGCAAGACGCACTACTTCGTCGACTGCGTGAGGGATTGACCACCCCCTACGCGCTTCGCGCGCCCCCTCAAGGGGGCAAGCCCGTAGGCCCGGCAAAGCCGGATCCTCGGGCTTCGTGCCTGAAAAACAAAACGGGACCCGATGGTCCCGTTTTGTTTTGTCGGTGCAGCGCTCGCGGCGCGGGCGTGTGGTGCCAGATCTTGCCTCGAAGGGCTCGGAGGAGTTCGGAGTGCGTGCCTTGAAAAACAAAACGGGACCAACGTAGTCCCGTTTTGTTTCCCCAGCGGAGCTTGGGGATCCGGCTTTGCCGGGCCCTCAAGCTCGCCCCCCTTGGGGGGCCGGCGAAGCCGGTAGGGGGGTTATTCACCAGATAGGGCCACGTGGCTGAAGCCGCCGTCGACGTAGATCACTTCCGAGCTGATGCCGGCCGCGAGGTCGGAGAAGAGGAAGGCGGCGGTGTTGCCGACGTCCTCGATCGTCACGTTGCGGCGGATCGGGGTGGTGGCGGCGAACTGGGTCAGGAGCTTGCCGAAGTCCTTGATGCCGGAGGCGGCCAGGGTCTTGATGGGGCCGGCGGAGATGCCGTTGACGCGCACATTGCGGTCGCCCAGGGCATAGGCCAGGTAGCGCACGCTGGACTCCAGCGAGGCCTTGGCGAGGCCCATCGTGTTGTAGTTCGGCACGTAGCGGTCGGCGCCCAGGTAGGACAGCGTCAGCAGCGAGGCGCCCGAGCGCAGGCGCGGGGCGGCCGCCTTGGCCATGGCCGGGAAGCTGTAGGCCGAGATGTCATGGGCAATGCGGAAATTCTCGCGGGTCAGGCCGTCGAGGAAATTGCCGGCAATGGCCTCGCGCGGAGCGAAACCGATGGAGTGCACGAAACCGTCGAACTCCGGCCAGACTTCGCCGAGTTGCGCGAAAAGGCTGTCGATCTGCTCGTCGCTCGACACATCGCACTCAAAGATCAGCTTCGAGTCGAATTCGGCAGCGAACTCGGTGATGCGGTCCTTGAATCGCTCGCCGACATAGCTGAAGGCGAGCTCGGCGCCTTCGCGATGGCAGGCCTTGGCAATGCCATAGGCAATCGACCGGTTGGAAAGAACGCCCGTGATCAGCAGGCGCTTGCCGGCGAGAAATCCCATGTCTGCTCCTTGGTATCAATGTTCAAATCAGCGCGGGATTCTCGCACGCCCAGATTTGCGGGCAAGCCGGGTTCTTGCGGGCATGGGCCTTGCATAGTACAATCCTGGCTTCGCTGAATAAGTGAAGCATGTACGAGAGCATCGAGCTCAAATCTGTTCCGGCTTGCCTTGGCATTGCGCCGGGCGGTGCCCAGGCCAGCAGGCCTTCGGGAGCTGGCAGGCGGATGAGAGTGATGCGCTGAGTGTGGGCGGATTTTTCCAGCCCATTTTTTTTGCTTGATCTGGCGATGGAACTTTTGTTCTGAATTCTTGTTTGGTTGATGGTCTGCCTTGATGTCTTGAGCAGGCCATTGGTCGAGCGACCGCTTGAGTGCTCTGCGGTGCGGGAATCCCGCGCTGGCCTGGTGAAAACCGAGTCGGCGTGCCCGTGCGGCAGAGCTTCAGGCGCTTTTGATCCCTGTTTTTCTCCTCGAGAGACCTGAAGCACACGACGAACGCATGACGAATTGGCAAGCTGCTGTAGAGAAAACCGTGACCGGTCTGGGTTACGAGCTGGTGGACTGCGAACGCAGTGCCGGCGGCCTGCTGCGCGTTTACATCGACAAGCTGCCTGAGCAGGCGCTGGCCGGTGAAGTGATCACGGTGGACGACTGCGAGCGCGTGACGCGCCAGTTGCAGTACGTGCTCGAAGTGGAAGGGGCGGACTATGCCCGGCTCGAGGTGTCCTCGCCGGGGGTGGATCGCCCGCTCAACAAGCTCGCTGACTACCAGCGTTTTGCCGGCATGCAGGTGGAGATCACCCTGCGCGAGGCCTTCCAGGGTCGCAAGAAGTACCGCGGCGTGCTCTCGGCCGAAGGCGAGGGCTGGCGCGTGGTCTTCAACGACGGCAAGGGCGATCAGGCCCTGGACTTCGCCCTCGACGAGGTGCGCAGTGCCAAGCTGGTGCCGGACATCGTATTCAAGGGGCGCAATGCCGCCCCCAAGGGCGCTGCCACTCCCGGGCAGGCCGCAGCAATGAAGGCCAAGGCCGCGAAACCTGCGAAGAAAAAGCAGAGCAACGCCAAGGCCCGGCAGTCTGTGGAGACTGCCGATCAGGATGACAAGGTTGACGGAGGTCTCGATCAATGAACCGCGAACTGTTGATGCTGGTGGACGCCATCTCCCGCGAGAAGAGCGTGGAGCGCGATGTGGTGTTTGGTGCCGTGGAAGCGGCGCTGGCTTCGGCCACCAAGAAGTTGTATGGCGGCGAGGTCGACATCCGTGTGGCCATCGACCGTGACTCCGGCGAGTACGAGACCTTCCGCCGCTGGCACGTCGTGCCCAACGAGGCCGGCCTGCAGAACGCCGACGCCGAGATCCTGCTCTTCGAAGCCCAGGAGCAGATCCCCGACATCGAGATCGACGACCACATCGAGGAACCCGTCGAGTCCGTGCCCATCGGCCGCATCGGCGCACAGGCCGCCAAGCAGGTCATCCTGCAGAAGATCCGCGACGCCGAGCGCGAGCAGCTGCTGAACGACTTCCTCTCGCGCGGCGAGAAGATCTTCATCGGCACCGTGAAGCGCCTGGACAAGGGCGACATCATTGCCGAGTCCGGCCGCGTGGAAGCGCGCCTGCGTCGCAACGAGATGATCCCCAAGGAGAACCTGCGCACCGGCGACCGCGTCCGTGCCGTGATCCTCGGCGTGGACCCCACCCAGCGTGGCCCGCAGATCATGCTGTCGCGCTCCAGCGGCGAGTTCATGAAGGAACTGTTCGCCCAGGAAGTGCCCGAGATCGAGCAGGGCCTGCTGGAGATCAAGAGCTGCGCCCGTGACGCCGGCTCGCGCGCCAAGATCGCCGTGCTGTCGCACGACAAGCGCGTCGACCCGATCGGCACCTGCGTCGGCGTGCGCGGTTCCCGCGTCAACGGCGTGACCAACGAGCTCGCCGGCGAGCGCGTGGACATCGTGCTGTGGTCGGAAGACCCCGCCCAGTTCGTGATCGGCGCCCTGGCGCCGGCCAATGTGCAGTCCATCGTGGTGGACGAAGAGCGTCACGCCATGGATGTGGTCGTGGACGAGGAAAACCTGGCCATCGCGATCGGTCGCGGCGGTCAGAACGTGCGCCTGGCCTCCGAGCTGACGGGCTGGCGCATCAACATCATGACGGCCGAGGAATCGGCCGCCAAGCAAGCTCAGGAGTCGGAAACGGTCCGCAAGCTCTTCGTCGACAAGCTCGACGTGGATCTTGAAGTGGCCGAAATCCTGATCGCCGAAGGATTCACCAGCCTGGAAGAAGTGGCCTATGTGCCCATGCAGGAAATGCTGGAGATCGAGGCCTTCGACGAGGACACGGTCAACGAGTTGCGCACCCGAGCCAAGGATGCGCTGCTGACCATGGAAATTGCCCGCGAGGAAAAGGTCGAGGAAGTGTCCCAAGACCTGCGCGATCTGGAAGGCATGACGCCGGACCTGATCGCCAAGCTCGCTGACGGCGACATCCATACCCGCGACGACCTGGCCGACCTGGCCGTCGATGAACTCGTTGAACTGGCCGGCATGGGCGAGGCGGAAGCCCGCGCCATGATCATGAAGGCCCGCGAACACTGGTTCAACGCCTGATCCGCAGGCACGCAACCATTCGCACAGAGATTACCCAGAAGGATTCCCACATGGCCGTGACCACCGTCGCCCAGTTTGCTGCAGAGCTGAACAGGCCTGCCAGCACGCTGCTTGAGCAGCTTCAGGCTGCCGGCGTCAAGAAGGCGTCTGCCGAAGATGCGCTCAACGAAGCCGACAAGGAGCGGCTGCTGGACTACCTGCGCACTGCGCACGGCACCAGCAGCGCCGAACGCAAGAAGATCACGCTGACCCGCAAGTCGACCAGCGAGATCAAGCAGGCCGATGCCAGCGGCAAGGCCCGCACCATCCAGGTCGAGGTGCGCAAGAAGCGCGTGTTCGTCAAGCGTGACGACGCCTCCGGCGTGGACGAGTCCAATCTGCAGGCCGAGCAGGAAGCCGAGCTGCAGCGCCGCGAGGAAGAAGCCCGCGCCCAGGCCGACGCCCTGCGCAAGCAGGAAGAGGAACTGGCGGCCCGCATGCGTGAGCGTGAGGAGACCGAGCGCCGCGCCCGCGAAGCCGAAGAGCAGCGCCGCCGCGACGAGGAGGCCCGCGTGGCCGCCGAAGCCGAAGCCAAGGCCGCCGCCGAAGCCGCCGCCAAGGCCGCTGCCGAAGCTGCCGCCAAGGCCGCTGCCAAGGCTGCCGCTGAAGCAGCCGCCGAAGGCAAGCCCGCCCCGGCCGCCGCCGCGCCCGCCCCGGCCCCGGCACCCGCTCCCGTGGCTGCGCCCGCCGCACCCGTCGCTGCTGCGCCGGTCGAGCCGCCAAAGCCGCAGCTGCGTGTCGTGAAGGCCGGCGACAGCGCCGCCGACGAGAAGCAGCGTCAGGCCGACCTCGAACGCCGCCGCAAGGCCGCCGAGGCCGAGGCAGCCGCCATCCGCGCGATGATGAACGCACCCAAGAAGGTGCTGGTCGCGAAGAAGGAAGAGCCGAAGCCGGCCGAGCCCGCGAAGGAAATCAAGGGCACCATCCACAAGAAGGCCGGCGCTCCGGGCGCCGCGCCTGCCAGCACCACCGCCGGTGCCGGTGCCAAGCCGGGCGACAAGAAGTCCGTCAAGAGCGAGAAGCTGTCGTCCAGCTGGGCCGATGACGCCGCCAAGAAGCGCGGCCTGAAGACCCGTGGCGACACCGCCCCCGCCGGTGCCTCGCGCACGCCGGGCTGGCGCGCCCCCAAGGGTGGCGCAGGCCGCCGTGGCGACCGCAACGACCGTGGCGGTCATGGCAACTTCTCGGCGCCGTCGGAACCCGTGGTGCAAGAGGTCCACATCCCCGAGACCATCTCGGTGGCGGACCTGGCCCACAAGATGTCCATCAAGGCCTCCGAGGTCATCAAGAAGCTGATGCTGCTGGGCCAGATGGTCACCATCAACCAGCAGCTGGACCAGGAAACGGCCATGATCGTGGTCGAGGAAATGGGCCACAAGGCGTTCGCCGCCAAGCTGGACGACCCGGATGCCTTCCTGGAAGAGGAGGGCGCCGACGCCGACAAGGAACACGAACTGCTGCCGCGAGCGCCTGTCGTGACCGTCATGGGTCACGTCGACCACGGCAAGACCTCGCTGCTGGACTACATCCGCCGTGCCCGTGTGGCCGCGGGCGAAGCCGGCGGCATCACGCAGCACATCGGCGCCTACCACGTCGACACGCCTCGCGGCATGATCAGCTTCCTGGATACCCCGGGTCACGAGGCCTTCACGGCCATGCGTGCCCGCGGTGCCAAGGCAACCGACATCGTCATCCTGGTCGTGGCGGCCGATGACGGCGTCATGCCCCAGACCAAGGAAGCCATTCACCACGCCAAGGCGGCCGGCGTGCCCCTGGTCGTGGCGATCAACAAGATCGACAAGCCCGGTGCCAACCTGGACCGCGTGAAGAGCGAGCTGGTGGCCGAGGAAGTGGTGCCGGAAGAGTTCGGCGGCGATTCCCCGTTCGTGCCCGTGTCCGCCAAGACCGGCGAGGGCGTCGACGCCCTGCTGGAACAGGTGCTGCTGCAGGCCGAAGTGCTGGAACTGACGGCGCCCGTGGCCTCCATGGCCAAGGGTCTGGTGATCGAAGCCAAGCTGGACAAGGGCCGCGGCCCCGTGGCCACGGTGCTGGTGCAGAGCGGTACGCTCAAGCGCGGCGACGTGGTGCTGGCCGGCTCGACCTACGGCCGTGTGCGCGCCATGCTGGACGAGGACGGCAAGCCGTCCCAGGAAGCCGGTCCGTCCATCCCGGTGGAGATCCAGGGTCTGACCGAAGTGCCGCAGGCCGGTGACGAGTTCATGGTGCTGGCCGACGAGCGCCGCGCCCGTGAAGTGGCCACCTTCCGTCAAGGCAAGTACCGCGACGTCAAGCTGGCCAAGCAGCAGGCCGCCAAGCTGGAGAACATGTTCTCCGACATGGCCGCCGGCGACGTCCAGACCCTGCCGCTGATCATCAAGGCCGACGTGCAAGGCTCGCAAGAGGCCCTGGCTGCTTCGCTGCTCAAGCTCTCGACCGACGAGGTCAAGGTGCAGATCGTGCACGCCGCCGTGGGTGGCATCAGCGAGTCCGACGTCAACCTGGCGATCGCCTCCAAGGCCATCATCATCGGCTTCAACACCCGTGCCGACGCGGGTGCCCGCAAGCTGGCCGAGCACAACGGCGTGGACCTGCGCTACTACAACATCATCTACGACGCCGTGGATGAGGTGAAGGCAGCGATGGGCGGCATGCTGGCGCCGGAGCAGAAGGAAGAAGCCCTGGGTACCGCCGAGATCCGCATGGTCTTCGTGGCCTCCAAGATCGGCACGGTGGCCGGCTCGATGGTCACGTCCGGCCTGGTCCGCCGCAACGCCAAGTTCCGCCTGCTCCGCGACAACATCGTCATCTACACGGGCGAGGTCGAATCCGTCCGCCGCGAGAAGGACGACGTCAAGGAAGTCAAGGAAGGCTTCGAGTGCGGTATCAAGCTCAAGAACTACAGCGACATCGCCGAGGGCGACCAGCTCGAGTTCTTTGAAATCAAGGAAGTGGCGCGTACGCTGTAACAAGGCAAGCGGGCCTCGGCCGACAAACCCCGCCTCAGCAATGCGGCGGGGTTTGTGCTTGAAAGGAATCCACCATGCGACACAAGCGTTCCATTCCCAACCGCGGCTTTCGCGTGGCCGACCAGATCCAGCGCGACCTCTCCGAGCTCATCCGTGAGCTGAAGGACCCCCGCGTCGGCATGGCCACGGTCAATGCCGTCGAGGTGACGCCGGACTATGCCCACGCCAAGGTGTTCTTCTCGGTGCTGGTCGGTGATCCGGAGGCCTCGGCCGCCGCGCTCAACGAGGCCGCCGGCTTCCTGCGCAACGGCCTGTTCAAGCGCCTGCAGATCCACACCGTCCCGACGCTTCATTTCCATTACGACCGCAGCATCGAGCGCGCGGCCGAGATGAGCAGCCTGATCGCCAAGGCCAACGCCACCCGCGTGAAGGACGAAGACGACGACCGCGAGGACTGAGCCGCGCGCCGACTCGCCATCCCGAAGAAGACACTCTTGAGCAGTTCCACCCACCTCGCCCCCGAGCAGGCGCCCGCAGCGCCGGCCCGTGCCCCGCGCCAGCGCATCCAGCGCCGGCCGGTGCATGGCGTGCTCCTGCTGGACAAGCCTCTGGGCCTGTCCAGCAACGACGCATTGCAAAAGGCGAAGTGGCTGCTGCGTGCCGAGAAGGCGGGCCACACGGGCACGCTGGACCCGCTCGCGACCGGCCTGCTGCCGCTGTGCTTCGGCGCGGGCACCAAGTTCAGCCAGGTCAGCCTCGACGCCGACAAGGCCTATGAGGCCGTGCTGCAGCTGGGCGTGAAGACCAGCACCGGCGACGCCGAGGGCGAGGTGCTGGAGCGCCGCCCGGTGGCCGTCACGCGCGAGCAGATCGAGGCCGCCTGCGCGGCCTTCACGGGCGAGATCGACCAGGTCCCGCCCATGCACTCGGCGCTCAAGCACGAGGGCAAGGCCCTCTACGACTACGCACGGCAGGGCATCACCATCGAGCGCCCGGCCCGCCGCGTCACCATTCATCGCATCGACATCCTGGATTGGCAGGATGGCGAGGCACAACAACTTCGCATTGCCGTGCGCTGCACCAAGGGGACGTACATCCGGACCCTGGGCGAGGACATCGGCGAGCGGCTGGGCTGTGGCGCGCATCTGAGCGCGCTGCGGCGCACCGGCAGTGGTCCGCTGCGCGTCGAGGATGCCATCACCCTGGACGCCCTGGCGGCCATGAGTGAGGACGAGCGACTGGCGCTCCTGCGCCCGCCGGACAGCCTGCTGCAGGACTGGCCCGCTCTCCGGCTTGATGCCGGCGAGGCCGGGCGATTCCTCTCCGGGCTGCGGCGTCGCGTTGCCGCCGCGGATGCCGGGCAGGTCAGGGTCTACGGACCCGAACCGCAAGCATTCCTGGGCAGCGCACATGTGAAGGCCGGCGAGCTGATCGCCGATCGGCTGCTGAGTCCCCAGGAGGTGCAGTCCCTCCTGGCCGGACCCGGCGCCTGATCCGGCTGACCTCCCGGCCACACCGGCCCAACGACTGCCACGCGGCGGCACTTCGGTACCGCGCCGCAAGACGATTACCTAGCGAGCATTTATGAGCACCCAAATCCGCAACATCGCCATCATTGCCCACGTTGACCATGGCAAGACCACCATGGTGGACCAGCTGCTGCGTCAGAGCGGCACCTTCGCCGACCACGAGAAGGTCGTCGACACCGTCATGGACAGCAACGCCATCGAACGCGAGCGCGGCATCACCATCCTGGCCAAGAACTGCGCCGTGTCCTGGGAAGGCACGCACATCAACATCGTCGACACCCCGGGCCACGCGGACTTCGGCGGCGAAGTGGAACGCGCCCTGTCCATGGTGGACGGCGTGGTGCTGCTGATCGATGCGCAAGAGGGCCCGATGCCGCAGACCCGCTTCGTGACCAAGAAGGCCCTGGCCCTCGGCCTGCGCCCCATCGTGGTCGTCAACAAGGTGGACAAGCCCGGTGCCAAGCCGGACGCCGTGATCAACGCCGCCTTCGACCTGTTCGACAAGCTGGGCGCGACCGACGAGCAGCTGGACTTCCCGGTGGTCTACGCCTCCGGCATCAACGGCTGGACCTCGCTGGAAGAGGGCGAGCCCGGCGCGCAGTGGGGCCCCGACATGTCGGCCCTGTTCAACACCATCCTGAAGCATGTGCCGGCACAGAAGGGTGATCCCGCTGCGCCGCTGCAGCTGCAGATCTCGGCGCTGGACTTCTCGACCTTCGTCGGCCGCATCGGCGTGGGCCGCATCAGCCAGGGCACGATCAAGCCCGGCATGAACGTGGCCGTGATGGAAGGCCCGGATGGCAAGACCATCACCGGCCGCATCAACCAGGTGCTGACCTTCCAGGGTCTGGACCGCGTGCAGGTCACCGAGGCCGGCCCGGGCAACATCGTGCTGATCAACGGCATCGACGAGGTGGGCATCGGCGTGACGGTCACCGACCCGGTCAACCCCCAGCCCCTGCCGATGCTGAAGGTCGACGAGCCGACGCTGACGATGAACTTCTGCGTCAACACCAGCCCGCTGGCCGGCCGCGAAGGCAAGTTCGTGACCAGCCGCCAGCTGTGGGACCGTCTGCAGAAGGAACTGCAGCACAACGTGGCCCTGCGTGTGAAGGAAACCGACGAGGACGGCGTCTTCGAGGTCTGTGGTCGCGGCGAACTGCACCTGACCATCCTGCTGGAAAACATGCGCCGTGAAGGCTACGAGCTGGCCGTGTCCAAGCCCCGCGTGATGTTCAAGGACATCGACGGCGTGAAGTGCGAGCCGATGGAGCTGGTGACGGCCGACGTGGAAGAACTGCACCAGGGCGGCGTCATGCAGGCCCTGGGTCTGCGCAAGGGCGACCTCGTCAACATGGAGCCGGACGGCCACGGCCGCGTGCGCCTCGAGTACCGCATCCCGGCCCGTGGCCTGATCGGCTTCTCGAACGAGTTCATGAACCTGACGCGTGGCTCGGGCCTGATCTCCTCGATCTTCGACGGCTACGAGCCGCACAAGGGCGATATCGGCGGCCGCAAGAACGGCGTGCTGATCTCCATGGACGCCGGTGAGATCTTCACCTACGCGCTGGGCAAGCTGGACGACCGCGGCCGCATGTTCGTGAAGGCCAACGATCCGGTCTACGAAGGCATGATCGTCGGCATCCACAACCGCGAGAACGACCTGGTTGTCAACGCCACCCGTACCAAGCAGCTGACCAACTTCCGCGTCAGCGGTAAGGAAGACGCGATCAAGATCACGCCGCCGATCGACCTCACGCTGGAGTACGGCGTGGACTTCATCGACGACGACGAGCTGGTCGAGATCACGCCCAAGAGCGTGCGTCTGCGCAAGCGTTACCTGGTCGAGCACGAGCGCAAGCGCATGTCGCGCGAATCCGCGGCCTGAGGCCGCTGATTCACTCGCCATGCGCTGCGCGCAGGTGAGTTGTGCTCCCCCCAGCCCCCCTCCGGGAGGGGGTTCTAGCTAGACGTTGACCACCCCGTACCGGCTTCGCCGGCCCCCTCGAGGGGGCGCATCCCTAGGACCGGCGGAGCCGGATCCTGGGCTGCCGTGCGAGGCGGCGGCGCTGCGCGCGCCGGTCATGGTGCTTTCGTGCTGTCGCCGTTGAACTGCCTTTGCGGCCGGCCCTTGGGTCGGCCGTTTTGATGTGGAGCGTGTCTCTTGAGTCACAAGCGTGCGGTTTTGCTGATGATTCTGGTGACCCTGCTGTGGAGCACGGCGGGGGTGGTGTCGCGGCATCTGGAGGCCGCGAAGGGCTTCGAGGTGACGTTCTGGCGCAGCGCGTTCAATGCGCTGTCGCTGGTGGCGGCGTTGTCGTGGATGCGCGGCGGGGCGTTCTGGCGGCAGCTGCCGCGCACGCCGCGGGCGGTGTGGATCTCGGGCCTGTGCTGGTCGGTGATGTTCACGGCCTTCATGATGGCCATCACCATGACCACGGTCGCCAATGTGCTGGTGACGATGGCGCTGGGGCCGCTGCTGACGGCGCTGTTCTCGCGGCTGTTCCTGCACCACCGGCTGCCCCTGCGGACGTGGATCGCCATCCTGCTGGGCAGTGCTGGCATCGCCTGGATGTTCGGCCATGAGATGCAGGGCAGCGCCGCGAGCCTGGCCGGCATGGGCGTGGCCCTGGCCGTGCCGCTGGCCGCGGCGACGAACTGGACGCTGCTGCAGCGCATCGCCCACGCGGACCCGGCGCTGGAGAAGCCGGACATGCTGCCGGCCGTGCTGATCGGCGCGGTGCTGTCCGCGCTGATGACGCTGCCCATGGCCTGGCCCTTCGCCGCCACGACGCATGACCTGACCCTGCTGGCCGGCCTGGGCCTCACCCAGCTGGCGATCCCCTGCCTGCTCGTCGTGCGCCTCACGCGCGTGCTGCCCGCGCCCGAGGTGGCGCTGCTGGGCCTGCTGGAGGTGATCTTCGGCGTGCTGTGGGCCTGGTGGGGTGCGGGGGAAGTCCCGTCTTCCTCCGCCCTCTGGGGTGGTGCTATGGTGCTGGCCGCGCTGGTCGGCAATGAATGGCTGGGCTGGCGGCGCGCGCGCTGAGGGCTGAGGAGTGCGCACGTGCAGCGCAAGCGCCCTGAACAAGAAAATGGAGTAGTCATGACGTCCCCCCTGATCCCGCAATTGCAGTCCGAAGGCCAGATCCTGGCCGAGGTGAATGGTTGCCTGGGCCTGATCACGCTGAACCGGCCGCAGGCGCTCAATGCGCTCTCGCTGGCCATGATCCGCGACCTGACCGCGCTGCTGAAGGCCTGGGCCCACGAGCCTGCCATCCAGGCGGTGGCCATCCTGGGGCAGGGTCGCGAAGGCAAGCCGGCGGCCTTCTGCGCGGGCGGGGACATCCGCTTCTTCCACCAGGCCGCCTTGGCCGGGGACACGGCGCTCGAGGATTTCTTCACCGAGGAGTACGCCCTCAACCACCTGATCCACCGCTTCCCCAAGCCCTACATCGCGCTGATGGATGGCGTCGTGATGGGCGGCGGCATGGGCATCAGCCAGGGCGCCCGCCTGCGGGTGCTGACCGAGCACTCCAAGCTGGCGATGCCCGAGACCAATATCGGCCTGTTCCCTGATGTGGGCGGCGGCTTCTTCCTGGGCCAGTGCCCGGGTCACACGGGCGAGTGGCTGGCGCTGACCGGCCACCCCATCGCCGCGGGCGATGCCCTCGAGATGGGCCTGGGCGACGTGTACGTGCAGAGCAGCGTGCTGCCGGAGCTGATCCAGGCGCTGCGGCAGGGCCCGCAGGCCAGCGCGGAGCACGTCGTGGCGACCGTCATGGAGCGCGTGGACCTGGCCCCGACGCCGGACCACCGCGAGCTGCGCGAGCAGATCGACCGCCACTTCGGCGCCGCCAGCGTGCCGGCCATCATGGCCTCGCTGGCCGCCGACGACAGCGAATGGGCGCGCCACGCGCTGGCCACCCTGCACAAGCGCTCGCCGCTGATGATGGCCGTGACGCTGGAGCAGGTGCGCCGCGCCCGCAGCATGAGTCTGGCCGACGACCTGCGCATGGAGCGGGACCTCGTGCACCGCTGCTTCCACCTGCGCCCGGGCGCCGCGAGCGAGACCGTCGAGGGCATCCGCGCCCTGGCCGTGGACAAGGACCACGCCCCGCGCTGGAACCCGTCCCGCATCGAGGACGTGACGCCCGAGATGGTGGCGGCCTTCTTCCAGAGCCCCTGGTCTGCGCAGGATCATCCCCTGAGCGATCTGGCATGACCTGACCCTTGCTCCCCGGCGGGAGCTGGCACCACAATGGCGCGCAGGGCCCACCGGCCCTGACGCGCCTTTGTCTTTGCGGGGCGCCCTTCGATCCCACCAGGAGCGCTGCATGCCCACCGACATCGAGATTGCCCAGGCCGCCACGCTGCGCAAGATCCTGCCCCTCGCCGAGGAGCGCCTCGGCCTTCACGAGGACGAGCTCGTGCCCTATGGCCATTACAAGGCCAAGCTGAGCCTGCCGGCGCTGCGACGCCTCGAGAAGCTGCCGGTGCGCGGCAAGCTCGTGCTCGTGACGGCCATCACGCCGACGCCGCCGGGGGAGGGCAAGACCACCACGACGGTAGGCCTGGGCGACGGGCTCAACCGCATCGGCGCCAACACGATCATCTGCCTGCGCGAGCCCTCGCTCGGCCCCTGCTTCGGCATGAAGGGCGGCGCGGCGGGCGGCGGCCATGCGCAGGTCGTGCCCATGGAGGACATCAACCTCCACTTCACGGGCGACTTCCACGCCATCGCCCTGGCCAACAACCTGCTGGCCGCGATGCTGGACAACCACATCCACCACGGCAACGTGCTGGGGCTGGACGTGCGCCGCATCAGCTGGCGCCGCGTGGTGGACATGAACGACCGCGCGCTGCGCCAGATCACCGCGGCGCTGGGCGGTCCCGGCAATGGCTACCCGCGCGAGGACGGCTTCGACATCGTCGTGGCGTCCGAGGTCATGGCCATCCTGTGCCTGGCGGATTCCCTGGCCGACCTCAAGCGGAGGCTGGGCCAGATCATCGTGGGCTACACGGTGGACAAGAAGCCCGTCACCGCGCGCGACCTGCAGGCCGACGGCGCCATGGCCGCGCTGCTGAAGGACGCGATCCAGCCCAATCTCGTGCAGACGCTGGAGGGGCATCCGGCCTTCGTGCACGGCGGGCCCTTCGCCAACATCGCGCACGGCTGCAACTCGGTGATGGCGACGCGCACCGCGCTGCGCCTTGCCGACTACGTCGTCACCGAGGCCGGCTTCGGCGCGGACCTGGGCGCCGAGAAGTTCATCGACATCAAGTGCCGCAAGTCCGGCCTGCAGCCCTCCTGTGCGGTGCTGGTCGCGACGATCCGGGCGCTCAAGCACCACGGGCAGGGGGCACCGGACGGGCTCGAGGCGCTGCGCCTGGGCCTGCCCAATCTGGAGCGCCATGTGCGCAATGTGCAGCAGCATTACCGCCTGCCGGCCATCGTCTCCATCAACCGCTTCGACAGCGACACGCCCGAGGAGATCGCCCTCGTGCAGGCCGCCTGCGAGCGCCTGGGCGTGCGCTGCGTGCTGGCCAGCCACTGGGCGCAGGGCGGGGCCGGGGCCGAGGACCTGGCCCGTGCCGTGGTGCAGGCCTGCGAGGGCGCCGTGCCGCCGCTGGGCCTGCTGTACGAGGATGGCGACAGCCTGGCCGCCAAGCTGAACGCGGTGGCCACGCGCATCTACGGCGCGGCAGGGGTGGACGTCGAGCCGGCGGCGGCCAAGCAGCTCGATGAGATCACGGCGCTGGGATTCGGCCACCTGCCCGTGTGCATCGCCAAGACGCAGTATTCCTTCAGCAGCGACGCCGGGCGCCTGGGCGCGCCCGAGGGGCATCGCCTGCGCGTGCGCGAGCTGCGCCTGCATGCCGGGGCGGAGTTCGTCACGGCCATCTGCGGGGACATCATGACCATGCCCGGCCTGCCGCGCTCGCCCGCGGCCGAACGCATCGGGCTGGACGACGGCGGGCGCATCCACGGCCTGTTCTGAAGCGGGACACCACGGCCCGCCGAGACGTGCACTGCCGAGGGTAGGCACGGGGCCGACGCGGGCCGGGCCTGCCGATACTCCCTCAGGCACCTCGAGGCCCGCCGCTTCGGGTGCCCGACTCCGCCGTCGGTCGCAGCGCATCGCGACCCCGCGGCGCGCATCCATCACAACAGGTCAGGGAGCTTCGGCGCACGCCGCCGGGGCAGGGGATCACTCGGTGTTTTTGCAGGGCAGTCCGGGCCGCACGAGGGCCCTGGCCGCCTCCATCAACCCTGGACGCCCGCCGCCACGGCAGCGTCCCCAGGCAGGCCGCAAGTTCCGTGCGGCCGGCACCGCTGCAGTCCCGGGTGGCGTCGGACGCTTCCGTCTTTCGGCCTGCGCCATCGCAGGAGATCGAGATGAAGCAAGCACTTTGGATGCACCCTCTGGCCGCGGCGCTGGCCGCGCTGGCCCTGTGCGGCGCTGGCGCCGCCGTGGCCGATCCCGCCACGCGGACGTCGCAGTCCTCACAGACCTTCGTTCCCGGCCGCATGCCGGCCGAGCGCCAGACCATGCGGGCCTACTTCGATGACGTCCGCAAGGCGCGGGCCATCGCGCACAGCCGCTTCGAGACGCTGGCCTCGCCCTATGAGCTGGGCTATGTGATCGTGCAGGTGAACGCCGAGGAGGCGCGCGAGCTCCGCGCCCTGGGCTTCCGCCTGGAGGCCGATCCGCACTGGCTCGCCCAGCAGCGCGAGCAGGCGCTGATGGAGGCAGGCGAGCGGCGCCGGCACGCGCTGGCGGCCGGGCAGCGCTCGCTGCTGGCGGGGATCCCGAACTACAGCTGCTATCCGACGGTGGAGGAGGTCTTCACCGAGGCGCAGGGCATGGCCACGGCCAAGCCGGCGCTGGCGAGCTGGATCGACATCGGCGACTCCTGGGAGAAGAGCCGCGGCGCCAGCGGCTATGACCTGCGCGTGCTGAAGCTCACCAACAGCGCGATCGCCGGCAGCAAGCCCAAGCTCTTCGTGAACGCGGGCATCCATGCGCGCGAGTACGCCACCACGCCGCTGGTGCTCGAGTTCGCCCGCCGCCTGCTCAACGGCTATGGCGTGGACGCGGACGCGACGTGGATCCTGGATCACCACGAGATCCACCTGCTGCTGGCGACCAATCCCGATGGCCGCAAGAAGGCCGAGACAGGCCTGCTGTGGCGCAAGAACACGAACACGGCCTACTGCGGCGCTACCAGCAACAACCGCGGCGCGGACCTGAACCGCAACTTCAGCTTCGATTGGAACAGCACCAACGGCCGCGGCTCCAGCGGCAATGCCTGTGACGAGACCTACCGCGGCCCGAGCGCGGCCTCGGAGCCCGAGACCCGCGCCGTCGAGGCCTACATCCGCTCGCTGTGGCCGGATCGCCGCGGCCCCAACCGCACCGACCCCGCCCCGCTGGACACGAGCGGCATCCATCTCGACATCCACAGCCACGGCCGCCTGCTGCTGTGGCCCTGGGGCACGAACGGCGCGGTGGCGGGCAATGACACGCAGCTCGCCACCCTCGGCCGCAAGTTCGCCTACTGGAACGGCCACACGCCGCAGCGCTCGCTGGATCTCTACGAGACCGATGGCACGAGCGACGACCCGAGCTACGGTGAGCTGGGCGTCGCGGCCTTCACCTTCGAGCTGGGCACCGCCTTCTTCGAGCAGTGCAGCTACTACAACAACACGCTGCTGCCGGGCAATCTGCCGGCGCTGATCTATGCCGCCAAGGTGGTGCGCACGCCCTACCAGACGCCGGCCGGGCCGGACGTCACGCAGCTCGCGCTCTCGGCCAGCCGGGTCGTGGCGGGCACGCCCGTGACGCTGGACGCCCGCGTCGACGACACGCGCTACAACCAGAGCAACGGCACCGAGCCGACCCAGGCCATCGCCGCGGCGGAGGCCTACCTCGACGTGCCGCCGTGGCAGGCCGGCGCGCGCGCCCTGCCGCTGGCGGCGGTCGATGGCAACTTCAACAGCAGTGCCGAGGCCGTGCGCGGGTCGCTCGACACCACGGGCCTCGCCACGGGGCGGCACCTCGTTTACGTGCGAGGCCGGGACGCCGCCGGCAACTGGGGCGCCTTCAGCGCCGTCTTCCTCGACATCGGCAGCGGCGGGGGAGGGCAGCCGCCCCAGGCGGCCTTCACCACCAGCGTGAACGGCCTGGCGGTGCAGTTCACCGACGCGAGCACCGATGACGGCAGCATCGTCACACGGGCCTGGAACTTCGGCGATGGCAGCAGCGGCAGCGGGGCGTCCGTCAGCCACAGCTACGCCGCGGCCGGCAGCTACACCGTGCAGCTGACCGTGACGGACAACGAGGGCCTGGCCGCCAGCACCAGCCAGCTCGTGCAGCTCAGCGACGACGGCGTGCCGGTGCTCGCCAAGGGTCAGGTCGTGACCGGGCTGTCCGGCGCGACCGGCAGCTGGCGCTACTGGAAGGTCGCGGTGCCGGCGGGCACCACCTCGCTGACCGTGGCCACCAGCGGCGGCAGCGGGGACCTGGACCTCTTCACGCGCAGCGGCGCCAAGCCCACGAGCAGCACCTACAGCTGCCGCATGCAGGGCTCGACGAACGCCGAGAGCTGCACGCTCGCCAATCCGGCCGCCGGCTGGCTCTACATCGGCGTCTACGGCTACCGCAGCTACAGCGGCGCTCAGATCAAGCTCAGCTACACGCCCTGAGCAAGCGCGCGGGGATCGTCCGCGACCCCGCGAACTTGTTGCACAATCGCGCCCCCGCCGCTCCGCCCGGAGTGGCGGGGGCGTGTTGTCATCGAGCAGGAGTGAGTGTTTGTCCCGGAGCAGCAAAGAGCGTGCGGTGAGCCGCGCGGCAGAATTTTTCGTGATGAGCCAGCTGATGCGTCAGGGCCACCAGGTGGTGCCGACGCTGGGCGGCATGAGTGGCGTGGAGCTGCTGGTCAAGACACCCGCCGGGCGGCAGCTGGAGGTCGTGGTGCGAGGCGTGCCGGACAACGGCCGCTGGCTGGTCAACGAGGAGCCCGAGGGCGAGCTCGACCAGCGCTACTACGTGCTGTTGAACTACAAGCGCTTCGAGGAACCGCGGGCCTATCCGATGGTCTTCGTGATGCCCGCGGCCCGCGCGGAGGGCATGAAGACGGAGCGCGGCCGCGGCAAGGCCATCGTCTTCGGCAACAAGAAGCAGTGCCCGCCGGACCTCGATCGCTGGGCCGAGGCCTGGGCTGTCATACAGTAGGGCCATGACCCAACCCCTTAGCCCCAAGACTTCGCGGCCGTGGCTGGCCTCCCTCGTGCTGCTGGCGGGCCTGTCGGCCTGCGCGGTGCAGACCGTCCACACCCCGGGCCAGAAGGCCGACACGGGGGACCGTCTCGCCGAGGCGGCCACCTCGCCGCTGAACGACCTGAACCTGGTCCGCGCCAAGATCCCCGAGGCGCTGCTGGGCGCCCGTCAGGCCCCGTATGCGCGCCCGGCGGATTGCGCCGCGCTGATGCAGCAGCTGGCGGGCCTCAACGAAGTGCTCGGCCAGGACCTGGACAGCCCCCGCGCCGCCGGTGAGCCGGACTGGTTCGGCAAGGCCGGCGATGCCTTCGGTGACGCTGCCGTGAGCGGCCTGCGGGGGGCCACCGAGGGCCTGCTGCCGTTCCGGGGCTGGATCCGCAAGCTGAGCGGCGCCGAGCGCTACAACCGCGAGGTGACCTCGGCCATCGCCGCGGGCCTCGCCCGTCGCGCCTACCTGCGCGGCCTCGGGCAGGGGCTCAAGTGCGAGCTGCCGGCCCCGCTGCCGGCCGCCGCCGCCTCGCGCTGAGCGGCACGCCGCTGCGTCGCCGGCGTCCCCGGCTGCGGCGCAGCGGCGACCACGCTGAGCGCGTCTGGGCCCGGCATGCCGCTCACTCGCAGCCGCGGACGTCGCGCAACTCCACCCGGACTTCCTTGACCGGGCAGGCGGGCTTGGGGTCGATCGTGTAGGTATCGCCCATGAAGCAGTCGGTGGAGACGCCGATGAAGTTCTTGCCCACGCCCTTGCTGCCCACGACTTGGCCAGGGCATAGGGCCTCGTAATGGATGTCGACGCAGCTCACCTTTTCGGGCTTGATGCGCGGCCGGACGCCCACCACGTAGTACTTGCCTTCGCCGTCAGGGCACGTGCGCGCCTTCAAGGTGATGCCCCGGCGCAGCTGCGTCAGATAGTCATTGCGGGCCTGCATCTCCTCGGCCTCGGCGCGCTCCTTGGCCAGACGAGCCGCTTCCTGCTCGGCCTTCCTGGCTGCCTCGCGAGCCGCCCGTTCCTGCATGGCCTTGTCCTGCGCGGCCTTTTCCAGCGCGGCGCGTTCCAGGGCGGCGCGCTCCGCAGCCAGCCGGTCCTGCTGGGCCTTCTCAGCCGCCAACTGGCGATCTCGCGCGGCGCGTTCCAGGGCCGCCTTGTCCTGAGCCACCTGCGCTGCCTGTGCTGCCTGAGCCACCTGCGCTGCCTGTGCTGCCTGAGTCGTCAGCCCGACTGCCGTTGCCTGTGCATGCTGAGCCTGCTGCCCTGGCGGCGCCATGACCGTGGCGGCGCTCGCGCGCTGCTGCTGCTGCTGCTGCTGAGCTTGGGCTTGGGCTTGGGCTTGGGCCAGCGCCTGACGCCGCTGCTCGGCCTCCGCGCGTTCACGCGCCGCCTGTTGCTGAGCTTCCGCGGCGCGGCGCTGCTGTTCCTGCAGGGCCGCCCGCTGTGCGGCAGCGGCGGCCTGCTGGGCGTGCGAGGCCTGGATGTCGGCGCTCGCCTGCTGGATGCCGCGACCCTGTCCGTCGGTGGCCACGTCCTGGATGAAGCCGCTGGCCATGCGTACCTTGTCGGCCGAACTGATCCCCGGAGCGCTGCCGATCACGGCCGTGCCGATCAGGCCGGCAATCCACTTGCCGCTGCTGTCTGAGGACGAGGTGGATGAGGACGCACTCTGCTGGCGCTGCGTCATCTCCGTCGGCCCCTGGCGCTTGCCTTCGATCCAGTTGCCGGCATAGCGGTCACCGTCGGCAAAGACCATGACGCCGTAGCCTTCCTGTTCGCCCTTGAGCCAGCTGCCTTCGTAGCGCTGGCCGTTGGGCCAGGTGTAGGTGCCCTGGCCTGAGCGCTGCCCGTCAACATAGCCGCCTTCGTAGGCCTGGCCGCTGGCAAAGACCTGGCGTCCGAAGCCGGAGCGCTTGCCGTCGAGGAAGCCGCCTTCATAGCGATCGCCGTTGGCTTCGACCAGCACGCCCTGGCCATTGCGCAAGTCGTTGAGGAAGTCGCCGTCGTAGTAGCCGCCGTTGGCGTAGGTCAGCCGCCCACGGCCGGAGAGCTTGTCGGCCAGGAAGTCGCCTTCATAGCGCTGGCCGCTCGGCCAGGTGTAGACGCCCCGGCCCGTACGCAGGCCCTTCGCGTCGAAGCTGCCTTCATAGGTCTGACCGTTGGCGTACGTTAGAAGGCCCCGCAGACGCTGATCGTTGACGAACTCACCGTCGATGCGGTCTCCATTGGCCATCACCAGCACGCCCTTGCCCTGGCGCTTGCCGTTGACGAACTCGCCCTCGTAACGCTGCCCGTCCATGCCGACCGTCACGCCGTGGCCATTGCCCTTGTCGGCGACGAAGCGCTGGTCCACCTCGATGCGCTTGCCATCCTTCAGGGTCCGCACGCCATTGACGGCCACGCCCTCTGCATAGAGCCCCTCGAATACCGTGCCATCGGCCGACGTCAGCCGCCCTTGTCCGTGGTACTTGCCGGCCTTGAACTGGCCCTCGTAGCGCTGGCCGCTGGGCCAGGTGTAAAGGGCCGTGCCGTCGAGCCGCCCGTCGGCATCCATGCCGCCCTCATAGACCTCGCCATTGGCATAGCTCACGCGGCCACTGCGGAACTGGTCCTGCTGGAAGCGACCCTCGAAGCGCGTGCCGTTGGGCAGGGTGAGCACGCCTTGGCCCTCGGACTTCCCGGCGACGAAGTCACCTTCGTAGCGTCGACCGTCGCTGCCAACGACCGTGCCCTTGCCGCTGCGCTGGGTCACTGCGAACTCCCGGTCCACCTCTACGCGGCGACCGTCCGGCTTGATCGACACGCCCTGGCTGGCCTGGCCCTGGAAGAAACGACCCTCGAAGCGCGTGCCGTCGGCATTCACCAGCACACCCGCCCCGTGGTACTTGCCGTCCGCCCATTCGCCTTCGTAGCGCTGGCCGCTGGGCCAGGTGTACGTGCCCCGGCCGCTGCGGTTGCCGTTCAGGTAGCCGCCCACATAGTTCTCGCCGCTCGGGTAGCGTGAGGTGCCCTGGCCGCTTGGCGTGCCATTCAGGAACTCGCCCTCGTAGCGTTCGCCGCTCGGGCGGACCAGCACGCCGGTGCCGCTGCGGCGCTCCAGTTGCATGCTCATGTCGACCTCGATGCGCTTGCCGTCGGCCAGGGTGCGCACGCCCTTGAGTGGCTGGTCGCCCGTGAACTGGCCCTCGAAGCGCGAGCCGTCGGCGTCCGTCTGCGTGCCGCGGCCCGCGCGCACACCGGCGGCGAAGTCGCCGTCGTAGACCGTGCCGTTGGGGTAGCTCATGCGACCCATGGAGTACTGGTTGTCGAGGAAGACACCTTCGAAGCGCTTGCCATCGGGCCAGGTCAGCACGCCGCGGCCCTGGCGCTTGCCCTGCACATGCCCGCCTTCGTAGCGCATGCCGGAGTCCCAGACATAGACGCCGGTGCCGGCGGCCTTGTTGACCGACAGCCAGCGATCGGCGGCATGGGCGCTCCCGCCGAACAGCAGCAAGGTGGCCAATGCGATGCCGCCAGGGCGCGGGAGGGAGATTGCAGCGGATCGGTGGCGGCGGCGATGGGCAGCGGCAATGGACATGGCGGCGGATGGGTGGAGTTTTCCTGGGCGGGAATGATCCCATGGCATCACAGGCGGCCACCGTGGATGCCGCGAGCGCCGTGCCGCGTCCGCGTGACGCATTGCCCTATCGGCGGGCCTGCCGATGCCGGGTTGGCAGGTGCCGTTGCCATTGCGGACTTCAGGACGGGGCTTACCCCCGCGGGCCGTCCCTGGTGTGCGAGCCCTGAAGGACGTAGCCGGCGGGTTCGCGGATCTGTCACCCCGCCTTCACAGGCGCTGCCTACAGTGGCGCCGCGCACGACGTCCGAGCCTCACTTCACTCTGTCCTAGAGGAGACTTCCATGTTCCGTTTCACGCCCGTCGCGTTCCTGAACGCGACCCAGGCGAGCCGCTGCCTGCGCGCCCGCCCGGGAGCTGCCCGATGAGCCGCCGCTCCTTCCTTCGCGCCAGCGCCGTGCTGGCCAGCTTCCCGCCCGCCATCGCCCGCGCCCTGGCGATCCCCGCCAACCAGCGCACGCGCAGCCTGCAGGACGTCGAGCACATCGTCGTGCTGACGCAGGAGAACCGCAGCTTCGACCACTACTTCGGCACGCTCGCCGGGGTGCGTGGCTTCGGCGATCCCTTCCCCGCGCCAGTGAAGGACCGCCCCGGCCTCTTCACGCGCAAGAGCGTGTTCGTGCAGCCGACGCAGGGCGGCAACCCGGTGCCGGGCCGGCCCGACTGGGGCCAGCGCCGGGCCATCGCGCCGTTCCCCCTGAACACCACGCAGGACTTCGCACTGATGCGCGTCGCCGGCACGCCCCACGCCTGGCTGGACGCCCAGCTCGCGTGGGACCACGGCCGCATGAACGACTGGTGCAACGCCAAGCAGAACCACGCCCTGGGCTACTACAGCGAGGCCGATCTGCCGTTCCAGTTCGCGCTGGCCCGCGCCTTCACGCTGTGCGACCACTACCACTGCGCCACCCAGACCGGCACCAACACCAACCGCCTGTTCCTCTGGTCGGGCCACAACGATCCCCTGGGCGTCGCCGGCGGACCGAGCACCGACAACAGCCGCGAGTGGTTCAACACCGACCGCAGCACGGACTACCGCTGGACGACCTACCCCGAGCGCCTGCAGGCCGCGGGCATCACGTGGCAGGTCTACCAGAACATGGCGGACAACTTCACCGACAACTCGCTGGCCGGCTTCCGGCCCTTCCGCGACGCCTGGTACGAGCGTCCCGGCTACTCGCAGGCACTGCGCGAGCGCGGCATCAGCACGCGGGACCTCGACCTGCTCAAGGCGGACGTGCTGGCCAACCGCCTGCCGCAGGTCAGCTGGATCGTGGCGACGGCCGAGGGCTCGGAGCATCCCGGGCCCTCGAGCCCGGCCTCCGGTGCCGACTACACGGCGCGCGTGCTGGACGCGCTGACGGCCAATCCCGAGGTCTGGAGCAAGACCGTCCTGTTCATCAACTTCGACGAGAACGACGGCTTCTTCGACCACGTGCCGCCGCCGGCGGTGCCGTCCTATGTCAGCTACGACGCCGATCCGGCCAAGGCACAGCTGGCCGGCGCCTCGACGGTCGACACCACGGGCGAGTACCACCACGTGCTCAACGGCGCCGATGCGCGCACCCACCACCGGCCCTACGGCCTCGGCCCGCGCGTGCCGATGTACGTGGTCTCGCCCTGGACCAAGGGCGGCTGGGTCAATTCCCAGGTGGCCGACCACAGCTCCGTGCTGCGCTTCATCGCCGCGCGCTTCGGCGTCCAGGAGCCGCTGATCAGCCCGTGGCGCCAGGCCGTCTGCGGGGACCTGCAGTCCTGCTTCGACTTCGCCAACCCCGACGACGCGGGCTTCCTGCAGCTGCTGCCGGCCACGGCCGAGCGCCGCGCCCGCGCACTGGCATTGCCCGGCACCAAGGCCCCGACCGCGCCCGCCACCCTGGCCGCGCCGGTGCAGCAGGCCGGCGTGCGGCCGGCCCGTGCGCTGCCCTACGAGCTCCAGGTGCAGGCGCAGGTGCCGGAGGCCGGGGGTCAGGTCTTGCTCACCTTCGAGAACGCGGGCGAGCAGGGCGCGGTGTTCCATGTCTATGACCGCCTGGCGCTGGACCAGATGCCGCGCCGCTACACGGTCGAGGCCGGCAAGCAGCTCCAGGGGCGCTGGACCACGACGGGGGCCTATGACCTCTGGGTGCTGGGCCCGAACGGCTTCCATCGCCACATCGCCGGGGACGTGCGACGCGCCGGCGGCAGCGCCGCGCCGGGCCTCGTGCTGCGCAGCGCGCGCGCCAGCGGCGAGCTGCTGATCGATCTCGTCAACGACGGCGGCGCGCCCTGCACCTTCGTGCTGCAGGCCAACAAGTACCTGGCCGCCACCCCGCGCGAGATCACGGTCGTGGCCCGCAGCCGCAACAGCCTGCGCATCCCGCTGGCGGCCAGCCAGAACTGGTACGACTTCAGCCTCCGCGTGAAGGGGCTGGGCGGCTGGCTGCGCCGCTTCGCCGGCCATCTCGAGGACGGCAAGCCGTCCATCAGCGACCCGGCCCTGCAGGGCGCCGCCCGGCTCGATCAACCCACGACTGCGTAAAAGGGAATCCTCATGAACAAGCACAAGATCGGCATCCGGCACTGGCTCGGCGCCGCGGCCCTGGCTCTGGCCGCCACGGGCGCCCAGGCCGGCCCGGCGTATGGCAGCAACCTGATCGTCAACGGCGATGCCGAGAGCGATGTGGCCACGAGCTGGCTTTCCTTCGACGGCTATACGCGCCCGCAAGCCGTGAACTACGGCTCGAACTGGGTGCTGCCGACGCAGCCCGGCCCGGCGGATCGCGGCAAGCGTCTGTTCGCGGGCGACGGCGCCCGCTCGGCCGCCTACCAGCTGCTGGACCTCGCCGGCACGCTCACGCAGCCGTTGTCCTTCAAGCTCAGCGGCTGGCTGGGCGGCTGGGCCTCGCAGGGCGACAACGCGCTGCTCTACGTGTCCTTCCTCGACAGCAGCGACAGCGAGATCGGCCATGCCGCCATCGGCCCCGTGACGCCGGCCGACCGCGGCAATGCCACCGGTCTGCTGTACCGGGAAGTCAGCGACTGGCTGCCGGTCGGCACCAGCCGGCTGATGTTCTCGCTGTCCATGGAGCGGCAGGGCGGCGGTGACAACGACGGCTATGCCGACAACCTGGCCTTCGTGCTCGACGCGCCCGGGCCCTCGACCGTGCCGGAGCCGGCAGGGCTGGCCTGGCTCGCGCTGGGCGTGATGGCCTGTGCGGTCGGCGCGCGCCGGCGCCGGGTGGCGGGCTGACATCTGAGGCCTTCGCGGCGGGCGGCCGTGCCGCTCGCCGCAGCTCCCGCTCCGTTCTGCGGACTCCGTCACGGAGTCGCGCCGCAGACGGCCTGCCCGCGCCCACCCAGGCGTGTCTTCAATTGACAAAAGGCAAAACCCTGCTCGCCGAGGGTTTCCAGAATGAAGTCCGTCCCCGCTGAAGGGGGCCGCACCATCAGCCTGTCCTGGTGCTGCGTGAAAGCGGTGCTGCAGTGAGCTCTCGAGCAGGGCTCGCACCCAGTCCGCCGCGGCCATTCATGTCTGCAGGCCGGTTCCGGAGACCTCGGAGCGCTGCAGGGGAACTTCATCCGGGAGCTGATGATGACTATTCGGCAACTTCGCCTGAGAACGCGCCTACTGCTGGGATTTGGTGCCGTGCTGCTGTTGACGCTGGTGCTGGGGCTGAACAATGTGCGAGCCCTCAGCGGCATCGGGACACTCACCGATCAGCTGGTGAGCGTCGAGTGGGAAAAGTCCAACGCCGCCCAGTTCATCAACTCGACGACGCGAGCCAATGGCCGCTACACCGTGGAGTTGGTGCTGATCGAGGACAGCGCGCGGCAAGCGAAGATCAAGGAAGAAATCGCAGCGAATAAGAAGGCCATCGACGAGGCCTTCGCGGTGCTGGACCGCCTGGTTCGATTGCCGGAAGGGCGCAAGCATCTGGAAGACCTGACGGCGCGCCGCGGGGACTACGTGCGGTCCTTCAGCGAGGTGATCGCCAAGGTGGAGAAGGGCGATCGGCCGGCGGCCCTGGCGCAGCTGCAGGCCGAGACGCTGCCGCGGCTGGATGCGCTGCAGAAGCCCATCGGCGCGCTGGTCGCCCTGCAGTCCAGGCTGGCCCGGGAGGCCGGTGCCTTCGTGTCGCAGACCATCCATGGCGGCATTCAGGTCGCCCTGGCGCTGGTCGCCATGGCCGTCGCGCTGGGGCTGGTAGTGGCCTGGCGCATCTCGCGCTCCATCACTGCGCCGATCCAGCAGGCGGTGGGCTTTGCCTAGGCGGTGGCGGGTGGGGATCTCACGTACTCGACGCAGGTGGGCGGACAGGATGAATGTGCCGCCTTGCTGCAGGCGCTGAACCAGATGAGCGAGAACCTCTCGTCCATCGTCGGCCAGGTGCGCCAGGGGGCTTCCACGATGACGGTGGCGTCCAACGAGATTGCCATGGGCAATCTGGACCTGTCGTCCCGAACCGAGGAACAGGCCAGCGCCATTCAGCAGACCGCGGCGACCATGCAGTCCCTGGCCGACACCGCGCACCTCAACAACGCCCACAGCCACCAGGCGGCACAAGTCGCCGAAGAGGCCGCCGGCGTGGCCGCGCGCGGGGGCGACCTGGTCAGCCAGGTGGTGCAGACCATGGAGGCCATCAACAACTCCTCGCGCAAGATCGGCGACATCATCGGCCTGATCGACGGCATCGCGTTCCAGACCAACATCCTGGCGCTGAATGCGGCCGTGGAAGCGGCGCGTGCGGGCGAGCAGGGCCGCGGCTTTGCCGTGGTGGCGAGCGAGGTCCGGGCCCTCGCGGCCCGTTCGGCCGAGGCCGCCCGGGAGATCAAGTCGCTGATCGGCACCTCGGCCGTGAACGTCAGCGAAGGCTGCCGCCTGGTGGAGCAGGCGGGGACGACCATGGACCAGATCGTGATCCATGTCCGGCGGGTCACGGACCTGATGACGCACAGCAATGCCGCCAGCCAGAGTCAGATCTCGAGCATCGACGAGGTGAACCAGGCGGTCTCCCAGATGGATACCGTGACGCAGCAGAACGCCGCGCTGGTCGAGCAATCGGCGGCCGCGGCGGACTCCCTGCGCCATCAGGCCGAGAGCCTCGAGACCACCGTGCTGCGCTTCCGCCTGCGCGCCTGAGCGGCTCACACCCTCCAGCAGAAAGACGTCATGGCATTCTTTGAATGGTCCGCGGACATGGAAATCGACGGCGGCGACATCGATCGGGACCACCGCCAGCTGATCGAGTACATCAACCGCCTGCATGAGTACACGCTCGACGGGCAGGGGCGGGAGATCGTGGGCGAGGTGCTGGAGCAGCTCCTGACCTACACCGACCAGCACTTCGAGCGCGAAGAGCGGCTGATGACCTCCCTGGGTTTCCCGGGCGTGAAGGAGCACCATCGCAAGCACCTGGAGCTGAGCGCTCGCATGCGGGAGCTGAGTCAGCTGCACCAGTCGGGCTCGCTGTCGGTGGCATCGCTGTTGTCCGTGTCGATGCGGGATTGGCTGTCTTTGCACATCCGGCGCACGGACCAGGAAATCCGGCAGTGGATCAAGACGAGCCGCACGAGCCGTGAGGCTCAATGAGCCGAGGCGACCCACCCCAGCAGATGCCACGGATCCGGCCGCGTTCTTCAGCGCCCGCGGTCGCGCGTCGCCAGGGGCCATCGCCCTGAGGCTGAACCGCTGCCGCTGTGCCGGCTCAGGAGGCCGTTCGTGGCCCGGGTGGCGGCCAGCCTCGGCGGGTGTGCGGCGCGTGTTCGGCGCACTTTCGGCGCGGCTTCGAGGCGTTGTGCCCAGCATCGCGCGGGCGCGCCGGTGTCGAATCTCCCCGACTCTGAGAAAATGACGGCCCGCCGGGCCTGATGCGGCCCCGGGCAGGGCAGGGCAGGGAACCTCTCCGGAAACGGGGCGGCCATCTCAGGTTCCGGTGCAGGGGTCGCATGTCGGCGATGCAGCCGGCCCTTCCTCCTGCACAGGCCCGTCACACTTCGGGGCGCTTGTGCACACAGAAGCCCGTCAAATTCGCCACCGTCCGCCGCCACCGTCCGCCGCCGCCAGCCGTCCAGAAGTCCAGAAGTCCAGAAGTCCAGAATGATGCAGATCCAAGAGAACCAACCCCTCGCGCCCGCCGTGTCGCCGTGGCGCCTGAGCGTGGCGCCCATGCTGGACTGGACCGACCGTCATTGCCGTCGTTTTCATCGGTTGCTGACGCGCCAGACGCTGCTCTACACCGAGATGGTCACCACCGGCGCGCTGCTGCACGGGGACCAACCCCGGCACCTGGACTTCAACGAGGAAGAGCACCCCGTCGCCCTGCAACTGGGGGGCAGCGAGCCGGCCGACCTCGCGGCCTGCGCGAAGCTGGCCGAGCGCTGGGGCTATGACGAGGTCAACCTCAACTGCGGCTGCCCCAGCGAGCGCGTGCAGCGCGGGGCCTTCGGGGCCTGCCTGATGGCCGAGCCCGACCTGGTGGCGGACGGCGTCAAGGCCATGCGAGATGCCGTGAGCATCCCGGTGACCGTCAAGCACCGCATCGGCATCGACAAGATCGAGAGCTACGACTTCGTGCGGGACTTCGTCGGCAAGATCGCGGAAGCGGGGTGCGAGGTCTTCATCGTGCATGCCCGCAATGCTTGGCTCAAGGGCCTGTCGCCCAAGGAGAACCGCGAGGTGCCGCCGCTGCGCTACGCGCTGGTCCACCAGCTCAAGCGCGAGTTCCCGCACCTCACCATCGTCATCAACGGCGGCTTGAAGACGGACGACGAGATCGCGGAGCAGCTGCAGCATGTGGACGGCGTGATGGTCGGCCGCCAGGCCTATCACGAGCCCTGGCAGATGGCGGGCTGGGATGAACGCTTCTTCGGCACGCCGGGCCCCGCGCAAAGCCGCGAGCAGGTCGAGCAGGCCTGGGTGCAGTACCTGGAGCGCGTCGTCGAGTCCGGCCGGCCGTGGCCGCAGGCCATGCGGCACGCGCTGGGTCTCTACAACGGCCTCGGCGGGGCACGGCGCTGGCGGCAGATCTGGTCTGACCACAAGCTCAAGGCGCTGCGCCCGGGCGAGGTCGCGCTGCAGGCCGCGCAGGCCCGCGCGCAGCAGGCGGGCATGCGGCCCGCAGTCGGCGCCAATCCGCTGGCGGACGCGGCGTGACACGGCCCGAGGTGAGCGCCGGGGAGGGCGCCGGGGAGGGCGCCGATCCCGGCCTCGAACCGAGCGCCGGCCTGCCACCGCTCCTGCAGTACCTCTGCTTCGACACGGCCCTCGGGCTGTGCGGTCTGGCGTGGTCCTCGCAGGGGCTGGTGGGCTCGCAGCTGCCCGAGGCCACGCGCGGCGAGACGCGCGACCGCATGCGCCAGCGTTTCCCGGCCGCCGCGAAGGCCCGGGAGGGCGAGGCGGTGCCGGCCTTCGTCGAGGAGGCGATCGCCTGCGTGCGTGCCCTGGCCGCCGCGCAGCCGGCGCAGGTGGCGCATGTGGTGCTGGACGAGCGCGCGCTGACGCCGTTCCAGCGGGCGCTGTTCACGCTGGCCCGCCAGATCCCGCAGGGGCAGACGCGCAGCTACGGGGAGCTGGCGGCCCTGCTGAAGATGCCCGGGGGCGCCCGGGCGGTCGGGCAGGCCATGGGGCTTAACCCCTTCGCGCCCATCGTGCCCTGCCACCGGGTGCTGCCCGCGGCCGGCTCGAAGGCCGGCCTGGGCGGCTTCTCGGCGCACGGCGGGGCGAGCACCAAGGCCCGGCTGCTGGCGCTGGAGGCGCGGGCGACCGGGCAATGGGTCGGGCAGCAAGGCAGCCTGGATCTCGACCACTTCTGAGCCACTGCGGCGGGCAAGGCAGTCCGGTGCGGACCGCCTGCCGTGGTGCGGACACATCGCCGGCCGCCCGTCCTTGATCTGGATGAAGGTTCTGCAATTGCGAATTGTTATCATTGCGCTTGTTAATTCGAGCGCCCACCATGTCCTTTGCCTTCCCCTGGCCCGGTCAGCCTTCGTCATCTGACGCTGAAAACCCCGATAAATCGCAGAACAAGTCCATCTGGACGATGGCTTCGGCCCTGCTCCTGGCCACGCTGCTGAGCGCCTGCGGGGGCGGCGGCTCGTCGGCGGCGGGCCCGGCGCCGCTGCCGGAGAACGCGATGAGCCGCCGCGCCCAGCTGGGCGAGAAGATCTTCAAGGACGTCAGCCTCTCCGGCTCCGGGCGCCAGGCCTGCATCAGCTGCCATGCGCCCGAGACGGGCCACGCCGGCGCGCTCAATGGCAAGCCCACCGAGCCGGGCGGCCTGCTGCTGGAGCTGGAGGGCGGCCGTACCGCGCCCGGTCTGCGCTACCTGGCCACGAACAAGTCCTTCGGCTTCGACAAGGAAGGCACGCCCAACGGCGGCTTCTTCTGGGACGGCCGTGCCAGCAGCCTCGCCGACCAGGCGGGCAAGCCCTTCTTCAACCCGAAGGAAATGGCCAACGCGAGCGTCGAGGACCTGATCGCCCGCCTGGCCCGCACGAGCTACGCCGCCGAGTTCCAGCAGGAGTTCGGCGCGGACGTGTTCAAGACGCCCGCCGAGGCACTGCAGCGCGTCCAGCTGGCGCTGCAGGCCTACCAGCTCGAGGACCCCGACTTCCGACCCTACAGCAGCAAGTACGACGAGTTCCTGCGCGGCCGCGCGCCGCTCACCGAGCAGGAGCTGCGCGGCCTGGCGCTGTTCAACGCCAAGGACAAGGGCAACTGCGCCGCCTGCCACCCCTCGGCCAAGGGCGCGGACGGCAGCTTCCCCCTGTTCACCGACTTCACCTACGACGCGCTGGGCGTGCCTCGCAACACGGCGCTGCTGCAGAACGCCGATCCGGCCTTCTTCGACCTCGGCCTGTGCGCCCGCGATGCGGGGGACCTGCTCGCACGCCAGGACCTGTGCGGCGCCTTCAAGGTGCCCTCGCTGCGCAACGTGGCGCAGCGCAAGGCCTTCTTCCACAACGGCCGCTTCACCAGCCTGCGCGAGGTGGTGAGCTTCTACGTCCAGCGCGATGTGTTCCCCGAGAAGTGGTACCCGCGCCTGCCCGACGGCAGCATCGACAAGTTCAACGACCTGCCGCCGGCCCTGCGCGGCAACGTCAACACCACCGAGGGGCCCTACAACCGCAAGCCCGGCGATGCGCCGGCGCTGAGCGAGGCCGAGATCGACGACGTGGTGGCCTTCCTGCGCACGCTCAGCGACGGCTACGCCCGCTGAGGGCTTCCTCCCGATTCACGACCTACCGAGCCCTTGCCCATGAACACCAAGACCCTGCCCCTGCTCAGCACGCTGAGCCTCAGCCTGATGCTGGCCCTGGCGCCGGCCCACGCCCAGACCGCCACCGAGCAGGAGCTGCTGCGCCGCGTGGACCAGCTCGCCGCCGAGCTCAACAAGCTGCGGGCCGAGCTCGCGCAGGTCCAGCAGCAGCGCGCCGCCGAGGCGGCCAAGCCCGCCGCGCCCGCGCCCACGGCCGTCCCCGTCCTGGCCGAGGCGGAGCTCCCCGCCGCGGCGCCGGCCACGGTGTTGAGCGGCTATGCCGAGCTGAACTACAACCGCCCCACGAAGAAGAGCCAGGACGCCCAGGCCGACCTGCGCCGCCTCGTGCTGGGCTACCAGCACCGCTTCGATGACAGGACCAAGGTCGTCGCGGAGATCGAGGTCGAGCACGCCGTGGCCTCGGCCGACGACGCCGGCGAGGTGGCCATCGAGCAGGCCTACGTCGAGCACCAGTTCCATCCGAACTGGGCCGTGCGCGGCGGCCTGTTCCTCGTGCCCATGGGCCTGATCAACGAGAACCACGAGCCCACCGCCTACTATGGCGTCGAGCGCAACTTCGTCGAGACGGCGATCATCCCCAGCACCTGGCGCGAGGGCGGCATCCAGCTCGTGGGCCAGCTGGACAGCGGCTGGACCCTGCAGGGCGGCATCTCCACCGGCTTCGACCTGAACAAGTGGGACGCCACGAGCAGCGAGGGCCGCGAGTCCCCGCTGGGCTCCATCCACCAGGAAATGGCGCTGGCCCGCTCGCGGGACCTCGCCGTCTTCGGCGCCGCCAACTACCGCGGCATTCCCGGCCTGCTGCTGGGCGGCTCGATCTTCACCGGGCAGGCCACGCACAAGCAGCAGGCGAACGAGTCCCGCATCACGCTGTGGGACCTGCACGCCCGCTGGACGCCGGGCCCCTGGGACCTCTCGGCCGTCTACACGCGCGGCACGATCTCCAACACCGCGGCCCTCAACCTGCCGCTGGTGGGCAGTGACAGCCTGATCCCCTCGCGCTTCGATGGCGCCTACGTGCAGGCGGCCTACAAGCTGTGGGAGCAGGGCAGCTATGTGCTCAAGCCCTTCGCCCGCTGGGAGCGCTACAACACCGCGGCGGCCTTTGCCGACCTCGGCGCGGGTCTGACGCCCGAGGTGCAGGCGGCCGAGCAGGTCTACACCTTCGGCGCCAACTTCGAGTTCGCGCCGGGCGTCGTGCTGAAGGCCGATGTGCAGCGCTTCAAGCAGAACAAGGACCTCAACCGCCTGAACCTGGGCCTGGGCTGGAGCTTCTGATGCGACTGAGCCTCGCCACCGGTGCCGCCGCCGTCCTGGCGCTCGCGCCTGCCGGGGCCTTCGCCGTGGACTACCTGACGGCGGAGGCCGCAGCGAAGCTGCTGTTTGCCGAGGCCGATCGCTTCGAGATCCGCGACTGGCAGCTGGACGCCGCGCAGGCGCAGGCCATCGCGGCGCTGGGCGTGAAGCCGCGCAGCGCGCAGTGGAAGCTGCGCCTGGCCTTCAAGGGGCGCGAGCTCCTGGGGGTGGTGGTGGCCGATGACGTCCTGGGCAAGTTCGAGCTCATCAGCTATGCCGTGGGCATCGGCGCCGACGGCAAGGTGCGGGGCGTGGAGATCCTCTCCTACCGCGAAAGCCATGGCCACGAGGTGCGCACGGCGGCCTGGCGCAAGCAGTTCATCGGCAAGGCGCAGGGCGCGCCGCTGAAGGTGGGTGAGGACATCGCCAACATCTCCGGCGCCACGCTCTCCTGCAGCCATGTGGCCGAGGGCGTGAAGCGCATCGTGGCGGTCGTTGAACAGGCGCGTCGCAGCGGTGTGCTCGGCTGACCGCAGCGAGGCCGGCCTGCAGCGCCGGGCCCGGCCGGCGCTCGGCACGCTGGTGGAGCTGGCCGTGCGCCATGCCTCCCCCGAGGCGGGCGAGCGCTGCCTGCACGAGGCCTTCGACCTGCTGGAGCGCCTGGAGTCGCAGCTGAGCCGCTTCCGGCCCGGCAGCGACATCGCCCGCTTCAATGCACTGCCGGCGGGCGGCGCGCTGCGCCTCCAGCCCGCCACGCAACGGGTGATGGCGGCCGCGAGCTGCCTGCGCCAGCGCAGCGGCGGACGCTTCGACCCGACGCTGGGCAGCGGCCCGCTCGACTGGGAGCTCCGCGGCGGCGTGCTTCACAAGCACAGTGAGGGCGTGCAGCTCGACCTCGGCGGCATTGCCAAGGGCTTCGTGGTGGACCGCCTCATCGCGCATCTACGCCGCGCTGGTGCGAGCTGGGGCAGCGTGAACGCGGGCGGGGATCTGCGCGTCTTCGGGCCGCAGTCGCTGCCGCTGCTCCTGCGCGACGAATCCCGCGGTGGCCTGCGCGAGTTCGGCCAGCTGGCGGACGGCGCCTTTGCGAGCAGCCACTACGCCCCGGGCAGCCGCAGCCGCCTGCATGGGCTTGCCGATGAGGACGCAGTCCAGGTCGCGGTGGCCGCGCCCTCGGCGCTGTGGGCCGACGCCCTGTGCAAGCTCGCGGCGCTGGGTTCGCTGATGCAGCCCGGGCCTGAGCGAGAATCCGCGCTGCTCACGCGGCTGAAGGCCAGGGTCTGGATCTGGCAGGCGTGAGCGCCCCCGAGATTCCGGAACCTGCATGCGCGCTCCCCTGCTCAAACTGCCCGGCTGGCACAAGCGCTGGCTCTACGCCAGCTTCGTCCTTTTGCTGACGACGGGGCTCGTCTGGCTGCTGCTGCATTACAGCCGCGAGGCCGACGCCCTGCCGCTGCCCGCCGAGGCCTGGCTGATGCGCGTGCACGGCCTGGCCAGCATGGCGGCGCTGATGGGTCTGGGCATGGTGGCGGGCAGCCACGTGCCGGCCGGCTGGCGGCTGAGCGCCCAGGCGGGCCGCCTGAGCCAGCGCCGCAGCGGCCTGTGGCTCAGCGCGGGGCTGACGGGCGTCGTGCTGCTGGCTTACGGGCTGCTGTACCTCGTCCCCGAGGCCTGGCATGAAACGGCCGGCTGGGCGCATGCCGGCCTGGCCGTCGGCGTGACGGGCCTGTGGGCCTGGCACCGGCCGCGGCGCCAGCGCCCGGCGGGCTGATCAGTCCCAGGGGGCCGGTTCTTCGGCCGTGGTGGCTGCCGTGGATGCTGCCGATGCCGGGGCCGCCTGGTCCTTCTGCAGCTGCAGGCTGACGCCCTGCAGCGCCGCGGCCGCGAAGTCGTGCTCGCCGCCCAGGCCGAAGATCAGGTCCGGTAGCAGCTGCGAGAGCTCGCCCGTGGCCAGCGCAGCGTCGGCGTCGAAGGCCTCGTCCTTGCTCGGCTTGTCACGGCCCTCGAAGACGATGTCCAGGAAGGCGATCTTCTTGATGGCGAGCGTGTCGGTCAGCAGCAGGGAGACGCGGTCACGCCAGGTGAGCGCGAGCTTGGTGGGACGCTTGCCGGCGGCCAGATGCTGGCGGACTTCCTCGATGTCCAGCGGGTGGCGGGCGTAGCGCACCACGGATTTCATCTCGTCCTCGCTCTTGAGCTCGCACTCGCGGTCCACCGTGAAGCTGGCGGGCGGCACGCCGTCCATCAGCCAGGCGGCCATGCAGGCGGCAGGCGTCTCGGCGGTCTGCAGCAGCTGCACCACGAGATTCGGCAGGCACTTCACGAGCAGCGTGATGAGCTCGTCCGCCTTGCTCACCGAGCCGGCGTCCACCATCAGCAGGCGCTGCCTGGTGTCGATCCACACGCGCGTCGCGCCCTGCTTGGTGAAGGCCTGGGGCAGCAGCTCCTGCGTGACCTGCTCCTTGAGCTCGTTCTTGACCTTCTTGCCGGGCTTGCGGCCCGTTTCCTGCTCGATGCGCTCGCACAGCTCGTCCACCCGGCGGCGCACGACGGAGCCTGGCAGCACGCGCTGCTCGACCTGCAGCTTCAGCAGCCAGTGGCCGCCGACGTCCTCGATCAGGGGCGCATGCGCCACGCCGCGCGGCGAGACCCAGCCCGCCGACAGCGGCTGCGTGGCGCCGCAGGGCACGAAGCGCTCGGGCTCCAGCGCTTCCTCGATCTCCTCGATCGTGGCCTGCCACTCAGGCGCGATGCGGTACAGCAGGAGATTCTTGAACACGGATGACCTCTCTCAATCACTCAAGCAAAAACGCCCCGGCGGGGCGTTGATGGATTCGTTCCCAGGGCCGCGGCAGCGCGGCCGACCGAGGGGCATTGTCGCTCAGGCCGCCGGGGCCGCCGCCTGGGGACGCTCCCCTTTACAAGCCGTGGCAATTGAGGCCCGGCGGCGGCGGGATATTCAGGGGCTCACGGGGGCTCAGCGGCCCGCCTGGGCTTCCTCGGCGGCGATCTGGCGCAGGGCCTGCGCGAAGACCTCGGGCGGCTGGCCGCCCTGCAGCAGGTAGCGCTCGTTGATGACCAGGGCCGGCACGGACTGGATGCCCTGCGCCTGCCAGAAGGCCTCCTGCTCGCGCACCGCGCTGGCGTGGGCGTCGCTGTCCAGCACGGCCTGCGCGCCGGCGGCGTCGAGGCCCGCGGCCGCTGCCGCGCCCAGCAGCACCTCGCGGTCGCCCGGATTGCGGCCCTCGGTGAAGTAGGCGGTGAACAGCGCCAGCTTGAGCGCCTTCTGGCGCGCCGGGTCGACCTCACCGGCCCAGTGGAGCAGGCGGTGGGCGTCGAAGGTGTTGTAGATGCGGTCCCGGGCGCCCTTGGTGAAGGTGAAGCCGAGCGCCGCGCCGCGCTGGCGGATCTGCTCACGCGTCTGCTCCAGCTGCTCCGGGCGGGCGCCGTACTTGCGGGCGAGGTGGGCGTTGATCTCCTCGCCCTCGGCCGGCATCTGCGGATTCAGCTCGAAGGGCTGGAAATGCACGGTGGCCTGGACCTCCGGCACCTGGTCGAGGGCCTGTTCCAGGGACTTGAGCCCGATGGCGCACCAGGGGCAGGAGACGTCGGAGACGAAATCGATCTTCAGCATGCCGGCATGGTAGTGGGCCGGCGGGATCCGTGCTCGCCAGGGGGCTTGTCGGGGCGCGGCGGGGCCGGTTCAGGAGCGGTAGCCCAGCCCGCCCAGCCAGTCGAGGGCGTCCGCCAGGTCCCGGCAGTCCCGGCGGTCGACCCGGCTGGCCGTTTCGCGGCTCAGCGGCTCCACGACGTCGGCGAGCAGGCCGGAGGGCATCATCACCGCATAGGCGCCGAGGCCGTTGGCGGTGGCATCCACAAAGAAGGCCAGCCAGCACTGGTAGGCCTCGGGCGTGGCGCCTTCCCAGTCGTCGAACAGGCCGGCCATCGCCCAGCGCCCCTCGTGCCGGGCCCACAGGAGGGCGGCGTCGCGATGCAGGGCGCGGGCCGCCACGTCATTCCACACGCCCTCGTACTGCACGACCAGCACATCGCCGCGCCAGTGCAGGTGGTAGTTGCCGTGCTGGTTCCAGTCCATGCGTGATCAGCGAGTCGACCCGAAGGCCAGTCTAGGTGAGGTTGAAAACGATTTCATGACAGGGATCAGGGACAGGCCGAGCGCGGGGCCCGGTCGCTGGATCGCGCCCAGTAGAACCAGTCGGTGCCGACCGCCGCCGCGGCATCGGGAAACACGAGGCAGCCGTCACCCGGGGCGAGCACGGCCGTGCCGTCGTGGCGCCGGCCGATGAGCTCGCCAGCCCGCACGGCGTCGAAATGCCGCCAGGGGCGCTCGAAGCGGTCGTCCGGATGGAGGCGGTCGACGACCTCCTGCATCTGCAGCCAGTCCGGCTCAACGGCGCTGGCAGGCGGGGCCTCGTCCGGGGCGATCATGCCCAGCAGCGCCAGCGCACGGCGCACCGCGCCTTCCGCCACGTCAACGGCGGCGGGGTCGTCGTGCGGGCCGCATTCCAGCGTCACGCCATAGCCGCCCGCGCGGCGCATGGCCTCGGTGGTGCCGACGGCCTGATCGATGTCCTCCGCCGGCGCCCCGCGGCGGGCCAGGCCCCGGGCGTAGGTGGCGAGCCAGCCTTCGACAATGCGGGGCGCGCCCAGTGCCAGCGCCAGGCGCGTCTCGGCGGCCTCGTGGGCGAAGGGCTCCAGCGGGCCGTCGTTGTCACGCGGGCCCAGCATCACGAAGGGCGACCCGGCCGCGCGGAACGAGTGCAGGTCCAGCAGCACCTCGTGCGCGGCGAGCAGCGGGCAGAGCACGTTGGCGACGCGGTCCTCGTAGGTGCGGGGCGTGCCCGTGGGCTGGAGCTGGCGGTTCAGGTTGCGCTCGCCCTGGCGTTCGCCGCGGGCGAAGGCGAGCGGGTTGGTGACCGGCAGCAGCGTCAGCTGGCCCCGCAGCAGACGCAGGGTGCCGTCGTCGAGCGCCCGCACGAGGCGCGCCAGCGCGCGCGTGCCGCAGGTCTCGTTGCCATGCACGGCGGCCGTCACCAGCAGACGCGGGCCAGGCGCCAGCGCCAGGTACTGGTGCAGACGCAGGTGACCCTGCGGCACCGCGGTCGTCGAGGGGAGCGGCATGCCCGCGATCACGCCAGGCTGAGTCGCTCGGCGGCGCCGGCCATGCGCGGCGGCAGGTCGTCCTGCTCGCGGCCGGCAAGCCAGCGCGTCAGGCGGTAGAGCGTCGCAAAGCCGAAGGCCGGCGGCGCGGTCCCGGCCCCGGCGATCATCTCGCCGCCGCGGCGGACGTTGTCGGCCATCCAGGCGGGCAGGCGCAGGTGGTAGGGGTTGCGGGCCACCTCGCCCTCGTGGCGGGACAGGGCCTGCACCAGGCGTGCCAGGTCTTGCCTGGAGCTCTCCACCATCAGGTTGGCGCCGGACTGCGGCGCCCAGTATTCGGTCTGCGCCACGAGGCCGTTGTAGCCCGCGGCCTGCAGGGCATCGAGCGCCAGGCGATGCACGCCCATGTGCGTGGCGATGCCGTCGCCCTCGTGCGGCAGCAGGACGAGGGCCGGCTGCTCGCGGCGCAGCAGCGCGGCGGCCTTGTCGACATGGCCCTGCCACAGGCCGGGCTGGGCGATGGGGGTGTCGGGGCGGACCTGCTCCAGGCCGCCGTCGGCCAGCTGCAGGGTCTCGAAGTCCAGCAGCTCGCAGGCCTGACGGAGCTCGTGCCAGCGCGGTTGCCGGCGCGCCGCGTTGCTGCCCAGGGTCACGGCCACATTGCAGACACGCCAGTGGGACTCGCGCCGCAGCCGCAGGGGCAGGGCGCCGACGATGCACTCGTCATCCGGATGCGGGGAGAAGATCAGCGCCAGCGGCGTGTGGCCCCGGCGCTTGCGGGCGGGCGAGGCCTCGTCGCAAGGGGGCAGCTGCATCAGCCGGGCCCAGTCGTCGACCCAGGCGAGCCAGGTGGCCAGTTCGCGGGCCCGATCGGCCTCGGTGGCGGGCAGGCGACCCTGCTGGGCGCCTTCTTGGGCATCGTCGGCTTCGAGGGCAGGGGGGCGGGGAGGGGACATCGGCACAACAGCGGCAGCGGGCCAGCCAATGTTAGGGCATCCCCTGCCTCTCTTGGGGCGTTGACGGGTGCAAACGACGCAAACTCAGGGATTGCCCTGCATCGACGGGGCTGCCGCGGTGGGCATGGCGCGACGCGCAGGCCAGGTGGCGAGCAGCACGCCGGCCAGCGCGAGGCCGTAGGCCAGGGCCTGCGTGGGCTGCAGGTGCTCGCCCAGGAAGATGCCACCCACCAGCGCCGTCGCGATCGGCAGGAACACCATGAAGACCCCCGCCTGCGAGGCCGGCACCGACTGCAGCCCGCGCATCCAGAGCACGACGGTGACCATGCTGGCCGCCGCCGCATAGAAGCCCAGCAGGCCCCAATGCAGCAGCGGAACGGCGTTGAAGTCGAAGCGCAGCGCCTGCCACAGGCCCAGCGGCGTGACCAGCACCAGCCCCCAGAGGTTGATCAGCGCGCTGATGCGGCGCGGGGTCAGGTCTTGCGTCAGGCGCTTGCCGATGACGACATACGCCGCCTCGCAGAAGACCGCCGCCAGCACCAGGGCCAGGCCCAGCGGCGTGGACTGCGCAGCGCCGCCCTGGCGTTCCAGCGCCACGAGCGCGATGCCCGCCACGCCCAGCACGATGCCGGCCAGCACCCGCGGCGCGAGGCGCTCCTTGAGCACGAGGGCGCTGAGCAGCGCGACGGCCGCCGGGATGCCCGCCATGATCACCCCCGCGGCCATCGCCGAGCACTCGCGCAGGCCGAAGAGCAGGCAGATCGAGAACAGGAAGTTGCCGATGAAGCTCTCGAGGAACAGCAGCCCCCGCGTGCTGGCATCGAGCGGCGCCGCGCCGGCCGGCGCCTTCACCCAGCCGGCCATCAACACGCCGGCGATGCCGAAGCGCAGCCAGGCCAGCAGGAAGACGGGAAAGCTCAGCAACAGGAGCTTGGACAGGCCGACGTAGCTGCCGACCAGGCTGGTGCTGGCGGCGAGGCAGAGGTAGGCGGCGATGGGGAGGCGTCCGTGCGGTGTGGCGAGCGTCATGCGGCACATTGTGGGGCCGGCGCGCGGGCCGCCCGGCCCGGCCGGACGCCGGCGTGCGCAGGACGGCGCACCTGCCTTCGGCTCAGGCGCCGTTGATCCGCAGCCAGGTCGTTTTCAGCTCCGTGTACTTGTCGAAGGCGTGCAGGCTCTTGTCGCGGCCGTTGCCGGACTGCTTGTAGCCGCCGAAGGGCACGGTGAGGTCGTCCTCGTCGTACTGGTTCACGTGCACGGTGCCGGCGCGCAGGGCGCGGGCCACGCGGTGGGCGCGGTCCAGGCCGTCGCTCCAGACGCTGGCCTGCAGGCCGTAGCTGGAGTCGTTGGCGAGGCGGATGGCCTCGGCCTCGTCGTTGAAGCGCAGCACGCTCATCACCGGGCCGAAGATCTCCTCGCGGGCGATCTTCATGCCGTTGCCGACGCCGCTGAAGATGGTAGGCGCCACGTAGAAGCCGCCGCTCTCCACGCGGGCCTGCGCGGCGCCGCACAGGGCGCGCGCGCCCTCGGCGAGGCCGGATTCGATGTAGCCCATGACCGTGCGCAGCTGGCCGTCGTCGACGAGCGCGCCCATCACGGTGGCGGGGGCCAGCGGGTCGCCGGGCTGGTAGCGCGGCGCCTGCTGGGCCAGCAGCGCCTCGAACTCGTCGGCGATGCTCGCGTGCACCATCACGCGGGAGGGCGCATTGCAGCTCTCGCCCTGGTTGAAGAACATGCTGCCGGCGACGGTGCGTGCGGCGCGGGCCAGGTCCTGGAAGTCGGGGAAGACGATGAAGGCGCTCTTGCCGCCCAGCTCGTTGAAGACGCGCTTGAGGTTGGAGCGGCCCGCGTACTCGAGCATCTTGCGGCCCACGCGCGTCGAGCCGGTGAAGCCGACGGCATCGACGTCCATGTGCAGCGCCAGCGCCTCGCCAGCCTCGTGACCGTAGCCCGGAACGACGTTGAACACGCCCTCGGGCAGGCCGGCCTCCATTGCCAGCTCGGCCAGGCGCAGGGCGGTCAGCGGGCTCTTCTCGCTGGGCTTGAGCACCACCGAATTGCCCGCCGCCAGCGCCGGCCCCAGCTTCCAGGAGGCCATGATCATCGGGTAGTTCCAGGGCACGATGGCGCCGATCACGCCCATGGGCTCGCGGGTGATGAGGGCCAGGGCGTTCGGGCCCGTGGGCGCGATCTCGTCGTAGACCTTGTCCACGGCCTCGGCGTACCACTGGATGCAGCGCGCGGCGGCCGGCACGTCCACGCCGAGTGCGTACTGGATGGGCTTGCCCATGTCCAGGGTCTCGAGCAGCGCCAGTTCGTCGCGTGCCGCGAGGATCCTGTCGGCGAACTTCTGCAGGATCTTCTTGCGCACCGCGGGCGGCTTGGCGGACCAGCGGCCGTCCTCGAAGGCGCGGCGCGCGGCCCGCACGGCGGCGTCGATGTCCTCGGCGCCGCAGCGGGCGACCTGGCCGAGCACGCGCCCGTCGATGGGGGAGATGCAGTCGAAGGTCTCGCCGCGGACGCTGTCCACGCGGCGCCCGCCGATGAAGGGCCGGCCGTCGATCGTCAGGGCCTGGGCACGCTGGTGCCAGTCGATGGTGCTCATGCGAAATGTCCGTGTTCGGTGGGTGGGCCAGGCGCCGTCAGGGGCCTGGCCCCGCCCGGGTCAGAAGCTCAGCACCATGGAGGTGCCCAGCAGCTGGTTCGTCTTGGTGAAGGTGCCATCCTTGGTGTTCAGGAACACCGGCTGGCTTGCGCCGTCGTAACGGTACTCGAGTTTCCAGATCGCATTCTGGTTGACCAGATAGCTCAGCCCGAACGTGAGGGCATAGCGGTTGGCGCCCTTGCTGGCGGCCTCGGGGTCGGGGTTGGCGTCATCCCAGAAGAAGCCGTTGCCGCGGCCGATGCCGTTGTGGCTGTCGTCGTAGCTGTAGCCGAAGAGGCCGCCGCCGTTCTTGTGATTGCGCAGGTAGTCGAGCCGGCCCGTGGCCTCCCAGCGCGGGATGAACTTGTAGGCCAGCAGCGTGGAGAGGCCCGTCCAGCTGGCATCGCGCAGCTGGCCGTCCTCGTTGAAGATGGCGGCCTGGCGCTGGCGGCCATAGGAGAGCTGGCCCTGCCAGGTGAAGTCGCCGCGGATGAAGTAGGCATCGAGCTCCAGCATGTCGACGCGCGTGTCCTTGCCGGCCTGGTCCGCGAAGCGCAGCCCGCCGGCGGCATCCAGGGCGTCGGTCGCGTAGTTGTAGGCCTTGCCATGCAGGCCCGAGAAGCCGAAGCCCTGGAACTCGCCCTTGGCGTAGTCCACGCGGTAGATCAGGGCGGGGGTCTTGTTGCCCGCGCTCTTGCGCGAGTTGTTCACGTTGGCCAGGCCCGCCTTGATCATCCACTTGCCGCGCGTGATGTCGGCCACGGCGCCGGTGTAGGCCGTGGGCGCGGTGTAGTCGAAGAGCAGGTTGTGGGTGATGAGCTTGTTGAGCGGCGGGGCGGTCATCTCGTAGCCCGTCCAGTCGGGGATCTGGCCCAGCCACAGCCGCGTCTGCAAGTCGCCCAGCGGGATGTTGACGCTGGCCTCGTGGATGATGGACCCGCCGTTGAACACCGAGCCCGTGCCGCGGTCCGGCGCCAGGGTCAGCTTGTAGCGGGTGCCGCCGTCCATCTCCTTCTGGAAGTCCAGCACGGCCATGCCGAAGTAGCCGGCGTCGTAGGCGTAGGCGTCCTTGTTGAGGAGCTGGAAGCCGGCGGTGTTCTGCGCCTTGTTGGCGATGAAGGTCGGGTCGATGAAGCCGGTGATCTTGAGGTTCTTGAGGCCCAGTGCCTCTTGCGCATCCTCCAGCGCCTCGGTCTTGACGGCAATGCGGTTGAACTCGCGCACCTGCTCGGGCGTCATGCCCCACTGCGCCTCACTCGGCTTCGCGGCCTTGGCCTCGGTGGCCTTGAGCTTCTCCTCGAGCTGGTTGACGCGGTCCTTCAGCGCGCGCAGCTCCTTGAGCAGCTCCTCGTTGCTTTGCGCCCGGGCGGGTGCGCCGTAGGCCAGGGCGAGGGCGGCGGTGAGGAGGGCCAGGGTGTGCTGCTTCATGGGGAGCTCCTGAGGGATGTGGTGAGGTTGAGGTGTCGTTGCAGGAAACAGGGGAGGCAGGGAAACGGGAATCGGGAAGCGGGGGACGGGCGAGGCTCAGCCTCCGCCGCGCTGGGCGGCGGCCAACTCGCGTGCGAGCCGACGCTCGCGCCGCGCGATGGCAAGGCTGGCGGCGATCACGCCCAGCGAGACGACCACGATGACCACCGTGGCCACCGCATTGATGCTGGGTGAGACGCCGAGCCGCGCCCGCGAGAAGATGACCAGCGGCAGCGTCGTCGAGCCCGGGCCGGACAGGAAGGCCGAGAGCACGACGTCGTCCAGCGACAGCGTGAAGGTCAGCAGCCAGGCGGAGAGCAGGGACTGCGAGATCATCGGCAGCGTGATGAGGAAGAAGACCTGCAGCGGCCGCGCGCCGAGGTCCATCGCGGCCTCCTCCAGCGAGGGGGGCAGGTCTTGCAGCCGCGCCTGGATCACGACCGTGGCGTAGGCCAGGCCCAGCAGCAGATGGCCCATCCAGATCGTGAGGCTGCCACGCTCGGGGAAGCCCAGCGCCCGCTGCATCGACACCAGCATCAGCAGCAGCGAGAGCCCCACGATCACCTCCGGCATGACGAGCGGCGCGTTGACCATGCCGGCGAAGAGCGTGCGGCCCTTGAAGCGGCGGTACTTCACCAGCGCGAAGGCCGCGAAGCAGCCGAGCAGCACCGAGGTGCTCGCCGTGAAGAAGGCGATCTTCAGGGAGAGCCACAGCCCGGCCAGCAGCTCGCCGTCCTCGGCCAGCCTGGCGTACCAGTCGAGCGTGAAGCCGCCCCAGACCGAGGGCACGGGCGAGGCGTTGAAGCTGTAGATGACCAGCGCGAGCAGCGGCAGGTACAGGAAGCCGAAGCCCAGCAGCAGCCAGGTCCGGGCGACGACGCGCGTGCTGCGCGGGCCGAAGAGGGCGCGACTCATGGCCTCACCTCCTGGCTCTCGGCCTGGTATTTGTTGAAGAGCGCCAGCGGCACGATGATCAACAGGATCACCACCACCGCCACCGACGAGGCCATGGGCCAGTCGTTGTTGCTGAAGAACTCGTCCCACAGCACGCGGCCGATCATCAGCGTCTGCGGGCCGCCGAGCAGCTCGGGGATCACGAACTCGCCCACGCAGGGAATGAAGACCAGCATGGAGCCCGCGATGATGCCGGCCTTGGACAGCGGCACAGTGACTCGCCAGAAGGCCGTCCAGGGCGTGGCACCCAGGTCTGCCGCGGCCTCCAGCAGGCGCAGGTCCATCTTGGAGAGGTTGGCGTACAGCGGCAGCACCATGAAGGGCAGGTAGGTGTAGATCATGCCCAGCGCCAGCGAGAAGGGCGTGTTCAGCAGCATGCCCGGCGCGGGGATCCAGCCGGCGGCCGCCATGAGCTTGTCCAGCCCGACGGCTTCGATGGCCTGCGCCACCCAGCCCTTCTCGGCCAGCAGGCCCTTCCAGGCATAGACGCGCAGCAGGAAGCTCGTCCAGAAGGGCAGCATCACCAGCATCAGCAGGGCCGGCTGGAGCGAGGGCTTCGCGCGGGCCATGAAGTAGGCGAAGGGGTAGCCGATGAAGAGGCAGCCGAGCGTGGTGATGCCGGCGTACTTGAGGCTGTTGAGGTAGGCCTTGAAGTAGAGCTCGTCCTCGGTGATGAAGACGTAGTTGCTGAGCTTGACGGTCAGCGTGGCCACGCCGTCGGCATAGCGCAGCAGGTCCTTGACGTGCACCGTCTCCATCTCGGAAACGCTGATCTTCAGCACGATGAGGAAGGGCAGCGCGAAGAACAGCAGCAGCCAGGCATAGGGCAGGGCGATGACGGCCGAGCGGCCGCGCCACCAGCGCGGGCGCCAGGACAGGATCGAGAGCGGCGTCGTGCTCATGCCGGCCTCACTGCGTCAGCACGACCTGGGCGCTGTCGCTCCAGGACGCCCAGGCCTCGTCGCCCCAGGTCAGCACCTCGTCGGGATGGCGTTCGGTGTTGGCCTGCGAGACCTTCAGCACCGCACCGCTCGCCAGCTGCAGGCGGTAGACGGTGTAGCTGCCGAAGTAGGCCATGTCCCGCACGGTGCCGCGCACCGCGTTGACCGCCGTGCGGGCGGGCGGCGTGCGACTCAGCTGGATCTTCTCGGGCCGCAGCGCCACGGCCACCTCCATGCCCTTGGAGCCGGTGATGCCGTGCCCCACGTAATGCCGGCAGTCGGCGCAGCGGATCTCGACGTGATCCGCCTCGTCCACGTCCAGCGTGCCCTCCATGAGGTTCACGTTGCCTATGAAGTCGGCCACGAAGCGGGTGGCGGGCGTCTCGTAGATCTCGCCCGGCGGCCCGACCTGCAGGATGCGGCCCTCGCTCATCACGCCGATGCGCGAGGCCATGGTCATGGCCTCCTCCTGGTCGTGCGTCACCATCACGCAGGTCACGCCGACCTCCTCGATGATGTTGACCAGCTCGATCTGCGTCTCCTCGCGCAGCTTCTTGTCGAGGGCGCCGAGGGGCTCGTCCAGCAGCAGCAGCTGCGGCTTCTTCGCGAGGCTGCGGGCCAGCGCCACGCGCTGCTGCTGGCCGCCGGAGAGCTGGTGCGGCTTGCGCCTGGCGTACTTGCCGAGCTGTACGAGCTTGAGCATGGCCTCCACGCGCGCCTCGATCTCCGGCTTGGGGCAGCCGTCGCGGCGCAGGCCGAAGGCGATGTTGTCCCAGACGCTGAGGTGCGGGAAGAGCGCATAGCTCTGGAACATCATGTTGATCGGCCGCTCGTAGGGCGCGAGGCCGGCGAGGTCCTGGCCCTTGAGCACGATGCGCCCGCTGGTGGGCGTCTCGAAGCCCGCGAGCATGCGCAGCAGCGTGGTCTTGCCGCAGCCGGAGGACCCGAGCAGGGCGAAGATCTCGCCCTGCGCGATGTCCAGGGACACGCGGTTGACGGCGATGGCGCCGCCTCCGAAGTCCTTGAGCACCTGGTCGATCTGCAGGTAGGGCGTCGTGGCGGCGCTGGGGCTCATCATGATGCGGGCGTGCTCCGGAAGGGGCTCAGATGCCGGTCTTGAACGAGGTGTACATGCGGGTCATCTGGCGCCGCACGTCGTTGTTGATGGCGTCCGGTGCGGCCATGCGCTTCATGTCGGACTCGCTCAGGAACACCGTCGGATTGCTGGCGACCTCCGGCTTCACGAACTTGCGCGCCTCCTTGTTCGGGTTGGCGTAGAAGACCTTGTTGGTCAGGCCGGCGTGGATCTCGGGGCGCAGGATGAAGTTGATGAACTTGTGCGCATTGCCCGGGTGCGGCGCGTCCATGGGGATCACCATGGTGTCCATGAAGATGATGCCGCCAGTCTTGGGGATCAGCGCCTCGATCTTCTGGCCCGTCTTGCCGTCGATGGCGCGCTGGCGGGCGATGTTGATGTCACCGGACCAGCCGAGCGCTACGCAGATGGAACCGTTGGCCATGTCATTGATGTAGCCCGAGGAGCTGAACAGCGTCACGTAGGGGCGGATGGCCTTGAGCAGGGCCGGCACGCCGGCGTAGTCGGACACGCTCTTGCTGTAGGCTGGCTTGCCCAGGTAGTGCAGGGCGGCGGGCACGACCTCGGTGGCGGAGTCCAGCACGCTCACGCCGCAGCTCTTGAGCTTGGAGATGTACTCGGGCTTGAAGATCAGGTCCCAGGCGTTCTCGGGCATGGGCGTGCTGCCCAGCGCGGCCTTGACCTTGTCCACGTTGATGCCCACGGTGGTGAAGCCCCACAGCCAGTTCACCATGTACTCGTTGCCCGGGTCCAGCTTGGCCAGCTGCGCCTGCACGTCGGCATCGAGGTGCTTGTAGTTGGGGATCAGGCTCTTGTCGATCTTGCGCAGCAGCCCGCCGTCGGCCTGCAGCTTGGCCCAGTAGGACGAGGGCACGACGATGTCGTAGCCCGTCTTGCCCGCGACAAGTTTGGCGTGGACGATCTCGTTGTTGTCGAAGTTGTCGTAGCGGACCTTGATGCCCGTCTCCTTCTCGAAGAGCTTCAGCGTGTCCTCGGCGATGTAGTCCGACCAGTTGTAGACGTTCAGGACCTTCTCCTCCTCCTGGGCCTGGGCCGCGGGCGAGAAGAGGGCGCTGCAGGCGGCGGCCAGGGCCAGGGCCTGGCCGGCGTGGGTCAGCGAGCGAGTCAGGAGCCGGGGAAACTTCGACATGGGAAACCTCCAGGAAGACAAACCGAATCGGTGGAAGCTGCGGAAGATCGGGGCGGGCGCGGGGATCGCGCGGGGTGGCGTGGGCGGCGTCGGGTGATGGGGGTCAGGTCTGAACCCCCCGCCACTTCACGGCGCGGACCAGTCTAGGCGGCGGGCCGGCCGCGAGGCATTCGCCAAAACCCGCGCTGTGGCGCTGATCCTGCGGGACAGCCCTCGACGGCGCGCGCATCACAGCCAGCCCTTGGTCTGCAGCTCGGCGAGCGTGAGGTCCAGGCAGCGGCGGATGAGGGCCATCATCTCGTCCACCTGATCGCGGGTCATGACCAGCGGCGGTGCGACGATCATGCGGTCGCCCACGGCGCGCATGATCAGCCCGTTGCCGAAGCAGTGGGCGCGGCAGAGCATGCCGACCTCCAGCGCCGGGTCGAAGACCTGGCCACCGGCCTTGTCCTTCACGAGCTGGAGCGCGCCCATCATCCCGCAGGTCTGGGTCTCGCCCACCAGCGGGTGGTCCGCAAGGCTCGCGAAGCCCTCGGCCAGGAGCGGGCCGATGTTCTGCCGCACGTGGCTCACCAGGTTGAGCTGCTGGATCAGCCGGATGTTGGCCACCGCCACCGCGCAGGCCGTCGGGTGGCCGGAGTAGGTGAAGCCGTGGTTGAACTCGCCGCCCTGCTCGATGAGAACCCGGGCGACCTTGTCCGAGACCATGACGCCGCCCAGCGGGATGTAGCCCGAGGTGACGCCCTTGGCGAAGGTCATCAGGTCGGGCGTCGTGCCCATGGTCTCGCAGCCGAACCACTGGCCGGTGCGGCCGAAGCCGCAGATGACCTCGTCGCTCACGAGCAGGATGCCGTAGCGGTCGCAGATGCGCTGGATTTCCGGCCAGTAGGTGCTGGGCGGCACGATGACGCCGCCCGCACCCTGCACGGGCTCGCCGATGAAGGCGGCCACCTTCTCCGGTCCGACTTCCAGGATCTTGGCCTCCAGCCATCGCGCGGCGGTGAGGCCGAAGTCCTCGCGCGACTGCTCGCGACCCAGCTCGAACCAGTGCGGCTGCTCGATGTGCACGATGTCCGGGATGGGCAGGCCGCCCTGTGCGTGCATGCCGCTCATGCCGCCCAGCGAGGCCCCCGCCATGGTCGAGCCGTGGTAGCCGTTCTTGCGGCTGATGATGACCTGCCGCTGCGGCTGCCCGAGGCTCGCCCAGTAGTGGCGGACCATGCGCACGATGGTGTCGTTGCCCTCGGAGCCGGAGCTCGTGAAGAAGACCTTGCTGAACTGCGGCGGCGTGACCTCCGCGAGCAGCTCCGCCAGCTGGATGGCGGGCGGCGTGGAGGTCTGGAAGAAGGCGTTGTAGAAGGGCAGCTCCTTCATCTGCCGGGTGGCCGCGTCCACCAGGGCCTGCTGACCATAGCCGACATTGACGCACCACAGGCCGCTCATGGCGTCGAGGATCTTGTGGCCCTCGCTGTCCCAGAGGTAGATGTTCTCGGCACGGGTGATGATGCGGGCGCCCTTGCGCGCAAGGCCGGCGTGGTCGGTGAAGGGGTGCATGAAATGGGCGCTGTCGGCCTCCTGCCATTGGCGGGTGCTGCGCGCGGTGGCGCTGACGGGGGCTTGCACGGTGCTCATGGGGTGTCCTTCCTCACGCGGGGGCGTGGACTGGGGTCACTGGAATCTTGTAGGTGTCGGTGACGTCAGAGGGTCAGGTCTTGCCCGACCGGCCGCGACGGGGCCGGGCAGGACCGGACTCAGACATGCAGCAGCAGGTGCTCTCGTTCCCAGGGCGAGATGACCTTCATGAACTCGGCGTACTCGATCTCCTTGATCTCGGAGTAGACCGTCACGAAGGACTCGCCCAGCACCGCCGCGAGGTCCGTCTCGGCGCGCAGCAGCGCGAGCGCCTCGCCGAGGCTGCGCGGGAGCTGGAAGTCGCCGAGGTAGGCGTCGCCCTTGCATTCGGGCGTGGGCTCGATGCGGTTCTTGAGCCCCAGGTAGCCGCAGGCCAGCGTGGCGGCCAGGGCGACATAAGGGTTGGCGTCGGCCCCGATCACGCGGTTCTCCACGCGGCGCGCGGCGGGCGGTGCCACGGGGGAGCGGATGCCCACGGTGCGGTTGTCCACGCCCCACTGGATGTTGATCGGGGCCGCCGTGAAGCGGGCCAGTCGGCGGTAGCTGTTGACGTAGGGGGCGAACAGGGCCATGGCGGCGGGGATGTAGCGCTGCAGGCCGCCGATGTACCAGTAGAACTCCTGGCTGGGGCTGCCGTCTTCGTTGCTGAAGAGGTTGCGGCCGGTGGCCTTGTTGATCACGCTCTGGTGCACATGCATGGCGCTGCCGGGCTCGCCGGCGATGGGCTTGGCCATGAAGGTGGCGAACATGTCATGGCGCAGTGCGGCCTCCCGCACCGTGCGCTTGAAGAAGAAGACCTCGTCCGCCAGCCCGAGCGGGTGGGCGTGGAAGAAATTGATCTCCATCTGCCCGGCGCCGATCTCGTGGATCAGCGTGTCCACGTTGAGCTCCATCTTCTCGCAGTAGTCGTAGACGTCCTCGAAGAGCGGATCGAACTCGTTCACCGCGTCGATGGAGTAGGCCTGGCGCGAGGTTTCGGCCCGGCCGCTGCGGCCCACGGGCGGCTTGAGGGGCACGTCGGGGTCGGTGTTGCGGGCGACGAGGTAGAACTCGAGCTCCGGGGCGACGACCGGGTCCCAGCCCTCGGCCGCGAAGAGGTCGCACACGCGGCGAAGCACCGAGCGCGGGGCGAAGGGCACGAGCTGGCCGTCGCGGTCGAAGCAGTCGTGGATGATCTGCGCCGTCGGGTCCACCGCCCAGGGGACGAGGCGCACCGTGCTGGGGTCGGCCCGCAGGTGCATGTCCATGTCATTGGGGCTGATGACGTCGTAGTAGGGCCCCTCCTCGGGAAACTCGCCGGTGACGCCCATGGCCACGACCGCCTCGGGCAGGCGCATGCCGCGGTCCTCGGTGAACTTCTCGCGCGGGAGGATCTTGCCGCGCGCCACGCCGGTAAGGTCGGGCACGAGGCATTCCACCTCGGTGACGCGATGCTCACGGAACCATTGGTCGAGCTCGCTGAACGTGATTTCTTTTCTGACCACCATCGTTGCCTCATCTTCTGGTCTTGACCCTGGGCATACCCACCAGGGCTTCGGATTGCTGGAATCGGTCGGGGGTCAGCGGCGCTAGGTCTCGGGGTCGCGCTTGAAATCGTGGCGAGGCTCGCGGATGTCGTTGCGGTAGTCGCGGAAAGCCGCGCAGGCCTCGCCAAAGGCCTGGAGCATCTTCATCGAGACCGGGTTGCGGGCCGCCTGCCACTCGGGATGCCACTGCAGGCACAGCGAGAAGCCGCTGGCGGCCTCGACGCTGAAGGCTTCGACGAGCCCGTCCGGCGCCACAGCCTCCACGCGCAGCCCCGGTGCCAGCGTCTTCACGCCCTGGCCGTGGAGCGAGTTCACGCGGAAGTGCTGGTGCCCCAGCAGCGCCTCCAGCCGGCCGCCGGGCATCACGCGCACCTCATGTTGTTCGGCGTAGGCGATCTCGGGCGGCTGGCCCTCCGGCGCGCGGTGATCGTTCAGGCCCTGCTGCTCCTGCACGGCCTGGTGGAGCGAGCCGCCCAGCGCCACGTTCGCCTCCTGGAAGCCGCGGCAGATGGCGAAGAGCGGCATGCCCAGGCGCAGCGCCTTGGGGATCAGCGGCAGCGTCCAGGCGTCGCGCTCGGGGTCCAGCGGCAGTGCCGGGTTGTGCACGGCCTCGTCGAAATGGCTGGGGTGCACATTGGAGGGCGAGCCCGTCAGCAGCACCCCGTGGGCGATGGCGAGGAGCTCGTCGATCTCGTCCGGGCTGGCCGAGGGTACGACGAGCGGCAGGCAGCCGGCGAGGCGGACGGCGTCGACGTACTTCTTGCCGGCGATGTGGAAGGGATGCTCGCCCACCTGCCGATTGCAGGCGGGCACCAGCACGATGGGCTTGCCGGTGGCGGCGGAAGACGATGGGGAAGAGGAAGGCGCGTCGCGGTGCATCACAGCAGGTCCCTCAGGCGGTAGTACGCCATGCCCAGCACCAGGGCCGGCGTACGCATCAGTGTGCCACCGGGGAAGGGACGGTGGCGTAACTTTCCAAAGCAGTCGAAGCGGGCGGCGTCCCCCAGCATGGCTTCGGCCACGACCTTGCCGGCCAGGCCGGTCAGTGCCAGGCCATGACCAGAGAAGCCCTGGAGGTAATACACGTTCCGTTGCGCGCCCAGGCGGCCGAAGTCGGGGGCGCGGTTCATGCTGATGTCCACAAAGCCACCCCATGCATGGCTCATGCCAACATCGGCCAGCTGCGGGAAGGTCCGCACCAGGCGCTCGCGCATGCTGTGCATGAGGTCGCGCGGCGTGACCATGCTGTAGCTCACGCGGCCGCCGTAGAGCAGGCGGTGGTCGGCCGTGGGGCGGAAGTAGTCCAGCACGAAATTGGTGTCGCAGACCGCGCTGAGGCTGGGGATCAGTGCCTGCAGCCGTGCCGGATCCAGGGGCTCGGTGCAGACGATGTAGGTGCCCACGGGCATGATGCGGTCCGCCAGGGTGGGCGCCAGCTGGGGCGCCAACGCCTGCAGGTAGACGTTGCCCGCCAGCAGCACCTGCCTGGCGCGCACACTGCCCGTCGGGGTGCGCAGCCGCTGGGTGCCGTCCGCGGCTGCCTCCATCTGGTGCACGGCGCTGCCTTCATGCAGAGTGGCGCCGGCGGTCGATGCCGCACGGGCGAGGCCCAGGCAGTACTTCAGCGGATGCAGATGCCCGGAGCGCGGGTCGTGGATGCCGGCATGGAAGCGCGGGCTGGCGATCCAGTCCTGGAGCCGCTCCGGTGCAATCCATTTGAGCGGGTAGTGGTAGTCCCGCTCGATGCGGTCGGCCCAGGCGCGCAGCTCCAGCGTCTTGGACGGTTTGGTGCTCAGCCCGAGGAAGCCGTCCTGCCACTCGGCATCGATGCCGTGCCTCGCGCAGCGCTGGCGGATCAGGTCCAGCGCCTCCAGGCTCATGTCCCAGAGCCGGCGAGCCTCCGCGAGGCCCAGCTGGCCTTCGACCGTGGTGTTGTCGCAGGCGAGGCCGTGGATGGCCTGCCCACCGTTGCGGCCGGACGCTCCGCCGCCGACCTGGGCCGCTTCCAGTAGTCGCACGTCCAGGCCGCGCTCCGCCAGCTCGAGGGCGGCCGAGAGACCTGCCAGACCACCGCCCACGATGGCGACGTCCGCCTCCACGTCATCCTGCAGCGGGGCGTAGGCGTCCACGCGCGGCGCCGTGGCGGCGTAGTAGGAATCCCGGGCGAGGTCCTGGTCGATCCGGAGCAGACGCATGCAGAGCGATCGCGCGCGAGGCCGCCGCCTCAGGCCACCCGGCGCAGGGCGGTGCGAAGGGTCTCGACCAGGCGGTCGATCTGCTTCGTCTCGATGATGAGGGGCGGGGACAGCGCGATCGTGTCCCCCGTCGTGCGGATCAGCACGCCTTGCTCCCAGCAGTCGAGGAAGACGTTGAAGGCCCGCTTGGCCGGCTCGCCGGGCAGCGGGGCGAGCTCGATGCCGCCCACGAGGCCCATATTGCGGATGTCGATCACGTGCGGCTCGCCCTTGAGCGAGTGCAGGGCCTGCGCGAAGGTGTCCTGCAACTGCGCGGCGCGGGTCAGCAGGCCTTCCTCGGCGTAGGTCTTGAGCGTGCCCAGCGCCGCCGCGCAGGCCAGCGGGTGGGCGGAGTAGGTGTAGCCGTGGAAGAACTCGATCAGGTGCTCCGGCCCGGTCATGAAGGTGTCGTGGATCTTCTGCTGTGCGAAGACGGCGCCCATGGGAACGCAACCGTTGGTGAGGCCCTTGGCGACGGTCATGAGGTCCGGCGTCACGCCGAAGGTCTGGGCGCCGAAGGGGTTGCCGGTGCGCCCGAAGCCGGTGATGACCTCGTCGAAGATGAGGAGGATGCCGTGCTTGTCGCAGATCTCGCGCAGGCGCTGCAGATAGCCTTGCGGCGGGATCAGCACACCGGTGGAGCCGGCGATGGGCTCGACGATCACCGCGGCGATGGTCGAGGCGTCATGCAGGGCGACGAGGCGCTCGAGGTCGTCCGCCAGTTCGGCGCCATGAGCCGGCTGGCCCACGGAATAGGCGTTGCGGGCCGGGTCATGCGTATGGCGGATGTGGTCGACGCCGCCCAGCATGGTGCCGAACATCTTGCGGTTGGCCACCATGCCGCCCACGGAGATGCCACCGAAGTTCACGCCGTGATAGCCACGTTCGCGGCCGATCAGCCGGGTGCGGGCGCCTTCGCCGCGCACGCGGTGGTAGGCGATGGCCATCTTGAGGGCCGTGTCCACCGACTCCGATCCGGAGTTCGTGAAGAAGACCTTGTTCATGCCCGGCGGGCTGAGCTGCACCAGCTGCTCGGCCAGCTCGAAGGCCTTGGGGTGGGCCATCTGGAAGGGCGGTGCGAAATCCAGCTCGGCGGCCTGCGCCTGGATGGCCTGGACGATGTGCGGGCGGTTGTGCCCGGCATTCACGCACCACAGGCCCGCGATGCCGTCGAGCACCTGGCGGCCGCGGTCATCGACGAAGTACATGCCATCGGCCTGTGTCAGGAGGCGCGGTGCCTTCTTGAACTGCCGGTTGGCGGTGAAGGGCATCCAGTAGGCGTCGAGCGCGGCGGGGTTCAGGGTCATCGAGAGGCTCCAGAGGTCGGTCCCCGAGGCGCCGGCATGGGCTTGGCAGCAGCAGGGGCAATAGAGCCAGTCTAGGCATTCCGTCACGCAATAGGCTTGCGGATGCGCGCAGGGCAAACCCTGGGTTTTGCAACTGGATGCGGTAGGATGGCCTCAGATTCGCATTGGATTCGAACGATGAGCTCCGAAGTGCAATTGGATTCGATTGACCGTGCCATCCTGAACGAGCTTCAGAAGGATGGGCGGCTCTCCAACCAGGACCTGGCCCAGCGCGTGCACCTGTCGCCCTCGGCCTGCCTGCGGCGGGTGAAGCGCCTGGAGGAGACCGGCGTCATCGCGCAGTACGTGGCGCTGGTGAATCCGAAGGCCGTGGGCAAGCAGGGCACGAGCTACACGATCATCAACCTGGAGCGCATGACGAGCGCTGCGCTGGCGGCTTTCGAGCAGGCGGTGCAGGACAGCCCCGACATCCTCGACTGCTTCTACGTGGCCGGCACGAACGACTACGTCATCCGTTTCGCCTACCAGGACGCCGAGGACCTCGAGCGATTCCACACCCATGTGCTGATGCAACTGCCCGAGGTGGCACGCTCGAACAGCATGCTGGTGCTGCGCACGATCAAGAAGACGACCGCGTTCGCGCTGTGAGGGCCCCAGCGGCGGCAGGCCGGCCTCGCGGCATGGGGATGGCGTCGCCAAAAGCAAAGCGGACCACCAGGGTCCGCTTGGGCAATCAGGCGGGCAGCAGGGCCCGCCTTGGGAAAGAAGCCGCGATCAGGCGGCCAGCAGCGAGATGACCGAGCTCAGGCCGAAGAAGGCCAGCATCGCGACGATCATCGCTTCCTCGACCTTGCCGGCCGAGACGGGTTCGAAAGACAGGTTGCCGGTGGCTTCCAGGGCCGCCGGGCTGGCGGCCACAAAGGAGGTGGTCACCGGGGAAATGAACTTCTTGAGTGCAAACATGGAGCTTCTCATCGATGTCGGATGGACGGGTGGGTGAGAAGACCTCTCGAGCGGCCCTACAGCTGCCACTCTCACCAATCAGGCGGGCACGTCCACATGCGTCACCTGGCTTGGCGTCTCGGCCGCGGGATCTTCCGCTGCCTTAGGCCTTGTGATGCCCTCCAGGGCGCCACAAGAAGAAGTATCGCAGAGATTGGTGAAAACCCTATGACAATGTTCGGGGTTAACCCGTACTTTTCTGCATAGATTGATGTCAGGTCGTCAGAGGCGTGACTATCTGAAACAGAAATGTCCGATTCGCGAACTTGCCGACTCAAGCCTGTTCGCGTCGAAGGGTCGCCAACAGCGGCAGCGTCTGCACCCCGAGCATGCTGATGAGGATCAGCCCGCAGCCGGCGAGACCGGCGGCGCTGAGGCGGTCACCCATCAGCGCGTAGCCGAAGGCAGCGGAGAAGACGGTTTCCGACGACAGAATGATGGCGGCGTCCGCGGCATGCGAGTAGCGCTGGGCCACCACCTGCGCCGTGAAGGCGACCCCGACCGACATCACGCCGGTGTACAGGATGGCGCCCGCGGCTTCGCGCAGACCTGTCCACGTCCAGGGTTCGAAGACGAGGGCATAGGCCAGGGCCGCGAGGCCGACGAAGAAGAACTGCCCGCACGCGACCGAGAAGGGCGCGTTCATGCGGTCGGCCACCCGGCCCACCATCAGCACGTGGACGGCCCAGGGCAGGGCGGACGCGATCACCCAGGCGTCGCCCAGGCCGATCTTCAGCTCATGGGCACCGGACAGCAGGAAGGCACCCACCAGGCAGGCCAGGCCACCGGGCCACACGGACCAGTGCGGCACCTGCCGCAGCAGGAACCAGCCGAGCACGGGCACCAGCGGCACATAGAGGGCCGTGAGGAAGCCGGCGTTGGTGACCGTGGTGCTGACGATGCCGATCTGCTGCATGGCGGCGCCCAGCAGCAGCAGGGAGGCCAGCGCGGCGATCTTGTGCCAGTCCTGCCGCTGCAGGGCGGCGCCCTGGGCGGCGAGCTGCCCCTGCTCGCGCCAGGCGAGCGGCAGGACCACGAGCGAGCCCACCAGGAAGCGCACACCGGTGAACATCATCGGGCCGATGTGGTCCATGCCCTGGCTCTGAGCGACGAAGGCGGAGCCCCAGATCAGGGCGATGACAATGAGCAGGAGGTTTGCTTGGACGCGGGTCACGGGGCAGGCTCGAGTGGGCGGGGCAAGGCCCTGCATCTTAGCGAGGCTGCCGCGGCACTGCCCGCACTGGCGGCCTGCTGACTTTCCCATCGGTCCAGCCGGCCTTCGCGTCGGCCTTAGTGTCGGCAGTAGTGTCGATCTTGGCGTCGGCCCCCGGCGGGCACAAAAAAATGCCGACCCGGGCGGGTCGGCTGGCTGTCGGCGAAGGCCGGGTTCAGGCGCGGCGGCGGCGGGCGGCGGCGCCCAGTGCCATCAGGCCGAGGGCGCTCAGCGCCAGGGAGCCCGGTTCCGGCACATTGCGCGCGCCGATGAAGCCGTCGACGATCAGGTCGCCGCCAGCGCCGTTGTAGCTCTTCCAGTAGAGGTTGGTCGGGTCCAGGTTCAGGTTCAGCACGGGCAGGTCGCCGGGGGCGCCATGGGACCAGGAGATGCCGATGAAGCTGGACCAGTTCGGTTCGGTGCCGCTCATCAGGATGTCCTCGTAGGTGGAGGCGACGCCGTCGTAGTCCCGGGGATTGGGCTGTTGAGTGCCTTCCCACCAGGTCCAGGAGTAGACCTGCGTGCCGTAGAGGGCGCCGCTCAGGGTGCCGGCGGTGTCGATGAGACGTCCGTAGCCATCGGAAAAGGTCAGGGTGCCGTTGTAGGTCGCACCGGACGCGAAGTCCAGGTGGATGCTGGCCACGACATCAGCCTGGGCAGGCACCGCGGCGAAGGTGGCAACTGCGACGGCCATCGAGCCGAGAATTTTCCGAAGCATGCGTAGACTCCCAATGAGGGTTGAAGGTAGGAACGTCTCCCATAAGCAGGAGTCGTGCCACTCCCGCAGGCACGGGGCAAAAAGCCGTTCGCCACTCGCACGGCGCTGGCGCACGCGACCATTTGTAAAAATTGTCGACAAGCCCTCGATGGCCATTCCACCGGACTCAGCCCTGCAGATAGGCGAGTTCCTCGTCGCTGAATCCCGCACGCCGTCGGGCGTCGAGGTTGAACGGGGCCCGCAGGCGCGGCGCCTGGTACTGCTGGACCAGTTGCGCATAGGTCGGGACCGGATCGAGACCGCGGGCCCGGCAGAGGTGGCGATACCAGCGGTTGCCGATTTCCACATGCCCGATCTCATCCCGCAGGATGACGTCCAGAATGGCCACGGCGCGCTCGTCCCCCGCCTTGCGGAACTTGGCCTGCAGCGGTGGCGTGGCGTCCAGGCCGCGCGCCTCCAGCGTGCGCGGCACGAGGGCCATGCGCGCGAGCACGTCGTCCTTCGTGCGCTCGGCCATGGTCCAAAGACCGTCGTGGGCGTCGAAGTCGCCATAGTGGTGGCCCAGGGACTGCAGGTGCTCATGCAGCAGGCTGAAGTGCAAGGCCTCCTCGGCCGCGACCTGCAGCCAGTCGGCATAGAACGCGCGGGGCATGCCCGCGAAGCGCCAGACGGCATCCAGGCCCAGATTGATGGCGTTGAATTCGATGTGGCAGATGGCGTGGATCAACGCGGCGCGGCCCTCCACGGTGAAGGGCGAGCGGCTCGGGACCTGCAGCGCCTCTCGCAGGACCGGGCGTGCGGGGCGGCCGGGCAGGGGCTGATCGGGCGACAGCACGGTGTCGATGTCCAGCGGCGCGCCGGCCAGGAAATCGGCGCGCAACTGCGTCGCCAGGGCGGCCTTGCGGCTGGGGGCGGCTTCGCTGAGCACTGCCAGCGCCATCTTGCGGGTTTCCATCCGTAAAATTATCGCTTTGGCGCCAGGCTGCGGCCTGACGCCCGACAAGTGATGCCCGACAAGACAAGGAGTGCCTCGATGGCGATCTATCAGCTGGGTGAGCATGTGCCCGACGTGGCCGAGACGGCCTGGGTGGCCGACAGCGCCGAGGTGATCGGGCGGGTGAGCCTCGCCGAGGACGTGAGCGTCTGGTTCCAGGCCGTCCTGCGCGGCGACAGCGACACGCTCACCATCGGCCGCGGCAGCAATATCCAGGACGGCTCGGTGCTGCACGCCGACACCGGCTTCCCGCTGGTGCTGGGCGAGAACGTCACCGTCGGTCACCAGGTCATGCTGCACGGCTGCACGGTGGGGGACAACTCGCTGATCGGTATCGGCGCCGTGGTGCTCAACGGCGCCCGGATCGGTAAGAACTGCCTCGTGGGTGCCGGTTCGCTGGTGACTGAGGGCAAGGAGTTCCCCGACGGCAGCCTCATCATGGGCCGGCCGGCCGTGGTGGTGAAGGCGCTTCGCCCCGAGCAGGTGGCCGGTCTGGCCGCCAGTGCCCGTCACTATGTGGGCAACGGCCAGCGCTATGCCCAGGAGCTGACCCGCTTGCGCTGAGCGCGATCGGCCCCATGTAGGGGGCTCGATGATTCTCCCGGCGGGCACAGCTTCGCCGGGTTTTTGTTTTTTGATTCTTGCAAGGGAGTCTGCCGGCACGAGCCTTTTGGGCTGGCGTGCCTGAGCGGACCAAGACCATGAGTGAACTGCACAAATTCCTGTTCGAGGGCCTGCCCGTTCGCGGCATGCTGGTGCGCCTGACCGGCAGCTGGAAAGAGCTGCTGGCCCGCCGCCCCGGCGACAAGGCCTACCCGCCGGCCGTGCGCAGCCTGCTGGGGCAGATGTCCGCCGCGGGCGTGCTGATGCAGTCCAACATCAAGTTCAATGGCGCGCTCGTGCTGCAGGTGCTCGGCGACGGGCCGGTGAAGCTCGCCGTGGTGGAGGTGCAGCCCGACCTGAGCTACCGCGCCACCGCCAAGGTGATCGGCGAGGTCGCCGACGATGCGCCGCTGGAGATGATGGTCAACGTGCTCGGCCAGGGCCGCTGCGCCATCACGCTGGACCCGAAGGACAAGATGCCCGGCATGCAGCCCTACCAGGGCGTGGTGCCCCTGCACGGGGACCAGCGCGAGCCGCTGCACAAGATCTCGGAGGCGCTGGAGCACTACATGCTGCAGTCCGAGCAGCTCGACACGCGCCTCATCCTCGCTGCCAATGACGAGATGGCCGCGGGCCTGCTGATCCAGCGCATGCCGGTCGAGGGCGAGGCCAATCTGGAAGGCCACCCCGGACGCGGCGAGGCCATCGGCGACCACGAGGACTTCAACCGCATCTCGATGCTGGCCTCGACGCTGACCAGCGAGGAGCTGCTGACGCTCGACGCCGAGACCATCCTGCGCCGCCTCTTCTGGGAAGAGGACATGCGCCGCTTCGAGCCGCTGCGCCCGCGCTTCGCCTGCACCTGCTCGCGCGAGCGCGTGGGCCAGATGCTGACGGGGCTGGGTCGCGAGGAAGTCGATGGCGTCATCGCCGAGCGTGGCGAGGTCGAGGTGGGCTGCGAGTTCTGCGGCGCCCAGTACCGCTTCGACGCGGTGGACGTGGGCGGTCTCTTCGCGCCGCCGAGCGCGGGCGGCAGCCAGACGCTGCAGTAAGCCAGTCGCTGTCGACAAGAAAAAAGGGCCCGTCCAGCGACGGGCCCTTCTTGCATCAAGCGGGGCTCAGCGGGCCTGCACGCGGTCCCGGGGCGTGGGCTTGAGGCCCGGGTGCGCCTTCAGGTAGGCCACCAGGGCTTCGTGGTCGATCACCCCGCGCTGCAGGATCTCGCCCTGCGCAAACGCCGGGAAACCGTCGCCGCCCGTGGCCAGGAACACGTTCATGGCGACCCGGTAGGGGGCGTCCATGCGCAGCGGCACACCGCGCAGCTGCAGGCTGCCGGCGACCACGCGCTGGCCGATCGGCTGGCGGGCGTCATAGGCGTAGCTCAGTCCCTCCGAGAGCTGCAGCGGCCGGAACTTGGGCTGCCCCACCCACTGCTGCTCGAGCGCCTCCTTGAGCTGGGCGCCGGTGAGGCGGATCACGACTAGGTTGTTGTTGAAGGGCTGGGTCGTGTAGACCTGGCCGAAGCTCACGGTGCCGTCGCCCTGGAAGGGCAGGTTGGAGCGCACGCCGCCGATGTTGGTGAGGGCAAAGTCCGCGCCGCCGTCCTCGGGCGCCCGCGTGGCGGCCCAGTGGGCGTCGGCGACCAGCTGGCCCATGGTCGTCGCGCCGGCAGCGTCCTCCTCGCGCGTGAAGGCGGCGCCGATGCGCCCCACCGGCCGGTCGATGATGGCGGTGGCCTTGCTTTCGTAGGCCGCGATCAGCGCCGTCTGGCCGGCGTCCTTGGTGTACTGATCATGGCGGACGAGGCGGTTCTCGGCCACGGCGCTGCGCACGTCGCGCGTCCTGCGATCCAGCTGCACGTCGATGGCGGTGACGATGGTGCCGTACTTGTCTCCGCTGGTGACGAGGCGGCCATCGATGCGGCAGTTGTAGGCGCGGTGCGTGTGTCCGCTGACGACGAGATCCACCGCGGGGTCCAGCTGCTTGACGATGTTGACGATGGGGCCGGAGATGCCCGGGCATTCGTTGTAGTCGCCCACCGGGTAGCCGCCCTCGTGGATCAGCACCACGATGGCCTCGACGCCCCGCGCCTTCAGCTGCGGTACCAGGCGGTTGATGGTCTCGGCCTCGTCGTCGAAACGCAGGCCCTTGACGCTGCTGGGTACCACGATGCCCGGCGTGCCCTTGAGCGCGAGGCCGATGAAGGCCACGGGGATGCCCTCGAACTCGCGGATGGCATAGGCGGGGAACAGCGGCTTTCCGGTGGCCGTCTCGATGGTGCTGGCGGCGAGGTACTGGAAGCGGGCGCCCTTGAACGGCGCCGGGCCCTGGCAGCCCTTCTCGGGGTGGCAGCCGCCCTGCTGACGCCGGCGTAGCTCGTCCACGCCGGCGTCGAACTCGTGATTGCCCACGCTGCTCAGAGCCAGGTCCATGGCCGACAACGACTCGATGGCCGGCTCGTCATTGAAGAGCGCGGACAGCAGCGGCGAACCCCCGATAAGATCGCCGGCAGCCACGAAGACGTGGTTGGCGTGCCCCTTGCGCGCTTGCGCGACGGCCGTGGCCAGGTACTCGGCGCCACCGGCGTCCACGTCCAGGTGCTCGCCGGGTTGCGTGGGATGCTGGATCCGGATGCCACCCACGGGCGGCTTCAGATTGCCGTGGAAGTCATTGATGGCCAGGATGCGCAGGGCCACGGTCCCGGAGGGCGCCGGGTTCGAGGCGGGCGTCGTGGGTGGCGTCGTGCTGCAGGCGCTCAGCAGCCCGAGCGCGGCCGCCAGCGGCAGGGGCCGGTACCAGCGCCGAAGGGCGCCACGGAGGCGGGACGAGAAAGCTGACGACATGGCGGACGGAGCAACGGTGGCGGTCATGGCACTGCGAAGACGCTCAAAAGAGTGGGGGGGCGAGCGGCCCCTGTCGCGTCGGGAGGGGCCAAACGTTTGCCTTTGGCGGCGGCCAGTGTGCAGGGGGAGGGCGGTCGCGTCAAGGCGCGCGAGGACCGGCAGGCGGCGCTGACTTCAGTGCGTGTTCGCAGCCGGGGTCGTCGCAGAGCTCGCAGGTCCAGCGCGTGCTGCCTGGGAGTCGGGCCTGGCGGTCGAGCAGGCGGCTGAAGAGACCGCCCGGTGCGGGCGGGCTGGCGTCGTCCGGCTCGGCCGCGGCCGCCCGCGCCTGGATCAACGGCGTGATGGCATTCAGCGCCTGCTGCAGCCGCTGCGGGCCCTGGCCCTGGACGACGACGAAGGCATGGCCCGCCTCGCGCAGCCAGCGGCGCAGCAGCCGGTCCACGGGCGCCTGCGCGTGCGGGCCATCCCGCATGCCGTCGGCCACCCAGGGCAGGTCCGTCGCCATCAGCAGGCTCAGGTGGTAGCGGCGATGGGCCTGGTGGGCCGGGGCCGCCAGGCTCGTGTCGGCGAAGAGGTATTCGCTGTAGAGGGCGGGCATCAGCGCGGTGGTGTCGGCGATGAGCACGTCGTGGCCGGCCGCCAGCGCGTCCGCGCGGCGCTCCTGCTCCTCGATGATGCCGCGCTGCTCGTCCGCGCGGGGCGTGCGGCCCTCGCGGTCGCACCACTCGCGCAGGTACTCGTCCACCCGGGCGACGCGCAGCCCGGTGAGTGCCGGCAGCGTCTCGTGCAGGGCCTGGGCGAGGGTGCTCTTGCCGGTGCTCTCGGCGCCGAGCAGGGCTATCCTCAGGGCGGTCATGGCGCGGAGATGCTCAGACGGCCGGCTGCGCGCGCAGCTCGCGCGACCACGCGCGCCAGCCGGCGACGGACATGGGGATAAAGCCCGCGTAGAGCAGCACCGTCAGCCAGTAGCCCTTGAGGGCGAACAGGGCCACGGACACGACGTTGACCACCACCCACACGCCCCAGTTCTCCTGGTACTTGCGGCCCAGCAGATACTGGCCGAGCAGGCTCGCGACCGTGGGGAAGGCGTCCCAGTAGGGCAAGGTGGAGTCGGTGTAGCGCGCCAGGTAGAGCCCCAGCAGCGGCCAGGCCAGCAGGGTGAGGCCGATGGCCAGCACGAGGTGGTGCTGCTCCAGGCGCCGCACATACAGCGCCTCACCCTCGCGGGTGCGCCCGCGCAGCCATTGCAGCCAGCCCCACAGCGCGAGCGCCGCGAACACCAGCTGCAGCGAGGCCTCGCCATACAGCTTGCCGGACCAGAACAGCACAAAGTAGAGCAGCGAGCTCATCAGGGCGAGCGGCCAGCCCAGCACCTGCACCCGCATATTGCAGATGACCATCCAGACGGCCAGCACGAAGGCCACCAGCTCCAGCCAGGTGATGGGGCTGCCGAAGGCCTCGAAGGCGGGCAGCAGCAGGGGGCTCAGCCAGGCGAGCAGGACGTCCATGGGAAAGGGCGGATCAGCGATGGACCTGGACGTAGATCTCGTCCGGGCGAACCATGCTCAGTTCGTAGCGGGCCTTTTCCTCGACCATCTCCAGGCCTTCGCGCAGGTCGCGCAGCTCGGCCTGGATCAGCGCATTGCGCGCCTGGGCCTGCTCATTGGCCTGCTGCTGCTGGCGCAGTTCGGCGCGCAGTTGCACGCCACGGGCCAGGCCCCCTTTGCCGAACCAGAGCTGGCCCTGGATGGCGATGAGGAAGGCGGCAAGGATGAACGCGAGGATTTTCACGAGGGCCGAGTTTACGGCAGTCCGATGACGGCCCGCTTGCGGGATGTCCATGAAAAAGGCCCCGACACCCGGGGGTGGCAGGGCCTTGCGGGCCGGACCGTGAGGGCCCGGTCTGCGCGATCTCAGCGCAGGTTGTAGAAGGCCGAGCGGCCGGGGTAGACGGCGACGTCGCCCAGGTCTTCCTCGATGCGCAGCAGCTGGTTGTACTTGGCCATGCGGTCCGAGCGCGACAGCGAGCCCGTCTTGATCTGGCCGGCGTTCAGGCCCACGGCGATGTCCGAGATGGTGGAGTCTTCCGTCTCGCCCGAGCGGTGCGAGATCACGGCGGTGTAGCCGGCGCGCTTGGCCATCTCGATGGCGGCGAAGGTCTCGGTCAGCGTGCCGATCTGGTTGATCTTGATGAGGATCGAATTGGCGATGCCCTTGTCGATGCCTTCCTTCAGGATCTTGGTGTTGGTCACGAAGAGGTCGTCACCCACCAGCTGCACCTTGGCGCCCAGGCGCTCGGTGATGTGCTTCCAGCCGTCCCAGTCGCCTTCGGCCATGCCGTCCTCGATGGAGATGATGGGGTACTTGTCGACCCAGGTGGCCAGCATATCGGTCCACTGCTCGGCCGTCAGCTGGATGCCGCCTTCGCCTTCGAGGACGTACTTGCCGTCCTTGTAGAACTCGCTCGCGGCGCAGTCCAGGCCCAGGGCGATCTGCTCGCCGGCGGTGTAGCCGGCCTTGTCGATGGCTTCCAGGATCAGCTGGATCGCGGCCTCGTGGCTCTCGACGCTGGGGGCGAAGCCACCCTCGTCACCCACGGCGGTGCTGATGCCCTTGTCGTGCAGGATCTTCTTGAGCGCGTGGAACACCTCGGCGCCCCAGCGCAGGGCCTCGCGGAAGCTCGGGGCGCCCACGGGGATGATCATCAGCTCTTGCAGGTCCAGCGAGTTGTTCGCGTGGGCGCCGCCGTTGATGACGTTCATCATCGGGACGGGCAGCTGGTTGCCCCCCATGCCGCCGAAGTAGCGGTACAGGGGCAGGCCGGATTCCTCGGCGGCGGCGCGGGCCACGGCCATCGAGACGGCCAGCATGGCATTGGCGCCCAGGCGGCTCTTGTTCTCGGTGCCGTCCAGGTCGATCAGGGTCTTGTCCAGGAAGGCCTGTTCGGAGGCGTCCAGGCCCAGCACGGCTTCGCTGATCTCGGTGTTGATGTGCTCGACGGCCTTCAGCACACCCTTGCCCAGGTAGCGGCTCTTGTCGCCGTCACGCAGTTCGATGGCTTCGCGCGAGCCGGTGGAGGCACCGCTCGGCACAGCCGCACGGCCCATCACGCCCGATTCCAGCAGCACGTCGCATTCCACGGTGGGGTTGCCGCGGCTGTCGAGGATCTCGCGTCCGACGATGTCAACAATGGCGCTCATTGAGAAAGTCTCCGGTAGGAAGTTGGTAACTTAGTTACGTTCGGCGCGCATGGTGCCAGCAAATGGTTACGCGCGCTGAACAATCGGGAAGCACGGGGCAAGCGTGAGGCTCACACCCCGTCCACGATCAGCATGCGCATGACGCCGGCGTTCTCGCGCAGCGTCCGGGCATGCCGGTAGGTCTCGGAATCGTAGAAGGCGCGGGCGGTGGCGTGGTCGGCGAACTTCAGCAGCACCAGGCGGGTGGGCTGCCAGTCGCCTTCCAGCACCTCGATGGCGCCGCCGCGCACGAGGATCTCGGCGCCATGCTCCTGCATGGCACGGGTGCTCCATTCCCGGTACTGGGCCATCTGCACGGCATCGGTCACGGTGACGTCGGCAATCACGAAGGCGGCGGGCATGGGCATCCTTGATAAAGAAGCGGCGCGGCCTGTGAGGGACGCGCCGGGATCGAGGGGGTCAGGCGGAGAAGTCGTTCTCCAGCAGCGGCTGGCTCTTGACCACGCGGTCCAGCGCCACGAGCTGCTCGAGCAGCGCCCGCATGCGGTTCAGGGGGACGGCGTTGGGGCCATCGGAGAAGGCCTCGGCCGGGCGCGGATGGGTCTCCATGAAGAGACCCGCCACGCCGACGCCCACGCCGGCGCGGGCCAGCACCGGCACCATCTCGCGGGCACCGCCGCTGGTGGCACCCTGGCCGCCGGGCTTCTGCACCGAGTGCGTGACGTCGAACACCACCGGCGCGCCGGAATTGCGCATCTCGGCGAGGCTTGTCATGTCGGCCACGAGGTTGTTGTAGCCGAAGCTGACACCGCGCTCGCAGGCCAGGAAGCGGTCTTCCGACAGACCAGCCTCGCGAGCGGCCTCGCGCGCCTTGTCGATGACGTTCTTCATGTCCCAGGGCGCGAGGAACTGCCCCTTCTTGATGTTCACCGGCTTGCCCGACTTGGCCACCGCACGGATGAAGTCCGTCTGGCGGCACAGGAAGGCCGGCGTCTGCAGGACGTCCACCACGGCGGCCACGGGGGCCACCTGGGTTTCGTCATGCACATCGGTCAGGATGGGCAGGCCCAGCTGGCGGCGCACCTCGTCCAGGATCTTCAGGCCGGCGTCCATGCCGACGCCGCGCTTGCTGGTGCCGGAGGAACGGTTGGCCTTGTCGAAGGAGCCCTTGTAGATCAGGGGAATGCCCAGCGCCGAGCAGGCCTCCTTCAGCTGGCCGGCCACCTCGATGGAGAGCTCCTGGCTCTCGATCGAGCAGGTGCCGGCAATCAGGAAGAAAGGCTTGTCGAGGCCGACATCAAAGCCACAGAGCTTCATGGGCAGGATTCCTTCAAGCCTTCTTGTGGTTCAGGGCCGCCTTGATGAAGGCGGTGAATAGCGGATGGCCGTCCCAGGGGGTGGACTTGAACTCGGGGTGGAACTGCACGCCGACGAACCAGGGGTGCACCTCACGCGGCAGCTCGACCATCTCGGTCAGCTTTTCGCGCTGGGTGATGGCCGAGATCACGAGGCCGGCGGCCTGCAGGCGGTCGAGGTAATGCTCGTTGGCTTCGTAGCGGTGGCGGTGACGCTCGGTCACGACCGGGCCGTAGATCTCGTAGGCCAGCGTGCCGGGCTTGACGTCCGAGCTCTGGGCGCCGAGGCGCATGGTGCCGCCGAGGTCGCTCTTCTCGTCACGCTTCTGGATGGTGCCGTCGGCGTCCTGCCATTCGTCGATGAGGGCGATGACCTTGTGCGGGGCGTCCGGGTCGAACTCGGTGGAGTTCGCGCCTTCCAGGCCGGCCATGTGGCGGGCGTACTCGATGGTCGCAACCTGCATGCCCAGGCAGATGCCCAGGTAGGGCACCTTGTGCTCGCGGGCGTACTGGGCGGCCAGGATCTTGCCCTCGACGCCGCGCTTGCCGAAGCCGCCCGGCACCAGGATGGCGTCGAACTGGGCCAGCTGCGAGATGTTGTCGCGGTCCAGCAGCTCGGAGTCGATGTACTCGATCTTCACGCCGGCATGGTTGTGGATGCCGGCATGGCGCAGCGCCTCGTTGAGCGACTTGTACGAGTCCGACAGGTCCGTGTACTTGCCGCACATGGCGATGGTGACCTGCTTGGCGGGGTTCTCCACCTCGTGCACGAGGGTGTCCCAGCGCTTCAGGTCGGCGGACTTGGTGTTGAGCTGCAGCTTGGTGCAGATCAGCTGGTCCAGGCCCTGCTCATGCAGCACGCGCGGCACCTTGTAGATGGTGTTCACGTCCCACATGGAAATGACACCGTACTCGGGCACGTTGGTGAACAGCGAGATCTTCTCGCGCTCGTCGTCCGGGATGCGGCGGTCGGCGCGGCACAGCAGGGCGTCCGGCTGGATGCCGATCTCGCGCAGCTTCTGCACCGTGTGCTGGGTGGGCTTGGTCTTGAGCTCGCCGGCGGCGGCGATCCAGGGCACGTAGGTCAGATGGACGAAGGCCACGTTCGTCGGGCCCATCTTCAGGCTCATCTGGCGGGCGGCTTCCAGGAAGGGCAGGGACTCGATGTCACCCACCGTGCCGCCGATCTCGACGATGGCCACGTCCACGGCATCCGGCGTGCCGTGACCGGCGCCGCGGCGGATGAACTCCTGCATTTCGTTGGTGATGTGCGGAATCACCTGCACGGTCTTGCCCAGGTAGTCGCCACGGCGTTCCTTCTCCAGCACCGACATGTAGATCTGCCCGGTGGTGAAGTTGTTGGCCTTCTTCATCCGCGTGGTGATGAAGCGCTCGTAGTGGCCCAGGTCCAGGTCAGTCTCGGCACCGTCGTCGGTGACGAAGACTTCGCCGTGCTGGAAGGGGGACATCGTGCCTGGATCCACATTGATGTAGGGGTCCAGCTTGATGAGGGTGACGGAGAGGCCGCGCGATTCGAGGATGGCAGCCAGAGAGGCCGATGCGATGCCCTTGCCGAGGGAGGACACCACACCGCCGGTGACGAAGACGTACTTGGTCATGTCTTGCAGCGTCCGATGCAAGAACGCTGTGGTGGTAAAGCGCGATTATAGCGAGGTCGCGCCAGGGGCAGCGGCCTCGGCCTCCAGCCGGTCCAGCAATTGCAGGACAAGGGCGGCGGTATCGTCGGGTCGCTCGAAGGGATAGAGGTGCCCACCCTCCATCCAGTGGAAGTTGTGGCCGGCCAGGCGCTTGCTGGCTTCCGCCCCGGCCTGCCGCAGCTCCTCCGATTGCGTGCCGGCCACGAAAGCCAGCGGGCATCGGGGCGGGTGGCGCCGCACGATGCGGTCGAAGGTGTGCGGCAGCGTGTTGTAGATGCGGGTCTCGACCTCGCGGCGGAAGCCCAGCTCGACGGCGGGGCCGTCGGGCCCCTCGACCTCGTCAAAGCCGCTCGCCACGTAGTCGCGCAGCACCCGGTCGTCCCAGCGGGCGAACTTGTGCTTGCTGGCGAAATGCTCGTAGACGGCCTCCCGCGTGGGCCAGCGGTGGCGGCGCTGGCTGGAGATCTTGCCGGGGGACACCCGCTCGATCAGACCCGTGAGCTTGGCCACGTGGATGCTGTGCGCCTTCCAGCCCGACACCACGGGGGAGTCCAGCATCAAGAGACCGCGGACCAGATCCGGCCGCCGGCACGCCGCCAGCAGGCTCACGCCGCCGCCGAGGGAATGCCCGGCCAGCATGACCGGGCCCGGTGTTGCCATGCGCGGCCGCACCTGGCGCTCGATGAAATGGATCAGCTGGTCCCGCAGATGGGGCCAGTTGCTGGTGACGGGGTAGGCGGGGTCGTGGCCCAGGCGCGGGATGGCATGTACCGTCCAGCCGGCACGCTCCCAGGTCTCGAACAGCACCCGGTAGCAGCCGGACGGGAAGCCGTTGGCATGCGAGAAGACGAGGTGGCGTTCGGCGGAGGCGGAGCCGGGCTGGGTAGCGGGCATGGGGCGGAGTCTCGGGTCGGACGCGAATGGAAGCGGTTGGAAGCGACTGGGCTCGGAAGGGCGGACGTTGGCAGAAGCGCCGCTCAGGCGCGGGCCATCTGCTTGAGCTTGTACAGCTGCTCCAGCGCCTCCCGCGGGCTCAGGGCGTCGGGGTCCAGATCATGCAGGGCCTCCAGCAGCGGATGGGTCGCCTCCGCGACAGCCGCGGGCGGCTCCGGGGGCGCGGCGAAGAGGTCGATCTGCGTTTCGGCCTCGCCGGCCTTGGCTTCCAGGGCCTCCAGCGTGGCGCGCGCCTGCCGCACGAGGCTGCCGGGCATGCCGGCCAGACGCGCGACCTGCACGCCGTAGCTGCGGCTCGCCGGCCCGGGCTGGATCTCGTGCAGGAAGACGATGTCGTCCCCGCTTTCCGCCGCCGAGACGTGCATGTTCACGGCCTGGGTGTGCCGCACCGGGAACTCGGTCAGCTCGAAGTAGTGGGTGGCGAACAGCGTGAACGCACGGCACTTGTCGTGCAGGTGGCTGGCGATCGCGCCGGCCAGCGCCAGGCCGTCGAAGGTGGAGGTGCCCCGCCCGATCTCGTCCATCAGCACGAGAGACTGCTCGGTGGCGCCGTGCAGGATGGCGGCGGCCTCGGTCATCTCCAGCATGAAGGTGGACTGGGCATTGGCGAGGTCGTCCGCCGCGCCGATGCGGGTGTGGATGGCGTCCATCGGCCCGAGGCGGCAGCTGCGCGCCGGCACATAGGCGCCCATGGCGGCCAGCAGGCAGATCAGCGCCACCTGGCGCATGAAGGTGCTCTTGCCGCCCATGTTCGGGCCGGTGATGACCTGCATGCGCGTGCGGGCGTCGAGGCGGCAGTCATTGGCCATGAACTCGCCGGCGCCCGTCTCGCGCAGGCGCATCTCGACGACGGGGTGGCGGCCGCCCTGGATGTCGATGCAGGGCTGCGGCACGAACTCGGGCCGGGCCCAACCCAGCGTGGCGGCGCGCTCGGCCAGCGCGGCCAGGGCGTCCAGGCTCGCGAGGGCGCGGCCGAGGCGGGTGAGGGCGGGCAGCTCGTTGATCAGCTCGTCGATCACCAGCTCGTACAGCGCCTTCTCGCGCGACAGCGCCCGCTCCTGGGCCGACAGCGCCTTGTCCTCGAAGCTCTTGAGCTCCGGCGTGATGAAGCGCTCGGCGTTCTTGAGGGTCTGGCGGCGCTGGTAGTCCAGGGGGACCTTGTCCAGCTGGCCCGTGGTGACCTCGATGTAGAAACCGTGCACCTTGTTGTACTGCACCCGCAGATTGCCGATGCCGGTGCGGGCACGCTCGCGCGCCTCGAGGTCCAGGAGGTAGGCGTCGCAGTTCTGGCTGATGCCCCGCAGCTCGTCCAGCTCGGCATCGAAGCCGGTCGCGATGACGCCGCCGTCCCGCACCAGCACGGCCGGCTCCTCGGCGATGGCGCGGCTCAGCAGCTCGGCCAGATGCGGCGAGGCCAGCAGGCCGTCACCCAGGGACTGCAGCAATGCGCTGCCCGAGGGGGGCACCTGGGACTGCAGCGCGGGCAGCGTCAGCAGCGTGGCACGCAGGCCCGCGAGCTCGCGCGGGCGCACCTGGCGCAGGGCGACGCGGGCGGCGATCCGCTCGACGTCCGAGACCTGGCGCAGCGCGTCGCGCAGGCCCTCGAAGCCGCTGGAGAGGAACGTCGCGATGGCGTCATGACGCGCCACGGCCTCGTTGCGCTCGCGCTTCGGGTGCAGCAGCCACTGGCGCAGTGCCCGGCTGCCCATGCCCGTGCGGCAGCTGTCCAGCAGCGAGAGCAGGGTGGGGCTGGTCTCGCCGCGCAGCGTCTGCGTCAGCTCCAGGTTGCGCTGAGTGGCGGGAGGGAGGTCCAGCAGCTCGGAGGCGCGCTGCACCTGCAGGCTCTTCACGTGAGCCAGGGCCCGGCCCTGGGTGTGCTCGGCATAGCTGAGCAGCGCCGCGGCGGCGGCCTGGGCGGCACCCAGCTCCTGCGCATTCAGGCCCTGCAGACTGGCCACGCCCAGCTGCTCGCAGAGCTTGCGCAGGCCCAGCGCGGTGTCGAACTGCCAGCTGGGGCGGTTGGTGATGGGCAGGCGCGCGGCCAGCACGCCGGCGGGCTGGCGTTCGCGGTCCACCAGCACCTCGGCCGGGGAGAGCCGGGCGAGCCACGAGGGCAGCTCCTCGACACTGCACTCGGCCAGGCCCAGCTGGCCCTGGGTGAGAGACAGCCAGGCCAGGCCCAGCGTGGGCTTGGCGCGGGCGCCGGTGCTGGCCACGGCGAGCAGGATGCTGTCCTGCTTGTCGGCCAGCAGCTCGGTGTCCGTGACGGTACCGGGCGTGACCACGCGCACGACCTTGCGCTCCACCGGCCCCTTGGTGGCGCCGACTTCACCCACCTGCTCGGCGATGGCCACCGCCTCGCCCAGCTTGATCAGCTTGGACAGGTAGGACTCCAGCGCATTCACCGGCACGCCGGCCATCACGACGGGCTCGCCGGCGCTCTGGCCGCGCACCGTCAGAGTGATGTCCAGCAGCGCATTGGCCTTGCGCGCGTCGTCGTAGAAGACCTCGTAGAAATCCCCCATGCGGTAGAAGACCAGGGTGTCCGGGAACTCGGCCTTGATGCGCAGGTACTGCGCCATCATGGGTGTGTGGGCGGAGAAGTCCTGGGCTGCTGGGGCGGCCTGGCCTGCGTAGGCGGCGCTGCTGGGGGCTTGGGCCATGTCGGCGTCGAAAGGTCGGTAGGTGGGATGGAGAAGGCGAGTCCGGCAGGCCTCACGGGGGACGCATCTTAGCGGCTGCCCGCGTGGATCTGCCGGCGGACTTGCCAGCGCAGGGCCCATCCGCCGGTTTGCGTCCTCAGTCCTGGAGACGAGCAGTGCCCGCCCGAGCAAAACCACTTGAATACTGTATGCGCATACAGTATTCTTGCGCCATCACGAAGTTCCGGCAGGCCCGCCACCCGGCGCCGCCTGCCACCTGGTCAAGCACGAAAGCGGGAGCAGCAGATGGCAGCGGTCAAGCGCATGGGTGTGAAAGTGGGCATGGGGGTCAGCAGGGTGGTGGGCGGCAGCGTCGGCGTGCGCATGCAGGAGCCGGAATCCTGGATCCTCGGGATCGGTGGCCTGACCGTTCTCGGACTGGCGCTGGGCGTGCTGGGTTGAGGGGTTGAGGGGTTGCCGTCGGATCTCGCCGCGGCAGCCGGCCGGGCTGTGGTCTGCGAGCGGCTGGCGGTTGCCGGCGGTTGCTGGCGGTTGCAATAGGCGGCTACAGGCAGCTATCGGCGGCTATCGGCGGCGATCGGCGGCTTAGCGGCGGGCCGGCAAGGGAATGAAGTCCGCTTCGCCCGCGACCGGGGGGAAGCGCCCCTCGGCCCAGTCGCGAGCGGCTTCGTCGATGCGCTCCTGGCGGCTGGAGACGAAGTTCCACCACAGGTGCCGGGGCGCATCCAGCCGAGCGCCGCCCAGCACGATGACGTCCGTGGGCTCCGAGGTCAGGGGCGAGGCCACCAGTTCGAAATTCCAGGCGCTGGACGGATCCACGACGCCAGTGGGTGACTCGGCCGGTGTTGGGACTGGTGTCGGGAATGGTGCCGGAACCGATGTCGGAGCCAGCGGAGGTGATGCCGTTGGTGTTGACGCCGTGCTCGCCGCCCCTGCGGAATGCGCTGGCAGCACAGCCAATCGGCGCGCCGGGAGCGGCTCGTCGTTGAGCAGCAGGTCCTGGTTTGGCGCGTAGACCGCCAGTTCCTCGGGCAGCTCGGCGGCCCATGCGCTGAGGTCCAGGCGAGCCCCCGGCGCCAGCGTGAGATGGAGGTATAGCGTGGTCGTCGCGGTCCGCACGGGTGACTGCAAACCGTCGAGCGTGCCGACCAGCAGCTTCACCCGGACGCCATCGCGCTGGATCGTTGGCAGCTCGTCCGCCGCCACATGCTGGAAAGCGGGGGCGCAGTCTTCCTCGTGCAGCGGCAGTGCACACCACAGTTGCAGTCCATGCAGGGCATAGGGGCGGCCCCGCAGGTGTTCGGGTGCGCGTTCGCTGTGCACGATGCCTCGGCCGGCAGTCATCCAGTTGATGTCGCCCGGCCGGATCTCCTGGCGCGCGCCGGTGCTGTCGTGGTGCAGCAGGCCGCCCTCGAAGAGGTAGCTGACGGTGCTCAGCCCGATGTGCGGATGCGGCCGCACATCATGGGCCGGGTCCCCATGGCTGATGGCCGGGCCGAAGTGGTCCATGAAGATGAAGGGGCCGACGCTGCGCTGCCCCAGGGCTGGCAGCAGGCGCAGCACCTTGAAGCCACCGCCGAGGTCTTTGTCGTGCCCGCTGATGAGGCGAGTCGGGTTCATGTGGTCCTTGTCCTGAGGTTCTTGCGGTCGGAATGCTTGCGGGTGAAGCGGAGTGCCCCTGGGACTGCCACCGCCGGAACGGAGGTCGCCTGTGGAGGGCGCGGCGGAGTCCGCAGGCTCGTCCGCCGGACAGGCGTAGCTTAGTGGCTGAAAGTCGGCCTGGCGTCGATCCCAGCAGAGAGCCGTCGTCCATGGCCCTGCGGGTCCTTGGCAGTCAGCCGTTCCCGACCGCACGTGGCGGTGGCCGCGCCGTGGGGCAGGCTGTGGTTCATGCTGTGATGCTCCGTTGCGATGCTCAATGGCGATGCTCAATGGCGATGGTCACTGGCGATGGTCACTGGCGGTGCACGAGTCTGATGCTGTGTTGTTGTGCCCTTGCGCCACAGCGGGATTCTGTCTTGCCCGCTCTTCCGCTGTCACGATGCCCGCTGCGGGGCTGCGCCCGTGCGGAGCGGGTCGATGCCCGAGATCCCTGCCTGTACTCGGCTTGTAACCCACGGCAGGCTCAGTTCTTGTAATATGGTTACCAACTTAATAAGGGTTGAGTTACATCCACCCGGTAGACGAGACGCATGAACAAGACGCTGCAAACCGTGACCGCCCGCATCCGCGAGCGCAGTGCCCCGGACCGTGAACGCTATCTGGCCGAACTCGACCGCCTGGCGCAGCGCAAGCGTGGCCCCGAGCGCATGGGGTGCGCGAACGTTGCCCATGCCTTCGCCGCCATGCCGGCGAACGACAAGCTGCGCATCGTGGCGGAGCGGCCCACGCACCTCGGGGTGGTGACGGCCTACAACGACGTGCTGTCTGCCCACCAGCCCTACGAGCGTTACCCGGACCTCATCCGCGACGAAGCACGGCGCCACGGCGCCACGGTGCAGGTCGCCGGGGGAGTGCCGGCGATGTGCGACGGCGTGACGCAAGGCCTGCCCGGCATGGAGCTGAGCCTGTTCAGCCGCGATGCCATCGCCATGGGCACGGCCGTGGCGCTGAGCCATGACGTCTTCGATGCCGCCCTGCTGCTGGGCATCTGCGACAAGATCGTGCCGGGGCTGCTCATCGGCGCCCTGAGCTTCGGCCATCTGCCCTGCGTGTTCGTACCCGCCGGCCCGATGGGTTCGGGCCTGTCCAACAGCGACAAGGCCAAGGTGCGCGAGCTGTACGCCCAGGGCAAGGTCGGTCGGGACGAGCTGCTCAAGGCCGAGTCCGCTGCCTACCACGGAGCAGGCACCTGCACCTTCTACGGCACCGCGAACAGCAACCAGATGCTGCTGGAGGCCATGGGCCTGCATGTGCCGGGAGCCGCCTTCATCCATCCGCATGACGATCTGCGGGAGCAGCTGAGCCGAGAGGCGGTCCGTCAGGCCCTGCGCATCGCCCCCGGCGCCGACTTCACGCCCATCGGCCGTGTGGTGGACGAGCGCTGCATCGTCAACGCCATGGTCGCGCTGCTGGCCACCGGCGGCTCCACCAACCATCTGATCCACTGGGTGGCCGTCGCGCGCGCGGCGGGCATCCACATCGACTGGACCGACTTCTCGGAGCTGTCGGGCGTGGTGCCGCTGCTGGCGCGCGTCTACCCCAACGGCAGTGCCGACGTGAACCAGTTCCAGGCGGCCGGCGGCCCGGGCTTCGTGATCCGCGAGCTGCTGGGAGCGGGCCTGATGCACGGCGACGTGCTCACCATCCAGGGCCCGGGTCTCGAAGCTTACGGCCGCGTGCCTCGCGCGGGCGCCGAAGGCCTGACTTGGCAGGATCTGCCTGCCGGCTCCGGCGACACCGGCGTCGTGCGGACGGCCGCCGAGCCCTTCAGCGCCACCGGCGGCCTCAAGCTGCTGTCGGGCAATCTGGGGCGTGCGGTGATCAAGGTGTCGGCCGTGCCGGAGGACCGGCACGTGGTCGAGGCCCCTTGCCGCATCTTTCATGACCAGGACGCGATGCAGGCGGCCTTCAAGGCCGGCGAGCTCGACCGGGACGTGGTCGTGGTGGTCCGCTTCCAGGGACCGCAGGCCAATGGCATGCCCGAGCTGCACAAGCTCACGCCGCCTCTGGCCGTGCTTCAGGGCAAGGGCTTCAAGGTGGCCCTCGTGACGGACGGGCGCATGAGCGGCGCGTCGGGCAAGGTGCCGGCTGCCATCCACGTGAGCCCGGAGTCCCTGGCCGGTGGGCCGCTGGCGCGCCTGCAGGACGGCGACGTCGTGCGGCTCGATGCCGTCACCGGGGCGCTGTCGGCGCTGGTTCCCGCAGAGGTCTGGGAGGCCCGCCCGCTGGCCACACTGGATCCCGCCCAGGCCGCCGACAACGCCACCGGGCTCGGGCGCAACCTCTTCGGCGGATTCCGCCGCAACGTTCGCAGCGCCGAGGAAGGCGCCGTGACCTGGCTCTGATGTCTCGGTGAACTCACGCTGACCCGTCACCCCCCGCCAGGCAGCCCCGACCCATTGATCGCCTCTCCCCCACTGGAATCTCCATGAGCCATCAGACCCTCAGCCTTGCCAGCCACGGCCCCGTCATTCCCGTCATCGTGATCCACAAGCTGTCGGATGCTGTGCCCCTGGCGGAAGCGCTGGTCGCCGGTGGCGTGAAAGTTCTGGAGGTGACCCTGCGTACGCCGGTGGCGCTGCAGGCCATGGAGGCCATGGCGCGTGCGGTGCCCGAGGCCATCGTCGGTGCCGGCACGCTGCGCACCGCCGCAGACGTCGCCGCCGCCAAGAGTGCCGGCTGCCGCTTCGGTGTCAGCCCCGGCTTCAGCACCGAGATTGCCGTGGCGGCTCAGGGGCAGGACCTGCCCCTCCTGCCGGGCGTGTCTACCGCGAGTGAGGTCATGCAGGCCAATGCGGCCGGCTACCACTTCCTGAAGCTGTTCCCGGCGGTGGCCGTCGGCGGCGTCAACCTGCTCAAGGCCTTGGCCGGCCCGTTCCCGGACGTGGCCTTCTGCCCCACGGGCGGGATCACGCCGGAGTCGGCCCCGCAATTCCTGTCGCTGCCCAATGTGAAGGTCTGTGGCGGCTCATGGCTGACGCCGCAGGATGCGTTGGACGCGGGCGACTGGGCGCGTATCACGCAACTGGCGAAGGCCACCCACGCCCTGAGGGCTTGAGGATCCCGGGAGGCCCGCCGGTGCCTGGCCCGGGCAACGTGACGCGTGCGGTGATCTCCTGATTCGGTCCTGATGGCGCGGGGCCTGCGAGAGCCTTGAGGGCCCGCGGTATTTGCTCTGCCTGCCGTGGGCTGCCGAGTTGCCGACTGAGTTGCCGATGTAGGCGCGGGTGGAGCGGGGCGCCGCCTGATAGGGCCGTGGCTATCGCTGCGGTTATGGCTGCTGTTGTGGCTGCGGTTGTAGCGGTGGTAATCGCGGCGGCAGTTATGGCGGTTATGGCGAATATGGCGAATATGGGGCCGCTGAGGCGTCGAGACCGCGGCCAGGACAGGTCCAACAGCGGGGCAGCCACGAAATCCCCTGGGAGCTGACTGGCCCGCCGAACGCTCAGCCGAACGCCCAGCCGAACGCACATCTGAGCGTCCAACCCCGCGCCCGCGCCGGGGCGGCCGCTCAACCTTGCCGCTGCTCGAAGATCAGGCAGGTCGTGCTGGCGTGGGCATAGAGGCGTCCGTCGTGGCCGACCAGCCGGGCTTCGGCCGTCGATACCTGGCGCCCCCGGTGGGTCACTTCGCCGATGGCACGCACCAGTGGCACCTTGTCCGTCAGGGCGCGCACGAGATTCACCTTGAACTCGAGCGTCGTGTAGCCGCTGCCGGCTTCCAGCGTGGTGTGCACGGCGCAACCCAGCGCGGAATCCAGCAGCGTGGCAAACCAGCCGCCATGCACCGTGCCCAGCGGGTTGTAGTGACGGAACAGCGGCTTGCCCTGGAACACCGCCCGGCCGCGCGCGACCTCGACTAGCAGGAAGTCCAGCGTCAGCGCGATGGGGGGCGGAGGCAAGTCGCCTGCCAGCATGGCCTGCATCTGGGCCAGCCCATCCAGCCCGGCCAGCTGATCCAGCCGCGCCAAGCCGGGCTGCTGCTGCATGCGCTCGCGCACCTGGGCCTCGTCCTCGCACCAGCGTTGAAGCAGGGCGTCGGCGTGCGGTGTGCTTTCGGGTCGGCTCATGGGGGCTCCTTCTGGGATTTTGGCGGCGGTTGGCGTCTCGGGCCGGGCGCTCGGGCCGGTTTCGTTCAGTCGACGGTCACGATGACGGGCGCGTGGTCGCTCGGGCGCTCGTTGCGGCGAGGCTCCTTGTCGATCTCGCAGGCCGTCACGCGCGCGCGCAGGGCCTCGCTGACCAGGATGTGGTCGATGCGCAGCCCCTGGTTCTTGCGGAAGGCCAGGTTGCGGTAGTCCCACCAGCTCCAGCTCTTGGGCGGCTGCTCGAACATCCGGAAGGCGTCGGTCAGTCCCAGATCGATCAGCCCCTGGAAATGGGCGCGCTCCTGCGGCGTGCAGTGGATCTGACCCGCCCAGGCCACCGGGTCGTAGACATCCCGGTCCTCCGGCGCGATGTTGAAGTCCCCCATCAGCACGAGGCGCTCATGGGTCTGCAGTTCGGTCCGCACCCAGTCGCGCAGCGCGTCGAGCCAGCCCATCTTGTAGACGAACTTCTCGCTGTCCGGCGCCTGGCCATTGGGGAAATAGGCCCCGATCACGCGCACGCCGCCGACTGTGCCGGCAATCACGCGCGCCTGCTCATCCGCCAGGCCGGGAATGTTCTTGACGACGTCCGTTGCAGGCGTGCGGCTCAAGAGGGCCACGCCGTTGTAGGTCTTCTGCCCGAACCACTGCACCTGGTAGCCGGCCGCCCCCATCTCCAGCGTGGGGAACTTGTCATCGGTGAGCTTGGTCTCCTGCAGGACCAACGCATCAACCGGATGGGCGGCGAGCCAGTCCAGGAGCTGGGGCAGGCGCACGGCCAGCGAGTTGACGTTCCAGGTGGCAAATTTCATGGCCAAGAAGCAGTTGACGGCAGGAGGCGGCATTGTCGACCAGAACGGCATGGGATTCCGGCTTGTGCGGGGCGGGCGGCTGCGACGCGGCGATGCCGCCCGCCGTGGGCGCTCTGTGCACGCTTTGCGCCTGTCTGCTTTTTCTGTTTCGCCAAGGGACAGCGGCGCTGCGAGATCAGCGCAACGAGCACGGGCTCCTACCGCCCGGTTCTGTCAACGGGGGGCGCATGGGCCCGGGCGATGTCCGTGCCGGCAAGCCCGCGCGGCGCGGATCGGCGGGGGCAAGGCCGGGGCAGGGTGGGATCGAGGTGTGACGGTCCGGGCGGCGCCAACTGCAATAGCTGACAGGGTCCGCATCAGGAATACCTGGAGTCTGGCCCCTCATTTTTGAGGTTAACGTGCGTCCGGCTTCTGGTCCCGAGCGGCCCGTGGATCCGGCGATTGAACCCCTGGTTTCAATCCTTGCGACTTGTCGCGCCGGAGCCGCGCGGTGGCTTGAGGCTCGAAGTGGCCACAAGGGGTGGCCGACTGCCGCGGCGCTGTGCCCCCGTCCGCGTGCACGACATCAATCGCAGGGCCAAGAAAGCATCTCCTATGAAGATCGAAGACCTGAAGAGCCGTGTGGCCAACCTGGTCAGCGCCGACGTCGCACCCAAGGCCGAAGCTGCCGACCTGCAACTGCTGGACGACAACATGCTGGACGCCGTCAGCGGTGGCCGTGAATGGTGGGTGCAGGCCACCTGGACCATGCGCTTCTGAGTCTCCTGAGTCTCTGGCGAGGCGGTGAGCCGGACGCAGGTCCGCTCGCCGCCTTCCTTCTTCTGATGCCGTCGCCATGCAAACCATTGTCATCCCCGCCTCGCACATTCAGCGCCGGAACTCGGCGTCGCCGCACCTGCAGGCAGCGCCGCGCACGCAGCCCCGGCCCTGGCACACCCTCGAGGTCATCCTGAAGATCACCGAGCGTTGCAACATTGCCTGCACGTACTGCTACTTCTTCAACATGGACGACAACGCGGCCGGCAATCCTGTCTACATGGATGGCGGGACGGCTCAGGACGTCGTGGCCTTTCTCGCGCAGGCAGTTCGGGACAGCGGCGCCTCGGCCTTGCAGATCGACATCCACGGCGGCGAGCCGCTGCTGATGAAGAAGGAGCGCTTCGAGCAGATGTGCCAGGTGATGCGCGAGGGCCTGAGCTTTGTGGGGCAGTTGCGCATCGCACTGCAGACCAACGCCATGCTGGTCGACGACGAATGGATCGAGCTCTTCGAGCGATTCGACATCTCGGTGGCCGTCAGCCTGGATGGGCCGGCGGAGTACCACGACATGTTCCGGCTCGACCACGGCGGAAAGGGCACGCATGCCCAGGTGGTGGCCGGACTCCGCAAGCTCCAGGCTGCCGCGGCGGCGCGGCGCATCTACGCCATCGGCACGATCTGCGTGCCTCACTACAGTTTCGACGCCCGGCGCGTGCTCAGTCATTTCGTGGATGACCTGGGGCAGCGCCTGCTGCACATCAGTCTGCCGGTTCCCGGCTCCAGCCCGGACCACTTCGGCCCCGACGGCGGCGCCGGCTACACGCGCTTCCTCTGCGACCTGTTCACCGCCTGGGCGGAACGGGAAGATCCGACCATCGAGATCCGGCTGTTCCAGACGTTGCTGGGACGCCTGCTGGGAGGACGCGAGGGACTGGCTCAAGGCCAGGCGGGGCGCGGCGGCTACACCGCCTTCACCATCCAGAGCGATGGGCAGCTGTGCGGGCCGGATGACGACCGTCTGGCCGACTACGCCTTCCAGGCGGCCGTCCATGCCAAGCCGGGCACGAGTCTCGACGATTTCTACGACACGCCTGAGATGCTGCGGTATGCGCAGTCCCAGTCCGAGCGCTCACCCGTCTGCCAGAGCTGCTGCTGGGGGCGTGTCTGCGAGGGCGGGGACGTGCTGGGCGGGCGCGCCTACCGCTTCGTCCCGGGCCAGGGCCATGCCAACCCCAGCGCCTACTGCCAGGGGCTGCAGGAGCTGCTGGTGCTCATGACGCAATGGGCACTCGGCCGCGGTGTCCCCATGGCGCGGATCGAAGAGGTGCTGGTAGCCAGCTGAGTGGAGGCGGCGAGTACGACAGTGATGACGGCGGCGAGTACGGCAGTACAGGGCGGCCGGCTCTTGGCGATGGCACTCCCACAATCCGCAAGCCCACTGCCAAAGCGCCGGCGGCGAACCGAGGCCGCCGCAGCGATCGCCGCTGGAGGCCGACGCCAATGGCCTTCGCGATGAGCGGCGACAACAGGCCGGCACCGAATCGGCCGCTGATTGACCCAAAGCCGCGCCCCGACCTCACCGGGGAGCGATCGTCGGGATCAGTAGGCGTCCGGGCCTCGACCTTCGCGGGCGCACCGGTCGGTGCGCAGGGTCAGAAATGCAGCCAGGCCGCGATGCCCACGGCGATGCCGACACCGCCCACCACCAGCGTGGCCCACTCCATCCAGCGACGGCGGGTCAGCAGGGCGATGGCGGCGACGGCGATGGAGACCTGCAGGGCCGTGGTGGCCTGCGCCCAGCGGTGGTGCTGGTGCAGCTGTTCTTCGCTCTTGTGGTCGAAGTCGGCGGATTCCTTCTCCAGGGCTTCCGCTTCCTTCTTGATCTCGTTCTTCTCGGTCTCGTAGCGCTCGATCTTGGCCTTGTACTTGGCCTTCTGCTCCTCGCTCGGCGCGAGGTCCAGGGCGATCTCGGCCAGGTTCTGCTTGCTGCTCTTGGACTGGAAGTAGGCCCACTTGTTCGCGGCTTCCGTCTTCTTGATGGCGGCGTCGTTCTTGTAAAGGCCGGCATTGGCCTGCGTGGCGCCGCCCATGTAGGCGAACAGGGCGCCGACCGTCGCGAGGATGGCGGTGATCACCGCCAGCTGGCCGGCCATGCCCTTGGGCTCGTGTTGTGCCGCATGCTCCAGCTCGTGGTCATGCGGGCCGTGGACGTGAAAACCGCCTCCAGACATGGGTCGTTCCTCCTGAACTTTGAATATGAAAGGCGCGCGGCACCGGATGCGGGGCCGCGCTGGCTCAGCGCTGGCGCTCGAGGCGCACGAAGCGGTAGATGAATCCGTCGGGCTCGCCGGCCCGGTGGTGGTGCTGCTCGCGGCGGACCTCGCGGAACGCCTCGCCATCCCAAGCCGGGAAGAAGGCATCCGCGGGACGCTGGACATCGAACTCGGTCAGCTCCAGGGCCGTGGCCAGGGGCAGGGCGAGGGCATAGATCTCGGCGCCGCCCATCACGAAGACCTGCTCACCGGCGCCGCAAGACGCGAGCGCGCCGGCGAGGTCGGTGAACACCTCCGCGCCGTCCAGCTGCAGGCCGGCCTGGCGGCTCAGTACCAGGTTGCGCCGGCCGGGCAGGGGGCGGAACTTGGCGGGGATCGAGTCCCACGTCTTGCGGCCCATCAGCACGGTGTGCCCGAGCGTGAGCGCCTTGAAGTGCGCCATGTCCTCGGGCAGGCGCACGAGCAGCTCGTTGCCCCGGCCGATGCCGCGGTCCCGGCAGATGCCGGCGATGAGGGTCAGGTCTTGCATGGGGTCTCCCGCCGTGCCGCTCAGACCGCCACGGGCGCCTTGATGGCGGCGTGGTGCTGGTAGTCCTGCACCTCGAAGTCCTCGAGCTGGTAGTCGAAGAGGCTGTCGGGCTTGCGGCGGATGTGCAGCGTGGGATAGGGGAAGGGCTCGCGGGCGAGCTGCGTCTGCACCTGCTCGAAATGGTTGCTGTAGATGTGGCAGTCGCCGCCCGTCCAGATGAAGTCCCCGACGTCGAGGTCGCACTGCTGGGCCACCATGTGCGTCAGCAGGGCGTAGCTGGCGATGTTGAAGGGCACGCCGAGGAAGATGTCGGCGCTGCGCTGGTACAGCTGGCAGGACAGCTTGCCGCGGCCGCCGGGCTCGGTGGCGGGCGCGACGTAGAACTGGAAGAAGGCGTGGCAGGGCATCAGGGCCATCTTGGACAGGTCGGCCACGTTCCAGGCGCTGACGATGATCCGGCGCGAATCCGGGTTGCTGCGCAGCTGCTGGAGGACGTCGGTGATCTGGTCGATGTGGCCGCCGTCCGGCGTGGGCCAGGAGCGCCACTGCACGCCATAGACCGGGCCGAGGTCGCCGTCTTCGCGGGCCCATTCGTCCCAGATGGTGCAGCCGCGCTCCTGCAGCCACTTGACGTTGGAATCCCCGCGCAGGAACCACAGCAGCTCGAGCACGATGGACTTCAGGTGCACCTTCTTGGTGGTGACAAGCGGGAAGCCCTCGCTCAGGTCGAAGCGCATCTGATGGCCGAAGACCGAGCGCGTGCCGGTGCCGGTGCGGTCACCCTTGGCCACGCCATGGTCGTGGACATGGCGCATGAAGTCTTCGTACTGGCGGCGGATGGGGCGGGTCGTCACGGCAGTGGCCTGGGCGGTTGGAGTCGGGGAAGCGGCTGCGTAGTTTATGCGAGCCATCCGGGGCCTTCAGGTGGCCCGGGGATCGCCATCCTTTGCCTGGGGGACGGGCTCCGGGCCAGCCGGCTCGGGCCGCCAGCGAGAGGGCGGCACGACCTTGGCCTCGTCCGGATCGCCCAGGTAGTGCGGCGACATGATCTGCACGCCGAACTCGTTGAACACATCCTGGATCTGCCCGTGCAGCAGGCTCAGCACCTGCGCGCGGGGGCCGGGCTCGCTCGGCTGGGCCTGCACGACGAGGCGGTACTCCACGTAGAAGTCCGACAGCGCCGTCTGGAACACGCGGGGCGCCGGCGTCTGCAGGATGCCCGGCGTGCGCGCTGCGGCCAGCTTGAGCAGGGCCTCGACCTGCCGCCACGCGGTGTCATAGCCGATGGTCACCGTGGTGTCGAGCGCGAAGCCCGCGCCGCCGCCGGTGCGCGAGTAGTTGCGCGTGACGCTGGCGGCGATCAGCGCATTGGGCAGCGTGAGCTCGTCCCCCTGGCCGGTGCGGATGCGCGTGGCGAAGGTGCCGAGGTCCGTCACCGTGCCCTCGTGCTCGCCGATGCGCACGTACTCGCCGATGCGCAGCGTGCGCGTGTACATGAGAATCAGGCCGGCCGCTGCCTGCCCGACCACGCTGGACGCCCCCAGCGAGGCCATCAGGCCGATCAGCACCGAGAGCCCCTTGAAGGCTTCGGTCTGCGCGCCGGGCAGGTAGGGGTAGGCCATGGCGACGGCAAAGGCCCACAGGCCCACGCGGACGAGGCGGCGGGTGGGGCGCGCGGTGTCCGCGTCGAGCCAGCCGAGGTCGACGGCGCCGGACTCGGCTCGCTCGAAGAAGGGATCCAGTGCCGTGCTGATGAAGTGGGCCAGCACGAAGATCAGGATGGCCACCAGCAGCTGGGGCAGGGCGCTGGCGGCGCCCAGGAGGACGCCGCCCAGGGCGTCGCGCAGCGTGGCATGGAGCTGCTCGCCCCACACCCGCGTGTAGGGGAACTGGCGCAGCGTCCAGCCCAGCCACTCGTACACCAGCAGCAGCCACAGCCCGGCATGCAGCAGGCGCACGATGAGGCGCACGGCATCGCCGAGGCGGTCCAGGCTCAGCAGCGTGACGCCGCTCACCTGCAGCTTGCGCGCCTGGGCACCGGCCCCGCGTGCAAGCAGGCGCAGCGTGACGCGCGAGGCGCGGCGCAGCCCCCACAGCACCGGCAGCAGCAGCGCCAGCGAGCCCAGCACCCACAGCAGCGAGAGCCCCAGCTGCTGCCAGCTGTGGGCCTCGTCGTACTCCTTCAGCGCCTGTTCGAGCCGCCCCTTCGTGTCCTGCGCCAGGTGGTTCAGGTCGGGCTCGGGCCCCGCGGCGGGCGCGGGGCTCGCATCGGCCGGCATCACGGTGGCGATGAGCTGGCCGTTGACGAGCAGCGTGTGTCCCTCGGGCGCCGGCTTGAGCTCGACACGGTATGGCGGCGCCTGCGACGCCAGGACGGCCGTGAGCTGGGCCTGCGCGCGGCGCTGACGGTCCGAGGGCTGCAGGCCGAGGGCGGATGCCTGCATCACGAGGATGTCCCGGCCCGCGAGTTGCAGGCGGGGCGCGGAGGCGGGCGTGCCTCCCGCCGGGGCCGTCACGGCAGGCCGTGGGAGCGATGCCGCCACTTCAGGCGCCGGGGCCTGGGGCTGGGTCTGCCCGATCCCTGGCCAGGCCAGGACCAGCAGCAGGCCTGCGTGCGCCACGAGCCCTCGCAGGCGCTGCGGGAGCGACCGCGCCCGGCCCGTGGCATCGGTGCGGGCAGGCATTCGAGGCGGCGAGGCAGGGGCGGCACAGGTCATGGGCGGTCCGTGGAGCGAGGGCGGGCTCCACTCTAACTGCGCGCCGGCCGACCGGCGCGGTCGCGACACGTGGACATCAGGTGGGCCTCATGCCGGCACCTGGAACTGCAGCGCCGCGAGCCGCGCATAGAGGCCGCCGCGGGCCACGAGCTCCGCATGCGTGCCCTGCTCGACGATCTGGCCGTGGTCCAGCACCAGGATGCGGTCGGCCCGCTGCACGGTGGCGAGTCGGTGGGCGATGACGAGGGTGCTGCGCTGGCGCATGGCGGCCTCGAGCGCGGCCTGCACGACGCGCTCGCTCTCGGCGTCCAGGGCGCTCGTGGCCTCGTCCAGCAGCAGCAGCGGCGGGTTCTTGAGGATGGCCCGCGCGATGCTGATGCGCTGGCGCTGCCCCCCGGAGAGGCGCACGCCACGCTCGCCGAGGAAGGTCTGGTAGCCCTGGGGCAGGGCGCTGATGAAGTCATGCGCGAAGGCGGCGCGTGCCGCGGCGATGACCTCCTCGTCCGTCGCCTCTGGGCGGCCGTAGCGGATGTTCTCGAGGGCATTGGTCGAGAAGATCACGCTGTCCTGCGGCACGAGGCCCACCCGCTCACGCAGCGCCTGCAGCGGGAGCTGGGTGATCGGCACGCCGTCCAGCTCGATGCGGCCCTGTTGCGCGTCGTAGAAGCGCTGCAGCAGCTGCAGCACGGTGCTCTTGCCCGCGCCGCTGGCGCCGACGAGGGCCACGGTCTCGCCCGGCGCCAGGTGCAGGCTGAGGCCCTGCAGCGCCGGCTTCTCGGGGCGCGAGGGGTAGTGGAAGTGCACGTCCTGCAGTGTGAGCGTGGCCCCGGCCCGCGCAGGCGGCAGGGCCCGCGGCTGCGGCGGGTCCTGGATGGGCGACTGCGCCCCCAGCAGCTCGCTCAGGCGTTCCATGGCGCCGGCCGCCCGGAGCACGTCGCCCCAGACTTCCGCGAGCACGGCCACGCTTGACACCAGCAGCGTCACGTAGACCAGCGTCTGCCCGAGGTGCCCGGCACTCATGCGCCCCTCGATGACGGCCTCTGTCCCGCGGTACAGGCCGAAGAGCATGGCCGCGAAGGTGGCGGTGATCAGGAAGGCGACGAGGCCCGCGCGCACCTTCATGCGCTTGCGGGCGGTGTCGAAGGCGGCCTCGCTGGCCTGCTGGAAGCGGGTGGCCTCGCGGGCCTCCTGCGTGTAGCTCTGCACCACCGTGACGGCGTTGATCACCTCGGAGGCGATGGCGCTGGTGTCCGCCACGCGGTCCTGGCTCGCGCGGCTGAGCTTGCGCACGCGGCGGCCCAGCAGCACGGCTGGCAGCACCACGAGGCCCAGCAGGCCCAGCACCGGCAGCATCAGACCGGGGTTGCTCCATACCAGCATCAGCAGTGCGCCGATGCCCATCACGACATTGCGCAGACCCATCGAGAAGCTGGAGCCCACGACGGTTTGCACCACGGTGGTGTCGGTCGTGAGGCGGCTCAGCACCTCACCGGTCTGCGTGGTCTCGAAGAAGGCGGGGCTCTGGCGCAGCACGTGGCGATACACGGCGGTGCGCAGGTCGGCCGTCACGCGCTCGCCGAGCCAGCTGACGCTGTAGAAGCGCGCCGCCGAGAACACCGCCAGCGCGATGCCCACGCCGAACAGCGCCCCGAAATGGCCGCGCAGGGCCATCACGCGCTGGGCGGGGTCGCTCGAGACGAGGCCCTGGTCGATCAGCTCCTTCAGCGCGACCGGAAAGAGCAGGGTGCTGAAGGCGGCCAGCAGCAGGAAGACGCCCGCCAGCACGACCCGCAGGCGATAGGGCCGCAGGAAGGGCCACAGCGCGGCCAGGGCCCGGGGCGGCCCCGGGGGCAGCTCCGACTTGCCAGCCGGGCGTGGCGGGGACGCCGCGCCCGTGGCATCGGAGGGCGGGGCGGCGAGAGCGGGGGAGGTGTCCGTCATGGGGGCTGGCGCAAGGAAGGGGGCTGGCGGTGTCGAGCGGATCTGGGGCCGGTCCCGGCAAATGCAAGCGCCGGGTCGGGGGAGGGGGCAGCAGTGTGCGAGAAGCAGCACTTTGCCCGCTTTGCGGAAGCCCGCAGTTTGCACAAGGATATTTGCCTGAGCAATAATTGCCTAGGCAATTGATATGAAGCAAATCCATCCCCTCCCGCCGCCGGCGACGTTCTACAACGCCGACACCTACCGCAGCCAGGACAGCATCGGCTGGCTGATGCACCGCATCAAGCAGTCCATCGTCCATCTGGCCGACAAGCGCCTGTGCCAGCACGACCTCACGCACGCGCAGTGGGCTCCCATGCTGCGCCTTCGTCTGCACGGACCCAGCTCCACGCTGCAGCTCAGCAAGGAACTGGACGTGGACGCCGGCGCCCTGAGCCGCCTCCTGGACCGCCTGGAGGCCAAGGGCCTGGTGCAGCGCGAGCGCTCCAGCACGGACCGCCGCGTGGTGCAGGTGTCCCTCAGTGAAGAAGGGCAGCGCGTGACGGCCGAGCTGCCGGCCGTGCTGTCCGAAGTGTTCAACGCCCACCTCGCCGGCTTCACCGAGGCCGAATGGCGCACCCTCATCGAACTGCTGCAACGCCTCGTCGCCAATGGCGAGGCGCTGCGTGAGTCCTCCAAGGAATGACCCCGATGCACCGACACCCCCTCCCTGGCGCCCTGCGCCTGACCGCCGTCCCGGCGCTGCTGCTGGCCCTGGGCCTGCTCTCGGCCTGCGCGCCCATCCCCACGCAGCCGGCCGCCCCCGAGCGCCTGCAGGGCGAGGCCCTGGGCCTGGCCGCGGCACCGGGAGCAGCCGCCGGCTCGGCCGCCGCCGTCGACACCGCGTGGTGGCGGGCCTGGGGCGATGAACGCCTCGACGCCCTGATGGACAAGGCCCTGCGTGATGCGCCCAGCCTGGCCCTGGCCCGCGCCCGCATCGCCAAGGCCGGTGCCGCCGTGGACAACGCCGCCGCGGCCGACAAGCCGATCATCGGCATCGGTCTGGACGTCGAGCGCCAGCGCTTCAGCGAGCACGGCATGTACCCGCCGCCGCTCGCCGGCAACGTCTACAACACGGCCACGCTGCAGGCCGGCGTCAGCTACGACTGGGACTTCTTCGGCCGCCACCAGGCCGCGCTGCAGGCCAGCCTCGGCCAGCAGCGGGCCCTGCAGGCCGAGAGCGAGGCCGCTCGCCTGAACATCGCGACCGCCGTGCTGCGCGCCTGGCTGGGCCTGGCGCGCAGCGTGAGCCAGGAGCAGCTGCTGCAGCAGCAGATCGAGCTGCGCCAGCAGGCCCTGGACCTGGTGAAACAGCGCCGCGCGGCCGGGCTCGATACCGACATCGACCTGCGCGGCGCCGAGGCGCCGCTGGCGGAGCTGCAGCGCCAGGTGCTGGTGCAGCAGCAGCTGGCCCAGGCCTTGCGCGTGCAGCTGGCCGCCCTGAGCGTGCAGCCGCTGGAGTCGTTGGCCGGCTGGCGCCCCGCGCTGCCCGCCGCCGTGGCCACCGCCCAGGCGCCCAACCTCGACCTGCTGGCCTCGCGCCCCGACGTGCGTGCCGCGCTGGCCCGGGCCGAGGCCGCCGGCTACGAGATCACCGCCGCCCGCGGCCGCTTCTATCCGGACCTGACGCTCAATGCCTTCGCCGGCTTCAGCAGCATCGGCCTGGACAAGCTGCTGGAGAGCGGCAGCCACCAGCTGGGCTTTGGGCCCTCGCTGCGTCTGCCGCTCTTTGACACCGGCCGTCTGCGCGCCGGCTTCAAGTCCGCCGTGGCCGAGCAGGAATCGGCCGTTGCGGCCTACAACGCCGCGGTGGTCGAGGGCGTCCGCGATGCCCGCGAGCAATGGGAGGCCCTGCAATCGCTGCAGGCCCAGCAGCTGCCCCAGGAGGCACTGCTGCGCAGCAACGAGCAGCAGCTGCGCTTGGCCGAGGAGCGCCAGGCCGCCGGCCTGGGCAACCGGCTGCCGGTGATCCAGGCGCGCCAGGCGCTGGTGCAGCAGCAGCGCCAGTCCCTGGAGCTGCGGGCCCAGCAACTCGACACCCGCGTGCAGCTGATGCGCGCCCTGGGTGGTGAAGCCCCGAAGCGCGAACCGCGCGCCTGAACGGCCCCACCGCCACCCTGACCGCGGATCTGACCGACCCCTACCGCAACGGCGCCTGATCACCCCACGAGCACCGGCGCCCGGACCCAACGAAAGAACAGCACACCATGAGCCAAGACAACAACACCGCTGCCGCCAAGACCGGCAACCCCCAGCGCAAGAAGGGCCTGACCCTCGTCGCCCTCGCCCTGGTCGTGGGCTTCGGCGCCTACAGCGCCTACGAATGGCTGGTGGGCCGCCACTACGAGAAGACCGACAACGCCTACGTGCAGGCCAATGTCGTGCAGATCACGCCGCTGGTCGGCGGCACCGTGCGCGCCATCCACGTCGATGACACCGACGCCGTCAAGGCCGGCCAGAAGCTGGTCAGCCTGGACCCGGTCGACGCCCGCATGGCGCTGGAGCAGGCCCAGGCCCAGCTCGGCCAGACGGTGCGTGAGGTGCGGACCTTGTTCGCCAACAACGCCACGCTGCAGGCCCAGGCCCGCAGCCGGGATGCCGATCTGCAGCGCGCCCGCAGCGAGGTCGCCCGCCTGAAGGACGACGTCAGCCGCCGCGAGCCGCTGGTGGCGACGGGCGCCGTGGGCAAGGAGGAGCTGGAGCATGCCCGCGCCCAGCTCAAGACCGCGCAGGCCGCCGTGGCCGCCGCCGAGGCCGGTGCCGAGGCGGCGCGCGAGCAGCTCGCGTCCAACCAGTCGCTGACCGACGGTACCAGCGTCGAGCAGCACCCGAACGTGCAGCGCGCCGCCGCCCGCGTGCGCGAGACCTTCCTCGCCGTGCAGCGCAACGAGCTGCTGGCCCCCGTGGATGGCTGGATCGCGCGCCGCAGCGTGCAACTGGGCCAGCGCGTCGCTGCCGGTGCGCCGCTGATGAGCGTCGTGGGCCTGCAGCAGGCCTGGGTCGATGCCAACTTCAAGGAAGGCCAGCTCGCCCGCCTGCGCATCGGCCAGCCGGTGACGCTGGTGGCGGACGTCTACGGCGACAAGACCGAGTTCCACGGCAAGGTCGTCGGCCTCGGGGCCGGCACCGGCGCGGCCTTCGCCGTGCTGCCGGCCCAGAACGCCACGGGCAACTGGATCAAGGTCGTGCAGCGCGTGCCGGTGCGCATCGCGCTGGACGCCAAGGAGCTGGCCGCGCATCCGCTGCGCGTGGGCCTCTCGATGAACGTGGCCGTGGACGTCAGCGAGCAGTCCGGCCAGCCGCTGTCCCAGGGCGTGGCCGCCACGAGCGCCGCCGCGACCAAGGTCTTCGAGGACCAGGACCGTGCCGCCGACGCCGAAGTGGCGCGCATCATCCAGTCCAATCTGGGCCGGGCCGCCAAGCCCGTCGCGGCCGCCTCCAAGGCCGTCGTCAAGGCCCACAAGAGCGCTGACGCCGCCCACGGAAAGGCCTGAGCATGAGCGCCCCCGCTGCTGCCGTGGCGCCACCGCCACCGCTCAAGGGCTCCGATCTGGTGGTGGGCACGATTGCCCTGTCACTGGCGACCTTCATGAACGTGCTGGACTCGTCCATCGCCAACGTGTCCCTGCCGGCCATCGCCGGTGACCTGGGTGTGAGCCCGGTGCAGGGCACCTGGGTGATCACCAGCTTCGGCGTGGCCAACGCCATCTCCGTGCCGCTCACCGGCTGGCTGACGCAGCGCTTCGGCGCCGTGCGCCTGTTCACCGTGAGCGTGCTGCTCTTCGTGCTCGCGTCCTGGCTGTGCGGCTTCGCGCACTCGCTGGAGATGCTGGTGGCCTGCCGCGTGCTGCAGGGCCTGGTGGCGGGGCCGATGATCCCGCTGTCCCAGACGCTGCTGCTGTCGAGCTACCCGCCGGCCAAGGCCGGCACGGCGCTCGCGTTATGGGGGGTGACGACGCTGGTCGCGCCCGTGGTCGGGCCGCTGCTGGGCGGCTGGATCACGGACAACGTCTCCTGGCCGTGGATCTTCTACATCAACGTCCCCGTGGGCCTGCTGGCCGCCGGCATGACCTGGAGCATCTACCGCTCCCGCGAGACGCAGATCAAGAAGCTGCCCATCGACGGCGTGGGCCTGGCGCTGCTGGTGCTGTGGGTCGGCGCGCTGCAGGTCATGCTGGACAAGGGCAAGGAGCTGGACTGGTTCTCGAGCCCCGAGATCGTCATCCTCGGCCTGACCGCGCTGATCGGCTTCGCCTTCTTCCTCGTGTGGGAGCTGACCGACGACCATCCCGTGGTGGACCTGCGCCTCTTCGCGCGGCGCAACTTCCTCTTCGGGGCGGCCACGCTGTCCATCGCCTATGGCCTGTTCTTTGGCAACGTCGTGCTGCTGCCGCTGTGGCTGCAGCAGTGGATGGGCTACACCGCCACGGACGCCGGCATGGCGCTGGCGCCGGTGGGGCTGCTGGCGATCCTGCTGTCGCCCGTCGTGGGCCGCAACGTGGCCCGCGTGGACCCGCGCTGGATGGCGAGCTTCGCCTTCGTGATGTTCGCCATCGTCCTGAAGATGCGGGCCAACTTCACCACGCAGACGGACTTCGCGACCATCATGATCCCGACGATCCTGCAGGGCGCGGCGCTGGCCTTCTTCTTCATCCCGCTGACCACGCTGACGCTGTCGGGCATCACGCCGGACCGCATCGCGGCCGCGGCGGGCCTGTCGAACTTCGTGCGGATCACGGCCGGCGCGATGGGCACGTCCATCTCGACGACGCTGTGGGAGAACCGCGCCACGCTGCACCACCACCACCTCGCCGAGCGCCTCGCGCAGGGCGACCCGGTGACGGACGAGACGCTGCGCCAGCTCCAGGCCAGCGGCATGAGCCTGCAGCAGGCGATGGCCTGGCTGAACCGCACGATCGACCAGCAGGCCTTCACGCGGGCCGCGGACGACATCTTCCTGGCCTCCGCCGCGATCTTCCTGGTGCTGATCGCCTCGGTGTGGCTGACCCGCCGGCCGCCGCGGATGTCGGCCCCGGTGGACGCCGGCGGCGCGCACTGACGACGGCGTCGCGCTGACCGGGCAGACGACGGCAGACGGCGGCAGACGGCGGCAGATGACGACAGAGGGCGAGGACTCAGCGGTCCTCGCCCTCGGTGCTTTCGGGCTCGCCCGGGGGCTTGGGCGGCCGGCCGCGCTTCGCCACCGGCGCGGCGTCGAGCTTCACGCCCCGGCGCTGCAGCGCCTCGCGAAGCAGGTACTCGATCTGGGCATTGCTCGAGCGCAGCTCGCGCGCGGCGAGGCGCTCGATCTCGTCCCACAGCTCGGGCGAGAGCCGCAGCAGGAAGCTCTTCTTAGCGGCGCTGGCCATGCCGTGGCACCCCCGGTGAGTTGGGGCGTCGAACGGACTGCGGCCGCTGCGCTCTGCTGTCGCTTGCCACCTGCGGCCCGTGGTGCGTGTCTTCCTTGAGGGCTGATTCAGACACGTGCCACTGGCGGAATTGCAGCAGCACAAGGGCCAGCATCAGGCCAGTCCACAGGGCCGCCCCCCAGTCCAGCCCTGTGGGTGGCAGCGACCACCAGCCCTGCGCACGGGCCACCAGCTGGTAGTGGCTCACGGCCATCGCCAGCAGCACCATGGCGCTGATCGCGAGCACATGGCCCTCAAGGCGCGCCCAGGACTGCTCCGCGCGAGCCGGGGCCAGCCAGTACGCCTTGTTGGGAATGCTCAGCAGTGACGGGTGGGCCTTCAGCCAGCGCCGCATGCGGCCGCTCGTCATCCAGGGCAGGGGCCCCATCAGGACCAGCATCAGCAGGACAAAGACCGTGCGCGGCACCGCCATGCCGTTGTCGCCGACAAACGCCGGAAGCAGCGGCCAGGACAGAGGCAGCGAGACCAGGTACAGCAGCCAGCCGATGCTCAGGCAGGCGCGGAACAGGCGGGTCATGGCGCGTCCCCGGCGCTCAGTTGTACAGCGTGCCGGCGTTGACGATGGGCTGGGTGTCCTTGTCGGAGCACAGCACCACCAGCAGATTGGAGACCATCGCGGCCTTGCGCTCGTCGTCCAGCACCACGATCTCGCGCTCCGACAGGCCCTTGAGCGCGGACTCCACCATGCTCACGGCGCCGTGCACGATGCGCTGGCGGGCGCTGATGATGGCCTCGGCCTGCTGGCGGCGCAGCATGACCTGGGCGATCTCGGGGGCGTAGGCGAGGTGGGTGAGCTTGGCGTCCAGCACCTCCACGCCGGCCGCGGCGAAGCGCTCCTGGAGCTCGGCCTTCATGGCGGCGGCGACCTCGTCCTGGCCCGCGCGCAGCGTGGTCTCGCCGGGATGGAGGTCCTCGCCGTCGTCATAGGCATAGAGATTGGCGGTGTGGCGCAGCGCGGCCTCGGCCTGGATCTGCACATAGGTCTCGTAGCTGTCGACGTCGAACAGCGCCTGTGCCGTGTCGCTCACCCGCCAGACCACGGCGGCGCTGATCTCGATGGGATTGCCGCGCTTGTCGTTGACCTTCAGCGTGGGCGAGGTGAGGTTGCGCGAGCGCAGCGAGAGGCGCTGCTTGCCGGCGAAGGGATTGGCCCAGCGCAGGCCGGGCTCACGGTCCGTGCCGATGTAGCGGCCGAACAGCGTCATCACCCGGCCTTCGTTGGGCTGCTGCATGTACAGGCCCGCCGCAACCAGGCCGGACAGGAGCAGGCTCAGCACGGCGCCGATCAGCTGATGGGCGCCGGCGGCCATGACGGCGGCCAGCACCCACAGGCCCAGCATGCCCAGCAGGGCGAGGTAGCCGTTGGTGGCGTAGGCGCGGCATTCGGCCGTGCGGGCTTGAACCGGGGTCGAACGATCTGTGCTCATGAGGCCCTCCTGTGAATTAATGTGATATCACTTTAATTCCAGAATTGCTCCCATGGCAAGACATTTCGGCGCCCGGCCAGCGCAGGCATCCGCGCCTCAGAGATTCGCCGCGAACAGGCGCTTGAGGAAGAGCTGCTTGAAGCTGTTGGCCTGGTCGAGGCCCAGGCGCTCCAGGTAGGCCTCCGGCACCTCCGGGACGCCCTGCAGGCTGCGCAGGATGAGCCCGACCAGCTCGACGGGATGCGTGCTGGCGTGCTTGAGCTTCTTGAGGGCGCGGACGATCTTCAGCTCGTCGTCCGTGAGGTCCGTGCCGAAGGGGAAGTCCGGCAGCACGCCCTCGTTGCGCCAGGGGCGCAGCTGCTCGCGCAGCGCCTCGGGGCGGTTCTGGCGCCAGGTCTCGGGCAGCTGCCAGTCGGCGGCTAGCTTGCCGTGCGCCTGGGCCTCGCGCACGAGGGACTCCTGGAAGCGCGAATCCGCGATGCGGATCAGCGCCTGCACCACCTCGGTGTCCGTGCGGCCGCGCAGGTCCGCGACGCCGTACTCGGTGATCACCACGTCCCGCAGATGGCGGGGGATGGTCACGTTGCCGTAGTTCCAGACGATGGAGCTGGTGAGCCCGTGGTGGTTCTCGTGCGTGGCGCGCAGCATGAGCACCGAGCGAGCGTCCGGCAGCGCGTGGCCCATGGCGACGAAGTTGTACTGCCCGCCGACGCCCGAGACGACCTGTCCGGACTCGAGCGCGTCGGAGCCGGCGGCGCCGAGCAGCGTCATCTTCATCGTCGTGTTCATGAAGCGGGCGTCGCGGCGCTGCAGGCGCTTGAGCGTCTCGCTGCCCAGGCCATCGCCGTAGAGCTCGTTGATGTAGCCGATGCGGGTCATGGCGATCTGCGCGCGCAGCGGCTCGTCGAGGTCGCGCAGGGTCTGGTAGAAGTCCCGCGGGCCGAGGAAGAAGCCGCCGTGCAGCAGGGCGCGCTGGCGCCACTGCGGGCCGAGCGCGGCGGCCCAGGCCTGCAGCGCGGCGGGGCTGTCGAGGTCCGAGGGCAGAGCGCGGGCGGCGTCGGGCGTGAGCGTGTCCCGCAGCAGGCCCTGCGCCTGCCAGTGCTGCAGCGCGCGGGCGCCCAGAGGCAGCTCCACGGCGCCCATCTCGCACAGCGCCTGCAGCGCGGCGACGGTGGGCGTCTCGCCCAGGCGGCCGGCCAGCGCGAGGCGCTGCAGGGCCTCGTCCTGGAAGACCTGCCGCTTGATGATGCCGGCGCGGACGAGCTGCAGCAGGCCGTTGACGAACATCTCCGAGCAGCCGTAGAGGCCCTGCTCGAAGGGCGCGAGCTCGCGCGCGGCGACGTCCTGGCAGCCCAGCCCGGCCAGCATCTGCCGGAAGGCCGCTGGCCGCGTGTGCCGCACGATCAGCGCCTGCGCGATGGCATCGCCCAGCGAGCCGATGCCGATCTGCAGCGTGCCGCCGTCCTTCACGAGGCTCGCGGCATGCAGGCCGATGGCGTAGTCCGCCCAGCCGATGGCGGCATTGGGCGGGGCGAAGAGCTGGTGGCTGGTCTCGGGCGTCTCGACCACGAGGTCCACATAGCCCGGCGGCACCAGCGCCGGCCCGGTCATGAAGGGCAGCTGGCGGTTGACCATGGCCACCGTGAAAGGCTGGCGGCCGAGTGCGGCCAGCTGCTCGATGAGGTCCAGGCTCAGGTCCGGATTGCAGGAGAGGGACAGCTGCGGGCCCGCATCGCTGCCTGCCTCTGCATCGCGGCAGGCCACGGCCTGCATGATGAGGTTCACGCCGAGCCGGACCATGTCCCGCACCACGAAGCTGTAGTTGGTGCAGACGAAACCCTGCTGCGCGACGGGGTTGCCGAGGTAGTCGCCCGTCTTCAGGAAGAACTCGTGCACGGCGATGTTCGGCGGCAGCGTCTGGGCGCGGTGGTCCTTGACGTAGTCGAGGTCCGGGTAGTCGGCGAACACGCGCGCGACGAGCGGTTCGAGGAACTGCCGCTCGAGGTCGCTCTTGCCGACGGGCTTCTCGAGGGAGAGCGCCGTGAAGATCGTCAAGCGCCGCTGCGGCAGCGCGCGGACGCGGCGGTACAGCGCATTGACCAGCGGGTTGGGCTTGCCCAGGCCCAGCGGGATGGCCATGACGATGTCCCCCGGCACGCGGGCCAGGATCTGGTCGACGGCCTGCTCCAGGTCCTGCAGCAGGGGCGGGCGCGCGGGAGCGCTCGAAGGGGGCGTGGGCAGCATGCGGTGTCTCCTCGGTTCTGGTGCCAGTGTCCCCTGAGCGGCGCGCCCGCAGCTTGACAATTGGCAAGGCAAGCACTGGGCGGGCCGCCGCGCAAGCCGGGAATGCAGAGCCCCTCGATCAAGGTGCAGGCCGACACGGCACGTGCGGGACGGTCGCGGAGTGTGCTGCAATATCGCCTGCAGTGTCCGCCCCGCTGGTTTGCTGTTTCACCACCCCGTCCGTTCATGTCCACGCCGCCGCCCGACCTCGAACCCGTTGCCCCTGCCTGGCTGCCGTGGTTCGGCCAGTTCGTCACCCGACGTGGTGTGGGGTCCGGCCTGGTGATGCTGTGCGGCGTGGTGTGGGTGCTGTCCCTGGCGCTTTCGCAGCTCGTGATCAGCCTGATCGGCCGCGGGGACCGCCTGGTGGCGGCGGTCTGCGCCTCGGCCTGCGCGCTGGGCATCACCGCCGTCTTCGGTTACCTCTTCCTGCGGCTCGTGCAGTTCCAGGACCAGGCCCGGGCCCGCGTCAACCACCACGCCACGCTGGACCCGCTGACGGGCACCTTCAACCGCCGCCACTTCATGCAGACCGTGGACCGCGAGTGGTCCCGCGCCAAGCGCTACAACATGGACTGCGCGCTGCTGCTGATGGACGTGGATCACTTCAAGCGCGTCAACGACACCCACGGCAGCCTCTGCGGGGACCGCCTGCTGCGCGAGATCGCCCGCGTGAGCGGCGAGACACTGCGCCAGGCCGACGTGCTGGCGCGCTTCGGCGGCGAGGAGTTCGCCGTCTTCCTGCCGCACACCGACCCGCTCGGCGCGCTGGACGTGGCCGAGCGCATGCGCGAGCGCGTGGAGCAGCTGCAGTTCGACTGGGACGGGCGGGACGTGCCGGTGAGCGTGAGCCTCGGCGTGGCCTCGCTGCAGTACGAGCACCTGACGCTCGACCACCTCATCCACGATGCCGACGAGGCGCTCTACAGCGCCAAGGCCGCCGGCCGCAACTGCGTGCGGGCCAAGCTCGGGCTGCAGCCGGGGCACTCCAGCTACGCGCTCTGAGGGCGGCCTTGATCAGGCGCCCAGCAGGCGCTGCAGCTGGGCCAACAGGTGCAGCGGTGCCTGAGGCGACTGGCAGTCCAGCACGAGGCGCTGCGGCATGGCGCGCAGCCACGTGATCTGGCGCTTGGCCAGCTGCCGAGTGGCCGCGGCGCCGCGCGCCTGCAGGTCGCCGAAGCGGTCGGCATCCAGCGCCTCCCAGACCTGGCGGTAGCCCACGCAGCGCATGGACGGCAGACCCAGGTGCAGATCCCCCCGGGCGCGCAGGCCGCGCACCTCGTCCACCAGGCCCTGCTCGAGCATCTGCGCGAAGCGCTGCTCCAGGCGGCGGTGCAGCCAGGCGCGGTCCTCGGTCTCGAGCGAGATCAGCGGCCAGTCCACGCCCGGCGTGCGCGCCTCCTGGGCATGGAGCGCGGACATCGGCTGCCCGCTGAGCTGGAAGACCTCCAGCGCCCGCTGGATGCGCTGGGCATCGTTGGGCGCCAGGCGGGCGGCAGTCACCGGGTCCACCTGCGCGAGCTCCGCATGCAGCGCCGGCCAGCCTTGTTCAGCGGCACGGGCGTCGATCTCGCGGCGCACGGCCTCGTCGGCCTGCGGCAGCGGCGAGAGGCCATCGAACAGCGCCTTGAAGTACAGCATCGTGCCGCCGACCAGCAGCGGCAGCTTCCCGCGCGCCAGGATGTCGTCGGCCAGCTGCTGGGCACTGCGGGCGAACTCGGCAGCGGAGTAGGCATCCAGGGGATCGATGATGTCGATCAGATGGTGCGGCACCGCCGCCATCTCGGCCGCCGTGGGCTTGGCGGTGCCGATGTCCATGCTCCGATACACCAGCGCGGAGTCCACGCTGATGATCTCGATGGGCAGGTACTCGGCCACCTTCAGCGCACAGGCCGTCTTGCCGGTGCCGGTGGGGCCGGCCAGGCAAATGGGCTTGAACTGCATGGCCGCCGGCGTCAGAACTTTTCCCAGGGCGCCAGGAAGCGCCACTGGCCCGCCGGCAGGTGACCCAGGGGGATGCGGCCGATGCGCACGCGCTTCAGCGCCGTCACCTTGAGGCCGACCAGCTCGCACATGCGGCGGATCTGGCGCTTGCGGCCCTCGCGCAGCACGAAGCGCAGCTGGTCCTCGTTGGCCCAGCTCACCTTGGCCGGCTTGAGCTCGACGTCATCCAGCGTCAGGCCGTGGTTGAGCAGCGCCAGGCCGTCCTCGCCGAGCTGACCGGATTCGTTCTTCACGCCGTTGATGCCGACGTACTCGACGCGCACCAGGTATTCCTTCTCGATCGTCGAGTCGTCGCCGATCAGCTGCTTGGCGACACGGCCGTCCTGCGTCAGCACCAGCAGGCCGGTGGAGTCGATGTCCAGACGGCCGGCCGGCGCCAGGAAGCGCGTGTGGCCGATGTGGTACTTGATGCCCGAGGGGTCGTCCTTCCAGTGCGTGTCGCTCTTGATCAGCACGGAGGCCGGCTCGTAGCCGTCCTCGGCCTGCCCGGAGACATAGCCGATGGGTTTGTGGATGAGGATGGTGACGCGCTGGGCCTGCTGCTCACGCGCGGCCGGATCGACCTCGATGCGGGCCTCGGGCCCGACGCGCTCGCCCAGATTGGCCAGGCGGCCGTCGACCTTCACCCAGCCAGCGGCGATCCATTCGTCGGCCTCGCGGCGCGAGGCCAGGCCGAGCTCGCTCATGCGCTTGGAGAGGCGCTCGCCCTCGGTGGTGTTGCTGCGCTCGGGCGCGGGCTGCGGGACGCGCGGCGCCTGCTCGGGGTGCGAGCGCAGGGCGGTCTGGCGGCGTTGATCCGGGCGCGAGGCGGTGTCGCGCCCGCGGGCCGGACCGGGGTGGCGCTCGTCGCGGTCCCGCATCGGGCCGCGGCCGGCATCTTGGCGGGCGCCGTGGGGACGGCGGTCATCGCGGAAGTTGTCGCGGAAGTCGTCGCGACGCGGGCCTCGGTCGGCGCCATGGAACTGACCGCGACCTTCGTGGCGACCTTCATGACGGAATTCGTTGCGACCCTCTCGCGGGTCCTGACGGCGGTCGTCGCGGCGATCCCCCGGGCGGAACTCGCCACGGGGTGCGCCACGGGGGCCGTCGCGGTGGTCAAAGCGGGGGGCAGGGCGGTGATCGGGACGGTGATCCGGTCGGAAGCCGCCACGGCCGTCGCGCGAGTCCGGCTCACGACGCGGGTCACGCGAATCACGGCGCGGATCGGGGCGGAAGCCGCAGCCCGGGCCGCCACGGCCCTCAAAGCGACCGTCGCCACGACGGTCTCCCCGGTCATTGCCGCGCCCTTCGAAGCGATGGCCGCCGCGGCTGTCGCCCCGTCCCTCGAAGCGACGGTCATCGTCGTTCCGGAAACCGCCGCGTTCACCGCCGCGCGGGCCGCCGTGGGCCCCGCGCTCGCCACGATCCCGCCCGGCCCCGGGGCCGTCATGGCGGAAGGGCTTCCCGCCGAAGGAGCCGCCCGGCTTGCCGGGACGCCCCGGCGCGCCGTCACGGCGCTGGCCCTGCGACTCCCCGCCGCGGCGCTCTTCATAAGCGGCCTGGCGCTCGGCGCGCTGCGTCTGGGCTTGCGACAGAGTGGGGCGGGTGCGGGAGACGCCGGTGCCGCGCAGCGGCTGGCGGCGGTCGCCGGACTTGCCCGTCCTGGTGCTGTCACCGGCGGGCTTTTTCTTCAGGGTCAGGGTGGCCATGAACGAGACTTTCTTAGCAAGGGCGTATTGGACCATGGACCGCGCCCGAATCCGGGTTTTCCTTGGTGTCCGTCCCGCGCCGGGCGTGTGGTGCGACCGGGTTTTGGCGCCCGGGCCCACGGCCGGGCGGCGCGACGCGCGGGCGACCATGCCCGCTCATCCGCTCATCCGCTCAGCGGCCGCGCAGGAACAGCGCGTCCAGCTCACGCAGGGTGAGCTGGCGCCAGGTGGGGCGGCCGTGGTTGCATTGGTCGGCCCGCTCGGTGCGCTCCATGTCGCGCAGCAGGGCGTTCATCTCGTCCAGGGTGAGCTGGCGGTTGGCCCGCACGGCGCCGTGGCAGGCCATGGTGGCCAGGATCTCGTGCTGGGCGCGCTCGATGGCATGGCTGGCGTCGTACTGCGCCAGTTCGGCCAGGACGCCGCGAGCCAGCTCCACCACGTCGCCGCCGGACAGCAGGGCCGGGCGCGAGCGCAGGGCCAGCACCTGGGCCGACAGCGGCGAGAGGTCCAGCCCCAGCCGGTTCAGCGTCTCGGCCTGCGCCTCGGCGGTGGCGATTTCCGTGGGCGTGGCCGCGAAGGTCACGGGGATCAGCAGCGGCTGCGTCTCGATGCGGGCCTCGCCCAGCGCGGCCTTGAGGCGCTCGTAGACCACCCGCTCGTGCGCGGCGTGCATGTCCACGATCACCAGGCCCTGGGCGTTCTCGGCGAGCACGTAGACGCCCTGGATCTGCGCAATGGCCCGGCCGAGCGGCCAGTCGCCGGCCGGCAGCGGGGCCGGGGCGGACGGGGCAGCGACCGATGCGGGCTGGACGCCGGCGGCGCCCGCGCTGCCCGGGAAGGCCGGAATCGGGCGCTCCGGGGCGTACAGCGCCTGCACCTCGCCGAGGCCCAGGCTGGACTGCGTGTTGCTGCGCCAGCTGGGCGTGCCGCTGTAGAGGCGCGGGGCCTCCGGGCGCGCTTCGGCGGCGGGCGCCTGGAACCAGGCCGGCGGCTGGCCGGGCCCGGGGCGCTCACCCGGCACGGCCGCGGCAAAGGCGGCCGCGGCCTGCGGGCTGGCCAGGGCCGAGGCGTCGGCCGGCGCCTCGCCCCGGGATTCGTCCACTTGCGCGCGGGACAGCGCCAGCGCGTCCTGCACGGCGTAGCGGACCTGCTGATGGATCTCGCGGCCGTCGCGGAAGCGCACCTCGATCTTGGTCGGGTGCACGTTCACGTCCACGCGGTCGGGCGCGATGTCGATGAAGAGCACATAGCTCGGCTGGCGGCTGCCATGGAGCTGGTCCTCGTAGGCGGAACGGATGCCGTGGGCGATGAGCTTGTCGCGCACATAGCGGCCGTTGACGTAGACGTACTGCATGTCCGAGCGGCTGCGTGCCGCCTCGGGCAGGCCGGCGCGGCCGTAGATGCGCAGCGGGCCTGCTTCGGCATAGACGGCGCGGCTGCTGCCGAAGAAGTCCTCGCCCAGCACGTCCCGCAGGCGCTGCTCGGCCGGGCCGGCGCGCCACTGCTCCACGAGCTTGCCCTCGTGCCACACGGCAAAGCCCACGTCCGGGCGGGCGAGGGCATGGCGGCGCACCGACTCCAGGCAGTGCGCCAGCTCCGTGGCGTCCGTCTTGAGGAACTTGCGGCGGGCGGGCGTGTTGAAGAACAGCTCGCGCACCTCGACGCTCGTGCCGCGCGAGCGTGCCGCGACCTTGAGCTCGCCCGTGCGCGCTTCCAGGCGATGCGCATGCGGCGCGCCCTCGCAGCGCGTGGCGACGGCCATCTCGGCCACGGAGCTGATGGCGGCCAGCGCCTCGCCCCGGAAGCCCATCGTGGACACCGACTCCAGCTCATCGAGCGAGCGGATCTTGCTGGTGGCGTGGCGCTTGAGGGCCAGCGGCAGCTCGGCGGGCGGGATGCCCAGGCCGTCGTCCTCCACGACGATGGCGCGCACGCCGCCGGCCATCAGCTTGATGTTGATCTGCGTCGCGCCTGCGTCCAGCGCGTTGTCCACCAGCTCGCGCACCACCGAGGCTGGACGCTCGACGACCTCGCCGGCGGCGATCTGGCTGATCAGCTCGTCGGGCAGCTCCCGGATCTCGCGGCGGATCGGGGGGGAACTCTCGGTGGGGCTGGGGGAGGGCGGCATCGCGGACATCTGGGACATGGCGGGGGATTCTACGGAGCCGCGCGGCGCCCGGCCGGGGGCGCCGTCCATCGCCGCGCCGCCATAATCGCCGCCCATGGAATTCCTCGCCCTGCTCATCGACTTCATCCTGCACGTGGATCGTTACCTGAACGATTTCGTGCTGGCCTACGGCACCTGGATCTACGTGCTGCTCTTCGTGATCATCTTCGTGGAGACGGGCCTCGTGGTCATGCCCTTCCTGCCCGGGGACTCGCTGCTCTTCATCGTCGGTGCGATGTGCGGCACCGGCATGCTGGACCTCAAGCTGTGCATCGGCCTGATGGTGCTGGCCGCGGTGGCCGGCAACCAGACCAACTACACCATCGGCCGCTTCTTCGGCCCCAAGGTCTTCCAGTGGGAGAACTCGCGCTTCTTCAACCGCGCCGCCTTCGACAAGGCGCACGAGTTCTACGAGCGCCACGGGGGCGTCGCCCTGGTCATCGGCCGCTTCATGCCCTTCGTGCGCACCTTCGCGCCCTTCGTCGCAGGCGTGGCGCAGATGAGCCGCCGCAAGTTCACCGCCTATGACGTCGGCGGGGCGCTGTTGTGGGTCGTGGGGGTGACTTGTGTCGGCTACTTCTTCGGCAACGTACCCTGGGTGAAGCAGAACCTGGAAAAGATCATCTGGGCGATGATCGTCATTCCGGGCCTGCTGGTGATCGCCGGCGGTCTGCGCAGCAAGCTGCGCAAGGCGGCCTGAGCGGATCTCTTCTTGAATGGTGCGAAACCCGGGCAATCCCCGGGTTTCGGCTTTGAGCGACGGTGGCCGGCCCGACCCGGGCGGCCGTGACAGCAAGGACGGAGACAAGAATGAAGACCTTTGCCCTCAAACCCCTGAACTGGGCCCTGGCCTCGGCGGCCGCACTCCTGGCGCTGCCCGGTGCTGCCCAGGCGGACACGCTGCTGCTGCGCCAGCCCAGCCTGTCGGCGGATCGCCTGGCCTTCGTCTATGGCGGCGACCTCTGGGTGGCCCGTCGCGATGGCAGCGAACCGCGCCAGCTGACCAGCCAGGCCGCGGCGGAGTACGCGCCCAAGTTCTCGCCGGACGGACGCTGGATCGCCTTCACGGCCAACTACGACGGCAATCCGGACGTCTATGTGATGCCCGCCGAGGGCGGTGAGCCGCGCCGCCTGACCTGGCACCCAGGTGCCGACGTCGTCAACGGCTGGAGCGCCGACGGCAAGCGCGTGCTCTTCTCCTCCGCCCGCGAGGTCGCCAACAGCCGCAGCAACCAGCTCTTCGAGGTGGCCGTCGAGGGTGGCCCGGAGCACAAGCTGATGAAGGCCGTCGCCTTCGAGGGCGCCTGGCATGCCGACGGCGAGCGCCTCGCCTACCGCCCCAACCGCAAGGCTCACGAGGGCGCCGCGGGCTGGCGCCAGAGCCGCGGGGGCGCCACGCCGCCGATCTGGGTGATCAACCTCAAGACCCAGCAGCTCGACAAGGTGCCCCATGTGCGCGCCACCGACCACAGCCCGATGTGGCACGGCGACGAGCTGGTGTTCATCTCCGACCGCAACGATGGCGCCGCCAACCTCATCAGCTGGAACGGCAAGACCCAGCAGCTGCGCCAGCTCACCCGCAGCAAGAGCTGGGACGTGCGCAGCGCCAGCCTGCACGGCAGCACCGTCGTCTACGAGATGGGCGGCAGCCTGCACCAGCTGGACCTGAAGTCGGGGCAAGACCTGACCCTGCGCATCACGCTGCCGGTGGCCGGCGCCCAGACGCGCGAGCAGTGGAAGGACGCGAGCCGCGCGCTGCAAGGCGCCCAGCTCTCGCCCACAGGCAAGCGCGTGCTGGTGACGGCCCGCGGCGAGGTCTTCAGCGTGCCGGTCAAGGACGGCGTGACGCAGAACCTCACCGGGACGTCCGGCGTGCGGGAGAAGGACGCCCTGTGGCGCCCCGACGGCAAGCAGATGGCCTGGCTGCGCGATGCCGGCTTCAAGCATGAGCTGGTGCTCGCCGAGCCCGCCGCGGGCGGCAAGCGCGAGGCCCATGCGCTGCCGGCCGGCTACTTCACGCTGCTGGACTGGTCGCCCGACGGCAAGCGCCTCGTGCTGCAGGACAACCACCTGCAGCTCTACGTCTTCGAGACGGACGCCAAGGCGCTGAAGCCGGTCGCGAAGACGCCGCGCCGCAGCCAGTTCGAGGTCAGCTTCTCGCCCGACAGCCGCTGGATGGCCTACACCGTCGTCGGCGCGAACCAGCTCAGCCAGATCCACCTGCACGACTTCCAGACCGGCCAGCAGCACATGATCAGCGACGGCCTGGCCCACGCCGTCTGGCCGGCCTTCTCGCCCAAGGGAGACCTGCTGTACTTCGCGGCCTCCGTGAACGCGGGCCCGCGCCAGGTCGGGCTGGACATGACCGTCGAGGACCAGCCGCTGCGCCTGGGTCTCTATGCCGCCGTGCTGTCCAGCGAGGGGCGCTCGCCCCTGTGGCCCAAGACGGCGGAGGAGGAGGGCCCCAAGTCGGATGCCAAGCCGGACGCCAAGACGGAGGGCAAGGGCGATGCCAAGCCTGACGCCAAGCCGGACACGAAGGCCGACGCCAAGCCGGACGACAAGGCCCGCCCCGCCGTGAAGCCGACGCGCATCGACATCGCCGGCCTGCAGCAGCGCTTCGTGCCGCTGCCGGTGCCCGAGCGCTTCTACGCCGGCCTGATGGTGGCGGCGGACGGCAGCCTCTACTACCTGGACCGCCGCCAGCAGGGCGTGTCCAACGACGGGCCCGAGGCCGAGACCGGCGGCCAGGCCGAGCTGTTCCGCTTCGACATGGAGGAGCGCAAGGCCAAGTCGGTCAAGGCCGGCGTGAACGGCGCCAGCCTCAGCGCCGACGGCAAGAAGCTGCTGCTGGAGCTGCCCAAGGGCAAGCTCGAGGTGGCGGACACGGGGGACAAGCCCGACCCGAAGGCCCTGGACCAGAGCGGCCTGCGCACCCGCATCCAGCCCCGCGAGGAATGGCAGCAGATCTTCAACGAGGTCTGGTGGATGGAGAAGGAGTACTTCTATGCGCCGAACCTGCATGGCCTGGACTGGGACGCCGTCTACAAGCGCTACCAGCCGCTGCTGGCCCACGTGCAGCGCCGCGAGGACCTGAACGAGATCCTCTCGGACCTGATCGGCGAGTTGCAGGTCGCGCACAACAACGTGGGCGGCGGCGACATGCCTTCGGACGCCCCGGTCAGCGTGGGCCTGCTCGGGGCGGACGTCGAGCCGCACGAGGGCCGCTGGCGCCTGAGCAAGGTCTACACCGGTGACCGCTGGAACCCCTTCCTCAAGGCGCCGTTGGCCATGCCCGGCCTGAACGTGAAGGCCGGGGACTACATCCTGTCCGTCAACGGCCAGCCGCTGGCGGCGGGCCAGAACTTCTTCCGCGCCTTCGAGAACACGGCCGGCAAGCAGACCACGCTGACCGTGGCCGACAACCCGCGCGGCGAGAAGAGCCGCCAGGTGGTCGTCGAGCCCGTCGGGCGTGACGGCGGGCTGCGCCAGTGGGACTGGATCGAGGCCAACCGCGCGCACGTGGCGGCCAAGACCGGCGGCAAGGTCGGCTACATCTACCTGCCCGACACCGGCCGCAACGGCTTCGAGTACTTCAACCGCCAGTTCTTCGCTCAGTCCGACAAGGAGGCGCTGATCATCGACGACCGCCGCAACGGGGGCGGCCATGCGGCCAACTACATCCTCGACGTGCTCAAGCGGCCCTACCTCTCGGGCTGGAAGGACCGTGACGCCATGGTCTTCAACACGCCGGGCAGCGCCGTCTACGGGCCCAAGGTGATGCTGATCGACCAGGACGCCGGCTCCGGCGGCGACTACCTGCCCTGGGCCTTCCGCCGCCTGGGCCTCGGGCCGCTGATCGGGACGCGCACCTGGGGCGGGCTGATCGGCATCTCCGCCAATCCGCCCCTGATCGACGGCGGTTTCCTGACCGTGCCCTTCTTCCGCTTCTTCACGCCGGACGGCGAATGGCGGATCGAGAACGAGGGCACCGTGCCGGACATGGACGTCGATCTCGACCCGATCGGCGTCAACCGCGGCCAGGACAGCCAGCTCGATGCCGGCATCGCCGAGGTCATGAAGCGCCTCGCGACGTACAAGCCCGTCGACCTCAAGCAGGCACCGCCCCTGCCCACGGAGCTGGGCAAGTGAAGCGCGGCCCCCTCATTGAATCTCCCGGAGATGCGTCCATGAATCACACGACTCTTGTTCCTGTGGCCTCTCGCCGCCGCGCCGTGCGGTGGATGGCGCTGTCCACCCTGGCCCTGGCCGGGCTGGCCGGCGCCGGCGTGGCCGCCGCGGCGGATGCGGCCTACCCGGCCACGCAGAAGCGCGCCGTGCAGGACACCTTCCACGGCACGGCCGTCAGCGAGGACTACCGCTGGCTCGAGGACTTCGAGAGCCCCGAGGTGAAGCAGTGGGTGGCCGCGCAGAACGCGCTGACCCGTGCACGGCTCGACGCCATCCCGGGCCGCGAGGCCCTGGCGGCGCGCATCAAGGACCTCGTCAGCTCGCGCCCGACGGGCTACGGCAGCCTGGGCCTCTATGGCCAGCGCTGGTTCGCGCTCAAGTTCGAGGCCGGCCGGCAGCAGCCGCGCATCGTCACGATGGACAGCCCGGACCAGCCCGGCACCGAACGCGTCGTGCTGGACCCGACCCAGCTCGCCGCCGACGGCAGCCTGGCGATCGACTGGTTCCAGCCCTCGCCGGACGGCCAGCGCATCGCCGTCTCGCTCAGCGAGAAGGGCAGCGAGCGCGGCAGCCTGCACCTGTATGACGTTGCCAGCGGCAAGGCCATCGATGTGGTGATCCCGCGCGTGCAGTTCCCCACCGGCGGCGGCTCCGTGAGCTGGCATGCCGATGGCAAGGGCCTGCTCTACACGCGCTATCCCGCGCCGGGCGAGCGCCCGGAGTCCGACGCCATGTTCTTCCAGGAGGTCTGGACCCACCGCCTGGGCGAGCCCCTCAGCCGTGATCGCCGCGTGCTCGGCCAGGGCCTGCCCCGCATTGTCGAGACCTTCCTGGCGGCGGGGCCCAAGGGCCTGCAGATCGCCCAGGTGCTCAACGGCGACGGCGGCGAGGAGGCCTTCTGGCTGCAGCAGAAGGGCGGGCGCTGGCAGCAGCTCTCTTACTTCGCCGACGGCGTCAAGGGCGTCCAGGCGAGCGCGGACGGCTGGCTCTACCTGCTCTCGACGAAGGGCGCGCCCAAGGGTCAGGTCTTGCGCCTGAAGCTGGGCCAGCCCCTGGCCAAGGCCGAGCGCCTGGTGCCGGAGGCCGAGGGCACGCTGACGCAGTTCAAGCTGCAGGACGGCCGCCTCTACCTCAGCTACCTGCTGGGTGGCCCCTCGGAGCTGCGCCGCTTCGACCTCAAGACTCGCAAGAGCGACGTCATGCCGCTGCCGCCCATCGCCAGCGTGGATGCGCTGGTGAAGGGCGCCAAGGGCGAGCTGCTGGCCTCGGTGCAGAGCTACACCCAGCCGCAGGCCTGGTACCGCGTGCACGCCGATGGCCACCTGGAGGCCACGGCGCTGGCACAGAAGGCCAATGTGGACTTCAGCGACGTCGAGGTGCTGCGCGAGTTCGCCACCTCCAAGGACGGCACCCGCGTGCCGCTCAACATCCTGCGTCCCAAGGGCCTGAAGCTCGACGGCAGCCATCCCGTGCTGCTCTATGGCTACGGTGGCTACAGCGTCAGCCAGACGCCAGGCTTCAACGCCCTGCGCAAGGTGTGGCTGGAGCGCGGTGGCGTCATGGTGATCGCCAACCTGCGGGGTGGCGGCGAGTACGGCGAGGCCTGGCACCTGGCGGGCAACCTCACGCGCAAGCAGAACGTGTTCGACGACTTCATCGGCGCGGCCGAGCACCTGATCGCCCGGGGCTACACCAAGCCTGAGCGCCTGGCGATCCAGGGCGGCAGCAACGGCGGCCTGCTGATGGGCGCGGCCCTGACGCAGCGGCCCGACCTGTTCCGCGCGGTGCACGCCTCCGTCGGGATCTACGACATGCTGCGGGTGGAGCTGGACGCCAACGGCGCCTTCAACATCACCGAGTTCGGCACCGTGAAGGACGAGGCGCAGTTCCGCGCGCTGCTGGGCTACTCGCCGCTGCACAAGGTGCGGGACGGCACGCGCTACCCCGCCGTGCTCTTCACCACGGGCGACCACGACGGCCGCGTCAACCCGATGCAGTCCCGCAAGATGGTCGCGCGGCTGCAGGCGGCCCAGGGCGCGTCCTTCACCGATCGGCCCATCCTGCTGCGCACGAGCGCCAACGCCGGCCACGGCATGGGCTCCTCGACCAGCGAGGTGATCGCCGAGCGCACCGACAGCTTCAGCTTCCTGATGGACCAGCTGGGCATGCCGCTGCAGAAGCCCTGAGGCGGCAGCAGTCCCCATGCAAAACGGCGCCCGCGGGCGCCGTTTTTTCATGGCATCGACGGCGCGGCGTCAGGTGAGGCTGCGGTTGCGCGCCAGGGGCGGGTTCTTGGCGAAGTAGCGCGAGATGCCCGTGGCGATGGCCTCCACGAGCTGGGTCTGGTAAGCCTCGCTGCTGAGCTTGGCCTCCTCCTCGGGGTTGGAGATGAAGGCCGTCTCCACGAGGATGCTGGGGATGTCCGGCGCCTTGAGCACGGCAAAGCCGGCCTGCTCGACGCGCGGCTTGTGCAGCTTGCCCACCCGGCTGATCTGCCCGAGCACCTCGCCGCCGAGCTTCAGGCTGTCCTTGATCTGTGCCGTGGTGCTGAGGTCCAGCAGCGTGCGCAGCACCGAGGCGTCCTTGACCTTGGTGTTCACGCCGCCGATCAGGTCGGCGGCGTTCTCGCGATCCGCCATCCAGCGGGCCGCCGCGCTGCTGGCCGCGCCGTCGCTGAGCGCGAAGACACTGGCGCCGCGGGCCTGTGGGGTGAAGAAGGCATCGGCGTGCAGCGACACGAAGAGGTCGGCCTGCACGCGGCGCGCCTTGCGCACGCGCTCGTGCAGCGGCACGAAGAAGTCGGCATCACGGGTCATCATCACGCGGATGTTGGGATGCTTGTCCAGGCGGTCGCGCAGCTTCAGGCCGATGGCCAGCACCACGTCCTTCTCCTTGAGCCCGCTCGGGCCCACGGCGCCGGGGTCCTCGCCGCCATGGCCGGGGTCGAGGGCGATGACGATGAGGCGGTCCAGCTGCTGCTTGGTGAGCGGCGGTGGGGTGGGCGTCGGGGCTGCCGACGCGGCGGGGAGCGGCGGCTGTGGCGGCGTTTGGGGCGACTTTTGAGCGATGACCACGGGCGCGCTCGCTGCCGGCGTGGAGGCCGGCGGGCGGGTCGATTCGGGCTTGTCGAGCTTGGCGATCAGCTCGCCCAGCGCATCCTGCACAGACTGTGCCGCGGCCTTCTCCGCCGCCTCCTTCTCGCGGATCAGCGCCAGCAGCGGGTCGCGCTCCTGCACCGGGTAGAGGTCCAGCACCAGCCGGTGCTTGTAGGCCGCCACGGGCTGCAGGGTGAAGACCTGCGGCGCCACCGCCTGCTTGAGGTCGAGCACGATGCGCACCACGCGGGGCTGGTTCTGCCCCACGCGCAGGCCCTCGATGTAGGGGTCGTCGGCCCGCACCTTGCCCAGCAGCTCACGCAGCCCCGGGCTGAGGTCGAGGTCGTCGACGTCGATCACCAGGCGGTCCGGCCCGCTGACGAGGCTGTGCCGCGCGACGAGGGGGCGGTCGGACTCGATGGTGATGCGGGTGTAGTCCTGCGCCGGCCAGATGCGCACGGCGACGATGGTGGCAAGACCTGGCCCCGCCAGCAGCTGCGTCGGGGCCTGCAGCACCAGGGCGAGGCCCCCCATGCGGCGCAGGGCGCTGCGGCGGGAGGCGGGATGGGCAGCGGGATGGGCGGGCGCGCTCATGGGGTGGTGTCCGAGGGGAGGGCGCCCAGCAGGCCGACGCCACGCGGCGTGCAGGCCTCGAGGCGCAAGCGGCGGGTGTCGTCCTCGGCGATGTCCAGGTGCAGGGCGAGGTCGGGCACGGGCAGCATGCCGGCCGCCTTCTCGGGCCATTCCGAGAGCTTGAGCCCCGGGCTCGTGAAGATCTCGCGGAAGCCGGCGTCCTCCCACTCGCGCGGGTCGCCGAAGCGGTAGAAGTCGAAGTGGCTCACCACGCCCTGGCTGCCATGGTCGGCGAGGTCATAGCTCTCCATGACGGCGTAGCTGGGGCTCTTGATCCGGCCCTGCACGCCCAGCGCGCGCAGCAGGTGGCGCACCAGGGTGGTCTTGCCGGCGCCCAGGGTGCCGTGCAGCTCGATGGAGGCGTCCAGCAGCCCCGGGGCCCGTGCCAGGTCTTGCGCAAAGCGTTCGCAGGCGGCCTCGTCGGGCCAACGCAGCTCGCGGGTTTCTAGAATGGCCAAATGCAGCAAACTCCCCAGATGACTCTCGACCCCCAGGCGGTCATGCAGGAATTGCAGGCCTGGGCGCATGAGCTGGGATTCTCACAGATTGGCGTGGCCGACATCGACCTCAGCAGCGCCGAGGCGGGCCTGCTCGCCTGGCTGGAGGCCGGATTCCACGGCAGCATGCACTACATGGCCAGCCACGGGCTCAAGCGGGCGCGCCCGGCCGAGCTGGTGCCGGGCACCGTGCGCGTCCTCACTGCCCGCATGGACTACCTGCCCGCCGCCCTCGGCCCCGACTGGCGCCGGCTCGAATGGCAGGGGCTCGCGGACCCGATGCGCGCCCAGGTCTCGCTCTATGCCCGCGGCCGGGACTACCACAAGGTGCTGCGCCAGCGCCTGCAGCAGCTGGCGGACCGGCTGGCGAAGCGGGTGGGGCCGCTCGGCCATCGCGTGTTCACCGACTCCGCGCCGGTGCTGGAGGTGGAGCTCGCCGCGCGCTCGGGCCTGGGCTGGCGGGGCAAGCACACGCTGACGCTCTCGCGGGATGCGGGCTCGCTGTTCTTCCTGGGCGAGATCTACATCGACCTGCCGCTGCCCCTGAGCGAGCCCGCGCCCGCCCACTGCGGGCAGTGCCAGGCCTGCCTCGATGTCTGCCCGACGCAGGCCATCGTCGCGCCCTACCGGGTGGATGCGCGGCGCTGCATCTCCTACCTCACCATCGAGCATGACGGCGCGATCCCCGTCGAGCTGCGCCCGCAGCTGGGCAACCGCATCTACGGCTGCGACGACTGCCAGCTGGTGTGCCCCTGGAACAAGTTCGCGCAGCGCAGCCCTGTGCCGGACTTCGACACCCGGGCCCACTTCACCGCACCGGACCTGCTGCAGCTCTGGGCCTGGGACGAGGCCGAGTTCCTGCGCCGCACGGAGGGTTCGGCCATCCGCCGCATCGGGCACTGGCGCTGGCGCCGCAATCTCTCGGTGGCCATGGGCAATGCGCTGAGGCAAGACCTGGCCCCGCAGGACCGCGAGGCGCTGCGGGCGGCCCTGGCAGCGGCGCTCGCTCAGGCCCAGGCGGATGCGGACGAGGTGCTGGCCGAGCACCTGCGCTGGGCTATGGCGCCAGACGCGCCTGCACCAGCAGCCACAGGGGCAGGCTGACCATGCCCAGCAAGGTGGACAGCGTGATCAACCCAGCGACGAAGGGCCCGTTGCCGCCCATGCGCACGGCCAGCACATAGCTGCTGGAGGCCGTCGGCAGCGCCGCGAAGGCCATCAGCAGCGCGGCCTGGGCCGGCGGCAGGGCAAGCGCGTGGATCAGCGCCAGCGCGACGAGCGGCAGGGCACCGTGGCGGATGAAGAGCAGGGCACCGGCCAGCCCCGGGGCGTCGCGCAGCGCACCGAAGCGCAGGCCCGCCCCGACGGCCATCAGCCCCAGCGGCAGGGCGGCCACGCCGATCTTCTGCAGGCTCAGCGCGGCCGGCTCCGGCAGGCGCAGGCCGCTCAGATGGGCCGCGAGTCCCAGCACGGTGCTGACGATCAGCGGATTGCGCGTCAGCTCACGCAGATAGCCATGCCCGCCGTGCCGGGCCAGCGGCCACACAGCCGCCACATTGGCCAGGGGCACGCACAGCGCGATGAGCAGGGCGATCCACGCCACGCCCTGGGCCCCCTGCAGCCGCTCGGCCAGCGCGAGCGCCACGAAGGAGTTGAAGCGGAACGCGACCTGCGCGCCCGAGGCGTGGTTCTGCGCGTGCATGCCGGGCCACAGACGCAGCGCATAGGACAGGGCCACGCCCGACAGCAGCACCGCCACGCCCGCGCCCGCGAGCGCCAGCGTCTCGCCCGGCTGGAGCTGGCTGCGGGAGATCGAGTTGAACAGCAGCACCGGGAACAGTAGGTAGTACACCAGCCGCTCCACGCTGGCCCACACCGCGCGGTCCAGCGAGGTCCAGCGGCACAGCCCGAAGCCGGCGGCGATGAGCAGGAGGTCGGGCAGCAGCAGGAGCAGGTCGGGCATGGGCGGGAGTGTGCCAGCAAGGGGCCACGCGACGCTGACACGCAGGTGCCATCGAGCGCCCAGGGTCGCGCTGTGCGCAGGCGCGCCAGGTGCATGGTCCCGTTCGATCGAAAGGGCTGCCGGCTGCCTTAGACTGGCAGCTCCCTTCAGCAGGACACGAGAGGAGCCCCATGAGCCGTCGCACGATTCTCAAGCACATTCCCCTGGCCATGGCGGCCCTGGCCTTGCCGGGCCTGGCCCTGGCGCAGGCCTACCCGACCAAGCCGGTCAAGCTGGTCGTGCCCTTCGCACCCGGCGGCACGACGGACATCGTGGCCCGCGTGGTGGCCGAGAAGATCAATGGCCCGCTGGGCCAGACCATGGTCGTCGAGAACAAGGCCGGTGGCGGCGGCAAGGTCGGGGCGAACGAGACGGCCAAGGCCACCCCGGACGGCTACGCCCTGGGCATGGCGACGGTCTCGACCACGGCGGCCAATCCGGCCATCGACCCCAAGATCCCCTACAACCCGCTGACCGACTTCACGCCGATCATCAACGTGGCGGCCACGCCCAACATCATCGCCGTGCACCCCAGCTTCCCGGCGCGGGACTACAAGGGCTTTCTCGCCGAGCTGAAGAAGAACCCGGGCAAGTACAGCTATGCCACCTCGGGCACCGGCGGCATCGGGCATCTGCAGATGGAGCTGTACAAGTCGCTCGCGGGCGTCTTCGTGTTGCACATCCCCTACCGCGGCGCCGGTCCGGCCCTCAACGACACCGTGGCGGGCCAGGTGCCGATGATCTTCGACAACCTGCCCTCGGCGCTGCCCTTCATCAAGGACGGTCGCCTGATTCCCATCGTCGTGGCCGCGCCCCAGCGCCTGGCCCAGCTGCCGCAGGTGCCGACGTTCAAGGAAGTGGGCCTCGAGCCCGTCAACCGCATGGCCTTCTACGGCATCTACGGGCCCAAGGGCCTGCCGAAGGAGGTGGTCGAGAAGGTCAGTACCGCCGTCAAGAAGACGCTGGAGCTGCCGGACGTGCGCAAGCGCATCGAGGACACGGGCTCCATCATCGTGGCCAACACGCCGGAGCAGTTCGCCGCCCAGATCAAGGCCGAGTACGAGGTCTACAAGAAGGTGGTCGAGACCCAGAAGCTCAAGCTGGACTGAGCCGGCCCGTGCCCTCGTCCGTCAAGCGCAAGCCGGCCGCTCCGCGCCGGGCGGTGGCCGAGGCGCCGCACAGCGCGGTGCGCCGGGCCAGCGCCCAGGCCGCCGAGCTCTTCCTGGAGACGCTGTGGCTGGAGGACGGTCTGTCCGCCGCCACGCGCCAGGCCTACGGGCGCGACCTGGCCTTGCTGGCGGACTGGCTCGATGCCGAACTCTCGCGCAGCCTCGACGAGGCCAGCCAGGCGGATCTGCAGGCCTACATCAGCGCGCGCCATGAGGGCAGCAAGCCCAGCAGCGCCAACCGGCGCCTGAGCTGCTTCAAGCGCTACTACCGCTGGGCCTTGCGCGAGGCGCGGCTGAGGCAAGACCCGACCCTGCAGCTGCTGCCCTCGCATCGCCTGCAGCGCAGCATCAAGACGCTCACGCAGGCGCAGGTCGAGGCCCTGCTGCAGGCGCCCGATGTGGACGACACCTTCGGCCTGCGGGACCGCGCCATGCTGGAGCTGATGTACGCCAGCGGCCTGCGCGTGAGCGAGCTGGTCGAGCTCAAGACCCTTCACGTCGGCCTGAAGGAAGCGGCGATGCGGGTCATGGGCAAGGGCAGCAAGGAGCGCCTGCTGCCTTTCGGCGAGGAAGCGCGGGACTGGCTGCTGCGCTATCTGCGCGATGCGAGACCCCAGCTCGCGGCCGGCCAGCAGCCGGAGGCGCTGTTCCTGAACCGCTATGGCGAGGCGCTGAGCCGGCAGATGTTCTGGCGCCTCGTCAAGAAGTACGCCCTGCAGGCGGGCATCCGGCAGAGCATCTCGCCGCACACCCTGCGCCACGCCTTTGCGACGCACCTGCTGAACCACGGCGCCGACCTGCGCGCCGTGCAGCTGCTGCTGGGGCACGCGGATCTCTCGACCACGCAGATCTACACGCACGTCGCGCGGGAGCGCCTCAAGGCGCTGCACGCCCAGCATCATCCGCGCGGCTGAAGTCGGCTGAAGACGGCTGAAGCAGATGGGGAGCTGGGGTCAGGTCTTGCCCACGACCCGGGCGCCGTTCACCGCACGGGCAGCGGGGAGGGTGGCTTGATCTCCTCCAGGCAGATCATCGAGCGCACGTCGGCCACGCCGGGCAGCTGCATGAGCTTGTCCGTGAGGAACTGCGAGAGCGACTTGAGGTCGGCGGCCACAACCTTCAGCAGGTAGTCGCAGTCCCCCGAGACCGTGTGGCATTCGAGGATCTCGGGGAAGGCCTTGAGCAGCGCCTCGATGTCCCTCACGCGGACGAAGGCCTGCGCCTCGATGTTGAGGCTCACGAAGGCCGTCACGCCGAGTCCCAGGGACTGCGGCTCGACGTCGGCCCGGTAGCCTCGCAGCACGCCGCGCTCCTCGAGGGCGCGGACGCGGCGGAAGCACTGGGGCGCAGACAGTTGCACGCGGGCCGCAAGGTCGACGTTGGCGATGCGCCCCTCGCGCTGGAGGATCTCCACGATGCGGCTGTCCAGGGTGTCGAGCGGAGTGTTGGGCATGGGCGCGAGGGAGGAGGTGGGGCGTGCGCCCGGATGATCGCAGCCAGCTTCTCGTGAGGATGGCACGTGAGCTAGTGGTTAACCCGAGGTTTGGCGCGGAATCTCGCCGACAATACCGCCCCATGGACCACAGCTTTCTCTCCGCCCTGATCCTGCTCCTGCTGGTGCTGGATCCGCTGGGCAGCCTTCCCATCTTCATCCCCATCATGCGCGGCGTGCCCAAGGAACGCCGCGTCAAGGTGGCCCTGCGCGAGGTCAGCATCGCCTTCCTCGTGCTCATCGCCTTCATGTTCCTGGGCGATGGTTTCCTGCGGGTGATGCACCTCTCCGAGCGTTCGCTCGAGGTGGCCGGCGGCGTGATCCTGCTGATCATCGCCATGCGGATGATCTTCGGCAGTTCGGGCGAGTCGGCCTATGGCCTGGAGCCCGGGCGCGAGCCGCTGATCTTCCCGCTGGCCGTGCCGCTGCTGGCCGGGCCGTCCGCCATGGCCACGGTGCTGCTGCTGGCCTCGCGCCAGCCGGACCGCATCCTCGAATGGATCGGCGCGCTGACTGCCGCCATGCTGATCTCGGGCCTCACGCTGATCCTCGCGGACCGCATCCGCAAACTGCTGGGCGATTCCGTGGTCTCGGCCATCGAAAAGCTGATGGGCCTGGTGCTGACCGCGATTGCCGTGGAAATGGTGCTGGCGGGCCTGAAGCGCTATTTCATCGGCGGGCTGTGACGGTCGCCTGAGCGCGCAGGGGCAGGGCCCGCCGGCTTTGCCAGACATGCATCGGTGCCTCGTGTGCCGAAGCAACCCCGGCCGCATCCTGCGGTGGCGGATCAGAAATCGGTGAGGGTGCCAACGCTGGTGCGAGGCCCAGGGCACTTGCCGGCGGACGCGGGCAGTGAGGAGGCGCGACGCGCGGCGGCGTCAGCGTGCCGCGACGGGCAGGGGGCCTCGGCTGGACGCTCGATGGGCGAACTGCACGCCCGGCATCGCCTGGAGTTGCCGAAGGGGCTCGTCGATGCCGAGGGGGGCTTCCACCTCGATCGTGTAGATCGAGGCCATGGCGGGGTTGTCATTGCCCGGGAAGACGACGTTCGCCCGTGCCCGTTGGGCCCGATGCGACGCCACGAGGTCCTCGCAGAACTTCGTGAAGACGCGATGCCAGAGGCTCTGAGACTTGACCGGAGAGCCGTTCTCAAGGACCTTGACAGTGATGGTCACTTGCTGCATAGGCCATGGGCTGGGAATCGGGCGATTGTACTGCTAGGCGTTGGAGAGGACCAAAGGCCCCTTCCAATGCACGCAGCCATAACCCAGATCATCGGTCTTTCCCGTCTGGCCGGGGCATCGCTCGACAGGAATGTTGTCACGAATGGTGGCTGCGGGTGAGGGGTCCGGATGCGCCGCCGCGACCCGGGCGGCCATGGCACTCACGAAGGGGGTGGCCATCGACGTGCCGGAGCACGGTGCGTACTGGGTCCTCTTCTTGAAGAGCGAGCTGGCCTTCATCGGCACGGTGGACCAGATGTCCACGCCGGGTGCCACCAGCGAGAGATGGGGACCCGCGTTGCTGAAGGCGGCGCGCACCCCCTGTTCGTTGATGGCCCCCACCGCCAGCACACCCGGCAGACGGGCCGGGTAGTTGGGATAGGAGCCGTCATCCCCGTCGTTCCCAGATGCGGCGATCACCAGCGAGCCGCCGTTGAGCCCCTGCTGGATGATCAGATCTTCGGCCGGGTCGTGGTCGGGGCCTCCCAGGCTCAGGTTGACGATCCGGGCGCCTTCGATCGCCGCCCCCAGCGCGCGGTAGTAGTCCGTGGCGCTGTATTTGACGCCCATGCCCTTGAATACGCGCAGGCGGGCATTGCAGGCGCCCTTCATGCCCGTCGGCGCCTGGCCGGTGGCGGCGATGATCCCGCACACATGCGTGCCGTGCCCCTGGAGGTCGTCGTCCGACTCGCCCAGGCAGAAGTTGACGTAGTCGTCGATCGCATTCACGAGGTCCGGGTGGTGGCGGTCGACGCCGGTGTCAACGACGGCGATGGCGATGGCCGAGGCGTCCACCGGATCGGTGTCCGCGGCGACGTACTGCATGCCCCAATGCGACATGCCTGGGGACTGGGTACCCATGTTCGCGCCTGGGGAGCGCCCCAGCACGCCCCTGGGCGGCGCGACGTAGACGACCGCCGTGCTCATGTCGTCCGCCAGCGTTTCGAGGACATCGCGGGTCTGCGCCTCGCCGAGGGTCTTGACGGTGTAGACCTTGGGCAAGACCGGCGTGGCGGCACTGACCTGCCGGCCCGCCTGGAAGACCGATTCGGCCCGACCTTCGTCCAGCAGCGCCTGAAGCGCCGGGCCGATGGGCTCGACCGCCGCCAGACCCCGGCCTGATCTCGGCCGCTGGGGCATCAGGACCACCACCTCATGACTCCACGCGGATACCGGCTTTTCCATGACGTTCTCCCTTTTGGGGCGCATGTTGCCTGGGGCATCGCGTCTTGTGAAGAAAGGCGCCGGTGCCAGGGTCCCCTGAGCTGCGGATGATCCCGGGGCCCTCTCCATCGGACCTGGTCACGTGGAAGGGTGAACATGAACAAAGACAGGAACAAGAACGAAAAAAGGCCGGCGGGAGATCTCCGGCCGGCCTGCTTGCCTGGGCGAATGGCAGGACTACTTCTTGCCGTCCTGCTGCAGCGCCCTCAGCACCGCATCGTTGGGGTCCTCCGCCGCCGGGCCCGCCGTACCGCTGCCCGCGGAGGCCGGTGCGCTGGCGGCTTCGGGCGCGAAGAGCTTGCTGGCGTCGTCGGCGCTCATGCCGTCCTTGCCCTTGTCCTGCTCCTTGCCCGTGTCCATGCCCTGCAGCAACTGCGTGGCCTGGTCCATGTCGACGGGCTTTTCCTTGTCGAGGAAGGCCGTCACGGTGACCGGGAAGAAGATCACGATGGCCACGAGGATCAGCTGCATGAACACCCAGGGGATGGAGCCCATGTAGATGTCGCTCGATTCGACCTTGCGCGGCAGCGAGCCCTGCTTGAACAGGGTGTCGGAGATGCCGCGCAGGTAGAAAAGCGCGAAGCCGAAGGGCGGGTGCATGAAGCTCGTCTGCATGTTCACGCAGAGCATCACGCCGAACCAGACGAGGTCGATGCCCATCTTGTCGGCCACCGGGCCCAGCAGCGGCAGGATGATGAAGGCGATCTCGAAGAAGTCGAGGAAGAAGGCCAGGAAGAAGATGAAGATGTTGACCACCACCAGGAAGCCGACCTGGCCGCCAGGAAGCGTGGACAGCATGTGCTCGATCCAGTGCCCGCCCTCGACGCCCTGGAACACGAGCGAGAAGGTGCGCGAGCCGATCAGGATGAACACCACCATGGCGGTGATGCGCATCGTGCCCATCATGGTGCCCTTGACGAGCGGCCAGTTCAGGCGGCCGTGCAGGGCGGCCAGCACGAAGGCGCCCACCGCGCCCATGGCGCCGGCTTCCGTCGGGGTGCAGATGGCGGTGTCGATGCCGGGCAGGCCGCCCATCGAGCCCAGCACCGCAAAGATCAGCACGGCCGAGGGGATGATGCCGCGCAGGCACTTGCGCCACAGGGCCCAGCCCTGCAGCGTGCGGGCTTCCTTGGGCACGCCGGGCACGTGCTCCGGCTTGATGCGGGACAACGCGAAGGTGTAGAGCGCGAAGATCAGCACCTGGATGATCGAGGGACCCCAGGCGCCCTTGTACATGTCACCCACGGGCCGGCCGAGCTGGTCCGCCAGCACGACGAGCACGAGCGAGGGCGGCACCAGCTGGGTGATCGTGCCCGAGGCCGCGAGCACGCCGGTGGCGTAGCGCATGTTGTAGCCGTAGCGCATCATCACGGGCAGCGAGATCATGGCCATCGCGATCACCTGGCCGGCCACGGTGCCGGTGATGGCGCCGAGGATGAAGCCCACGATGATCACCGAGTAGCCCAGGCCACCGCGCACGGGGCCGAAGAGCTGGCCCATGGAATCGAGCATGTCCTCGGCCAGGCCGCACTTCTCGAGCAGGGCGCCCATCAGCGTGAAGAAGGGGATGGCCAGCAGCAGGTCGTTGCTGAGGATGCCGAAGACGTTCTGGGGCAGGGCCGCCATGAACTCCGGCGGGAACCAGCCCTGGCTGATGGCGAAGAGACCGCAGCCGAGGCCCAGCGCGGCGAGCGAGAACGCCACGGGGAAGCCGATCAGCATGATGACGATCAGCCCCGCGAACATCAGGGGCGGGAATTGCTCCATGCTGATCATTGCAGGGGCCTCTCGTAGTGGGTGTCCATGTTGTAGCGGTGGCTGAGCCAGCCGATGCGCTTGATGATCTCGGCCACGCCCTGCAGCCAGACCATGGCGAAGCCCAGCGGCAGCATCAGCACGGCGGGCCAGCGGATCAGGCCGCCGGCATTGCTGGAGACCTCACCGCTGACGAGCAGCTTGTGGACATAGGGCAGGAAGCCCAGCGCGGCGAGGGTGTCGTCCGGACGCATGCCGGTCGTGAGCTTGCCCACGAAGAGCCCCCAGGACAGCCAGGCCATGTAGCCGATCACCGGCAGCAGGAAGACGGTGAGGCCGAAGAGGTCCACCAGCACCTTGGCCTTGCCGGAGAGGCGGCTGTAGACCAGGTCGACCCGCACGTGCTCGTTGATGCGCAGCACCTGTGCCGCGCCCAGCATCACGCAGGCGGCGAACAGGTACCACTGGATCTCGAGGAAGGCGTTCGAGCTGTAGTCGAAGGCGTAGCGGACGACGGCATTGGCCGCGCTGATGAGGCAGGACAGCAGCACGCCCCATTCGGCAAGGGTGCCGAAGCGGTCGTTGAGTCTGTCGATGGCCTCCGCAAAGGCAATCAAGGCGTTCATGGGCAGTTCCTGGGAAAAGGGCGAGGGCGGTGGGCCCTGCCGGCTTTGCCCGGACTGTATCGATTGCCCGCTGAACGCTGCCTGAATTCAGCCTGGGATGAGGGAAAGCCCCGAGGGGGTCTTCCTCCGGGGGAAGGATCAGCCCTGCGTCGCGGCGACGTAGAGCTTGGTGCAGCGAGCGCCCGAGCGGCAGAACGCCAGCACGGGGCCGGGCAGGGTCGCGAGCAGCTCGCGGAAGGCCGCGATCTCCTCGGGGGTCTGGTAGCCGCCCTGCACCGGCAGGTGGGCGTATTGCAGGCCGGCGGCGGCGGCAGCAGCAGCCATGCTGGCGCTGCTGGGCTGGCCGGGGCCGCCTTCGCCGTCCGGACGGTTGTTGATCACGCTGCGGAAGCCCGCAGCGGCGGCATCGGCCATGGCCGCCGGTTCCAGCTGAGGGGCAACGGCGAAGTCGGGCGTCAGGGGATTGAGCGGCAGAGTCATGGCGGTGCTTTCGAGAGCGAGGACGAAGGTCGGGCCAGCCGGGGCCATTGGAGGACGGCGCCGGCCGGCCCTCGGCGCATCAGGGGGCCAGTGCCTTCTTGACGGCGGCGGAGACCAGGCCCATGTCGGCCTTGCCTGCGAGCTGCGTCTTGACGGCGCCCATCACCTTGCCGATGTCGCCCGGGCCCTTGGCGCCGAGCTCCGCCACGATGGCGTTCACGGCGGCCTGGATCTCGGCCTCGCTCAGGCGCGCCGGCAGGTAGGCCTCGAGCACCACGACCTCGGCGGCTTCCTTGTCAGCCAGATCCTGGCGGGCAGCGGCCGTGTATTGCGAGATGGCGTCCTTGCGCTGCTTGATGAGCTTGTCGACGATGCCGACCAGCATCACGTCGTCCACCTCCACGCGCTCGTCCACTTCCTTCTGCTTGACGGCGGCCAGCAGCATGCGGATGGTCGAGAGCTTCTCGGCTTCCTTGGCGCGCATGGCGGCCTTCATGTCTTCGGTGATGCGTTCTTTGAGGGTCATGATGGGAACTCGTGGAAAGGGGCGGGCCCTGGGCCGGGTCGATCCGGGGGATCGTACCGACGTCACGACAAAAGCCGCGCCGGAATGAAAAAAGCCCGCGACAGCGTCCTGCGCGGGCTTTGTTGAAGGAGCCGGAGCCCCTTCAGCAGCGTATGGACGCCTGACGGCGCCAGAAAACGAGAAGCTCAGTACAGCTTCTTGGGCAGCTGCATGCTGCGCACGCGCTTGTAGTGACGCTTGACGGCGGCAGCCTTCTTGCGCTTGCGCTCGGCAGTGGGCTTTTCGTAGAACTCACGAGCACGCAGCTCGGTGAGCAGGCCCAGCTTTTCGATGGTGCGCTTGAAGCGGCGCAGGGCCACGTCGAACGGCTCGTTTTCTTTGACGCGAATGGTGGTCATGAAGCAATGGTTCCTTCAAGGTGCGCTCGGTGTTCGCCTGAACTGCCCCGACCAGGATTGGCCAGTGGTGTTCTGAAGCGGAAGTATCCGGAGTCCGCTTCCGAATCGACGCGCGGGTTTGCTAGCAAAGACGGGGATTATAGCCACAGTTTTTGTGGCCTGCCACTATTGCAGTATCCGGGCTGCATTTTCCCCTTCATTTGACCCCGCCAGCGGCCGCCAGGGTCTGCTGGCGGGCGAGGGCACCCTGGGCGCAGGCATGGGCGCTGGCCCAGGCCCACTGGAAGTTGTAGCCCCCCAGCCAGCCCGTCACGTCGACGACCTCGCCGATGAAGAAGAGGCCCGGCTGGCGCCGGCTCTCCAGCGTCTGGGAACTCAGCTCCCGCGTGCTCACACCGCCCCGCATCACCTCGGCCTTCTTCCAGCCCTCGTCGCCCGCCGGCGTGAGCTGCCATTGCTTGAGGCTGCGCGCGAGGGCCTCGAGGTCCTTGTCCCGGCACTCGGCCATCGGGCGGCTGCCGTCGAGCCCTTGCTGCTTCAGCCAGGTCTGGGACAGCCGTGCAGGCATCCATTCGCCGAGCACATTGCCCAGCTGCTTGCGGCTACTTCCCTTGGCCTCGCGCAATGCGGCGGCCAGATCGAGCGAGGGCAGCAGGTCGATCTCGATGGGCTGGCCGGGTTGCCAGAAGCTCGAGATCTGCAGGATGGCGGGGCCGCTGAGCCCGCGGTGGGTGAAGAGCAGATCCTCCAGGAAGCGGGTGCGCTGCTTGCCCTGGCCGGCACTGACGACCACCTCCAGCGACAGCCCGGACAGCTCGGCGAAGGGTGCCCAGCTCTCGGCGGAGAAGGTCAGCGGGACCAGGGCCGGGCGGGGCGTCACCACCTCGTGGCCGAACTGCTGGGCGAGGCGCAGGCCGAAGTCGCTGGCGCCGATCTTGGGCACGGGCAGGCCGCCGCAGGCGACGACCAGCGAGGGCGCCCGGACCGTGCCCTGGCTGGTCTCGAGCTCGAAGCCCTGCGCCAGGGCATGAACGGCGGCGACGGTGCAGGGCTGCCAGCGCTGCACGCCGGCGGCCTCGCACTCGTCCTTGAGCATCTGGATGATGCGCTCGCTGCCGTCGTCACAGAACAGCTGGCCGCGGTGCTTCTCGTGGAAGCCGATGCCATGCTTCTGCAACAGGGCGATGAAGTCCTGCGGCGTGTAGCGGGCGAGGGCCGAGCGGCAGAAGTGCGGGTTCTCGGACACGTAATTGGCCGGCCCAGCTTCGCGATTGGTGAAGTTGCAGCGTCCGCCGCCGGAAATGCGGATCTTCTCTGCCAGCCGCGGGGCGTGGTCGATCAGCAGCACGCGCAGGCCCAGCTGGCCGGCCTGCGCGGCGCAGAAGAGGCCGGCGGCACCGGCACCGATGATGAGGAGATCGACGTCTGGAGAGGCGGGCATGAGGCGTGATTCAGGCGGCTGAGCGCAAAGAGAAGTGCCGGATTCTCGCCGCAGTCGGCCGCGGCGGCGCCAGCGTGCATCGGCATGCCGCCTGCCCCATCGGTGCCAGGGGGGGCGTGGTGCCTAGCTCAAAAGTGATGCACGTCGTGACGCAGGGCGGGCAACAGCCGGGGCCAGGATGTGACTTACGGCGCCTTTCTTCGCTCTCCTGACGAGAAGGATGACCCAAATAGGGGGCAGGCGTCGCCGCCAAGCGGTCTGGTTTTGGCTACCATGCGCGGAGCTTTCGCTGACCGGATGCGCTGACTGCCCAAGGGGTGGGGCCGGCCGGTCGCCCAGAACCCCGCGCAGGAGCGGGTTGGGCCGGCAGGGGCGAGCAGTCAAAGAGGCAAGAAGGCTTTCAAGGCATGGACATTCAATCGGCGAACGCACAGGGCATGGCAGGTCGCCCGGGCAGCCTGCAGGACTGGCTGCAGGTGCAGGGGCTGTCCGACGGCGGCGCTGCTGGCGCACTGCTGAGCCTCGCCGAACCGCTGGGCGCCTTCCTGGCCGTGAAGTCCCTCGCCACCGGCCGCTACGTCTACGCCAGCGCCGGGTTGGATCGCCTGTTCGAGCGCACCGAATCCTCCCTGGTCGGCAGCAGTGACGTCGACCTCATGCGCAGCGACGAGATGCAGGCCATGCGCCGCGTCGAGCAGGCCGTCATGGCCCAGCGCACGGTGGTGGTCAGCGAGCACCGGCTCGAGCTGGGCGGTCGCCGGCGGGACTTCATGGTCACGCGGGTGCCGCTGGGGTCGGAGCACATCATGTCGATGTGGTCCGAGCGGACGGAAGAGAAACATCGGGAATCCCACCTTCAGCGGGCGCTGCAGCAGATCGAGCAGCAGCAAAAGTCCATGGAGCAACTGCGGCGCGAGTCCGAAAAGGGCAGCGGCCGGGATGACACCTCCGGGCTGTACCTGCGGGCTCAGTTCGACGACCAGCTGCTGCGCGAGATCGACCTCTCCACCCGCGAGCACCGGGAATTCGCCCTGGTGCTGATTTCGCTGGACCCCTTGCCCGCCGAGGCGCGGCACCTGCAGGACGAAGCCCAGCAGCGCATGCTGGAAGGGCTCGGCCGCATGCTGCGTGCCAACACGCGCGCCATGGATGCGGCCTGCCGCGTGGGCGAGCAGCTGTTCGCGGTGCTGCTGTCGGGCGTCGGGCTGGCCACGGCTCATGCCCGCATGGAGCAGCTGCGCCGTCAGTGCGTGAGCCAGATCATCGTGGTGCAGGGCATGGACCTGAGCCTGTCGCTGTCCATGGGCGTGGCGAGCTTTCCGCACACCGCCTCGCGCCAGGAGGAGCTGCTGGGCGCGGCCCAATCCGCCATCCAGGAAGCGCAGCGCCGGGGTGGCAACCAAGTCGTGCTGGCCCCCATTCCCTTCGGCAGCCAAGCCTGACGGACGAAGTCTTCGTCGCTGGCGGGCTCGTTGGCCGGCTCATTGGGCGGCTCATTGGGCTACCGACAGAAGCCGGCGGATGCCGGCCGATGCCGACCTTTTCCTGTGGATTCAGGCGAATCCTGCGCGCGCCGAACGGGTGCGTAGGGTCGCTCAGGACTGGTCTGATGCCAGCAACGCCATCACCGCCGCCCATTCTTGCGGGCTGACGGGCGTGATGGACAGACGGCTCCCTGGCTGCAGCACGCGCATCGTTGAGAGCGCGGCAGTCTGGCGCATCTCCGAGAGGCTCAGAAGGCGCGTCTTGCGCATGAAGCGCACGTCCACATGCACCCAGCGGGGCGCCGCGGGGGAGGACTTGGCGTCGAAGTAGGGGCTGCCGGCATCGAACTGGCTGGCGTCCGGATAGGCGGCGCTGCAGACCTCGGCCACGCCGGCGATGCCCGGCTGGGGGCAGGACGAGTGGTAGAACAGCACGCCGTCGCCCGGGCGCATGTCGTCGCGCATGAAGTTGCGGGCCTGGTAGTTGCGCACGCCGATCCAGGGCACGGTCTGCCCGGGCGCCGCGGCGAGGTCGTCAATGGAGCACTCGTCCGGCTCCGATTTCATCAGCCAGTAGTTCATCGGCGACGGTTCCATCGGCAAGGGAATCAGGGGCCGGCAGGCCTCGACGGGCGGCCGGCGCCCACGAATGGCAGGGTGGCGCCGGCAGGGCGCAGCACGGGAGCGGCGGTGAGCCGGTGCTGCGCACGGGGAAGAGGGTGTCCGCCGCGAGCCGTGAGCCGCATTCCTGAACCCAGGGGATTCAGGTGGGCGAGGTCAGCCGGGCTTCGGGTTCATCTGACGCGAGACGATCACACCAGCGAGGCGATGTTCCAAGCCCATGCTCAGAGAGCATCGGTTCAAGGAAATATAAGACTCACGCGAACGCAACGGACGCCGTCATTCTAGGCCCAGCGGCGCGGTGTTCAGAGCAGTTGCCCATCCTGGGCAAGGGCTTCGTCGAGCCTTTTGATCAGGCCGTCCAGATCGGGTAGGGCGCCTTGCGCCGCGCCGGTCGCGGCCGCGGGGCTGCCGGCACGGGCAGCGGGCTGCTCGGCGAGCTGGTAGGCCAGGTTCAGCGCGGCCAGCACGGCGATGCGCTCGCGCGCCTTGATGCGGCCGGCGTCCCGGATGCCGCACATCTCGCGGTCCACCTGCGCCACGGCCTTGCTGAGCGCGGCCTCGCCGCCCTCCGGGCAGCCCAGCAGGTAGCTCTGGCCCATGATGGTCACTTCCATCTGCTTCATGGCGCGTTCTTCTCCGATTCCAGCGGCAGGCGATCCAGCAGGGCGTCGATGCGAGCCCGGGCGGCGTTGAGGCGGGAGCGCATGCCGTCGCGCTCCTGGGTCAGGGCACGGACCTGCTCCTCGAGCAGGGCATTGGTGCGGGTCAGCTCGTCATGACGCAGGAGGAGCCTCTCCACCCGGTCAACAAGGTCGGTGATGCTTGGCATGGCTGGCTGTGACGATCTCGCCTACTGGTGATGGGCCATTGTAGGGGCCGGCGTGGCCCCGGTTCAGGCCCGTGCGCGGCCCTCGTCGCAATCGACCCGCACGCTGCACTGCTCGCACAGCGGCCGCCGGGCCTGGCAGACGTAGCGCCCGTGCAGGATCATCCAATGGTGGGCTTCCACGAGGAAGGCCGGCGGCACCCGCCGCAGCAGACCCTGCTCGACGGCCAGCGGCGTCTTGCCCGGCGCGAGCCCGGTGCGGTTGCTGACGCGGAAGATGTGGGTGTCCACCGCCATGGTCGGCTCGCCGAAGGCGACGTTCAGCACCACGTTGGCCGTCTTGCGCCCGACGCCGGGCAGGGCCTCCAGGGCCTCGCGGCTGCGCGGCACTTCGCCGCCATGCTGCTCGACCAGGATCTTGCAAGTCGCGAGCAGGTTCTTCGCCTTGGTCCGGTACAGGCCGATGGTCTTGATGGCGTCGGCGAGGCCGTCCTCGCCCAGGGCCAGGATCTTCGCGGGCGTGTTGGCCCGGGCGTAGAGCTTGCGGGTCGCCTTGTTGACGCCGACGTCCGTGGCCTGGGCAGACAGCAGCACGGCGGCCAGGCATTCGAAGACGCTGGCGTACTCGAGCTCGGTCTGCGGCGCGGGGTTGGCCGTGCGCAGGGTCTGGAAAAAGTGCAGGACTTGGGCGTCGTTCATGGCGCGATTGTGGTTCATCTGAGGGCGGGAACCGGGCCGGCTCGGCGAGAATGCGGCACGCGTCCGCCCGGAGCGCCTTCGACTGCCCGCATGAGTTCTGTTCCGACTTCCGCCCCGACTTCCGCCACATCGCCCACGGCCGCCGCGCCCCTGTGGCGCAGCACCGCCGCGCGCCCCTGGCTGGCCGTCCTGGTCGCCGCCGTGCTGCTGCGCCTCGTGACCCTGCCGCTGATGGCGTTGACGGACCACACCGAGGCCCGCTACGCCGAGATCGCCCGCCTGATGGTGCAGCTGGGCGACTGGGTGAGCCCGCACGTGACGCCTACCGAGGTCTTCTGGGCCAAGCCGCCGCTGTCCACCTGGAGCCAGGCGCTGCTGATGGAGGTTTTCGGCATCAATGAATGGTCGGGGCGCCTCGCGGCCCTGGGCTGGGCGCTGCTCGGGCTCTGGAGCCTGGATTGGATGCTGCGCGCGAGCCTGGCGCCCCTGCAGCGTGCAGCCGCGCTGGCGGCCCTGATGCTGTGCCCCATGTACTTCATCTGCGCCGGGGCCGTGATGACGGACGCCACGCTGATGGCCACGGTGCTGCTGGTGCAGGCCGCATGGTGGCGTGCAGTGAGCGCCCCCGATGCGCCGGCTCGCCGCCGTGCCGGGCGCGTCCTGGCACTAGGCCTGGGACTGGCGCTGCTCACCAAAGGCCCGGCGGCGGGCGTGCTGGCGCTCCTGCCGCCTGTGCTGCACGCGCTGTGGCGTCGCCATGGGACCGTGGTGGCGGCCATCCTCAAGGACCCGCTGGCCTGGCTGATCTGGATCGCCCTGGCCGTGCCCTGGTACGTCTGGGCGGAGCACCGCACGCCCGGTTTCCTGCAGTACTTCCTGCTGGGCGAGCACGTGATGCGCTTCCTGCAGCCCGGCTGGAAGGGGGATCGCTACGGCTTCGCCCATGCCCAGCCCATCGGCATGATCTGGCTCTTCGTGCTCGTGTCGGCCCTGCCGTGGATCGTGCATGCCGTCACCGTGCGGGTGGGCCGCGGGCGTGCCGTTCCGGGGGCGTCCGGCGCGGAGCGCCTCGGGCGCGAGCTGTGGGTCTATGCGCTGTGCATCACCGCCGCACCGCTGCTGCTGTTCACGGCGGCCCGCAACATCATCCCCACCTACGCCGTGACGGCCTTGCCGGGCGTGGTGCTGCTGTGGCTGGCCCAGTTCGACGCACCGGCCCTCGCACGGGCGAAGCATTGGGGCACGGGCGTGCTGGTCTGGGCGCTGATGGCGATCGGCTTCGGATGGCTCGGGCCGAAGGAATCGCTGCGGGCCTCCGACCGCGAGCTCATCCGGGCCTACGAGCAGGCCTGCGGCCCGGACGCCTGGACCGCCCGCTGCGGCCTGGCCTATGCCGGCAAGCCCGACCACTCGGCCTTCTTCTACAGCGCCGGTCGCCTCTACGGCCAGCCCGCCGACGCCACCGTGCGCTTCCAGGTCCTCGAGAAGGACGCCCCGACCGCCCGCGCCCGCGCCGATGCGCTGGCCTGCAACAAGCATCTGTGCCTCTATGCTGCACCCTGACCACGCCCCCGCGAGTCCCTCCTCGGCGCCGACCGCGCCGGCCCCGTCCATGGCCAGCCGCGAGCGGCCGCAGCTGCTCTCGGTGGTCATGCCCGCGTACAACGAGGCCCGCAACCTCAGCTGGCTGCTGCCGCGCCTGGTCGAGGACCTCTCGCCCCATGCGCAGGCACTGGAGCTGCTCGTCATCGACGACGGCAGCCGCGACGACACGGTGATGGTGGTGCAGGGCCTCATCCGCCAGGGCCTGCCGGTGCGCCTGCTGCGCCTGTCGCGCAACTTCGGCAAGGAGGCCGCGCTCACCGCCGGCCTGGATGCCGTCGAGGGCGATGTGGTGATCAGCATGGATTCCGACGGCCAGCATCCCATCAGCTGCGCCCTCAAGATGCTGGAGCGCTGGCGCGAGGGCTACGACGTCGTCTATGGCGTGCAGAAGGGCCGCCGGGAGTCGCAGTCCGTCGCCCGGCGCCTGTACACGCGGGTCTTCTACTGGCTGATGCAGAAGGGCTCCCGCTTCGAGCTGCCGGCCGACGCGGGCGACTTCCGCCTGCTCGACCGCGCCGTGGTCCTGGCGCTGCGCCAGCTGCCGGAGCGCGCCCGCTACATGAAGGGCCTGTTCGCCTGGGTCGGCTTCCCGGCCACCGGCATCGAGTTCATCCCCGATGCCCGCGCGCATGGCGAGACGAGCTTCAACTTCATGGGCCTGTTGCAGCTGGCCGTGACCGGCATCACCGCCTTCTCGAAAGTGCCGCTGCGGGTGGTGTCGGCGCTGGGCATCGTCGTGTCGCTGCTGTCCGTCGTGTTCGGGTGCTGGATCGTCTTCGAGAAGGTCTTCCTCGGCAACGAGATCTCCGGCTTCGCGACCCTGGCCGCCTCGATCACCTTCCTGGCCGGCGTGCAGCTGCTGTGCCTCGGCATCATTGCCGAGTACCTGGGCCGGGTCTTCGACGAGGTCAAGCGGCGGCCGCTGTATGTGACGCAAGACCTGACCCCGTCGCTGCGCAAGCCGGCGGGGCCGGACGCGGAGGTGCGGGCTTGAAGTCGCTCCTGTGGTTCGGCGCCGTGGGCGGGAGCGCCGCCGCGGTGCACTTCGCGGTGGTGTGGCTGCTCGTGGGCACCTGGCAATGGCCGGCCCTGGCGGCCAACGTGATGGGCTTCTTGCTGGCATTCGGGGTGAGCTTCGTCGGCCATCACCGGCTGACCTTCGCGGCCCAGCAGGCGGATGGCCGACAGGCGCTGCCCCGCTTCTTCGGCGTGGCGTTGCTGGGCTTCACCTGCAATGAGCTGCTTTACGCGCTGCTGCTGCACGTCGGCGTGGAGTACCGCCTGGCGCTGCTCGTCGTGCTGGTGGCCGTCGCCGCGATGACCTGGTGGCTGGGGCGGCACTGGGCGTTTCGGCGCCGCGGCGAGGGCGTCTCGTGAGCCGCCGTCGCATCCAGATCTGTGCCGATGACTATGGCTTCGACCGCGCCATCAGCCTGGGCATCCTCGACTGCATCGATGCCGGCGTGGTCACCGCGACGAGCTGCATGGTGCTCTCGCCCGCCTGGCCGCACTGGGCGCCGGCGCTGAAGGAGCGCGTCGCGGAGGCGGATCTGGGCCTGCACCTGGATCTCAACGAGTTCGCCCACTACGCCAGCCGCTCGCTCGAGGGCTGGCTGATGGCGGCCTACCGCGGGGCGGTGCCGTGCGCGCTGGCCAGCCCATGGATCGAGTCGCAGCTCGACGCCTTTGAGCGGCGGATCGGCCGTGCCCCGGACTATGTCGATGGCCACCAGCATCTGCACCAGATTCCCGGCGTGCGCGAGGCGCTGCTGCAGGTTCTCACACGGCGCTACGGGCATGCCTGTGCACTGCGCATCACCTGCTCGCGGCGCTGGCGTGGCGCGAAGGCGGCGCTCATCGGCCGGCTGGGCGGGCGGGCCCTCGCGGCCGGTGCACGCGCCGAAGGCCTGCGGGTCAACCGCGACTTCGCAGGGGTCTACGACTTCCAGCCCGGAGTGGACTACCGACAGCTGCTCGAGGACTGGCTGCGTTTCCTGCCGGACGGCGGCCTGATGATGTGCCACCCAGGGCGAGCCGGCTCGACGGAAACGCGGGCCGACGGCATCCGCGCCGCACGCGTCAACGAGCATGCGGTCCTGGCCGGCGGCCTGGCGCTGGGCCTGCTGCAGTCCCTGGGCATCGAGCCGGGGCGCTGCCGCGACTGGGATGTCGCCGGGGCGGACTGACGGCGAGGCGCCGCAGGCTCGCCGGGCGGCTCAGCCCTCGCGCTTCGCGCGGGCCCGGGCCAGCGCCGCCTCGATCACCGACCGCTTGCGCTGAAGCTCGGCCTCATCGGCGGGCTTGGTCAGCTCGGCCAGATGGGCGAGCTTGTGCTCGGCCTTTTCGGCCAGGCGGCGGGCGTTCTCCTGCGCCTCGCGCTGTTCCCGGAACTGCTTGAAGCGATAGCGCTCGCGAGCCTGCGACGCCTGTGATTCGCTCCATGCGGCCCAGCCGCTGCGCCCCGGCGTGGCGTCCACCAGCGAAATGCAGTCGACCGGGCAAGCGGGAATGCACAACTCGCAACCGGTGCACTGCTCCGTCACGATCGTGTGCATGAGTTTGGGCGCACCGCTGATGCAGTCGGCCGGGCAGGCCTTGATGCACAGCGTGCAGCCGATGCACCAGGCCTCGTCGATCACCGCCAGCGTGCGCGGGCCTTCGATGCCGTGCGCCGCGCTGAGGGGCAGCACGGGTCGCCCGGTGATGCGGGCCAGGCGCGCGATGCCCTCGGCACCGCCCGGCGGGCACTGGTTGATGCCGGCCTCGCCGCGCGCCATGGCCTCGGCGTAGGCGCGACAGTCGGGGTAGCCGCAGCGCGTGCACTGGGTCTGCGGCAGGGCGTGGTCGAGTTGCTCGATCAGGTCGGCAAGAGAGGCGTGAGCGGCGGTCAAGGTCGAGAAAGAGGCAGCGTCAGGTCGTGGCCTTGCTGCGCGGACGGGCGGCGGGTCGCTTGCTGCCCGTCGCGGCGGTGGCCGTGAGCGGGGCTGCATCGTACTTCGCAATGAAGCTGCGCACTTCCGGATAGACCATCTCGCGCCAGCGGCGGCCCGAGAAGATGCCGTAGTGGCCGGCGCCGATGGCGTCGTAGTGGTACTGGTCGCCGCTCGGGATGCCGCTGCACAGCTCATGGGCCGCACGGGTCTGGCCGGCCCCGGAGATGTCGTCCAGCTCGCCTTCCACGGTCAGCAGGGCGGTGCCACGGATGTCCTGTGGGCGCACGAGTTCCTCGCCGACCTGCCAGGTGCCGTTGACCAGGGCGAAGTCCTGGAACACCGTCTTGATGGTGTCGAGGTAGTACTCGGCCGGCATGTCCAGCACGGCGTTGTACTCGTCGTAGAACTTGCGGTGGGCCTCGGCGCTGTCGTCGTCGCCGCGCACGAGGTCCAGGAAGTAGTCGTAGTGCGAGGTCAGGTGGCGGTCCGGATTCATGGCCACGAAGCCGGTGTGCTGCAGGAAGCCGGGGTAGACCGCGCGGCCGGCGCCGGGGAAGTTGGGCGGCACGCGGTAGATGACGTTGTTCTCGAACCAGCTGTGGCTCTTGTTCATGGCCAGGTTGTTGACGGCCGTCGGGCTCTTGCGGGCGTCGATGGGGCCGCCCATCATGGTCATCGAGCGGGGAGTGGGCTCACCGCGCGAGGCCATCAGCGAGATCGCGGCCAGCACCGGCACGGTGGGCTGGCAAACGGAGATGACGTGCGCCTGGTCGGCTCCCACGTGGCGGATGAACTCCTGCACGTAGTTGACGTAGTCGTCGAGGTGGAAGGGGCCTTCCTGCAGCGAGACCATGCGGGCGTCGGTCCAGTCGGTGATGTAGACCTTGTGGTCGCGCAGCAGCGACTTGACGGTGTCCCGCAGCAGCGTGCTGTGGTGGCCTGACAGCGGCGCGACCACCAGCACGGTGGGCTGGGCCTTCATCTTGGCCAGCACGGCCGGGTTGTCGGTGTAGCGCTTGAAGCGCAGCAGGCGGCAGAAGGGCTTCTCCAGGGGCACCAGCTCCTGCACGGCCACTTCGACGCCGTCGACATCCACGCCGCGGATGTCGAACTCGGGCTTCTCGTAGTCCTTGGCCAGGCGGTGCATCAGGTCCAGCCCGGCCGAGAAGCGCGCCGCCATGGGCGAATGCGCGAAGGGCGATAGCGGATGGCTGTAGAGCTTGGCAGCGGCGCTGGCGAACTCCGAGAACGGGCTCATCAGGGCGCGTTGGGTTTCGTAAAGCTGATACAGCATGTGGGACCCCTTCCATGGCTGGCCGGCACCGCGGGATGCGTGGGCACGGCGTGAGGCGTGGATGCCTGTGGAGCATCTTGCCTTGTTTTGTGCGTTGCAGCATTGTAGGGATCCCAAGCTGACAGCCAGCTTGGTGAAATACCCCGCACAAACCCGGTCTTTGCCGGCCTTGGACCCATGTCATGGGGGTCCCGGCGTCACGAAGGCGACAAAAAAGGCGCCGCCGGTGATCCGGACGGCGCCTCGGCGCGGGGCAGGGCGGCGATCAGCCCTGCATGACCGCGGCCATGGCGGCCGCCACCGCCTTCAGGTTGCCGGGGTTCAGGGCTGCGACGCAGATGCGGCCGGAGTCCACGCCGTAGACGCCGAACTCGCCGCGCAGGCGCTGCATCTGGTCGGCGTTGAGGCCGGAGTAGCTGAACATGCCCTTCTGGCGGGTCACGAAGCTCAGGTCCTGCGTGACGCCGGCGGCCTTCAGCTCGGTCACCAGGGCCTCGCGCATGGCGCGGATGCGCGTGCGCATGCCGGCGAGCTCGTCCTCCCACAGCTGGCGCAGGGCCGGCGTCGACAGCACGGTGGCGACGACCTGCGCGCCGTGCGTGGGCGGGTTGCTGTAGTTGGTGCGGATGACGATCTTGAGCTGGCTCAGGACGCGCGAGGCTTCCTCGCTGCTCGCGCACACCACGCTCAGGGCGCCCACGCGCTCGCCGTACAGCGAGAAGCTCTTGGAGAAGCTGGTGGAGACGAAGAAGTCCAGGCCAGCGGCCAGGAACTGCTGGATCACGGCGCCGTCCTCGGCAATGCCTTCGCCGAAGCCCTGGTAGGCCATGTCGAGGAAGGGTACGAGGCCGCGAGCCTTCACCACCTCGACCACCTTCGCCCACTGCGCGGGCGTGAGGTCGTAGCCGGTGGGGTTGTGGCAGCAGGCATGCAGCACGACCACGGTGCCGGCCTCGGCGGCCTGCAGGTCCGCCAGCATGGCGTCGGCCTTGATGCCGCGCTGCTCGGCGTCGTAGTAGCTGTAGGTGCCGACCTGGAAGCCGGCGTTCGTGAACAGCGCGCGGTGGTTCTCCCAGCTCGGGTCGGAGATCAGCACGCGGGCGTTCGGGTTCAGGCGCTTGAGGAAATCGGCGCCGATCTTCAGGCCGCCGGTGCCGCCCAGGGCCTGCACGGTAGCGACGCGCTTGCCGGTCACGACCTCGGCGCCTGCGCCGAAGACCAGGCCCTGCACGGCCAGGTCGTAGGCAGCGATGCCGTCGATGGGCAGATAACCGCGCGCCTTGGGCGCTTCCAGCATCTGACGCTCGGCTTCGGCCACGCAGCGCAGCAGGGGCAGCTTGCCGTTCTCGTCGTAGTACACGCCGACGCCGAGATTCACCTTCTTCGGATTGGTGTCGGCATTGAATTGCTCGTTCAGACCCAGGATGGGGTCGCGGGGGGCCATTTCGACGGCGGCGAACAAGGACATGGGGCTTTCCTGACAGGACGGTGGCATGAGGCTCGCGGGTGCTTCGCTGCGAGCGAGAGCGGTCTGCGCTACGCTGTCGGGTTCGAGGCGCTGCGAGACCCTGGAATTCTAGGGGCCCGCGGCGCCCAATCTCAGGGAATCCCCGATGTCCAGCACCGCCATTGCCCCCGATGCCACCGAGGAAAACGACGACGCACCCAAGGGTGAGTTCGTCACATTCGAAGGCTCGCCGTTTCAGCTCTTCCAGCCTTTCCCGCCGGGAGGGGATCAGCCCACGGCCATCGCCCAATTGGTGGAGGGGCTCGAAGACGGGCTGAGCTATCAGACCCTGCTCGGGGTGACAGGGTCCGGCAAGACCTTCACCATGGCCAATGTGATCGCCCGCATGGGGCGCCCGGCCATCGTGTTTGCCCACAACAAGACGCTGGCGGCGCAGCTGTACAGCGAGATGCGCGAGTTCTTCCCAAAGAACGCCGTCGAGTACTTCGTCAGCTACTACGACTACTACCAGCCCGAGGCCTATGTGCCGCAGCGCGACCTCTTCATCGAGAAGGACAGCGCGATCAACGAGCAGATCGAGCAGCTGCGGCTCTCCTGCACCAAAAGCCTGCTGGAGCGGCGCGACGTGGTCATCGTGGCCTCGGTGTCGGCCATCTACGGCATCGGCAACCCGAGCGACTACCACCAGATGGTCATGACGCTGCGCGTGGGCGACACCATAGGCCAGCGCGACGTCATCGCGCAGCTCATCCGCATGCAGTACCAGCGCAATGACACCGAGTTCCAGCGCGGGCACTTCCGCGTGCGGGGCGACACCATCGACGTCTTCCCGGCCGAGCACTCGGAGCTGGCGCTGCGCATCGAGCTCTTCGACGACGAGGTCGAGACGCTGCAGCTCTTCGACCCGCTCACCGGGCAGATCCGCCAGAAGATCCCGCGCTTCACCGTCTATCCGTCCAGCCATTACGTGACGCCGCGCGAGCGGGTGCTGGCGGCCGTGGAAACGATCAAGGAGGAACTGCGCGAGCGGGTGGGGCAGTTCGTGGCGGACGGCAAGCTCGTGGAGGCGCAGCGCATCGAGCAGCGCACGCGCTTCGACCTGGAGATGCTCACCGAGGTCGGGCACTGCAAGGGCATCGAGAATTACACCCGGCATCTCTCCGGCGCGCAGCCGGGGGATCCGCCGCCGACGCTCGTGGACTACCTGCCGCCGGACGCGCTCATGTTCATCGACGAGAGCCACGTCACCATCAGCCAGTTCGGCGCCATGTACAACGGCGACCGCGCCCGCAAGACGACGCTGGTGGAGTTCGGCTTCCGCCTGCCCTCGGCGCTGGACAACCGGCCGCTGAAGTTCGAGGAGTTCGAGCGCAAGATGCGCCAGGCCGTCTTCGTGTCGGCGACCCCGGCCGACTACGAGAAGCGGAACGCCGGCCAGGTGGTCGAGCAGGTCGTGCGGCCGACGGGGCTGGTCGATCCCATCGTGGAGGTGCGTCCCGCCACGCATCAGGTGGACGACGTGCTGCAGGAGATCCGCGACCGCACCGACATCGGCGAGCGGGTGCTGATCACCACGCTGACCAAGCGCATGGCGGAGCAGCTCACGGACTACCTCAGCGACAACGGCGTCAAGGTGCGCTACATGCACTCGGACGTCGACACCGTCGAGCGGGTGGAGATCCTGCGGGACCTGCGCCTGGGCGCCTTCGACGTGCTGGTGGGGATCAACCTGCTGCGGGAAGGGCTGGACATCCCGGAGGTCTCGCTCGTGGCGATCCTGGATGCCGACAAGGAAGGCTTCCTGCGCTCGGAGCGCAGCCTGATCCAGACCATCGGCCGCGCGGCGCGCAACCTGAACGGCAAGGCCATCCTCTACGCCGACCGCATCACCGATTCCATGCGCCGCGCCATCGACGAGACCGAGCGGCGCCGCGCCAAGCAGATCGCCTTCAACACTGAGCACGGCATCGTGCCGCGCGGCGTGCGAAAGCGCATCCGCGACCTCATCGACGGCGTCTACTCCGACAAGGGCGGGCGCGACGACCAGAAGCTGGGCGTGGTGGACGAGCTCGAGGAACTGACCGAGAAGGACCTCAGCAAGCGCATCACCCAGCTCGAGAAGCAGATGCTCGAGCACGCCCGCAACCTGGAGTTCGAGAAGGCGGCCCGGGTGCGCGACCAGCTGGCGCAGCTGCGCGAGCAGGTGTTCGGCGCGGCCGTGCACGACAACGTCATCGCGTTCGACGCGGGGCGCAAGTGAGCCGGCCCGACTGCTGGCCCGATTCCCGGCCTGAGCTGTCGGTGCTGATGGTCTGCACCGGCAACATCTGCCGGTCCCCGACCGCGGAGGGCGTCCTGCGCCATCAGCTGGAGGCGCTCGGGCTTGCCGGGCGCGTGCGGGTCGATTCGGCCGGGATCGAGGGCTGGCATGCAGGCCAGGCGCCCGATGAGCGCAGTCAGGCCCACGCCAGACGGCGGGGCTACGATCTCTCTGGCCAGCAGGCGCGGGCGGTGCAGCCGCTTGACTTTGCGCAGGCGGACCTCATTTTTGCCATGGACGCCGGCCATCTCGAGGCGCTCCGCCGGCGCTGTCCGCCGCAGGAGCGCCACAAGCTCGCGCTGCTGCTGGATCACGCGCCGGGGTTCGCCGGGCGGGACGTGCCGGACCCGTATTACGGCGGTGCAGCGGGCTTCGAGGAGGTCCTGGATCTGGTCGAGGCGGCCTGCCGGCCGTTGGCGGCCAACCTGGCCGGGCGTCTTGCCGACCGCCTTGCACAAGGGCGCCAGGGCTGAGGCGAAGCCGGCACAAGGCCTTTCGCCGGCGGGGTTTTTCTGCTGCGCTGCAGCGAGGAACCGGCGGACCTTCAGATAATTGAGTAAAATGCTCGGGCATAGGCCAGGGTTAACCCAGGACCGTCCGCCACCTTCGGCGGGTCCTGCCTGGCGTTCCGAGCCGGCTCATGGCCGTCAGGCCGAAGGAGAGTTGCATGCGTCTTACCACCAAAGGTCGTTTCGCCGTGACCGCGATGATTGACTTGGCCCTGCGTGAAAACAGCGGGCCGGTCGCCTTGGCGGCGATCAGTCAGCGCCAGCAGATTTCCCTGTCCTACCTGGAGCAGCTGTTCGGCAAGCTGCGCCGGCATGAGCTCGTGGAAAGCACCCGCGGGCCCGGTGGCGGCTATTCGCTCGGCCGCAAGTCGGATGCCATCACCGTGGCGGACATCATCGTCGCCGTGGACGAACCCATCGACGCCACCGGCTGCGGTGGCAAGGAAAACTGCATGGGCGAGGAAGCCGGGCGCTGCATCACGCACGAGCTCTGGACCAGCCTCAACGCCAAGATGATCGAGTACCTGGATTCCGTGTCGCTGCGCAAGCTGGTCGATGACCAGCTGGCCAAGGGCGTCACCATCGAGGAGGCCCCCATCAAGCGCGCCATCTCCTCGACGCCGGTGGTCAAGCCCATCCGCATCACGGCGCCCAATTCGGTCTTCGCCCTCGGCAACAGCGCCCTGACCAAGTAAACGACGACGCAGACACGAAGTCTGCCCGCCGGCCCCCCCAGAACAATTCACAAGCTCGCCAGCCCCCGTCGCCAGCACCGCACCATGGACATGACCCCGCATTTCCCCATCTACCTGGATTACGGCGCGACCACCCCGGTCGACCCTCGCGTCGTGGACGCCATGATCCCTTGGCTGCGAGAGCATTTCGGCAACGCCGCCTCGCGCAGCCATGCCTGGGGCTGGGAGGCGGAAGCGGCCAACGAGAAGGCGCGTGAGCAGGTCGCGGCGCTGATCGGTGCGGACCCGCGCGAGATCGTCTGGACCTCCGGCGCGACCGAGTCCAACAACCTCGCCATCAAGGGCGCGGCCCACTTCTACCAGACCCGCGGCAAGCACATCGTCACCGTGAAGACGGAGCACAAGGCCGTGCTGGACGTCTGCCGCGAGCTCGAGCGCCAGGGCTTCGAGGTGACCTACCTCGACGTGAAGGCTGACGGCCTCGTCGACCTGGAGGTCTTCAAGGCCGCGCTGCGCCCGGACACCATCCTGGCCTCGGTCATGTTCGTGAACAACGAGATCGGTGTGATCCAGGACATCCCGGCCCTCGGCGCGCTGTGCCGCGAGCGCGGCATCATCTTCCACGTCGACGCCGCGCAGGCCACCGGCAAGGTGGACATCGACCTGGCCACGCTGCCGGTCGACCTCATGAGCCTGGCCTCGCACAAGACCTACGGCCCCAAGGGCATCGGCGCGCTGTATGTGCGCCGCAAGCCCCGCATCCGCATCGAGGCGCAGATGCACGGCGGTGGCCACGAGCGCGGCATGCGTTCGGGCACCCTGCCCACGCACCAGATCGTCGGCATGGGCGAGGCCTTCCGCATCGCCAAGGAAGAGATGGGCGCCGAGCGCGAACGCATCCGCGGCCTGCAGCAACGCCTGCTGAAGGGCCTGTCGGACGTCGAGCAGGTCTTCGTCAACGGCGACCTCGAGCGCCGCGTGCCCCACAACCTGAACATGTCCTTCAACTTCGTCGAGGGTGAGTCCCTGATCATGGGCATCAAGGGCCTGGCTGTGTCCTCGGGCTCGGCCTGTACCTCGGCAAGCCTCGAGCCGAGCTATGTGCTGCGCGCCCTCGGCCGCAGCGACGAGCTCGCCCATTCCTCCCTGCGCATGACCTTCGGCCGCTTCACGACCGAGGAAGACATCGACTTCGCGATCAGCACCATCCGCCACAACGTGGCCAAGCTGCGCGAACTCTCCCCGCTCTGGGAGATGTACCAGGACGGCGTGGACCTCAGCACCATCCAGTGGGCCGCCCACTGAGGCCGGCACCGGCACAGCCCAGACATTACAGATCGTTGGAGATTCACCATGGCATACAGCGAAAAGGTCGTTGACCACTACGAGAACCCCCGCAACGTCGGCTCCTTCGAAAAGGGCGATGACACCGTCGGCACCGGCATGGTCGGCGCTCCGGCCTGCGGCGACGTCATGAAGCTGCAGATCAAGGTCAACCCCGCCACCGGGCTGATCGAGGACGCCAAGTTCAAGACCTACGGCTGCGGTTCGGCCATTGCCTCCAGCTCGCTCGTGACCGAGTGGGTCAAGGGCAAGAGCCTGGATCAGGCCCTGTCGATCAAGAACACGCAGATCGCCGAGGAACTGGCCCTGCCGCCCGTGAAGATCCACTGCTCCATCCTCGCAGAGGACGCCATCAAGGCCGCCGTGGACGACTACCGCGCCAAGCACGGCAACTGATCGAGGACGCACTCCCATGGCAGTCACCCTGACCGAAGCCGCTGCGCGCCATGTGACCCGCTACATCTCGAAGCGGGGCAAGGGCGTGGGCGTGCGCCTGGGCGTCAAGACCACCGGCTGCTCAGGCCTGGCCTACAAGCTGGAGTACGCCGACGAGATCGCGCCCGAGGACGTCATCTTCGAAGGCCACGGCGTCAAGGTGCTGGTGGACCCGAAGAGCCTGCCCTACCTGGACGGCACCGAGCTGGACTTCGTCCGCGAGGGCCTGAACGAAGGCTTCAAGTTCCGCAACCCGCGCGAGAAGGATCGCTGCGGCTGCGGCGAATCGTTCCGGGTGTGAGCGGCCCGGCGGGCGAGGAGGGCGCGGGGAGTCTCGCGCCTTTTGTACTTCTTGAGCCTGATGTAGGCACGGTGCGGCAGCGCCCGGCGACCCCAATGCAAGGATGGACGGCATGAATCTCGCAGACGACGACTTCGCGCTCTTCGGCCTGACGGCGCGGTACGCGCAGTCGCGCGAGGACATCGAGGCCCGCTGGAAGGCGCTGGCGGCGCAGGTGCATCCTGACCGCTACGCCAGCGAGGGCGCTCCGGCGCAGCGCCGCGCCATGCAATGGGCCTTGCGCGTGAACGAGGCGCACCAGCGCCTGCGTGACCCGCTCAAGCGCGCCGCCTATCTGTGCGAGCTGCGCGGGGCGCCGCTGCAGGAGCACGACAACACCCGCATGCCCGCCGCCTTCCTGATGGAGCAGATGGCCTGGCGCGAGGCGCTCGACGAAGCCGACACGCTGGACGCCGTGCAGGCGCTGGACGACGAGGTAGCCGCCCGTGAGCAGGCCCTGCTGGCCGAGGCCGGCCGCCTGCTCGACGAGGCCGGTGACGCCGAGGCCGCGGCCCAGTGTGTGCGTGCCTTGATGTTCGTGGCGCGTTTTCGCAGCGACATCGACCGCCGCCTCGAGGCCCTGGAACAATACTGAGCGCAGCGCGCACAATCCGCCGCTGTCCAAGAACAAGAACACCCCTGAATTTCCCGACCACCCATGGCCCTGCTGCAGATCTCCGAACCTGGCGCCTCGCCCAATCCGCACGAGCGTCGCATTGCCGTGGGCATCGACCTTGGCACGACGCACTCGCTCGTGGCGGCCGTCCGCCACGGTGTCGCGGAATGTCTGCCGGACGGGGAAGGGCGCGTGATCCTGCCCTCGGCCGTGCGTTATCTGGAAGGCGGGCGCCGCCAGATCGGTGCCGAGGCGCTGGCTGCGCAGGCGGAAGATCCGCTCAACACCGTCGTCTCGGTCAAGCGTTTCATGGGCCGCCGCGTCCAGGATGTGCAGGGGCGCGAGAAGCTGCCCTACCAGTTCGAGGACACGCCCGGCATGCTGAGCCTCGCCACGCGCGAGGGGCTCAAGACGCCGGTTGAGGTGTCCGCGGAGATCCTGGCTACGCTGCGTTACCGCGCGGAAGACACCTTTGCGGACGACCTCTTCGGTGCGGTGATCACGGTGCCGGCCTATTTCGATGACGCCCAGCGCCAGGCGACCAAGGACGCCGCGCAGCTGGCCGGCCTCAAGGTGCTGCGCCTCATCAACGAGCCCACGGCCGCGGCCATCGCCTACGGCCTGGACAACGGCGCCGAGGGCCTCTATGCCGTCTACGACCTGGGCGGCGGCACCTTCGACATCTCCCTGCTGCGCCTGACGCGCGGCGTGTTCGAGGTGGTCGCCACGGGCGGAGACGCAGCGCTGGGGGGCGATGACTTCGACCACGCGCTCGCCGACTGGGCGCTCGCGCAGGCCGGCCTGACGCTCAGCAGCGCTCACGACAAGCGCGCCGTGCTCGTGGCCGCGCGTGCGGCCAAGGAGGCGTTGTCGAGCCATGAGGCCGTGAGGCTGCAGGCCGCGTTGGATGCCGGCGCGCTTGACGTCGCCGTGAGCCGCGGGCAGTTCCAGGCGCTGACCAAGCCGCTGGTGGATCGCACGCTGGCCTCGGTCCGCCGGGTGCTGCGCGATGCCCGCGTGAAGGCGGACGAGGTCCAGGGGACCGTGATGGTCGGCGGCTCCACCCGCATGCCGGCCGTGCGCGCGGCCGTGAGCCAGCTCTTCGGTCGCGAGGTGCTCACCAATCTCAACCCCGACGAAGTCGTGGCACTGGGTGCGGCCGTGCAGGCCAACCAGCTGGCCGGCAACTCCTCCGATGGCGAGATCCTGCTGCTGGACGTGATCCCGCTGTCCCTCGGTCTGGAGACCATGGGCGGCCTCGTGGAGCGCGTGATCGAGCGCAACGCCACCATCCCCATCGCCAAGGCCCAGGACTTCACGACCTTCAAGGACGGGCAGACGGCCATGGCCATCCATGTGCTGCAGGGCGAGCGCGAGCTGGTGAGCGAGTGCCGCTCGCTGGCGCGCTTCGAGCTGCGAGGCATTCCGCCGATGGCCGCGGGCGCGGCGCGCATCCGCGTGAGCTTCCAGGTGGATGCCGATGGCCTGCTGAGCGTCTCGGCCCGCGAGCTGGGCTCCGGCGTCGAGGCCGCCGTGCAGGTCAAGCCGAGCTACGGTCTGGGCGACGAGCAGATCGCGCAGATGCTCAAGGACGGCTTTGCCAGCGCGGAGGCCGACATGCAGGCCCGCAGCCTGCGCGAGGCGCGCGTGGAAGCCGAGCGCATGCACCTGGCGACCCTCTCGGCGCTGGCCGCGGACGGCGATCTGCTCAGCGCGCATGAGCGCAAGGAGATCGACGCCCTGTTGGCCACGTTGCAGACGCTGGCCGCTGGCGATGATGCCGCCGCCATCAACGACGGCGTGGAGCGGCTCGCCAAGGGCACCGAGGCCTTTGCTGCCGCGCGCATGAACCGCGGCATCCAGCAGGTGCTGGCCGGGCGCAACATCGACCAGATGTGAGCCCGAGTCCCGAACGCCGCCCTGCACCCTGACCCGAACACCGAAAGCCCGCCATGCCCATCATCAAGATCCTGCCCCATGCCGAGTACTGCCCCGAGGGGGCGGAGCTGAAGGCCCCCGCCGGCACGAGCATCTGCGAGGCCCTGCTGGACAACGGCATTGCCATCGAGCACGCCTGCGATCAGGTCTGCGCCTGCACCACCTGCCACGTGATCGTGCGTGAAGGCTTTGCCTCGCTCTCCGAGATGGAGGAGGGCGAGGAGGACATGCTGGACCGTGCCTGGGGGCTGGAGCCGAATTCGCGCCTGTCCTGCCAGGCCATCCTTGGCCAGAAAGATGTGCTGGTGGAGATTCCCAAGTACTCCATCAACCACGCCAAGGAAAAGCACTGACCATGCGCGTCCTGGGCTTCGAGTCGTCCTGCGACGAGACCGGGGTGGCCCTGGTCGAACTGCCGGCGCCGGGCGACACCGGCACGCCGCGCCTGCTGGCGCAGGCCCTGCACAGCCAGATCAGCATGCACCAGGCCTACGGCGGCGTCGTGCCGGAGCTGGCCTCGCGGGACCACATCCGCCGTGTGCTGCCCCTGAGCCGCGAGGTGCTGTCGCAGGCGAAGCTGGGCCTGCAGGACATCGACGTCATCGCCTATACCGAGGGGCCAGGTCTTGCCGGGGCGCTTCTGGTGGGGGCCGGCGTGGCGGTGTCGCTCGCGGCGGCGCTGGGCAAGCCCGCCGTGGGTGTCCATCACCTGGAAGGGCATCTGCTGTCGCCCTTCCTGTCGGCCGATCCGCCGGAGTTCCCCTTCGTGGCGCTGCTGGTGTCGGGCGGGCATACGCAGCTCATGCGGGTCGATGAGGTCGGGCAGTACGAGATCCTCGGCGAGACCATCGACGATGCGGCCGGCGAGGCCTTTGACAAGAGCGCCAAGCTGCTGGGCCTGCCGTATCCCGGTGGCCCGCATCTGTCGAAGCTGGCGGAGCAGGGCAGGGCGGATGCCTTCGAGCTGCCCCGCCCGCTGCTGCATAGCGGCAAGCCGGACTTCAGCTTTGCCGGGCTCAAGACGGCCGTGCTCACGCAGGTGAAGAAGCTGGGCGACGCCCCGACCGAGGCGCAGCGGGCCGACCTGGCCGCCAGCACGCAGGCGGCCATCGTCGAGGTGCTCGTCAAGAAATCGCTGATGGCGCTGAAGGACACGGGCCTCAAGCGCCTCGTGGTGGCCGGCGGTGTGGGCGCGAACGCCGCGCTGCGCGCTCAGTTGAATGCGGCCTGTGCCAAGCGGGGGGTGCGGGTGCACTACCCCGAGTTGAGCCTGTGCACGGACAACGGCGCCATGATCGCCATGGCCGCCGCCATGCGGCTGCAGCGCGGCATGGCTCGCCTGAGCCATGCCGGCGGCTTCGGTGTCCGGCCGCGCTGGGACCTGTCGGCGGCCTGAACCGGCGTTCAGTTCACCGTCAGGCGCGCGCCACCCTTGGCCACGCGCTTGGCGAGCGTGAGGGTCAGCACGCCGTGCTCCATGCGGGCGCTGGATTCCGCCTCGTTGATCTCCTGCGGCAGGCTGAAGGTGCGCGAGAAGCGGGCGACGGACCGTTCGCGGTAGAGCACGCGCTCGCCGTCCTTCTTCTCTTCCGCCTTGGTCTGTTCGGCTTCGATGCCGATGCGGCGCCCCTCCACGGTGATCTTCACGGCTTCCTTGGGCACGCCGGGCATGTCCAGTTTCACGGTGTAGGCGCTGTCGGTCTCGGTGACGTCCAGGGCCGGACTGCGCAGGGCCTGGGCCACATCGCGGGCATCCGAACCGAAGGCGTTGCCGAAGCTGTCGTCGAACAGGCGCTCCAGGCTGCGGGAGAGGTCATGGGCTTGGCGGCTGGTGGGAACGAGGAACATAGGGCCTCCTTGTGGCTGATTCCAACGATCGGGGACTTCCCCTTGCAGCCAACGTAGGCCCGGCGCCCGGGCTTTCAAGACCTGCCGATCGCGGCCTCGGCCCTTTTCCTGCGTTGACGCACAAAGCAGGGATGGGCCCCTTGAAATGCCTGGAAATGACAGCAGATGCGTTGATTGCGCCGGCCTGACAGGCCCGCGCGGCAATGCGGCGGGCTCTGCGCTTCGGTGACCTTGCGAACTGCGCTATACTCCGAGGGTTTCGCGTTTCATGCCTTGCCTTTATCTTGACGCTGTCAATAGAAGGGCGATGCCAGGCGGCGCGGAATCCAGAGCACGGCACGGGTAGGTTTCACCTGTGTCCGCAAGTCGAAAACCGGAAACCGTCTGTGTGGGATCATGAATCACCTGCCAGCGGCTTCCCATTGAAGGACCGCATCATGGCAGTCGCCGATCTGAACAAGGCCGATATCGTCAAGGCCAACGCACGCAGCGCCAACGACACGGGCTCCCCCGAAGTCCAAGTGGCCCTGCTGACCGCACGCATCAACGAGCTGACCCCCCACTTCAAGACCCACGCCAAGGACCACCACGGCCGCCGCGGTCTGCTGAAGATGGTCAACCAGCGCAAGAGCCTGCTGGCCTACCTGAAGAACAAGGACCTGGCCCGTTACACGGCCCTGATCCAGAAGCTGGGCCTGCGCAAGTAATTCGCCCATGACGCCAAAGAGCCTGTCTGGACTTCCAAGCCAGCACAGGCTCTTTGTTTTTTGTTGTTCGCTACTGGAGTCGAGCTGACGTGGCGGATGTGTCATTCCAAGGCGGTTTGCGGGCCTGAAGCCCCCCCTCAAATCTCCCTGGAATGGCATCGCGCCAGACCCAGCCCCACTCCCGGTTACCCAGCGCGCCGCAAGCGCTGTTTCGCAATCGAGGAGATGCACATGAGCATGTTCAACAAGGTCACCAAGACGTTCCAGTGGGGCCCCCATTCCGTCACGATGGAGACCGGCGAGATCGCTCGCCAGTCCACCGGCGCCGTGCTGGTGAACATCGAGGACACCGTGGTGCTGGCCACCGTCGTCGCCAAGAACGAACCCAAGCCGGGCCAGGACTTCTTCCCCCTGACCGTCGACTACATCGAGAAGACCTACGCCGCCGGCAAGATCCCCGGCAGCTTCTTCAAGCGTGAAGGCCGTCCCAGCGAGCTGGAGACCCTGACCAGCCGCCTGATCGACCGCCCGATCCGCCCGCTGTTCCCGGAAGGCTTCTTCAACGAAGTCCAGGTCGTCGTGCACGTCGTGTCCCTGAACCCTGAAGTCCAGGCCGACATCGCTGCCATGATCGCCACCAGCGCTGCGCTGTCGATCTCCGGCATTCCGTTCAACGGCCCCATCGGTGCCGCCCGCGTGGGCTACATCAATGGCGAGTACGTGCTGAACCCGGGCAAGACCCAGCTGACCGAGTCCAAGATGGACCTGGTCGTGGCCGGCACCGAAGCCGCCGTGCTGATGGTCGAGTCCGAAGCCGACCAGCTGAGCGAAGACATCATGCTGGGCGCCGTGGTCTACGGTCACCAGCAGGGCCAGATCGCCATCAACGCGATCCACGAGCTGGTGAAGGAAGCCGGCAAGCCCGTGTGGAACTGGGCCGCTCCCGCCAAGGACGAGCCCTTCATCGCCAAGGTCACCGGCCTGGCCGAGGAAGCCCTGCGCGCCGCCTACCAGATCCGTTCCAAGCAGGCCCGCACCCAGGCCTGCCGCGAAGCCTATGCCAAGGTCAAGGAAGCCCTGACCGCTGAAGGCGTGGCCTTCGACGGCGTCGAGGTCGACGGCCTGCTGTTCGAGATCGAAGCCCGCATCGTGCGCAGCCAGATCCTGGCCGGCGAGCCCCGCATTGACGGTCGCGACACCCGCACCGTGCGCCCCATCGAGATCCGTTCCGGCGTGCTGCCGCGCGCCCACGGCTCCTCGCTGTTCACCCGCGGTGAGACGCAGGCCCTGGTGGCCGCCACCCTCGGCACCGAGCGTGACTCGCAGACCATCGACGCCCTGGCTGGCGAGTACAGCGAGCGCTTCATGCTGCACTACAACATGCCCCCGTTCGCCACCGGCGAAACGGGTCGCGTGGGCAGCCCCAAGCGCCGCGAGATCGGCCACGGCCGTCTGGCCAAGCGCGCCCTGGTGTCCGTGCTGCCGACCAAGGAAGAGTTCCCGTACTCGATCCGCGTGGTCTCCGAGATCACCGAGTCCAACGGCTCCTCCTCGATGGCCTCCGTCTGCGGCGGCTGCCTGTCGCTGATGGACGCCGGCGTGCCCCTGAAGGCCCACGTGGCCGGCATCGCCATGGGCCTGATCAAGGACGGCAACCGCTTCGCCGTGCTGACCGACATCCTGGGTGACGAAGATCACCTGGGCGACATGGACTTCAAGGTGGCCGGCACGACCGGTGGCATTACCGCCCTGCAGATGGACATCAAGATCCAGGGCATCACCAAGGAGATCATGCAGGTCGCGCTGGCCCAGGCCAAGGAAGCCCGTCTGCACATCCTGGGTGCCATGGTCGATGCCGTCGGCGGCGCCAAGACCGAGGTGTCGCAGTTCGCTCCGCGCCTGTACACCATGAAGATCAACCCCGAGAAGATCCGTGACGTGATCGGCAAGGGTGGCGCCACCATCCGCGCGCTGACCGAAGAGACCGGCACCCAGATCGACATCGGCGAAGACGGCACCATCACGATCGCCTCGACGGACGCAGACAAGGCCGCTGCCGCCAAGAAGCGCATCGAGGAAATCACCGCTGAAGTGGAAGTGGGCAAGGTCTACGAAGGCCCGATCACCAAGATCCTGGACTTCGGCGCCCTCGTGAACCTGCTGCCCGGCAAGGACGGCCTGCTGCACATCAGCCAGATCGCCCACCAGCGCGTCGAGAAGGTCACGGACTTCCTGAAGGAAGGCCAAGTGGTCAAGGTCAAGGTCCTGGAGACCGACGAGAAGGGCCGCATCAAGCTGTCGATGAAGGCCCTGATCGACCGCGACGCCGCTCCGGCTGCCCCGGCTGCTGAGCCGGCCGCCGAGTAAGCGTCCCGCGGACAACGTCACGCACTGACGGAGCGAAGCGGCATGCGCGCCATTGCCATCTCGCAGCCTGGCGGACCGGAGGTCCTCCAGCTGCAGACCCTGCCCGAGCCGACGGCCGGGGCAGGGGAGTGCGTCATCGCGGTGGAGGCCTATGGCATCAACCGCCCTGACGTGCTGCAGCGCAAGGGGGCGTATCCGCCGCCGGCGGGCGCGAGCCCGCTGCCGGGGCTGGAAGTCGCTGGTCGCATCGTCACTGGCGATGCGGCGGCGCTGGCCGCCGCGGGCTTCGCCGTCGGTGATGCCGTCTGCGCCCTCGTGGCAGGGGGCGGCTATGCCGAGCGCTGCGTGGCGCCCGTCACGCAATGCCTGCCGGTGCCCGAGGGCTGGACCATGGCCGAGGCCGCGAGCCTGCCGGAGACCTTCTTCACCGTGTGGAGCAATGTCTTCGAGCGGGCGGCGCTGAAGGCCGGCGAGAGCATCCTCATCCACGGCGGCAGCAGCGGCATTGGCGTCACCGCGATCCAGCTGGCCAAGGCCTTCGGCGCCCGCGTCCTCGTGACGGTGGGCAATGCCGCCAAGGCCGAGGCCTGCCTGCGGCTGGGGGCGGACGTCGCCATCAACTACCGCGAGCAGGACTTCGTCGCGGAAGCGAAGGCCGCCACGCAGGGTCGTGGGGTCGACGTCATCCTGGACATGGTCGCGGGCGACTACGTGGCCCGTGGCGTGCAATGCCTGGCGGATGACGGCCGCATGGTCATCATCGCGGTGCAGGGCGGCGTCAAGGCCGAGTTCGATGCGGGTCAGGTCTTGCGCCGGCGCCTGACGATCAGCGGTTCGACGCTGCGTCCGCGCTCGCTCGAGTTCAAGGCCGGCATCGCGCGGGCGCTGCGCGAGCAGGTGTGGCCGCTGCTGGCGTCGCGCCGGATCGCGCCGGTCATTTATCAACAACTGCCTGCCGACCAGGCAGCCCAGGCGCACGCCCTGATGGAATCGGGTGAGCACGTGGGCAAGATCGTCCTGGTCTGGTGAGTTTCACGAGGTTTTTCATGCGCAAGAAGCTGGTCGTCGGAAACTGGAAGATGCATGGCAACCGGGCCTCGAATGCCCTGCTGCTGAGCGGTCTGAAGGAAGCCGGCCCCTGGACGGCCGATGTGGCCGTGTGCGTGCCGTTCCCCTACATCACCGAGACGGCGCTGGCCCTGACGGGCACGCAGATCGCCTACGGTTCGCAGGACTGCTCGGCGCACGAGCAGGGCGCCTACACGGGCGAGGTGTCGTCGGGCATGCTGGCGGACCTGGGTTGCCGCTTTGCCATCGTCGGTCACTCGGAGCGCCGCGCCTACCACCAGGAAAGCGACCAGCTGGTGGCGGACAAGGCCAAGGCGGCGCTGGCGCACGGCGTCACGCCCATCGTCTGCGTCGGTGAGACGCTCGCCGAGCGCGAGGGCGGTCAGACCGAGCATGTCGTGAAGCGCCAGCTGGCGGCCGTGATCCACACGCTGACGCACTGCATCGGTGAGATCGTGCTGGCCTACGAGCCCGTGTGGGCCATCGGTACCGGCCTGACGGCCACGCCCGAGCAGGCGCAGGCGGTGCATGCCGTGCTGCGCCAGCAGCTGCGCGCGGCCACGCAGAAGGCGGATGCCATGCGCATCCTCTACGGCGGCAGCGTCAAGCCCGACAATGCCGCGCTGCTGTTCTCGCAGCCCGACATCGACGGCGGCCTGATCGGCGGTGCGGCCCTGAAGGCGGCGGATTTCTCGGCCATCTGCCGCGCTGCGGCCTGAGACGGCCCGTTCCTGTGATGTGAGACCTCGGCGCCGGGCCGTGACACGGCGGGCGCCTGATACGAATTTGATTTGGAGAGTGGAATGCAAGTCCTGATGAACCTGATCCTCGTGGTCCAGCTGCTGAGCGCGCTGGCCATGATCGGCCTGGTGCTGGTGCAGCACGGCAAGGGCGCCGACATGGGCGCCTCCTTCGGCAGCGGCGCCTCCGGCAGCCTGTTCGGTGCCACCGGCAGCGCCAACTTCCTGTCTCGCACGACGGCCGTCTGCGCCACGCTGTTCTTTGTCTGCACGCTGGGCCTGGCCTATTTCGGCAGCCACCGCGACGCGGGCGCTCCGAAGGAAAGCCTGCTGGAGCGTGCCGCTCCCGTGAGCGCACCGGCCCCGGCCGCCTCCGGCGCTGCCGCCATTCCCGAGGCGCCCGTGGCCGCCCAGCCGGCCGCTTCGGCCGCCAGCCACTGAGCTTGAAAAGCCCCTTCTGACAGGCGGTGAGGCAAGACCTGCCCCCGCCTTGTCAACCGCAACCGGAAAGACTGTCTCAGATCAACCCGGTTGCACCGTAAAAATCCTTCGGTTTTCTCTGAGCGCGATTTTTTTCGGTATAGAATACGAGGCTGTCTGGAACGCAATTCCTCACGCTACCAGACAGCAAAAACCGCCGACGTGGTGAAATTGGTAGACACGCTATCTTGAGGGGGTAGTGGCGAAAGCTGTGCGAGTTCGAGTCTCGCCGTCGGCACCAAATTCCTCAATCGAGGTCGTGAGTTAACATCCTGCGGGCCGGAGCCCGGCGATGTGCAAGCGATCCTGGTTGAAGCGCCCTGTAGCAGGGGAAGTCGAAAGATCGAACCTGCTGAGGGACAAGCCGGGCGCGGTCCGTGAGCGATATCTTGTCGCCAGCGGCGCGCCCGTTGCTTTTGTCGACTCTGTCGATGGTCTGCCGGCCTGGAGGCTGCGGTCATCGGCGCAACCGAGAGCAAAGCTGTGAGTCTGGAACAGTACCTCCCCGTCATCCTCTTCATTCTGGTCGGCGCAGTGGTGGGTATAGCGCCCCAGATCCTGGGTTACCTTCTCGGACCCAACCGGCCGGATCAGGCCAAAAACTCCCCTTACGAATGCGGCTTCGAGGCCTTTGAAGACGCGCGCATGAAGTTCGATGTGCGCTACTACCTCGTGGCCATCCTCTTCATCCTGTTCGATCTGGAAATCGCGTTCCTGTTCCCGTGGGCCGTGACCCTGCGTGAAATCGGCGCGACAGGTTTCTGGGCGATGATGGTTTTCCTCGGCATCCTGGTCGTGGGCTTTGCCTACGAGTGGAAGAAGGGCGCTCTCGACTGGGAGTGACTTTGCCCCTCGTTCAGCGTCAGGCGCTGGACGATCCCCCGAGGGGGCGCCAGCCTGTGGCTGGCAAGCGGTCCGGCTTGACGAAGGGTCGAGTCTGGCCCGGCGCTCGGCCCCGATCAGCGGGCAGACAGAATGAAAGCAGCGTGCTATGGGTATTGAAGGCGTTTTGAAGGAAGGCTTTGTCACCACCTCGGTCGACAAGCTGATCAACTGGTCCAAGACCGGTTCTCTGTGGCCCATGACCTTCGGTCTGGCCTGCTGTGCGGTCGAGATGATGCACGCCGGCGCGGCGCGCTACGACATCGACCGCTTCGGCATGCTGTTCCGTCCCAGCCCCCGCCAGTCCGATCTGATGATCGTGGCCGGCACGCTGTGCAACAAGATGGCGCCGGCCCTGCGCAAGGTCTACGACCAGATGGCCGAGCCGCGCTGGGTCCTGTCCATGGGTTCCTGCGCCAATGGCGGTGGCTACTACCACTACAGCTACTCCGTCGTGCGCGGCTGCGATCGCATCGTGCCGGTCGACGTCTACGTGCCGGGCTGTCCGCCCACCGCCGAGGCGCTGCTGTACGGCATCCTGCAGCTGCAGGCCAAGATCCGCCGCGAAAACACCATCGCACGCTGAAGAGGGCAGGGCTCCATGACCATGAAACTCGACACCCTGCAGGCCACCCTCGAGAAGGTGCTGGGCGAGCAGATCCTCGACCTGAAGCGCGAGCTCGGTGAAATCACCATCCGCGTGGCGCCCGAGCACTACGCCGCCGTCGCGAAGACCCTGCGTGACCACTCCGAGCTGCGTTTCGAGCAGCTGATCGACCTCTGCGGCGTGGACTACAGCACCTATGGCGAAGGCGCCTATGACGGCCTGCGTTTCGGCGTGGTGTCCCATCTGCTGTCCGTCGCCAAGAACTGGCGCCTGCGCCTGAAGGTGCTGGCCGCCAACGACGACTTCCCCTGCGTCGCCGCCCTGACCCCCATCTGGAATTCCGCCAACTGGTTCGAGCGCGAAGCCTTCGACATGTTCGGGATCATCTTCGAGGGGCATGAGGACCTGCGCCGCATCCTCACCGACTACGGCTTCATCGGCCACCCGATGCGCAAGGACTTCCCGACCACCGGGCACGTCGAGATGCGCTATGACGCCGAGCAGAAGCGCGTCATCTACCAGCCGGTGACCATCGAGCCGCGTGAGATCACGCCGCGCGTGATCCGTGAAGACAACTACGGCGGGCTGTGAATGACGCGCCCCCAAGCCCCTATTCCTTCGCTGCCCGTCGTCGGGCCGGCCCGGCGGGAGTCCTGATCCATGGCTGACATCAAGAACTACACCCTCAACTTCGGTCCCCAACACCCGGCCGCGCACGGCGTGCTGCGCCTGGTGCTGGAACTCGACGGTGAGGTGATCCAGCGCGCCGATCCGCACATCGGCCTGCTGCACCGTGCCACCGAGAAGCTGGCCGAAAGCAAGACCTACATCCAGTCGCTGCCCTACATGGACCGCCTCGACTACGTGTCGATGATGGCCAACGAGCACGCCTACTGCCTGGCCATCGAGAAGATGCTGGGCATCGAGGTGCCAGAGCGCGCGCAGTACATCCGCGTGATGTTCGCCGAGCTCACCCGCATCCTGAACCACCTGCTCTGGCTGGGCTGCCACGGTCTGGACTGCGGTGCGATGAACATCCTCATCTACTGCTTCCGCGAGCGTGAGGACATCTTCGACATGTACGAAGCGGTGTCGGGTGCGCGCATGCACGCGGCCTACTTCCGTCCGGGCGGCGTCTATCGCGACCTGCCGGACACCATGCCGCAGTACAAGGTCTCCAAGATCAAGAACGCCAAGACGATCGCCGAGCTGAACCAGAACCGCCAGGGTTCGCTGCTCGACTTCATCGAGGACTTCTGCAAGCGCTTCCCCAAGAACGTCGACGACTACGAGACCCTGCTGACCGACAACCGGATCTGGAAGCAGCGGACCGTGGGCATCGGCGTCGTGACGCCGGAGCGCGCCCTGAACATGGGCTTCACCGGCGCCATGCTGCGCGGCTCGGGCATCCCCTGGGACCTGCGCAAGAGCCAGCCCTACGATGTCTACGCCAAGATGGACTTCGACATCCCCGTGGGCACGAACGGCGACACCTATGACCGCTACGTCGTGCGTGTCGAGGAAATGCGCCAGTCCTGCCGCATCGTCGAGCAGTGCGTGAAGTGGCTGCGTGCCAACCCCGGCCCGGTCATCACGGACAACCACAAGGTCGCGCCGCCGTCCCGCGTGGACATGAAGACCTCGATGGAGGAGCTGATCCACCACTTCAAGCTCTTCACCGAAGGCTTCCGCGTGCCCGAGGGCGAGGCCTATGCCGCCGTCGAGCATCCGAAGGGCGAGTTCGGCATCTACATCGTCAGCGACGGCGCCAACAAGCCCTATCGCCTGAAGATCCGAGCCCCGGGCTTTGCCCACCTGGCCGGCCTGGACGAAATGTCCCGCGGCCACATGATTGCCGACGCCGTCGCCGTGATCGGCACCATGGACATCGTTTTCGGTGAGATTGACCGATGAGCAGCACTCCCTACCAGCTCAGCGACGCGACCCGCGCTCGCTTCGACCGCGAGGTCGCCAAGTACCCGGCCGAGCAGCGCCAGTCCGCCGTGATGGCCTGCCTGTCCATCGTGCAGCAGGAGCAGGGCTACGTGTCCCGCGAGAGCGAGGACGCCATCGCCGAATACCTGGGCATGCCGGCCATCGCGGTGTATGAGGTCACGACCTTCTACAACATGTACAACCAGCGTCCGGTCGGCAAGTTCAAGCTGAACGTCTGCACCAACCTGCCGTGCCAGCTGCGCGACGGCCAGAAGGCGCTGGACCACCTGCTGAACAAGCTGGGCGTGGAAGACGGCGGCACGACGGCCGACGGCCTCTTCACCGTGCAGAAGTGCGAGTGCCTGGGTGCCTGCGCCGACGCGCCGGTGATGCTGGTGAACGACCGCCAGATGTGCAGCTTCATGAGCCATGAGCGCCTCGACGAACTCGTCGACACGCTGAAGGCCCACGCCAAGAACTGAGGGCAAGCATGCTGGATCTCTCCAAGTTTCAAAGCAAGGGCGTCGAGACCTGCTTCCATGACCGCCACATCGGCGCGCAGATCTACGCCGATCTGAATGGCAGCAACTGGTCGATCAAGGACTACGAAGCCCGTGGCGGCTACGCAGCCCTGCGCAAGATCCTGGGCAAGGACGGCGGCGAAGGCCTGACGCCTGACCAGGTCATCGCCGAGGTCAAGACCTCCGGCCTGCGCGGCCGCGGCGGCGCCGGCTTCCCCACGGGTCTGAAGTGGAGCTTCATGCCCCGCCAGTTCCCGGGCCAGAAGTACCTCGTCTGCAATTCGGACGAAGGCGAGCCGGGCACCTGCAAGGACCGCGACATCCTCATGTACAACCCGCACATCGTCATCGAAGGGATGGCGATCGCGGCGTATGCCATGGGCATCAAGGTCGGCTACAACTACATCCACGGCGAGATCTTCGAGGTCTACGAGCGCTTCGAGGCGGCCCTCGAGGAAGCCCGTGCGGCCGGCCTGCTGGGTGACAACATCCTGGGCTCGAACTTCTCGTTCCAGCTGCACGCCCACCACGGCTTCGGCGCCTACATCTGCGGCGAAGAGACCGCGCTGCTGGAATCGCTGGAAGGCAAGAAGGGCCAGCCCCGCTTCAAGCCGCCGTTCCCGGCCAGCTTCGGCCTGTACGGCAAGCCCACGACCATCAACAACACCGAGACCTTCGCGGCGGTGCCCTGGATCATCCGCAACGGTGGCCAGCCCTACCTCGAGATCGGCAAGCCCAACAACGGCGGCACCAAGATCTTCTCGGTCTCGGGTGACGTCAACAAGCCCGGCAACTACGAGATCCCGCTGGGCACGCCCTTCGAGAAGCTGCTGGAGCTCGCCGGCGGTGTGCGCACCGGCCGCAAGCTCAAGGCCGTGATCCCGGGCGGCTCGTCCTCCCCGGTGTTGCCGGCCGACGTGATGATGCAGTGCACGATGGACTATGACTCCATCGCCAAGGCCGGCTCCATGCTGGGCTCGGGCGCCGTCATCGTGATGGACGACACGCGCGACATGGTGACGAGCCTGCTGCGTCTGTCCTACTTCTATGCCCACGAGTCCTGCGGCCAGTGCACGCCCTGCCGCGAAGGCACGGGCTGGATGCACCGCGTGATCGAGCGCATCGACCACGGCCAGGGCCGCATGGAAGACATCGACCTGCTGAACTCGGTCGCCGACAACATCCAGGGCCGCACCATCTGCGCCCTGGGCGACGCCGCCGCCATGCCGGTGCGCGCCATGATCAAGCACTTCAAGCACGAGTTCGTGCAGAAGATCGAACAGGCACAACGGGCCGGCGCCAAAGCCGCCTGAACGCCAGGACACGAACCATGGTTGAAATCGAACTCGACGGCAAAAAGGTAGAGGTCCAGGAAGGCAGCATGGTCATGCATGCTGCTGAAAAGGCCGGCACCTACATCCCGCATTTCTGCTACCACAAGAAGCTCTCCATCGCGGCCAACTGCCGCATGTGCCTCGTGGACGTGGAAAAGGCCCCGAAGCCCATGCCCGCCTGCGCGACCCCGGTCACGCAGGGCATGATCGTCCGCACCAAGAGCGAGAAAGCCATCAAGGCCCAGCAGGGCGTGATGGAGTTCCTGCTGATCAACCACCCGCTGGATTGCCCGATCTGCGACCAGGGCGGTGAGTGCCAGCTGCAGGATCTGGCCGTCGGCTACGGTGGCTCCAAGAGCCGCTACACCGAAGAGAAGCGCGTGGTCTTCCACAAGAACGTGGGCCCGCTGGTCTCGATGGAAGAGATGAGCCGGTGCATCCATTGCACCCGCTGCGTGCGCTTCGGCCAGGAGATCGCCGGCAAGATGGAACTGGGCATGGCCCACCGCGGCGAGCACAGCGAGATCCAGACCTTCGTGGGCCGCACCGTCGACTCCGAGCTGTCGGGCAACATGATCGACATCTGCCCGGTCGGCGCGCTGACGAGCAAGCCCTTCCGCTACAGCGCTCGCACCTGGGAGCTGTCGCGCCGCAAGAGCGTCTCGCCGCATGACTCCACCGGCGCCAACCTGATCGTCCAGGTCAAGAACCACCAGGTCATGCGCGTCGTGCCGCTGGAAAACGAGGACGTCAACGAGTGCTGGATCGCCGACCGCGACCGCTTCTCGTACGAGGCCCTGAACAGCGATCAGCGCCTGACCCAGCCCATGATCAAGCAGGGCGGCCAGTGGAAGGCCGTCGACTGGACCGTGGCCCTGGAGTACGTCGCCAATGGCCTGAAGTCCATCAAGGACCAGCACGGCGCCGGCAGCATCGCCGCCCTGGGCTCGGCCCACAGCACGGTGGAAGAGCTCTTCCTGCTGGGCCAGCTGGTGCGCGGCCTGGGCAGCCAGAGCATCGATCACCGCGTGCGCCACGCCGCCTTCGACAACATCGCCGCCGAGGGCCAGGCCCGCTGGCTCGGCACGTCGATCGCCTCGCTGAGCGCGCTTGACCGCGCCTTCGTCGTCGGCTCCTTCCTTCGCAAGGACCACCCGCTGTTCGCGCAGCGCCTGCGCCAGGCCGCCCGCCACGGCGCCCAGGTCTCGGCCCTGCACGGCACGGCTGAAGACTGGCTGCTGCCGGTCGCGAACCGCATCACGGCCGCCCCGTCGGCCTGGGTGCAGGAGCTGGCCAATGTCGCCGCCGCCGTCGCCGCCGCCAAGGGCGTGAGCGCCCCGGCCGCCGGCACCGCCACCGCCGAAGCGCAAGCGATCGCCGCCAGCCTGCTGGGCGGTACGCGCAAGGCCGTGCTGCTGGGCAATGCCGCCGCCGAGCATCCGCAGGCCGCCAGCCTGCTGAGCCTCGCGAACTGGATCGCCACCGAGACCGGCGCCACCGTCGGCTACCTGAGCGCCGCCGCCAACACGGTCGGTGCCCAGCTGGCCCGCGCGCTGCCGGGGCAGGGCGGTGCCAACGCTGGCGAGCTGCTCTCCAGCAAGCCCGCCAAGGCCCTGCTGCTGCTGAACATCGACCCGGCCCTGGACAGCGCCAACCCCGCCGCCGGGGTGAAGGCTGTCAACGCCGCCGAGATGGTCGTGGTGATGAGCCCCTTCAAGTCCGGCATGGACTACGCCGACGTGCTGCTGCCGACGGCCCCGTTCACCGAGACCTCCGGCTCCTTCGTCAACGCGGAAGGCCGCCTGCAGAGCTTCGTGGGCGTCGCCAAGGCGCTGGGCGAAACCCGTCCGGGCTGGAAGATCCTGCGCGTGCTGGGCAGCCTGCTGGGCCTGTCGGGCTTCGGCCAGGACAGCTCCGAGCAGGTCCGCAACGAGGCCCTGGGCGTGGACGCCGACCTGACGAGCCGCCTGAGCAATGCCTCCGGCGCCGCCGTGCAGTTCGGCAGCGCCGCCGCCATCGAGCGTCTGGCCGATGTGCCGATCTACGCGACCGACGCGCTGGTCCGCCACGCCACCTCGCTGCAGCTGACGACCGACGCCAAGAACGCCGCCGTGGCCCATGTGAGCCAGGCCCTGTGGGCCCAGCTGGGCCTGGCCGACGGCGCCGAAGTGCAGGTCAGCCAGGACGGCGCCGGCTCGGCCCGCCTGAAGGCCAAGCTCGACGCCACGCTGCCCGCCAACGTGGTGCGCGTGCCCGCCGGCCTGCCGGAAACCGCCGCCCTGGGTGCCGCATTCGGCAGCCTGACCCTTGCCAAGGTGTGACGCGATGATCGAAAGCCTCTACCAATCCGGCGCCTCCCTGCTGGGCGCACTCTGGCCCGTGGTCTGGAGCCTGCTCAAGATCATCGCGGTCGTCGCACCGCTGATGATCTGCGTGGCCTACCTGACCCTGTGGGAGCGCAAGGCCATCGGCTGGTCCCAGATCCGTCCGGGCCCGAACCGCGTCGGCCCCTACGGTCTGCTGACCCCCATCGCCGATGCCGTGAAGCTGATCTTCAAGGAGATCATCCTCCCGAGCGCGGCCAACCGCGGGCTGTTCTTCCTCGGCCCGATCATGACCATCATGCCGGCCCTGGCCGCCTGGGCCGTCGTGCCCTTCGGCCCGGATGCCGCGGTGGCGAACGTCAACGCCGGCCTGCTGTTCCTGATGGCCATCACCTCGCTCGAGGTGTACGGCGTGATCATCGCCGGCTGGGCCTCGAACTCGAAGTACGCCTTCCTCGGCGCACTGCGCGCCTCGGCCCAGATGGTGTCCTACGAAATCGCCATGGGCTTCGCGCTCGTGGTGGTGCTGATGGTCACCGGCAGCATGAACATGACGGACATCGTCACCTCGCAGGAGAAGGGCACCTTCGCCTCGATGGGCGTGAACTTCCTGTCCTGGAACTGGCTGCCCCTGCTGCCGATCTTCGTCGTGTACTTCATCTCCGGCCTGGCCGAGACGAACCGCCACCCCTTCGACGTGGTCGAAGGCGAATCGGAAATCGTGGCCGGTCACATGATCGAGTACTCGGGCATGTCCTTCGCCATGTTCTTCCTGGCCGAGTACGCCAACATGATCCTGGTGTCGGCCCTGGCCGTCGTCATGTTCCTGGGTGGCTGGAGCGCCCCGGTCTCCTTCAGCCTGTTCCACATGGACACGCCGCAGTTCTTCCAGAACACGATGGCCTTCTGGAACTGGTTCTGGCTGTTCGCCAAGACCTTCTTCGTCGTCACGATGTTCCTGTGGGTGCGCGCGACCTTCCCGCGCTTCCGCTATGACCAGATCATGCGTCTGGGCTGGAAGATCTTCATTCCCGTGACCTTGATCTGGCTGGTCGTCGTCGGCCTGTGGATCCAGTCGCCGCTGAACATCTGGAAGTAAGCCGCCATGGTCAAACACTTCATCAAGAGCTTCATGCTCACCGAGCTGTTCAAGGGCATGGCCCTGACCGGCCGTCATTTCCTGTCGCGCAACATCACCGTCCAGTTCCCGGAAGAGAAGACCCCGCTGTCGCCCCGCTTCCGTGGCCTGCACGCGCTGCGCCGCTACGAGAACGGCGAAGAGCGCTGCATCGCCTGCAAGCTCTGCGAGGCCGTGTGCCCGGCGATGGCCATCACCATCGAGTCCGACGTGCGTGAAGACGGCAGCCGCCGCACCACGCGCTACGACATCGACCTGACCAAGTGCATCTTCTGCGGCTTCTGCGAAGAGAGCTGCCCGGTGGACTCCATCGTCGAGACGGACATCTTCGAATACCACGGCGAAAAGCGCGGCGACCTGTACTTCACGAAGGACATGCTGCTGGCCGTGGGTGACCGCTACGAGAAGCAGATCGCAGCCAGCAAGGAGGCCGACGCAAAATTCCGTTGACCCCTCGCTCAGGGCGGGGACGCCCTGAGCGGTCCCCCGAGGGGACGCCGAAGGCCGACGGCCTTCAGCCATCGACCTTCGCCAAGCAGCCGTCCTTGGGGCGGCCCGGCGGACGGCCAAAAGGGCAAGACCTCGGGTCAACGAATTTGTGGGAACACCATGGACATCACCACCGCACTGTTCTACCTCTTCTCAGCCGTGCTGCTGGGTTCCGCCTTCCGTGTGATCACGGCCAAGAGCACTGTGCATTCGGCGCTCTTCCTGATCCTGGCCTTCTTCAACGCCTCCTGCATCTGGATGCTGCTCAAGGCCGAGTTCCTGGCGATCACGCTGGTGCTGGTCTACATCGGCGCCGTGATGGTGCTGTTCCTGTTCGTCGTGATGATGCTGGACATCAACTCCGACCAGGTCCGCCAGGGCTTCTGGAAGCACATGCCGCTGGCCCTGCTGGTGGGCGCGCTGATCGCTCTGGAGATGGCCGCCGTGCTGATGCCGGGCTTCAACCTGACGGCCGCGCCTGAGCTGAGCGCCGAGGCCGCGAAGCTGGGCAACACGAAGATGCTGGGCATCCAGATCTACACGAACTACCTGTACCCGCTGCAGATCGCCGCCGTGCTGCTGCTGGTGGCCATCATCGCCGCCATCGCGCTGACGCTGCGCCGCCGCAAGGACAGCCGTTCGCAGGACCCGTCCGAGCAGGTCAAGGTCCAGAAGGCCGACCGTCTGCGCATCGTGAAGGTGCAGGCCACGGTCGAAGCCCCGTCCGCAGCACCGGCCGCCGCAGTCGCGGCCGACAACAAGGGAGCCGCATGATGGCAGCGCTGACTCTGGGCCATTTCCTGACGCTGGGCGCGATCCTGTTCGCGCTGTCGGTGATCGGCATCTTCCTGAACCGCAAGAACCTGATCGTGCTGCTGATGGCCATCGAGCTGATGCTGCTGGCGGTCAACCTGAACTTCGTGGCCTTCTCCCACTACCTGGGTGACATGGCCGGCCAGGTCTTCGTGTTCTTCATCCTGACCGTGGCGGCCGCCGAGTCCGCCATCGGCCTGGCCATCCTCGTCGTGCTGTTCCGCAACCGCGCCAGCATCAATGTGGAAGAACTCGACGCCCTGCAAGGCTGATCGGACACAAGGCACGGGATAACAAGATGTCTGCACAACTCTCTCAGAACATGCTGCTGGCGGTGCCCATGGCCCCCCTGGTCGGTGCCATCGTGGCCGGCCTGTTCGGCAAGCAAGTGGGCCGCAAGGGCGCGCACACCATCACCATCCTCGGGGTGGCGATCGCCCTGGCGATCTCGGTGATGACGCTCTTCAGCGTGCTGGACGGCGCACGCTTCAACCAGACCATCTACGAATGGATGGTGCTGGGCGGCCTCAAGATGGAAGTCGGCTTCCTGGTCGACGGCCTGACGGCCATGATGATGGTCGTGGTGACCTTCGTGTCGCTGATGGTGCACATCTACACCATCGGCTACATGGAGGAGGACCCCGGCTACCAGCGCTTCTTCTCCTACATCTCGCTGTTCACCTTCTCCATGCTGATGCTCGTCATGAGCAACAACATGCTGCAGCTGTTCTTCGGCTGGGAGGCGGTGGGCCTGGTGTCGTACCTGCTGATCGGCTTCTGGTACACCAAGCCGACGGCGATCTTCGCCAACATGAAGGCCTTCCTGGTGAACCGGGTCGGTGACTTCGGCTTCATCCTGGGCATCGGCCTGCTGGTGGCCTACGGTGGTTCGCTGAACTACACCGAGACCTTCGCCAAGGCGAACGAGCTCGCGCAGATCAAGTTCCCGGCCCCGCTGTGGGGCAGCGACTGGATGATGCTGACGGTGGCCTGCATCTGCCTGTTCATCGGTGCGATGGGCAAGTCGGCGCAGTTCCCGCTGCATGTGTGGCTGCCGGACTCGATGGAAGGCCCGACCCCCATCTCCGCGCTGATCCACGCCGCCACCATGGTGACGGCCGGCATCTTCATGGTGTCGCGCATGAGCCCGCTGTTCGAGCTCTCCGACACCGCGCTGAACTTCATCCTGGTGATCGGTGCCATCACGGCGCTGTTCATGGGCTTCCTGGGCATCATCCAGAACGACATCAAGCGTGTCGTGGCCTACTCGACGCTCTCGCAGCTGGGCTACATGACGGTCGCCCTGGGCGCCTCGGCCTACTCGGTCGCCGTGTTCCACCTGATGACGCACGCCTTCTTCAAGGCCCTGCTGTTCCTCGGCGCCGGCTCGGTGATCATCGGCATGCACCATGACCAGGACATCCGCAACATGGGCGGCCTGCGCAAGTACATGCCCATCACCTGGATCACCTCGCTGCTGGGTTCGCTGGCCCTGATCGGCACGCCGTTCTTCTCGGGCTTCTACTCGAAGGACTCCATCATCGAGGCCGTGCACGCCAGCCACCTGCCGGCAGCGAACTTCGCCTATGCCGCGGTGATCATCGGCGTCTTCGTGACGGCCTTCTACAGCTTCCGGATGTACTTCCTGGTCTTCCACGGCAAGGAACACTTCCACCACAAGCCCTTCCCGGGCGAGCACGACCACCATGACGACCACGGCGCTCACCACGAGCCGCACGAGTCGCCCTGGGTGGTGACGGCACCGCTGGTGCTGCTGGCGATCCCGTCGGTGCTGGTCGGCTTCTACACCATCGAGCCCATGCTCTTCGGCGACTTCTTCAAGGACGCCATCTTCATCAACCATGACGTGCACCACGCCCTGGGCGAGCTGAAGGAAGAGTTCCACGGCGCCGTGGCCATGGCCACGCATGGCGTGAAGACGCTGCCGTTCTGGCTGGCGCTGGGCGGCGTGCTGACGGCCTACCTGTTCTACATGGTCGCTCCGCAGATCCCGGCCACCATCGCCCGTGTGCTGGCACCGGTGATCAAGGTGCTCGAGAACAAGTACTACATGGACTGGATCAACGAGAACATCCTCGCTGCCGCAGCCCGCGCCCTCGGCGTGGGCCTGTGGAAGGGCGGTGATGCCGGTCTGATCGACGGTGTGATCATCAATGGCTCGGCCAAGACCGTGGGCGGCATTGCCGGCCTGGTCCGCCGCGTCCAGACGGGTCACCTGTACTGGTACGCCCTGGTGATGATCCTGGGTGTCATCGGCCTGATGACCTGGCAGCTGTGGCCGTTCATCGCGCCGCAGTTCAAGGCCCTGACCGGTCTCTGAGCACGGAGACGGAGAAAAAGAATGTTGCTGAGTCTTTCCATCTGGATGCCCATCGTCAGCGGTCTGATCCTGCTGGCCCTGGGCCGCGACGACCAGGCCAAGACGGTGCGCTGGCTGGCCCTGGTCGCCGCCATCGCGAGCTTTGCCGTCACCGTCCCGCTCATCACCGGCTTCAAGGTCGACACGGCTGCCATGCAGTTCGTGGAGAACTTCTACTGGATCGAGCGTTTCAACATCCACTACCACCTCGGCGTGGATGGCATCTCCATGTGGTTCGTGCCGCTCACGGCCTTCATCACCATCATCGTGGTGCTGGCGGCCTGGGAGGTCATCGAGAGCCGCGTCAACCAGTACATGGGCGCCTTCCTGGTGCTGTCCGGCCTGATGGTCGGCGTGTTCTCGGCGCTGGACGGGATGCTGTTCTACGTGTTCTTCGAGGCGACCCTGATCCCGATGTACATCATCATCGGCGTCTGGGGCGGCCCGCGTCGCGTCTATGCGGCCTTCAAGTTCTTCCTGTACACGCTGGCCGGCTCGCTGCTGATGCTGATCGCGCTGGTGTACCTGTACCTGAAGAGCGGCGGCAGCTTCGACATCCAGACCTGGCACCGCCTGCCGCTGCCGCTGGATGCGCAGACCCTGCTGTTCTTCGCCTTCTTCGCCGCCTTCTCGGTGAAGGTGCCGATGTGGCCGGTGCACACCTGGCTGCCGGACGCCCACGTGGAAGCGCCCACCGGCGGTTCCGTGGTGCTGGCCGCCATCATGCTGAAGCTGGGTGCCTACGGCTTCCTGCGCTTCTCCATGCCCATCGCGCCGGATGCCGCGCGTGAGTACGCCTGGTTCATCATCGCGCTGTCGCTGATCGCCGTCGTCTACATCGGCCTCGTGGCCCTGGTCCAGAAGGACATGAAGAAGCTGGTGGCCTACTCGTCCATCGCGCACATGGGCTTCGTGACCTTGGGCTTCTTCATCTTCAACGAGCTGGGCGTCTCGGGCGCCATCGTGCAGATGATCTCGCACGGCTTCGTGTCGGGTGCCATGTTCCTGTCGATCGGCGTGCTGTACGACCGCGTGCATTCGCGTGAGATCTCGGCCTACGGCGGCGTGGTCAACACCATGCCCAAGTTCGCCGCCTTCGCGCTGCTGTTCGCGATGGCCAACTGCGGCCTGCCGGCCACCGGCGGCTTCGTGGGCGAGTGGATGGTCATCCTCGGCACCGTGAAGTACAGCTTCTGGCTGGGCGCCATCGCCGCCACCGCCCTGGTGTTCGGCGCGGCCTACACCCTGTGGATGTACAAGCGCGTCTACTTCGGCGCCGTCACCAACGACAACGTCCGTGGCCTGACCGACATCAACGGCCGCGAGTTCCTGATGCTGGCGGTGCTGGCCGTGGCCGTGCTGTGGATGGGCGTCTATCCCAAGCCCTTCACCGATGTGATGCACGTCTCGGTCACCGAGCTGCTGAAGCACGTGGCCGTGTCCAAGCTGCAATAAGAGGGCCGCTGAAAAATGAACGACATGAACTGGAATGCGGTGACCCCGGAGATCCTGCTGCTGGGCCTGTCCTGCCTGGTGGCGCTCGTGGACCTCTTCGTCAAGGATGAGCGTCGCACCCCGACCTACTGGCTGACGCAGCTCAGCCTGGCACTGGTGTCCGTGCTGCACTTCAACGCCTTCTTCGGCGGCGCCGAGGTGTACGCCATGCAGGGCATGGTGGTGGTCGACCCCATGAGCCACCTGCTGGCGGCCTTCGCCGGCGTAGCCACGATGATCACGCTGGTCTACGCACGCCCCTACGCCGAGCCGCGCGAGATGCTCAAGGGCGAGCTGTTCACGCTGAGCCTGCTGGCTTACCTGGGCGTGAGCATCATGGTCTCGGCCAACAACTTCCTGGTCATCTACCTCGGCCTTGAACTGATGAGCCTGTCGCTGTATGCGCTGGTGGCCCTGCGCCGTGACCACGCCATCTCGACCGAAGCCGCGATGAAGTACTTCGTCCTGGGCGCGCTGGCCAGCGGTTTCCTGCTGTACGGCATGTCCATGATGTACGGCGCCACCGGCTCGCTGCACATCCCGACGGTGTTCCAGGTGATCCATGCGGGCGCCCCGAACCCCTCCGTGCTCGTGTTCGGCGTGGTGTTCATCGTCGCCGGCCTGGCCTTCAAGCTCGGCGCCGCTCCGTTCCACATGTGGGTGCCCGACGTCTACCAGGGCGCGCCGACGGCCGCGACGCTGCTGATCGGTGGCGCGCCCAAGCTGGCCGCCTTCGGCATCACCGTGCGTCTGCTGGTCGACGGCCTGCTGGACCGTGCCGTGGACTGGCAGCAGATGCTGCTGGTGCTGGCCGTGGTCTCGCTGGTGATCGGCAACCTCGCCGCCATCGCCCAGAGCAACCTCAAGCGCATGCTGGCCTACTCGACCATCGCGCAGATGGGCTTCATGCTGCTGGGCCTGGCCTCGGGCGTGGTCAACGGCAACCAGCTGTCGGCCGCCAACGCCTACAGCTCGGCGCTGTTCTATGTGATCACCTATGTGCTGACCACGCTGGGCACCTTCGGCCTGATCATGCTGATGGCCCGCCAAGGCCATGAGGCCGAGCAGATCGCCGACTTCGCCGGCCTGGCCAAGCGCAGCCCCTGGTATGCGCTGGTGATGACCATCTTCATGTTCTCGCTGGCCGGCATCCCGCCGACCGCCGGCTTCTACGCCAAGCTGGCCGTGCTGCAGGCGATGGTCGCCACCAACGATCCGCTGTACATCAAGCTGGCCATCGGTGCCGTGCTGCTGTCGCTGATCGGCGCGTTCTACTACCTGCGCGTCATCAAGGTCATGTTCTTCGACGAGCCGTCCGAGCGCAGCGCCCTGAGCGCCCCGGCCGACGCCCGTCTGGTCATGTCCCTGAACGGCATCGCCGTGGTCCTGTTCGGCCTGATGCCGGACGGCCTGCTGACGATGTGCGTCCTGGCCGTGCGCACGCTGGCGAACTGAGCGCCTGAGCCATGAACCAGTCCGCGGCCACCTGGCTGGTGCTGCTGGTGGCCGTCCTGGCTGCCAATGCGCCGTTCCTCAGCCAGCGCATCCTGCTCGTGGGGCGCCACGACGCCGGCAAGTCCGGCTGGTGGCGGCTTCTCGAGCTGCTGCTCGCCGCGCTGCTGACCCTGGCCGTAGGCTTCGCCCTCGAAGCCCGCGCCGGGCAGCGCCAGCCGCAGGGCTGGGAGTTCTACGCGGCCGCGGCCTGCCTCTTCCTGACCCTGGGCTTCCCGGGTTTCGTCTGGCGCTACCTCAAGCGTCATCGCGATGAAGCCTGAAGGCGCTGTGCTGCCGAGTGACGAGCGCGATGCGGGCCTCGTCGAGACCCGCCTGCGAGGCGAGGAGGTCTACCACGGCCGCTTCCTCAAGGTGCAGTGCGACACCGTGCGCCTGCCCGGCGGCCGCGAGGCCACCCGCGAATTCATCCGCCACCCCGGCGCGGTGATGGTCGTGCCGCTGCTGCCGGACGGCCGCCTGCTGCTCGAGCGCCAGTACCGCCACCCGATGGGCCAGGTGATGCTGGAGTTCCCGGCCGGCAAGCTCGATCCCCAGGAATCGCCGCTGGCCTGCGGCCGGCGCGAGCTGCGCGAGGAGACCGGCTACCGCGCCCGTGAATGGGCCTATGCCGGCGTGCTCCACAACGCCATCGCCTACTCCGACGAGGCCATCCACATCCTCTTCGCCCGTGACCTCGTCGAGGGCACGGCGGCGCTGGACGAGGGCGAGTTCGTCGAATGCCTGTCCATGAGCGTCGAGGACCTCGATGCCGCGTGCCGTGACGGCCGCGTGACGGACGCCAAGACGCTGATCGGCCTGCTGTGGCTGCAGCGCTGGCAGCAGGGCGCCTGGCCGCTGGACTGGCAGGCCGACGAGGCCTGAGCCCGGCGCTTCACTGCGATGCTGGTGCTGAACCTGGCCTGCGCCGCGGGCCATCTTTTCGAAGGCTGGTTTGCGTCGGGGGACGATTGCGAATCCCAGCAGCGCCGTGGCCTGCTGAGCTGCCCGATGTGCGGCAATCAGCAGGTCGAACGGCGACCGAGCGCACCGCGCCTCAACGTGTCCCATCTGCGCGCGGAGAAAGCCGGGCAGGGCGCCGTTGCACCCTCGACGCCCCAGTCGGGCGACAAGCCGAATGGCGCATCCGACAGCCCGGCGCTGCCCGCATCCCCGTCGGTGCCGGCGGGCGGGGCGCTCACCGCCGAAGCCAGTGCCGCCCAGACGCTGCACCAACTCCAGGCGCGCTACCTCCAGGTGGCCCGGGCGCTGGCCCGCTCGGCGGAGGACGTGGGCGAGCGCTTTGCCGAGGAGGCGCGCCGCATCCATCACGGCGATGCCGAGGACCGGGCGATCCGGGGGCAGAGCACGGCCGAGGAAGTCCGGGAGCTGCTGGACGAGGGCATCCCCCTCCTGCCGCTGATCCTGCCGGAAGGCAGCGACGGCGACCTGCACTGAGCGCCACGCCGGCACCCGCCGAGGTCGTCTCGGACCCGCTGCCGGGCCGCACACGCTGGCCGTCTGTCGATTCGTCGCATAGGCGCGACGTTGAGCGAACACTTGAGGCACCATGACCAGCGGATGTAACCCCGGCCGGCCCTATGCTCCGCCGATTGACCTTTCGCAAGCCATCATGACCTCGAACAAGACGCGCTTCCCCCTGACGAGCCGCTCCCTGGCTCTGCTCGTGCTCGCCGCCGCTGCCCTGACCGCCTGCGGCAAGGGCCCCAAGGGCGATGCGCCCAAGACGGCCGCCGCCGCGCCCCTGGTGCTGGCCGCGGAAGACGTGCTCGAGATGGGCCTCAGCGAACACGCCAATGGCCCGGTCATCACCGGCACCATCCAGCCGGAGCGCAAGGCCGACCTGCGTGCCGAGGTCTCGGCCGTGGTGCTGCAGGTGCTCAAGGAGAACGGCGAAGCCGTGCGCAAGGGTGACCTGATCGTGCGTCTGGACGACACGGCCATCCGCGACAGCCTGGCCTCCGCCGAGGAAGCCGCCCGCGCGTCGGCCCAGAGCTTCGAGCAGGCCGAGCGCCAGCTGCAGCGCCAGAAGACGCTGCAGGGCCAGGGCATGACGTCCATGCAGGGGCTGGAGGACGCCGAGGTCCGCCGCAACAACGCCCAGAGCGACCTCGTCGCCGCACGGGCCCGCGTGGTCACGGCGCGCCAGCAGCTGCAACGCACGGAGGTGCGCGCGCCCTTCGACGGCATCGTCAGCGAACGCAAGGTGTCGCCCGGCGACACGGCCCAGATCGGCAAGGAGCTGGTCAAGGTGATCGACCCGCGCAGCCTGCGCTTCGAGGGCCTCGTGACGGCGGACCGCATGTCGGAGCTGAAGGTCGGCCAGAAGGTCTTCTTCCGCGTCAACGGCTATGCGCAGTCCGACTTCGAAGGCAAGGTGCGCCGCATCGCGCCGGCCGCGAATGCCGCCACGCGCCAGGTCGAGCTGCTCGTGGACTTCGCCGGTGCCCAGCAGCCGGGCGTGGCCGGGCTGTACGCCGAAGGCCGGGTGCAGACGCAGACCTCCAGCGCGCTGATGCTCAGCGACAGCGCCCTGCAACGCGAGGGCGACAAGGCCTTTGTCTGGCGCGTCAACGGCAACAAGATCGCCCGCACGGCCCTGAAGCTCGGCGCCCGTGACGAGCGCCTGGGCCAGTACGTGGTCGAGTCCGGCCTGAAGGCGGGCGACCTGGTCCTGCGCCATCCGGGCAGCGCCCTGCAGGACGGCCAGGCTCTCGAGCTGAAGCGCGCCGCGGCCGCCAGCGCCCCGGCCCCGACGGCGTCCGCGCCGGCCAGCGCGGCCTCGGGCCAGTGATCGGCACCCGCCAGGAGACCTGAGCCATGTTGCTGTCGAATTTTTCGGTCAAGAAGCCGATCGCGATGATCGTGATCATCATCGGCTTGATGGCCATGGGCCTGCTGGCCCTGTCCAAGCTGCGCGTCAACCAGATCCCGGACGTCGAGCAGCCGCTGCTCGTCGTGGGCATCTCCTACCCCGGCGCCTCGCCCGAGACGGCGGAGCGCGAGATCATCAACCGCATCGAGAAGTCGCTGCAGAGCATCTCCGGCGTGACCGAGGTGCGCTCCACCGCGAGCGAGGGCTACGCCCAGCTGCTGCTGATCTTCAACTTCAACAAGAACATGATCGAGGCGGCCGATGAGGTCCGCAACGCGATCGCGGCGGTGCGCCACAAGCTGCCCACGGAAATGCGCGAGCCCGTGCTCCAGCGCATCGACCCGTCCGCCCAGCCCATCATGCAGATGGCCCTGTCCTCCAGCAGCCAGAGCCACGCCGAGATCTCGCGCCTGGCCGAGGACACGCTGGCCGACCGCTTCCGCGCCATCTCCGGCGTGGCGACGGTGGGCGTCAACGGCTCGCTCAAGCGCGAGCTGTCGGTGCTGCTGAATGCGCAGAAGCTGCGCGAGTTCAATGTGTCGGTGACCGAGGTCGTCAACGCGCTGCGCACGCAGAACACCAGCGCCCCGGTGGGCAAGGTGCGCGGCCAGATGGAGGACCAGAGCATCCGCCTGCTGGGCCGCATCGAGTCGCCCGCCGAGTTCAACCAGATCGTGGTGAAGCGCAGCGGCAGCGAACTCGTGCGCCTGGGCCAGGTCGCCACCGTGCAGGACGGCTTCGCGGAGCAGACGGGCCTGTCCGTGCGCGACGGCAAGCCCAACGTCGGCATCACCGTCACCCGCACGCGGGACGCGTCCACCGTCAACGTGGCCAATGCCGTGCGCAAGCTGGTTGACGAGATCAACAAGACGCTGCCCCAGGGCAGCAAGCTGGAGGTCACGCAGGACGGCGGCAAGGACGCCCAGGACAGCCTGAACAACGTGATCCACGCCCTGGTGTTCGGCGCGGGCCTGACCATCTTCGTGGTCTATGCCTTCCTGAACTCCTGGCGCTCCACGCTCATCACGGCCCTGAGCCTGCCCACCTCGGTGATCGCGGCCTTCATCGCCGTGTGGCTGTGCGGCTTCACGCTGAACTTCATGAGCCTGCTGGGCCTGTCGCTGGCCATCGGCGTGCTGATCGACGACGCCATCGTGGTGCGCGAGAACATCGTGCGCCACATGGAACGCGGCGCCGACCGCCGCACCGCGGCGCTGAACGGCACGGCCGAGATCGGCCTCGCCGTGGCCGCCACCACCTTCTCTATCGTCGCCGTGTTCATCCCGGTAGCCTTCATGCCCGGCGTGTCCGGCGAGTGGTTCCGCCCCTTCGGCCTGACGGTCGTGGCCTCGGTGCTGGTGAGTCTGTTCATCTCCTTCACGCTCGACCCGATGCTGTCGGCCTTCTGGGGCGACCCGCCCGGGCACCATCAGGCGCCCAAGCACGGGATCTCCAAGGTCCTGGAGCGCTTCAACATCTGGTTCGACCACCAGGCGGACCGCTACGGCCGCGTGATCGCCTGGGCGCTGCACCATCGCCGCTGGATGGCCTTCTTCGCCTTCAGCAGCTTCGTGGTGGCCATCGTGCTGCAGAGCAAGTTCGGCGGCTCGAGCTTCCTGCCGGCCTCCGACTACGGCACCATCGCCATCGAGGTCCGCACGCCGGCTTCGTCGAGCCTGGAATACGCCCGCCTGAAGATGGCCGCCGGCTCGGCCGCCGCGGCCCAGCTGCCGGAGTTCCAGCACGCCAACTCCTATGTGAATCCGAGCGGCGGCCGCATCTACGTCGACATCGGCAAGAAGAGCACCCGCAAGCGTGACGCCGCCGCCATCGCGGCCGACCTGCGCGAGCGCGTCGCCCGCCTCGTGGGTGCCGAGTACGTGGTGCTGGACGACCTCAACAACGGCGCGCAGAAGCCGGTGCAGATCCGCTTCTCCGGCGCGGACTCGCGCAAGCTCATGGAGATCACGACGGACTACATGGCCAAGCTGCGCAATGTGCCGGGCGCCGTGGACGTGAGCCTGTCCGAGCAGGACCCGCAGGACGAGCTGCAGATCGAGCTCAACCGCGGTCTGGCGAACTCGCTGGGCATCTCGGTGGGGGACGCCGCCACCGCGCTGCGCGTGGCCTTCGCCGGTGTCGAGGTGGGCGACTGGGTCGACCCCAGCGGCGAGACGCGTGACGTCTCCATCCGCCTGCAGCCCTCGGACCGCGTGGATGCCAGCAACATCGAACGCCTGCCCATCGCCGTCAGCGGCACGGGCCTGATGGTGCCGCTGGAGCAGATCGCCGACGTCACCATGGGCAAGGGCCCGGCCAAGATCCAGCACGCCGACGGCAAGCGCATGATCTCCGTGTCCGCCAACGCCCACGGCCGTTCGCCCGGCGAGGTGACGGCCGATGCCAAGAAGCTGGCGCAGTCCATCAACTTCCCGCCCGGCTACGGCATCGAGCTGGCCGGCGCGTCCAAGGACCAGCAGGAGGTGTTCAGCGCCATGGGCATCGCCCTGGTCTCGGGCATCGGCCTGATGTACCTGATCCTCGTGATGCAGTTCGGCAGCTTCACCGCGCCCATGGGCGTGATGCTCTCGCTGCCGCTGTCGCTGATCGGCGTGGTGGTGGCGCTGCTGCTGACCGGCGGCACGCTGAACCTGATGAGCTTCATCGGCATCATCATGCTGGCCGGCCTGGTCGCGAAGAACGCGATCCTGCTGCTGGACGCCGCACGCCAGGAGGAGGCGGCCGGCGTGCCGCGCGAGGAAGCCCTGATGCACGCGGGCCGCAAGCGCTTCCGTCCCATCCTGATGACGACCTTCGCGCTGATCGCCGGCATGCTGCCGGTGGCCATCGGCGTGGGCGAGGGCGGCGAGTTCTACCGCCCGATGGCCGTGGCCATCATCGGCGGCACGATCACCTCGACCTTCCTCACGCTGCTGATGGTGCCGAGCTTCTACGACAGCATCGAGATCATGCGGGACAGCTTCTTCCGCAAGTTCCGCGAGCGCGAAGCACGCTGGAACACTGCGATGGCCGTGCTGCTGAACGGTGCCGAGGTGCTGGCCTTCCTGACGCTGGTGCGCTTCGTCTACCGCCTCGTGATGCGCGGCGTGAACCGGCTGCGCCACGGCCGGCCGCCGGCCCTGGCCTGACCCCGGCGCAGGTCGCAAGGCCTCAACAAGAAAGCCCGGCAGTGCCGGGCTTTTTTTTCATGGGTGCCGGAGCAGCCGCCCCGGGTTCATCAGCCCCAGTGGATCGAGGGCCTGCTTCACGCTTTGCATGAGGCGCAGCGCCACCGGGTCCTTGCTGTCCGCCAGCTGCTCGCGCTTGAGCTGGCCGATGCCGTGCTCGGCGGAGATCGAGCCGCCGCGCTGCAGCACACGCTCATAGACGAGGCTGTTGATCGCCGGCTCCTGCTCGCGCAGGAAGGCGGCTGCGTCCTGACCCTCGGGCGCCTGCACGTTGAAATGCAGATTGCCGTCGCCCAGATGCCCGAAGCACACGAGACGCACGCCGGGGCAGTGGGCCTGCAGGGCGGCCTCGCAGTCCTTCACGAAGGCGGGGATGGCCGAGATGGGCAGGGCGATGTCGTGCTTGATGTTGAGCCCTTCCTCGCTCTGCGCCAGCGGAATGCTCTCGCGCAGATGCCAGAGCTGCCGGGCCTGCGCGAGTGACTGCGCGACGGCGGCGTCCGTGGCCTCGCCGGCCTCCAGGGCCTCGCCGAGGAGGCGCTCCAGCAACTGCCGCGCATGCGCCTCGTCCTCGTGGTCGGACAGCTCCAGCAGTACGGCCCACGGCGCGCCGGCGTCGTCGGGCAGCGGCTGGGGGATCTGCGGGAAGTGGCGCTGCACCAGGCGCAGGCAGGCGCGGCTGATCAGCTCGAAGCCGGTCAATGTGGCGCCCGCACCGGCGCGGGCGCGGCTCAGCAGCGCGAGGGCGGCGTCCAGCGTGGGGCAGGCCGCCAGGGCCGTCATCGTGGCCCGTGGCGCGGGAAAGAGCTTCAGCGTGGCCGCGGTGATCACGCCCAGCGTGCCCTCGCTGCCGACGAAGAGGTCCCGCAGGTCGTAGCCGGTGTTGTCCTTGCGCAGGCCGGAGAGGCCGTGCCAGATCTCGCCCTGCGGCGTGACCACCTCCAGCCCGAGGCACAGCTCGCGGGCATTGCCGTAGCGCAGCACCTGGGTGCCGCCGGCATTGGTGGCGAGATTGCCGCCGATGGTGCAGCTGCCCTCGGCGCCAAGACTCAGCGGAAAGAGCAGCCCCGCCGCGCTGGCCGCGTTCTGGACCTCGGCCAGCAGGCAGCCGGCCTCGGCGCAGAGGGTGAGGTTGTCGGGGTCCACCTGGCGGATGTGCCGCAGCCGGCGCAGCGACAGCAGCAGCTGCCGCCCGCTGGCGTCCGGCACGCCGCCGCCCACGAGGCCGGTGTTGCCGCCCTGGGGCACGAGGCTCACCCGGTGCTCGGCACACAGGCGCACCAGCGCGGCCACCTCGGCGGGGGTGCCAGGTCTTGCCACCGCCAGCGCGCGGCCGGTGTAGCGCTTGCGCCAGTCCCGTTCGTAGGCCTCAAGCCCATCGCCCGTCAGCAGTTGATCGGCTCCGACGAGTTCGCGGGCCCGGTCGAGGAAGCCGTCGTCGCCCGGGGCCGCCACTCAGGCCTCCGCCGCGTGGGCCCGGCGCGCCGCCGCGAGGCGCTGGCGGACCTGCATCGAGCAGGCCACGAAGATCAGCACGCCCAGCAGCACCTCCAGCACGGCCAGCCCCACGGACAGCCCGCGGTCGCTGGTGGCCCGCACCAGGCCCTCGGCCACGTACAGCCACACCAGCAGGCTCAGCCAGCGGAAGGTGTAGAGCCGGTAGCGCCACAGCCCGGCCAGCGGCACCAGCAGGGGCAGGGCCTTGATGGCCAGGGTGCCGCGGCCCACGGGGGCCAGCCACAGCTCCCACGCGAGGCACAGCACGAAGAGCGCCAGCAGCGCGCCGAAGGCCAGATTGCGCGACAGCGCCTCCTCGCGGCTCGGCTCGGTGCGCGGGGTGGGGGGCAGGGGAGCGGTGGGGTGGCTTGACATGGCTGGCATCATAGCCAGATGAGTGAAGAGAGCCGTCACAACGACCACCGCGCCGAGGGAAGCGGCAGCTACAACCCCATCGCCCTGTTCCACGAGTTCGTGAACGAGCTCGTCAGCTGGCCCTGGATGCAGACGCTGCAGACCTTCAAGGCGCGCTTCAAGGAGGAGCGCCTGGGCCTCACCGCGGGCAGCCTCACCTTCACCACGCTGATCTCGCTCGTCCCGCTGCTGACGGTCATGCTGGCGCTGTTCACCGCCTTCCCGATGTTCTCGGCCTTCCAGGTGGCGCTGGAGAAGTACTTCCTCAAGAGCCTGATCCCGCCCAACATCGCCAAGCCGGTGCTGGCCTCGCTGACGCAGTTCGCCGCCAAGGCCAACAAGCTCGGCGTCGTGGGCCTGATCGCCCTGGGCCTGTCGGCCAGCGCGATGATGCTGACCATCGACCGCACGCTGAACAACATCTGGCGGGTGAAGAAGCCGCGCCCCATCGCCCAGCGCGTGCTGGTGTACTGGACGGCGATGACGCTGTGCCCGCTGCTGCTGGGCGGCAGCCTGACGCTCACGAGCTACGCGATCTCCGCCGGCCAGGGCCTGGTGGACAAGCTGCCGCAGGGGCTGTCGGTGATCCTCAACAGCATGGACGTCGTGGTCCTGGCCGCGGCCATGGCCGCGCTCTTCCATTACGTGCCCAACACGCACGTGCGCTGGCGGCACGCCATTCTCGGCGGCGTCTTCGTGGCCATCGCCTTCACGCTGGCCAAGGGCGTGCTGGCCTGGTACGTGAAGCAGGTGCCGACCTTCTCCACGCTCTACGGCGCCTTTGCCACGGTGCCCATCTTCCTGATCTGGATCTACGTGGCCTGGGCCATCGTGCTGCTGGGGGCGATCCTGGCTGCGAACGCCCCGGCGCTCACGCACAAGATGCTGCGCCGGCACGACGCCCCCGGCCTGGCTTTCGAGCTGGCGCTGGAGGTCATCCGCGAGCTGCGCCGCGCGCGCGACGCGGGGGAGGGCGGCGCCAGCAGCCTGGGCCTGGCCACGGCCCTGCGCGTGGACGCGCTGCAGCTCGAGCCGGTAGTGGACACGCTGATCGCCATGAGCCTCGTCGGCCGGCTGGAGGAGGCGGGCGCCCAGCGCCTGGCGCTGCTGTGCGAGCCGACGCACACGCCCGCCGCGCCGCTGATCAAGGAGCTGCTGGCCGAGCACTCCGAGTCCCTCGCCCTGCTATGGGCGCGCAGCGACTGGACGCGGGTGCGGCTGTCGGAGCTGCTCTGAGCTGACCTGGCTCCGCTGGCCTGAACTCCCTCGGGGGCTGGCGCGCCGTGACCGGTCTGCGGGCGGTCAGGCCTTCATGGGTGGATGACCACCAGCAGCGCCGTCGCGGCCTGCTTGCCCGTGTTGCGGATGGCGTGCGGGCCGTCGACGGCATAGCGCGCCGTCTCGCCCGTCTTGAGCTTCTGGGTCGTGTTGCCGGCCGAGATCTCCAGCTGGCCCGCGAGCACGCTCAGGTGCTCGCGCGAGCCTGGCTCATGGGCGCCGGACTCCAGCGCGCCGCCAGGCTGCACCGTCAGCTCGTACCACTCGAACTGGCCCGCCATGTCGATGGGGCCGAGGATGCGCAGCAGGCACTTGCCGTCCGGGCTGCTCATGCCGGGAATGCCGTGCGCGGGCACCACCTCGATGGCCGGCGCCGCGGGCTTCTCGCCCCCCAGCAGCTCCGAGAGCTCCACCCGCAGCGCATTCGCCAGGCGCCAGACCACCGCGACGGTCGGGTTGGCCTGGTTTCTCTCGATCTGCGAGAGCATGCTCTTGCTCACGCCGGCCCGGCGCGAGAGCTCGTCCAGCGAGAGGCCCTGGGCCTGGCGCAGCGCCTGCAGGGTGGCGCCGACGCGCGGCGGTTCGAGGCTGTCGGGATGCGGGACGGACATGGGGGCGACCTTCGGAAATGCCTGTCGTGCGGCCATGTTCACTTGACCCTGGGATGCATTTCCCAGATACTGCACGAAAGTTCGATATAGTGAACTGAATTCGATTTAACGGATTGTGCCCCAGGAGACCGGACATGGCCAACGCTGAAGACTTCTACGCCCACCTGCGCACCGAGCTGCAGTCCATCCGTGAAGCCGGCCTCTTCAAGAGCGAGCGCATCATCACGAGCCACCAGGGCGCCGTGGTGCAGACGAACGAAGGCCGCGAGGTCATCAACCTCTGCGCCAACAACTACCTGGGCCTGTCCTCCCACCCGCAGGTGATCGAGGCCGCCCACGAGGCGCTGCGCAGCCATGGCTACGGGCTCTCCAGCGTGCGCTTCATCTGCGGCACGCAGGACATCCACAAGACCCTGGAGCAGCGCATCGCCCGCTTCCTCGGCACCGAGGACACCATCCTTTACGCCGCGGCCTTCGACGCCAACGGCGGCCTCTTCGAGCCGCTGCTGGGCGAGCAGGACGCCATCATCAGCGACGAGCTGAACCACGCGTCCATCATCGACGGCATCCGCCTGTGCAAGGCCAAGCGCTTCCGCTACAAGCACAATGATCTGGCCGACCTCGAGGCGCAGCTGCAGGCCGCGGAGGCCGCCGGTGCCCGCTTCAAGCTGGTGTTCACCGACGGCGTCTTCTCCATGGACGGCACCATCGCGCAGCTGGACAAGATCCGCGAGCTCTGCGACCGCTACGGCGCGCTGCTGGGCATCGACGAATGCCATGCCAGCGGCTTCCTCGGCAAGACGGGCCGCGGCACGCACGAGCACCGCGGCGTCTTCGGCAAGATCGACATCATCACGGGCACCCTGGGCAAGGCCCTCGGCGGCGCCTCGGGCGGCTTCACGACCGGCCGCAAGGAAGTGATCGAGCTGCTGCGCCAGCGCTCGCGCCCCTATCTGTTCTCCAACACCGTGGCACCCAGCATCGTGGGCGGCTCCATCGCAGTGCTGGACATCCTGGAAGGCTCGACGGCCCTGCGCGACAAGCTCGAGGCCAACACGGCCTACTTCCGCGAGGCCATCCAGGCCGCCGGCTTCGAGATCAAGCCCGGCACGCACCCCATCACGCCCATCATGGTCTACGACGCCGTCAAGGCGCAGCAGCTGAGCGCCCGCCTGCTGGAGCTGGGCGTCTACGCCGTCGGCTTCTTCTTCCCCGTGGTGCCCAAGGGCCAGGCCCGCATCCGCGTGCAGATCTCGGCCGTGCACGAGCGCCACCACCTGGAGGCGGCCGTCGCCGCCTTCACGCAGGCCGGCCGCGAGCTGGGCCTGATCCCCGCCTGAGCATCCCCGTCCCGCACGAACACTGAGAGCCGCCCCATGAGCCGCCCCACCAAGATCCTCATCATCGGCGCCAACGGCCAGATCGGCACCGAGCTGGCCCAGGAGCTGGCCCTGCGCCACGGCAATGCCAACGTCATCACGAGCGACCTCGCCCCCGAGGGCCGCGTGAAGGCACTGACGCACGAGATGCTGGACGCCACCGACGGCGCGGCCATCGCGGCGGCGGTCAAGCGCCACGAGATCACGCAGATCTACCTGCTGGCCGCCGCGCTGTCCGCCACGGGCGAGAAGCACCCGATGTGGGCCTGGGACCTCAACATGAAGGGCCTGCTCAATGTGCTGGAGCTGGCCCGCACGCAGAAGCTGGACCGCATCTTCTGGCCGAGCTCCATCGCCGCCTTCGGCCCCAGCACGCCGGCCGTGATGACGCCGCAGAGCACGGTCATGGACCCGAGCACGGTCTACGGCATCTCCAAGCAGGCCGGCGAGCGCTGGTGCGCCTGGTACCACGCCAAGCACGGCGTGGACGTGCGCAGCCTGCGCTACCCGGGCCTGATCAGCTACAAGACCCCGCCCGGCGGCGGCACCACCGACTACGCCGTGGACATCTTCCACAGCGCGCTCAAGACCGGCACCTACAGCTGCTTCCTGGAAGAGGGTCAGGCCTTGCCCATGATGTACATGCCCGATGCCCTGCGCGCCACTCTGGAGCTGATGGAGGCCCCGGCCGAGGCCATCACCGAGCGCGGCTCCTACAACCTGGCCGGCTGCAGCTTCACGCCGGCCGAGATCGCCGCCGAGATCCGCCGCCGCATCCCGGGCTTCGAGATCAGCTACGCGCCGGACTTCCGCCAGCAGATCGCCGCCAGCTGGCCGCAGTCCATCGATGACAGCGTCGCCCGGCGCGATTGGGGCTGGAAGCCGAAGTTCGATCTCTCGGCCATGGTGGACGACATGCTCGTCAACCTGAAGCCGCTGCTGCAGGCCTGAACCTCCGGCCGCGGCACACGGCGATCCCGCCCGCGGGCAGGGCTGCTCGCCGTGGCCGCGCGGCTGCTGCTAAGCTGGGTCCATGGTTCATCTGTGGATCTGCGGTATCGACGATCGACGGCCAAGCCGCCTCCCGCGCGGCGCGGTGCCGTGCCTGTTGGCCGCGGCGCTCCTGGCCCTGCCGGCGCGGGCCGAGGAACCCGGCCTGGCTCCCGCGCAGACTCCTGCGCAGAAACCCGATGAGCTGCGCTACCTGCTCGGTCTGCGCGTCTCCAGCGGCCCGGAATACCCCGGCTCCCGCCGCCAGGAGCAAGGCCTGACCCCCTTGTGGGCGTTCTACTGGGGCCGCTGGCGCATCACCACGGCCGGCACGGGCGCGATGATGGGCTTCGGCTCGGAGGCCGCCAGCCCCGGGCCGGGCGCCTCGCGCGACTGGTTGCGTGGCGAGCACTGGAAGCTGGGCGTGGGCCTGCGCATCGACAGCGGCCGCGACAGCGAGAAATCCGAGATCACGCGAGGCCTGCCCGACGTGCCGCGCACCTTGCGCGGGCGCGTGAACCTGCAGGTCGAGTTGGACCCGAAGTGGACCCTCAGCGCCGCCTGGTCGCCCGACTTGCTGAACCGCCGCGGGGGCTCCGAGCTGAGCGTGGACCTCGGGCGCAGCCTCTACCGCAGCCGCCATGCCTCGCTCACGTTGGGGCTGGGCCTCTCCGCCTCGGACCGCCGGCATCTGCAGAGTTACTTCGGCGTCCCCGCGGGCAGCGAGGCCGCACAGCGGCTGGGCCGGAGCTACGAACCCGGCCCCGGGCTGACCGGCGCCTCCGTCAACCTCAGCTACATGCAGGCGCTGACGCCGCGCTGGGTGCTGGTGGCCAGCTGGACCGAGAGGCGGCTGCTGGATGCCGCGGCGGCGAGCCCCATCGTGGAGACGACGCGCCAGCGCAGCGCCTCGATCGGGCTGGCGTACCGGAACTGAAGGCGCCCGCCCTCAGAAGGGGATGCGGCCGGTCCAGATCTCGAAGTACATGCGCCAGTCGCCCATGAAGCTCCACAGCGGGCGGCGGAAGCTGGCCGGGCGGTTCTTCTCGAAGACGAAGTGGCCGATCCAGGCGAAGCCGTAGCCACACAGCAGCCCGGCCCCCAGCCAGGCCCATTGCCCGGTGACGAGCAGCGCCCCCAGGCACAGCAGCGCGAGGCTGGAGCCGAGGAAATGCAGGCGCCGGCAGGTCCGGTTGGCGTGCTCTCCGAGGTAGAAGGGATAGAACTCGGCGAAGCTGCGGATCGAGGCAAGGGCGTCGGTGGCCATGGCGACTCCTGCGGTCACAAGGGAGGCCCCATTGAACGCCGGCGGACCCCGCCGCGCCATCGGGGGCAGCCATGAGCGGCCGTCACGCCGGTGACGCACCGCAGCTGCGCCTGGTCCTCAGCCCTCGGCGCTCAACCCTGCAGCGCCCGCTGCAGCGCCGCCAGCACGGCGTCCGGCGCCTCGGCCATCATCGAGTGCCCGGCCTCGGGAATGCGATGCACCGTGGCCTTCAGCGCCTGCACCAGGGCCTGCGCCTGTTTCGGCGAGGTCATCACATCACGATCCGCGGCGAACACATGGCTGGGGCAGCGCACGCGGGCCGCGGCCTCGAGCCCGCCCGCATAGCGGTCGCAGACCTGGAAGTCGTGCAGGAAGAGATTGGCCTCGCTGGACGTGGACTGGATGCGGCGCATCAGCGCGAGGTTGCCGCCGTGCAGCCAGCTGCCCGGGCCGGGATAGCCGGGCTTGGCGGCCTGCGTGCTGTGCGAGAACACGTTGACCATCGCCATGGCTTTCTCGGGCGCCGTGGCCGCCGTGGTGAGCAGGGCCTCGGAGACCTTCATCGGGAAGGCCGTGCCCAGCAGCAGCAGCTGGCGGGCGCGCTCCGGCGCCTGTGCGGCAGCCTCCAGCGCGATCAGCGAACCCATGCTGTGGCCGGCCAGCGCGGCCTGTGAAACGCCGGCCGCGGTCATCAGGTCCAGCAGCCAGGCGGCGGCCGCCTCGACGCTGGGCAGGGCCGGGCCGGCGCTGCGGCCATGGCCGGGCAGGTCCACGGCCAGCACGCCGTGGCCGTGGTGGGCGAACCAGCGGGCCAGCAGCGTGAAGACGCTGTGGTCGTGCAGGGCGCCATGGACGAAGACGAGGCAGGGCAGGGCGGGGTCGAAGGCGCGCCCGCCGGTGTAGGCATAGGCCTCGCGGCCTTGAACAGTCAGTTGCATGGCGTGGCGCTCACTTCGAGGCGATCTTCAGGGCGGTCTTGAGGTCGGCGATCAGGTCGTCCGCGTCCTCCAGGCCGATGGACAGGCGGATCGTGCCGGGCGTGATGCCGGCCTGCGCCAGCGCGGCGTCGTCCATGCGGAAGTGCGTAGTGCTGGCCGGGTGGATCACCAGCGAGCGGCAGTCCCCCACATTGGCCAGGTGCGAGAAGATCTTGAGGCTCTCGATGAAGCGGCGCCCCTGCTCGCGGCTGCCCGCGAGGTCGAAGCTGAAGACCGCGCCGGCACCCTTGGGCATCAGCTGCCGGGCGAGCGCATGGCCCGGATGCGAGGGCAGGCCAGGGTAGGCCACGCGCGTCACCTGCGGCTGGGCCGCGAGGAATTCGGCGATCTTCTGCGCATTGCCCACATGCCGCTCCATGCGCAGGGACAGCGTCTCCAGCCCCTGCAGCATCAGCCAGGCGGTGTGCGGGCTCATGCAGGCGCCGAAGTCCCGCAGGCCCTCGCGCCGGGCGCGCAGCAGGAAGGCGCCGGTGGTGCTCTCCTCGGTGAAGACCATGCCGTGGAAACCATCGTACGGCTCGCACAGCTCGGCGAAGCGGGCGTGCCCCGCGGCCTTGCTGCGCTCGTACGCGGCCTGCCAGTCGAAGTTGCCGCTGTCCACCAGCACGCCGCCGACGACGGTGCCGTGGCCGCACAGAAACTTGGTGGCGGAGTGGAACACCAGATCAGCGCCGTGCTGCAGCGGTTTCAGCAGGGCCGGGGGCGTCAGCGTGGCGTCCACCAGCAGCGGCAGTCCGGCCTCGTGGGCGATGGCGGCGACGCCGGGGAGGTCGAGCACGTCCATGCCGGGGTTGCCCAGCGTCTCGCCGAAGAGCAGCCGGGTCTCGGGGCGGATGGCCGCGCGCCAGGCGTCGAGGTCATCGGGCCGCACGAAGGTGGTGCGGATGCCGAAGCGCTGGAGCGTGTAGTGCAGCAGATTGTGCGAGCCACCGTACAGCGCGCTGGAGGCCACGACATGGCTGCCGGCCGGCGCGAGGGTGCTGATCGCGAGGAACAGCGCCGCCTGCCCGCTGGCCGTGGCGATGGCGCCGGCGCCGCCCTCGAGCGCGGCCATGCGCTCCTCGAAGACCGCCGTGGTCGGGTTGGAGATGCGCGAGTAGACGTGGCCCGCGCGCTCCATGTTGAAGAGGGAGGCGGCATGCGCCGCGCTCTCGAAGACGAAGGACGTGCTGAGGTGCAGCGGGACGGCCCGTGCGCCGGTGCTGGGGTCGGGTGCCGCCCCGGCATGCAGGGCCAGGGTGTCGAAGCCGGGATCGCCGTAGCCAGACATCGGATCTGCCTTTCGTGGTTTCAGGATGCCGGGATTGTGTGCTATGTTGGACGCAATTCCGCCAATCCAGATTCGCCCGCCTGTCGAGGAGAAAACACATGAAAGTCGCCGACATCCTGCGCGTCAAGGGCAATGCCCTCTTCACCGTGCCGCCGGACCAGCCCCTGGCCGAGGCCCTCGCCACGATGGCCGAACGCGACATGGGTTCGCTGGTCGTCATGGAGTTCGGTGAACTGGTGGGCATGCTGACCTTCCGCGAGGTGATCGCCGCCGTGGTGCGCAACGGAGGCAGCGTGGGCACCAACCTCGTCCGCTCCGTGATGGACGACCACCCCCTGACCTGCACCCCCGAGACCGAGATCGACGAAGTCCGCCGCATGATGCTCGGCCGCCACGCCCGCTACATGCCGGTGCTCAACGGCCGCCAGCTGATGGGCGTGATCTCCTTCTACGACGTCGCCAAGGCCGTCGTGGACAGCCAGGACTTCGAGAACCGCATGCTCAAGGCCTACATCCGCGACTGGCCGGTCGAGGAGGAAGGCACTTCGCACGAGCCGAAGCTTTGAGCCGTTGATCGCCAAGCCCCCGGGCCTGCGCGGCCAGGGAGCGCACCATAGAATCCAGGGCACGCCCGGGCACTCCTGCCGGGGACTGACCCTGGATTTTTCATGGCTGGCAGCACTTTCGGCGAACTCTTCCGCGTCACCAACTTCGGCGAGAGCCACGGCCCGGCCATCGGCTGCGTGATCGACGGCTGCCCGCCGGGGCTCGCGCTCAGTGAAGCCGACATCCAGCCCGAGCTCGACCGCCGCCGCCCCGGCACCTCGCGCCACGTGACGCAGCGCAACGAGCCCGACGCCGTGCAGATCCTCTCCGGCGTCTACGAGGGCCTCACCACCGGCGCCCCCATCTGCCTGCTGATCCAGAACACGGACCAGCGCAGCAAGGACTACGGCAACATCCTCGACACCTTCCGCCCCGGCCACGCCGACTACACCTATTGGCGCAAGTACGGCCTGCGCGACCCGCGCGGCGGCGGCCGCTCCTCGGCCCGCATGACGGCGCCGATGGTCGGTGCCGGCGCCGTGGCCCGCAAGTGGCTCAAGGCCCAGTACGGCACGGAGTTCCGCGGCCACATGACCCAGCTCGGCGAGCTGCCCATCGCCTTCGAGGGCTGGGAGCATGTGCCGGAGAACCCCTTCTTCGCGGCCAACGTCAGCCAGATCGCGGCGCTGGAGGCCTATATGGACGCGCTGCGCAAGTCCGGTGACTCGGTGGGGGCGCGCATCGAGGTGCAGGCCACCGGCGTGCCCGTGGGCCTGGGCGAGCCGCTCTTCGACAAGCTCGACGCCGACATCGCCTTCGCCATGATGGGCATCAACGCCGTCAAGGGCGTGGAGATCGGCGACGGCTTCGGCGTCGTGCCCCAGCGCGGCAGCGTGCACGGGGACGAGCTCACGCCCGAGGGCTTCGCCAGCAACCATGCGGGCGGCGTGCTGGGGGGCATCTCCACCGGCCAGGACCTGCGGGTGTCCATCGCCATCAAGCCGACGAGCTCGATCCGCCTGCCCAAGGCCTCGATCGACCGCGCCGGCCAGGTCACCGAGGTCGTGACGCACGGCCGCCACGACCCCTGCGTGGGCATTCGCGCCACGCCCATCGCCGAGGCCATGCTGGCCCTGGTGCTGATGGACCACGCCCTGCGCCACCGCGCCCAGTGCGGTGACGTTCGTCATGCCCTGGCGCCCATCCCGGCGCAGCGCGGCTGATCGCCTGAGCGCCCGGGTCGGTCCGCCGGCCCGTCTTGCTGTTCTGCAGTTCGTCCCCACCTGCTGCAGCAAATCCCACCGGGCAACGCCCTGACCCCTCTTTTGCGCGCTTCGTCGCAGGCGCGCTGCACGCCTCGTGCGCTCTTCCTAGACTGCGCCGCAGTTAGACACTCGCGGTAACCCTGCAGCAATGGAGAGACACATGGACAAGTACAAGCGCAATCGCTGGCTGGTGTGGGGAGGGGCGGCCGTGGTCGTTCTGGGTGCGGGGGCGGGCGTCGCCGTCTATGCGGGCAAAGCCGACGCCAAGAGCGGCGACAGCAAGCAGGCCGCCAAGGACGGCAAGGGCGACAAGAAGAAGGAGGCCACGCTCGAGTTCGCCTCCCGCGAGGTGACGCAGCCCGCGCTGGCCCGCATGCCCGGCACCATCGAGTTCTCCGGCCCGCTCGTCGCGCCCAACACCGTCGTGGTGCGCAGCAAGGCCAGCGGCGTGCTGCTGAACCTGCACGTCGCCGAAGGCAGCCGCGTCCGCGCCGGGCAGAGCCTCGGCGAGCTGGACCTCGAGGAGCTGCGCTTCCGCGTGGCCGAGCGCCGCGCCAGCCTGGAGGCCGCGCAGGCCCAGTTCCAGCAGGCCGAGCGCAGCTACAAGGCCAATGAGGACCTGGCCGCCAAGTCCTTCATCTCCAGCACGGCGCTCGACAACTTCCGCGCCAGCATGGAATCCGCCCGCGGCCAGTGGCTGGCCGCCAAGGCTCAGCTGGAGACGGCCCAGAGCAGCCTGCGCCTGGCCTCGCTCGTGGCGCCCATCAGCGGCGTCGTCGCCAAGCGCCTCGCCGTGCCCGGTGAGAAGCTGAGCAGCGAGCAGCAGGTGCTGAGCATCGTGGACCTCGGCAAGCTCGAGCTGGCGGGCCTCGTGGGCACGCACGAGGTGGCACGCCTCAAGCCCGGCATGACCGTGGCGGTGAAGGTGGAGGGCGACGATCAGCCCGTCGAGGCTCGCATCGCGCGCATCGCCCCGGCGGCCGAGCCCGGCACGCGGAGCATCGGCGTCACGCTGGAGATCGCCAACAGCGGCGAGCGCTTCCGTGCGGGCCAGTACGGCGTCGCCCGTGTCGAGCTGCCCGACGATGCCCAGCGCCTCACGCTGCCCGCCACCGCGGTGATCAACGCCTCCGGCCAGGACCACGTCTGGGTGCTGGAGAAGGGTGCCCTCGTGCGCCGCGTCGTCACCACGGGGCGCCGTGACGCCCGCGAAGGCCGCATCGAGATCCTGCAAGGCCTCAAGGCCGAGGACCGCGTGCTCGCCGCCCGCTTCGACAACCTGCGCGACGGCGCCGCGGCCAAGGTCGTGGACGCGCCGGCGCCGCGCGTGGCCAGCGCCGCCAGCGCTGCGGCCGTGCAATAAGGAGAGCGCTCATGTGGATGACCCGCGTCTCCATCCAGAACCCGGTCTTCGCGACCATGGTGATGGTGGCCCTTTGCGTGATGGGCCTGTTTGCCTATTCCAAGCTGGGCGTCGGTCCCATGCCTGACATCAGCTTCCCCGGCGCGCAGGTCGATGTGGCCTATCCCGGCGCCTCGCCCGAGGCCATCGAGCGCGAGATCCTGCGCCCGCTGGAGGAATCGCTGAACACCATCGCCGGCGTGGACACCATCCGTTCCCGCGCCTACGAGGGCCGCAGCCAGGTCTGGGTGATGTTCAACCTCAATGCCGACATGAACCGCGGCATGCAGGAGATCCGCGACCGCGTGGGCATGGTGCAGGCCAGCTTCCCGCGCGACGTCAAGCCGCCCACGATCACCCGCTTCCAGGGTGACAACCAGCAGCCCGTCGTCGTGATGTCGCTGATGAGCGAGACGCGCTCGGCGCGCGAACTCTCGATGATGGCTGAGCTGACCATCTCCAAACGCCTGACGCGCGTGGAGGGCGTCGCGCTGGTGGACATCGGCGGCATGGTCTCCCGCGAGGTGCGCGTGGACCTGGACCCGCAGCGCCTGCGGGCCTATGGCGTCACGCCGGCCGAGGTGGCCACGGCGCTGCGCGAGGCCAATGCCGACCAGCCCGTGGGCCTGCTCTCCGACAAGCTCAGCGACGCCATCCTGCGCGTCGAGGGCCGCGTCAAGGACCCCAAGGAGTTCGCCCAGGTCGTCGTGGCCCGCCGCGGCAACCTGGTGCTGACGCTGGGCGACCTCGGCACGCTCGTCGAGCGTGAACGCGAGGCCTCGACCATCGCCCGCATCAACGGCAAGCCGGCCGTCACCTTCAGCGTCTTCAAGCAGCAGGACGCCAATGTGGTGGCCACCGGCGAGGCCATCAAGGAGGCCATGGACGAGCTGCGCAAGACGCTGCCCCAGGACGTGGAGCTGCGCCTCATCAACGCCAACAGCGACTGGGTGAAGGGCTCGCTCGACGGCCTGCGCCACACGCTGATCGAAGGCGCGCTGCTGACCGTGGCCATCGTCTTCCTGTTCCTGCACAGCTGGCGCTCGACCATCATCACGGGCCTCACGCTGCCCATCGCGGTGATCTCCAGCTTCCTGGCCGTGCATGCCTTCGGCTTCACGCTGAACTTCATGACGATGATGGCGCTCTCGCTGTGCATCGGCCTGCTGATCGACGATGCCATCGTGGTGCGCGAGAACATCGTCCGCCACGTGGGCATGGGCAAGGACCACCACCAGGCGGCCTTCGACGGCACCAACGAGATCGGCCTGGCCGTGATGGCCACGACCTTCGCCATCTGCGCCGTGTTCGTGCCCGTGGCCTTCATGGGCGGCATCATCGGCAAGTTCTTCCATCCCTTCGGCATCACCGTGGCGGTGGCCGTGCTGGTGTCGCTGTTCGTGAGCTTCACGCTGGATCCGATGATGTCCAGCATCTGGAAGGACCCGCCCAGCGCCTGGCTGCGCAAGGTGCCGGTGGTGCGCCACCTGATCAACGGCACGGACCGCGTCATGGACGTGCTGCACGGTGCCTACGAGCGCGTGATCCGCTGGGTCTTCAGCGGCCGCCGCTACCGCGTCTTCGTGCCGCCCGTGCCGGCCTATGGTCGTCCCTTCGACGCCGATGGCCGCCGCGACCGCAGCCTGCCGCGCCGCCTGCGCTTCGCCACGCTGACCCCGCGCGGTCTCGTGATGTGGGGCGGCTTCATGAGCTTCGTCGTGGCCCTGGTGCTGGCCGGCTTCGTGGGCAGCGAGTTCGTGCCCCAGACGGACCAGAGCTTCACCCAGCTGAGCCTGCGCATGCCCGTGGCTACGAGCCTCGAGCGCGGCGATGCCAAGGTGGCGCAGGTCGAGGCCATCCTGAAGAACTATCCCGAGATCAAGACGGTGTCCGCCGTGGTCGGCGCCGCCGGCGACGGCATGGCCACGGGCCGCAACCAGGCGGTGCTCAACATCGCCCTGACGGACCGCAAGGAGCGCAAGCGCACGCAGAAGCAGATCGAGGACGCGCTGCGCGAGGACCTCTCGCGCATCCCCGGCATCGAGCTGTCGGTGGGCTTCGACCGCCCGGTGTGGATCACGCTGCTGGGCAACGATGCCGAGCAGCTGACCAAGGCCGCCAACGACCTCGCGGACCGCATCCGCAAGGTGCCCGGCGCCGTGGACGTGGACACCACCGTCAAGCCCGGCCTGCCGGCCTTCGCGGTGAAGATCAAGGACTCCGCCGTGCGCGAGCTGGGCCTGACCCCGCCGCAGCTGGCCTCGTCCCTGCGTGCCTACGTCAATGGCGAGGTCGCGACCTACTGGACCACGCCGGATGGCAACCAGGTCGAGGTGCTGCTGCGCCTGCCGCAAGGCCAGCGCGAGCGCGTGGACCAGATGCAGAAGCTGCCCGTGGCCTTCGCCAAGGACGGCAGCCCAATCAGCCTGGACCAGGTCGCGACCATCGAGCCGGTGTTCAACCCCGAGGTGATCCGCCGCGAGGCCCTGCAGCGCCGCGAGGCCGTGTACGCCTCGGTGAAGGACCGCAGCGTTGGCGAGGTGAATGCCGACGTTCAGAAGATCATCAAGACGATGCAGCTGCCCCCGGGCGTGAGCTTCAAGGTGGATGGCGCCGGCAAGCAGCAGGCCGAGGCCTTCAGCGGGCTGCTCTCGGCCATGGGCCTCGCCGTGATCTTCATCTACATCGTGCTGGCCAGCCAGTTCGGCAGCTTCATCCAGCCCATCGCCATCATGGCCTCGCTGCCCCTGGCCCTGATCGGCGTGATGCTGGCCCTGCTGCTGTGGGGCTCCACGCTGAACATCTTCTCGATGATCGGCCTGGTGATGCTCATGGGCCTGGTGACCAAGAACGCGATCCTGCTGGTGGACTTCGCCAACCATGCCCGCAAGGCCGGCGCGACGGTCAGCGAGGCGCTGCTGCAGGCCGGCCTGATCCGCATGCGTCCGATCATCATGACGACCGCCGCGATGATCTTCGGCATGCTGCCGATGGCCCTGGCCCTGAACGAGGGCAGCGAGCTGCAGGCACCCATGGGCCGCGCGATCATCGGGGGGGTGCTGACCTCCACGCTGCTGACGCTGGTCGTGGTGCCGGTGCTGTACTCCTACCTCGTGCGGGATCGCAAGCGCCCGGCCCGGGCGAGCGCGCCGGCCACGCCGCACGACATGCCGCACGACACGCCGCACGACACGCCGCGTGACACGACCACGCCGACGGTCCTCACGGGCAATGCCGGAGTGGTGCCGGCCAAGTGAGTCGCCGCCGGGTGACCCGGCCCGCGTGAATCGCGGGCCCTCCAGACGAAGCCGCGGGCGCTTGCTCGCGGCTTCTGTCATTGGGCGGCCGAACCGTGCAGAGTTGCCGCGAGCGGCGGAAATTTGCCGGCACGCCTCCGTAAGCTTCACGCAAGCGAGTGCAGACTGCCTATGATCCCGCGCGCCTGCCCGACTCCGGCGGGCGCCGTGTCCCGTCGCTCCTTCACGCCGCCACCCATGCTCGCCCGCCTCCTTGCCGTTCTCCTGTGCTGCCTGTGCGCGGCGCCGGGCGTGCGGGCGGACGCTCCCGAGCCGCTGCCTTCCGGCGGGCTGCGCCTGTTGACGGAGGACTTTCCGCCGGTCAATTTCCAGCAGGACGGGGTGGTGAAGGGGCTGTCGGTGGAGGTCGTGCAGGAGATCCAGCGCCGGCTGGGCCAGCAGGACGAGATCCTCCTCATGCCCTGGTCCCGCGCCTTCCGTGAAGTGCAGGGCCCCGGCAAGACCGCGCTGTTCGCGATGGCCCGCACGCCGGCCCGCGAGAAGCAGTTCAAGTGGGTCGGCCCCATCGTCACCTTCTACAGCTCGCTCTATGCGCCCGCGCGGGGCGGCCTGCGGCTGCATTCCATGGAGGATGCCAAGCGGGCGGAGTCAGTGCTCGTGGTGCGGGACTGGTACACGGCCGAGCAGCTCGCCACGCTCGGCTTCAAGAATCTCGTGCCGGTGGCGGACCCGGTGACGGCCATCCGCATGACGCTGGCCGGGCGCGCCACGCTCTTCGCCACGGAGCGGCTCTCGATGCCGCAGACGATGGCGCAGGCCGGCATCCCCGAGGCGAGCCTGGAGATCGTCTACAGCTACGCCAGCTCCGAGGGCTACATCGCCTTTTCGCGCGACACGCCGGACAGCGTCATCCGCGCCTGGAATGCCCGCCTGCGAGAGATGAAGCGCGACGGCAGCTTCCGCGCCATCTACAAGCGCTGGCTGCCCAACGACGCGCCGCCGCCCTGAGTGACGGCGCGGGCTGCGCCGTGAGCGTCAGGCCAGCGCCTGCGCCATGCCCCGCAGCGCGGGCGACTCCTCGGCCGTGATCAGGTAGACCGGCATCGTCTCCAGCAGCGGCCGCATGCGCCCCTTGGCGAGGAAGCGCTCCATGAAGCTGGACTGCTGTAGCGCCTGCGCCATGCGCGGCAACACGCCGCCCCCGAGGTAGACACCGCCCCGCGCGCCAAGCGTCAGGGCCAGGTTGCCCGCCATGGCGCCCAGGAAGCCGAAGAACAGCGCCAGCGCCTCCTTCGCCTGCGCGTCATGCCCTTGCAGCGCGGCGTCGGTCAGGGCCGGCGGCTCCGTGAAGCGCACCGGCGTGTCGTCCAGCGCGCACAGGGCCTCGTAAGTCCACACCAGCCCGGGGCCCGACACGACCCGCTCGGCCGAGGCATGCCCGAAGCGCCGCTGCAGCTGCGCCAGCACCCGCCATTCGCGTTCGGTGCTGGCACAAAGCGTGGCATGGCCGCCCTCGCTGGCCAGCGCCCGCCAGCCGCCCCCGGCTTGCGGCAGCAGGCCCGACACCCCCAGGCCGGTGCCCGGGCCGATCAGCGCCCGCGCCGCGTCCGGCAGGGCGGGGCCGCCGCCCAGGTGCAGCAGCTCGTCCTCGCGCAGGCTCGGCAGGGCCAGGGCCAGCGCGGAGAAGTCGTTGTAGATGGCCAGCCGGCGCAGGTGCAGCGCCTGGCGCAGCTGCTCGGTGGAGAAGGACCAGTGGTTGTTCGTCATCTGGATCCAGTCCCCCGTGACCGGATTGGCGAGCCCCAGCGCCGCCTGCTCGGGATGCGGGCGGGCGATGCGGGCCAGGTAGGCTTCCACGGCCTGCTGCAGCTGCGGATAGTCCTGGCAGGGCAGCGTCTCCACGCACTCCAGCGGCGCCCGCGCATGGGCCTGCCACGCGAAGCGCGCGTTGGTGCCGCCGATGTCGCCCACCAGACGGGGCTGGTCCTGCAGTGCCTGCTGCGTCATGCGATGCGCCTTTCGTCCTGGCCCTCGAACAGGTGCACCGCCTGCGGCGCCCACTGCAGATGGACCGTGTCTCCCACCTGGGCATGCAGCGCGCCCGGCACCCGGCTGGTCAGGCGGCCGACGGGCGTCTCGACGGTCGCGTAGGTGTCCGGGCCGGTCGGCTCGATCATGTGCAGGCGGCCGGGCAGGCCCTCGCTCGCCAGACGGACATCCTCCGGACGCAGGCCGTACAGCAGCGCCGGGCTTGCCAGCGGCTGCAGCGCCAGGCGCTGCGCCTCGGACAGCGGCAGCGCCTGCCCCGCGGCCTGCGCCTGGCTGCCGTCGAAGCGGGCGCTGACGAAGTTCATGGTGGGCGAGCCGATGAACTCGGCGACGAAGCGGTTGGCCGGGCGGCTGTAGATGTCCTCCGGCGTGCCGAACTGCTGCACCTGCCCGTCCTTCATCACGGCAATGCGGTCGCCCAGCGTCATGGCCTCGACCTGGTCGTGGGTGACGTAGACCGTGGTGGTGCGGGTGCGCTGGTGCAGCAGCTTGATCTCGGCGCGCATCTCCACGCGCAGCTTGGCGTCGAGGTTGGACAGCGGCTCATCGAAGAGGAAGAGCTTGGGATCACGCGCCAGCGCCCGCCCCATGGCCACGCGCTGGCGCTGGCCGCCGGAGAGCTGCCCCGGCTTGCGCTGCAGCAGGTGCTCGATCTGCAGCATCTTCGCCACGCGGGCGACGGCGGCATCGCGCTCGGCGCGCTTCATGCCGCGCATCTCCAGCGCGAAGGCGATGTTCTGGGCCACGTTCATGTTCGGGTAGAGCGCGTAGCTCTGGAACACCATGGCGATGTCGCGGTCCTTGGAGGGCAGGTCGGTGACGTCCCGCTCGCCGATGTGGATGCGGCCGCTGGTGGGCTGCTCCAGCCCCGCGATCATGGCCAGCAGCGTGGACTTGCCGCAGCCCGAGGGGCCGACGAGGATGAGGAACTCGCCGGCCTCGATCTCCAGGTCGATGCCCTTGAGGATCTCGACGCTGCCGTAGCCCTTGCGAATCTGCTTGAGGTTCAGTGCACCCATGGTGTCATCCTTTCACGGCGCCGGCGGTCAGGCCGCGCACGAAGTACTTGCCCGCCAGCACATAGACCAGCAAGGTGGGCGCGGCGGCGATCAGCGCCGCGGCCATGTCCACGTTGTATTCCTTGACCGAACTCGAGGTGTTGGCCAGGTTGTTGAGCCCGACGGTGATGGGCTTGGCATCGGCGCCCGAGAACACCACGCCGTAGAGGAAGTCGTTCCAGATGGCGGTGAACTGCCAGATCAGCGTCACCACCAGGATCGGGCCCGACAGCGGCAGCACGATGCGCCAGAAGATCTGCCAGAAGCCCGCCCCGTCCAGCATCGCCGCCTTCACCAGCTCGTCCGGCAGGCCGGCGTAGTAGTTGCGGAAGAACAGCGTCGTGGAGGGCAGGCCGGCCAGCACGTGCACCAGCACCAGGCCGGCCAGCGAGTTGGCCAGCCCGAGCTGCCCCAGCACCTGGCTCATCGGCAGCAGCACCACCTGCATGGGCATGAAGACGCCGAAGAGCATCAGGGCGAAGACCAGCTCGCTGCCGCGGAAGCGCCATTTCGTCAGCACGTAGCCGTTGATGGCGCCGAGGGCCGTGGAGATGAGCACTGCCGGCACCACCATGGCCACCGAGTTCAGGAAGAAGGGCCTGAGGCCGTTGCAGTCCGTGCCCGTGCAGGCGCTGGACCAGGCCTTCGCCCAGGCGTTCAGCTCCGGCGCCGAGGGGATCGACAGCAGGCTGCCCTGGCGCAGCTCGTCCATGCTCTTGAGCGAGGTGCTGACCATCACGTACAGCGGCGTGAGGTAGAACAGCGCGAGCAGGCCGAGGGCGGCGAAGAGCGCCAGCCGCCCGAGGCTCAGGCGCGGCGCAGTCATGGAAGCGTTCATGCGTGCCTCCCGCGTTGACGCAATTCGGAGTAGAGATAGGGCACCACGATGGCCGCGATGGTGGCCAGCATCACGGTCGCGCTGGCGGCGCCGAGGCCGATCTGGCCGCGGCTGAAGGCCATCGTGTACATGAAGGTGGCGGGCAGGTCCGTTGCGTAGCCGGGGCCGCCAGCCGTGAGCGCCATGACGAGGTCGAAGCTCTTGATGGCGAGGTGGCTCACCACCATCAGCGTCGAGAAGAACACCGGGCGCAGGCTCGGAATGAGGATGCGCCAGTAGATGCGCGGCAGGCTCGCGCCGTCGACCTGCGCGGCCTTGATGATGCTGTCGTCGATGCCGCGCAGGCCCGCGAGAAACAGCGCCATCACGAAGCCCGAGCTCTGCCAGATGGCGGCGATGACGACGCAGTAGAGCGCCATGTCGGCATCCACGAGCCAGTCGAAGCGCGCGTTCTCGAAGCCCCACTGCTGCAGCAGGTGTTCGAGGCCGAGGCCGGGGTTGAGGATCCATTTCCACGCGGTGCCCGTCACGATGAAGGACAGCGCCATGGGATAGAGGTAGATCGTGCGCAGCACGCCTTCGGCACGGATACGCTGGTCCAGCAGGATGGCCAGCAGCAGGCCCATGACGGTGGCGCCGCCCACGAAGAGCGTGCCGAACACGGCGAGGTTGCGCAGGGCCAGGGTCCAGCGCTCGGACTCGAAGAGCTGCGCGTACTGGGCGAGGCCCACGAATTCGTAGTTGGGCAGGAGGCGGGACGCGGTGAGCGAGAGCACACCGTTCCAGGCCATCAGGCCGTAGATGAAGAACAGCGCCAGCAGGAAGGAGGGCGCCAGGACCAGCTTGGGCAGCCAGGGGCTGCGGGGAGGGGCATTCATGGCAGGCCTTTGGAAGGCGTCAGGACAGGGCTCAAAAAGACCTGCACGCCCCGTCCGCCTGGGTGGCGTTGGAGGGTGCCCGCCGACGGGCGCGGGCGTGCAGGCAAGGGTCCGCGTGGGGCACCCGAGCTACAAGAGATCCTTGAGGAAGAGACGTCCGACGGGCGGGGCAGGGCGCGTCGGCACCCCTGCCCGCCGTCGCGTCAGCGCTGCTTGGCGGCGGCGACGAGACGGTCCATGGCCTGGGCCGTGCTCATCTTGTCGCTGTTCCAGAACTGGCTGACCACGTCCTTGATGGCGCCCTCGGCGGCCGAGGGCACGGCCATGCCGTGGGCGATGGACGGCACCAGCGTCGCGCTCTTGGCGCTGTCGGCGAAGTCCTTGGCCGAGGCGCGGGCGCAGTCATCGAACTTGTCCATCTTCATGCCCATGCGCACCGGGATGGAGCCCTTGTTCAGGTTGAACAGCTCCTGGAAGTCCGGCGACATGATGGCCGAGGCCAGGTCGCGCTGCGCCTTCTGGTTGGGCTCGCTCTTGAGCTTGAAGAAGGCGAAGGAGTCGATGTTGAAGGTGAAGCTCTTCGCGGTGCCGGGGGCCGGCAGGCACAGGAAGTCCTTGCCCGCGGTCTTGCCGGCGGCCACGAACTCGCCCTTGGCCCAGTCGCCCATGATCTGCATGCCGGCCTCGCCCTTGATGACCATGGCGGTGGCCAGGTTCCAGTCGCGGCCCGGGGCGTTGCGGTCGGTGTAGTCCTTCAGGCGGCGGAAGGTGCTCAGCACCTTCTCCATCGTCGGGCTCTTGAGCGTGGCCGGATCCAGCTGGACCAGGGCCTTGCGATAGAAGTCCACGCCGCCCAGGCCCAAGGCCACAGCCTCGAAGCTGGTGAAGTCCTGCCAGTTCTGGCCGCCATGGGCCAGGGGCACGATGCCGGCCTTCTTCAGCGCATCGGCGGCCACGAAGAACTCGTCCCAGGTGGTCGGGGCCTTGGCGCCGGCCTTCTTGAGGGCCTCCGGATTCACCCACAGCCAGTTCACGCGGTGCACGTTGACCGGCGCGGCGATGTAGTGGCCCTGGTACTTCATGATGTCGCTGACGACCTTGGGCAGGCTCTCGTCCCACTTCTCGGCCTTGGCCAGCTCGTCCATATTGGCCAGCACGCCTTCCTGCGCCCACTCCTGCAGCGAGGGGCCCTTGATCTGCGCGGCGGCCGGGGCGTTGCCCGACACGACGCGGGACTTCAGCACCGTCATGGCGGAGTCGCCGCCACCGCCGGCCACGGCGAAGTCCTTCCAGCTGTGCCCCTTGGCCTGCAGCGTGCCCTTCAGCGCGACGGCCGCCTTGGCCTCGCCACCGCTGGTCCACCAGTGCAGGACTTCGACCTCGCCGGCCTGCGCCGCGAAGGCCACGACAGAGGCCGCCATCGCGACCGCCAGGGGGCGCAGGGCCTTGATGCTTGCGTTGTTCATGTGTGTCTCCAGATTCTTGTGTTCGATGGACGCCAGCGGGGCTGGCGCCATTGTGCGTTCATCAGACGTTCATCGGGGGTTCAGAACCACCACTCGACCTGGGCGCCGGCGCTGGTGCCGGAGGTCTTGTCCGCGAAGGCGGCCTGGCCCGTGACGTTACCGGCCGCATCGTTCCAGCGGGCGTGCGTCAGGTACAGGCGGAACTCGGGGCGGCTCCAGAAGTCGTTGGCGATCGACAGCGTCGGCGCGATCGTGAACTTGGTCAGGCGGGCGGTGGCGCCGCCGTCGGGCTTGTACTGCGACACGCCGAGCTCGCTGACCCACTTGAAGTTGCGGCTCACGCCGTAGGACGCACGGCCGCCGATGGACATCGACTTGGTGCTCTTGCCGGCGGCGTCCGTTTCCTTGGCCAGCAGGAACATGGCCTGCCCGCCGAAGACGCCGTCCTGCCAGCCGATGGACTCGACGAGGCGGTAGCTCTTGGCGCCCGAGCCGGCGCTCAGGTCGCCGAAGTTGGAGTTCAGGCCGGCCGAGCCCTGGGCGTACTGCAGCCACAGGGTGTTGGAGAGCCCGGTGCCGAACAGCTTGGCCTGGTCATGGCGCAGGGCCACGCCTGCGCCCGTGGTGCCGCCGTCGAAGCTGCCCTTGGTGGCCGTGAGGAAGACGTTGAGCTTGCCGTCGTCATTGGTGGCGATGTCCAGCCATTCCACATTGGCGCGATGGCCGGGCTTCACGGCGCTGGCCTCGGTCTTGTAGAAGGCCACGCCCAGCTTGCCGACGCCGCCGTCGAGTCCCTTGACGCCGGCGCCCACGCCGGCCATCTCGGTGAAGAAGGTGTCGACGATGTGCACGTCACCGCGTCGGCCGCGCTCCTTGCCGATCCAGAAAGTGGCGTTGGGGGCGATGTCGAAGCCCTTGGCTTCGGCGAACATCTGCTCGATGGCCAGGCCTTTGCCGTCGGTGTCGGTCGCGCCAGTCCAGTGGTTGGTCATGAGGGTGACGCGGTAGTCCACGCCGTCCTTCTGGAAGCCCTGGGCGAGCTGGAACTCGCCGTAGAAGTCGCACTCGTTGCCCAGGCGGTACTTCATGCCCTTGGAGCCGCCGTTGAGGCTGTAGCAGGCGCGGGAGGCGTTGTTGGAGGTGAGGCCGGGGCCGGCGCGGAAGTAGCCGGTCCAGTCGAGCGCCTGGGCGCTGGCGGCGCCGAGGCCGAGCGTCAGCAAGAGGGTCAGGCGCGACAGCGCTTGCGGGGGGAACTTCATCTGCATTGTCTCCGTCGTGGGGCTTCAGAGCGCCAGCGTCCGGTCGCCAGCGTTCATGAAGCATTTATGTTTTGCGCATGCGGCATTAATGTTAATGTTTCGTTCATGTACGTTTATCGGTGATTACCACTAGCGAAGAACCGCGGGTGACAGCGCCCTGCGATCGGGCTCGCGGCGAGGCGCGCAGGCGCGGGGCGGCAGGGGACGCGGTGGTGGGCAGGCCGCGCGCGGCGCTCAGGCCGTGATCGGCAGGTGCAGCGAGAGCTGGAGCCCGTGCGGCTGCACGGGGGCGGCGCTGACGCGGCCGCCATGGCGTTCGACGATTTCCTTGACGATGGCGAGGCCCAGGCCGCAGCCATTGCCGCTCAGCGTGGCGCGGTAGAAGCGCTCGAAGAGCCGGCCCTCGGTGCCCGGCGCCACGCCCGGGCCGTTGTCGCGGATGCTCAGCACGGCCTGCGCGTCGTCGGCACCCGCCTGCACCGTCACCGTGGCGCCCCGCCCGGCGTAGCGCAGGGCGTTGTCGATCACGTTCACCAGCGCCTCCCGCAGCAGCAGGGGCACGCCATGGACCCACAGCGGGGTGGCGTCGTCCGCGCCCTCGAAGCCGAGGTCCACGCCCGCCTGCAGCGCCCGCGGCACGAGCTCGGCCGTGACCTCGCGGGCCAGGCGCGCCAGATCGAGCCGCACACGCGACTGCGCGCCCTGGGACTCCGGCTCGGTGCGCGCCAGTGTGAGCAGCTGGTTGACGAGGTGGGCGCTGCGGCTGGCGCTCTCGTGCACGCGCTGCAGGCGCTCCTGCAGCGCCGGCTCGCCGGGCAGCTCGGCGGCCTCCTTCAGCGCCAGTTCCGTCTGGCTCTTGAGGCCGGCCAGCGGCGTGCGCAGCTGATGGGCGGCGTCGCTGATGAAGCGCCGCTGGGCCTGCACATTGCTCTGCACGGCCTCCAGCAGCTCGTTGATGGCGCCCGCCAGCGTGCGCAGCTCCTGCGGCGCCACGTGCAGCTCGATGGGGCGCAGATCGTTCGGCTTGCGGCCCTCCACGAGGCTGCGCAGCCGGGCGATGGGCGCGAGGCCCGCGCGGATGCCGGCGCCCACGATCATCGTCATCAGCACCATGAGCAGGGACAGGGGCAGCACCATGTCCGTCAGCAGCCGGCGCGCGAGCTCCTCGCGGTTGGCGCTGGAACGGGCCACCTGCACGAGCATCGTGCGGCCCACGTCGTCGCCATCGGACTCGCCATAGCGCAGGTACAGCGCCGCCACCCGCAGGCGGTCCGTGCCGCCGGACTGCGGGTTGGCGACCTGGCTGTCGTAGTAGTAGGGCTCGCCCAGACGCGGGCGCTCCGGCACGGCGGCGGGCAGGGGCAGCTGGCGATTGCCGAGGATGAACTCGCCGGGCGGCGAGCTGACGGTGTAGAGCAGCTTGTCGGCCGGGTCCGCCTCCAGCACGTCCTGCGCGGCACGCGGGAAGTCGATCAGCAGGCCCGTCCCCATGGGCTTGACCTGACGGGCGAGGGCGCGGCTGGCCTGCGAGAGGCTGGCGTCCACCGCCTGGTCCGCGTAGCGCTCGGCCAGCTTGAAGGTGAAGAGCGCGCCGCCCAGCCACAGCACGAGCTGGGGCAGCAACAGCCACAGCAGCAGCTGCCGCCGCAGCGAGGTGCCGGCGCCGAACCAGCGCAGGAGGCGGGCGACCATGCCGTGCAGGCCCTCAGGCCGTGGCGCCGGGCGAGGCCTCAGCCTCGAGCAGATAGCCCAGCCCGCGCACCGTGCGGATGGCCACGCCCGCGCCCTCGAGCTTGCGGCGCAGGCGGTGGATGTAGACCTCGACGGCATTCGTGGCGCTGCCCTGCGGGTCGTTGCCGCCGCCATCGGCCGAGGCCCAGGTCTGGTTGATCTGCTCCTTGGTGACGACGCGGTCGCGGTGCGCCATCAGCAGGTCCAGCAGCAGCCATTCGCGGGGGCTGAGGTCGATGGGCTCGCCCTGGATCAGGGCCCGGCGCGCCTCCTGGTCCAGGCTCAGGCCGGCCACCTCCGCGCGCTGCGCGGGGGCACCCGTGCGGCTGCGGCGCAGGAGGGCGCGCAGGCGCGCCTCCAGCTCGGGGAAATCGAAGGGCTTGGTGAGGTAGTCGTCCGCGCCGGCGTTGAGACCGGCCACGCGGTCCTCCAGGCTGTCCAGCGCTGTGAGGATCAGCACCGGCAGCGCCGGCTTGGCCACGCGCACATGTTTGAGCACTGTCAGCCCGTCAATCATGGGCAGGCCCAGGTCCAGCACGGCGACGTCGAAGGGCTGCTTGACCAGCAGGTATTCGGCGACGGCGCCGTTGGGGGCGTGCTCCACCTCGAAGCCGCTGCGGCGCATCTGGGCGCACAGGGCGTCGGCGAGCAGGGGATCGTCTTCGGCGAGCAGCAGGTTCATGAACGGCAGCTTAACAGCCGTTCAGGTGCGGCGGGGGCGGGAGTTTCCTGCAGTTTCAGGGGCCGGCAAGCTGCCTGCCTTCGCAGCTGGGGCCGGCGGATCGAGGGCCCGAGGATGCCGGAGCCTGGGCCCGCCCAGCGGCTGTCAGGCGCACATCCAAACGGAGGAACTCACCATGAAACCCACAGCCCTTGCCCTTGCGATCGCCCTGGGCGGCGCGGCCGTTCTGCTCACCTCGAGCTCGGCCCACGCGGCGCCCGTCCCGTCCACGGCCGTGCCCATCCCGATCGAGGAGGAATTCGTCGCGGCCCAGCAGCTGCATGTGGACTCCAGCCTTGATGCCGTCGTCGCGCAGCTGATCGGAGCGGGCCTGTTCCAGCGCGGCGCCACGATGCACTACCAGGGCCGCTACAACATCACCGAAACCGCGCCGGGCGTGTTCTCGGGCAGCTATCTCGGCCGGCTCAGCGGCCACTATCTCGGCGAGGACTGGTCGGTCGAGTACTCGTCCGCCATGGCCACCGACGCCCTGCTGAACAAGGTCTGGACCCTCGACAGCATGGGCCAGTGGAAGAAGGGGCCCTACGAGGGCAAGCGCTTCACCGACAAGGGCCAGCTCATCGAGAAGACCGACAACACGGCGGACCTGGCGATCGAGATCACCACCGAAGGCGTCTCCCAGACGATCAAGACCACGGCCACCGGGCTGAAGAAGGAGAAGGGCGGCGGCAAGCTGAAGGTGGCCGGCAACTTCGAGGTCGAGGACGACCAGGGGAAGCTGCACAAGGAGAAGGTCAGCATCGACCTCGACCAGACCAGCAAGACCTTCACGTCCAAGGTGAGCAGCAGCTTCCTGGGCTTCGGGGTGGTGGTGCTGGAGAACCAGGGCAGCTTCACGACTGTCGTCAACGGCATGAACATCAGCGGCGACACCGCCTTCGACATCGCCGTCGCGCAGGTGCCGGAACCGGCATCGCCGCTGCTGCTGGCCACGGGCATCGGCGGGCTGCTGGTCTCCCGCCGCCGCCGGGCCGCCTGAGCGGCGCTCTCGCCAGGGGAGGGCGGTGCCGGGCCGGCGCCGCCACTGCTCACGGGGTGATCAGCACTCGACGATGTTCACCGCCAGGCCCCCGCGGGCCGTTTCCTTGTACTTGGTCATCATGTCCGCGCCGGTGTCGCGCATGGTCTTGATGACCTTGTCCAGGCTCACGAAGTGCGTGCCATCGCCGCGCAGGGCCATGCGGGCCGCGTTGATGGCCTTCACCGAGGCGATGGCGTTGCGCTCGATGCAGGGGATCTGCACGAGGCCGCCCACCGGGTCGCAGGTGAGGCCCAGGTGGTGCTCCATGCCGATCTCCGCGGCGTTCTCCACCTGCGCGGGCGTGCCGCCCATCACCTGGCACAGCGCGCCGGCGGCCATGGAGCAGGCCACGCCCACCTCGCCCTGGCAGCCGACCTCGGCGCCCGAGATGGAGGCGTTCTCCTTGTAGAGGATGCCGATGGCGGCGGCGGTGAGCAGGAAGTCCACCACGCCGTCCTCGTTGGCCCCGTGCACGAAGCGGCTGTAGTAGTGCAGCACGGCGGGCACGATGCCCGCGGCGCCGTTCGTGGGGGCCGTCACCACGCGGCCGCCGGCGGCGTTCTCCTCGTTGACGGCAAGGGCGTAGAGGTTCACCCAGTCCATCACCTGCAGCGGGTCGCGCAGCGCGGCCTCGGGGTTGGCGGTGAGGTCGCGGTAGAGCTGCGAGGCGCGACGCTTGACCTTGAAGCCGCCCGGCAGGATGCCCTCGGTGCGCAGGCCGCGGCTCACGCAGTCCTGCATCACCTGCCAGATGCGCAGCAGGCCGGCGCGCGTTTCCTCGTCGCTGCGCCAGTGGCGCTCGTTGCGGCGCATCACCTCGGCGATGCTGATGCCATGGGTCTGGGTCAGCGCCAGCAGCTCGTCGCCCGTCTTGAAGGGGTAGGGCAGCACGGTGGCGTCGGGTGCGATGACCTTCTGCTTGCTGCCGTCCGCCGCCACTTCCTCGCTGACGACGAAGCCGCCGCCCACCGAGTAGTAGGTCTTCTCGGACAGCAGCTCGCCCTGGGCATCGAAGGCACTGAAGCGCATGCCGTTGGCGTGGAAGGGCAGGCTCTGGCGGCGGAAGAAGACCAGGTCCTTGGTCTCGTTGAAGTCCACGCCGTGCTCGCCCAGCAGCAGCAGGCGGCTACCCTGGCGGATCTCCTCGAGGTACTGCGGCACGCGCTCGACATCGACGGTGTCCGGCTCATGGCCGGCGAGACCCAGCAGCACGGCGGTGTCGCTGCCGTGGCCCTTGCCCGTGGCACCGAGCGAGCCGTAGAGCTGCGACAGCACCCGCGCTGTGCGGGGCAGCAGGCCCTCGCTGCGCAGTCGCGAGACGAACAGCCGGGCGGCACGCATCGGGCCCACCGTGTGGGAGCTGGAGGGGCCGATGCCAATCTTGAACAGGTCGAAAACGGAAACGGCCATGGGGCTCTCTCAGGTGACGGCAGACTCGGCGAGGCTGCGCAGGCAGATGGTGTAGAGGCCGCTGCGCGCGGGCAGCGGGCTCAGCTTGGGAAAGATGGGGCGGATGTTGGCCAGCTTCCAGGCAAACATCCCCGGCGAGCCCGGCCAGGGCTCCACGGACATTACATCCACCAGGGCAACCCCGGCGGCGTCGGGGTCGAGCTGATCGTCGGCGGCCACCTGGCGGCGGCTCTCGACGATCAGCAGGTCCCGCAGCGGCACCTCGCCCGGGCGCCAGGAGCGCAGCTCGAGCGAGTGGCGCCCCTGGGCAATGAGCTTGCCCGCGGGGCTCAGCACGGCGAGGGCCGTGAAGCTCTGGTCCAACTGCGAATCACTCGGGCTGTCCATGCGGCGGGCTCCTGCCGTGGGGGTGGCTGACGTCGGTCGGGCCTCAGGCCTGCTCGAACTCGCTCATGGGGATGCACGAGCAGAACAGGTTGCGGTCACCATAGACGTTGTCCACGCGGCCGACGGGCGACCAGTACTTCTGGCGGCGCAGCGAGGCCACGGGGTAGGCTGCCTCCTCGCGGGTGTAGCCGTGGGTCCACTCGGTGGCCAGCAGCACCTCGGCGGTGTGCGGGGCGTTGCCCAGCGGGTTGTCCTCGCGGGCCCACTGGCCGGCCTCGACCTTGGCGATCTCGGCGCGGATGGCCAGCATGGCGTCGCAGAAGCGGTCCAGCTCGGCCTTGGACTCCGACTCGGTCGGCTCGACCATCAGCGTGCCGGCCACCGGGAAGGACAGCGTCGGGGCATGGAAGCCGTAGTCGATCAGGCGCTTGGCCACGTCCTCGGCGGACACGCCGGAGCTGTCCTTCAGGGGGCGCAGGTCCAGGATGCACTCGTGCGCCACGCCGCCGCCCTTCACGCCGGCGATGTTGCCGCTGAAGTGGATGTCGTAGGCGCCGGCCAGGCGGGCGGCCACGTAGTTGGCGGACAGGATGGCGACTTCGGTCGCGGCCTGCAGACCATCGGCGCCCATCATGCGGACGTACATCCAGCTGATCGGCAGCACGGCGGCATTGCCCAGCGGGGCGGCCGAGACGGCGCCCACATTGGTGGCAGCGCCCACGCCGGCGCTGCGGTGCGCGGGCAGGAAGGGCACGAGGTCGGCGACCACGCAGACCGGGCCGACGCCCGGGCCGCCACCGCCGTGGGGGATGCAGAAGGTCTTGTGCAGGTTCAGGTGGGACACGTCACCGCCGAACTCGCCCGGTGCGGCCACGCCGACCAGCGCGTTCATGTTGGCGCCATCCACGTAGACGCGGCCGCCATGGCTCTTCACCAGCGCGCAGATCTCCTTGACCTGGGTGTCGAACACGCCATACGTCGAGGGGTAGGTGATCATGATGGCCGCCAGGTTGGCGCTGTGCTGCTCGCACTTGGCCTTCAGGTCCGCCAGGTCGATGTTGCCTTCCTTGTCGCACTTGGTGACCACGACCTGCATGCCGACCATCTGGGCGGAGGCGGGGTTCGTGCCGTGGGCGGACTCGGGGATCAGGCAGATCTTGCGATGGCCTTCGCCACGCGACTCATGCCAGGCCTTGATGGCCAGCAGGCCGGCGTACTCGCCCTGCGAGCCGGCGTTGGGCTGCAGGCTGATGCCGGCGTAGCCCGTGGCCTGGCACAGCCAGGCGGTCAGCTGCTCGTTCAGCAGCTCGTAGCCGGCCAGCTGCTCGCGCGGGGCGAACGGGTGCATGTGGGCGAACTCGGGCCAGGTGATGGGGATCATCTCGCTGGTGGCGTTCAGCTTCATGGTGCACGACCCCAGCGGGATCATGCTGCGGTCCAGGGCCAGGTCCTTGTCGGACAGGGCACGGATGTAGCGCAGCATCTCGGTCTCGCTGTGGTGCGTGTTGAACACCGGGTGCGACAGATAGCCGCTGGTGCGCACGAGCTCGGCCGGGATCATGGCCGCGATGCCCTTCTCGAAGGCGGCGAAGCCGGGCAGGGACTTGCCCTCGGCGAACACGGCCAGCACGGCGGAGAGGTCCTCGCGCGTGGTGGTCTCGTCCAGCGACAGGCTCAGGGACTCCGCGCTGGCGCGGCGGAAGTTCATGCCCGCCGCGACGCCGGCGGCCAGCAGCGCGCCGGTCTTGGCACCGGTCTGCACGTGCAGGGTGTCGAAGGCCGCGGCATTGGCAATGCCGAAGCCCAGGCCCTTCAGGCCTTCGGCCAGGATGGCGGTGTAGGCGGCCACGCGCTGGGCGATGCGCTTCAGGCCCTTGGGGCCGTGGTAGACAGCGTACATGCTGGCCACGACGGCCGGCAGCACCTGCGCGGTACAGATGTTGGACGTGGCCTTCTCGCGGCGGATGTGCTGCTCGCGGGTCTGCAGGGCGAGGCGGTAGGCCTTGTTGCCCTGCGCGTCCACCGACACGCCGACCAGGCGGCCGGGCAGGTTGCGCTTGAACTCGTCCTTGCAGGCCATGTAGGCGGCGTGCGGGCCGCCCGCGCCCATGGGCATGCCGAAGCGCTGGGTCGTGCCCACGGCGATGTCGGCGCCTTGCTCGCCCGGTGCCTTGATGAGGGTGAGGGCCAGCAGGTCAGCCGCGGCGATCAGCAGGCCGTTCTGGGCGTGCACGGCATCGGCGATGCCCTGCAGGCTGCGCACGTCACCGTTGACGCCGGGGTACTGCACCAGGGCGGCAAAGCACTCGCTCTTGCCAGCGTCGGCGGCCGGGCCCACGACCACGGTGATGCCCAGCGGCTCGGCACGGGTGCGCACCACTTCCAGCGTCTGCGGCAGGACGTCGTCGGCCACGAAGAAGGTCTGGCTCTTGCTCTTGCCCACGCGGGCGGCCAGCGTCATGGCCTCGGCAGCGGCGGTGGCCTCGTCCAGCATCGAGGCATTGGCGATGGCCATGCCCGTGAGGTCGGTCACCATGGTCTGGAAGTTCACCAGGGCTTCCATGCGGCCCTGGGAGATCTCGGCCTGGTAGGGCGTGTAGGCGGTGTACCAGGCGGGGTTCTCGAGGATGTTGCGCAGGATGACGCCGGGGGTCAGCGTGCCGTAGTAGCCCTGGCCGATGTAGCTCTTGAGCACCTGGTTCTTGCCGGCGAGCGCCTTCAGCTCGGCCAGCGCGGCGGCCTCGGTGGCGGCGGGCGGCAACTGCATGCCGGCCGAGCGCTTGATGCTGGCGGGCACGATGGCCTCGATCAGGGCGCGGCGCGAGGCCTGGCCGATCACGGACAGCATCGCGGCTTCGTCAGCGGCATCGGGGCCGATGTGGCGGGCGTGGAATTCGGCGGCGTTCTCGAGTTCGCCCAGGGGCTTCAGAGCAGACATCAACATTGCAAATCCTTCATCGGGGGCCGCCGGCGGCTCATGGCCTCGGGCGGCGGACCGGGCTGGGGGCTCGCAGGCGCCGTCCTCATCGAACGGCGAGAGCCCCCGGCAGATACAAAAACGGGCACGGACTGGTCGGTCGGTGCCCGCTCTTCACCTCGCGGTGATCAGCTGTTCTTGACCAGCTCGTCGTAGGCGGTGGCGTCCATCAGGGCGTCCAGCTCGGTCGGGTTCGACAGCTTGACCTTGAAGAACCAGCCGGAGGCCAGCGGGTCGGTGTTGGCCAGGGCCGGATCGGCGCGCAGGGCCTCGTTCACTTCGGTGATCTCGCCGCTGACGGGCATGTAGACATCGGCGGCCGCCTTCACGGACTCGACGACGCCGGCCACTTCCTTCTCGGCGAAGGACTTGCCGACGGCGGGCAGATCCACGAACACCACGTCGCCCAGCGCGTCTTGCGCATGGACGGTGATGCCCACGGTGGCGGTCCCGTCAGCGTTGATCTGGATCCACTCGTGGTCGGGGGTGTACTTGATGCTCATGGTGTGCTCCGAATGTCGGGAGAAAAGACCAGGGAAAGAAACGAAAGGGAAGGGGGCGGGTGCCGGGCCGCGCGCGGCCCCGCGGACGCCGCCGGGAGATCAGCCGCGGAAGTAGCGGTGCGGCGCGAACGGGGTGGCGGCGACGGTCATCGGCACGCGCTTGTCGCGCACCAGGGCGAAGACCTCGGTGCCCTGCGCGGCGAAGGCCGTCTGCACATAGGCCAGGGCCACCGGCTGGTTGACCGTGGGGCCCAGCGAGCCGCTGGTCACGACGCCGATCTCGGTGCCTTCGGCATTCACCAGCTTCGCGCCCTCGCGCACGGGCATGCGCTCGGCGGACACGAGGCCCACGCGCTTGCGCTGCACGCCGCCAGCCAGCTGGGCGTTGATGATGTCGGCGCCGGGGTAGCCGCCGGCACGGGCGCCACCGGCGCGGCGCACCTTCTGGATCGCCCAGGTCAGGGCGCCTTCCACGGGCGTCGTGGTGGTGTCGATGTCATGGCCGTAGAGGCACAGGCCGGCTTCCAGGCGCAGGGTGTCGCGCGCGCCAAGGCCGATGGGCATCACCTCGGGCTGGGCCAGCAGCTTGCGGGCCAGCTCGACGGCCTGGTCGTTGTGCACCGAGATCTCGAAGCCGTCCTCGCCGGTGTAGCCCGAGCGGGTCAGGAAGGTCTCGATGCCGTCCAGATTGAAGAAGCCGCCGGTCATGAAGGTCAGCTTGGCGACCTCGGGATTCAGGCGGGCCAGGGCGGTCACGGCCTGCGGGCCCTGCAGCGCCAGGAGGGCGCGCTCGGGGGTGGGGATCACCTCGCAGCGGCTGCCGATCTTGGCCTGCAGATGGGCCGTGTCCTGCTCCTTGCAGGCGGCGTTGACCACCACGAAGATGTCGTCCGGACGGCGGCAGACCATCAGGTCATCGAGGATGCCGCCCTGCTCGTTCGTGAAGAGGGCGTAGCGCTGCTTGTAGACGGGCAGGTCGACGATGTCCACCGGCACGATGGATTCCAGCGCGGCACCGGCGTCGGCGCCGACGAGGCGCAGCTGGCCCATGTGGGAGACGTCGAACAGGCCGGCGGCGGTGCGGGTGTGCTTGTGCTCGGCGAGGATGCCGGCCTTGTACTGCACGGGCATGTCGTAGCCGCCGAAGGGCACCATCTTGGCGCCGAGTTCGACGTGCAGGGCGTGCAGGGGAGTCTTCTTGAGGTCGGCGGACGTGCTGGCGGACATGGAACGGTTTCCTTCGAGGGCATTCTGAGACCCCGCCCGGGTGTGAGACCCAGGACTGGGGAGCTGCCCTCGCTGTCCGCTTTACCTGAGAGATTGGCCACCGGCGTATCGCCCGCAGCTTGCCCCTTCGGTGGACGGGTTCAGGACCCGCCTCTCTCCAGTGAGGAACGTTCCGATCGGAACGTTTTGTCAGTCCTTTTGCCTGAGCGTTCGAAGCGTGGGATCACCAGTGCCTCTGCGCCTTCGGCGGCTCCCGCTAGAGAGCTCTCTCCTGACGGGGCGCATTGTAGCCACGGAATCACCCCGGCCGGCAAGAGATTAAGGGGCCGCTAAGCCCGGGGGCCTTCTTGCGTGGAGAATTCTCCTTTTGATCCGGCCCCGCGCCCCGGGCGAGACCATGAGACTGCTGCTCGTCGAAGACGACCTGATGATCGGTGAACCGCTGCTGGACCTGCTGCGGGCCGAGGGCTACGCCGTGGACTGGGTGCGGGACGGCGAGATGGCCGACACCGCCCTGGTCAGCCAGAACTACGACCTCCTGATCCTCGACCTCGGGCTGCCCAAGGCCGACGGCATGACCGTGCTGAAGCAGCTGCGCGGCCGCAAGCAGACGCTGCCGGTGCTGATCGCCACGGCCCGGGACGCGCTCGAGCAGCGCATCGCCGGGCTGGACGCCGGGGCCGACGACTACGTGCTCAAGCCCTACGAGTTCCACGAGCTGCTGGCCCGCATCCGCGCACTGCTGCGCCGCGCGCAGGGCCGCGCCGAGCCGGTCTACGAACACAAGGGCGTAGCCATCAACCCGGCCACCCGCGAGGTCAGCAAGGACGGCCGCGAGGTCGTGCTCTCGGCCCGCGAGTGGGCCGTGCTGGAGCCGCTGCTCGCGCGCCCGGGCATCGTGCTCTCGCGCCAGCAGCTGGAGGAGAAGCTCTACGGCTGGAAGGACGAGATCTCCAGCAACGCCGTCGAGGTCTACATCCATGGCCTGCGCAAGAAGCTCGGCGCCGAGCTGATCCAGAACGTGCGGGGCGTGGGCTACCGCGTGCCCAAGGAATGAAGGCGGCGGCCCTGCTGGCCGGGGTGCGCCGCGCCCTGATGCCGCGCTCGCTGCGCCAGCGCCTGCTGCTCTTCCTGCTGGCCGCCGTCTCGCTGGCCGCCTTCCTGCAGGCCTACAGCGCCTACCGCACGGCACTCGCCGAGGCCGACCAGCTCTTCGACTACCAGATGCAGCAGATGGCCTTCTCGCTGCGCGGGAGCGTGGCCGGGCCGGGCAGCGGCACCATCTCGCTGCCGCTCGGGGAGCAGCAGAGCTTCGACTTCCACGTGCAGGTCTGGGGGCTGGACGGCGCCTCCATGTTCCGCTCGCCCGGCCCCTGGCTGCTGCCGCAGCGCGCGGTGCTGGGCTTCTCCGATGTGAGCGACCGCGGCCGGACCTACCGCGTCTTTTCCGTCCAGACGGCCGACCAGGTCATCCAGGTCGCGCAGGACCTCTCCGTGCGCCGCCGCATGGCCTCGCAGCTGGCCTGGCGTACGGCGATGCCGACGCTGCTGATGCTGCCGCTGCTGGGCCTCGTCGTGTGGGGCGTGATCAGCCGCTCGCTGGCGCCCGTCGAGCGGGTGCGGGCCCAGCTGGCGGGGCGCGCGCCGGGTGACCTCGCGCCGGTGCCGGCCGCGGACCTCCCCGGCGAGCTGCGGCCCATGGTGCAGGAATTCAATGCGCTGCTGGGCCGGGTGCGCCGCGCCTTCGAGGACCAGCAGCACTTCGTTGCCGACGCCGCCCACGAGCTGCGCACGCCGCTGGCCGCGCTCAAGCTGCAGCTGCAGGCCCTGCGCCAGGGCAGCGAGCGGGCCCCGGGCAGCGAACCCGGCCTGCAGCGCCTGGAGCAGGGCATCGAGCGCGCCTCGCACCTGATCGAGCAGCTGCTGTCCCTGGCCCGGCAGGAGGGCGCCGCGGCCCCGATGGCGCAGGTGCCCGTCGCGCTGGACGAGCTCTGCCGGGAGGCCATCGCGGACGCCAGCGAGCTGGGGGCGCTGCGCGGCGTGGACGTCGGGCTGGATGTGTGCGACCCGGCCTGGGTGATGGGGCAGGGCGACGGCCTGCGGGTGCTGCTGCGCAATCTGTTGGACAACGCCATCAAGTACAGCCCCGCCGGCGGGCAGGTGGACCTGAGCCTGCACGCCACGCCGGGCGAGGGTCAGGTCTTGCTGGTCGTCGAGGACAGCGGCCCGGGCATCCCGCCGCAAGAGCGCCAACGGGTCTTCGACCGCTTCTACCGCAGCTCGAAGGCGGCCACGCAGGCCCCGGGCAGCGGGCTCGGCCTGGCCATCGTGCGGGCCATCGCCGAGCGCCATGGGGCGCAGCTGCGGCTTGCCCAGTCCCGGCGCCTCGGCGGTCTGCAGGTCGAGGTTCGGCTGCCGGCGGTCGAGCCGACGTCGACCCAAGGCATGAACGACCGGGCATGAACAACGGAGCTTGAACGGCCGGACCCGGCGGCAAGACCTGGCCCTCAGGACGGGCTCAGCTTCGTTAAGCGATTTCTAAGCGAGGCGTTTCACAGTCACTGCCATCGCGACCGCAGGGTCGCAGCAGCCAAGGAGAACGCCATGAACGAAACCCGCTCCACCCGCATGATCCCGGCCCGCCGACTGGTCTGGGCCCTCGTGGCAGCCGGTGTGCTCGGCGCCGCCGGCGGTGCCGGCGCCATGCACGCCAGCAACACGATCAAGACCAGCACGACCGCCGCCCCGGCCGCCGCCGCCGACACCGGCGCCATCACCAGCCCCGTGCTCGCCAGTGCCGCACCGGTGTCCGGCACGGCCGCCACGGCGCTCACGCCCCCGCCGGCCGGCCTGCCAGACTTCGCCACCATCGCGGCCCGCCAGGGCGCGGCCGTGGTGAACATCAGCGTCACCGGCACCGTCAAGACGCGGGTGCAGCGCCGCGGCGCGATGCCCGAGCTGGATCCGGACGACCCCTTCGCCGAGTTCTTCCGCCGCTTCCAGCCGCAGCTGCCGCGCGGCGGCGAGATGCCCACGCGCGGCCAGGGCTCCGGCTTCATCGTGTCGGAGGACGGCACCATCCTCACCAACGCCCACGTCGTGCGCGACGCCTCCGAGGTCACGGTCAAGCTGACGGACCGCCGCGAGTTCAAGGCCAAGGTCCTCGGCTCCGATCCCAAGACGGACGTCGCCGTGCTGAAGATCGAGGCCAAGGGGCTGCCCACGGTGACGCTCGGCAGCACCCAGAACCTGCGCGTGGGGGAATGGGTGCTGGCCATCGGCTCGCCCTTCGGCTTCGAGAACAGCGTCTCGGCCGGCGTCGTGAGCGCCAAGGGCCGCGCGCTGCCCCAGGAGAGCTTCGTGCCCTTCCTGCAGACGGACGTCGCCATCAACCCCGGCAACTCCGGCGGCCCGCTGTTCAATGCGCGCGGCGAGGTGGTGGGCATCAACTCCCAGATCTACAGCCAGAGTGGGGGCTACCAGGGCCTGTCCTTCGCGATTCCCGTGGAGGTGGCTCAGCGCGTGCGCCAGCAGATCGAGAAGGGCGGCAAGGTGCAGCACGCCCGCCTGGGCATCACGGTGCAGGACGTGAACCAGGGCTTCGCGGACTCCTTCAAGCTGCCACGGCCGGAGGGCGCGCTGGTGGCCGGCATCGAGGACGGCAGCGCCGGTGCCAAGGCAGGCCTGAAGTCGGGTGACGTGATCCTGAAGTTCAACGGCCAGCCCATCGTGGCCAGCGGGGACCTGCCGGCCCTCGTCGGCCAGGCCATGCCCGGCGAGACGGCGACGCTGGAGATCTGGCGTCACGGCAAGCTCGAGACGCTCAAGGCCAAGCTCGGTGATGACGGCGAGCGCAAGGGCCGCGTCGCGCAGTCGGATGACGAGGCCGCGCCGCAGCAGGGCAAGCTGGGCCTGGCACTGCGGCCGCTGGAGCCCCAGGAACGCCGTGAGAGCGGCGTGAAGGAAGGCCTGGTGATCGACGACGTCAGCGGCCCCTCCGCGCAGGCGGGCGTGCGCCCCGGTGACGTGCTGCTGGCGGTGAACGGCACGCCCGTGAGCTCGGTCGAGCAGGTGCGCAGCGTGGTCGCCGGCGCCGAGAAGTCCGTGGCCCTGCTCGTGCAGCGCGGGCGGGACCGCATCTTCGTGCCGGTGAAGCTGGGCTGATCGCTCCACGGTCCTCACGATGAAGAAAGGGCGCCCCGCGGGGCGCCCTTGTCATGGGAGCGGGGCGACGTCAGTGCCCGTGATGCCCATGGCCCTCGGCCAGCGCGTCGCCGTCCAGCGGCGTGCCGGCGGCGTCTCCCTCGAAGAAGAAGGGCTTGCGGGCCTTCTGGCGCGGGGCGACCTCGTTCATGCTCGGCACGGCATACAGGCGCCCGCCGACCATCACCTGGCTGATGCGGTCGCTCTGGCGGATGTCCTTGAGCACGTCTCCGTCGATCACCACGAGGTCCGCCAGCTTGCCCTTCTCGAGCGAGCCGATGTCGTGGTCGAGGCCGAGGTAACGGGCCGGGTTCAGCGTGGCGCTGCGGATGGCCTCCAGCGAGCTCATGCCGCCCAGGCCGAACATCCACATCTCCCAGTGCGCGCCCAGGCCCTCGCGCTGGCCGTGCGCGCCGATGTTGGTGCGGGTGCCGGCGCGCTCCAGGGCCGTGGCCGTCTTCGCGACCTGGATGACGTTGAAGTCCTCCTCGGGCGCGGTCTCGCGGCGCACGCTGCGGGGCTCCAGCACCGAGCGCGGCACGAACTTCGAGAGGATGGGGTGGCGCCACACATCGGTCCGCGCGTACCAGTAGTGCTCGCCGTCGAGGCCGCCATAGGCCACGTTGAGCGTCGGCGTGTAGCCCACGGCGGTCTGCGGCCACAGCTGCAGGACGTCGTCATAGACCTTGGCCACGGGCAGCGCGTGCTCCACGCCGGTGTGGCCGTCCACGACCATGCTCATATTGGTCTGGAACAGCGAGCCGCCCTCGGGCACCACCATCATGCCCGTCTCGCGGGCGGCGGCCAGCACCTGCTGGCGCTGCTCGCGGCGCGGCTGGTTGTAGCTCTTGACGCTGATGGCGCCGGCGGCCTTCATGCGCTTGAGGTGGGTGAGGGCGTCCTCGTAGCTGTTGATCAGCGCCGTGACGTCGGCCTTGGCGCCGTACAGGATCGTGCCCGTCGAGAAGATGCGCGGCCCGACCACGCGGCCGGCGCGCTGCATCTCGGCCTGCGTGAAGATCTCGGCCGTGCTGTTGCTGGGGTCGTGGATGGTCGTCAGGCCGAAGGCGAGCGAGGCGTAGTTCACCCAGCTCTGCTGCGGGATCAGGCGCGACTCCGCCATGCCGCCATGCCAGTGCGCGTCGATGAGGCCGGGGATCAGCGTCTTGCCGCGCACGTCCACGCGCCGGGCATCGGCCGGCACCGCGACGTCCGCCGCGGCGCCCACGGCCACGATGCGGTCGCCCTCGACCAGCAGCGTGCCGTTCTCGAGGACGTCGTCGCCCTTCATGGTGACGATGCGGCCGCCGGTGAAGGCGATGCGGCCCTGCGGCTTGTCCGCCGCCTGCTTGAAGCCGATGGCGCGCCCCTGCTCGACGGGCTTGTAGGCCTGGCCCTCGCCCTTGGCGAAGACCTGCGCCAGCGGCACGCTGAAGAGCTGGTCGGCCAGGGCGTAGTGCAGGGTCTGGCTGTCACCCGACCACTGAAGGTACTCGCCCGCGTTGATGTCCAGCTGCTTGACGGGCACGGCGTCCATCTTGGGCGCGAGCGACAGCGTCTTGCCCGTGGCCGGCAGCGGCACGACGTAGGCATGGAAGCGCTCGACGAAGCCCAGCCAGCGGCCGTCCGGCGAGAGGCTGAACTCGCTGGCGAATTCGCTCTTCGCGAGGTCCAGCTCGCTGCGGTCCTGCAGGTTCAGGCGCACGAGCTTGTGCACGCTGTCGACCTCGCTCGGGTAGCTGCTGCGCGTGAAGTACAGGTGCTCGCTGCCGGCGCCCCATTGCGGCGCCGTGCCGTCCTTGCTGACGCGCTGGGGCTCGCCCTGGCCGTCGGCGCGTGCCACGTAGAGGCCCGTCTCCAGCCCCTGCACCGGCGAGGTCAGGTAGCCGCCCTTGGACTTCTGGTAGGCCACCCACTTGCCGTCCGGCGACAGGCGCGGCGACAGGTACTTGCCCGGCGTGCGGGTCAGGCGGGTCTCGCGGCCCGAGGCGAGGTCCAGCTTCCAGACGCTGCCCAGTTGCGCATCGTCCCAGCGCACGTAGACCAGCTCGCGGCCATCGCGCGAGAAGCTGGGGTAGTAGGCGAAGCTGCCGTCGTCCTTGCCGAGCGGGCGGGCGGGCGTCTGGCCCTTGAGGTCCTTCACGTACAGCCGGCCCAGGGCCGAGTACACCACCTGGCTGCCGTCGGGGGACACGGTGACCCAGCGCAGCTGCTTCACGTCGAACTCGGCGGGCGCCACGTCATGCGCGAAGCGCAGGGCCGGGCGGATCTCGCGGGTGTCCTTCACGTGGAAGGGAATCTCGGCGGCGCTGCCCTTGAACGGGTCCACGCGCCACAGCTTGCCCTGGGCCCACACCACGATGGACTTCGCATCGGGCGTCCAGGCGAAAGCCGGGTAGACGCCGTGCACGGACCAGCTTTCCTGCAGGTCGCGCTCCAGCTGACCCCAGGCGGCGAACTCGCGGCCCGTGGCGAGGTCCTTGAGGAAGAGCGTGGACTGCGGGCCGGCCGCGCCGCGCACGCGGCGCACGAAGGCGAGGTACTTGCCGTCCGGCGACGGCGTCGGGCGCACCGCGCCGCCGGGGCCGGTGACGAAGGGCTCGGTCGTGCCGTCCTGCAGGTCCTGGCGGAAGATGCGGAAGATCTCGCCGTTGCCGTCCTTGTTGTACTGGAAGCTGCTGCCGGGGGTGCTGTCCTGCGAGTAGTACAGGAAGCGGCCGTCCGGTGAGATGGCCGGCTCGCCGCGGTCCTTCTGCCAGTTCGGCTTCTCGTTGAGCTGCACGCCCTTGCCGCCGTCCAGGTGGTACATCCAGATTTCTCCGGAGCCCAGCGAGCGCGTGCCGGTGAAGTGCTTGCGGGCCAGCACGTACTGGCCGTTCGGGTGCCACACCGGGTTGTTCATGAGACGGAAGTCTTCCGTCGTGAGCGCGCGGGCGCCCGTGCCGTCGGTGTTCATCACCCAGATGTTGTCGCCGCCGCCGGCGTCCGACATGTAGACGATGCGCTTGCCGTCCGGCGAGAAGCGGGCCTGCATGTCCCAGGCCAGGCCCTTGGTGAGCGAGGTCGCCTCGCCGCCGGCGATGGGCAGGGTGTAGAGGTCCCCCAGCAGGTCGAAGACCAGGGTCCGGCCGTCCGGGCTGACATCCACGCTCATCCACGTGCCGGTGCGCACGTCCAGGGAGACGGTCTGCACCTCGCCGGGCGGCTGGTTGACGTTCCAGGCGGGCTTCTTGGCCTCGGCGGCGGGCACGGCGGGCTTGTCAGCCGGCTTGTCGGCCGCCACGGCCAGGCCGCTGCACAGCAGGGCGCTGGCCACGGCCTGGCTCAGGCGGGCGGGGGTGGGAAAGGCAAGAAGGGCGAGAAGGGGGCGTTGGGTCTTCATGGCGCGCGAGCATAGCCCGCGGCCCGCCGCCCGCCATCAGGGGCTCCCTGAACGGCGGTTTTCAAGGCGCGAACGGCGGCTGCCCCCCGTCGGCAGAGGGCGGCCGGCGTCAGACCGGCTCGTCCTGCGCCTCCGGCTCGCCCGTGGGCAGGCGCAGCAGCCGGGTGTGGAAGTCGTACTCGAAGACCTCGCCATGCCGCGCCCAGGAGATGGCCGTGTTGAGCACCGCCTCGGCCTCCACCGGGCCGAGCTGCTCGCTGAGCAGGCGCAGGAAGGGGCGGTCGGGGAGCTGCCCGGCGTCGTCCTGCTCCAGGCTGTGGCGGATGTGGGCGATGAGGGGCACGCGGTCCAGCACCTGCTGGCCGAAGAGTTCCTGGCGCAAGGCATGCCCGCCGTCGACGTAGCGCTGGCCGAGGGCGCTCAGCTGCAGATCGCCGCTCTCCAGGTGCGCGAGCCCGAGCTGCGCCAGGGCGTGGGCAACCGGCAGCATCTGTGCGTCGCTCAGCTCGGAGGCCTCGGCCAGCTGCGGGAGGTCCGCGCGGCCGGTGAAGGGCGGGGCGGCCAGCAGCTCCAGTAGGCCGTCCATGCGCGCGACGTCCGCCTCGGGCAGCCGCTCCGTGACGGACGCCGGCCGCGCCGAGGCCTCCTCGACCGCAGCCCCCGTGGCATCGCTGCCGGCCCGGACCGGGCGGCCTGCGCCGGCCGTCATCAGGGCATAGACCTCGTCGATCAGCGCCCGCACCTCGGCGCTGTCCGGGTTGCGGGGGCGCGGCAGCTGGATGGCGAGCTGGCAGCGGATGCGGCCGGGGTCGCTCGCGAACACGAGGATGCGGTCCGCCATCAGCACGGCCTCCTCGATGTTGTGCGAGACCACGAGCATGGCCTTCGTGGGCATGGTGCCGCCCTGCCACAGCTCGAGAATGTCCTCGCGCAGGCGCTCGCCCGTGAGCACGTCGAGGGCCGAGAAGGCCTCGTCCATCAGCAGCACGTCGGGCTCGGTCACCAGCGCCCGCGCGATGCCCACGCGCTGGCGCATGCCGCCGGAGAGCTCACGCGGCAGCGCGCCTTCATAGCCCGAGAGCCCGATCAGCTCGATGGCGGCCTCGGCGCGTGCCTCGCGCTCGGCCTTGCCCATGCCCCGAGCCTCGAGGCCCAGCTCGACGTTCTGTTGCACCGTCAGCCAGGGGAAGAGGGCGAAGGACTGGAAGACCATGCTGATGGCCCGCGCGGGGCCGTGCAGCGGCTGGCCGCGGTACTGCACGTGGCCGCGGTCGGCGGCGACGAGCCCGGCCATGATGCGCAGCAGCGTGCTCTTGCCCGAGCCGGACTGGCCCAGGAGGGCGACGATCTCGCCCTCGCGCAGGCTGAAGTCGACGCCGTCCAGCACGGGTCGCACGTGGCCGTCGGCCGAGCGGAAGGTCTTGCCGACGCCTTGGAGTTCGATGATGGCCTGTGCCATGGAATACCTCCGGATCTGTGAATGCCTTGGGGGTGGGCGTTGTGAGTGGGCGCGGGGCTCAGGCGTGCAGGCGCTCGCCGGCCAGGTGGTAGAGCCGCCGCCACACGAAATGGTTGAGGCCCATTACGAAGACGCACATGGCGCCGATGCCCAGGGCGATGCGGGGGAAGTCGCCGCGGGCCGTCATCTCGGCGATGTAGCTGCCCAGGCCCTGGGCGCGCAGCGTGGTGTCGCCCCAGCTGACGTACTCCGCGACGATGGAGGCGTTCCACGAGCCGCCGCTGGCGGTGATCGCGCCGGTCACGAAGCTGGGGAACACGGCCGGCAGCAGGTAGCGCTTCCACTTCAGCCAGCCCCGCACGCCCAGGTTCTGCGCGGCGAAGCGCAGCTCGCTCGGGATGCTGGACGCGCCGGCGATCACGTTGAAGAGGATGTACCACTGCGTGCCGAAGATCATCAGCGGCGACAGCCACCAGTCCGGGTCCAGATGCCAATGCACGATGCCCATCACCACGACGGGGAAGAGCAGGTTGGCCGGGAAGGCCGCCAGGAACTGCGCCACTGCCTGCAGGCGCCCGGACCAGCGCGGGTTCAGGCCGATCCACACGCCGATGGGCACCCACACCAGCGCCGCCAGCGCGATCAGCACCAGCACGCGCGCCAGGGTGTAGCCGCCCAGCACGAACACATGGCCCACCTCCGCCCAGCCCACCTCCGTGTGCACGAAGCCCACCAGGCGCCAGACGGCGAACAGCACCAGCGCGGCGAGCAAGGCGTCCCAGGCCCGCCGCAGCAGCGGGGCCGGCGCAGTGGGCCGCGCGCGGACCGAGGTGCCGTCGTAGCGGCGCCGGAACAGCAGCAGCGTGCGCTGCAGCTGCTGCCCGGACCAGCCGGCCAGGCGCTGCATGCCCTGCGTGCGGCGCAGCCAGCTCAGGAGCCAGGAGCGCGGCGCCAGGTCCGCGCCGCCTTCCTCGAAGCGGAACTTGTCCGCCCAGGCCACGAGGGGGCGGAACAGCAGCTGGTCATAGAGCAGGATGCCGATCAGCATGGCGCCGATCGCCCAGCCGATGGCGGCGAGGTCGCGCGTCTCGATCGCCAGGGCGATGTAGGAGCCGACGCCGGGGAGCTTGATGCTCTGGTTCGACACGGTGATGGCCTCGGACGCCACGACGAAGAACCAGCCGCCGGACATGGACATCATCATGTTCCACAGCAGCCCGGGCATGGCGTAAGGCAGCTCCAGGCGCCAGAAGCGCTGCCAGCCCGAGAGCTGGAAGACCTGCGCCGCCTCCTGCAACTCCGACGGCACGGTGCGCAGGGACTGGTAGAGGCTGAAGGCCATGTTCCAGGCCTGCGAGGTGAAGATGGCGAACACCGCCGCACATTCCACGCCCAGCAGATTGCCGGGGAAGAGGGCGATGAAGCCCGTCACCGTGATCGACAGGAAGCCGAGGATGGGGATGGACTGCAGGATGTCCAGCAGCGGCACCAGCACCTGCTCGGCCGCCCGGTACTTGGCGGCCAGCACGGCGAACACGGCACTGAAGACCAGCGCGGCCCCCAGCGCCATGAACATGCGCAGCGTGGTGCGCAGCAGGTAGTAGGGCAGCTGCCAGGGATCGAGGGACAGCGGCAGCACGTCCCCCAGCTCGAAGGGGCGGGCCATCTGCGCCGCGCCATAGCCCAGCAGGACGAGGGTGGCCAGGACCAGCGGCAGCAGGGCCCAGTCCCAGCGGTTGATGCCGGCCTCGACGACGGGCCGGGCGAAGAATTCGCGCGTGTTCTTGCTCATGGGCGACAACGCTCAGGCAAAGCACCGCGGGCGGGACGGCATCCGAGGGCGTCACGCGGGCCAGGGCAGGCCCGGTGAGGCCGCGGGAATGCCGGGAAGCCGGCACGCGGGCGAGTGAAAGGGGGCGCGAGGCGAGCCGCGGGAAACCGGCCGAGGCCGGCCCTCCGGGCGATTCTGGCAGTGCCGGCAGAGCCAGCAGCAGGCGAGGGAAACGGCAGCAGGCATCGGGTGGCAGCGGCAGGATGCGCAGCCACCGGGCAACGGGTGTCAGTGCATCAGGGCTGCGGCGGCCCGGGCGGCGCGCATCGCAGGGAAGCAAGAGGGACTGACACTGTCCACGAGGGGACTCCGTTGTTGAGACGGGCGCGATTGTTGCATCGCACAAATGGCGGCGTCAATCGCTGGCGCCTGCCCGGACGGGCCGCCACGTCGACTTTGCATTCCTTGACGAAGCGGACACGCGGCAGGCGGCCTGCCCGGGATGCAATGCGGGCACAGCAGGGCGCCAGGCGATCACGGACAATGCCGCGATCGCGCCTCGCGGAGGCGCTCCCTGCAGAGATTCACCATGACCTCAGTCTCCAAGTTCCTGCCCCAGGGCCAAGGCCTCGCCGCCGTGCTGCTCAAGCGCGCATCCGCCGTGACGCTGGACGCCGCCCAGACCGCGGCCGGCCAGTTCCAGGCCACCGACAGCCTGGGGCGCCCGCTGAGCGTGGCGCTGCCGGCCGGCACCGCCCTGCATGACGGCGACGTGCTGGTGGGCGAGGACGGCTCGCTCATCCGCGTGGTGGCCCCGCATGCACCGGCGCCCCACGTGCATGGGCCCGGCTGCGGCCACGATCATCACGCGCATGGGCATGGCCATCATCACGCGCCGGCCCACGTCCACGGCCCGGGCTGCGGTCATGACCACGACCAAGCCCACGACCAAGCCCACGACCAAGCGCCGGCCGTGCGCGGCAAGCCGTTGGGCATCGCGGTCACGGCCGCGCCGCATGTGCACGGCCCGGGTTGCGGGCATGACCATGGCCACGATCACGGTCATCACGGCCACGATCACAAGCACGACCACAAACACTGAGCCCGGCGGCGGTCCGGGCCTCTTCATGGAGACCCTCGCATGAGTTGTCGAGTCCCGCGCCGCGCTGCCACGCTGCTGGCCCCACTGCTGCTGCCGCTGCTGGCGGCCCTCACGCTCACCGGCCTGCCCGCGCCCGCCGAGGCGCAGCAGGGCACGTTGCGCGAGCGCATCCGCGAGCGCATGGCCGAACGGCGTGAGGGTCGCAAGACCGAGGCGCCCGCACCGAACGCCAGCGATGCCGAGCTCGCGAGCGCCGGCACGCACACCGGGCGCCTCGAGGTGATGGGGCAGACGCGGCTGTTCATGGTCCATGTGCCGCCCGGCTACCGCCCGGGCCAGCCGACGCCCGTCGTGCTGGCCTTCCATGGCGGCGGGGGAAGCATGGAGCTCCAGGCGGACGACAGCCGCTACGGCCTCATCAGCAAGGCCGACAGCGCCGGCTTCATCGCCGTGTTCCCGAACGGCCACAGCGGCCTGCCGGGGCATCACCTGGCCACCTGGAACGCCGGCGGCTGTTGCGGGTCCGCCCGGGACAGCGGCAGCGAGGACGTCGCCTTCGTGCGGGCGCTCATCGGCCATCTGAAGCAGCGCCTGAGCGTCGATGCCGGCCGCGTCTACGCCATCGGCATGTCCAACGGCGGGATGATGAGCCACCGCCTGGCCTGCGAGCTCTCCGACCAGCTCGCCGGCATCGCCGCCGTGGCCGGGACGGATGCGACCAGCAGCTGCCAGCCGCGCCGGCCCATCTCCGTGCTGATGATCCATGCACTGGACGACGACCACGTCCTCTACCAGGGCGGCGCCGGCCCCAAGGCCTTCCGGGACACGAGCAAGGTGATGGACTTCGTTTCCGTCCCCGAGACGGAACGCCGCTGGGTGCAGCGCAACCAGTGCAGCGCGGCCACGCAGACGGTGCTCGACAAGCCCGGCGCCAGCTGCGTGCGGCACACCGGCTGCGCGGACGGCGTGCAGGTTCAGCGTTGCACCACCGAGACCGGCGGCCACAGCTGGCCCGGCTCGGACCGTAGCCGGCCCGGCAAGGAGAAGCCCTCGCAGGCCCTCGACGCCAACGACACGATCTGGGCCTTCTTCCAGTCGCTGCCGCGCCGTTGACCCGCGCGCCGGCATCCACGCCGGCATCATCCCCGAACATGACGACGGCGCCCTGCGTTGCGACACGCAGGGCGCCGTCTGGCCTTTGAACAGGCGCTTGTGCGGGCGGTGGGCGTTCAGCGGAGACGCTGGCGACCGGCCGCCCGACCCTCGATCACCGCGGCAGCGTGTAGTTCAGCGTGAACGTGCCGCTGCCCGAGTACGAGTAGACCTCGATGTAGTAGTAGCCCGCCGTGCCGTTGTAGGAGATGGCCTCGGTGGAGGTCGATCCCTCGGAGCGCGCGACGATGGACCAGCTGCTGCCATTCCACTTGTAGAGGTAGAGGTCGAAGTCCGCGCTGGACGGGCCGGTGAGGTTCAGCTTGAACGCGCCGCCGCCACTGCTGTAGTGGTAGCCCGGGCTGCCGCTCGGGTAGGTGGCCGAGTCGCCATAGCCCAGCGTGCCCGTCACGGTGGTGCCACCCGTGCCGCCGCCGTTGACCGTCAGCGTGGCGTTGCCGCTCGTGGTGCTGCCGTTGGCGTTGGTGACGACGACGCTGAAGTTCGCGCCGTTGTCAGCCGTGGTGGTGGCGGGAGTGGTGTAGCTGGCCGAGGTCGCGCCGCTGATGCTGCTGCCGTTCTTGCGCCACTGGTAGCTCATGGCCGAGCTGCTGGTGGCCGTCACTGAGAAGGTCGCCGGGCTGCCCGCGTTTACCGTCACGCTGGCCGGCTGGCTGGTGATCACGGGCAGGGTGGTGTCGCTGCTCTTGACCGTCAGCGTCGCGTTGGCGCTGGTCACGCTGCCCTTGGCGTTGGTGATGACGACGCTGAAGAGCGCGCCGTTGTCAGCCGTGGTGGTCGCGGGCGTCGTGTAGCTGGCACCGGTGGCGCCGCTGATGGCGCTGCCGTTCTTGCGCCATTGGTAGCTCAGCGTGGTGTCGCTCGTGGCAGAGACGCTGAAGGTCGCGGTGCTGCCCACCGTGACGGTGGCGCTGGCCGGCTGGCTGGTGATGGCCGGCAGGCCGTCGGACGGCGGGTTCGGGCAGGTGACGCCCACGGCGTTGAACGCGCTGATCACGTCCGCCACGCTGTAGCCGCGGCTCTGCGCCGCCTTCATCACGCCGCAGGAGCCGTTGCTGAAGGTCTCGTTCTGGCCCCAGTACAGGCGGTTGGCGTCCGCGAAGACCTCGAAGGCCTTGCGCGTGTTCCAGCTCGACTTGTTGGCCAGCGTGTAGAAGGCCTTGTTGTAGACGCCCGAAGTCAGGTGCACGTCCAGCGAGTCGTTGTAGTTGGCGGCGTTGCTGATGGAGCGGCCGTCCTTGGTCGGCTCGTCCATGTAGCGCAGGGCGCCGGAGCCCTTGAAGATCTCGTAGCCCACCAGCCAGTCGTTGGAGCCGCGGGCGTAGTACTCCGCGGCCTCGCCGGCCATGTCGGAGAAGGCCTCGTTCATGCCGCCCGACTGGCGCGAGTACACGAGGCCCGAGTTCTGCTCCGTGAAGCCGTGGCTGATCTCATGGGACGCCACGTCCAGCGACACCAGCGGGTAGAACGTCGAGGCGCCGTCCCCGAAGTGCATGGCCGTGCCGTCCCAGAAGGCGTTCTCGTAGCTGCTGCCGTAGTGCACGCGCATCTGCAGCTTCTGGCTGATGGGGCGCACGTTCAGCCAGTCCTGGTACATGTTGAAGATGATGTTGCCGAAGGAGTGCGCGTCGTTCATCGGCGAGTAGGCGCCGTTGATCGTCTTCACGGTGTTGCGCGGGCAGGTGAAGCTGTGGGGCGTCGAGCCCGAGGTCCCGCCGTTGAGGTTGATGGTGGCGACGTTCGTGCTGTTGAGCGAGCAGGTGGAGCCGCTCTGCGTGACGTCCAGATAGCCCTTGCCGGCGGTGGTGCCGTACTCGTACTGGCCGGTCTTCTGGTTGCCGCCCGGGCCGGTGCCGTTGGCGTGGTTGAGGCCTTCCCAGCGGTCCAGCACGGCGCCGGTGTTGGCGTCGATCAGGAAGAAGGGGCGGCTCAGCGTCTTCTCCTGGCCCGTCAGCATCGAGACCTGGTACACCAGCTGGGCCTTGTTCTGCTCGTTCAGGCGCACGAAGAGCTGCGCCTGCTCGTTGCGCGTGTCCGCGGCTCGGGCCAGGCCGCGGGCCTGCGCCAGCACGGCGGATTCGCTCAGCGTCGGTCGGGCGCTGGTGAGGTCCTGCTCGATCTTGTTGACGAGCACGCCGGTGAAGTGCGAATTCGCGGCCGCCAGCCCCTTGGCACCGGCGCGGTGCTCAACGATGCCATGGCCCCACACCGGCACGCCCTGGAAGAGCTGCTGATGGCGGGTCACGACCAGGCCGCTGGCGTAGGTCTGGCTGCGGGTGGCACGCAGGTCCTCGGCGCGCAGGCCCAGGGCCGCTGCGCCCTGGGCGCCGGGCACCAGCGTCTGGCCGAGCGCGGCGCCCTTGCCGGCGGACAGGTCGATGCGCTCGGCCGCGAGGGCCTGGGTGGCCGCGGCGACGGCGGCGAGGGCGAACAGCGTTCGCAGGGAGGAGGGTGTCGTCTTGCTCATGTCATGTCTCTCTTGTGGTGAAGCGATGGTCCGCCCCTCTTGTGGAAGGACGGGAAGGCGCCTCTGCCCATGACCGGCCCGCAGCCCCGCCACCACAGCGGCGAAGGGCGCGCCAATGCTGCCAATGACCTGGTTCGGCCCCTGCAGAAGCGTGCACGTGCAAGACCAGCGCGCCGGTGGCGCCGCCTGCGGCCCTCGGGGGCAGCCCGGGCCGCCAAGGTGGCCCGCTGCCGTCGGCCCCGGCCTGACGGCGCTCGAGCCGCGGCGGGGTCCTGTTGTAGGGCCGGACTATTTCGCCAATCGCCCCGCGGCCCCTTGTACGCATCCGGCGCCGCAGCCGGAAATGCGTACAAGCGGGCCGGAGCCTCAGGGATTGCCATCTCCCAGGATTACCCGCAGCCGCCATGAAAAAAGCACCGACTTTCGCCGGTGCTGTCAAAAGGGAGAGCAAGCAATCAGTTCAGGGGTAGATGGAGTATTTGAGCGTGTAGGCCCCGCTGCCGGAGTAGGACGTCAGCCGCAGGTAGTAGCGGCCGGCATCGCCCACATAGCTGATGGCCTCGGTGGACGTGGGGCCCTCCGACTTCGCCACCAGGGTCCAGGTGCTGCCGACGAGCTTGTAGAGGTAGAGGTCGAAGTCGGCACTGGCGGGGCCCGTCAGGTTGAAGCGGAAGTTGTAGCGTGTGGAAACGGTCCAGTAGCCGGGGCTGCCGCCCGGCAGGCGGGTCGAGGCGCCCGCGGCCAGCGTGCCGGTGACGGTGGTGCCCGAGTCCGTCGGCCCGTTGACCGTGATCGTGGCCTGCGCGCTGCGGCTGCTGTCCGCCTGGCTCGTCGCCTTCACGTGGAAGGTGCCCAGCCGGGCCGGCGCGGTGTAGACGCCGGCCGGGGTGATGCTGCCGCCGTCCGCCTCCACGACCGACCACGTCACCGCCGTGTTGGCGCTGCCCGTCACCGTGGCCGAGAAGGCCTGCGTGGCGCCCATGTTCAGTGTGGCCACGGACGGGCTGACGCCGATCTGCACGCTGGCGGGATTCACCGTGAGGCTGGCCGCGCTGCTGTTCACCGAGCCCAGGCTGTTGCTGACCACCACGTGGTAGCTGCCCGCGTCGGCGCTCTGGGCGCTGGCAATGCTGTAGGTGGCTGACGTGCCGTTGCCGGCGACGTTCACGCCGTTCTTGCGCCACTGGTAGCTCAGGGCGCCGCCGCTGGCCGCAACGCTGAAGCTCGCGCTCTGGCCCGCCGTCACGACCACGTTCTGCGGCTGCGTGCTGATCACCGGCGCCGTGCTGACGCCGCCGCCCATGCAGCTGTCACTGATGCGCGTGGGGAAGCGGTAGCCGCTGAAGTCCTCGAGGATGGCGAGGTTCTCGGGCGCGTAGACGCGGTTGATGAGCGCCGGCACCTTGCTGCTGCCGAGCTTCGCGGCGTAGGGGTCGGACTGCGTGATGAAGTAGGCCGTGCGCAGGAACTGCACCAGCACGTACTTGCGCCAGGTGACATCGCTCTTGAGCTTCGCGTAGTAGCCCGCGTGGTTCGCCTTGGCGACGCGCAGGTAGAGCTGCAGGTAGCTGAGGTTGGTGAGCGCGATGTCCCGCGAGTTGCTGGCCCCGATGCCGTCGATGAACTCCGCCACCGCCAGCGCGGCGGGCAGGCCGATCAGGCCGGCATTGAGCTCGGCCGTCACGCCCTGCAGGTGGTAGTCGCCCTGGGCGCTGTCCTGGAGGTAGAGCTTGTCCATGTCGGACGAGGCATCGTCCTTGATGAGCGCCAGGATCTCCTTGCGGGGGAAGCCGCCGTCCGCGTCGTAGAGCGGGAACTTGAGGAACTGCGTCGTGTCATCGATCCACGAGGAGGTGTAGGCGTTCCACTGCGTGCGGCTGCCGTCGAGGTCCCACATGTGGGTCTCCTCGTGGAGGGCGACCATGAGGGACTCGGCCAGCTTGTTGAAGCTGCTGGTGTCGACGAAGCCCTTGAAGTACTGGTCGTTCGCCTGAGCCTGGGCGAGTGCCTTGCCGCTGGGCCAGCGCCGGCCATACACGCCGGTGATCGTGCCGAGCCAGTTGCTGGCGGTGAAGCCGGCCTTGAGGTCGCTGACGTCGGCCTGCAGGTTCAGGGGCTCGCGGTAGCAGAAGGTGCCCTGGTCGATGTCACCGAGGGCGATGGAGGCCGGGCCGGCGGATCCGGGCTGCGGAAGAAGAAGGGCACCGGCGATGAGGCCGGCGCCAAGGAGTCGAGCAAGCATGAAGGCAGTCTCCGTGGACGCGAAAGAGGACATCGCAGCCCTGGATCGCAAGGCTGCACGGGGGATCCCCTCTCTCGGGCACTGCCGACCCACGGGGGCCGCCTGGACGGAAGGCCTGCATCGGGCCTTCTCTTCTCTGGGGCGCATGATGCCCAGCCCCCGGGCGGCTGGCTTGTACGCAATTGAGGCCGGGGGCCGCGCTGCACACAAGTTTCATCGGGCACGGATCTTGCGCCGGTCCGCCCATGGAGCATGTGGACAAACAAGGGAAGGGCGCCGAGCCGGCCGGGATGCAGGGCATCCGCGTGCTGCTGATCGAGGACGGCGTGGCCAGCCCGCAGCTGCTGCGCCACGAACTGCAGCAGCTGGGCTGCGAGGTGCTGGGCACGGTGGACAACGCCGCGCTCATCCACGACTGCGTGCAGCGCCTGCAGCCGGACGTGGTGATCGTCAACGCCGAGTCGCCCACCCGGGACACGCTCGAGAACCTGGCCGCGCTCAATGACGCGCTGCCGCGGCCGGTCGTGGTCTTCGCCGAGGATCCCGCGGACGCCCCGATGCGGCGGGCCCTGGCGGCCGGCGTCAGCGCCTATGTCGTCGCCGGCATGCAGCCGCATCGCCTGGCCCCGGTGCTGCAGGTCGCCATCGCCCGCTTCGAGCAAGACCTGGCCCTGCGGCAGGAGCTCGACCGCGCGCAGGCGCAGCTCGCGGCACGCAAGACCATCGAACGGGCCAAGGGCATCCTGATGCAGGAGGCGGGGCTCGACGAAGAGGCCGCCTACCAGCGCCTGCGCCGCCTCGCCATGGACCGCAAGCTGCCCATGGCCGAGCTCGCCGCCCGCATCATCGACGCGCAGTCCCTGCTGCGCCCCACATGAGGCCGCGACCCGCGCGCATGCACCAAGGCGAGGCGCCGGCGGCATGTTGCGGTGCATCAGAAGCGCCCGCGGCCGGGGAATCCGCCTGGCACGCTTCCTGCTGAAGAGAGAACAAGGGCCACAAAGGCGTGGTCCTCGACGACAGGCCGAAGGCATCGGCCCCGACATCCGGACAAAGGCGTCCGACCCCTGAGTGGTGCACCCGCGCCGCCAGCAGGTCGTGACGCCTTTTTTGTTTTGCAGTCATCAGGAGAACACGCATGTCCAGCAGCCACAAGGAGGGCTTGATGAGCCAGGAGAGACGACAGATGCTCGGCGCCGCCGTCGGGACGGCCGCGAGCCTCACGCTGCCGCAGGCCTGGGCCGCGGGCTCCGACAAGCCGGAGAAGGAGGAGGTCCGCATCGGCTTCATTCCGCTCACCGACTGCGCCTCCGTCGTGATGGCCTCGGTCCTCGGCTTCGACCGCAAATACGGCATCCGCATCATTCCGAGCAAGGAGGCCTCCTGGGCCGGCGTGCGGGACAAGCTCGTCAACGGCGACCTCGACATGGCCCATGTGCTCTACGGCCTGGTCTACGGCCTGCACCTCGGCGTGTCCGGCCCGAAGAAGGACATGGCCGTGCTCATGACCCTCAACCGCAACGGGCAGGCCATCACGCTGTCCAAGAAGCTGGCCGACAAGGGCGCGGTGGACGGCGCCTCGCTCGCCAAGCTCATGAACACCGACAAGCGCGAGTACAGCTTCGCCCACACCTTCCCCACGGGCACGCATGCCATGTGGCTGTACTACTGGCTCGCCGCGCATGGCGTGCACCCGTGGGGCGGCGCCAAGGTCATCACCGTGCCGCCGCCGCAGATGGTGGCCAACATGCGCGTGGGCAATATGGACGGCTACTGCGTCGGCGAGCCCTGGAACCACCGCGCCATCATGGACGGCATCGGCATCACGGCGGCCACGAGCCAGGAGATCTGGCCGGACCATCCCGAGAAGGTGCTCGGCGCCACGGGCGACTTCGTGAAGAAGTATCCCAACACCGCCCGCGCCGTGATCATGGCCGTGCTGGAGGCCAGCCGCTGGATCGACGCCGGCCTGCAGAACAAGCTGAAGATGGCCGACACCATCGCCGACAAGAGCTACGTCAACACCAGCGTCGACGCCATCAACCAGCGCATCCTCGGCCGCTACCAGAACGGCCTGGGCAAGACCTGGGACGACCCGAAGCACATGAAGTTCTTCGACGACGGCGCGGTGAACTTCCCCTACCTCTCCGACGGCATGTGGTTCCTCACCCAGCACAAGCGCTGGGGCCTGATCAAGGACCACCCGGACTACCTGGCCGTGGCGAAGCAGATCAACCAGGTCGATCTCTACCGCGAGGCGGCCTCGCAGCTGAAGGTCAGCGTGCCCAAGGATGCGATGCGCAGCAGCAAGCTGATCGACGGCACGGTGTGGGAAGGCAAGGACCCCGCCCGCTACGCCGACGGCTTCAAGCTCAAGGCCTGAGCGACCCGCGCCGGCCTGAATCGCGACTGATTTCAAGGAGTTCCCATGGTGTCTGCCGTCTTCCATTCCCCGCGCGAGACGAGCGCTGCGCCCACACAGCCCGCGCCCGCGAGCCCGCCGCTCCCGCGGCCGCCCCGGGCGCCGCGCCAGCCCCTGGACGTGTCGGCGCTGCTGGCCCGCGCCCTGCCGCCGGTGCTGGGCCTGGCGCTGCTGATCGGCCTGTGGGCGCTGCTCACCTTCAAGGGCGGGCCCATCCCGACGCCGGCCGCGACCTGGGACTCGGCGGTGCAGCTCTTCAGCGACCCGTTCTACCGCAAGGGCCCCAACGATGTGGGCATCGGCTGGAACGTGCTGAACTCCCTGCAGCGCGTGGCGCTGGGCTTCGGCCTGGCGGCGGCCGTGGGCATCCCGCTGGGCTTCGTGATCGGGCGCTTCGAGTTCGCAAACCGCATGGTCTCGCCGCTCATCAGCCTGCTCAAGCCGGTGTCGCCCCTGGCCTGGCTGCCCATCGGGCTGCTGGTCTTCAAGAGCGCGGACCCGGCGGCCATCTGGACCATCTTCATCTGCTCGATCTGGCCCATGGTGGTCAACACGGCGGTGGGCGTGCAGCGCGTGCCGCAGGACTACCTCAACGTGGCCCGCGTGCTGAACCTCTCGGAGTGGAAGCTGCTGACGCGCATCCTCTTCCCCTCCGTGCTGCCCTACATGCTGACCGGCGTGCGCCTCTCGGTGGGCACGGCCTGGCTGGTGATCGTGGCGGCCGAGATGCTGACCGGCGGCGTGGGCATCGGCTTCTGGGTCTGGGACGAGTGGAACAACCTGAACGTGCAGCACATCATCGTGGCCATCTTCGTGATCGGCATCGTGGGCTTGCTGCTGGAAACCGCCTTGGTGACTCTGGCCAAGCGCTTCAGCTTTGAGGAGTGAGGAGACTGTCATGCACAGCAACAACCCCTTCATCCAGATCCAGGGCGTGGACATGGTCTACAAGACCCGCAAGGGTTCATTCAAGGCCCTGGAAGGCATCAACCTGGACATCCGCCGTGGCGAGTTCATCAGCCTGATCGGCCACTCGGGCTGCGGCAAGAGCACGCTGCTGAACCTCGTGGCCGGGCTGCTGAAGCCCAGCGAGGGCGCGCTGCTGTGCGACCAGCGCGAGATTGCCGGCCCCGGGCCCGAGCGCGCGGTGGTGTTCCAGAACCACTCGCTGCTGCCCTGGCTCAGCTGCCTGGACAACGTGCTGCTGGCCGTGGAGACCGTCTTCGCGGCCAAGGAGGCCCGGCCGCGCCTGGTGGCCCGCGCGCAGGCGGCGCTGGAGCTCGTCGGCATGGCCCATGCGGCCTACAAGCGTCCGCATGAGATCTCCGGCGGCATGAAGCAGCGGGTGGGCATCGCCCGCGCCCTGGCCATGGAACCCAAGGTGCTGCTGATGGACGAACCCTTCGGCGCCCTGGACGCGCTGACCCGCGCCCATCTGCAGGACGAGCTGCTGAAGATCGTCGCCACCACGCGCAGCACCGTGCTGATGGTGACGCACGACGTGGACGAGGCGGTGCTGCTCTCGGACCGCATCGTCATGATGAGCCCGCCCACGCCGGACGGCCGCGCGGCCACGCTGGCGCAGGTGCTGCCCGTGCCGCTCAGCCGCCCGCGCCACCGCGTGCAGCTGGCCGAGGACGCGGTCTATCTGCAATGCCGCAAGGCGGTGATCGACTTCCTCTATGCCGGTCATGCGGGTAACACGGGCCACGCGGACCACACCAACGCCGAGGCGGCCCTGGAAGCCTGACCCCCCGATTGACGACCTGCATGCCTGCCTTGCGTGGTGGGCAGGGTCAGGTCTTGCCTGGAGCACGCATGGACAAGATGAAACTGGTGATGGTGGGCAACGGCATGGCCGGCGTCCGCACCCTCGAAGAGCTGCTGAAGATCGCGCCGGACCTGTACGACATCACGGTCTTCGGCGCCGAGCCGCACCCGAACTACAACCGCATCCTGCTGTCGCCCGTCCTGGCGGGTGAGCAGACGCTGGACGAGATCGTCCTCAACCCGCTGAGCTGGTACGAGGAGCATGGCATCACCCTGCACCTGGGCAAGACCGTCACCGAGATCGACCGCCGCCGCCGCGTGGTGCGCGCGGCCGACGGCACCGAGGCGGCCTACGACCGCTTGCTGGTCGCCACCGGTTCGACGCCCTTCATCCTCCCGGTGCCGGGCAAGGACCTGGACGGCGTGATCGCCTACCGCGACATCGCGGACACCCAGACCATGATCGACGCCGCCACGCGCTACCGCCAGGCGGTGGTGATCGGCGGCGGCCTGCTGGGGCTGGAGGCCGCCAACGGCCTGATGCTGCGCGGCATGGACGTCACCGTGGTCCACCTGGGCGACTGGCTGTTGGAGCGCCAGCTCGACGAGCAGGCGGGCAGCCTGCTGCGCGACTCCCTCGTGCAGCGGGGCCTGAAGTTCCGCCTGGGCGCGCAGACCGAGGCGCTGCTGGGCGACGAGAGCGGCCGCGTGAGCCAGGTCCGCTTCAAGGACGGCACGGCCATTCCCGCGCAGCTGGTGGTGATGGCCGCGGGCATCCGCCCCAACACCGCGCTGGCCGAGTCCGCCGGCCTGCTGTGCCAGCGCGGCGTGGTGGTCAGCGACACCCTGCAGACCGTCACCGACCCGCGCATCTACGCCGTGGGCGAGTGCGCCGCTCACCGCGGCATTGCCTACGGCCTCGTGGCGCCGCTGTTCGAGCAGGGCAAGGTCTGCGCCACGCACCTCGCGCAGTTCGGCATCGGCCGCTACCAGGGCAGCCAGACGAGCACCAAGCTCAAGGTGACGGGCATCGACCTCTTCTCGGTCGGCGACTTCATGGGCGGGGAGGGCAGCGAGGAGATCCTGATGAGCGACCCCCACGCCGGGGTCTACAAGAAGCTGGTCATCAAGGACGACAAGCTGGTCGGCGCCTGCCTCTACGGCGACACCGTCGATGGCAGCTGGTACTTCAAGCTGCTGCGCGAGGGCCGCAGCGTCGCGGACATCCGCGAGCGCCTGATGTTCGGCGAATCCAATATCGGCGACGTCGGCCACGAGGGTCACAGCAAGGCCGCCGCGATGGCCGACAGCGACGAGGTCTGCGGCTGCAACGGCGTCAGCAAGGGCGCCATCTGCAAGGCCATCAAGGACAAGGGCCTCTTCACGCTGGAGGAGGTGCGCAAGCACACCAAGGCCAGCGCCTCCTGCGGCTCCTGCACCGGCCTGGTCGAGCAGCTGATCATGTTCACCGCGGGCGGCGACTACTCGGCCACGCCGCGCAAGAAGGCGATGTGCGGCTGCACGAGCTTCAGCCACCAGGAGGTGCGCGAGGCCATCCGCGACCGCCACCTGACGCGCCGCGAGGCCGTCATGCAGACGCTGGAATGGACCAGCCTCGACGGCTGCCCGACGTGCCGCCCGGCCCTCAACTACTACCTGATCAGCACCTGGCCGCACGAGGCCGCGGACGACCCGCAGTCCCGCCTGATCAACGAGCGCAGCCACGCCAACATCCAGAAGGACGGCAGCTACAGCGTGATCCCGCGCATGTGGGGCGGCGAGACCACGGCTGCCGACCTGCGCCGCATCGCCGACGTGGTGGACAAGTACGCCATCCCCACGGTCAAGGTCACCGGCGGCCAGCGCATCGACCTGCTGGGCGTGAAGAAGCAGGACCTGCCCGCCGTCTGGCAGGACCTGGGGATGCCCTGCGGCCACGCCTATGCCAAGGCCCTGCGCACGGTGAAGACCTGCGTGGGCAGCGAGTGGTGCCGCTTCGGCACCCAGGACTCCACGCAGATGGGCAAGGACCTGGAGCGCGCGCTGTGGCGCATGTACGCCCCGCACAAGGTCAAGATCGCCGTCAGCGGCTGCCCGCGCAACTGCGCCGAGGCCGGCATCAAGGACGTGGGCGTGATTGGCGTGGACTCCGGCTGGGAGATCTACATCGCCGGCAATGGCGGCATCAAGACCGAGGTGGCCGAGTTCCTGTGCAAGCTGCGCACGGCCGAGGAGGTGCTGGAGTACAGCGGCGCCTTCCTGCAGCTCTACCGCCTGGAGGGCTGGTATCTGGAGCGCACGGTGCACTACGTCGCCCGCGTCGGCATGGACCACATCCGCCGCCGCATCCTCGAGGACGCCCCCGGCCGACAGGCCCTGTGGGCCGAGTTGCAGGCCGCGCTGGCGAACGAGCCCGACCCCTGGTTCGAGCACGACAAGGCGCGCGTCGACCTGCGCCAGTTCGAGACCCTCTGAGGAGCCGCCATGCACACGATTCCCAACGACGGCTGGATCGCCGTCTGCCGCCTCGACGACATCCCGCCCCTGGGATCGCGCCGCATTCAGCGCCCCGCGCTGCCCCAGGCCGCGCCCGTGGCCCTGTTCCGCACCTCCGACGACGAGGTCCATGCGCTGCTGGACCGCTGCCCACACCAGGGCGGCCCGCTGAGCCAGGGCCTGGTCTTCGGCAAGGCGGTGGCCTGCCCGCTGCACAACTGGACCATCGAGCTGCGCACTGGCTGCGCCCGCGAGCCCGACCAGGGCCGCACGCCGCGCTTCGAGGTGAAGCTGGTCGAGGGTCAGGTCTTGCTGCTGGCCAGCGAGCTGGCCAGCCTGGGCACCGAAGCCCTCGCGCCCAGCGCCTGCGGCCGCCGCTGCTGAGGTCAGGATGGAGACGCGGAGCACCTGTGCCTACTGCGGCGTAGGCTGTGGCGTGATCATCGAGAGCGATGGCAGCCACATCACCGGCGTGCGCGGCGACCCCGATCACCCGGCCAACTTCGGCCGGCTGTGTAGCAAGGGCGCCAGCCTGCACCTGACGGCCCGGCCGGCGGTGCTGGCCAGCCGCCGCCTGCTGCAGCCGCAGTGGCGCGAGGACCGCGCGCAGCCCTGGCGGACCGGAAGCTGGGACGAGGTGCAGGAGCGGCTCGTGGCGCGCCTGCTGGCCCTGCGCGCGGCCCACGGGCCCGAGGCGCTCGGCGTCTACATCTCCGGCCAGCTGCTGACGGAGGACTACCACGCCTTCAACAAGCTGGCGCGCGGCCTGTGGGGCACGCCGCACATCGACAGCAACTCGCGGCTGTGCATGAGCTCGGCCGTCGTGGGCTACAAGAAGGCCCTGGGCGCCGATGCGCCGCCCTGCAGCTACGAGGATGTGGAGCAGGCGGACTGCCTCTTCATCGCCGGCTCGAACACGGCCTGGGCTCACCCGGTGCTGTTCCGGCGCATCGAGGCGGCGAAGGCCGCGCGGCCCGGTATGCGCCTCATCGTCGTGGACCCGCGCCGCACGGAGACGGCGGAGTTCGCCGATCTGCACCTGGCGCTGCGGCCCGGCAGCGACGTCGCGCTGTTCCAGGGCCTGCTGCACGTGATGATCTGGCAGGGCTGGATCCGCGCGGACTACATCGCTGCCCACACCGAGGGCTTCGAGGCCGTGCGCGAGGCGGTGCGCCCCATGACGCCGGCCCGCGCGGCGCAGCTCTGCGGCCTGCCGGAGGCGCAGATCATCGAGGCGGCGCGGCTCTTCGCGCTGAGCCCGTCCACGCTCTCGCTGTACTGCATGGGCTTGAACCAGAGCAGCGCCGGCACCGACAAGAACCAGGCGCTGATCCAGCTGCACCTGGCCACCGGCCAGATCGGGCGGCCAGGCGCCGGGCCGTTCTCGCTCACGGGCCAGCCCAATGCCATGGGCGGCCGCGAGACCGGCGGCATGGCCACGCTGCTGCCGGGGCACCGCGATCCGGCCTCGGCGGCGGATCGCGCCGAGGTCGCGCGGTTGTGGGGTGTCGACGAGATCCCAGGGCGCCCCGGCAAGACCGCCGTGGAGCTATTCGAGGCCGCCGCGGACGGTGAGATCAAGGCGCTGTGGATCGCCTGCACCGACCCGGCGCAGTCGCTGCCGCAGCAGACCCTCGTGCGCGCGGCGCTGCAGCGCTGCGAGCTGGTCGTGCTGCAGGACGCCTTCACCGGCAGCGCCACGGCCGAGTTCGCCCACGTGCTGCTGCCCGCGGCGACCTGGGGCGAGAAGGAGGGCACGGTCACCAACAGCGAACGGCGCATCAGCCGCGTGCGCGCCGCTATGCCGCCGCCCGGCGAGGCGCGCAGCGACTGGCAGATCGTCCGGGACATCGCCCGGCGCCTGGAGCCCACGCTGCGACCCGGCCAGCCCAGCCTCTTCGCCTGGGAGCGCCCGGAACAGGCCTGGCTCGAGCACCGCGCGGCCACGCGCGGTCGCGACCTCGACATCACCGGCCTCAGCTACGAAGCGCTGGAGGCCGCGCCGCAGCAGTGGCCCTGGCCGGAGGGCGCCACGCAGGGCCGCACGCGGCTGTACAAGGACGGGCGCTTCGCCACGGACAGCGGCCGCGCCCGCTTCCATCCCATCGCCTGGCGCGCGCCCGCGGAGCCGCTGACCGTCGAGCGGCCCCTGCAGCTCTCGACCGGCCGCCTGCGGGACCAGTGGCACAGCCTCAGCCGCAGCGGCACCGTGCCGGCGGCCTTCGCCAGCGCCCCCGTGCCGCGGCTGGGGCTGCACCCCGAGGAGCTCGCCCGCCAGGGTCTGCAGCCGGACGATCTCGTCGCCGCCGAGAGCGCGCGCGGCACGCTGCACGTGCGGGTGGCGGCGGACCCGCAGCTGGGCCCGCGACAGGCCTGGCTGCCGATGCACTGGGGCAGCGAGTACCTGCTCGGCCGGGACGGCGAGGGCTCACCCCTGCTCGGCGTGAATGCGCTGAGCCAGGCGGCGCGCTGCCCGGACTCGGCCCAGCCCGAGCTCAAGTTCGCCGCCATCCGCCTGCGCCGGGTCGAGCTGCCCTGGCGGGTGATGGGGGCCGCGCATGTCGATGCCGCCCACGCCGAGCGCCTGCACGCGCAGCTGCTGGCGCTGGGCCGCGAGGCCGCCTATGCCAGCTGTGTGCCCGCCGAGGGGGCCACGGCGGGCCAGACCGGTTGGCAGCTGGAGGCCGCCTTCGCGCAGGCTCCCGATCCCGACTGGGTGCAGCAGCTGAGCGCCGTGCTGGACCTGCAGCGGCCGGGCACGATGCGCTATGCCGATGGCCGCCGCGGGCACCTGCGCTTGCTGCGCCTGCAGGGGGAGGGCGCCGATGCCCGCCTGCAGGCCTGGCTGCGCGTGGCGGAGGGCGAGGATGGCGCCTGGCTCGACACCTGGTGGCGCGAGGCCCGGCCCGTGGCGCCGCTCGGGCGCCTGCTGCTCGCCCCGCAGGCCCGGCTCGCCGAGGCGCCCGCGAGCCCGGTCGTCTGCCAGTGCCTGGGGGTGCGCGAGGCGCAGATCCAGGGCCAGCTGCAGCGCTGTCAAGACCTGGCCCCCGATGCCCGGCTGCAGGTCGTGCAGGCGGCGCTGCGCTGCGGCACGCAGTGCGGCTCCTGCCTGCCGCAGCTGCGACGACTCAGTCAATCGACCCTGGAGACCCAGCCATGAACACCCAGAATACCGATGCCCGCGGCACCCCGGGGCGCGTCAGCCTGGTGGGCGCCGGCCCCGGCGACCCCGAGCTGATGACCCGCAAGGCCTGGTCCCGGCTGATGCAGGCCGACCTCGTGCTGGCGGACGACCTCGTCGATCCGCGCCTCCTCGCCGAGCTGCCCGCCCGCACCCGCGTGCTGCACGTGGGCAAGCGCGGGGGCTGCGTGTCGACCGAGCAGCACTTCATTCACGGCCTGATGATCCGCTCGGCGCGCCAGGGCCTGCACGTGGTGCGGCTCAAGGGTGGCGATCCCTTCATCTTCGGCCGCGGCGGCGAGGAGCTCGATGCCCTGCGCGCCGCGGGCATCGAGGTCGAGGTGCTGAACGGCCTGAGTGCCGGCCTCGCGGGCCCCAGCAGCGTGGGCATTGCCGTGACGGACCGACGCTGCGCGCCCGGCGTGGCCCTGGTGACGGGCCACAACGGCGAGGGCGGCCGGGCGCCGGACTGGGCGGCGCTGGCCCGATCAGGCCTCACGCTCGTCGTCTACATGGGCGTAAGCCGCTGCCATGAGATCGTCGCGGCGCTGATGGCGGGCGGGCTGGCGGCCACCACCCCTGTGGCGGTGGTCAGCGCGGCCCACACGGCGCGCCAGCGCGAGGCCTTCGGCGTGCTGGCCCTGCTGCCGGCCCTGGTGGCGGGCGAGGGACTCGGCTCCCCCGCGGTGCTGGTGATCGGCGAGGCAGTGGCGCTGGGCCAGGCGCGGCAATGCCTGCCTGACACCGCGCCGGCCGAGGCCCAGCCGGCGGGCCGTGCGGTAGGCTGATCAGGCCTCCGGCGGCCGGTAGTCCTTCAGCCAGGCCGGGAAGCGCTCAGCCGGCATGGGCCGCGCGATGAAGTAGCCCTGGCCGACGTCACAGCCCATGCCCAGCAGGCGGCGCCAGTGCTCGCGGGACTCGATGCCCTCGGCCACCGCCTTGCGCCCGAGGTCGTGCACCAGATCGATGGTGGAGCGCACGATGGTGGCCGAGTTCTGGCTCTCGGTCATGTCGAACACGAAGGACTGGTCGATCTTGATGTAGTCCACCGGCAGGCGCTGCAGGTAAGCCAGCGAGGAATAGCCGGTGCCGAAGTCGTCCACGTACAGCGGGATGCCGGCCTCGCGCAGGCCGTGCAGGATGCGCATCGCGAAGCCGGCGTCCTCCATGACGGTGCTCTCGGTGATCGCCAGCTCCAGCGTGCCCGGCTCGACGTCCCACTCCTGGTGCAGGCGCAACACAGTGGGCAGCAGGTCCTCGTCACGCAGGTTGCGGGCCGAGAGATTGACGGCCAGCGGCAGATGCGGCCCCTCGGGCTGCCAGGCCTTCAGCTGCGCCAGCGTGCGGCTCATCACCCATTCCGTCAGCGGCTTGATGAGGCCGGTCTGCTCGGCCAGGTCGATGAACTCGCCGGGCCCGAGCAGGCCCAGCTCGGGATGCTGCCAGCGCACCAGCACCTCGGCGCCCGAGACGCGCCCCTCGCGCATGTCCACCTTGGGCTGCAGGTACAGCCGCAGCTCGTCCCGCTCCAACGCCCGCTTGAGCTCGCCGGCGCGCTTGAGCTTGCCAGGGTCGATGCGGTCCATGCTGCGCTCGAAGGAGACGCAGGGCAGGCCCTTGCGGCGCGCATGCTGCATGGCGATGTCCACGCGCCGGAACAGGTCGTGCGGGCTGGCGCCGTCCTCCGGGCACTGCACCAGGCCCATGCTCACGTTGATGTGCAGCGGGATGTCCGCCACCAGCACCGGCCGGGACAGGGCCTGCTGCAGGCGTTCGACCACCCGCAGCGCCGGCGCCCGGTCGGTGTCGCGCATCAGCAGGGCGAACTCGTCGCCGCGCAGCCGGGCCACCAGCGCCGCGTCGGGTGATGCGGCCCGCAGCCGCTCGCCGATCTCCCGCAGCAAGGCGTCCCCCTGCTTGAAGCCGAGGGTGTCGTTGATGTCCTTCAGGCGCTCCACATTGCACTGCAGCAGGGCAAAGCCGGCGGGCGTCGTGCCGGCGCTCGCCTGCTCCAGGGCCGCCGCCAGCGCCTCGTCGAACTGCGTGCCGTTGGGCAGCCCGGTGAGGGCGTCGGTGCGCTCCAGGCGGTGCATGGCGGCCAGCGCCTGCTGCCGCTCGGCGCGGGCGCGCAGGGTGTCCAGGCCGAAGGCCAGGTCTTCCGCGGCCTCGGCCAACAGCCGCGCCTCCTCCTGGTCGAAGGTCGAGGGGCGGCGGTCGTAGATGGCCAGCACGCCGAAGCAGCGGCCGGCGGTGATCAGCGGGCAGGCCATGGCACAGGCCACGCCCTCCAGACCGCGGTGCCAGTGGGCCTCGCCCGGTTCCTCCGCGATGTTGCCGACGAAGGTGGCCAGCCCGAGCCGCATCGCGCGGGCGGGCGCGCCCTGGCCCTCGGGCGTGTCAGCCATCACCCAGTCCTGTGAGCGCAGGTGCTCGAGGCCGGCGGGCAGCCCGCTCTGGGCCACGGCCCGCAGGCGTTGCGGCGCGCCGTTGGCTCCATCGTCCCCGGGCTGCCAGACGATGGCCAGCTCGTAGCCGCCCGCCGTGACCACCGCCTCGCACATGCCGTCGAGCAGGGTCTGCTCGTCCTGGGCGCGCAGCAGGATCTTGTTGCCAGCGCTGAGCGTGCGCAGCGCACGGCTGACGCGCTGCAGGTCCTCGACGTGTTCCTCGAGATGCTGGTTCAGCACCTGGATGCGCTGCTCGGCCTCCTTGCGGTGCGTGATGTCGGTGCCCAGCACGTAGTAGCCCTCGACGGCGCCATCGCCCCGGCGCCGTGGCGCGTAGCTGATGGCCTGCCAGACGCCGGGGAAGGGCTCCCAGTCGTAGTCCTGCGGCTCGCCCGCCAGCACCCGCTCGATCATGGGCTGCGCCTTCGCGAAGCGGGCCTCGCCGAGGACCTCGGGCACGCGGTGGCCGGTGAGCTCCGCGTGGCCGGGCGCGAAGCAGTCGTGGTACTGGCGGTTGACGTAGACGTAGCGCAGGGTCTTGTCCACGTAGGCGATCAGCGCCGGGACGTTGCTGATCACATTGCGCAGGTGCTCCTCGCTCTCGCGAAGCTGCTCGCTGCGCTCCTGGACCTCGCGATCGGCCTGGTCCTTCTGCTGCCGCAGCAGCGCCTGCAGGGCCAGCTCGTCCGTCGTGTCACGGACCACATACACCAGCCCGAGGAACTGCCGCTTGCGGCTCCACAGCGGCGCCGCCATGACGTTGACGGTGCACAGGCTGCCATCGGGCCGCTGCAGCCGCGCCTGCAAGCCGTTGGCGCTGACCGCCTCGGCCAGGCGTGTCAGCGGCAGCGGCGTCGGTGCCGAGGCGTCGGCGTCCACGAGGCTCAGCAGCTCGCCGACGTCCCGGCCCTGGGCCTGGTCGGCGGGGCTGTCCAGCAGGTGTTCCGCGGCCGGATTCAGGCGGCGGACGTGACCTTCGGTGTCGGTGACCAGCACGGCGTCACCGATGGAACGCAGGGTGACGTCCAGGTGCTCCTCGCGCTCGGCCAGGTCCTGCTGGTGTTCGCGGGCTGCGGCCAGCTGGCGACGGATCAGGCCGTGGCTGGCGGCGAGCACCGCCAGCAGCGCGGCGGCGACCACGCCGCCCGCCCAGCGGACCTGCTCGCGGGTGCGCGTCTGCCGATCGCTGTAGAGCTGCTGCTGGCGCACGGCCTCACTCTCCAAGGCGTCCAGCAACGCGTGCATGCGGGCCCGTGTCGCTTGCAAGGGCGCCTTCAGCGCGAAGGCGGTGGCCGCCTCCTGGCCCTGCTCCTCGCGAAGCCGGACGATCTCGTTGGCAATCGCCATGCGCTGATCCACGACGTCACGCAGCTGCTGCCACCGCTCCAGCTGGGCAGCGTCATCCTCGACCAGGCGCTGGATGCCGGCCAGGGCAGCCTCCCGGCGCACCATCTGGAGGTCACGCGACCGGCGGTAGACCTGCTGGCCGGTGAGTCGGAAGTTCTGCGTGTCAAGCTCCGACTGCAGCGTGCTGTTGCGCACCAGGGAGACCTTGGCCAGCAGCTGGTGCGTCTGTGTCACCAGCGCCACGGCCTCGTCAGCGTCCCCGCTGAGCTTGTAGAGGGCGGCGCACAGGATCAGGGTCGTTGCCAGTGCGGCTGCAAACACCCGACGCACCGTCCGGTTGAATCTGGATTGCAATATCACCCGCTCCGAGAAAGTCAGCCGCGGAGTATGCGCTGCGCTGCATCCCGCGCCGGGATTTCGCCTGCAGCTGTGGGGTTATGCAAACGGCCGCAGAGCGAACATTTCCCTCAATGGTGGGGGCCGAGTCCGCGCAGGGCAGCGGGCCACTGCGCAGCCGGCAGCGCCAGGAGGCGCGAGAAGGGCCACAGCTCCCCGCCATGCCGGGCCTGCAGCTGGCGCGCCAGGCCGACATCGGCAAAGGCGGGCAGGGCACCCCGACGCATCGGGCTGGCCGCCGCCGCCGGCCAGGCGCTGTCCATCAGCACGGTGGCCCCCTCCGCAGCGATCCAGCGCGGTGCCGGGGCGGCGGCGTCGGGCAGATAGAGGCGCGCGACGTCCTCGCGCCCATAGCCGGGCGCATGGCGGCCGGGGTTCTGGAGGTAGAGCAGCAGGTCCGGCGCGGCGTCGAAGAAGTGCGCTGCGCCATCGCGGTAGATCAGCTGGCAGGCCCAGCGGGGCTGGCGGGCCGGGTACATGCCACAGACCGGGCAGCGCGCGTCCGGCGGCGGCAGGCGCGCAGCCAGGCGGTCCGCCCCCAGCGCGGGCGTCCAGGATTGCAACGGCGCGACGCGGCAGACGTCCTCGGGTGCCTGGGCCTCGCGGGCCCCGCCTTCGCGGCGCTGCCAGGTGGCGAGCGCCGCGCCAGCCCCGCAGAGCACGGGCAGACCCAGCCCGCCGAGCAGCCAGCGCATGGCGCGGCGGCGGCCTGGCCGGGTGTCGCTTGAGGCCGCCGAAGGCGGCTCGGTCCGGGTGTTCACATCCGGCTGTCCTGCTGCGCGCCGCCGCTGAGGTCCACCATGTCGGGCTTCAGCGCGGCGAAGGCCAGCACCTTGCCGCCGAAGGCCTGCGCGAAGGCCTGCGCCGCGGCCTGCTCCTTGAAGCTGGCGATGGTCGGGCCCATGGAGCCCTGGCGCTTGCTGCCGAGCACGTAGAAGCCCTGGCGCACGTCGAACCAGTGCCCGCGCGGGATCTCCCAGTCGGCCTGCGCCATGTCCTGCGTGTAGGCGATGCGCACGGCGCGCTGCTGCTCCGGCTTGAGCAGCACGTTGAAGAGCTCCACGGTGTCGCAGAACCAGTGCGGCTTGGCGTCGCCGACGTAGAGGATCTGGCCCTTGGGGCCGGGATAGTCGGCCAGCAGCATGCCGTCGAGGTCGCAGCTCAGGCCGGCGACGATCTCGCTGGGTGCCGGCGGGGCCTCGTCCGGCTTGCCGCAGGCGCTCAAGCCACCGACCAGGCCGAGCAGCCCGAGGGTGAGGCCCTGGCGGCGGGTCATGGCAGGCAGGCGGGTGGGCAGGGTGTTCATGGCTTGAATCTCCAGGAGGCAAGGGCCAGCGGTGCGAGGATCCAGCCGAGCATGGCGGAGCCGAGCAGCCAGGGCTGGCCGAGGCTTTGCGGCACCACGGCCGCCAGGCCATAAAGGCGCCGGACGTCGTCCAGCGCGAAGACGTTGAGGATGCGGAACAGGTCCGCCGGGTTCAGCAGCAGCACATAGGCGAGCGCATCGCCGCCGATCTGCCCCTGGCTCGCGACCAGCACGCCCATCAGCGCGAGGTCGAAGACCAGGACGAGCACGAACCACAGGCTGATGGCGAGGCCCGAGGCCCGCGTGCGGTCCCGCGCCAGCACCGAGATGAGCATCGCCAGGCTCAGGAAGGCCAGGCCGAGCAGGATGGAGCTCAGCACGAAGCCGCTGTAGTGGTAGAGCCCGGCGGGGCCGAAGCGCTGCCACAGCAGCACGCCCACCAGCGCGAAACCGATCAGCGTGGACAGGCTCAGCGCCGCCGCCAGGCCCAGGTACTTGCCCAGCAGCAGCTCCAGGCGGGTCAGCGGGTGCGCCAGCAGCAGGTCCAGCGAGCCCCGCTCACGCTCGCCCACGATGGCGTCGAAGCCCAGCAGCAGGGCGATCAGCGGGATCAGGTAGATCACCAGGCTGACGAGGCTGGCGATGGTCAGCTCGATGGAGCGCGGCCCGACCACGCCTTGCGCGGCGCTGCCGAAGTAGGTGATGGCCAGGGAGAAGGCCGTGAACACCAGGGCCACGGCCAGCACCCAGCGGTTGCGCAGGCGGTCGCGGAATTCCTTGCCGGCCAGCGTGGCCAGGCAGCGCCATTGGAGGGCACCGTTCATGCAGCCTCCCGCAGTTCGAAGTAGACGTCTTCCAGGCTGGGCTCCTGCAGGCTCAGGTCCGCCAGGTCCAGCGCGGCGAGGCGCTGCAGCACGGGCATCTTCAGGTCCCGCGGGCAGCGCAGGCAGGCGTGCTGCGGGTCCTCGCGCTGGAGCTCCAGCCGGTCCATGAGGCCGGACAGCTGCGAGGGCAGGGCGTCCAGCTGGGCGGGCGTGCCGGCCAGCAGCACGCGCAGCGGCATGGCCGATCGCTCACGCAGCGCCTGCACCGTGCCCTGCGCCTTCAGCCGCCCGCCGCTGAGCATGGCCAGCGCGTCGACGCGGCCCTGCAGCTCGGCCAGGATGTGCGAGCTGATCACCAGCGACACGCCGCGCGAGCGCAGGGTGTCGAGCTGCCGGTAGAAGTCGCGGATGGCCGAGGGGTCCAGGCCGGTGGTCGGCTCGTCCAGCAGCAGCAGGCGCGGCTCGCCGAGCAGGGCCTGCGCGAAGCCCAGGCGCTGGCGCATGCCCTTGGAGTATTCGCGCACGGCACGGCGGCTGGCCGCGGCCAGGCCCACCTGCTCGAGCAGGGCCTCGCACTGCGTCAGGGGCGCGCCCTTGAGCCGGGCGAAGAACTGCAGGGTCTCCAGGCCGCTGAGGTTGTCGTAGAGGACGAGGTTCTCGGGCAGGTAGCCCAGGTGCCGGCGCAGCGCGCGGAAGTTCGGGCCGTCCACGGCCTCGCCCAGCACGTGCAGGCTGCCGGACGTCGGCCGGATCAGCCCCAGCAGCAGCTTGAAGAGCGTGCTCTTGCCGGCGCCGTTGTGGCCGATGAGGCCGAAGAGCTGGCCGGGGGCGACGTCCAGATCCACGCCGTCCAGGGCCTTGAGCAGGGTCGGGCCGGCGCCGTAGTGCTTGCAGAGGCCGCGCAGTTGCAGCACGGCTCCGCCGTCATTGTGCGAGCTTGTCACGCCATTGGCTCCAGTCGCGGTGGTGGGGATTCATGCGCGGCGCGGCGTCGACGACGCTGGGCACCCGCAGGACGGGGAATTGCTGGCCGAGCACGCGCAGGGCCTGCACGGCGGGGCTGCCGCTGAGCAGGGCCATCGCGGGGTGCTGGTACTGCAGCCGGTCGACGACGTCGTTGGCTTCGTAGGGGAGGTCGCCGAGGCCGTCGCCGTCGCGGTCCCAGCCCTGGTAGTTGCTCCAGTGGTTGCCCTGGCCGGCCGGCTTGCCGGGCTTGTCGCCCCAGGCCTCGTCGCGGCTGCCCACGTAGCGCACCTGCTCGCGGTTGCCGATGAAGTCGTTGCCCTGCACGGTGTTGCGCGTGGAGCCCGCGCTCAGGTGCACGCCCACGGCGTTGTTGAGCACGAGGTTGCCGCGCACCGTGGCGTACTCGACGTCGTAGATGAAGAAACCGCGGCCGTTGCCCACCACCACATTGCCCTCGATGACCGAGTCCTGCAGGGTGCGCAGCATGATGCCGTGGTCGGTGTTGGCCCAGGTGCGGTTGTTGCGCACGGTCTGGTCCCGCACTTCCATCAGCGCCAGGCCACCGCGGTTGTGATGGCTGTCATTGCCCTCCCACAGGTTGTAGTAGGAGTTCATGTAGTGCGTGCCGTAGCGGCTGTGGTGCAGCTCGTTGCCCTTGAACTCGGCGTGGTGGGAGACGTCCACGTACAGCGCGTCCCGCACGAAGCTGATGCGGTTGTCGAGGATGCGCGCGCCCTGGGTGTTGTAGAGCTGCACGCCGTTGCCGCGCTGCGAGGTGTTGAGGTCGCGCAGGCCGGTGATGTTGTTGCGCTCCACGCGCACATCGTCCGCCTTCTCGATCCACAGGCCGAAGAGGTTGTAGACGAGCTCGCAGTCCTTCACCACGGCGCGGTGCGCGCCCGGCTGCAGATAGATGCCGGCGTGCTGGTCCTTGAGGCTGTGGCCGCTGTCGCGGACGATCAGCCCCTCGAGGCGCACATCCGGCGCCGTCACGCGGATCGTGTCGCCGCGCCGGCCGCCGCTGATCGTGGGGCGGTTCACGCCGCGCAGGGTCAGCGGCTTGTTGATGCGCAGGGACTCGTCGTGGAAGGCGCGCTCGATCTCCACCACATCGCCCGCCGCGGCACGGTCCAGCACCGGCTGGATGGCCTCGCCCGGCTTGACACGCCAGGTGGCGGACCAGGCGGTGCCGGCCAGCAGCAGGCCCAGCAGCGCCGCGGTCAGCCGTGCCGAGCTCATCAATGCCGGTGGGGGCTTCATGGCAGCAGCACTCCCATCGCCTTGAGCAGCAGGAAGCAGGTGGCGCCGAGCAGCAGGTTCTTGAAGCCGACGTAGCTGAGCATGTCCATCACGCTGGCGCGGCGGTAGTTCGCCTGCCACCACGGGCCGTCCTTGACGTATCGGCGGCCCTGCAGGCGGATCAGCACCTCGTAGACGCTCCAGCCGAACCACCAGAGGATCAGCGCCGGGCCGGACAGGCGCCCGGTGGCGGCCAGCACCCAGGCCACGCTGGCGGCCAGGGCGAAGGCCACGCCGGCCAGGAGCAGGGCGCGCGGGCCGCGCAGGCTTTGCGGGCTCCAGGGCCAGAGGTGGTCGCGCAGCTCCAGCAGCACCCAGCGCAGGCCGGTGGCATCGGCCTTGTGGGGCGGCTGCTGTGGCTCAGTGGGCATGCGCGGATCCGGCCCATTGGCCACCTTGGCCGGCAGTTCCGGGGCCACCGGGGTGATGGGGATGAAGTAGCCATCGCGACCGATGGGCGTGATCAGCAGCCCGTCGCGTTCGCGGCGCTTGCGCTCCTTGGCCAGGGGCGGGCAGCCGGCGGTGTCGGTGTAGAGCACCATGCAGTCCAGGCAGTGCAGGCACTCGCGGTGGTCGATGCGGCCGGCGGCATCGATGGCCTGCGCGCCGCAGCCCACGGCGCAGGCCTTGCAGCTGTTGCAGTCCATCTTGCGGCGCAGGCCGAACCAGCGGAAGGTGCTGGGCATGGCCAGGGCAGCGCCCAGCGGGCAGATGTACTTGCAGTAGGGCCGCTCGACGAAGAGCGAGACGCCGAGCAAGGTGCACACGAAGAGGCCGTAGGGCCAGGCGCGGTTCAGGATGCCGACGAGGAAGGTCGTCTTGAACGGCTCCACCTCGGCCAGCATCTCCGCCGTGCTCATCGACACCAGCGAGACCGCCAGCAAGCCGAAGAAGATGCCGTACTTGAGCCACTTCAGCTTGTCATGCAGCGGCTGCGGCACGCGGCGCTGCCAGCGCTTGAGCCCCAGCTTGCCGCCGATCTTGTACAGCGCCTCCGACAGCGAGCCGAAGGGGCACATCCAGCCGCAGAACAGGCCGCGGCCGAACAGGAAGACGGTCAGGATGATGAAGATCCAGAAGACGAAGATGAAGGGGTCGGAGAGGAACAGCGACCACGTCCACTGGAACAGCAGCGAGTGGAACCACGTCAGCACCTGCGTGATGGAGGGCTGGGCCATCACGCCGAAGCCCACGAAGGCGATGGACAGGGTCCAGGCGCTGTACTTGAAGATGTTGACGGGCCACTTGTTGCGGTGCGTGGCGCGGCGCGTGAGGCGCTCGCGCAGCGCGTAGACCACCGTCACGCCCAGCAGCAGCACGATGAAGGCGGCAATGCCCGGCGCACGGGCCTTCCAGACGCGGCGCCAGGGGGCGTCGTCTTCTTCCACTTCGGGACGGCCGCCCTGCATCAGCGCGGCGGGCAGCCAGTACTTGGCCTCGAAGTTGGCGAAGCTGCGCTGGCCTGTCGCGCGGTCCACGCGGTTGCCCAGGAAGGCCAGCTTCCAGGGGTAGGCCGCCGAGAAGCTCGGCGCGCGGATGATGAAGATGGCCGATTCGGTGTAGCTCGGCGCCCCCGCGGCTTCCAGGCCGTAGAGGTTGAGGTAGTCCAGGTCGCGGAAGGTGAAGGACTCGGCGCCCTGGCGCACCTGCACGCGGTCGTAGATGCCGCCGCGCACGAAGCCCGACCCTTTGAAGGACTCGGCGCCGGCGCTACGGATGATGAAGAAGGCCTGCTCGTGCGCCTTCAGGCGGCTGCGCAGGTTCTCGTAGCCGGTCGCGCCCAGGAGGCTGCGGCCGAGGTCCGGGTGGTTCAGGTCCCCGAACCAGAGTTCGATGAAGGGTTCCGAGGCGCGGTCCAGGCCGACCTGTTCCGGTCGCACCTGCAGGCGCTGCACGGCGTCCATCTTGACCAGCTGCTCCCAGCGGTAGGTCGTGCCCGTCTCGATGGCCTTCAGCGGCTCGCGGTGCACGGGGGCGATCAGGCCCACCTGGCGCGCCACGGCGCTGCTGGAGAGCTGCATCACCTGGTTCTGCGCGATCACGGTGACGGTGGCGCCCGAGATGGCGTCCACGCCCAGCACCTGCTCCTCGGGGCGCGAGGGGCCGACCTCGATCTTGTCCCGCACCGACTTGCCGACGTACTGGTGGTTGAAGTTGACCAGCGCGGCTTCGGGAATGCCCAGCAGCAGGATGGGTTCCGAGTGCTTGAGCACCTTCACGCCCACATAGCGGCCCTCGCGGTCCATGCCGATCAGCGTGACCACGGGCTTGCCGGAGTAGGCGGGCGTGTCGGTGATGTCGGTGGACAGCATCACATAGCCCAGCAGCGGGCCATGCGCCTCGCCGTCCTTGGCCGGGCCGTAGGCCTCGACATAGGGCGGCTGCCCCTTGCGCGCGGAGAAGCTCACCGCGCCGGGGAACACCGCGGTGCAGTCCAGCTTCGCGCATAGCTCCGGCGCCGTCGCCAGGTCATCCGGCAGGTGGGCCTCATAGGCCTGATGCGTGCCGCGCTCCTGCGCCTTGGCCGCAGACGCTTGATCTGCCGCAAGCGCCAGACCCGCGAATCCGCCAAGAAAAAGCGCGGCCCACAAGGCCGCGATGAAACGAAGAACTACCGACATCTTCTCTTTCCCGCTCGCGCAGAGGTCTCGAGTCCCTGCACGAACACTCCCTTAAGAAACGTGTCCGGCGCAGCCAGGACACCCTCAACGGAACCCGAGGATCCGGCTCTGCCGGTCCTACGGGTTCGCCCCTTGAGGGGCCGGCGAAGCCGGTAGGGGTGGTCGTTATTCCACAATCATGCGCGTGCGCATTTCGAGGTGGAGGGCATGACAGAAGTGCGTGCAGTAGCACCAGAACACGCCCGGCTTGTCCGCCACGAAGGTCACCGACGCGGTCTCCAGCGGGTTCACGATGAAGTTCACGTTGTACTTCGGGATCGCGAAGCCGTGCGTCAGATCCTCGACCTTGTCCAGGTTGGTCAGGATCAGCGTGACCTCGTCACCCTTCTTCAGCTTGAACTCGCGCATGCTGAAGGCCGGCGCCTGCGAGGTCAGGCGCACCGTGACCTTCTTGCCGTTGCGCTCGACGCCCGATTCCTTCGGATCCTTCACCGCCAGCGGGAAGTCCTCGAGGTTGTAGACCTGCTTGGGCTTGACCAGATCGCGCTTGAAGATGATGAAGTCATGCGGCTCGCCACGCACGGGGTGGTCGGCCATCAGCACCATCTTGTCGCCCGAGATGTCGACCATCTGCTCGTTCTCGGGGTGCAGCGGGCCCACGGGCAGGAAGCGGTCCTTGGAGAACTTGCAACCCACGGCGAGGTACTTGCCGTCGGCGGCGCGCGTCTCGGACTGGCTGGCGTTCAGGTGACCCGGCTGGTATTGCACGTCCAGGCGGTCGACCACGTACTTGGCGCTCTTGTCACCGGCATGGAACTTGATGGCGGCGTCCACGTTCCACTTCACGACCTGGCTGTCCAGGAAGAGGGTGGTGTAGGCGTTGCCACGGCCGTCGAAGGCGGTGTGCAAGGGCCCCAGGCCCAGTTCGACTTCGGCCACGATGGCCTTGTCAGCGGCTTCCAGCTTGCCGTCGAAGTAGTCCAGCACCTTGGCCAGCTCGATCACGGTGGCGGTGGGCGAGAGCTTGCCGGCGCAGATGAAGTACTTCGCGTCCGGGCTGGCGTTCACGCCGTGCGGGTTCTTGGGCACGCTCACGTAGGCGGTCAGCGCGGTCTTGGGGTCCTTGTTGGACTCGCGGGTGCCGTCCACCACCGGCACCTTGGAGTCGCCGTAGGTCTTGAACTTGCCGGCCTTCACCGCGGCCTCGATGCGGGCCACGTTGAAGAAGAGGCAGGCGTCGCGCTCGGCGGACATCATGTCCTCGTACTTCGCGCCCATCTCGGTGTTGTACTGGTTCGTGGCGGCCAGCTTGCCGTCATAGGAGGTGGCCACCAGGTCGCAGTTGCCGTCGATCAGCACCTGCCAGCGGACTTCCATGGTCTCGGCGTCCACGCAGCTGAAGAGCGAGCGGTACTTGCTGCTGTCCTCGGTGCCGGTGTTGGGCAGAGGGATGGCGAACTCGCCGCCGCAGAAGACGCGGGTGGTGTAGTTGATCTTCGGATCGACCGGGTCGGCCTTGTCCGGGAAGATGCCGTGGAAGCCCTGCACATTGGGCAGCTCGGTGATCTTGTCGCAGACGAAGTAGTCCAGGCGGATACGGGCGACGCGGCTGTTGATCTTGTCGTTGACCCAGGCGTAGCGGCCGTCGTAGTTGCCGTCCTTGTACGAGGCGTGGACGTGGTGGGTGTCGGCCACCGTGTAGCGCAGGCTGCCGTCGGCCTTGGTGCCCATCACCTTCTTGGATTCATTGGTGATGCCCCAGCCCACCAGGGCGTCGGGGTTGAAGCACGGGATGCGCAGGATCTCGCGGCCGGACGGCAGGCCCAGCACGCGGACGTCACCGGTGTGGCCACCGCTCCAGAGGCCGTAGTAGCTGTCCAGCTCGCCCGGCTTGAGGTGCGAAGGATTGCTGCCGGCATGACCGGCGGCGGCGGGGGCGCTGCCCGCAGCGGCGGGGGCACCGTCGCTCTTCTTCTCAGCGCAGGCCGCGACGCCGAGCGTCAGGCCGGCCAGGGCTGCGGAGTTCATGAATCGACGGCGTCCCAGTCCGCTGGGTTCTTGGCTCGTCACGGCGTTCTCGTCCTTCATGGTTTGACCTCGGGTGATTGAAACGCTCGCAGGAATCAGCGCCACTTGCGGGGTGCAGGGCGGCTGCCTGATGCGCTCGCATCCTCGGGAAAGCCCGCGTTTGTCACCTTGAACCAAATCAAGGTTTTGAACTTTTACGAGAAATACACCTTTAAGCACCTGGAGACGCTTGCAGTGAGCGGCCCGGCTGCCCAAAATCCGGCCCCATAGGCGCCAGCCATGAGGGCTGCGTCATTTGTGGAGCCCATTCATGACTTCGATCTACCGTGGCCGCCTGGCCGTCAACACCCTCATCGCCCTGTCCGTCGCGGCCCTGGCCGCCTGCGGCAAGCAGGACGCCCCCGCGGGCAGCGCCGCGCCGGCTGCCAGCACCCCGGCCCCCGTGACCGCCGCCGCCCCGGCCGCCCCCGAGAACACCGTTGGCAAGTCCATCTTCGGCAAGACCTGCTCGATGTGCCATGCCGCCGGCGTGGCCGGCGCCCCGAAGCCGGGCGACAAGGCCGACTGGGGCCCGCGCATCGCCCAGGGCAAGGACGTGCTCTACAAGCACGCCATCGAAGGCTTCACCGGTGCCAAGGGCATGATGCCCGCGCGCGGCGGTGGCGCCTCGCTCACGGATGACGAGGTGAAGGCCGCGGTCGACTTCATGGCCGACCAGTCCCGCTGATCGCCGCCGGCAGGGAAGGGACACACCATGCAAAGGCGTCAATGCCTCGCGGCCCTCGGCGGTCTGGCGGCGGCACTTCCCGCCGTCTCCGTGCCTGCCGCGGTGCTGTCTGCGGGCAGCGCTCCGTCCGCCTCTGCGGGGGCCGAGCGCCGCGTGCTGATGGGCACCCAGGTCGACCTGCTCGTCGCCGCCGTGCCGCCGGCCCTGGCTCGCGAAGCCATGGACGCGGCCTGGCGGCGCATGGCTGAGCTGGCGAGCCAGATGAGCCGCTTCGAGCCCGGCAATCCGCTGTCGCAGCTGGCGGCCGAGGCGGGGCGGGGTCAGGTCTTGACCGTCTCGCCCGAGCTGGGGGCCGTGCTGGCCGCGGCCCATCAGCGGGCCCGTGACACGCAGGGCTTTTACGACCCCACCGTCGGCAGTTACCAGGGCTGGGACTTCCGGCCCGGGCAGCAGCGCGAAGCCCGTGAGATCGAGATCCGCGAGCAGCGCCGTCTGCGCGGCTGGCAGCACCTGAAGCTCGATGCCACCGGGCGCCGGGCCCGGCTGGACCGTGCCGGCGTGCAGCTGGACCTGGGCGGGGCGGCCAAGCTGCCCATCCTCGAGGCCGGCCTGCAGGTGCTGCAGGCCCATGGCGTCGAGCATGCGCTGATCAATGGCGGTGGCGATGTCCTGACGCTCGGGCGTGCCGCGCCCGACCGGGCCTGGCGTGTAGCGCTGCGGGATCCGCGGCAGCCGCAGCGCTGGCTGGGTGTCGTCGACATGCCGGCGCGCGGCGCGGTGCTCGCGGCCTCGGGCGACTACGAACGCGGCTTCGACGCTGCCGGCCGGCGTTGCCACCACATCCTGGACCCGCGCACCGGCCAGCCCACGCAGGGGCTGCACGGCCTCGCCCTGCTGGCCGAGCGCGTGGCAGACGTCAATGCCTGGGGGCCCGCGATGATGGTCGGCGGCGCCGCTCAGGCCCGGCGCTGGGCCCAGGGCCTGCAGGGCGTGGAGCTGATGCTGGCCGGCCCCGGCGAAGGGCAGGGCAGCGAGGCGCTCTGGATGAGCGCCGGCCTGCGCGACGCGCTGCGTCGGGCCTGACGCCTCCGACCCGGAGCAAGGCGGGGCCACGGCGATGTACGATCGCACCCCGCCTGCACCTCCCGCGCGCCCAGCCTCAGTGCACCCAGGGCTCCCATGGCCAGGGCATCATGCCCGTCGGCTGGGTCGCCCACTGCCGGCGATAGGCTGAGGGCGCCATGCCCACGACGCGACGGAACTGGCGGCTGAACTGCGCCTGGTCGTAGAAGCCGCAGCCCAGCGCCACATCCATCAGAGACTCCCCCTCCTGGCGCAGCAGCGCGCAGGCGGCACGGACCCGATGACGCACGATGAACTCCTGCGGGCTCATGCCGAAGACCCGCCGCACCAGCGCCGAGAAGCGTGCCTGGCTCAGGCCCGCCATGCCGGCCAGCTGCGCGACGCTGTGGCGGCGCTCGCAGGTCTTGGTCATGGCGTCGACGGCCTCCACGAGCGTGGCATCGCCCGCGTCCCGCCGCAGGCCCGGCACGTCCTTGGACAGGCACAGGATGCCGTGCAGCTGCCCGCCCGCGGAGCACAGCGGGTACTTGTGCGTGACGCACCAGCCCGCTCCGCCGCCGGGCAGCAGGATGGGGTCGAGCTGGTAGAGCAGGGGGCTGCGCCGGCTCAGCACCCACTCGTCCTGCGCGCGGTAGCGGCAGGACAGCGCCTCGGGCCACAGCTCCGTGACCGTCCGCCCGCGCAAGGCGGCGTCCTGCGGCAGGCCCAGGCGCTGCAGCAGCGAGGCATTGAACGAGACATAGCGGCCGGCGCGGTCCTTCACCACGAACAGGAATCCGGCCAGACCCTCGAACAGCATGGCCGTCTGGGCCGCGCCGAAGAGCAGGGCCTGCTCCGTGGCGGCCTCGGCGCGCGATTCATCCTCCCGGCTCAGCCCCGGTCCTTCGCACCAGGGGCGACCCATGGCAGGGGGACCCGCCTCGACCCTCAGCGGCGGCTGGCACGGGGCACGCATGCTTTCCTGCATGTTGGGCTCCTTCCTTGCACTCTCTCCGTGCCTGATATTGACGCAGCGACCTCCCGCGCGGGGCGCGGGCGAGGACCGTCTCAGGGCATGTCCCCATGCGGTTATCCCTGAGAACGGTCCGTCGATGGCATCAATTCGGGAAGGTGTAAGTGAGCGTGAACGCGCCGCTGCCCGCATAGGACTTGACCTGCGCGTAGTAGTAGCCCGCGCCGCCGCTGTAGGTGATGGTCTCGCTCGAAGTGCTGCCCTCGCTCTTCGCGACGACGGCCCAGGCGCTGCCGTTCCACTTGTACAGGTAGAGGTCGAAGTCCGTGCCGGACGGGCCGGTCAGCTGCAGCGAGAACGTGCCGCCGGCCGTGCTCTGGTGGTAGCCGCTGCCGCCGCTGGGGTAGGTCGCGCTGGCCCCCGCGCCGCTCAGGCTGCCGTTCACGGTCACGCCGCCACCGCCCCCGCCGCCGGAGCCGCCCGTGTAGCTGTTGAACACCTGCGCCGCACGGGCCTCGTTGACGGCGTGCCAGGGCTGGCCGAGCGCCCGCATACGGGAGTTCTCCGTCGGGCGGTACAGGCCGCTGGTGCAGTACTTGGCGCCCACGAAGAGGCCGACCGTGCCGTTGGCATAGCTGCCGGCCGGCGTCGGGACCGTCGTGCTCGCGCTGATCTTCGAGGCCCACTTCGCCGTGCTGCGGGTGCTGGCCCGCGTGGCGTTGGCCTCGCTCGGCTCGGTGCTGGCATCGCAGGTGCCGAAGTCGTATTCGTCGGCCAGCTTGAAGGCGGTGTGCCCGATCTCGTGCAGCGCGATCTCGATGGACTGCGGGTGCATGGTCATGGTGCCGATGTTGCCGCCCGCGCCGCCGTAGGTCGTGCTGTTGGCGACGACGATGATGACGTCGCGCGCGTCGGCCGCCGTCACCGAGCCGACGGCGGTGAACACCTTGGTCTCGTCGGCGCAGACGAGCCGGTCGATGCCGTAGCAGCCGATCACGGTCCCGAGCGCCGTGTTGCGCGTGACGCCGCCCTCGCTGACGCCCGACTGCGGGCTGACGATGTCGACGCGGCGGATGTTGATCGAGTTGCGGTAGGCCGCGAAGAGCGGGTCCGCCAGGATCCCGTCGTTGATCTTCTTCGCGTCGGCGATCCACTTGCTCTGGTCGGCGCTGGCATAGCCGTCGCCGATCAGGACGATGTCCATGCGCTGCGCGCTCGCCCCGCTGTTCCACAGCACGGTGCTGCCGGTGGGCGTGGCCAGCGGCGCGGCCAGGCTGCGCTGCGCGAGGGGCAGGGCGGACTGCGCGGCGAGAGTGTCCAGCTCGCCGCGGGCCAGGCGCCGCAGCGGCGTGGCCCCGGCCAGGGCGCTGCGGGCGGCAAGCAGGGTGCTGTGCTCGACGATGTCGACGCTCTGCACCTCGGCGGACCAGGGCATCCGCAGCTCGACGCTGCCGTCCCGCTGGACCGCGCGGGCCAGCTGGATCTGGCCGGTGCGCGGGTCAAACACTTCCGCCCATTGCCGGCCCGGATGGCGGGCCGTGCGGCGGAACAGCTCCTGGCCGCGCGCGTCCCGGGCGATGAGGACGAGGTCCCCGTCGCGCGGCTCGCCGGGCTCGGCCTGGCTGGCGAAGCGGCCCTTCTCCGCATGGCTCAGCTGCAGGCCGGCGGCGGGATCCAGCGGGTTGTGCCGCAGTCGCAGCAGCAGGTCCTCGGCCTGCGCCGCGGTGGCCAGGGCCAGCGGCAGGGCCAGGAGCAGCGCCGCACGCAGGCGCGAGGGCGGTCGGGTGGAGCAGGGGAGCGGGCAGGGTGTGTTCATGGCGTTGTCTCGCGGAGGGGATTCATCGGTCCGGCTCCCTGGACAGTGGAGCCGGCACGGCACTTGGCGGCCGCGTTGCGATCTTGGCGACATGCCACCCCGCCGCCTTGTACGCATTCGGCCCGCGGGCCCCAATCCCGACAAAGCGTTGCGCGGTGGCGGCAGGGGATTGCCCGGGGCAGGGCCCTGGCGCCCTGCCCACGGGTAGGTCCACGGTCAGGTCCAGGGTCAAGTCTTGCGCCGCGTGATTCCCGTGTGACAGCCGGACCTTGGCGCGCGTCCAGGCGCCTGCATCCTTTGCCAGTTCCTTGCCTCCTGCAACTGAGGCTCAATCGCATCCACTCGCCGACCCAGGGGGGATGGCACGCAAGGAGAACGAGATGACTGTCGATGTGGCGCCCCGTGCGCCGGGCTTCGTGAGCGAGCTGCTGTCGCCTGCCCAGCTCAAGCGGCTGATCCCCTGCGGCGCGACGGCCGCGGCCACCGTGCAGCAGGCACGCAAGGGCGTCCGCGCCATCCTGCAGGGGCGCAGTGACCGGCTGCTGGTGCTGATCGGGCCGTGCTCCATCCACGACTGCATGGCCGCCCGGCACTACGCCCGGCGCCTGCTGCACCTGCGCGAGCAATGGGGGCAGGAGCTGGAGATCGTCATGCGCGCGTACCTGGAGAAGCCGCGGACCACTCTCGGCTGGACCGGCCTGCTCAACGATCCCTTCCTCGACGGCAGCGGCCTCATCGCCCAGGGTCTGGAGATCGGGCGCAGCCTGCTCGAGGAGCTGAACGCCATGGGCATGCCCGTGGCCCACGAAGTGGTGGCGCCGGCCTCCATGAGCTATCTGGACGACTTGCTGAGCTGGGTGGCCATCGGCGCCCGCACCTCGGCGTCCCCCGTCCATCGTCAGCTGGCCTCCGGGCTCGGCATGCCCGTCGGCTTCAAGAACGGCGTCGAGGGGCAGGTGCAGGTGGCCGTCGATGCCATCCAGTCGGCGCGTCATCCCCACAGCTTCCTCGCGCTGCAGCCCCACGGCCAGCTGGGGGTCTACAACAGCAGCGGCAACCCCGACGCCCATCTCGTCATGCGCGGCGGCACACGGCCCAACTACGACGCCGACAGCCTGGCCGCCGCCGCCGCCCAGCTGCGGGCCGCCGGCCTGCCCGAGGTCCTGGTGGTCGATGCGAGCCATGGCAACAGCCAGAAGGACCACCGGCGCCAATCCTTCGTCTGCGCGGACCTGGCGGCCCAGATCAGCGCTGGCAACGCGGCCATCGCCGGGGTCATGATCGAGAGCCATCTCGCCGCCGGGCGCCAGGACCTCAAGCCCGGCGTTGCGCCCGCACCGGAGCTGAGCATCACGGATGCCTGCATCGGCTGGGACGAGAGCGCGGAGCTCCTGCGCCTGCTTGCCCACGCCGTGCGGGCACGCCGCAGCCGAAGTCGACAGCCGGCCGCCGAGGCCGCCTGCTGAGCGCCACCCCGCGCGCCGCTCCCTCCCTCCCCACCCCCCGACGCGCCGAGCCGCGCCGTCGGCCCTGCACGCCTGCATGACACGGCGGCCCGGGCCGAGGCCCCGTCGCGCCTGCCAGAAGGAACCCGCCCCATGACTGTTCATGACGCCCTCGACCTTGTCGTCGATCCCATCCCTGCAGGCCCTTCCGCTGCCGAGCCTGCTCCGTCCACCAAGCCGGGCGCCCCGGACGAAGCATCGTCCCCCGCCGCGACGGTGAGGCAGGGCCTCGCACGCCTGCGTACCGCCGCCGCCCGCCGCAGCGAGGATTCCTTCCCCATGCGAGCACGGCAGCTCATCGAGCTCTGCGACCATCTCCAGGCGCAGCGCGAGGTGCTGATGCAGGCCGGGTGGCTCGCCGGCTATGCCCCCTGGGACCAACGCCTGGACATCGACGCCGGGCTGCAGGCGGTGCGGGCGCTTGCCCTCGAGCCGTCCCAGGACTGGGGAGATGCCGCACTCGTGACGCCGCAGCCGGCGCAGCCCCGGGCGGCTGATGACACCACCTGGATGGCGCCCGTGCACACCGCCGCCGAGGGGGTCGAGGTGCTGGTGCTCGGGCTGCACCGGCCCGCGGCCCACCTGCTGCTCGGCTTTGCCCGCGCCTGGCTCGCCGGCCGGGCCTGCCTGGCGCTCAGCCCGGAGAGCCATCCCGTGCTGGAGGCCCTGCTGCCGCTGATGCGCAGCGGGTTGCCGCACCTGGGCGCCACGCTGCGCTGGCAGGTGAGCGAGGGCCACTGGCACGTGTCACAGGTGCTGCCATGGCTCGACGGTCGGGACCACGTGCAGACCTGGCACGCCGGGGCAGCGGGCGAGCCGCACCCGCCCGCATCGACGTCGTGGAGGGCGGCCCCGATGCGCGCGCCCGCCGCCGCGGGTCTGGCGATCCTGGGCGAGGACGTCGAGCCGGGCTCCGCGCTGTTCCAGCATCTGGCGGACCAGGTCGCCCTGGGCGCTCTGGCCCTGCAGGGCCTGCACGAGCGGGCCGTGCGCGCCGTGTGCCTGCCACGCGCCGTGCTCCCGGCCTTTGCCGACGCGCTGGCGGCGCGCTGGCGGGAGTGGCAGGGCAGCCATCCCCTTACGCACTGGCAGAGCACCTCGGCCCGCCAGCAGCAGTTGCGGGCCCAGGCCTGGACGGCCGCCGCCCTCGAGTCCGGCGCCACGCTGCTGGCGGGCGCCCCCTCCTTGCCCGCGGCCCTGGATGCCTCGCAGGCCACCGCCTGGGCGGCCTCGGGCGATCTGTGGGGCGCCCTGACCCTGGCGCCGCTCGGGTCGCCGCTCCTGCTGTGGCCCTATGACGCTCCCGAAACGCTGACCGCCTGGCTTACCGCCGGCACGCAGGGGCCGGGCGACGCGCTGGCGATCCTGGCCACGCGGGACGAGCAGGCGCGCAAGGCCTGGTGCGGCCGCCTCGCCCGCCATTGCCGTGTCATTCATGCCTTGCCGGAAGTGCCCGTCGAGCCCGAGGACCACGCGCGGACGCTGCGCGGCGCCTGGGCGCTGCTGGCCTCGCTCGACGCCACCGAGGCGCCGGCCTCGCTGCGGGATCTGCTGCCCGCCTGCACCCTGGTCGGCGGCCCGAAAGAGCTCGGCAGCGTGCTGGACACCTACCTGCTCGGCGCCCCGCCGCGGGACGTCGCCGTGCATCCCTTCCGCAGCCACTTCGAGGACCTGCGCGTGGGCGACTCGCTCCTGACCCATCGGCGCACGGTGACCGAGGCCGACATCGCCGCCTTCGGGGGCGTGTCGGGGGACTACTTCTACATGCACTTCGATGCCGAGGCCGCCGCCGCCTCGCCCTTCGGCCGGCGCATCGCGCATGGCTATTTCGTGCTCTCGGCCGCCGCCGGCCTCTTCGTGTGGCCGGGGCAGGGGCCCGTCCTGGCGAACTACGGGCTGGAGCACCTGCGCTTCATCCAGCCCGTTGGTATCGGCGACACGATCCAGGCGCGCCTCACCTGCAAGCGCAAGCAGGACCGCACCCGCCCTGGCGCGCGGCGCGGCCAGGGCGTGGTCGCCTGGGATGTGCTGGTCACCAACCAGCGCGGCGAGGCGGTGCTGCGCTACGAGATCCTCACGCTGGTCGCACGCCGGGACGCGCGCGCGGCGGCCTGACCGGAGCGCCGTGCGCGGGGCCGCGCTCGGCGTCCCGGATCAACGCGCTGGCGCCCGCTGCGCAAAGTAGTGCGCCGGCGAGTCCCCGAAGCAGCGGCGGAACATGGCGATGAAATTGCTCGGGGTCGCATAGCCGAGGGCGTCGGCGACGTTGGCGACGCTGTCGCCCCGGGCCAGGCGTTCCAGGGCATGCGTCAGGCGCGCCTGCTGGCGCCACTGGGCGAAGGTGACCTGCGTCTCGGCCGTGAACAGGCGACCGAGCGTGCTGGGGGAGAGGCCGGCCCACTGCGCCCAGTCCTCCATGGTGCGCTTGTCTTCCGGCTGCTCGAGGATGGCATTGGCGATGCGCAGCAGGCGGCGGTCCTCGGGCATCGGCAGGTGCAGGGGCTCGTGCGGCGCCTGGCCCATCTCGTCCAGCAGCACGGCCAGCATGCGCTCCTGCCTGGCATCGAGCTGCGCCTGCTGCGTCCAGGAGACGGCTCGCCGCACGAGCGCCCGCATCAGCTCGCTGATGCCGATGACGCAGGGGCTCGTGGGCAGGGCCTGGCAGGCTGCGGGGGCGATCACGACGCTCCAGCCGCTCATCGCGCCGCTGATGCTGACCTTGTGCGCCACGCCCGGGGGAATCCAGCCCGCGCGGTGCGGCGGCAGCAGCCAGGAGCCCTGCGGCGTGCGCACGTGGACCAGACCGTTCTCCACGCAGAAGACCTGCCCGCGCAGGTGGCTGTGCCAGTCGATCTCACGCGTGCCGAGGCGGTAGTCGGCCTGCGCGTCGTCCTCGCCCCAGATGGGCTATTTTTGCCCAACCCCCGAAAACAAAAGAATTGTCGTAAGTGACTGACCTAGAACGACAATTTCTCCACTTGAAAGTGGCTTTCGCTCTCATTTTGATGTGCGCGGACGCCCCATGGATTTGATGTGCCAGGCTTTCCGAAAATTGGCCTCCGACGCCCGATCCAGCGACCGTCTCTGTAGCACTCGCCCCCCTCGCTCTGTACGAGCAGGAACTTACGATGCGAGCTTGCCCTCCAGCGGATCTGATCGAAACGCGAGGATGGGAGTCGCCTGCGCACGCGGCTGCACACGCCCGTATGGCCCGCCAAAGTGTTGGTTTGGCTTCAATGCCATGCCGGTCGACCTGCCGCGGGCCGTGAAGATCTCGGTGCTGACCACTCTTTCCCCCAATCTCGTCATCCGACCTCGGGGGCTGCATCGTCGGCGGCCATCGCCTGCTGCCAGTATTCGGCCCGTTCGTAAAGTGCGGCCAGGCCGTCCAGGTCAACTGTCGCCGGCGTTTCGCTGAACTCGAAGCTGCCGAACAGATTGATGTGCTGCCAGGCCACCGGCGAGATGCCGCGCAGGATCTGGATTGCAGCGTCATCGCCGGCAGCCAGCTTCTGCTCGTAAATCTTGGATAGCAGTGCTGTGTTGTAGAAGATCACCGCGTTGGCGATCAGCCGGGAACATTCGTTCCACAGCGCCTGCTCCGCTTCGGTCTTGACCCGGAACGCGCCAGTGTTCACAAAGGCCACGGCCTTGCGGAAGCGGTGGTAGGCCTCGCCGCGGTTGAGCGCCTTCTGTACGGCTTGGCGCAGGTCAGCATGGTCGATGAAGTCCAGCACGTAGAGCGTGCGATAGATGTCGTCCAGCTCCCAGAGCGCCTTCTTGGTCTGGTTCTGCAGCGCATAGCTGCTGAGCTTACGCACGATGGTGGCCTGGCTCACGTCCTTGTCGGCCAGCGAGGCCATGATGCGCTGGATGTTGGGCCACTCCGCAATGATCAACTTCTCGTTGAACCTGCGCTGCGGCTGAATGAGCTTGTCAGCGTAGTGGCTCGGCGACTCGGGACCGACCAGGGTCTCGGTCTTCTTGCGCAGGTTCTTGTAACGTGGCGCGAAGCCGTGGCCGAACACCTGCAAGATCCAGAAGTTCACCTGGTTGGTGCCATGGGTGTCGGTCGAGTGGCGCTCGGGCTTGATGTCCGAGGTGTTGTTGTACAGCAGGTCGAAGACGTAGTGGCTCTCGTGCTCCTGGGTGCCGATGATGCGGGCGTTGATGGGCACATGGTTGGCGACCAGAGTGCAGGCGCTGACGCCCTTCTTCAGCCCGAAATACTTTGGCGAGTACCGGGCGTTGAAGGTATTGATCTGCGTCTCGAAGCGCTGGCCGTCGCTGCTGGAGTGCAACTTGTCCTGGATGTTGTAGAGCTTGAAGGCCGACAGCTGCGCAGTAGCGTTGCTGATCGCATCGTTGGCCGCCTTCAGCGTCTCCAGGCGCAGGAAGTTGCGCGAAGCCGATTGCAGGGGCGCCAGCCCAAGGCCGGAGACCTCGGCCATCTTTCCCAGGCCCATGTTGGTGCCCATGGCGACCAAGCTGGCCAGGATCAGACGCGGATCGGGAGGTTGCTTGACGTAGCGCTCC
>JAYRJQ010000028.1:0-43476 GCA_041906185.1 Burkholderiaceae bacterium
GCTCACGCCCAGCCTCGCCGATACGTCGGCCACCTTGTGTCCGCGTTCGGTGATCTGCTTGACCGCTTCGGCCTTGAACTCTTCGGGGTATCGCTGCTTACTCATGGCACCTCCTATTGGGCCTCAGTTTTGAGGCTCAGAGGTGTCTACTGAATCCGGGGCGATTCAGGCAGCCGTCGAAAAGGAGCCTAAGCCTATGCCGAAATACTGAACCAACGGCGTGCTGACGCCAAACAGGCCAGCGGCCAACAGCGCGAGAAGGCCGCCCTCAATAGCTGGCAAGTTTTGCTTCCTCATCGCGCAATGATAAGGAGCAGCAAGACTTGCAGCCCAGATCAGCCAGAATGCCTAAATGCAGGCTCCGCTTCAAATGATTCCAGCCAATGATCATGACTTGGCAATGACGCTTGCTGCTCGCCTCAGTTCCTCGACAGCTAGTCCGCAACCCGTTCCAGCCGTTGCCCCTTTGCCCGCAACATGGCGGCCGCTTCCAGGCATGTGTCACGCCAACGCACAGAGCTGGGTTACAGCGCATCGCGGTGATGTCGTTGTCCACGTGATCTGCATTGAAGAAATCGAGACACGCTAAGCGTTAGTCTTTCGGCGATTCGGCCCCGAGCCAGGGGCGCAGGAGAAGTCGTGAGACGGAGTCGTTTTTCAGTGGAGCAGATCGTGGCGGTGCTCAAGCAGGTCGAGCTCGGCATGGTGGTGGCGGACGCGTGCCGCAAGATGGGCATCAGCGAGCAGACCTTCTATCGCTGGAAGAAGCAGTACGGGAGCCTGGAGCCCGACCAGGCGCGTGAGCTCAAGCAACTGCAGGAAGAGAACGCGAGGCTCAAGAAGCTCGTGGCCGATCTCAGCCTGGACAAGGCGATTCTTCAGGACATCGCTGCAAAAAAATGGTCCGGCCCGCGCTGAGGGTGCTGGCTCTGGACTACGTCCGGGGCCACTATGGCATCAGTCTGCGGCGGGCCTGCCAACTGGTTCAGGTGTCGAGAAGCACGCCCTACTACGAGCGCCGCAAGGACGCGCGGCCCGATTTGCGACGGCGCATGCGGGAACTCGCCAATACCCGTGTGCGCTGGGGCTATCGGCGTTTGCATGTGCTGCTCCGGCGAGAAGGCTGGCAGCTCGGACGAAGCCAGTGCTACCGCATTTACGGCGAGGAGCAGCTGCAGCTGCGCTCCAAACTACCCAAGAAGCGAAAGATGGTCGTACAGCGGCGCCAGCGGGAGCTACCGAGTCGACCGGGCCAAGCGTGGTCCATGGACTTCGTGGCAGAGGAGTTCAGCCACGGCGGGAAGTTCCGGATCTTGACCGTGGTTGATGTGTTCACGAGAGAGGCCCTGGCAGTGCATGCCGGTCATCGGCTCAAGGGGGAGCACGTCGTCGAAGTGCTCAACCGGTTGGCGCGGCATGTCGGTGCGCCCAAGGCCATCTTTGTGGACAACGGCAGCGAGTTCACGGGCCGCTTGATGGACATGTGGGCCTACCACCATGGCGTAAGGCTGGACTTCAGCCGGCCGGGCAAGCCAACGGACAACAGCTTCGTAGAAACCTTCAACGGCTCGCTGCGCGACGAGTGCTTGAACGTGAACTGGTTTGCCTCGTTGACCGAGGCGCAGGGGCTTCTGGAGGCCTGGCGACAGGACTACAACGAGAGTCGGCCTCACAGTGCTCTCAATGACCTGACCCCGGCCGAATATGCCCGTAAGATCAAGGAGATGGGGCCTGCCTAGTGGCCCCAAGACCAGCCGGGACTAGCACTCGGGGTGGCTCGAAGAATCCAAGCGGATCAAGACCAGCCGGGACTAGCACTCGGGGTGGCTCGAAGAATCCAAGCGGATCAAGACCAGCCGGGACTAGCACTCGGGGTGGCTCGAAGAATCCAAGCGGATCAGACCAGCCGGGAATAGCACTCGGGGTGGCTCGAAGAACCCAAGCGGATCATGCCAACTGCGCTCCATTCCGCTCCTGGATTCCGCTCAAACCCTATGTTCCGCACCAGGCTCTGTGCCTATCATCCGCCCGCGACACGTGCCCATGGGCAGAGCTGACTCACTCCTGAACCGCCCGGGAGCTAGCGGCGGCGCGATGATCAACAGCATCGAGGTCTTGTTTCATGCCAGCCTTCGTTGGAATCTCTCCTCCCGACCCAGCAACCCGAAGGCGCCATCCTCGCGTGTGGTCTTCCTCCTCGGCCACGGGCGGTTGCGGGGTACTGCTTTGCAAATCGCGCCATGCCCAGCGTGAGCGAACCGCTGATCTCCGATCGAGTCGGGCCCATCCGGTGCGCCATGCCATCTTGTTAGGCCTTGCCCTCGCATGAGTTCTGTTGAGGAAACCGCCTATCCGCGCCTGCGTGATGAAGTCTCTGTTGAAGAGTTGGAGCAGCTGTACACCCCTACGCCGAAAGAACGGCGATTCGTGACAGAGGCCTACAGGCGTCCGATGCCGCAAGCGTTGTTGATGCTGCAAATCAAGCTCGTACAACGTTTGGGATATTCAGTGCCGATGGCCGATGTCCCCATCAGCATCGTCGCGCATGTTTGCCGCAAGCTTCGGGTGACGCGCCCCACCCGCGAGCAGTTGGACCGCTACGACGGGACGGGCGAGAAGGGCCGACACTTCGGCCTAGTGCTTCAGCTTCTGAACCTGCGTCAGCTCGACGCGGAGGCAACCGGGTGGCTTTCAGAACGAGCACACGAGGCAGCAAAGACCAAGCAAGAGCTTCCCGACATCATCAACGTCCTGCTCGAAGAGCTAGTGAGCAAGGGTTTCATCCTTCCTGGCTACACGGTTCTCGACAAGCTGGCGCGCACGGCGCGCGAGGCGATAAACAGCGCAATCTACGATCGAGTGTTTGCGCACGTATCCCCAGAGACGCGTGGTCGGCTTGATGCTCTGCTTGTCGCGGAAGCAGGGAAGACCGACTGGGATCGTTTGAAGAAGGAACCGGGCCGACCAACCACCCGAGAAGTGGCAAGCTTCCTCCAGCACATCCGCTGGCTAGAGGAACTGGCGGATGGATTGCCTAGTCTGTCCGATGTGGCTGCAACCAAGTTGTCGCAGATGACGCTTGAGGCGCGCGCCCTAGACGCAGCTGAGATGCGGAGCACGCAGATCCGCAAACGCTACACACTAGCTGTATTGCTTATCCAGTCGCAGTTGCGCAAATCGACAGATGACGTTGCTGAGATGTTCATCAAGACGGTGCGCAAGCTCGACTCGGACGCCAACAAGCGTCTGCAGGCATACCACCTCGAACAGGTGAAGCAAGTAGATCGGCTGATCGGACAGCTGCGCGACATGCTTTCTGCATATCAGACAGAGGAAGAGGAGCAAGCCCGCCTCGCAGCAATCCAAGCCAGCCTCATCAGTCAGCCGCAGCAGTTGATCGAGGAGTGCGACGAGTACATGGCGTTCGCGGGAAACAACTACTTTCCGTTCATGCTGCCGTTGTATCGGACTAAGCGAGCATTGCTGTTCGAGTGTTTGGAAGTGATGCGGCCGCAGCCGACCTACAAGGACAGCGCGTTCGCGCTATCTCTGACCTGGCTGCTGGCGCACCGCACGAGCCACAAGGAGTATCTCGACAGCGTCATCGGCGATGCAGCGCTCGACCTGCGTTGGCTGCCTGATAAATGGCGCAAGCTCGTCGTGAGCAAGGACGAGGCAGGTCAGGTGCGCGTGCATCGCAAGTTTCTGGAACTCAGTATCTTTGAGCGGGTACAGGAAGAGCTTCAGTCCGGCGACCTGTTCATCGCAGACAGCGACCAGTACGATGACTACCGTGAGCACTTTGTTGATGACGAGACACTGCAACGGGAATTGCCGGCCTACGCCGCAATGCTCGGCATTCCTCAAGACGGCGCAAGCTTTGTCTCCGAACTGAAGGGAACGTTCGAGGCTCTGACGCTGGAGATTGACGAAACGTTCCCTGGCAACACCTCCGTGGCTTGGGGGCCTGGCGGGCTGACCATCCGGAAGCCCGCAAGCGATACGCCGCCTGACGGGCTTGACGCGCTCGACTACGAGATCAATGAACGGCTCGGCTTTCACAGCGTGCTGGACGTTCTCGTTCAGACCGAGCAATGGTTGGATCTCCACAAACTCTTCGGCCCGCTTTCGGGCTACGAGTCAAAGATCGACGACCCGCGGGCGCGCTGTGTGGCAACGCTCTTCTGCTACGGCTTCAATATGGGAGCCAGCCAGACCGCCAGAAGTCTAAAGGGCTTCAGCCGTAAACAAATCGCATGGCTCAATCTTCACAATGTCACTGAGGAGCGATTAGACAAGGCGATCGTGAAGACGATCAACGCGTACAACCGATTTGGACTGCCGAAGTATTGGGGCTCCGGAAAGACCGCCTCGGCGGACGGCACCAAATGGTCGATGTACGAGCAGAACTTGCTCTCCGAGTACCACATCCGGTACGGCGGCTATGGGGGCATCGGCTACTACCATGTGTCCGACACCTACATAGCCTTGTTCAGCCACTTCATTCCGTGCGGCGTCTACGAGGCTGTCTACATTCTTGACGGATTGATCCGCAACGATTCCGACATTCAGCCCGACACACTGCATGGCGACACTCAGGCTCAAAACACGCCGGTGTTCGGGCTCGCCAATCTGCTGGGCATCGACCTGATGCCTCGAATCCGAAACATCAAGGACCTGATCTTCTATCGCCCCAGTCGCGAGACTCGGTTCACGAACATACAGCCACTTTTTGCCGGGCCGTCGGTGGACTGGGAGTTGATCGAGCGGCACTACGAAGACATGCTGCGAGTCGCAGTATCGATCAAGGCAGGAAAGATCACACCGTCGACACTGCTACGGCGACTGGGCAGCGCGAGCAGGAAGAACAAGCTCTACTTCGCGTTTCGAGAACTGGGCCGGGCCCGGCGCACGATGTTCCTGCTCCGGTATATAAGCGATCCGCAGCTCCGTAAGACGATCAATGCAGCGACCAACAAGAGCGAAGAGTTCAACAACTTCGCCCAGTGGACGTTCTTCGGCAATCAAGGCGTCATCGCGGAAAACGTGCGCCACGAGCAACGCAAGGTCGTCAAGTACAACCATCTGGTCACGAACATGCTGATCCTCAACAACGTGCACCGTATGTCTGGCGTACTCGCGCAATTGAGGAGGGAAGGGAAGCACCAGATCGATGAGAAGACCCTTGGTGCGCTGTCCCCATACCGAAACATCCATTTGAATCGCTACGGCGACTACACGATGGATCTGCGCATTCCTGTAGAACCCATGAACGTGAAGATCAAGATCCTCTAGGTCATGAAGTTTGAAGTCATTGTTTCATGATAAATCAATAACTTAGATGATATTTTGGCGAAAATTTCTTAAATCCCGGCCAACCCTCCAGGCCCGCAGCGTGCTGGCTAAGCTGGGGTTCCAGCTCGATGCGCGCCATGCGCTGCTGGCCACGCTGGAGACCCGGCGCCGCCGCACCGACACCGACGTGCTGAGCGCCGTCGTCCCCGTGATCGACGCCAAGACCCCCGCCACCGCCGTGATCGGCCTGCAGGCGCAGGACCAGCTCGACCGCCAGCGGCTGTCCTTCGAGCACCGCTACGAGGACCTCGAGGCGCCGTGGGTGCAGGTGGTGCGCACCCAGGTCTACACGCAGGACAGCAAGACCCGCCAGTTCTCCGCCGAGGACCGCTACCAGACCGCCGACCGCACCCGCGACGGGCTCTACCGCGAGCAGCTGCTGGGCCTGAGCACGCAGGCGCAGACGCAGCTGCCCGGGCAACGCTTGAGCTACGGCCTGGAGCTGAGCCGCAACCGCATCAGCGCGCTGCGTGACGGCACCGTGCCGCCGGCCGGCGAGAGCTTCCCCAACAAGCCCTTCCCGGACACGCGCTACACGCTGGCCGGCGCCTTCCTGCAGGACGAGATCGAGGCGGGCGAGTTCAGCGTCATCCCCGGCATCCGCCTGGAGCACTATGCGCTCAAGCCGTCCACGGAGGGCTATACGGGCGGCGCCGTGGTGTCGCTGTCCGACCAGGCGGTGACGCCGCGCCTGGGCGTCATCTGGCGCCTGCAGCCGGCGCTGCAGCCCTATCTGCAGTGGTCCCAGGGCTTCCGGGCCCCGACGCCCGACCAGGTCAACAACGGCTTCGCCAATCCCGCGCAGGGCTACCGCAGCATCGGCAACCCGGACCTGCGCCCGGAGCACGCCAACAGCCTGGAGCTGGGCGTGCGCGGCACGCTCGGCCGGGATGTGCGCTGGCAGCTGAGCGCCTACCGCAACCGCTACCGCGACTTCATCAGCCAGGAGATTGTGCAGGGCCAGGGCACGCCGGCGGATCCGCTGGTCTTCCAGTACGTCAACCTCGCGCAGGCCCGCATCCACGGGCTGGATGCCCGCCTCGTGTGGCAGGCGGCCGAGGGCCTGACGCTCAGCGCCGCGCTGGCCGACACCCGGGGCGACACGACCCGGGCCGGCGTCGACGCCCCGCTGGACACCGTGCAGCCCGCCCGCGTCACCACGGCCGCGCGCTGGGTGCGTGGGGACTGGGATCTGCAGGCGGCATGGCAGCACGTCGCGGCCAAGCAGGCGGCCCGCGCCAGCAATGCGAGCTATTTCCTGCCGCCGGCGCACGACGTCATCGACCTGGGCGTGAGCTACCGCCTGCGACCCGACCTGCGCCTGACCGCCTTCGTCAACAACATCGGCAACCGCAAATACTGGCGCTGGAGCGACGTCCGCGGCATCGCCGCCAACAGTCCCATCCTCGATGCCTACACGGCGCCGGGGCGCCAGCTGCAGGTCTCGCTGCGCGCCGAGCTCTGAGCCATGCGCTGCGCCGTGCCACCGCTCGCCGCTGTCGGCGTGAAGGGCGCCCTGTGAACCGCCCCGGCCTCGTCGCGACCGCGCTACTGCATGGGCTCGCGCTGTGGGCCTGGAGCAGCCTGGGCGATCCGCCCGGCGCGCGGACGGCGCCGCCGGGCCGCCCGGCCGTGGCGGTGCGCCTGCTTGCGACGACGGCAACGCCCCCGCGCCTGGCCGCAGCCCTGCCGCTTGAGGCCATGCCGCCGGCGGCTCTGTTGATCGCACCGCTCGAGCTCGCGGAGGGCCCGCGGGAAGGCGCCAGCGCGACGAGCGCTCGTCTTCAGCCAGCGGATCCCGGTGAAAGCCAGTCCAAGCCGGCGCCGCTGCGCCTTGCGCAAGACCTGACCCCGCCCGCCAGCGTCCCGTCTCCCTTGCCCTTGCCCTTGCCCTTGCCCACGACCACGACCACGACGGCCTGGGTCCCGGCCACCCTGCCTCCGGACCACCAGGCCTGCCGGGCGCACCAGGCCGAGCGCCACTACCCGGCCCTCCTGCGGGACCGCGGCATCGAGGGCCGCGTCATCGTCCGCGTGCGGGTCGACGAGGACGGCCGCGCGGCCGAGGTGCAGGTCCAGGCCGCCAGCGGCTGGCGCCTGCTGGACGAGGCCGCGCGGCGCGTGGCAGCGGCCTGCCCCTACCAACCGGCCCGGCAGGGCGAGCAGCGGCTCGCCGCCTGGATCGAGTACCCGATCCGCTTCAGCCTGCACTGATCCGTCTTCCCCACCCTCCCCATTCTTCTCAACCCACGCTCGCCCTCATGAAACTCCCTCGCCTCCGCCCCGCCGCCTGGCCCGCGCTGCTCCTGCTGAGCGCCGCCGCCCAGGCCCATTCGCCCTACCTCAAGCCCAACACCTTCAGCGCCGACGCCGAGCGCAAGCACGTCACCGTAGAGGCCTCCTTCGCCGAGGGCGGGCTGCGCCCCGATGTGGCCATGAAGTCCGACGCCTTCCATCTGATCGGGCCGGACGGGCGCCGCCAGCCGCTCACGCCGGCCGCCGTGCTGAAGGACGCCATCTACCTGGAGGTTCCGCTGGAGGCCCAGGGCACCTACCTCGTGTCCTCGGGCGTGCGCAAGGGGCGCGTGGCCAAGGCCGTGCTGCGCCAGGGCCAGGTGCACTTCACCGAGGGGCGGGACGAGATCCAGCCCGGTGACACGCCCATCGAGGTCCAGAGCCTGACCCGTGCGGACGTCTACGTCAGCCGGGGCCGCCCGAGCGCCGTGGACTACGCGACCGAGGGCCTCGAGATCTACCCCGTCACCCCGCCGCAGGATGTCTATGCCGGCGAGACCGTCACGGTGCGCATCCGCGAGAACCGCCAGCCGCTGGCAGGCCAGACCCTCACCGTCATCGCCGATGGGCAGCAGTACACCGCGCAGAAGCCCGCTGAACCGCAGTACCGCAGCGATGCCGCCGGCGAGGTGCGATTCACACCCCCGACGGCCGGTGTCTATCTGCTGCAGGTGCGCGTGCGCCAGCCCGCGCCCGGCCATCCCTCCCTGTGGCTGAGCCACACCGCCACGCTCACGCTGGAAGTCCAGCCCCAACCCTGACGCCCTGCTCATGAAACACCCCCTGATCCTCACCCTCCCCGCCCTCCTTGCCCTCGTCCTGCTGCCGGCCTGGGCCGCCTCGCATTCGACGGGCACCTTCATCAGCGAGCAGGACCTCAACGGCGATGGCCAGGTCACCCTGGCGGAGCTGAAGCTGGGCCGCGAGGTCGAGTTCACGCGCATCGACTTCAATGCCGACGGCCTGCTGAGCGAGGCCGAGTACCTCGGCGAGTTCGAGGGCCGCCTGATGCAGCGCGTCGGCAAGATCGTCGATCCAGAGAAGCGGCGCGAGGAACTGCAGCGCCAGATGCGTCAGGCCAAGGTCCGTTTCGGCGTGCTCGACACCGACCGCAACGGCAGCATCACCCGCGAGGAGTTCCAGGCCGCAGGCCTGCGCATGTTCCAGCTGCACGACCGCAACCACGATGGCGTGGTCGACGAGCTTGACGTGCGCCTGGCCGAGGAGGAGCGCAAGGCGGGCAAGGAGAGCTTCGTAGCGCCCTGACGCTGGCGCACGCCCCAGCTGTGCCACGAGCGGCAAGCCTGCGATCACCAGATCGGAAGGATGGGTGGCGGGCGGACGCCACAGCGCGGAGGATTCAGGCGGCTCGCGGCGCTAGCATCCCGCCATGAGCCGCCTCACCGCCCCGCCCTGCCCCGACTTCGACGCCGCCCTGCAGGAGATCGCCGCGCGCGTCCAGCCGCTGCTCGGCCAGGGTCAGGTCGCGAGCTACATCCCCGAACTGGCGCGCGTCCCGCGCGAGCAGTTCGGCATGGCGATCGTCAGCATCGACGGTCAGGTCTGGGAAACGGGGCATTCGAGGGAGCGCTTCTCCATCCAGAGCATCTCCAAGCTCTTCGCGCTGCTCAAGGCCCTGCAGCACGAGGGGGACGCCCTCTGGGAGCGCGTGGGCCGCGAGCCCTCCGGCACGCCCTTCAACTCGCTGGTGCAGCTGGAGCACGAGGGCGGGCGGCCACGCAATCCCTTCATCAACGCCGGGGCGCTGGCGGTGACCGACGTCCTGTGCACACGCCACGTGCAGCCCGAGAGCGCGCTCGTGGACCTGCTGCGCAAGCTCTCCGGCAACCCGGCCATCGACTACAGCCTGCGGGTCGCGCAGTCCGAGCGCCGCCACAGCGACCGCAATGCCGCCATGGCCCATTTCATGCGCAGCTTCGGCCGCCTGCAGAACCCGGTCGACCGCATCCTCGATGCCTACTGCAGCCACTGCGCCATCGAGATGGACTGCGTCGACCTGGCCCGCGCCATGCTGCTGCTCGCCAACCACGGGGAGCTGCCCTGGAGTGGCGAGCGACTCCTGACGCCGAGCCTCTCGAAGCGGCTCAACGCCCTGATGCTCACCTGCGGCACCTACGACGCCGCCGGCGACTTCGCCTTCCGCGTGGGGCTGCCGGCCAAGAGCGGGGTCGGGGGCGGCATCGTGGCGCTCATTCCCAATCTGTGCGGCATCTGCGTGTGGTCCCCCGGGCTCGACGCCAACGGCAACTCACTGGCCGGCGTGGCCGCGCTGGAATGGCTGACCACGCTCACGGGCCGCTCGATCTTCTGAGCGCCCCGGCGGCGACAATGGCAGCTCATTCGGCCCACCCGGGCCACTGCCAGCCGCCCTGCCTCCCGCCCATGCCCCCTCACGATTCCTTCTTCCCCCTGGAAGACGCCGACAGCACCCAGCACGTCAGGCCCTACGTCCGCGAGACGCTGGACAGCAAGTCCCTGCACTTCTGCATGGACGAGATCCAGAGCACGATGAACCTCATGGCGCCGCACGCCCTGGCGCTGGCCTACACCCGCACCATGATGGCCGCACTGCTCTTCAAGCCGCAGCCCGCGACGCTCGCGATGATCGGCCTCGGCGGGGGCTCGCTGGCCAAGTTCTGCCAGCGGCAGCTGCCGCGCACCCGCATCAAGGTCGTGGAGATCAACCCGCATGTGCTGGCGCTGCGGCACGAGTTCCAGGTGCCCGAGGATGACGCGCGCTTCCGGGTGGTGCTCGGCGACGGCGCCGAGTTCGTGCGCTTCGCGCCCTATCCGCTGGAGGTGCTGATGGTCGATGGCTTCGACTACGACGGCCAGCCGCCCGCCCTGTGCTCGCAGCAGTTCTACGACGACTGCCGCGATGCGCTGCAGCCCGGCGGCCTGCTGGTGGTGAATCTGCACACCGGCCACGCGGACTTCAGCCTGCACCTGTCCCGCATCGAACGCAGCTTCGACGGCGAGGTGCTGGCGCTGGGCGACGAGGACTGCAGCAACACCATCGTCTTCGCGAGCAAGGGGCCGCTGCCGCCGATCACGGCCGCCGCCCTGCGCTGCCCGCCGGGCTTCGATCCCGTGGCCTGGAAGGACCTGATGCCGGCGCTGGCGGCCGTCGCCGCGGCGCGGCGTCAGGGCCAGGCGTCCCGCGTCGGCTGATCCGGCGCCCCAATGGACGCCGCCGCCGCGGCATCAGGCAAGACCTGACCCCAACGGCGGCGGCTCCAACATTTCCGCGTGAGATTGCCGGGTCACTCCCCCGGCGGGGAGACGTCAGCGCACGACCGCGATCTGCTCGCGGGCACCGCCCTTGTAGGTGTACAGCGTCAGGGCGCCGTTCTTGATGTCGCCCTTGCCGTCGAAGCTGATCGTGCCCGTCACGCCCTTGAAGCCTTCGGTCTTGGCCAGCACCGGCAGGTACTTCGCGGGGTCAGCCGAGCCGGCCTTCTCCATGGCCGCCACCATCACCTTGGTCGCGTCGTACACGTAGGGGGCGTAGATCTGCACGTCCACCTTGTACTTTTCCTTGAACTTGGCCTTGAAGTCGTCCATCGACTTCTTGGACTCGCCCTCGACGCCACCGGCTTCGGCGCACACCACCTGGCCGTCACCCATCGTGCCGCCCGACAGCTTGGGCAGCTCGCCCGAGCAGATGCCGTCGCCGCCCATGAACTTCGCCTCGATGCCCAGCTGCTTCATCTGACGCAGCATCGGGCCTGCCACGGCGTCCATGCCGCCGAAGAAGATCACGTCGGGCTTCTTGCCCTTCAGCGAGGTCAGGATGGAGCTGAAGTCCGTGGCCTTGTCGTTGGTGAACTCGCGACCCACCACCTTGCCGCCGGACGCCTTCACGCCCTTCTCGAACTCGTCCGCCACGCCCTGACCGTACGCCGTACGGTCATCGATCACGGCGATCGCCTTGCCCTTGAGCTGCGTCACGGCGTACTTGCCCAGCGTGCCACCCAGGTGCACGTCATCGGCCACCACGCGGAACGTGGTCTTGTAGCCATTGCGCGTGAACTTCGGGTTCGTCGCCGAGGGGCTGATCTGCGGCACGCCAGCGTCGCTGTACACCTTCGAAGCCGGGATCGACGTGCCCGAGTTCAGGTGACCGATCACGCCGTTGACCTTGGAGTCCACCAGCTTCTGTGCTGCGGCCGTGCCCTGCTTGGGATCGCCAGCATCATCTTCGGCCAGCAGTTCGAACTTGGCCTTCTTGCCACCGATCATCACGCCCTTGGCGTTCAGTTCGTCGATGGCCATGCGGGCGCCCAACTCATTGTCCTTGCCCAGGTGGGCAATGCCGCCGCTCGTGGGACCCACGTGACCGATCTTCACGACCAGGTCCTGAGCCATCGCGGTACCGCCCAGCATCAGGGCGACAGCACCCACAACCACATTCAACTTGACTTGCATGAATAACCTCCGAGTTGGAAGAAGGAGAGCTTTATGTTGTCGATTGCTCAACGGCGCAGACCATACTCCAAATCCGAGGCCGCCTCCATGGGGAAAGCGTGGAAAACCGCGAGGACCCGATGCGCGTTGCGTGCCCCGCAACAGACCCTTTTCGAGGGCGTCCACCGAGCGCGCCCCAGCACCAGGCAGGGCTGCGCCGTCCGGGTGCGGACAGCCCCGCCGAGGGGCTCGCAAGGGTGGGACGACGCGCTGCCGCGTCAGGCCTGGGGGCGGCCGTCCGGCGTGCCCAGGGATTCGGCGCCGAGCGCCTCCATCACATGCAGATGCAGGCTGGGCTTGAGCGACTCGATGAGCGACTCCGACAGCTGCGGCGACAGCCGGATCAGCGTCTCGACCAGCGCGCTGGGCAGCTCGTCGCGCAACAGCCGGTCCAGGGCCTCCTGGATGATGGCCTGGAGCCGTTCCTCGCTGACCCCGGGAAGATGGCCGCCGGTCTGCCGAACCGCCAGCGTGCCCGGGTCCAGAGGCGGCGGGTGCGCGCCCCCGTCAGCGGCTGCAGGCGACGTCGGCACAGACCCGGCCGTCACGACCGGCGCAGCAGCCAGCGTGACGAGTGCCGGTGGGGGTTCCGCAATCTCCTCCACCGGCTGATCGGCCGAATCCTCCGAAGAAGCGTCGGCAGAGACGTCCGCAGACACGGCCACATGCAGGGGCATCGGCACGGGCATCGGCGCTGGCATCGTCGGTTCGGCGACGGCCGGCGGAGCGACGCGCAGGAACGCGGGGATGTCCGTGACGGCCACCGGCGGCTGGACGGATTCGACGAATTCCTCGTGCACGATTTCCACCGCGGGCGGCTCGATGTCGAGTGCAGTCAGCGGTGACAGGTCCAGGACGAGGTCCGGCAGATCTGGAGACGGCGCGAGCGGCGGCAGCGGCGCCGCGGGATCGTGCCCCACCACCGACGCGGAGAGCGCGGCGAGGTTCGGTGCCCCATCGCCAGCGTCGGTGCCGTCCGCCCCGTCCGCCATCAGCGGGCGCAGGCTCGCGCTGGCCAGAGCCGGCGACGACGGCAGCGTCGGGTAGACGTCCAGCACCTGCGTCTGCAGATCAGGCGCCTGCACGGGGGCGACGTCGATGGAGAGGTCAATGAAGGGCGCATCGTCCGGCGCCGCCAATGGATCACGCGGACGTACCACCTGCCACGGCGTCATGACGTCGCCCTCGCCGTGCACCGCGGCGTCATCGGCCGAGGTGGGCTCGTCGCCCCAGTCCAGGCTGATGGGGACGAGCTCGTCGTGCAGGGGGCGGCGGTCCGGCCCGCCGGACGGGTTCAGCCCGCCGGCCGGACGGCCCAGGCGCTGCTCATCCAGCACCTCCGTCAGGGTGGGCACCACGCGGGTGCCGTTCGAACTCATGCGTTGACCTCGTGATGCTTGATGTCGAGGCCCATCTCGCGATAGGCCTTGTAGCGGCGACGCCCCGCCTGGACCTGTTCCGGCTCACTGGAGAGGACCTCCAGCACCCGGTCCAGCGACGCGACGTCCGCCATGAAGTCGGCCCCCAGGTTGAGGACGGTGCGGCAGTGCGGGGCGGCGTCCTGCCGCTCCGCCAGCACGAGCGGCGTCGCACGCAGCAGCGCGGCATCGACGCCCTCGCGCACCAGCACATGGGGAATGAAGTCGGTCGGGTCCTGCGTCCACAGTGCGGCGTCGAGCCGCGCCAGCAGCGACGCCGGCCCCAGCACCAGGACCTGCGCCCCGCTGCTGTAGGCCTTGCGCAGCAGCCGCGTCGCGAAGTGCAGGCGGTCCGAGACGCCCGTGTAGAAGCTGACCTCAGCCGCCATGCGGCCTCCGGCACAACGCCCTCAGCACGTGTGCACTCCCGAACGACCGGCCCGCGATCACTTGGCGTGGGACAGCACGAAGTGCGTCAGCAGGCCCACGGGACGGCCGGTGCCGCCCTTGGCCGCGCCGCTCTTCCAGGCGGTGCCGGCGATGTCCAGGTGGCCCCAGCGGTACTTGCTGGTGAAGCGCTTCAGGAACAGGGCCGCCGTGATGGAGCCGCCGGCCCGCGAGCCGACGTTCGCCACGTCGGCGAAGTTGCTCTTGAGGCCTTCCTCGTACTCCTCGTCGAGGGGCATGCGCCAGCACGGATCCAGCGCCTGCTCGCCCGCGGCGCTCAGGGCCGCAGCCAGGGCGTCGTCGCTCGCGTACATGCCGCTGCGCACACCGCCCAGGGCGATCACGCAGGCGCCGGTCAGCGTGGCGACGTCCACCACCACCGCGGGCTTGAAGCGCTCGGCGTAGGTCAGCGCATCGCACAGGATCAGGCGGCCTTCGGCGTCGGTGTTCAGCACTTCGATGGTCTGGCCGGCCATGGACGTGATGACGTCACCCGGCTTCAGCGCCTTGCCGCTGGGCATGTTCTCGCAGGAGGGGATCAGCACGACCAGGTTCAGCTTGGGCTTCAGTTCGGCCACGGCACGCAGGGTGCCCAGCACGCCGGCGGCGCCGCCCATGTCGTACTTCATCTCGTCCATCTCGGCACCGGGCTTCAGCGAGATGCCGCCCGAGTCGAAGGTCAGGCCCTTGCCGACCAGCACCACGGGCGCCTGCGTCTTGGGCGCGCCCTCGTACTTGGCGACGATGAACTTCAGCGGCTCATCGGAGCCCTGGGCGACGGCCAGGAAGGAGCCCATGCCCAGCTTCTCGACGGCCTTGCGGTCCAGGATCTCGACCTTGATGCCATGGCTCTTGGCCAGGGCCTTGGCCTGCTCGGCCAGGAAGGTCGGCGTGGCGTAGTTGCCGGGGCGATTGCCGCATTCCTTGGCCAGCTCGACGCCGGCCGCGATGGCCTGGCCGCGGTCCAGACCCAGCTTGACGGCCTTGGCGGCGGCCTTGTCGGCCAGCAGCGTGAGCTTGCTCAGGGCCGAGGCGGCCGGGGCGCTGGGCTTGGTGTGGCGGTAGGTGTAGACGGCGTCGGCGGCGGCCAGGGCGGTCTGCTCGGCCAGGGCTTCATCCAGGCCTTCGAAGCCCAGGTAGATCACGGCGGCGTGGGCGGCGCTGCGGGCCTTGACGAGGCCCAGCGCGGCGGCCACGGCGGCCTTGGCGCTCTTGAGGCTGGCCGGGCCGGCCGCCGCCAGCACCAGGCGGGCGCTCTTCACGCCGGGGGCGCGCTGCACCAGCAGGGTCTTGCCGGCCTTGAGCTCGAAGTCGCCGAGCTTGATGGCGTCCTTGGCCGCGTCGGCCACGGCCTTGTCCAGCTTCGCCGGGAGGGCTTCGCCGGCGATCACGACGATCAGGGCGTCGGCATTGATGCCGGCCAGGGCGTCCAGGGACGCAGACTGAGTACGGAAGTCCATAATGCGGTGCAATTAGTAAAGTGCTCGGATGTTATTCGATTCCACCCTGAGGAAGGATCTGGCGCGCAGCTTCGGCGTGACCGTGATCGTCATCCTGACCGTCGTGCTCACGTATCTGCTGATCCGCACCCTGGGCCAGGCGGCCGGGGGCAGCGTGGCGCCGCAGGACGTGCTGCTGCTGCTCGGCTACACCAGCCTGGGCTACCTCTCCATCATCTTCGCGCTGGCGCTGTTCATCGCCATCGTGGCCTGCCTCGGCCGCATGTACCGCGAGTCGGAGATGACGATCTGGTTCGCCAGCGGCGTGGGGCTGTCGCGCTTCGTGAAGCCCGTGCTGCGCATGACGGCGCCGGTGCTGGTGGCCGTCGCGGTGCTGCAGCTCGTCGTGTGGCCCTGGGGCAACCAGAACAGCGAGCAGCTGCGCGAGCGCTACGAGAAGCGCTCGGACCTCTCCCGCGTCGCGCCGGGCCAGTTCCAGACCTCGCGTGACGGCAGCCGCGTGTTCTTCATCGACCGCGACAGCAAGGACGGCAGCGTGGGCCGCAACGTCTTCATCCTGACGGAGCAGAAGGCGCAGGAGTCCGTGACCACCGCGCACCGCGGGCAGATCGAGTTCCAGGGCAACGACCGCTTCCTGACGCTCTCGCAGGGCCAGCGCAACGAGATCGACAAGGACAGCGGCGACAAGACCCTCTCCCGTTTCGAGCACTACCGCGTGCTGATGGACACGCAGGTCGAGCGCACCGACGCCGAGCTGCCGCCCAAGGCCACCTCCAGCCTCGACCTGCTGCGCAAGCCCACACCGCGCAACCTGGGCGAGCTCACCTGGCGCGTGGGTCTGGCCCTGGGTGCGATGAACCTCGTGCTGCTGGGCATCGGCCTGTCGGCCAGCAACCCGCGCCGCGCGAGCAACTGGAACCTGCTGGTGGCCCTGCTGAGCTTCATCATCTACTACAACCTCATCAACCTGACCCAGACCTGGGTGGCCAACGAGCGCACCACGCTGCCGCGCGCCCTGCTGGCGCTGCACGGTTCGGCCTTCGTGCTCGCGATGCTGCTGCTCTGGTGGCGTGACAACAGCAACCGCTTCTGCCTGGCCCGCGGGCCGCGCCGGGCCGCCGGCGCGGCCGACAAGCCGGGGGCCTGCGCATGAAGACCGTCCGCCGCCTGCTCTACCGGGACATCGTCACCGCGGTGATCTTCGTCGCCGTGGCCTTCCTCTCGCTCTTCTTCTTCATCGGCTTCATCGAGGAGCTCGACCGCGCCAACCGCCGCGGCGGCGGGGCCATGCTGGCCAGCCTGCTCGCGCTGCTGGAGATGCCGTCGCACTTCTACGAGATCTTCCCGATCGCCGTGCTGATCGGCAGCATCTTCTCGCTGGCCCGCATGGCGCAATCCAGCGAGTTCACGATCCTGCGCACCGGCGGCCTCGGCCCCGGGCGCGCCCTCGGGTTGCTGGCCGTGCTCGCCGCCGTCTTCGGCGCCCTGACCTTTGTCGTGGGCGACTATGTGGCGCCGTGGGCCGAGAAGCAGGCCGAGGTGCTGCGCCGCGACCCGCGCGAGGTCGCGGCCAGCGGCACGCCCGGCGTCTGGCTGAAGGACCGGCAGACGGTGGCCGATGGCGAGCGCAGCTTCTCGATCAACGTCAAGTCGGCCTCGGTCAGCGGCGAGCTCAGCGGCGTGCGCCTGTTCGAGTTCGACGCCCAGGGCCGGCTGCTGAGCCGCACCGAGGCCCGCCGCGCGCAGGTGGACAAGGACGGCCTGTGGCGCCTCTATGACGTCGAGCGCAGCCAGTGGACCACCGCGGAGGCCGGCCAGCGTGCGCGCGTCTGGGAGAGCCACCTCGACGAATGGGAGTGGCATGGCGGCCTGAGCTCCAACGTGGTCAGTGCGGCGGTGCTGCCGCCCTGGTCGATGTCCACGCTGGAGCTGTACCGCTACACGCAGCATCTCTCGGCCCAGGAACAGTCGGCGCAGCAGTACGACATCCAGTTCTGGCGCAAGGCGCTGTACCCGCTCGCCTGCTTCGTGATGGTGGCGCTCGCCCTGCCCTTCGCCTACCTGCACGGCCGCGCCGGCGGCATCAGCCTGAAGGTGTTCGGCGGCATCATGGGCGGGATCAGCTTCGTGCTGCTCAACAACCTGGCCGGCCACCTGGGCCTGCTCAAGCAATGGTCGCCCTGGGCCGTGGCCTCCGCGCCGAGCCTCCTCTACCTCTGCATCTCGCTGGCCGCCTTCGGCTGGCTGGTGCGCTACCGCTGACCCGGATCACGCATGGACGGACTGCTTCTCTTTGCCCACGGTGCCCGCGACCCCCGCTGGGCCGGCCCCTTCGAGGCCGTGGCACGCCGCATCGCTCAGCAGCGCCCGGGGCAGCCCGTGGCGCTGGCCTTCCTCGAATTCATGCAGCCGGACTTCGCCGCCGCGGCAGCCACGCTGATCGCCCAGGGTTGCACGCGCATCCATGTCGTGCCCATGTTCCTCGGCAGCGGCGGCCATGTGCAGCGGGACCTGCCGGTGCTCGTGGAGCAGCAGCGCGCACTGCACGAGGGCCGCGTCGAGTGGACGCTGCAGGCGCCGCTCGGCGAGCAGCCCCGCATCATCGAGGCCATGGCCGAGGCCTGCCTGGCCCCGCTGGCCGAGCCGTCCGGCAAGACCTGACCCTGGAGCCCCCGCATGAACCTGCACCAGTTCAAGTTCGTCCAGGAGGCGGTGCGCCGCAATCTCAACCTCACAGAGACCGCCAAGGCGCTGTACACCTCGCAGCCGGGCGTCTCTAAGGCCATCCTGGAGCTCGAGGAAGAGCTGGGCGTGGACATCTTCTCGCGCCACGGCAAGCGCCTGCGGCGCGTGACGGAGCCGGGGCTGCAGGTGCTCAAGTCCATCGAGATCATCATGCGCGAGGTGAACAACCTCAAGCGCATCGGCGAGGAGTATTCCAAGCAGGATGCCGGCAAGTTCAGCATCGCGACCACGCACACGCAGGCGCGCTACGTGCTGCCCGCGCCCGTGGCGCAGCTGCGCCGGCAGTTCCCGCAGGTCCAGGTGAGCCTGCACCAGGGCAATCCGGAGCAGGTGGCGCGCATGCTGCTGGACGAGACCGCCGACCTCGGCCTCGCAACGGAGTCGCTGGCGGAGTTCGAGGATCTGGTCACCCTGCCCTGCTACGAATGGCAGCACGTGCTGGTGGTCCCGGCGCAGCATCCGCTGGCCACCGTGGAGCGCCCGAGCCTCGAGCAGCTGGCGCAGGAGCCGCTGATCTCCTACCACCCCAGCTTCACCGGCCGCACCCGCATCGACAAGGCCTTCGCCGCGCGCCGGCTGCAGCCGGACATCGTGCTGGAGGCCATCGATTCCGACGTCATCAAGACCTATGTGCGGCTCGGCATGGGCGTGGGCATCGTCGCGGAGATGGCCGTGCGGGACGACCCGCCCGGCGGGGACCTCGTCGCACGGCCGCTCGGCCATGTCTTCGGCTTCAACACCGCGCGCGTCGCCTTCAAGCGCGGCGCCTTCCTGCGCAACTACGTCTACGCCTTCGCGGAGCTGCTCTCCGATCGCCTGAACCGCAACCTGCTGCAGCGGGCGCTCAGCGGCGAGGCCAGCGACTACGACCTCTGACCGTGCCATCACTCCGCGCCATCACACCTCGCGATCACACCACACCCTCACGCCGCGGCTTCCTGACCCACCTGCCATGACCCTCACGCCCGAGATCCGCTCCCGCCTGCCGCACGTCGGCACCACCATTTTCAGCACCATGTCGGCCCTCGCGCAGCAGCACGGCGCCGTCAATCTCGGCCAGGGGTTCCCCGACTTCGACTGCGACCCGGCACTCGTCGAAGCCGTCCATGGGGCCATGAAGGCGGGCCACAACCAGTACCCGCTGATGACGGGCGTGCCGGCGCTGCGCCAGGGCATCGCCGCGAAGATGGAGGCGCTGTACGGCCACCGCTACGACGCCGATCGCGAGATCACCGTGACGGCCGGCGCCACGCAGGCCCTGCTCAGCACGCTGCTGGCCATCGTGCATCCGGGCGACGAGGTCATCGTGCTGGAGCCCTGCTACGACGCCTACGGCCCCGAGATCGAGTTGGCGGGCGGCACCGTCGTGCGCGTGAAGCTCCTGCCCGGCAGCTACCGCCCCGACCTCCCGGCCATCGCCGCCGCCATCACGCCCCGCACGCGCGCCCTGCTGATCAACACGCCACACAACCCCAGCGGCCGCATCTGGCCGGCCGAGGACCTGCAGGCGCTGTCGGACCTGCTGGCCCCGACCTCCGTGCTGGTGATCAGCGACGAGGTCTACGAGCACATGGTCTTCGACGGCCGCCGGCACGAGAGCGCGGCGCGCTTCCCCGGCCTCGCGGCACGCAGCTTCGTGATCAGCAGTTTCGGCAAGACCTACCACGTCACAGGCTGGAAGGTCGGCTACGTCGCCGCGCCGGCGGCGCTGATGGCGGAGTTCCGCAAGGTGCACCAGTTCAACGTCTTCACGGTGAACACGCCGGTGCAGCACGGGCTGGCGGCCTATCTGCAGGATCCGCGCCCCTACCTCGACCTGCCGGCCTTCTACCAGCGCAAGCGCGACCTCTTCCGTGAGGGGCTCGCCGGCTCGAGGCTGCAACTGCTGCCCTGCGAGGGGACCTACTTCCAGTGCGTGGACTACAGCGCCCTGGGCGACACCTCGGCGCTGGCGCCCGAGGAGTTCTGCCGCTGGCTGACCCGGGAGATCGGCGTGGCGGCCATTCCGCTGTCGGCCTTTTACGCAGAGCCGGGCGACGACCGCCTCATCCGCTTCTGCTTCGCCAAGCGGGACGAGACGCTGCAGACGGCCCTCGAAAAGCTGCGCCGCCTCTGAGCGAGGCAGCTCGCCGCCCCTTCGGCCGCGCTGATCAGCGCTTCGAGCCGCCGGAAAGGTCCAGGTCCAGGTCGACGGGCCCCGGCATCGGCGGGCTGCCGCCGGGCCGCTGCCAGGGCATGGTCGCCATCATGGACGTCGGGCTGCCGGGCCGGCCGCCGTCCAGCGGCAGGAACAGGTCGATGTCGGCCCCTCGGACCTCGTGCTCGGAGATGTCGCGGGCCACGGCATACAGCATCAGGATGTCCCGGTAGGCCGCCAGGTCAAAGGCGCGGCCGTCCGGGTCCCCATGCGCCAGCAGCGTCTGGATGAGCTGCATGGTCATGGCCGCATCCCGCCAGCTCTGGATGATCAGCTCCGAGGCCTGTGCGTAGGCGAGCAGGCCCTCGCCCGCCGCGATGTCGTCGCTCCACACAGGCGCCTGTGCGTGGAAGCGCTCACCGAACTCGCGGGCCACGCGCTCGAAGCCGGCCTGGTCCCCGTGGCGTTGCAGGATCTCCAGCAGCTTCAAATGCGGCAAGGCCGTCTGCCGGCCGGTCTCGTGCAGGCGCTGCGAGAGCAGGTCGACGGCGGCCTCGTGCTGCCCCAGCACCATGAAGAAGTCCACCTGCTGCTCGAGGTCGATGAGCTCCTCCACACTCACGCCTGCCGCCGTGGCACGTTCCGGCAAGGCCTGAAGCGGCTGCAGGCCGGTGTCCGACTGCGGCATGTCGAGGAGCTGCAGGCTGACGGCATCGTCGGACACAGGCACCGTGTCGGGGGCGTCGTCGGCCGGGGGCAAGGTGCTGTTCAGGAAGTCGTGGCCGGCATCGGCCTCGACGTCGGTGGGAATGTCCACCTGCGTGGCTGGCGGGGCCGCCGCCGTCTGCCGCGCGTCGGGTTCGTCCGGCGAAGGCCACGTCTCCGGCGGCACCACGAGAGGCGCGGGGGTGCTGGGCGTCCTGCGGCCGGAGCGCCGGTCATCGGTGTCGGACAGCTCGGCCCACCACGCCTCGTGCGAGGCACGGCGCAGCCGCTGCAACTGCAGGAAGAGCCAGCCGCAGGCGACGGCCAGCAGCAGGCTGATGCCAGCCAGCATCAGCAGCCAGTTGCGATCGGCGGCCTGCGGCTGGCGCAGCTGCGATGACAGCTGCCGCAGCGCCTCCTTGACCTCCCGGCTCTCGGCCCGCACACGGGCGAGTTCGGCCTCGAGCTGTGTCACGCGCTCCTGTGCGGCAGGGCTGGCCACCGGCGTCGGAGACGAGGCCGGCTCGGACGCCGCGGCCGGCAGGGCGCTCAGCACCTCAGGCGCCTCCAGCTGCAGCCTTGCGGCGGGGCGTTGGGCCGGCAAAGGCGCGGCAGCGCCCTGGCGGTCCGCCTTCGCCAGCGGGGCGGTGTCCGCACCGGTCGTCCCCTGGGGCTTGTTCACCCGGGGCGGTCGGACGGCCTTGCCGGTCCGGATGGCGGGCGCCGCCGCCCCGCTCGCGGGCAGACTCGGCAGTGCCACGGGCAAGTCGGGCGCGGCATTGGACGGCGTGCTGGCGGGCGCCGCACGCCCCGCAGCCAGCAGCTCGCCGGGCCGGGATCCGGGGGTGGCCAGTGCCGCCCGCAAGGCTGGCGAATACAGCTGCTCGCCCTCCGGCACCGCCGGCAGCGTGTCGGGGCGGCCCGGCGACGCGGGGGGATCGATCAGGGCCGTGAACTGCCGCGTGAAGCGCGTCGGGCAACCCAGGCTGAGGTTGACGGTCACCAGCGGCTCGTCGATCGGCGAGAGGCTGTGCACCCGCACCGCGCTGACCTCGCCTTCCGTCCGACCCTGCAGATGCACCTGGACCTGGTCGGCCGGCAGGCGGTTCTCGCCGGCCACCACAACGACCTTCACACAGTCCGGGCTGAAGCTCTCACCCGGCTGCAGCTGCAGGGGGAACACCAGCCGCAGCGGCTGGAACAGGGCGGAGTGGGTCTGGGGCGGGCCCACCGTCAGCGCCCGGGCGGGCACCGTGGCAAACGACGCCACCGCAAGGGCCGCCCACAGGCGGAGGGCCAACGCCGAGGGCCGTGGCAGCACGGTCGGGCGGGCAACAAGCGCGGGCGTCGGTGTTCGGGCCATGCGGGATGTAAGTACTTTGCAACAGACTCTAGCACCAGCCACCCGTCGGCCAAACACTGAATTGCCGCGCTAGCACCGTGTTTCTGCGACGCCGCACGCGCATCGGGCGCTTCGTGGACAATGGGCCGCCCAGCGCCCGGTCCACGCCGTCGTCACGTCGTACCGGCCCCTGTCGCAGCCGTGACAAAGCATGAGTAGCACTGTTCTTACAATTTCCGAACGCAGCAATATCGAGTCGGGTTCGTGGTTTTCCAAGCTGTCCCTGCCCCTTCGCAACGACATCCTCGCAAGGGCGGTGGTGAAGCGGGTCCCGGACGGCACGATGCTGTCGTGCCGGGGCGAGCCCGCCGAGGAATGGGTGGGCGTGGCCAAGGGCGCCGTGCGCATCAGCTCGGTATCGCTGGCCGGCAAGCAGGTCTCGCTCACCTATGTGGAGCCCGGCACCTGGTTCGGCGACATCTCCCTCTTCGATGGCATGCCCCGCACGCACGATGCGGCGGCGCATGGCGAGACCACCCTGCTGGTCGTGCGCAAGCCCGATTTCAAGGAGCTGCTGCAGCGCCACACCGAGCTCTACGAGGCCCTGCTGCGACTGAACTGCCGCCGCCTGCGCCTGATGTTCGATGCCGTCGAGGACCTCAACACCCGCCCGCTGGCCGCGCGCCTGGCCAAGCAGATCCTGCTGCTGGCGCGCTCGTACGGCATCTCGCAGGGCGAGGAGATCCGCATCGGCCTGCAGCTGGCCCAGGAAGACCTGGCGCAGCTGCTCGGCGCCTCGCGCCAGCGCGTCAACCAGGAGCTCAAGGGCTTCGAGCGGGACGGCGCCGTGCGCGTGGAACCCACCCGGCTGGTGGTGCTCAACAAGGACAAGCTGCTCGCCATCGCGGGGCGCTGACCGGGGACGGAGGGTCAGGTCTTGCCCGAGCCGCCGGCTCCCGCATCACCTCATTCATCACCCTTCTGGAATCCCATGGACGCATTCACCGGCACCCGCCCTCCTTCGCAGGCCATTGACGCTCAGCAGCTGTCCGCCTGGGCCGAAGCCCATGTGCCCGGCTTCGCCGGCCCGCTGCAGATCGAGCAGTTCAAGGGGGGTCAGTCCAATCCCACCTACAAGCTGATCACGCCCGCGGCGACCTATGTGATGCGCTCCAAGCCGGCGCCGGTGGCCAAGCTGCTGCCCTCGGCGCATGCCATCGAGCGCGAGTTCCGCGTCATGCAGGCGCTGGGCCAGACGGACGTGCCGGTGCCGCGCATGCTGGCGCTGTGCGAGGACGAGTCCGTCATCGGACGCGCCTTCTACCTGATGGAATTCATCGAGGGGCGCGTGCTGTGGGACCAGAGCCTGCCCGGCATGACGCCCGCCGAACGCGGTGCAATCTACGACGAAATGAACCGCGTCATCGCCGCCCTGCATCGCGTGCGCCCCGAGGCCGTGGGCCTGGCGGACTACGGCAAGCCGGGCAGCTACTTCGAGCGCCAGATCGGCCGCTGGAGCAAGCAGTACCTCGCCACCATCACGCAACCCATCGAGGCCATGGACGCGCTGATCGAGTGGCTGCCGGCCCATGTGCCGGAGGCGGCACGCTCGGATGCCGAGGTGTCGATCGTGCATGGCGACTTCCGCCTGGACAACCTCGTCTTCCACCCGACGCAGCCGCGCGTGCTGGCGATCCTGGACTGGGAGCTGTCGACGCTCGGCCACCCGCTGGCCGATTTCAGCTACCACTGCATGTCCTGGCACATCCGCAAGGCGGGCGCCGCCAACGGGCTGGCCGGGCTGGACCTCGCCGCGCTGGGCATTCCGGCCGAGGGCGACTACATCCGCCGCTACTGCGAGCGCACCGGGCGCACGGACGTTGCGGCCGTCGAGCGGGACTGGAACTTCTACATGGCCTACAACCTCTTCCGCATCGGCGCGATCCTGCAGGGCATCGCCAAACGCGTGGAGGACGGCACGGCCTCGAGCGAGCGTGCGCGGGAGGCTGGCGCCGGGGCCCGCCCGATGGCCGAGCTGGCCTGGCAGTTCGCCCAGAAGGCCGGCTGAGCCCGTCGCGGGCCCTCGTGCCCGCCTACTGCGAATCCGGCTCCTGCAGTGTGCCGTGCATCGTGGTGCTGGAGGGCACGCTGGGCCAGGGGCTGGAATCGCCCAATGCCTGGCTCACCCGCTCGGCCGCCTCGACGGCGATCTCGCAGAGCTTGAAGAGCGCCTGCACGTCGCCCACGCGCGGCTCCTCCATGGCGGTGCGCAGGTAGAGATTGCCGCGCATGCTCATCAGCACGAAGGGCCGGCCGGGCGTCACGAGGTCCTGGGAGATGCGCACCAGCGCTTCGCTGAGCCGCCCCTCGATCCACACATGGAGCAGCTCGCGGGCCACGCCCAGCACGCCGAACTGGGCACGGACGATCTTGGAGCTCATCTGCGTCAGCTTGGGGAACATCACCAGCCAGCGCATCTCCTCGGGGGTGTCGGTGTCGACGCGGGTGCGCAGGGTGTCGGTGTAGGCCTCGAAGACCGCGCCCTCGAGCTGGTCCATCAGCTGCTGCTCGATGACCATCATCTGCAGGTCGCCATGCAGCCGGGCCTCGTAGCGGATCCGCAGCTCATGGCCGGGGATGTAGGCCCGCTGCGAGCGGCCCCACTCGATCCGAACCGCACCGCCAGCGCGGCCAGGAGGCATGTCGATGATGAAGCCGTGGCCCTCCGCCACGATGCGCAGCTGCCCGCCCAGCGACTCGACCCAGTCGGCGATGGGCTTCCAGCGCGCGGCGCTTGCTCGAGTCACGAACCAATGTTGAAGCTGTTTGATTACCATGGGCAGGCAGTGTGCATCCAGGAGCACCGCGGTTGCGGCAGACAGGAGAGCGACGATGATCGACGTTTACACATGGGCGACGCCCAACGGCCACAAGGTCCACATCATGCTGGAGGAGTGTGCCCTGCCTTATCGCGTCGTTCCAGTGGATATCGGCAGCGGTGCACAGTTTGAACAACACTTCCTGCAGATCAGCCCCAACAACAAGATCCCCGCCATCGTCGACCCGGACGGACCGGACGGGCAGCCGATGTCGCTGTTCGAGTCGGGCGCCATCCTGCTGTACCTGGCCGGCAAGACCGGCCGGCTGCTGCCCGCCGACGTCCGCGGCAAGTACGAGGTGCTGCAGTGGCTGATGTTCCAGATGGGATCGGTGGGGCCTATGCTGGGGCAGGCGCATCACTTCCGGCTCTACGCGCCGGAGAAGCTGCCCTATGCCATCGAGCGCTACACGCGCGAGGCGCAGCGGATCTATGGCGTCATCAACCGCCGCCTGGCGGCCAGCACCTATCTCGGCGGCAAGGACTACAGCATCGCCGACATCGCCGTCTTCCCCTGGCTGCGCTCCTGGAAGAACCAGGGCATCGAGCTGTCAGACTATCCGCACCTCAAGGGCTGGTTCGACGAGATCGCGAAGCGGCCCGCCGTGCAGCGGGGGCTGGAGGTCCTGGCCGAGCAGCGCCAGCCGCTCACCTCGGACAAGGCCCGGGAAGTGCTGTTCGGCCAGACGGCCGGGTCGGCGCGCCGGGCCGGGCGGTAGCGGCAGCGCGGGGCGAAGCAGCGCAAGGCGTGCAGACGTCGGGAGCCGGGAACGGGGAGCGAAAAGCCAGCCCGGCGCAGGCCGGACCGAATTCAGGCCTTGATGTCCAGCAGCGCGCCCTCGGCCCGCACCTGGCTCTGCAGCACCTTGAGGTTCGCCACGTAGGCGTAGGTGGCCGAGCGCTGCTCGACGATTTCCTTCTCCACTTGGACGGACGTCGTCGCGTTGGTGGCCTCGCGCGTGAGGGTGTCGGACTGCTTCTGGTCCTGCCCCTCGACGGACTCGGGGCGCTTGGCCGCCGCCGCGAGGTTCTCGGAGCTGGCGCGCAGGCGCTCGTTCGCCGCGGACATGCCGGAAAGCGCGGTGCTCAAGCTGATGGCCATGGAAATCTCCGAAAGATGGACCGTGATTGGCCGCCTTATCGACCGATCACGCCGAGACTTTAGCCCTCCGGCCTCAAAAAGACACAGAAATTTCGGCGCCCCGCCCTCACCGGGTGCGCAAAACCTGGGAAGCTGCCGAATTTCACCGCACGCCAGACGCAAAAAAGCCCGCCGGAGCGGGCTTCTGACGAGGTGCCGATTGACGCGTCAGCCAGCCAGCTCCTCATAGGTGCCCGCCGGCACATAGACGCGGACGCTGTCGCCGCCGGCCGCCTTGGCCTCGGTGCAGGCCAGCGCACCGGCGCCGAGCACGGCATCGACCGTCTCGAGCGTGGGCTGCAGCTGCACCACCCCGACGGAGGCCTTCACGCGCGTGCGGTGCAGGCCCCAACGCAGCCGGTAGGCCGCCACCGAGGAGCGCACCTTGTCCGCCACGATCTGGGCGTAGTGCTGGTCGCAGTCCGGCAGCAGGATGGCGAAATGGTCGGTCTCCAGACGGGCAACGAGGTCGGAGGCCCGCACCTTGGTCACCAGCATCTGGCCGAGGCCGTAGAGGAAATGGTCCGCGACCTCGGTGCCCATGCCATGGACGACCTCGCTGAACTTGTCGACGTCCACCCACAGCACCGACACCGGCTCGTGGCGGCGGCTGCCCACGTGCTCCGAGAGCCGGCGTTCGAACTCGCGGCGGTTGGCGAGCTCGGTCAGCACGTCGTGCTTGGCCGTCCAGGTCGGCTGCATGCGCAGCTGGCGGGCGGCGGTGACGTCCTCGATGATCCACAGTGCCTCGCCGGCGGGCTGGTCCCAGTGCACGGGCGTGGCCTGCAGGCGGCCCCAGAAGCGCGACCCGTCGCGGCGCACGTGCTCGATCTCCTCGTCCAGCGGGCGACCGGCGCTGAATGCCGCGCCCATGCGTTCCATCAGGCCCTGATGGGACAGGTCCGAGACGAAGATGCCCCGCGTGGCCTGGCCGCAGAGGTCGGTCTCGTCCCCGTGGCCGAAGAGGTGGTTGAACTGCTCGCTGACCACCTGGAAGGTGCCGTGGTCGATGAAACACAGCGCGCTCGGCGCTCTCACCATCAGCGCCCGCATGCGGGCGGCCGTCGTTTCGGAGCCAGGGGCCTGGGCCTCGTTCGTGGCTTGCATCAGCTTCTCCTTGGGGCGAGCTGCCCGATCGCAGTCGCGTACCCCTCAGGTGTAACGCTTTTGCCAGGCGCTGAAAAGCCCGAGGAAGCCCAATTCACGAGGACAGTTGCGCTGGCGCAGCCGGGCGCCCCTCAGGAGCGCGTTCCTTGCGAGCGCCCCGAGAAGAGACGCTGAAGAGGCTCAGCGGCAGGCGGCGGGATCGGGCCGGGGATGCCGCTCGCGATCGCCAGCGCTCGCGGGGCCGCCGTGGTCCAGCAGGACGCGCCATTGACCATCGGCTTCCTTCCTCCACACCGTGTGGAATCGGGCGATGAGGGCGCCGTCGGGCCCGAACACCGGCCCGCTCGTATGGGCCAGGCGATCCGGCTCGAGCAGCTCCGCCACGTCGGGATACCAGCTGAACGGCGCCTGCGCCTCGGTGTAGAAGCGCTGCCAGTAGGCCTGCACTGCCGCCCTGCCCCGCAAGGGCGCCGGGCCGCTGTGGAAGACGGCCTGCTCCGATACGAAGCGCCCGAAGGCCTCGAGGTCGCGCCGGGCCATCGTGTCCGCGAACGCGCATTCCCGCTGCCAGAGCGTGGCGTCTGCCTGCGGTGGCGCCGCCGCCAGCGCCGGCAGCGTGGCCGCGGCGAGCATGAGACATACAGGCGCAAGCGGGAATGGCATCGTCATCGCAAAGCCTTTCGAGGCGATCGCAGCCCCGCATCATGCCCGGCGCGGCATGCGGCGCGCATCGCCGGAAAGTCATGGGTCCGCATCGACGCGCGGATGGCTGCAGACTGCGCAGCGGCGCGGCATCGATGGCCTGCCCGGAGGGACTCGAACCCCCGACCTGCTGCTTAGAAGGCAGCTGCTCTATCCAGTTGAGCTACGGGCAGAAACTTGAATGTGGAGATGCACGCCGAGTCTCCCGACTCGGCGTGCATCAGCAGGCTGGAATTGTGCCATGCGGGGCCGGCGCTGCCGCCGGCCCGGGGCGTCAGATCATCACGTTGATCAGCGCATTGCCGATGCCCATCAGCGCGGCACCGGAGATCAGGCCGGCACAAATGGGCTCGGCGCCCTCGACCCAGCGGCGGAAGCCCGCGCTCTTCGGGTCGGCCTCGTTGCGCTTGTGCATGATCCAGAACAGCAGCGCGCCGATGAACATGCAGATCACCGAATCCGGCGGCAGCACGACGCCGAGGCCGATGGACACGGACGACAGCGGGAAGCGGCCCTTCGTGCGCAGGCGCAGCACCTCGATGACCACGGCCGTCACGGCGGCCACGGCCATGGAGATCAGCGCGGAGGTCGGCAGCTGGCTGATGCCCTTGGCGATCAGCTCGGCCACGCCCTTCCACTGGAGCGCCGCCGGGAAGGCGAAGCTGTCACTGACGATGGTGGCCGTGCTGCGCACGCCATTCGCATCCGGCGGCAGGAACAGCAGGAAGAACAGCGGCACGGCCGACAGGGTGCCCGCCAGGATGCCGATGATGTGACCGAGCGCCTGGTGGCGCGGCTTGCCGCCGAGCATGTAGCCGGGCTTGATGTCCGACAGCAGGTTCGAGGCATTGGACGCGATGTCGGACGTCATCGTGGCCGGCAGCAGGTTCGAGGCGGGATTGCTGCGATCCAGCGCGCCCACGGTGAACTGCGTGATCTTGGACAGCGCCCCCGTCGGGGTCCACGACGTCAGGGCCATGGCATTGGCGCAGATCACCGTCAGCACCACGATCAGCGGCAGCGAGATGAAGCCCAGCAGCCAGGGCACGCCGAAGAAGGTGTGCGTCAGCCAGACGCTGACAAAGCCGAGGACGGGCACGCCGACGTAGGAGATCCACAGCGGCAGCTCGATGTCCCGCAGGATGTCCGGACCGGCGGCGGCCGCCTCGGCCTTGGACTTGCGCTTGAAGATGCTCGTGAACAGCTCCGGCTTGGCCAGCAGGCCCACCAGCGCCCCCACCACCATCATCGTCACGGCCCACCACAGGGACCACTGGTTGACGATCTCGGCGCGGTTCAGCGGCACGACGGTGCCGTCCAGGCGCACGCGCGGCGCGATGTCGCCGAGCTGGATCATCAGGGGCGCGAGCACGCCAAAGTTCAGCAGCGCGCCGATCAGGCAGCTCGTGGCCACGGCCATGCCCATCAGGCCGCCGACGCCGATCATGGCCATGTCCAGCGTCAGGCGCAGGCCCAGCGTGCGCAGCTCGGTACCCAGGATCTTGGGGATCCAGGCCTCGGCCTTGACGGCCCAGCTGTAGTAGTAGTCGTCCAGGCGCTCATGGAAATGCCAGGGCTCCTTCATGCCGGCCCACTGGTCCATGCGCAGGATCTTGAACTGGATGAGCTTCATCCAGCCATCGCTCACGAGGGCCTGGTAGACGGCGGCGATGCCTGCCACCTTGCCCAGCAGGCGGGCCTTGTAGAGGCCTTCGTCGCCGTTGCCGGAATAGAGCGAGTCCAGCACCACGCCGCAGGCGCGCCCCTCAGGGAAGGGCAGCTGGTCCTCGTTGATGAAGCGGCGCTTCATCGGGAAGGCCACCAGCACGCCGAGGACGGACACGACGATCAGCCAGACCATCAGCTGCCACCAGGGAATGATGTGCCCGGTGAGCAGCATGTAGGCCGGCAGGCCGGCGATCAGCGGCATGACGGTATAGCCGGCGGCCGTGGCGATGGACTGCGTGCAGTTGTTCTCCAGCACGCTGAAGTCGCGAGCCAGGCCGGAGTTCGCGAGGGACTTGAACAGCGCGAAGGCCAGGATCACGGACGTCAGCCCGACGCCGATGCCCACGCCGGTCTTGGCGCCGATGTACAGCGCGGTCGCCGTCAGGACCAGACCCAGCAGGAAGCCGGTCAGTGCCGAGCGCGCCGTCAGCTGCGGCATGTCCTTCTGGTAGACGTTGTTGAACCACCAGGCGTCTTTCTCTGCCCGGCTCCAGCTGCGAATCTGCTCGTCGCTGAGGTGTTGGATGGCCATGCTGTTCTCGATGTTGGATCGTCGGCGGTCCGACGGGCGGCCGGCCGCGCTTGTGGTGCAGCCCCGCAAATTTGCGCGGATTGTGTCAGCCCCTGTCTGGCCGCAACCAGCGGGTTGACCAGTAGGGGCAGCCCCGAAAGGCCCGGCCGGTGCAGGCATCAATCCCGCGACGGCCGGCGATGCAAGCCGGCGCTCCTTCTCAAAAAGCAAAAAACCGCCGAGGCCGGAGGCCAGGGCGGTTCAGAGGCGGGACCGATCAGGTCTTGCGGGCTGCACGGCGGTACGTGCAGCGGTAAAAAGATGGTCGGGGCGGCGGGATTCGAACTCGCGACCCTCTGCTCCCAAAGCACCTAGACATTCCAGCAACTGTGCACTTTTCGTGCCGATTCTTCTAACGGAATACCCGTGAAGAGGGTCGCATTCTATCGCGGTTTCGAGAGGTTCGTTAGAAGACACCCGGCGCCCTCAAGCTGTACATTCATACAGTATGAAAGTGGCAGTAGTGAGGCTCCGGAAAGACGGCAAGGCGTTGGCCCGAGACCAGCTCGGCCCGCCCGCAATGGGGTGGCTGAGGGTGGAGCGCTGGTGGCTCAAGAACCAGTACGAGGAGCGCAGGGTGACGACGGCGAACCTGTACTGCGGGCCGAGCAATGGCGCCATGCCGATCCTGCCGGCGCTCAACGACTGCGCTCTGACAAAGATGGGCGGCGACGGGTTCCTGCTGGCCGGCTTCGAGCCGGCGGAACACCTGAAGGACGCTGGGTCTCGTCAGACGTGGTGGTGCCGCCTGGTCATAGATCCCCCCACCGAGACCGGCCCTTGAACAGGGGCGGCGGAACTTTCCGCTCGCGTGGGTCCGAGGGCTTGTAGCTGACCGCCCGGAAGCGACCGTCTCGGCACCGGCGGAGAACCAGGAAGTGCGGGAACTTGCCCCACCTGGACCGGCGAACGGCCATGTAGACCTCTTCCCCGCGGCGACGGCGGCGCAGGTACATCAGCACCGCCCAGATGAGGCAGTTGGACCGCATCACCGGTCCTTCAGCGTGCTCTGGCAGGCCCGGAGGCGGTCGGCGACGGCATCGGCGTCGCGGGCGAGCTCGACAAGATCCTCTCGAGTCGCATCACGAATGACCCCGGCGGCGGGGCGGGCGTCTTCATTTCGGCTGGGGCAGCTGGCGGCTGGAGCGGGAGTGGCTTCGGCGAGCTGGCGCAGCCGGCCAGCAGCATCAGCAGCCAGGCGCTCAGACTGCAGGCGCGAGCGGGTGAGTTCATCGGCAATCTCCATCATGCGGCGCTGGCCCTGGGCCTCACGGACTCGGGCGGCACGCTCAGAGGCCAGTTCATCGGCCATGGCCTTGCGCCTGGCGCGGGCGTGCTCGAAGGCGCCGCCGGCCAAGAATGCGACGGCCAGCAGCACCAGGACGTGCAGGATCTTCATTAGGCCCTCCCCTCGCACAGTGCGCGCTCGGCGGCGCGGCGCTTGACCAGGCCGGAACATTTGTTCTCAACGAGCTTGCAGTCCCTCCCCTGGAAGAACGTCCACCTATCAAACTCTGCGCACGCAGCCTCATGCTGGCTTGCGTTGTGCAGCTTCACCATCGTGGACTTGCAAACAGACGCTGCACCTACGTTGTAGGCAAGGCTGACCAGCGAGTCGTATTCGCCCTGCGTGAGCGCAGCGGTAACGCATCGCTTGAGTTCCACCTCGGCCCCTTGGATTTCTGACAAGCTCAAGCGGACGGCGGACGTCGCATCAATCTTGTCTCCAAGCTTCACTGGCGTCCCGTCCTCCCGCCTCGTAGAGCCGAATCCGAAGGTCGGTACATCACCAGGGACAGGGATGACGGCGCGCTCTGTGTAGCCCTCCATCTGCGTAAGTCGAACGAATGCAGCGGCAGAAAGTGCCAGTGCGGCTGCAGAAATTCGGACGATCATTTGCCGTGACATTTGCGCTCCATACTGGATATATGTACAGTTGATGCATGGCTAAAAACCCGCGCATCATCAACATGGCAGGCCAGTCAATTGGCCATTGGTCGGTGCTTTGTCAGGCAGGCAACACCCCAAGAGGTGGCGCCCTCTGGCTATGCAGGTGCAATTGCGGCACTGAACGAGCAGTAATCGGCTCCGACTTGCGCAAGGGGAAGTCGCTTTCCTGTGGGTGTGAAGGATCACAAGGAAAGATCGCCGAACGCATGAGAACGCACGGCAAGTCCAAAACGAGGCTTTACACGATCTGGCAGAACATGCGAGCCCGTTGCGCTCCCGACGGAAGCGTCTACTACGGTCAGCGAGGAATTCGCGTATGCCAAGAGTGGGCTGAGTTCATCCACTTCCTGGATTGGTCGAAGGCGACTGGCTACAGCGATGACATGACCATTGAGCGGGTCGACGTCAATGGCGACTACTGCCCATCGAATTGCAGATGGATTGAGCGCCCACTGCAGGCCAAGAACAAGAGCAACAGCTTGAAGGCCCCTGACGGGAGGCTCTGGGTTGATGTGGCAAAGGCAAACGGCATCACCTCCGCTGCATTTCGGTGCCGAGTAAGCGCCGGTGGTTGGAGCTACGAAGAGGCTGCTTCAATACCGTTGCGCACCCGTAGGGCGAAGCGCAGCCGGGATGATCTTGGTAGATGGTTGCCTGTGGATCAGCCATCCTGGCGACGCTGATCAGCCCTGCTCATAGAAGCCCCGCTCGGCCATACGCGCCTCATGCTCGACCTGGAGCCGCTTGTCGTCCTTGCGCTTGTAGTACCAGTTGACCAGGAAGCCCGCGACGGCGATGGCCAGGCCAAGCAGGCCGATGACCTTGTCGTCCAGCAGGAACCCGCTACCACCCATCGCCCCTCCGGCGTAGGTGACCTTCGGAGCGGATGCGGCGATGAGCTGCTCTGCGCGCTCGTGCAGTTCGGTGATCTTCATGCTCCTCCCAACAGGCATGAAAAAGCCCGCTCAGTGGCGGGCCGGTTGCTGAATCGTCAGGCGTCAGGTCCAGTGGCCATCGGCGTAGGCCCGGCCCAGGTAGGCCATGTCATACGACTCGATGGGGACCATGTTCGGCGCCTCCACCTCTCGATTGGTCTGCAGCAGCGCGACGCACTTGCCGCCCTCGATCTGTGCGTAGATGAACATCAGTACACCTCCTCGAGCTCATAGTTGACGGTGACGACGACCGTGCTGCCAGTAGATCGCGATGCCGTGATCTGGGTGGAAGACGTCAGGGAGATCGCCGGGATGTCAGTGCCGATCGGGGCTGCACCAGATGAGGACGTCCACCCGGTCACGTTGAGCCTCGCCTTTGCCATGTTCACGGAACCGATCGTGGCCGTTGCCGTTATCTGAGACGCTCCCAGGACGATGGACCCGCGGGCCTTGGTACGGATGGACCCGGGAGGCGGGTAGACAGATCGAGTCATTACGCGTCCTCCTCAACACCCCAGATGACAACCGACTGGCCGGTGCCGTTGGACCGCGACACGATGGACTGGCCGGCGCCAAGGGTGATCCGCTCGCGCAAGAGCACGCCGGCGACAGGCAGGGGCGTGTCGTACTCGATGTAGTCGTCGGCAGAGAGCGACGCCAAGCTCGAGCTTTCGATCACAGCGAGTCGGATCAGCGCGTCCCCTGCAGCCCGGTTGCAGACGTTGACAGTTACCGTCGCCTTCCGACCGGCTGGCACCGTGTAGTCGATCTGGTCAGTGTTGGCCGTGACAGACAGGCTGGCCAGCCGTCCGTGAATCTTCGCTGCCATGGTTGTCCTTTCAGAAGTAGAAGCTCTCGGCGGTCACCGACTCGGGTTCGGCGAATACGCGGGCGTAGTTGGCGGAGTCGTCGCGCGGGTCAGTGGTCCCGGAACCGGCGGCGCTCGTGCGTCGGTAGAGCTGGCCGTTGATCGGTGAGACGACGCGCTGGCCGTTGGGGTAGGTCGTGCCGCTCACCCACATGACAGCCATGGCGGAGGCGGCAGCAGCGGTCGCGCTGTTGCTGGCTGCGGTCGCAGAGTTGCTGGCCGCTGTTGCAGACGTGGAAGCGCCGGTCGCCAGCCCGGCGATCGTTGTGTAGAGCGCGTTCATGGCCGCGCTCACGGCGTTGACGGCCGTCGTCCAGTCAAGGATCGCGATGATCCAAGCGAACATCCGCGCGTTGAAGGTCGGCTTGTCGTCCGCCGGCTGCGGCGGAGTCGGGAGGTCGGGAATGGTCGGGACGGTCATGCGAAGGCCTTTACGTAGAAGTCGATCTCATGCACGGCGTTGGCCGGCATCTGGACGGGGGCGCTCTGGATGAACCCGAAGGCGGTAAGGAGCCGCATAGACGGGGACCCGATGACGAGGCATGGCGTGGCGCGCAGGGTGGCGAGGTACTCGAAGGCGTCGTCGGTCTGCTCGCGCAAGATCGCCACCTTGAAGCGGATGTCCTTGGCGAACTGGCCCTGCTTCAGGACGATGTCGCCGTAGCCGTTCTCGATGTACTTCGAGTAGTCGCGCAACTCTGCCGAAGCTCCCTGGACCACGCCTTCTCCGATCTCGCGCTGCTCGCCGATCAGCAGCACGCCAACTGCGAGCGCCGACGTACCTGTCAGGTCGAGCAGGATGTCGCAGCCGGGGATGCCTGGCAGGTCGAGGTCGATAAGCTGCGGCGGCGCGGTGCGCTCGCCGAAGCACCAGGACCAGTAGCTCGCCTCATCAGCAAGCGTCGAGAGCTCGTGCGTCTTGTCGTACAGCGTCCCGAGCGTCGGATGAATGACCCGCACGCGTCCCGACAGCCCGCCAACAAGATTCAGCACGGCCAGGGCATTGACGCCCTGCCCTGGGCTGAGTCGGTATGAAATGGACGAGGCTTGCGCGGTCTGCGTGCTGTTGCTCGTATCCAGGCACTTCCAGCGGTTTGTCGGCCCAACCTCGTTCCACGACACCCCAAGCGTGGACGCAGGGGCATTCCCGACATTGCCGGCGGCCGCGCTCTCGTAGACCTTGTGGTCGCTCGTCACCCGGACCCTGGCGCCAAGTGCGTAGGTTGTCCCTGCACTCCACTCCGCGTAGTCCGTCTCTGGCACCGAGCTAGACACCAGCATGGCGCTGGTGATCGTCACGGGCTTGACGATGATCAGGGGTGAACTCACGTCGTCGTCTCCCGTTGTTCGGGCATGCCAGTGAAGTCCCACCGCTCGAGGACTCGGGTCATGCGCTCTTGCAGCGCCGCCATGTCCTTGGCTTGCTGCTGGTTCTGGGCCCGCAGGGACTGGAGCTCAGCAATGAGCTCTTGAGACCCGCCCATGCCGCCGGCCGCGGGGTTGTAGGCCTTGGGGATCACGGCCTCGCCCTCATGCAGGAGGGCCGGCATCGTCCCGGGCACGTAGTTCGTGCCGGTGGCCAGCTTTGGCAGAGTCACGCCGAAGCGCGAGGCGAGGATCTTGGCCGTCTCCTCGAGACTGCTTGCCGTCGATGAGCGGATGGCCTGAAGCTCCAGAAGGCTCGTTGCCTGGGCGCCGGCCAGCGACAGCAGCGACTGGCTCAGACCCGGAAGCAGCTTGGCGGCCTCCTGGTCGCCGGCTCGCGCCTGGCTGGACGTGATCAGGAACCGCGCCTGAGCAGAAGCCAGGCCGCCGAAGGAGTCCTGCTCCATCTGCCCGCGGATTCGCTGCACTTCTCCCATGAGGGAGTCGGTCAGCGACTGCCACGCCTGCTTGATCTGCTCAGCCGCTTGTTGCTGCTGCTGGGCGGCCTGCTGCGCTGCGGAGTTCGCGGCGTTCAGCGCCTCGATCTGGGCCTCGAGCGCCTTGTTGTAGTCGTAGGCCGCAGCGATGCGCTCGGCCTCTTCCGCCGTCAGGCCCTTGGTCATCTCGGCGAGGTCGCGCTCGCGCAGTCGACGGGCAACCTCGCCAGACTTGCCCTGGATGTTGAGCAGCTGGTTCTCGAGATCGAATCGCGTCGAGCTCAGGCCGGCGAGCGTCGATGCGAACTGCTGCACCCGGGCGTTCGCCTCGTTCTGCGCCTGGATCTGAGCCTTGAGGGCCTGATTTGCCGCGAAGGCGGCCTCCGCTGCAGCGCGGTCGGTCACGGACAGGTCGGCGGTGATCTTGGCGAGCTCGTACTTGGCCGCCAGAGCATCTGCCTCAGAGCCCTTGCCTTGCGCGCGCAGGAGGTCGACCTGCAGGCCCTGGCCCGCCTCGGCGAGCGAGAGCAGAGCCCGGCGGCCGGCCTCGGCCATCTGATCAGCCGACAGGGTCACGGCCTGCGCCGAGGACTGTGCACCCTCAACCAGTGCCGCGAATGCCGGGTTCAGCTTGAGCAGCGCAGCGTAGGTCTTGGCGCCCGACTCCGTCGTCAGATCCTGAGACTCGACCAGCGCGCGGAATGCATCTCGGGTGGCCGGGACCGCCAGCCCCAGATCCGCAAACTGCTTGGACAGCTGCTCCGTCGACTTCGCTTGCCGCTCGGCTTCGCTGTAGAAGTTCTGGTAGTAGGTCGACGCCGATTGCGCCAGCGCGTCAGCGCCGCCGATGGCATCGAGCAGCGTGTTCGTTGCGCTGTCCGTCAGCTTCGCAAACTGAGGCATCACCGCGCCCAGGGACTTGAGTGCCTCCTGGCTCTTGGTGATCTGCGCGACGGTGTTGACCAGATCGTCGATCGCAGGGGCATCGCCCAGCTTGTCCAGCATGCCCTTCGCCCACACTGGCAGGCCGATGCCGTCCATTGCAGCGCGCACAGTCTTGGCGACGTCGGCGCTGTACTGCTTGAAGCCCTCGGTCGCGTCCTTGCTGTAGGAGCCGCTGCTGGTGGATGCCAGCGTCTGGCCATCCTTGATGAACTTGATGTTGCCCTGGCTGCCGTTCTCGCCGTTGCTGCTGAAGTACGTGCCGAGCTTGAACTCGGACGAGCCGCCGAACATCGACTGCAGCTGATTCAGCGAAGCGAGGCTGGAGTTCGTCAGCGCCTGCAGCGTCTGCTCAACCTGGGTCGAGCGTGCACCGGTGACGGACCACCCCCACTGGCGGTCCCCAACCTCGCGCTCGCCCGGGCGATAGCCGCCGGTCTTGCTGGACGCCATGTAGTCGGCGCCGTAGAAGTCCTTGCCGTTCCCGCCGAAGGCCTTGTCGATCATCGAGCCGATCGACCCGCCGATGGCTCCGCCGAGCGGGCCGCCAAGGAAAGTACCGAGCCCAGCGCCGACCCCTGAGCCGACTTTCCCGCTGGCGAGGGAGCTTAGGGCTCCGAGGTATCCGAGGCCCTGCCCCGCGTAGTTCGCATACTGGCCGATCGCGCCCTGGTTCATCATGAGCCAGGCGCCAGAGTCCTTGAATCCTGCGTTGAACAGGCCCAGGCCGAGGTTGTCTGCTGCGCCAGACACGGCGCCGCCGAAGTTGGAGAACCAGGGGCTGGCGCCGCCTGCGCCAGACTGGCTCCCCATGAGCACCTGGCCGATCTGGCCCATGACAGGCTGCACGAGAGCCTGGACGGCAATCTGAATCGGGCGGGTGACGAAGGCCGCGACGATGGCCTTGCGCAGCGTCTCCGCGGCGCCCTGCCCGCCCATGATCCCCTGCGTGATCGCGTCCGTCAGGGACTGCGACAGCTGGTCGTTCGCTTTGGACCACTCGTCCAGGTAGGCGCGTGTCTGGGCTTGTGCCGAAGCCTTGGCAGCTGCCTCGCGGGCCTTCTGCCGAACCTGCTCGCGCTCATCCTCACCGCCTTCGTAGACGGTTCGGTCGATCTCCTGCAGCTTCTTGCGCAGGTCGAGCTCGATCTCGAACTGCTTCAGGCGCGTCTGGCGCTCGAGGCTCGACGCCCCCATGAGAGACACCTCGAGGCGCATCCGCTCGGCCTCGTCGTCCAGCGAGCGGTTGTACTGCTGCAGGCCGATTGCGATCTGGTTGCGCGCGGCCTCCTGCTCGCGGAGCATCGCGGCCAGATCGTTCCGGGCCTGCTCACGCTCAGCCTCGTTGAGCTTCTCGGTCTCGCGGCGCTGAGCCTGGATCGATGCCGATACCTTGTCGCGCCCTTCCTTCTCAGCGTTGGACCGCTGCTTCGTCAGCAGCGCGATCTGCCCCTGGATCTGCGCGACGTCCTTGTCGCTGTCTGTTGAATCACGAGCAAAACTGAGCCACTAAAGGGCGTCCGTCACGTCCAATTTTGAGCCACGTTATCCGCAGCGCGATCTGCCCCTGGATCTGCGCGACGTCCTTGTCGCTGTCCTTCTTGCTTGCAGCAATCGCCAGTTCCTTCTTGGCCGCGTCAATGCGGATGTCGAAGGACTGGAGAGTCAGCCGACTGGACTCGGCGATGTACTCGCGCTCGTTCAGCGCAGTCGATGCGCGAAGACGGTCGAGCTCAAGCTGCGAGGTCTTCAGGGCCTCAAGCTTCAGCGCTTCGGCGTTCTTGATGCCCTGCAGGCCGAGGCCGTTGTCGTACTTCGACCGGATCTCTCCGACAAGCCGAGCAATGTCAGCCTCTTCGCGGCCTGCAGCGAGGCCAATCTGACGAGCCTTGGCGATCTCTCGCTCCATCTGCTCGCGCTTGCTCAGGTACTTGTCCGACTCCTTGTCGAACTCAACCCCGGCCTTGACAGCGTCTGCGCGCTGCTTCTCCGCCATCGCGGTGTCGTAGGTCAGGGAGAGCCTACGGCTGAGAATGGCGAGTTGCTCATTGGCAGCCGCGACAGCTTCGCTCGCCTTTGATCGCGCCGAGTCTCCGCCGGATCCTCCGACGCCCTGCGAGAAGAAGTCCCTTTGCTTCTGCAGTCGCTCAATCTGCTGCTCTAGGCCGTCCTTTTTCCCAAAGCTCTTCAGTAGACCGAGAGCGCCACCTATTGCCCCCTTCAGGTCGTTCCAGTTGCGTTCGATGAGGCCTAGATTCGCGCGCAGCTGTGGGGTGCGCTCGTTGATGACGTCGAAGAATGCCTCTTGCGCGACCTTTGCCGCCTCGACAGTGCGCCCCTGCTCCTCCAGAGCCTTGATCTGCCCATAGACCGAAGACGTCAGGAAGTTCGTGGCTTGATTCAGCTTGACGGAGGCCTCTAGCGGGGCCTTCCCAAGCTCAGAGAACTGCTTGACTGTCTCCTCAGCCGCCGGGCCACCAACCTTCTCGAACTCGATGGCCGCCGCGGTGAAGCGCTTCAGGTTCGCAGCGCCAACCTGACCGGTCTCTGCCAGCTGATTCAGCACCTCTGCAGCACGACCGCTCGAGCCAGAGCCCATGGCGCCGACTTGCGCAGCGATCGCGCCCAGCTGCCCGGCGGTAACACCTGCGGCATTGCCGGTGAGGATCAGCGTGCGCTGAAACTCCTGCTGTTCCTGGGCGCCCTTGTAGAAGGCATAGCCCAACGCGCCGGCAGCGACTGCCGACACCGTGAACGGGTTCACCAGGCCGAGCACGTAGCCGCCGAGCGCCTTGGCTGCAGCGCCAGCGCCGCCGAACATGTCCTTCAGCTGGCCGCCCTGCTGCAGGAACACGGTGAGCGGCTGCTGGCCGCCCTGCAGCGCAGTGACGATGTCGGTGAACTGCGCCGGCACACCCCGAAGGGCGGCGGCGGTCTGGGCGGCGCTGACGCCGATCTTCCCGGTGCTTGCGTTGGCGCGCTCAAGCTGCGCGATGTACTGCTCTGCGTCCTTGGTAACGCCGAGCTGCGCTGCGCGATAGCGGAGGATCTCAGCCTGAGACTTGCCCTGGACCGCAACTTGATCCCGGAGCCCAGCGATGAACGACTGCTGTTGATCGGCGGCGCGCTGCTTCGCGACCGCAGCTTGCTTCTGAGACTCCGCCTCCTCGCGTGCCGCCTGAGCCGCGGCAGCCTGGGCCGCTTTCTGGTTCTGGAGCTGGAGGATCAGTGGCGCAGCCGATTCCCCAATCCCGAGTTGCGCAGCGCGATACCGGAGCACTTCCTCCGTTGACTTACCCTGCAGCGCGATTTGCTCCCGCAAGCTAGCAACGAAGGCAGCCTGATTTGCAGCGGCAGCGACAGAGGCAGAGTCAGCGCTCTTCTGGGCCGCCTCAATCGCCTGCAGCCCCTGAACGGCTCGCTTGAATGCAGGGTCGTCATACCCCCTGATCTGGCCTATCTTCTCGAAGTAGGCGGCGGTGTTCTTGCCTCCAGCCTCTGCAGCGATCTGCAGCCGCTGCATGGCCGCAATCATCGTGCGCTGGTCGCGGTTCACCTTCTCGGCTGCTCGTCCCGAGCTATCGCCGATCCCATCAATGCTCTGCCCTGCTTTGCGGCCCGCTTGCTCGACTATTTGAGCAGTGCCTTTTGCCGCCTGCGCGACCTGATCCAGGCCTTGATTCGCACGCGTCGGGTCGACGTCTACCGACAACCCGACCTTGCGCTCTTCGTAGCTCATTGGTCTTGCCTTGTCTGTTCGAGGGCGGCCGCCTCCATCGCCTGGACGTCTTCGAACATCGCGACCCACTCGTCACGAGTGGTGCAATGCCTGTCCAGGAGGGGGTAGACGGCGGAGTAGTCGAGGCCCAGCAGGCCGCCCATAGGCGCAACACGCCATTGGGTCTGCAGGCTCAGGAATAGGAGGACGGTGGGCCAGTTCTCAGGCCAGACTTCGACGTAGTCCAGGCCGTAGGCCGAAGCGTCGAAGAGACCGCCCGCGGTGGGGCGGAAGTAGGCCGCCTGAGCGGCCCATGTCAGTTTCCCAGGCGGCCCTCTCGGATCCGCAGGCCGTAGTCGGACATGATCGCGGCCACGCCAGCCGGGAGCTCGTCGGAGAACTGCTCCAGGCTTTCCTGGCTCAGCTTCACGTCCAGATCCCAGCTCTCGAGGATCTCGCCGAGGTTGGCCGCGTCGGACTTGATGCCGCGGCGGGCCATCTCGGCCAGGGTCTTCTCTTCGCTCGAGGCGCCGCCGGACTGGATCATCTTGTCGATGAACTCCGCGTACTCGGTCCGCGTGCGGTACTTGTACTTCACGCTGATCACGCCATCAGTGCCGTCCGGCATCGGGAACGTAACGGTGGACTCGATGAAGTCGGGGCGCTTGCCCAGGACGATCTTGCTCATTGGGATTCCTTCGCGGGTGAGAACAGGCATGCCCGTGCCAGACCCGGCCTCTCCCCGCGACGGAAGAGAACCGGGCCCGGTCGGTGCTCAGTGGTGGGCCTGGCGGCCCGGTGGATCAGGAGGCGTAGCGCGTGCCGCGGTTCGTGCCGTTGAAGGAGCACGTCACGGTGTTGATCTGGCCGTCGTTCATCTGCACGGCCTCGTTCAGCGCCACGGTGCCGGGGACCAGGTTCTTCTGACCCGAGCGGGTGGTCACCAGCAGGGCGGTATCGCTCTGCACTTCGGTGAGAGACACCAGCGCCGAGTAGCCGGCGCCGCCGATGGCGTCAGCGTCGATCGTCAGCTGGTAGCCCTGGGCATTGAAGCCGTCGTTGATCGAGTAGCGGACGTCGGAGTCCATGTACTTGTAGTCAACGGTGATCGGGTCGCCGCCCGAGCTGGAGATGGCCGTGACCTTGTCGATGGTCTGCCAGGTGGACACCTTGCGGACGGTGCCGCCGCCGGTGCCGGCCGGGAAGAACGCGGCATTGCTGGTGTTGATGCCTTCCAGCGTGATGCTGGTGTTCGCGGCGAGCGACTTCACGCGCGCCAGGCGCTTGTTCAGTCGGCCCCAGCCGCTCGTGACTTCCACGTAGTCGCCGTTCGACAGGCCGGTGGTGCTGGCCATGCTCAGCACGCACTCGGTCGCGTTGGACGCGCCAGAGACAGCCAGGGGGGAGCCGAACGCGGTAGCGACGGCGATGGTGGTTCCGGTGGGTACTTGTGCCATGGTGAGGGCCTTTCGATTGAAACTTGTTGCCCGCTATGGGCGCAAAAAAGCCCGCCTCGATTACTCGGGGCGGGCTGCTTCAGAGCCCTTGCGGGCAATAGAAAGCCGCCCTTGGGCGGCTTGTTCTCTTACTTCTAGGGCATGTCAGGCCAGTAGCGATTTCCCTTTGAGCTATTTGCCCTTGCCGGGATAACTGCCAAGTTGTGTTCAACGTGGAGGCCGCATACGTACCTACTGTTGAGCGGGACGATGTGGTCTACCGCCCAGGCGATACCTGTCGCCTTTGTTCGCAGTTGCGCGAGGTGGTATGCCTCGGACATGAAGAATCGATTTGCCCATGCTGGGGTTGCCTGCAACTTCTTAGAGCGGCGATCTGCCTTCTTCATGGCTGCTTTATCAGGATTCTTCTGCAACCATCTGGCGGAGCAATCTCTGTAGAAGCTAGCTAACGATGCCGCGTTGTTCCTGTAGAACGTTGCGTTGTACTTGCGCCTCATCTCAGCGGGCACTTCGTATCGGTAGCCAGCCTCACGCTTACGGCGCCTGTATTCATCAGCCAGTTCTGGTGACGATGCCAGCTTCTCACGTTGGATTCGATTGCTGCAGTCTTTGCATCGAGACACCCGACCAGAAGTTCGATCGGATCTGCGAGCAAATGCATCGGGCAATTTCCATGTGTGGCAGTGGCTGCACCTTCTCTGCTCAGCTTTATGTGCGGGCTCAGTCAATTTGCAATCACTCGCGAGCTAGACATTCACGGCCTCGCATTTTCGCCATTAGCGGGCTCCGACGATCAGGAAGTCCTGCTGCGCCCCGTAGAGCGGAGGCGTGTTGTCGGGCTCGTAGATGGCCGCGGCCTCTGCGTCAGGGGACGCAGCGATGGCGCTTGCAGCCGCCAGCCTCGCCTCGATGTCCTGCGCAAGCACGTTCGCAGCCTCACGGCTCTCCGCCCAGCTGGTGATGGTCACGCGCACGCGGCGCTTGTCGGCCGGCTGGTTGTCCGCATACCGGGTAGCCGGACCGCCGATTCCTTGCCAGATCACGTAGGGCCTCACGGGAGGGACAGAGGCGCCGTCGCTGAAGACGCGCGGGCATGCCGGGCCTGTCAGGATTTTTGTGTGCGAGGGATAGCATGACGACCAGGAGCATCTATGCCAAGCAAGAAGAAGCCGGCGGGAGCCGGCATGACGGCACTGCCGTCGATCCCCAAGGAACTCATTGAGCA
>JAYRJQ010000004.1:0-257353 GCA_041906185.1 Burkholderiaceae bacterium
CTGGCCGGACCCGGGCGCCGCTGCCCTGGCCGCCTGGCAGCCGCCCGCGCCCACGCCCGTCGCGACGGTGCTTGCGCCCACGGCCTCGCCGGCCAGCCTTCCGCCGCAGGCCCCGCCCTTCCCCTACCAGCTCATCGGCCGCCTCGTCGAGGCCGGCCGCACGCAGGCCCTGCTCGGTGCCGAGCAGCGCAGCCTGGCCGTGCAGGTGGGCGACACCATCGACGGCCAATGGCGCGTGCAGGCCATCGGCGATGAATCCCTGGAGCTGCTGTGGCTGCCCGGCCCGCTGCCCCAGACGCTCCGCTTCAAACCTTTGTGAGTGCCATGTCCCAACCCCGGTATCGCGCCCTGTGCCGCGCGCTCACCCTGGCGAGCCTGATGTGCGGCGCGGCCGTGCTGCAGGGCTGTGCCCATCCCGCCCTGCGCGAGGCCGACGAGCTGCTGCGTGCCAACCAGCTGAGCCAGGCCGACGCCGTGCTGGCGCAGGCCCTGCGCGCGTCCCCGCAGGACGCGGCCCTGCGCAGCGCGCAGCTGCGCGTGCACGAGCAGCGGGTGGCGCGGCTGCTGGTGCAGATCGAGGGCCTGCGGGCCGCGGCGCGCTGGGACGAGGCCCAGGCGCTGCTCGCGCAGCTGCAGCAGATCGAACCCCAGCACCCGCGCGCGCAGGCCCTGGCCGTCGAGCTGCCCCGCGGCCGTCGCCATGAGCAGCGCCTGCAGGAGGCCCGCCAGCTCTTCAGCGGCGGCCACCCGGGCATGGCCGATGCGCTGGCGCGGGAGATCCTCGCCGAGAACCCCCTGCACGCCGGCGCCCGCCAGCTGCAGAACCAGATCGCCCAGGCGCGCCCGCTGGAGTCCGGCGCGCAGGAGCTGGGCCCGGCCTTCCAGGTGCCCGTGACGCTGGAGTTCCGCGACGCGCCGCTGCGCCAGATCTTCGAGGCCCTGAGCCGCAGCAGCCAGGTCAATTTCGTCTTCGATCGCGACGTGCGCACGGACGCGCGCGCCAGCCTCTTCCTGCGCCACGTCACGCTCGACGAGGCCATGCGCGTGCTGCTGTCCACGCAGCAGCTGGACCGCAAGATCCTCAACGCCAACTCCGTGCTGATCTACCCCAACAGCCAGGCCAAGCAGCGCGAGCACCAGGAGCTGATCACCCGCACGCTGTACCTCAGCAATGCCGACGTGAAGCAGGTGCAGAACCTGGTGCGCACCATCGCCAAGGTGCGGGACCTGCACATCGACGAGCGCCTGAACCTGATGGTGGTGCGTGACACGCCCGAGGTGATCCGCCTCGTCGAGAAGCTCATCGCCTCGGTGGACCTGCCGGAGCCCGAGGTCATGCTCGACGTCGAGGTGATGGAAGTCGGCTCCGACCAGGTCGAGGCCCTGGGCCTGCAGTGGCCGGACCAGGTGCAGTACGGGCTCGTGGGCCCGGACGGCAAGATGGGCGGCACCGTGCTGCTGGGGCAGCGCAACGAGTTCCGCGGCGCCATTGCCAACCCGGCGCTGGTGGCCACGCTCAAGGGCACGGCCGGGCAGGTCAACCTGCTGGCCAATCCGAAGATCCGGGTGCGCAACCGCGAGAAGGCCAAGGTGCAGATCGGCCAGAAGCTGCCGGTGTTCACGACAACCACCAACTTCAACGGCAGCACCTCGGTCGCGGCGTCGGTCAGCTTCCTCGACGTCGGCCTGAAGCTGGACGTCGAGCCCACCATCCAGCTCGACGGCGACGTCATCATCCGCATGGGCCTGGAGGTGAGCAACGTCATCAAGGAGATGGTGGGCCCCGGCGGCACCACGGCCTATGCGACGGGCACGCGCAACGCCTCCACCACGCTGCGCCTCAACGACGGCGAGACGCAGGTGCTGGCCGGGCTGATCAACGACGAGGACCGCAGCACGGCGCAGGGCGTGCCGGGGCTGTCGCGCCTGCCGCTGCTGGGCCGGCTCTTCGGCGTCAACACCGACACACGCAACAAGACCGAGGTGGTGTTGCTGATCACGCCGCGCATCGTGCGCAATGTGCCGCTGCCGGATGTGCGCCTGACGCAGCTCCCCGCCGGGACCGACGCCCTGCCGGGCGCGTTCAGCAGCCTGCTGCGCACGCCGGCGGCCACGGCGCCGGCGGCGCCTGTGCTGGCCTCACCCGCGCCCCTGCCCAACGCGGCGACCGCACCGGTGCCGGCGACGGCCCCCGCGGGCGAGGCCGTGCGGGTGCAGCTGGAGACGACGCCCGAGGTCGTGCCGGACGGCACCGTGTCCGTGGTCCTGCGGCAAGGCAGCGCGCTGACCCTCAGCGGCAGCCTGCGCTACGACCCGGGCCTGCTGCAGCCCGTCTCGCCGCTGGCCGGGGGCGAGCCCGGCCGCCTGCCCTTCGTGCTGGCGCCGGCCTCGGCCCACGCCCTGTTGCTGCGGGCGCTGCCGGCCGCCCAGGGGCAGATCGTCACGTTGAGCCTGGAGGGACTGGCGGCGCGCAATGCGCTGGACCAGCCCGTGGCCGTGCCGGTGCAGGTCGAGGGCGGCACGCAGGTGCGCGTCGAGGCCCCGCGCTGAAGGTCCTCCGATGATGCGACGCCCCGCACGCGCCCACGGCTTCACGCTGATCGAGATGCTGGTCGTGCTGGCACTCGTGGGCGTGCTGGCGGCCGCGGCCCGGCCCGTGCTGGAGCTCAGCGTGCGGCGCAGCCAGGAGTTCGCGCTGCGCGAGGCGCTGCGCCAGATCCGCGGCGGGCTCGATGCCTACCGGCGCGCGGCGGACGAGGGCCGCATCGCGCGGGCCGTGGACGACAGCGGCTTCCCGCCCGACCTCGAGGCGCTGGTCCGCGGCGTGCCGGACATCAAGTCGCCGAACGGCCGCCGGCTCTACTTCCTGCGCCGCCTGCCGCGCGATCCCTTCGCGCCCGGTGACATGCCACCGGCCGAGACCTGGGCCGTGCGCGCCGCCGACAGCGGCCCCGACGAGCGCCGCGCCGGGCGCGATGTGTTCGACGTGCATTCCCGCTCCGAGCGCCGCGCGCTGGACGGCAGCTTCTACAAGGACTGGTGATGCGGCGCCGTGGCTTCACCCTGATCGAACTGCTGGTGGTGATGAGCATCGTCGCCCTGCTGGCGTCCATCGTCGCGCCGCGTTACTTCAACAGCCTGCAGCGCGGCAAAGAGGTGGCCCTGCGGCAGACCCTGGCCACCGTGCGCGACGCCATCGACCAGTTCGCGGCGGACAAGGGCCGCTACCCGGATTCGCTCGACGAGCTCGTGTCGGCCCGCTACCTGCGCCAGCCGCCGGAGGATCCGATCACCGGCCAGCGCGAGGGCTGGCTGCTGCAGCCCCCGCCCGCGGACGGCGGCGTGGGTGGCGCGGTCTATGACCTGCACAGCGGGGCGCCCGGCGCGGGCAGCGACGGCACGGCCTATGCGGACTGGTGACGGGGGTCAGGTCTTGCCTCACCGATCCGGACGCTGCGGGCGACGTGCTTGCGGGCGGGGATTCGGCTACCTCGGTCTGCTCTTCTTCATCGCGATCACGGCGGCCGCGCTGGCGGCGCTGGGCCAGCGCTGGAGCACGGCGGCGCAGCGCGAGCGGGAGCGGGAGCTGGTCTTTCGCGGTCAGGCCATCGCGCGGGCCATCGAGCGCTACGGCGCGGCCCTGCCCGAGCGGCCGGCCTACCCCGAGCGGCTGGAGGATCTCGTCGAGGACCGCCGCAGCCTGCGCCCGCGCCATCACCTGCGCCAGCGCTATGCCGACCCGTTCACTGGCGAGGCGGACTGGGAGCTGATCGCCGCGCCGCCGCCGGCGTCCGGCTTCATCGGGGTGCGCAGCCGTTCCGACCGCCCGCTGCTGATGAGCCAGGGGCCCGATGGCCAGCCGGTGGAGCGCGCGAACGGGCTGCAGTTCATGGCGCAGCCCCTGCCGATGCGAGGCGGGCCCCGCTGAGCCGGCGGGCCGGCCTGGGAGGGCGCAGGTCGACGCGACCATGAAAAAGGCGCGAGGCCCCGGGAGGGATCTCGCGCCTGGCAGGCCCCGGCCGGGGCCGGGGTGCTGGGGCTGAGGGCAGCGGCTTACCAGCCGATGTCGCGCAGCAGATGGAAGGTCAGGTCCTTCGGGGCCTTCAGCACCGTCGTCAGGTCGCCGTTGATGAACGGCTCCATCAGCTGGTTCGGGAAGGCGCTGGTGTCATAGTGGGACACCGACGAGCCCGAGGCGTACGGATTGGGCGTGTACAGGTAGGGGCGGCCCATCAGGTCCGCACCGGCGTACTGGCTCATGTCCAGACCCAGGGTGATGAACAGGCCGGAGCGGGTGCGGCTGCGGGCCTTCATCGCGTCCTTCAGCGCCTGACCGTCGACCTTGCTGATGCGCGCGGCGGGGATGGTGATGGTGGGGTCAGCGCCGCCCAGGCCCGGAGGCGGGTTGTCGTTGGCGTTGTCCACGATCAGCACGGCCTTGGCGCCGGCCAGCTGGGCATTCTTGACCTTGATGGTGAAGCCGCAGACGCCGCGGTCGATGAGGGCGATCTTGCCGGCCACGGCCAGCTTGTTGATCGCATTCAGCGGATCGCAGGCCAGGCCGGTGACACCGTCGGCCTGGTCGACCACGGGCATCACTTCGGCGCTGGTACCGGCGGCGGTGATGGCGGGGCCGAACGAGGCGGTACCGATGGCCAGGGCGCGCACCAGGGGAGCCGGCGCGGTGATCTTGGCGGAGGGCGTGCCCAGGGCCAGGACTTCCGGCACCTTGGCGTTCACCTCACCACCGGTCCACACGAGGCGGCGGCCGTTGTTGGCGGACGTGACGCGCTCGGCGTTGGTCATCTGGACCCAGCGCTTGCCGGTCATGTTGTCCATCAGGTAGTGGTCCCACACCGACGGGTAGCCAGCGAGCATGGCGCCGGTGTTGCCGCGGGTGAAGGTGGCGAAGCCCAGGCCGTGGCCCAGTTCGTGCAGCAGCGTGGCGACGAAGTTCACCTGCCCGCCCGCATTGCCGTCCAGACCCAGGTAGAAGCCGGAACCGGCCAGGCAGTTGGGCTGGCCCAGGTTGACGTTGAACTGGGTCTTGATGTCGACGTTGCCGTAGCCGCTGCCGTCATCTTCCTGGCCTTCGGACTGGTTCACGCCCGAGAGCTTGTTGGCCAGTGCCTGGGGATACAGGGTGTTGGCGTGGGCGGCGCCCGGGGGGTTGATCCAGATGTTCCAGGCGCTGGCGCTGCCGAGCACGGCGGAGCTGGCGTCGCAGGTCAGGGCTTCCCAGCCGGCGCTGACGGTGATGGGCACGTCGCTGGTCAGCTGCTTTTCCCAGATGTCGGCCACGTAGCGGTAGACGTTCCAGCGCTGCTCGCCGAGCGTGGTGCCGGGATTGCCGCCCACAGGGGCGACGGGCGTCGGGTCATTGAAGCCGACGCCGGCGGGGTCACGGCTCAGGATCTGGATGGTGGCGGCTTCGGCAGCGCCGAAGGCCAGCAGCAGGGAGGCCGCCAGGGGCTTGATGAATTGCTTGCTCATGACGGGGCTCACTCCTTGTTGCTGCTCTTGGCCGCGTGCTCGCGAACCATGGCCTCAGCCTTGTCCTGGCCCTGCACGCAGGTGGTGGACAGGCTGCCGTCCGCGTTGCGGGTTACCACGGAGTAGCTGATGTTCTCGGGGGCCGGGCGGAAGCCGGTGGCGCCGTAGGCATTGGTGCGGCCGACCGGCGTGGCCGTGGCCGACAGCGCGCGGGCGCGGGTGGACTTGCTGGCCTGGGCCTTGGCCTGCAGGGCGGCCGCTTCCTCGGCGGTGGGGGCGCGCAGCTGGCCGGTGACGGCGTCACGGACGGCGATCATGCCGTCGGCCTCGACGGTCTCGGAGACGGCCGGTGCCTTGGACTGGGCCTTGGCGTGCTCATCGCAGACGGTGCAGGCCAGGGCCGCGCCGCTCAGCATCAGGCCGCCGGCGAGGGCGACCAGGGATTGCTTGTTCATGTCTTGCTCTCCTCTTGTGGAACTCAGGCCTTGCGGCGGCGCTGGGCCGCGGCGGCACCGACCAGACCCAGGGCGATCAGGGCGTAGCTGGCGGGTTCGGGAACGGTGCTGACGTCCAGCGTGTCCAGGGCGATGAAGTTGGCGCTGGCGCCGTCGGCCTTGTAGACGAAGGCCAGGCGGCCGGAGGCGTTGCCGCCCAGGCCGTCGAAGGTGGCGGTGTAGCGCGTCCAGCCGTTCGGGGCGCCGTCGACGTCACCGTTGGGGTTGATGGACACGAGCAGCTTGGTGAAGCTGCTGGTGGCGCTGGTGCTGCCGCCGGTGCTCAGGCGCACTTCGAGGCTGTCGGCGAAGATGCCGAGCAGCTCGGAGGCCGCGTAGAAGCTCAGCTGGAAGGACTGCGACAGCGAGAAGGTCTTGGTGATCAGCCAGTTCTCGATCTTGCCGGCATTGCCGGCGGCGCCATTGCGGCTGCTCTCGGCGTTGGCGACGGCGTAGCTGGTGGGGCCGCCCGACTGGCTCGGATACATGCCGTCGGCGCCCTGCTGCCACTTGTACAGCGGGTTCAGGCTGTTGTTGGTGAACACCCAGCCCTGGGCTGCCAGCCCGTTGACGTTGTCAAAACCCTCGGACAGCAGCGTGCCGGCCTGGGCGGAAGCCATGGCTGCACTCAGCGCCAGGACCGAAAGAACTTGCTTGCGCATGAATAACCCTCCAAATACGGACTCTAGATGGGCTGGCGTGGGGAGCGGCGCTCAGAACTGCAAGGGCCGGAACCTGTCCAGACCGTGCGAATTCTCATGAATTGCCACTCTTTGTAGGGATAAGGGAAGCCCTAGGCACCCCGGCTTGCGGGGCCGTGGAAGCCCTTACTGGAAAGCCTGGATGGCCTCGGGCATTGGGCGCGGCGGGCGTCAATCGGGCATCAATCGGGGATGTCGGGGAGTGCCAGGGACGACCGGGCCCGCGGCTCTATGATCGGGCGCCATGCGTCCCTTGCCCCTTCTGCTGCTGTCGTTCGGCCTGCTCGGCGAGTTCGCCGTGGCCGAGCCGGCGCCGGCCTGCCAGGTCTCGGCGCAGGAAGCGCTGGCCACCGCCAACGCCTGGCGGCAGGCGGCCCGCACGTGCGGCAGCCAGGCCTTCGAGGCGGCACCGGCCCTGCGCTGGAACGAGGCCCTGCAGGCGTCTGCCGCGCGCTTCGCCGCCGAGCTGGCCGAGCGCGGAGAGCTCAGCCACCAGGGCCTCAGCAGCCCGACGCTGCGCGAGCGGGTGCGGGCGTCAGGCTATCTGCTGCGCGCCGTCGGGGAGAACCTCGCCGCCGGTCCCCTGGGGCTGGATGAGGTCTTCGCGCTGTGGACGGGCAGCCCCGATCACTGCGTCAACCTGATGCGCGCCGACTTCGAGGACGTGGGGGTCGCCTGCGTCAGCGGCGGCGGCCGGTATGAGCGTTTCTGGGTGATGCACCTGGGGGCGCCGGCCCGCCGCCCCTGACCCCGGCCGGCCGCCCGTGCGGTGTCAGTGCGATTCGGGCGACAGCGGGGGCGGGCAGTAGCGGCTGTTGCTGGGGTCCATGGGCGACAGGCAGTAGCGGATGCGAAATTCCCCACCCGTGATGCGCACGGTCTGCAGCTTGAAGTGCGCGGGCTGGCCGCACGCCGCGTCGATGTTGCCGTCGCGTCCGCGGTGGGTGGCCACCACGCGGGCGGCGTCGAAGGCGAAGCGGCCCTCGAGGATGTGGCGCGCCGTGTCGATGGCCGTGATCTCGAAGTGGCCCTCGTAGGTCCCCAGGAAGTTCGGCGCCTGGCTGTTGTAGCCGTCCGGGAGCCTGCTGGCGGCGTCGGTGTTGGCGTCCGTGTTGAACAGGCCGCCGCGGCCGGGCCCGACCTCGAGCGGATCTCTCACCGTGCGCGGCGTGGCCACGCGGTAGAAGCCCTCCATGGGCACGTCCTTGAGCGCGCCCTCCCAGCCGCATTGGGGCATGCCCGTGATCTCGCGCCGCACCGTGGCGCCGTCGCGCAGCTCGAAGCCCTGATGCATCCAGAGCTCGATGCTCTCGGCGCGGGTGCTGCCGGGCATGCTGCCGACGAGCAGGCGCAGCTGCTCGACCTGCGGCGAGCCGGGGCTCTTCATCTCCAGCTCGACGTGGTCGTAGCTGCCGCCGAGCCGGTAGAGGGGCTTGTTCACCGCGTCCCCGTCGACCCGGAAGCGCACGTAGAAGGGGCCGTCCGGCTCCAGCAGGGCCCAGTCGCTCTCGGAGATGTCGGCGCCGGGCTGGGCGGCACCCGGCCGGGCCGGCTTGGCGGGCCGCGGGGGCTTGGCCGCCTGCGCGGCCTGGCTGATCAGCAGGGTGGCCGCCAGGGCGCGGCACAGACGGGAGGGGATCGCTCGCATGGAGCGGCACTCTAGCCGGCCCCGCCGGCACCCCGGCCCGGCGGCGCCGGGCTCAAGGTAAGCAAAGGTGGCTCAGATCCAGCCGAGGTCGATGGCGCGCAGCACGGCCTGGGTGCGGTCGCGCACGCCCATCTTGGAGAACACGGCGGAGCAATGGTTCTTGATCACGCCTTCGCTGTTGCCCAGCAGGGCCGCGATCTCGGTGTTGCTGCGGCCGCTGGCCACGAGGCGCAGGACCTGCAGCTCCTTGGGCGAGAGCGGATCGGGCTGCGGCGTCGCGCTGAAGGCGCGCTCGACGCTCGGGCGCTCCATGCGCTCGGTCAGCGAGGGGCGCAGCGCCGTGCCGCCGGCGGCCACGTCCCGCAGGGCCTGGACGAGGGTGTCCGGGCTGATGGCCTTGAGCAGGAAGCCCTTGGCGCCGGCCCGCACGGCCTCGTCGAAGGCCTCGGCGTCGTCGAAGGTGGTCAGCAGCACCACGGGGATCTTCCAGGCGCGTGCGGCCAGGGCGCGGATCAGGCCCGTGCCGTCCAGGCGCGGCATGCGCATGTCGGAGAGGATGACGTCCGGCTGGTCCTCGGCCAGCTTTTCCAGCGCCTCGGCACCGTCGGCCGCCTCGCCGATCAGCTGCACCTCGTCGTGCAGGGCCAGCAGGCCCTTGAGGCCCTCGCGCACCAGTTGCTGGTCTTCCACCAGCAGCACCTTGATCTTCTCGCTCATGGACTCTCTCCTCTTGTCGTGATTCCTGGGCTCAGCTCTTGCGCGGTACCCGCCATTCGACCATGAAACCGGGCCCGTTCTTCAGGATGCTGAAGCTGCCGCCGAGCTCGGCCATGCGCTCCTGCATGCCCTTGAGGCCGTTGCCCTCGCGCAGGCGCGGCGCGCCGGGGCCGTCGTCCTCGACGCTGACGCAGACCTCCGCGGCGTCGCCCTCGCCCTCCCGGCGCAACCGGATGGTGATGTGCTGGGCGCGGGCATGGCGCACGCTGTTGGTGACGGCCTCCTGCACGCAGCGCAGCAGCGCGTGGGCGGTGCGGGGGCCGAGATCCTGGGCGACCTCGTCGAGCTCCAGCTGGATGTCGGTGCTGGCGATGCCCAGGGCCAGCGCCTGCAGGGCCTCGCGCAGGTCGATGCGGTTGCTCGCGCGCTCGGCGGACACGGCGGCCCGCACGTCGGCCAGCAGGTGGGCCGCGCCTTCTCGGGCGCGGGCCACGGCCTGCCCGGCGCCATCGGTGTCGTGGCGCTTGAGCAGCGCCTCCGAGAGCTGCAGCTGCAGGTTCAGCGCGGTGAGGTGGTGGCCCATGACGTCGTGCAGCTCGCGCGCCATCATCATGCGCTCGGCATAGCGCAGCTGCTCGGCCTGCAGCGCCTCGCCGGAGGTCTTCTCGGCCAGCATGACCTGCAGCCAGCGCCGCTTGTCCACCTCATTGGCCAGCAGCCGGCCGATGCCGAAGGCCATCGCGTACAGGCCCACGAAGGCCCCGAGCTGCGCCATGAGCAGCGCCCACATCGAGGCGTTGGGCTGATGCTGCTCCTGCCATTCGGTCTCCGAGGGCAGCAGCGCGTAGAGCACGAGGCGGATCACCACCTGGCTGACGGCAAAGAAGAAGGCCGGGCGCAGCCGCAGCCGCACGGAGGCCAGGACCGTCACGAGGAAGGGCAGGGCCGGGGTGATGCACCAGGCCAGCGCGTCCAGCCAGATGATGCGCAGCAGGGCGCGCGGTCGGGGGCGGTCGAGGCTGCTCTCCTGCGCGGCCTGCCAGAACAGCGCGATGAAGCCGCAGAACAGCACGAAGCAGCTGATGACCAGCGCCGGGTCCTGCGGATGGCCCGCGCCGCGGCGGTAGAGCTGGGCGAGCAGGCCGTCGTAGGGTTCGGAGTTGCCGCCGCGCAGCGACGTCACGAGGCTCCCGAACTCCATCAGGAAGTAGGCCAGCGTGGCGATGCGCAGCACCACCGAGGGGCGTGCGATGCGGGCGAGGAAGCGGTCGAAGTTCAAGGGTGCGGTCGTGACGAGTCGGCAGCGTGCCACAGCGCCTGGCTTTGATCACGTGCCGGGCGTCATGGCCCGGGCATTCACCGATCGTGGGTCAGGGGATGGCTTCGGCGATGACGCCGCCGCCGAGGCAGACCTCGCCATCGTAGAGCACGGCGCTCTGGCCCGGCGTCACCGCCCACTGGGCCTGCGGGAAGTCCAGGCGGAAGCGGCCGGCGGACGGGTGATCCGGCGTGAAGGCGCAGGCGGCATCGGCCTGGCGGTAGCGCGTCTTGGCGCCGTAGCCGCCGAAGGCCGGGGCCGTGCCGCACCAGGAGATGTCGTCGGCGACGAGGCTGCGGTACTGCAGCAGCGGATGGTCGTGGCCCTGCACGACGACGAGCGTGTTGGTCTCGAGGTCCTTGCGGGCGACGAACCACGGCGCATGCTCGCCGCCGCCGCGCGGGGCGCCCTTCTCCTTGATGCCGCCGATGCCCAGGCCCTGGCGCTGGCCCAGCGTGTAGAAGGACAGGCCGACGTGCTCGCCGAGCTTGCGGCCGCGCTCGTCCTTGATGGGGCCGGGCTGGTGAGAGAGGTAGCGGTTGAGGAACTCGCGGAAGGGCCGCTCGCCGATGAAGCAGATGCCGGTGGAGTCCTTCTTCTTGGCATTGGGCAGGCCGATCTCCTCGGCGATGCGCCGCACCTCGGTCTTGGGCAGCTCGCCCACCGGGAACAGCGTCTTGGCCAGCTGATGCTGCTGCAGGCGGTGCAGGAAGTAGCTCTGGTCCTTCAGCGGGTCGAGCCCCTTCAAAAGTTGCACCTGTTCACCGACCTGGCGCACCCGCGCGTAATGCCCCGTGGCGATCTTCTCGGCGCCGCGCGCCATGGCGTGGTCCAGGAAGGCCTTGAACTTGATCTCGGCATTGCACAGCACGTCCGGGTTGGGCGTGCGACCGGCCTGGTACTCACGCAGGAAGGCGGCGAAGACGCGGTCCTTGTAGTCGGCCGCGAAGTTGACGTGCTCGATCTCGATGCCGATGACGTCGGCCACCGAGGCTGCGTCGAGGAAGTCCTGGCGGGACGAGCAGTACTCGTCGTTGTCGTCGTCTTCCCAGTTCTTCATGAAGATGCCGATGACCTCATGGCCGGCTTTCTTCAGCAGGTAGGCGGAGACGGCGGAATCGACGCCACCGGACAGGCCGATGACGATGCGCTGCTTGGCAGCGGACGGGGACAGCGGGGACGAACTCATGCCCCGATTGTCCCAAATGCGGGCCGGCCTGCCCGCGCGGGGCCATTGCCGGCCCGGTGCTCAGCCCGGAACGGCCGCGCCCTGCCGGGCCTGGCGCTCGAAGCTGGCCTGGTCCATCGGTCGGCCGAAGAAGTAGCCCTGGAAGTGCCGGCAGCCCATGCGCAGCAGGGCGTCGCGCTGCTCGGCGGTCTCGACGCCCTCGGCGATCACCTGCAGCCCGAAGGTCTGGCCCAGGGCCACGATGGTGCGGGCGATGACGGCGCCGTTGGGGTCGCCGAGCATGTCGTTGACGAAGCTGCGGTCGATCTTGAGCTCCTCCAGCGGCAGGCGGCGCAGGTAGTTCAGCGAGGAGTAGCCGGTGCCGAAGTCGTCCAGCGAGAAACCTACGCCGGCCTCACGCAGCGCCTGCATCTTGGCGATCGTGTCCTCGACGTTCTCGGCCAGCAGGGACTCCGTCAGCTCCAGCGTCAGCCGCCGCGGATCGGCGCCATGGCGCTGGACCGTCTGCAGCACGCCGGCCACGAACTGCGGGTCGCGCAGCTGCAGGGCGCTGACATTGACCGAGAGGTTCAGCTCGCGGCAGCCCGGCAGCGCGGCCCAGCTGGCCAGGGTCCGGCAGGCGGTGTCCAGCACCCAGTTGCCCAGCTCCAGCACGAAACCGCACTGCTCCGCGACGGGAATGAAGACGCCCGGCGCCACGAGCCCGCGCTCCGGGTGCTGCCAGCGCAGCAGCGCCTCGGCGCCGAGCAGGCGGCCGCTCTCGTCCACCTGCGGCTGGAAGTGCAGCACCAGCTGCTGCCGCGCGATGGCCTGGCGCAGCTCGGACTCCAGCGCCGCGCGCGTGGCCAGCACGGCCTGCAGCTCGGCGTCGTAGAAGCGGAAGGTGTTCTTCCCCTGGGACTTGGCCTGGTACATGGCCGTGTCGGCCTGCGCCATGAGCTCGCTCGCGCCCAGCAGGTGATCGCCGAAGAGCGTGATCCCGATGCTCGGGCTGGTGTGCTGCTCGCGCTCCTGCAGCCGGAAGGGCTGCTCGAAGCCGGCCAGGATCTTGCGCGCCACCGTCTCGGCGTGGGCGGCCGCGGCCTCGCGCGTGTCCCCGAGGGTCTCCAGCATGATGACGAATTCGTCGCCGCCGAGCCGCGCCACGGTGTCGCCCTCGCGCACCGAGCCGCTGAGCCGGTGCGCCACCTGCACCAGCATGCGGTCGCCGAAGTCGTGCCCCCAGGTGTCGTTGAGCAGCTTGAACTCGTCCAGGTCGATGAAGAGCAGGGCGCCGAGCTGGCTGCGCCGCGCCGCGCTCAGCACGGCCCGTTCGAGGCGGTCCAGCAGCAGGCGGCGGTTGGGCAGCTCGGTCAGCTGGTCGAAGAAGGCCAGGCGCTGGATCTCGGCCTCGGCGGCGCGGCGCTGGGTGATGTCCCGCACCATGCCGATGTAGACGCGCTCGCCCTCGCGCTCGATCTCGTTCACGGCCAGGCTCATCGGGAAGCGCGTGCCGTTCCTGCGCAGGCCCTCGACCTCGACGTCGCGCTCCCGGCCGATCACCTGGCGGATGCCGGTCCGTGCGTAGTCCGCCAGGTAGCCGTCGTGGGCGGCCGCGACGTGGGGTGGCATCAGCATCTTGATGTTGCGGCCGATCACCTCGCCGGCCTCGTAGCCGAAGATCGCGCTGGCCGAGCGGTTGAAGCTGCGCACCGTGCCCTGGCGGTCGATGGTGATGATGCCGTCGACGACGTTGTCCAGAATGGCCTGCGTCTGCTGCGCGGCCTCCAGCAGGGCGTCGCGGGCGCTCACGGCCTGCGTGATGTCGCGGGAGAGCACGATCAGGCGCGGCGTCTGCCCCGGCGCCAGCTGGCAGCGCGTGGCGTGCAGCTCGAAATGGCGCCGGCCGATCGGCAGGTCCAACGTGATGCGCTGGCCACCCGCGCTGCCGTGGGTCAGCGCCAGGGCGAGCGTCTGCATCACCGCGGCGGCGGCCTCGGCGGGCAGGACCTCGCTCACGAGCCGGCCGATGAAGGCGTCGGTGGGCGCGGCCAGCAGCTCGCTGGGCGGCGAGTGGTAGCTGAGGTAGCGGCCGTCGGCGTCGATCTCGAAGACCAGGTCCGGCACCGTCTCCAGCGTGGCCTGCAGCTGCTGGCGCACCTGTTCCAGCTCCATGTAGGGGCGCTGCACGGCCTCCATGAACACAGCCCGGTGCAGGAACAGGTAGGCGATCACCTTGTAGACATGGCCTGCGAGGTTGAGCACGTCGGTGACGCTCGCATAGAACGTGAAGAAGAGCTCGCTCATCGCCATGCCCAGCACCGCGCCCAGCAGCGCCACGGCATGGAAGGGGGTGGGCCCGCGCATGCGCCACAGCAGCAGCAGGGCGGTGCCCAGGAGCAGGGCGATGAGCAGGTACTCCGCGCCGACCTTGAGCGGGGTCAGGCCTTGCCCGGCGATGAAGGTGCGGGGCAGGAGCTCGGGATGGGCGAGCACGACCCAGTGCACCAGCCCCACGCCCAGCAGCACGGCGGCCAGCAGCGCGCGCCGGCTCGCCCGCGGCAGCGGCGCCCGCCAGGGCAGCGCCACCATCCACAGCAGCCCGAGGCCGGCCAGCAACCGTGCGGCCAGCCAGAAGTCGATCGCCTTCTCGGGGCCGGCGGGCGTGACGTAGTCCGGCATGCCGGCATAGGACAGCAGGTGCGAGAAGTCGAGGAGGGCCACGCCCGCGAAGGCGCAGGCGAGCACGCACACATTCGCCGGCACCTGGCCCAGGCGGCTGCCCCAGGCCAGGCTGAAGATCAGGGCCGAGACGGCGATGGACAGGGTCTCGAGCAGCGCATGCAGTGGCGCATAGGACCCGAGGCCCTGCAGCGCCAGCGGCACGGGCATCCACCAGCACAGCAGGAGCACGCCGAGCAGCAGGCCCTGCCATGGCAGGAGCCTGGCCAGGTCGGCACGGTGGCTCGGATCGAGACGGTCGAGGACTCGCAAGACGGCGGGGCCGGCGACGGGTGGAGGGACGCTGCCCGGCGGCAGAGGCGGCCCCCGTCTGCAGGACGCGGCCCGCGTTCGCGGCCGCTCACCCGTGGCACCGGTTCGGGATGGAGACTGCGGCCGATGCTAGCACCGGGTCTGTGCGGTGCCTGTGCAATGCGCCACACCGTGGGCGCCTGTCGACGGGCGCGAGGCCTGGGCTGCGGATTGACGAAGGATGCCGGGCGCGCGCTTGATTCGAATCAAGCCGGACGGGCCGGGTAGCGCTCGGGATGCCAGAGGCTCTCGCCGCAGTGCAATAGCGCCAGCGGGTGCCGCTGCCCGGCCCGGTGGTCCTGCACGCACTGCCAGACCAGGGCCGAGCGGGTGCGGCCCTCGCGGTCGGCCGCCTCGATCTCGTCGGCGTCCAGCCACAGCCAGCGCACGATGCCCTCGTCCAGCGCGAGCCCGGGCAGCGGCGCACCGACCTCGCCGATGAAGGCCAGGCGCAGGTAGGTGACGTCCTCGCCCGTGGCCGGCCGCTGGAAGCGCGCCATGTAGAGCCCGAGCAGCGCCTGCACCGACAGCGCATGGGCCGTCTCCTCGCGCACCTCGCGCACGACAGCCTCCAGCGGGAACTCGCCCTGCTCCAGATGCCCGGCGGGCTGGTTGATGCGCAGGCCCTCGGGCGTCTGCTCCTCGACCATCAGGTAGCGGCCCCCGTGCGGGATCACGGCGGCGACGGTGACGCTGGGCTTGAAGCGGGGCTGGGACATGGCCGGACGGTGAGGCAAGGGCGGGAAAGGGGGGAAAGGGCGGAGGGCCGGGTCAGGCGGCCTCATCCGGGTCGGCGAAGCGCTCGGCGATGGCCAGGAAGTCCTGCTCCACCGCGAGGAAGGCGTCGATCACGTCCGGGTCGAAATGGCTGCCGCGCCCCTGGCGCATGATGGCCAGCGCCTCGGCGTGCGGCATCGGCGGCTTGTAGACGCGGCGGCTGATGAGCGCATCGTAGACGTCCGCCACAGCCATCAGGCGCGCGGAGGCCGGGATGTCCTCGCCCGCCAGCCCCAGCGGATAGCCGCTGCCGTCCCACTTCTCCTGGTGGGCGTGGGCGATCTCCTTGGCGAAGCGCAGGAAGGGCATGTCCAGCCCCAGCGCCTGCTCGGCGCGCAGGATGGCCTCGTAGCCGAGCGTGGTGTGGGTCTTCATCACCTCGAACTCCTCGGGCGTCAGCCGGCCGGGCTTGAGGAGGATGTGGTCCGGGATGCCGACCTTGCCGATGTCGTGCAGCGGGGCCGACTTGAACAGCAGCCGGATGCTGGCGTCGTCCAGCAGGCGGGCGAAGCGCGGGTGGCCCTTGAGCTGCTCGGCCAGGCGCTGGACGTAGTGCTGCGTGCGGCGCAGGTGGTTGCCGGTCTCGTTGTCGCGCGTCTCGCCGAGCGAGGCCAGCGCCAGCACGGTGACGTCCTGCAGCGCCTCGATCTCGCGCGTGCGCCGGGCGACCTCGCTCTCGAGGAAGGCACTCTTGTCACGCAGGAAGTCCGCGGCGACCTTGAGGCTCAGGTGCGTGCGCAGGCGCGCCAGCACGATGGGCGGGCTGATGGGCTTGGTGATGTAGTCCACGGCGCCGAGCGACAGGCCCAGCGTCTCGTCCGCCACGTCCGCCCGCGCGGTGAGGAAGATGATGGGGATGTCGCGCGTGGCCGGGTCGGCCTGCAGGCGGCGGCAGACCTCGTAGCCGTCCATGCCCGGCATCATCACGTCCAGCAGGATCAGGTCGGGCACCCGCGCACCATGGGCGAGGCTCAGGGCCCGCTCGCCGTTCGGCGCCACCAGGATGCGGTAGTGCTCGCGCAGCAGGCCGTGCATGAGGCTGAGGTTCTCGGGCGTGTCGTCCACGACCAGCACAGTGGCTTGCGCGGCGTTCTGTTGAAGCAGGTCCATGGGTCGCTGGCGGTCAGGAGGTGGGCAGGCGCGGGCGCAGCAGCCGCAGCGCCTCGTCGAAGGCATAGCGCTGCACGGCCGCGGCGCAGGGCTCGTACTGCTCGCCCAGCTGTTCGCGGAGCAGCTCGGCGTGGGCGTCGAACTCGTCCACCGCCTCGGGGAAGCCGCCGTCGAGCAGGCCCGCCAGGCGCGGCCCGACGTCCCGCCAGCGGGTGTCCTCACCGCGCGCCGCCTCGGCGAGGTCCAGCGGCCGCAGCAGCTCGCAAAGGCGCGGCAGCAGCGTGGCCAGCGTCTCGTGCAGCGCGTCCACCGCGGGGCCGGCCTTCGCGGGCTCGTCGCGCAGGGTCGATTCGGCCGCCGCGGCATGCGCCTGCAGCAGCACGGCGCCGAGATTCGCGGCCACGCCCTTGAGCGTGTGCGCGCCGCGCTGCGCCCGTTCGAGCTCGCCCGCCTGCAGGGCCGAGCGGATGTCGTCGCCCGCCCCGGCCTGGCTGTGCGCGAAGCGGTGCAGCAGCCGCAGGTACAGCGAGGTCTTGCCCGAGGTACGCCGCCAGCCCTGCTCGACGTCCAGCCCCGGCACCAGGCGCAGCTGCTCCATCAGCTGCTCGGCCTCGGGCTCCGGCACGGCGTCGCGCTGCGCATCGGGCGGCGAGGCCAGGCTGGGCAGCGGCACCTCGCCGACCTGTGCCCATCGCAGCACGTGCTCGTACAGCAGGGCCGGCTCGATGGGCTTGGGCAGGAAGTCGTTCATGCCGACGGCCATGCAGCGCTGCCGGTCCGCGGGCAGGACGTTGGCCGTCATGGCGACGATGGGCAGCTGCTCGAAGCCGGGCAGGGCGCGGATGGCCTGCGTGGCGGCGGGGCCGTCCATCACGGGCATGTGCAGGTCCATGAGCACCAGCGCATACGGCCGCGCCTGCACCGCCGCGACCGCCTGCGCGCCATCGCTGCAGACGTCCACGGTCAGGCCGGCGTCGCGCAGCAGCTCGCCGGCGATCTGCTGGTTGATGTCGTTGTCGTCCACCACCAGCACGCGGGCGCCGCGCAGCCGCTGCATGTCCGGCATGGACGGCGCCGCCGCGCTCGGCGGGGACGCGGTCCACTGCAGCGGCGCGGGCCGCCCCTGCAGCACCTGCATGAGGTGGTCCACCAGCACGGAGGCGTTGAGCGGCTTGACCATCACGGCGGCGAACTGCTCGGACAGCGCCTGCTGCAGCACCTCCTCGCGGCCGAAGCCCGTGACCAGCATCAGCGGCGGCAGGTGCTGCAGCCCCAGTTGGCGCAGCCGGCGGCCGGTCTCGAAGCCGTCCATCTCGGGCATCTGCCAGTCGAGCAGGATGAGGTCGAAGGGCCGGCCTTCGGCCTCCGCCGCGGCCGCGGAGCGCAGGGCGGCCGCACCACCGGGCACGGCCACGACCTCGAAGCCGAGGCTGTCCAGCACGTCGACCAGCACGGCGCGCGCGGAGTCGTTGTCGTCCGCCACCAGCACGCGCCGGCCGCGCAGCGCCACGGGCGGCGGCCGCTCCTCGGACGGCGTCGCGGCCTTGCGCAGCTGCACGGTGCACCAGAACGTGGAGCCCTGGCCCGGCACGCTCGAGACCCCCGAGTCGCCGCCCATCAGCCCCGCCAGGCGCCGCACGATGGCGAGGCCCAGGCCCGTGCCGCCGTACTGCCGGCTGGTGGAGTTGTCGGCCTGGTGGAAGCTCTGGAACAGCTGGGCCTGCTCGGCCGGGCCGATGCCGATGCCGGTGTCCTGCACCTCGAAGCGCAGGCAGACGATGTCGTCCTGCTCCCAGCTCTTGCGCACCCGCAGCGCGATCTCGCCGCGGTGGGTGAACTTGACGGCGTTGTTGCCGTAGTTGATGAGGATCTGGCCCAGCCGCAGCGGGTCCCCGACCAGGTGCTCCGGCACGTCGCGGCCCACGTCGAAGATCAGCTCCAGCCCCTTGGCCGCCGCCTTGCCCGCCACCAGCGTCGCGAAGTGGTCCAGCACGCTGCTCAGGTGGAACTCGATGAGCTCCAGGCTCATCTTGTTCGCCTCGATCCTCGAGAAGTCCAGGATGTCGTTGATGATGCCCAGCAGGTGGTTGGACGAGAGCTGGATCTTGTCGAGGTAGTCCCGCTGCTTCGCGTCCAGCGAGGTCTTGAGCGCCAGGTGCGTCATGCCGATGATGGCGTTCATCGGTGTGCGGATCTCGTGGCTCATGTTCGCGAGGAAGCTGCTCTTGGCCTGGCTCGCGTGGTCCGCCTGCTCCTTGGCCTGGCGCAGGGCCTCGGCGGCGTCGTGCTCCGCCGTCACATCCTCGATCATGGCAATGAGGTTGGCGGACTGGGCGTCGCCCTCGAAGCGCCGCGCCGAGATGCGGGCCCAGAAGCGCTGGCCGTCCCGGCGCAGGAACTGCTGCTCGCGCTGGTGCAGGCGGCCGGCGGCGATGTCGGTGTAGAGCTCCCAGCCCAGGCGCTCATAGCCGTCCTCGTCGGGGAACCAGACGCGCGTCGGCTGCCCCGGCAGCGTGCCGGGCTCCCAGCCGAAGATCTCCTCGAGGCGCTGGTTGCAGCGCACCACGCGGCGGTCCTTCAGCAGCACGATGCCGATGGTCGCGGTGTCGAAGATGGCCTGCAGTTCGCGCGAGGTGTTCTCGAGGCGGTGCCGCTCGATCTCCAGCGCGGCCGCGGTCTCGCTCAGCTTGGCGGTGCGCTGCGCGACCTGCGCCTCGAGCTGCTGATTGAGCTCGCGGATCTCCGCTTCGGCGCGGTGCCGCTCGGAGATGTCCCGCAGGATGACGGTGTAGAGGTGCTCCTGGCCCAGCTTCAGGTGCGAGATGGAGGCCTCGGCGGGGAACTCGCGGCCGTCCAGCCGCAGCGCGTGGATGACGGCCTGCCCGCCCATCGTGCGGCTGGTGCTGCCGCTGGCGCCGAACTGGCGCACCCGGGCCGCATGCCCGGCCCGCGCGCGCACCGGGATGATGTCCTCGATGGGGCGGCCCACCAGCGTGCCGTCCTCCGCGCCGAACATGCGCGTCGCCGCGAGGTTCGCCCCGATGATCCGCTGCTGCTCGTCGATGGTGATGACGGCGTCCATGGCCGCCTCGACGATGCCGCGCAGCCGCGCGCGGCTGGTGTCCAGGGCCTCGCGGCTGTCGCGGATCTGCGCCGCCATCGCGTTGAAGCTCCGCGCCAGCCGGGCGATCTCCTGCGGACCCTGCTCCGGCACCGGATGGTCGAGGCTGCCAGTGCGCGCGAGCTCGGCGCTGGCCTGCTCCAGCCGCTGCAGCGGCCGCGTGACCGCCCAGCGCAGCACGAAGCCCAGGCCCAGCATCAGCGCCAGGGCCACGGCCAGCTGGGGCAGCAGGTGGGCGGCGGCCTCGTGCTCCGCCTGGGCCAGGTCCCGCTCGAGGTCGAAGGTCAGCAGCACGATGCCGCGCCGCAGGTCCCGCAGCCGGCCCAGGTCGCGGTTGTAGGCGAAGGGCATCATCACGCTCATCGTGCGGCCGCTGGCGTCCAGATGGAGATCCGGCACGGTGTTCATCAGCACCCGCCGGAAGCGCTCGCGATCGAAGCCAGGCACCAGGCCGGCGGCCGGCGCGCCCTGCCAGGCCAGGCGATGCGCCAGCAGGATGCGGGCCTCGCCATCCATGATCAGCAGCTGGGACACCCGCGGGTCGGTGGTCGTGGCGCTGACGTCCGTCGCGACATGACCCGGGCGCTCGGCCAGGTCCTGCTGCGCGGCGCGGGCCATCTCCTCGGCCCGCCAGACGAGGTCCTGCCGGGCGCGGTCCCGGACCTGCTCGGCGCCCCGGCTGCGCTCGTCGACGAAGGCGAGCGCGAGGGCCAGCACCAGGACGCTCAGCACCGCGAGGGGCAGGGTGTTGCGAAGCTTGCCGCCGGCCTGGGTCATTGCGCTTCAGTCCTGAGGCAGGAACTGGGGGGCCAGCCACTGGTTCATGGAGGGCGGCGTGGCCATGAGGCCCTGGTCCAGCAGCAGCCGCACGAGCTGGCGGGCGCTGCGCGAGAGGGCGCCGTCGGGGGCCAGCATCTCCAGGTTGCGGGCGACGTCAGGGAGGATCAGACCCTGGAACGCCGCGGCGACCTCCTCGGGGCGCAGCGACAGCCGCGGCGCCATGTGGCGTGCCGCGTCCTGCGGCTGCAGGCGCAGGTGCTGCAGGGCGGCGAAATGGCCGCGCAGCAGGGTTCGCAGCGCCTCCGGCTGTCCCTGAATGGCGTCCGCGCGCACGGCCAGCACATCGACGATGCGCTCGGGGATCGAGCGGCTGTCGAACAGCCGGCGCGCGCCCTGCTTCTCGAGCAGGCTCACCCAGGGTTCGGCGGTCACCACGGCGTCGACCGCGCCGCTGCGGTACAGCTCCAGGCTGCGGTCCAGCGCCATGGGCACCTTGCGGATCTCGGGCATGGCCAGACCCGCGGCGCTCAGGGCGGCGCTGAGCATCAGCGCCCCGCTGGCGGAGTCCTCGGTGCCGATGCGCTGCCCGGCGAGTGCGCGCAGGTCGCCGAGGCCCGGGCGCGCCATCAAGGCGTCGGCGCCGGCCGAGCTGTCGAGCACGGCGACCACGCGCAGATCGAGGCCATTGCCGCGGGCCATCACGATGAGCTCGTAGCCGGGGAAGACGATGCAGCCCACGCGCAGGAGCGGCGGTGGTGGCTGGCAGCCCGCGAGCATCGAGGCGCCGGCCAGGGAGGCCAGCGCGGCCGTGCCGCGCCGCAGGCAATGGCGACGCGTGCAGGCGTTGTCGAAGGGACGCGGAAAGGCTCGGACCATGTGCCGTCGGGGGCATGAAGAAAGCCCGCTGAGGACTCTAGCATCTGGCCTGGTGATGCGCAGCTTCGCGGGGGCCAGTTCTTGCCAGGGGTCACGGCCGGCGCGTGCAGGCCGCTCGACTGTGGCGTCGATGACGCACAAGGCTGCCTTGTCCCGTGGCGAAGTGAGACGCCCCGGGCCCGACGGCCCCGGTGCGGCGCGATGGCCCGGCGGACGCCGCATCCCTGCGCCGGCGCCCGTTCCTGGGAGAAACCCGCGCTTAGGGGCATCGCCCTATGTCATCAAGCGCATGTAAGCTCGCCGCAAGTCTTGCCGATCCCGATCTGCAGGCCGCGCGGGCACCGGCCGGCCGGCCCGCCTTCCCACAGGAGAAGTTCGATGCTGATTGCAGTGCCGCAGGAGACCGCGGCGGGAGAGTCCCGTGTCGCGGCCACGCCGGAGACCGTGAAGAAGCTGGTGGCCCAGGGCCATCGCGTGCAGGTGCAGCAGGGCGCCGGCCTGCGGGCCAGCGTGACGGACGAGGCCTATGCCGCGGCGGGGGCCGAGCTGGTCACGCGCGAGCAGGCCTATGCCGCCGAGATGCTGCTCAAGGTACGCGCCCCGGGCCCCGAGGAGCTGGCGCTCGTCCGGCCGGGCACCGTGCTGGTGGGCATGCTGAACCCCTTCGACCGCGAGGGCCTGCAGCGCCTGGCCGAGGCCCGCGTCACCGCCTTCGCCCTCGAGGCCGCGCCGCGGACCACGCGCGCCCAGAGCATGGACGTGCTCTCCAGCCAGGCCAATGTGGCGGGCTACAAGGCCGTGATGATCGCGGCGGACCGCTACCAGCGCTTCTTCCCCATGCTCATGACCGCGGCCGGCACGGTCAAGGCCGCGCGCGTCGTGGTGCTGGGCGTCGGCGTGGCCGGCCTGCAGGCCATCGCCACGGCCAAGCGCCTGGGCGCGGTGATCGAGGCCTCCGACGTGCGGCCCTCGGTGAAGGAGCAGGTCGAGTCGCTCGGGGCCAAGTTCATCGACGTCCCCTACGAGACGGCCGAGGAGAAGGAGGCGGCCGAGGGCGTGGGCGGCTACGCGCGGCCGATGCCGCCGAGCTGGCTGGAACGCCAGAAGCTCGAGGTCGCCAAGCGCGTGGCGCAGGCGGACGTCGTCATCACCACGGCGCTGATCCCCGGCCGCGCCGCGCCCGTGCTGGTCACCGAGGAGATGGTGAAGTCCATGAAGGCCGGCTCGGTGATCGTGGACCTGGCGGCGCCGGCCGGCGGCAACTGCCCGCTGACGGAGCCCGGGCAGACCGTCGTGAAGCACGGCGTGACGCTGGTGGGCGAGACCAACCTGCCGTCCCTCGTGGCCGCCGATGCCTCGGCGCTCTACGCCCGCAATGTGCTGGACTTCCTCAAGCTGGTCTGCACCAAGGAGGCCACCTTCCAGATCCCGGCGGATGACGACATCGTCGCCGCCTGCCTCGTCGCGCGCGACGGGCAGGTCACCCGGGCCTGAGTCCGCATCGATCGAGAGGAACCCGCCATGGAAGCCATCGACCACACCATCATCAACCTCATCATCTTCGTGCTGGCCATCTACGTGGGCTACCACGTGGTCTGGACCGTCACGCCGGCCCTGCACACGCCGCTGATGGCCGTCACCAACGCCATCTCGGCCATCGTCATCGTCGGGGCCATGCTGGCCGCCGCGCTCACGCAGACGGACATGGGCAAGGTGCTCGGCACGCTGGCCGTCGCGCTGGCCGCGGTGAATGTCTTCGGCGGCTTCCTCGTCACGCGGCGGATGCTGGAGATGTTCAAGAAGAAGGAGCGCAAGGCGCCGGCAGCCAAGGAGGGCCAGGCATGAGCATGAACCTCGTCACGCTGCTGTATCTGCTGGCCAGCGTCTGCTTCATCCAGGCCCTGAAGGGGCTGTCGCACCCGACCACCTCCATCCGCGGCAACGTCTTCGGCATGGTCGGCATGGCCATCGCCGCGGGCACCACGGCGGCGCTGATCGTCAAGCTGGCCCATGGCGACGCCTTCGGGCTCAGCTATGTGCTGCTGGGTCTGCTCGTCGGCGGCGGCACGGGCGCCTTCATGGCGCAGAAGGTCGAGATGACCAAGATGCCCGAGCTGGTGGCCTTCATGCACAGCATGATCGGCCTGGCCGCCGTCTGCATCGCCGCGGCCGCGGTGCTGGAGCCGGCCGCCTTCAGCATAGCCGACGCAGCCGGGCGCATTCCCGGAGGCAACCGCATCGAGCTGGGCCTCGGGGCCTTCATCGGCGCCATCACCTTCAGCGGCTCGGTGATCGCCTTCGGCAAGCTCAGCGGCAAGTACAAGTTCCGCCTCTTCCAGGGCGCGCCGGTGACCTTCCCCGGTCAGCACTGGCTGAACCTGGCGCTGGGCCTCGCCTCGCTGTTCTTCATCTTCGGCTTCTGGCACTCGCAGAGCTGGCTGGACTTCGGCCTCGTGCTGGCCCTGGGCTTTGTCCTGGGCGTGCTGCTCATCATCCCCATCGGCGGTGCGGACATGCCCGTCGTGGTGTCCATGCTCAACAGCTACTCCGGCTGGGCGGCGGCGGGCATCGGCTTTTCGCTCAACAACAGCATGCTGATCATCGCCGGCTCGCTGGTGGGCAGCTCGGGCGCGATCCTGAGCTACATCATGTGCAAGGCGATGAACCGCTCGTTCTTCAACGTGATCCTGGGCGGATTCGGCGGGGACGCCGCGGCGGCCGCGGCCGGTGGCGCCGTGCAGCGCGCGGTCAAGAGCGGCAGCGCGGACGACGCCGCCTTCATCATGGGCAATGCCGAGAGCGTGATCATCGTGCCCGGCTACGGCCTGGCGGTGGCGCGCGCCCAGCATGCGGTGAAGGAGCTGGCCGCGAAGCTCACCGAGAAGGGCGTGAGCGTCAAGTACGCCATCCATCCCGTCGCCGGCCGCATGCCCGGCCACATGAACGTGCTGCTGGCCGAGGCCGAGGTCCCCTACGACCAGGTCTTCGAGATGGAGGACATCAATGCCGAGTTCGGGCAGGCCGACGTCGCCATCATCCTGGGCGCCAACGACGTGGTGAACCCGGCCGCCCACCAGAAGGGCAGCCCCATCTACGGCATGCCCATCCTGGAGGCCTACAAGGCCAAGACGGTGATCGTCAACAAGCGTTCCATGGCCGCGGGCTACGCGGGGCTGGACAATGAGCTCTTCTACATGGACAAGACGCTCATGGTGTTCGGCGATGCGAAGAAGGTCGTCGAGGACATGGTGAAGGCGATCGAATAGCGACGATGGAACCGATTCATGGCTGAGCCCGCGGCCCCGCCGCGGGTGATGACGCGGGTGATGACGCGGGTGATGACCCGGATGAGCCGCCTGCGCGCCCTGCTGCTGGGCGTGCTTCTGCCGCTGCTGGCCCTGCTGGGCCTGCATGCGCTGTCCCTGCACCTCGGGCCGCTGAACATGCCGCAGGTGCTGCGCCTGGTGGACGGCCAGTGGCTGGAGGACCGCCTGGGCGATCCGCCCCTGCTGCCCGGGCAGGCCATGCCCGAGAAGGCCGAGGCCACGCAGCTGCCCGACATGCGCGTCGAGGGCAGCGAACCCGGCTGGTACCTGCTGGACTTCAAGCTGGCCGAGGCCGTCCACGAGCCCTGGCTGGTGGCGTTCACGCACAGCCCGGAGCTCAACCTCTACCTCGACGGCAAGTTGCTCGCCCGCTCCCAGCAGGGCCTGGAGCTGGAGCCCATGTACCGCGGCCTGCGGCTGGGCAGCAGCGGCGTGCTCATCAATGTGCCGCCCGCGATGCTGGAGGCGGGGGAGCACCGCCTCGGGCTGCACCTGGGGGCCACCGGCGAGCAGATGGGCACCATGTCCGTCGTGCAGATGGGGCCGGCGACGCAGATGCGGCAGCTGCAGAAGGCGCGCGACTTCTGGCAGAGCGCCCGCCTGCTGACGGCGCTCAGCGCCGCGCTGCTGGGCCTCTTCCTGCTGCTCGTGTGGCTGGCCCTGCGCCAGGAGTGGGTGTACGGCATCACGGGGGTCTACGCGCTCAGCGCGGCGCTGCTGCTCCTGCCCTACCTCAGCGTGGCGCCGGTGCCGCTGCCCTGGTGGCGGATGATCCTCGACGCGGCGGACATCCTCGCCCGCGGGCTGATGCTGCTGCTGGTGGTGCAGTGGTTCGCGCCGGGGGATTCCTGGGGGCGCCGACTGGCGCTCGGCTTCATGGCCGTGGCGCTGCCGCTGGACCTCTGGGCGGCCTACACCGGGTCCTCCTGGGGCGCCTTCGAGAACCTTTGGCCCTGGTGGGCACTGGGCAGCCGCGGCATCGTCATGGTGGGCGCCTGGGGCGTGGCGCTGCGGGCCGCGATGCGCAGCGGCCTGGCCGCGCACAGCCTCGCCGCGGCGAGCCTGGGCCTGGCCTTCTTCTGCTGGGCCTATGTGGGGTACTTCGCGCTGATCGACGAGGGCGCCTTCCCGCTGGTGGACATCAACGTCGCGGGCTATGCGGTCGTCGTCGGCATGGCGGGCTATGTGCTGCAGCGCCGCTTCGTGTCCTCGCTGCGGGCGCAGGCCCGCTCGCGGCAGGCCCTGGAGGAGGCGCTGGCGGCCCGCAGCCGCGAGCTCGAGGCCCGCTACCAGGACCTGCAGCGCAGCGAGCAGCTGCGCGTGGCGGCCCAGGAGCGGGAGCGCCTGCTGCAGGAGATGCATGACGGCCTCGGCTCGCAGCTGCTGATGGCCAAGCTCGGCGCACGCCAGGGCATGGACACAGACACCCTCGTGGCCCTGCTCGATGACTGCATTGCCGAGATGCGCCTGACCATCGACGCCATGACCGTGGATGACGGCGACCTCGGCCTGCTGCTGGCCAATGTCCGCCACCGGCTGCAGGACCGCCTGCGCTCGGCCGGGCTGCAGCTGGAATGGCAGCTCCAGGACACACCGCACCTGCCGCGCCTGATGGGCGCGCAGGGGCGGGACCTGGTGCGCATCGTGCAGGAGGCGCTCAGCAATGTGCTGCATCACGCACAGGCGACCCGCGTGCGCTTCGCCACGCGCGTGGTGGACGACGGTGGGACCGTGCTGCTGAGCATCGGCGACGACGGCCAGGGCCTGCGCCGCCATGCGCGCGAGGGCCAGGGGCTCAAGGGCATGCGCAAGCGCGCCGAGCGCATCGGCGCCCAGATCAGCTGGCGTGAGGTGGACCCGGGCAGCGAGCGCCCGGGCTGTGAGGTGCAGCTACGGATTCCGGTGGCGCCGCGCGCCGCGGCGGCCCCGGCGGCCTCAGTCATGGCGGACGCGCCCGAGCGCCGGAGCTGAGCCCGCGCGGCGGCGCGCGTCAGGCCACCAGCGGCGGCAGCACCGGCGAGCTTTGCTCCTGCCAGCGGCGGTGGATGTCCACCAGCTTGGGCGCCAGCGTCAGGAAGATGCCCGCCAGGTGCGGATCGAACTGCCGGCCCTGCTGCTCCGCGATGTGGGCCAGCGCCTGCTCGGCCGGCCACGGCTCCTTGTAGGCGCGCTTCATGGTGAGGGCGTCGTAGACGTCGGCGATGGCCACGATGCGGGCGGACTCCGGGATCGCCGTGCCGGAAATGCCGTGCGGGTAGCCGCTGCCGTCCCACTTCTCGTGGTGATTCAGCGCAATCTCGGCGGCCATCTGGAACACCGGCGCGGCGCTCTTGGAGAGGATCTCGTGCCCCATCTGCGGATGCTGGCGCATCACGGCCCACTCCGCCTCGTCGAGCGGGCCGGGCTTGGCCAGGATGCTCGTGGGCACGCCGATCTTGCCGGTGTCGTGTAGCGGCGCCGCCAGCTCCATGAGTCGGCAGCTCTCCACGCTCCAGCCCGCCGCACGGGCCAGTTCGGCGGAGTAGGCCGCCATGCGCCAGATGTGCGCGCCGGTGTCGTGGTCGTTGAAGTGCCCGGCCTCGCTGAGCATGAAGATGGCATCGCGGTGGCTGCGCTCCAGGCGGCTGTGCTTCACCAGCGAGAGATGCGTCTGCACCCGCGCCCGCACCACCAGCGGCGAGATCGGCTTCACGATGAAGTCCACGCCGCCGGCCTCGAAGCCCCGGGCCTCGTCGCCGACGTCCGAGAGGCTGGTGACGAAGATGACCGGCAGGTACTCGGTCGCCGGATTGGCCTTGATGGCACGGCAGACCTCGTAGCCGTCCATGCCCGGCATGCGGATGTCCAGCAGCACCAGGGACGGCTTGTGCCGGGCGATCGCCTCCAGCGCGCTGCCGCCGTCGCGGGCGTAGATGAGCTTGTGCACGGCGCCCAGCGCGAGGCGCATGGCGTCCAGGTTGATGGGCTCGTCGTCGACGACCAGGATGGGTCCTTGCGGCATGGTCAGCTCTCCCTTTCCAGAACGGGGCCGCGGCTGGCGGCATCGAAGATGAGGCGGGCGCCCCGGAAGTCGTAGCTCGCCAGGCAGCGGTCCAGTGCCGCCAGCAGCTCGGGGTCCAGATGACCCTGGCACTGCGACAGCGCCTGTGCGAGGCGGTCGTAGTCGTCGCTCTCGAGGGCCTCGCGGAGCTGGTCGGCGTCCTGCGCGCGGCCCGGCTCGGCGGGGGCGGCCGGTGCGGCGGCGGCCGTGCCGTCCGTGAGTTCCTCGATCAGGTCGAAGGCCTGCCGGATCGCCTGCTGCAGCGCCAGCAACGGGGCCTGCGTCGGCGCGGCGGCGGTGGCGGCCTGCTCCAGCCGCGCGGCCGCGGCGGCCAGCTGCTCGAGCCCCAGCAGCGCCGCGGCACCGCGCAGCTTGTGGGCGTAGGCCCCGCGCGCGTCGGCGTCCTCCGGCAGCTGCTCGAGGCTGTGGCGGTAGCCGGTGGCGAAGCGCAGCAGCGCGGCGTGCCAGGTCGCTTCGTCCCCCAGGGACTGCAGGCCGCGGGCGCGGTTCAGCAGCGGCACGTCGGGCGTGGCGGTGGCCGATGCGGCCTGCGCCGCCGCGCCGCCGCTCGCACCGCCCGGCTCCAGGGCCTGGCGGATGGCCGCGACGAGCTCGTCGGCCGTGTAGGGCTTGGCGACGAAGCCATTGACCCCCACGGCCAGCGCACGCTCCCGCTGCTCCTTGAAGGCGCCGGCACTCAACGCCAGCACCGGCAGCCGGGCCAGCCGCGGATGCCGCCGCAGCGCGCGCGTGGCGCCGTAGCCGTCCAGCACGGGCATCTGCATGTCCATCAGCACGATGTCCACGCGCTCCTCGGTCTCGAGCAGCTGCAGTGCCGCCTGACCGTCCTCCGCCTGCAGCGCCTGCGCGCCCTCGCGCTCCAGCATGCGGGCGGCGACCTCGCGATTGATGTCGCTGTCGTCCACGACCAGCACGCGCCGGGCCGGCAGCCGCGGCGCGCCGTCCGGCTCCTGCGGGACGAGCTCGAAGCGCCCGCGGTGCCCCTGGGCCGCCAGCACGGCGTCGTAGAGGCTGGACGCGGTGACGGGCTTGGTGAGCACGGCGTCCACCAGCGCCTCGGTATCCTGGCCGCGCAGCTCGCTGCGGTCGAAGGCCGTGACCATCACGATGATGGGCCAGTGCCGCCCTGGGGCCGCCGCGCTCTGCGTGCCGTGCAGCGCGCGGATGCGGCGTGCGGTCTCCAGGCCGTCGAGGCCGGGCATCCGCCAGTCGAGCACGAGGACGTCGTAGGCGCTGTCCTCGGCCTCCTGCAGACTGGCCAGCGCCGCCTCGCCGGACTCGACGGTGCGGGCGCGCCAGCCCAGGCCCTGCGCGGTCTGGCTCAGCACCTGGCGGGCGAGGTCGTGGTCATCGGCGATCAGCACGGACAGGCCCGCGCCGATGGGCCGCTTCGGCGTGTCGGCATCGGCGCAGGGCAGGTGCAGCTCGAAGCTGAACTCGCTGCCCTGGCCGGGCGCGCTCTGCACCGCCAGCGTGCCGCCCATCAGGCGCACCAGGCGGGAGCTGATCGCCAGGCCGAGGCCCGTGCCGCCGTAGCTGCGCGTGGTGGAGTTGTCGGCCTGGTTGAAGGCCTCGAAGATCACGGCCTGCTTGTCTTTCGCAATGCCGATGCCGGTGTCGCGCACGCTGAAGCGCAGGTGGCGCGGGCCGCAGTCGCCGGCCCAGGGTTCATCGAGCCGCTCCACGCGCAGCACCACCTCGCCGGCGGGCGTGAACTTGAGAGCGTTGCTCAGCAGATTGGTGAGGATCTGGCCCAGGCGCATGGCGTCCCCGACCAGCTCGCCCGCACCGGGCGGCGGCGCACCGATCAGCAGCTCCACCGGCTTGGCACCCAGCATCGGCGCCATCAGGGAGGCGAGGTTGTCCAGCACGTCCGCGAGGCGGAAGGGCGCCTGCTCCAGTTCCAGGCGCTCGGCCTCGATCTTGCTGAAGTCCAGGACGTCGTTGACGATGCCCAGCAGCCCCTTGCCGGCGCCGTGGATCTTGCCGACCATGTCGCCCGCCTCGCCGCCCAGCTGCTGGCGCTGCAGCAGGTAGGCCAGGCCGAGGATGGCGTTGAGCGGCGTGCGGATCTCATGGCTCATGTTGGACAGGAAGGCCGACTTCGCCAGATTGGCCTGTTCGGCGGCCACCACCGCGTCCTGCAGCTGGGCGGTGCGCTTGAGCACGAGGCTTTCCAGGTCGCTGTTGAGCTCCTGCACGCGCAGCTTGGCCTCGACCTCGGCACTGATGTCGAGGTTCGTCCCCACCACCTGCACCGGCTGCCCCTGGCGGTCCCGCTCCAGGATGGCCGCCGCCTTGATCCAGCGAACGCCGCCGCTGTCCAGCATCACCCGGAAGACCGGCGTGTAGCTGCCCTCACCGCGCGCCAGCTGCTGCAGCTGCCGTTCGGCCTCGGGCAGGTCCTGCGGGTGCACGTGGCTGCGCCAGTACTCATAGAACAGCCCGTGCTGCCGCTCCTCGGGCGGCAGGCCGTAGAGCTCGCACATGCGCTCGTCCCAGAACAGCTGGTTGTCGCCCAGCTGCCAGATCCAGATGCCGATGCCGGCGGCGTCGACCGCCATGCGGAAGCGGGCGTCGTGCCGCCGCTCCTCGGTGACGTCGCGGGCCGTCTTGGCGGCGCCGACCACCCGGCCGTCGGCCCCGCGCACGGGGGAAACGGTCACCGTCACGTCGATCAGCCGCCCATCGCGGCGCCGGCGCACGGTGTCGAAGAGGGGCACGACCTGACCCTGCGCAATGGTCTCGAGGATGCGCCGCTCCTCCTCCAGCAGCTCGTCGGGGACGACCAGCTCGGCCATCGGGCGGCCCAGGGCCTGCTCGGCGCTATAGCCGAAGATGCGCTCGGCCGCCGGGTTCCAGCTGGTCACCCGGCCCTGGAGGTCCTTGCCGACGATGGCGTCGTTGGAGCCTTCCACGATGGCCGCCAGCCGTTCCATCCCCGCCTGCGCCTGGCGCCGCCGGTGCAGGGCCAGCAGGCCCACGTGCAGCAGCAGCGCGAGCAGGGCGCTGGCCAGCAGCACCAGCACGGCGGCCCGGCCGGGGGTCAGGGCGTCGGCCTCGGGCAGGAAGGCGGGCGTGATGCCGGTGTCCACCCGCCAGGTGCGCCCGTAGATGCTGAGATCGCGCTGCAGCCGCGGGCCGTCCGGCAGCGCCTGCGCGAAACCGGCCGAGGCGAAGAGCGGCGGGGCGCCGTCCTCCTGGCCGGCGTCGCGGATGCGCAGCACCATGCCGCGGGGCACGGCGCCCAGGTGCTGCAGGACCTCGTCCATCGCCAGCGGGCAGTAGGCCAGGGCGAAGGCGGCGGCCCGGCGTTCGGCGACCGTGCCCACCGGGCGCCCCTGGCCGTAGATGGGCAGGAGAAAGAGCATGCCCTGGTCGGTCTTGCCGCTGGCCTGCACCAGCGTGATGGGCTGGGAGAGGAGGGCCCCGCCGCTGTCGATGGCCTTCAGGGCGGCGTCGCGGCGGTGCGGTTCCGAGGCGATGTCCAGGCCGATGGCCGCCGTGTTGCCGTCGATGGGCTCGAGGTACTGGATCACCAGGCGGTCGCCGTCATGCGGTGCGATCTGCCGGATGGAGAAGCCGTGCCAGCCGTCGGCGTTGGCCGTGCTCAGGAAGGCGTCTTCGCCGTCCCGGGGCACCTTGCGGATCATGCCGAAGCCACGGGCACCGGGGAACTCGCGCTCCAGGTCGCGCGACTGCATGTAGTGGCGGAAGCGCTCGCGGCTGATGAGCTCCGGGCCGGCGGCGATCACGGCCCCGCGCGCACCGCGCAGGCCGAACTCGTAGGTGCGGATGCGTTCCTGCAGGGAGTCCAGCACGGTGTCGGTGGCGGCCACGAGGCGCTGCTCCAGCTGCATCTGCTGGGCCTGCGACAGGCGCTGGCCCACCCCGGCCGCCATCACGGCGCCCAGCGCGACCACGAGCAAGGGACCGGCCAGGCCGGCATGCCAAGGTTTCATCGCTCAGTCCTGCATCAGCCCGTGCACGGGCCGGCGCCTCGCGGTGCCGTTCCGCCACCTCGGAACCAAGTTGCTCGGATTGGCCGCTGTCACTCCCCGTGAGCTCCGGCGCGCCTGCTGCAAAGGCAGTCACTGCTCGGCTCCGGACCATCCGAGCCGCCAGGGTAGCGTGCTGTCCCGCCCTTGTCTTGATGCCCTTGTGACATTTTTTGCAGCTGATACCGCGATCCCTGACACCCCCCTTCGGGGCGATTTGGGGTTTCTCTCTAGTTTCGCTATCGAATCCCCTGATCGCGCACCCGCGCGCCTCGGGGAGAATCGGCCCGAAGATTTGGAGACAACAATGGAGAAACCCTGGCTGAAAAGCTATCCGGCGGGCGTCCCCGCTGACATCCACGCGGAGCAGTACGCCTCGCTGGTCGAGCTGATGGACGCGGCGTTCATGAAGTACCCGGACCGGCCAGCCTACACGCTGATGGGTCGCACCCTCAGCTTCGCCCAGATCGACGACGCCTCCCGCGCGATGGCCGCCTATCTGCAGAGCCTGGGGCTCGAGAAGGGCGATCGCGTCGCGATCATGATGCCCAACATCCCGCAGTACCCCGTGGCCGTGGCCGCCGTGCTGCGCGCGGGCTATGTGGTGGTGAACGTCAACCCGCTGTACACCCCGCGCGAGCTGGAGCACCAGCTCAAGGACGCTGGCGCCCGCGCCATCATCATCATCGAGAACTTCGCCGCCACGCTGCAGCAGGTGATCAACAACGTGCCCACCAAGCACGTCGTGCTCTGCGCCATGGGTGACATGCTCGGCTTCCCCAAGGGGCTGATCGTCAACTACGTCGTGCGCAAGGTGAAGAAGCTGGTGCCGGCCTTCGAGCTGCCCCAGGCCGTGCGCTTCAACGACGCCCTGAGCCGCGGCCGCGGCCAGGCGTACAAGGCGCCCAAGGTGGCGTCCTCCGACATCGCCGTGCTGCAGTACACCGGCGGCACGACGGGCGTCAGCAAGGGCGCCGTGCTGCTGCACCGCAACCTCGTGGCCAATGTGATGCAGGCCGAGGCCTGGTATCAGCCGGCGCTGAAGAAGGTTCCGCAGGGCGAGCAGGTGGTGTCCATCTGCGCGCTGCCGCTGTACCACATCTTCGGTTTCACCACGAACATGATGCTGTCCATGCACATGGGCGGCTGCAATGTGCTGATCCCGAATCCGCGTGACCTCCCGGCGGTGTTCAAGGAGCTGTCGAAGCACCGCTTCCACAGCCTGCCGGCGGTGAACACGCTCTTCATGGCCATGGCCAACCACAAGGAGTTCAACACGGTGGACTGGAGCCACCTGGTGATCTCCGTGGGCGGCGGCATGGCCGTGCAGCAGGCCACGGCCAAGCTGTGGCTCGAGAAGACCGGCTGCCCGATCTGCGAAGGCTACGGCCTCTCGGAGACCTCGCCCGTGGCGAGTTGCAACCCGACGGATTCCAAGTCCTACACCGGCACCATCGGCCTGCCCGTGCCCGGCACCGAGATGAAGCTGCTGGACGACGACGGCCAGGACGTGCCCTTTGGCGGTACCGGCGAGATCGCCATCAAGGGCCCGCAGGTGATGGCCGGCTACTGGCAGCGCCCGGACGAGACGGCCAAGGTCATGACGCCGGACGGCTTCTTCCGTACCGGCGACGTCGGCCAGATGGACGAACGTGGTTATTTCAAGATCGTCGACCGCAAGAAGGACATGATCCTGGTCAGCGGCTTCAACGTGTACCCGAACGAGGTCGAGGACGTCATCACCCAGATGCCCGGCGTGCTCGAGTGCGCGGCCGTCGGCGTCCCGGACGAGAAGGCGGGCGAGGCGGTCAAGGTGGTGATCGTGCGCAAGGACCCCAACGTCAGTGAAGCCGACGTGCGGACCTTCTGCGAGGCCAACCTGACGGGCTACAAGCGCCCGAAGATCGTGGAGTTCCGGACCGAGCTGCCCAAGACGCCGGTCGGCAAGATCCTTCGTCGGGAATTGCGCGACAAAAAGTAGCACTTTCCCGACGGCCGGCCCTTGGCGCAGCGCGTAAGCTCGCGCCGAGGAGACATTTGCCGTGTTGGACCAGAGCTATCAGAAAACCGACGCTGGCCGTGCCGAAATGAAGGCGCGCCAGCTCGTCAATGCCCGCGCCACCCGCAACCTGCTGCTGGTGATCGACGCCAGCAAGTCCGCCCGGCAGTGGTTGGGCCTCGTGCAGGGCAGCACCGAGGCGGACGTCCAGCAGCTGCTGCAACTGGGGATGATTCATGCCGTGGCGTTTCCGCCGGCGCATGCATCGGCCCATGCGCCCGCCCCTGCGCCTGCTCACGCCCCTGCACCGGCACCTGCCAATGCGCCGGCCGGCAGCACCTTCGCCCCGGCCTTTGGCGGCTCGGCCCCTGCCGCCGCACCGGCGGCAGCGCCGGCAAGCCCAGCCGGCGAGGTGCCGCAGCTCGACTACGAGCAGCTCTACGCCTACCTGACCCGCCACGCCAAGCAGTACCTCGGCCTGATGAAGGGCTACAAGGTCGTGCTGGAGGTGGAGCGCTGCAGCGGTCTGCCGGAGTTGCAGGACTACGCCCGCCGCTTCGTCGAGATGGTCCGCGAGGCCCAGGGCGACGATCTCGCCGATCAGGTCCGCCGCGCGATGGGCATGCACTGAGCGCATCCCTGGCACACTGGCGGGTTCCGGCGAACCCCACCTGAACCCCGCCCATGCCTCCACGCTTCTTCGTCGACACCCCGCTCGCCGGCCCGGCCGAGCTGAGCCTGCCCGCCTCCGCGGCGCGCCACGTCCAGGTCCTGCGACTGCAGCCGGGCAGCCCCCTGACGCTGTTCGACGGCTCGGGGGACGAATGGCAGGCCGAGGTCACGGCGATGGGGCGCAGCGAAGTGCGCGTGCAGCTGCACGCCCGCCAGCTCGTGAACCGCGAGCTGGCCACCGCCATGACGCTGTGCGTGGTGATGCCGGCCAATGACCGCATGGACGGCATCGTCGAGAAGGCCACCGAGCTCGGTGCCGTGGCCATCCAGCCGCTGATGAGCGAGCGCTCGGTCCTGCGCCTGCAGGGTGATCGCGCCGAGAAGAAGCAGGCGCACTGGCAGGGCGTCGCCATCGCGGCGGCCGAGCAGTGCGGTCGCGCCTGCGTTCCCCGGATCCACCCCGTGCAGACGCTCGCCGCCTGGCTGGCGGGCCTGGACGCCGCCGCCCCCGCGCGACGCTGGCTGCTGAGCCCCACGGCGGCCCGCCCGCTCGCCGAGCGCGCCGCGGGCGAGGCGCAGCCCACGCTGGTCCTCAGCGGGCCGGAAGGCGGGCTGAGCGCCGCCGAGGAGCAGGCCGCCCGCGAGCGCGGCTTCGAGGCCCTGCAGCTGGGCCCCCGCATCCTGCGCGCCGACACCGCCCCGCTGGCCGTGCTCGGCTGGGTGGCGCTGCAGCAGGGCTGAGTGCGGGGCGCCCGCGCCATGCTGGACGTCCACCTCGGCAGCCGCCACGGCGCGCCCGCCCTGCAGCTGCAGGAGCGGGACTTCGCGGGCCGCTGGGCTCTCATCGAGGCGCTGCGGCAGGGCGGCGTGGCCTTCGACTTCTACCGGGACTTCCACATCCAGGCCGACCATGCCGCGACGCTGGCACGCGTGCTGGACGCCCGCCTCGCCATGCCGCTGAACCAGGAGTCGCCGGCCGTGCTGGCGCTCTATGCCCTCCTGCTGCGCGCGGCGCTCGAGGGGCACACGCTGTACTTCGTGGGCGACTAAGTCCGGCCCTCACCATGACGACGGGTCGCCCGGCCCTGCCGGTGCTAGCCTTGCCGCCCCACCCTCGAAAGCCCGCATGAACCTGCCCCTGCTGCTGCTGACCCTTTGCCAGGGCTTGCTGCTCACCAACAACATCACCTTCATCGCCATCAACGGCCTCGTGGGCCTGGCGCTGGCGCCGCAGCCCTGGATGGCGACGCTGCCCGTGTGCGGCTATGTGGCGGGCGGGGCGCTCTTCGCGCCGCTGGTGGCGCGGCATCAGCGTCAATGGGGGCGGCGGCGCGGCTTCCAGCTGGGCGCGCTGGTGGCGATCGTCAGCTGCGCGCTGGCGGCCTGGGCGGTGAACGAGCGCAGCTTCTGGGGCGTGGTGCTGGCCACCGTGATCGCCGGCTACTACAACGCCAGCGCCGGTCTCTTCCGCTTCGCCGCGACGGAGCTCGTGCCGCCCGCGAAGCGCGAGACGGCCATTTCCTGGGTGCTCGCCGGCGGCCTGCTGGGCGCCGTGGTCGGCCCCGCGCTGGCCCGCTACAGCCGGGACCTGCTCGTGCAGCCCTTCGCCGGGGCCTACCTCGTGCTGATCGGCGTGGGCGTGCTGAGCCTGTGCGTGGTGTCGCTGATCAGCTTCCCGCCGCTGGCCGAATCGCAGCCCGGCGCCGCCACGGGGCGCCACTGGCGGCAGATCGCCCGCGAGGAGCCGCTGTTCCTGGTGGCGATGGCCGCCTGCGCGCTGGGCTACGGCGTGATGAATCTGCTGATGGCCGCCACGCCGATCGCCATGAAGCAGTGCAGCCTGCCCTTCGACAACGCCACGCTCGTGCTGCAGTGGCACGTGCTGGGCATGTTCGTGCCGAGCTTCTTCACGGGCTCGCTGATCAAGCGCTTCGGCGCGCTGCCGGTCATGGCCGTCGGACTGCTGCTGAACCTGGCCTGCGTGGCCTTCGCGCTCGCCGGTCAGGACCTGACGCACTTCCTGGGCGCGCTGCTGACCCTGGGCGTGGGCTGGAACTTCCTCTTCGTCGGCGGCACCACGCTCTTCACCGAGACCTACCGCCCCGAGGAGAAGACCCGGGCACAGGCCGCGATGGACATGGCCATCTACGGCACCATGACCTTCACCGCCTTCAGCTCCGGCGCGCTCGTCACGACGGGCGGCTGGCAGTGGATGAACCTCGGCTCGCTGGTCCCGCTGGCCGTCGCGGGCGTGGCGCTGGCGGTGGGCGCGCGCCGGCTCAGTCGGCAGCGCGGGGCTTGTCCCGTGCCGACCCCTTGATCAGGTCGAAGCGGAACAGCCGGCATTCGATCGGGCCGTTCCACATGGGCACGCGGCGGTTCTCCTTGAGCCGCATCTTCGTGGGCAGCTTCATGTCCGGGCACAGCAGCCAGGCGGTCCAGCCGGCGGGGTTCTCGGTGTAGCTGCGCTTCCAGTGCGCGGCGAGGCGGGGGAAGAAGTCGTCCTCCGCGTCCCGCTGCTCGGAGCCACTGGCTTCGCGCACGGCCGCGGCCTTGCCCCGCACCTCGATCCGCTCGCCGTAGGGCGGATTCATCATGATCACGCCGGGCATGCCCTCGGGCAGCTTCGGCGCGGCGCGCTCCAGGGCGTCACCGCCGTTGAACTGGATGTACTGGGCCACGCCGGCCCGCTCGGCGTTGCGGCGGGCGAAGTCCACCATCCGGAACGCGACGTCGCTGGCGAAGATGGGCACCTCGGGCGCCTTCACACGGGCCTGGGCGGCCTGCTTCATCTCGGCCCAGCGCGCGCGCAGCGGCTGGAAGGGCAGCTGGCGCTCGAAGGCGAAGCGGCGCTGGATGCCGGGGGCGATGCCGCAGGCGATCTGCGCGGCCTCGATGGGAATGGTGCCCGAGCCGCAGCAGGGGTCGTGCAGCGCGCCGCCCGTCTCGGGCGTGCCGCGCCAGCCGGCGGCGGCGAGCATCGCGGCGGCCAGCGTTTCCTTCAGCGGGGCGTCGCCCTTGTCCACGCGCCAGCCGCGCTTGAAGAGCGGCTCGCCCGAGGTGTCGACGTACAGCGCGGCGCGGTCCTCGCCGAGGTGCAGCACGACGGGCAGGTCGGGCGTGCGCGTGTCCACGCTCGGGCGCTCGCCCGTGGCATCGCGCAGGGTGTCGCAGATGGCGTCCTTGATGCGCAGCGTGGCGAAGTTCAGGCTGCGCAGGGGCGAGCGCTGGGCCGTGGTGTCCACGCGGATGGTGTGCTGCGGGCCGATCCAGCGGTCCCAGTCCACGCGGCGGGCCAGCACGTAGAGATCGTCCTCGTGGCGGTAGCCGCCTTCGGTGAGCTCGATGAGCACCCGCTGTGCGAGGCGGCTCTCGAGGTTGATCTGCATGACGTCCTCCGCCGTGCCCTGCACCGAGCAGCCGCCGCGCATGGCGTGGATGCGGCCGCGCGGCAGGATGCGGTGCAGCTCTTCCTCCAGCAGGGGCTCGACCCCACCGGGGCAGGAGACGAAGAGGTACAGCGTTTCAGGGCGGGACATGGCGGAGCTTCGGACGTGCAAAGGACGTATTGTCCCAGAGCCCCGGTCCGGGCGCCCGTCCCGTCGACTGTCTGCCGAACGCCGGCCGGCTCAGGGCGTGCGGAGTTTCTCGGCGATGGCCTCGGCCAGCGTCCGGACGCCCAGGGCGTTGAAGTGATGGTCGTAGGGGCCGATCTCCAGCGGCAGGCGCGTGCGGTGCCAGGCGTCCTCGAAGGCCGGCGCCAGGTCCAGCACCTCGATGCCGGCGTCCTGCAGCTGGGCGCGGAAGCCCTCCAGGCGGGCGATGTGCGCCGCGCCACCGGCGGGCAGGACGTCGTGGCGGGACTCGATGGCCACCAGCACGCGGCTGTCGGCGAGGTAGGGGCGCACACGCTGCAGGAAGGCGTCGGTGACGGCCTGCTCCGCTGGCGACCACGGCAGCTCGGCCTTGCGCGTCGCCGGGGCGGCGGGCGGGCCCATGTCCGGCCGCGCCTGCTTCACGGCTTGCTGCCACAGGCGCGGGCCCGAGAGCTTCAGCTGCCCCAGCAGGTAGTTCAGCAGGGCGCTGTGCCGTAGCACGCGCTTGAGCGGTCCGGCCGGCGGCTGCTTCTCGGTGCGCGGGGTCAGGTCTTGCCGGTCCAGGCAAGGGCCCTGCACATTGCCCGAGCCGCACAGGCTCTGCGCGACGTCCCCGTTCTCCAGCAGGATCACGAAGCGGCGGATGCCGTAGCGCTCGTGGGCCAGGCGCAGGCGTTCGACGTGGTCGAGCAGGCTGCTGCCCGGCGCGCCCAGGCCATAGACCGCCGGGCCGGCGAGGGCCCGCTCCAGCTGGGCGTCGGGACGATCGGCGGCGGGCAGGCCGGAGGCCTCGACAAGGCTGTCGCCGATCAGCGCGACGGCCTGCGCGTCGGGCTTGAAATCGTGCTGGGCCAGGAAGCCGGCGTTGTTGGCCTGATGGCGCTCGGGCTGGCGCAGGTCCCAGCCGATGGAGGTGGTCCAGCGATGCCCGGCGGGGTAGCTCAGGATCATCGGGTCCAGGTGGTAGTCCTTCATCGTGGCATCGGACACCGGCAGGGCCTGCAGCGTGAGCTCCAGCGCCGCCAGCAGCGCCAGCATGCCGGGCAGGAGGTGAGTGAAGACGCGCCGCATGGTCAGAAGTTGAAGTAGATGAAGGCGCTGACGGCATCGCGCGCCGTGTTCAGCAGCACGAGCCCCGCCACGGCCAGCAGGGCGGCGCCGGTGGCGAAGGCCCGCAGGCCCGGCTGCTGCTGCATCCGCACGAGGAGGTGCTGCCCGATGGCATTGCTGTTGGGCAGGGCCACGGCGGCGAGCCCCAGCAGGGCACACAGCGCCCAGCCGCGCGCGGCGGGCAGGCCGGCCTCCCACAGCAGGCGGTCGATGCCCGCCGGCTCGCCCGTGGGCAGCAGGGCGCGCAGCAGGCGCAGCGCGCCGTCGAGCGTCGTGGCGCGGAAGAAGACCCAGGCCGCGATCACGCTCAGCAGCGTCAGCCCCCACGCCAGCACACGCCAGCTCCACAGGCCGGCGAGGCGCTGCTGCAGGGCCGGGCCGCACAGGGCGCGGAAGCCGTGGTTGATCATCAGGTAGGCGCCGTGCAGCGCGCCCCACAGCACGAAGGACCAGCTCGCGCCATGCCACAGCCCGCCCAGCACCATGGTCGTGGCGAGGTTGAGGTAGCGGCGCACGCTGCCGTGGCGGTTGCCGCCGAGCGCGATGTAGAGGTAGTCCCGCAGGAAGGTCGAGAGCGAGATGTGCCAGCGCCGCCAGAAGTCGCTGATGCTCGTGGCCTTGTAGGGCGAGTCGAAGTTGAAGGGCAGGCTGACGTTGAACAGGCGGGACAGGCCGATGGCCATGTCGGAGTAGCCCGAGAAGTCGAAGTAGATCTGCAGCGTGTAGGCCAGTGCGCCGAGCCAGGCCTCCTGCAGCGTCGGCAGCTGCCCGGCGTCGACCGGGTTGAAGACGGCGTCGGCCCAGGGGCTGATGCCGTCGGCCAGCACGATCTTCTTGAACAGGCCGATCACGAAGATCAGCAGCCCCGCGCTGAAGTGGGCGCCCTGCCAGCGGTAGGTGGCCGGGTCGCGGAACTGCGGCATCATCTGCGCGTGGTGCAGCACCGGGCCCGCGATCAGATGGGGGAAGTAGGTGACGAAGAGGCCGTAGTGGCTGAAGCGCAGCTCCTTGACGCCCTTCTGGTAGCTGTCCGCGAGGAAGGCGATCTGCGTGAAGCTGAAGAAGGAGATGCCGATGGGCAACAGCACGGTGCCGAGCTGCCAGTGCTGGCCGGTCAGGGCGTTCAGGTTGTCGATGAAGAAGTTGGCGTACTTGTAATAGGCCAGCAGCGCCAGGTTGGCGCTCACGCCCAGCACCATCCAGCGCTTCGCCGCGGCCCGATGCTCCCCGGCCCGCGCCGTGGCGATGGCCCGCCCCAGCAGGAAGTTGCCGGTGATGGAGCCCAGCAGCAGGAGCACGTACATCGGCATCCACACGCCGTAGAACGCCACGGACGCGCCAAAGAGCGCGCTGGCGGCCCAGGAAGGCCGCCAGCGACCCAGGCCGAAGAAGAGGGCCAGGGCGAGCGGCAGGAAGAGGCAGACGAAGGCTGCGGTGGTGAAGAGCATGACGCGTAGAAGGGAAGTCAGGCGCCTGCCCGGGAGCCGACGCGAGGCGCAGTGTAGGGCGCGTGCTACACGCCTTCCCCCCTAAGACGAAGGGGCGGATGCCTGCTCAGGTCGGCTGGCGGTCCGCGCTGCCGCGCCGCACCAGCCGCTCGAAATCCTTCAAGGCCATCGGCCGCGCATAGAGATAGCCCTGGAAGGCATGGCAGCCCTGCTGCACCAGCGCGTCTCGCTGGGCTTCGGTCTCGACCCCTTCGGCGATGACGTCCAGTCCCAGGCTCTCGCCCAGCTGGATCACGGCGTGGGCGATGGCGAGGGCATTGGGCTCCTGGACCAGATCGTGCACGAAGCTCTGGTCGATCTTGAGCTGGTCCAGGGGCAGGCGCTTCAGGTAGGCCAGCGACGAGTAGCCCGTGCCGAAGTCGTCCAGCGAGAAGCTCAGGCCGAGGCTGCGCAGCGCCAGCATCAGGGCGATGACCTGCTCCACGTTGTCCACCAGCGCGCTCTCGGTGAGCTCCAGCTTCAGCCGCTCCGTCGGCGCGCCGCTGCGGGCGAGCAGCTGCTGCATGAAGCCGAGGAAGCCCTTCTGGCGGAACTGGTGGGCGCTCAGGTTGACGGCCAGGGTGATGCCGGCGAGCTGCGGGTCCCGTGCCCACAGGCCCAGTTGCGCGCAGGCCTGCTGCAGCACCCACTCGCCCAGCTGCGCGATCAGCCCGGTGTGCTCGGCCAGCGGGATGAAGCGCGCCGGCGACACCCAACCGCGCTGCGGATGCTCCCAGCGCAGCAGGGCTTCCGCGCCGATGATGCGCCCGGCCTGGTCCACCTGCGCCTGGTAGAACAGCTCCAGCTGCTGGCAGTCGATGGCCTGGCGCAGGTCGGCTTCCAGCGCGGTCGTCTCGGCCATGGCGGCCTGCGTGGCCGGGTCGAAGAAGCACAGGCGGTTGCGGCCCGCACCCTTGGCCTGGTACATGGCGTGGTCGGCGTGCTTGAGCAGGTCCTCGCTGCTGCTCACGTCCCCGCCCCAGATCACGATGCCGATGCTCGGCGTGCTGTGGTGCTGGTGCCCGTCCAGCTGGTGCGGCTGGCCCAGCACGCGCAGCAGCTTCTCGGCCGCGGCCTCGGCATGCAGCGCGGCCACCTGGGCGTTCTGGCCCAGGTCCTGCAACACGACCACGAACTCGTCGCCGCCCCAGCGCGCGATGGTGTCCTCGGTGCGCAGCGCGGCCTGCAGCCGCCGGCCCACGCCCACCAGCACGCGGTCGCCCATGCCATGGCCCAGGGTGTCGTTCAGTGCCTTGAAGTTGTCGAGGTCGATGAAGAGCACCGCGCTATGGCGCTGGGTGCGGCGGTTGATGGCCAGCGCCTGGTTGAGGCGGTCCAGCAGCAGGCGGCGGTTGGGCAGGCCGGTCAGCGAGTCGTAGAAGGCCAGCTGCTCGATCTCGGCCTCGGCCTTGCGGCGCTCGGTGATGTCGCGCGTCAGGCCGATGAACAGGGGCTCGCCGTCGCGCTCGACCTGCGAGACCGCCAGGCTCATCGGGAAGATGCTGCCGTCCTTGCGCTGCCCGCTGACGTCGCGCCCGATGCCGATGACGTGGGGCTCGCGCGTCTCGAGGTAGCGCCGCACGTGCCCGGCATGGTGCGGGCGTTCCGCGGCCGGCATGAGCAGTTCCACGCGCTGGCCGACCAGCTCCCCGGCCTCATAGCCGAACATGCGGCAGGCGGCCGGATTGATGGCGTCGATGTGGCCCTGGGCGGTCATGGTGATCATGCCGTCGACCATGTGGTCGAGGATGGCCTGGGTGTGCTGGGCCTGGGCCAGCAGCTGGGCCTCGGCCCGCTTGGTGGCGCTGATGTCCATGTGCGTGCCCACCACGCGCGTGGGCCGGCGCTCGGCATCGCGCGCCATGACGCGGCCATTGGCATGGATCCACACCCAGTGCCCGGCGCGGTGGCGCATGCGGTAGTCCTGGGTGTAGTGCGTCAGCTCGCCCGCCAGATAGCGCCGCAGCTGCTCGCGCACGACGGGGCTGTCGTCGGGATGCAGGCGGTCCTCCCAGGCGCGCACGTGCCCGTCGATCTCGTGCGGCTCGTGGCCCAGCATTGCGCACCAGCGGGCGTCGAAGCGGGTCTCGCCCGTCACGAGGTTCCAGTCCCACAGGCCCAGCTCCGCGCCATCCAGCGCCAGGGCGGTGCGGGCGGCGCTGTCCCGCTCGGTGCGGCGCTGCTGCCGGCGCAGCTGCTCCACCAGCCGACGGCGGCGCTGGACCAGGTACAGACCCATCAGGGCCAGCAGGCTGACGACCGACCCCCCCAGCAGCGCGCTGAAGAGCTGGCGTCGCCAGAGGCCCTCCACGCTGCGCATGGACCGGCCCACGGCCACGTGCAGGCGCTGGTCGAGCCAGAGGCTGTCGGGCGCCACCGTCCGCGCCGCGACGAGGCGCAGGTCATGGCTCAGGCCCGACTGCTGCAGGTGCAGGCTGGCGGTCTGCCCGGAGCGCAGGTGGTTCTCCAGCACCGAGCCGGGGCGATCCAGGACGTTGCCGCCGATCCAGGCCTCCATGTGCGGCTGCACGGCGAAGATGGTGCCGCCCTCGTGGGCGATCGCCGCCCAGGTGTCCTCCGAGGGTTGGACCGTCGCCAGGACCAGGGCGAAGTAGTTGGGGTCCAGGCTGGCCACGATCACGCCCTGCCAGTGCCCTTCGGCGTCGTGCAGGGAGCGCGCCAGCGCCACGCTGCGGTCGTCCAGCAGCGTCTTGAAGGGCGGGGTGATGTGCAGCAGCCCTTCCTGGGGGCGCTGCCGGCTCTGCTGGAAATAGGGGCGGTCCGAGACGTCGCGGCCCAGCAGTTCCGGCATCGACGAGGCCTCGATGCGCCCGCTGGCATCGACCACCAGCAGCAGCCGCACGCCGGGCATGGCGCGGGTGAGGGTCTGCAGGACGGCTTCGCCGTCGGCCTGCTTCTGCTCCCGGCGCCAGCGAGGGTACTCAGCGTCCACCGTCTGCAGGGCGGCCTGGATGGCGATCAGCTGCTGGGAGACGATGCCGTCCAGCGTCTGGACGAGGCTCTGCAGCTTCTCGCTTTCGTGCACGCGCGCCACGCGACGCTCGTTGTGCAGCCACAGGGCCAGCAGCAGCCACATGCTGGCCAGGGCGAGGCACAGCCCGAGCCAGGCATGCCAGGGGCGCCGCGCACTGCCCGAGCCCACGGCGGCCGGGTGCGCTGCATCAGGCGACGGCCGGTCGGCCGCCGCGGGGCGGGAGGAAGAGAAGGGGAGCATCCCCATGGCGCAAGCAGGCGCCACAGTAGCGAGCACCGCCGGACGCCGGCTTGATGTTGGTCAAGCTCGGCGCCGGATGCCGCATTGCCATCGGTTGCAGTGCGGAGACCGCACGCTTCTGGCGATCAGGGATGGGCGGCCATCACCTGTGCCACGGCGGCCGTCAGGCGCTTGCCGTAGGGCACGTGCAGGAACTCGTTCGGGCCGTGGGCATTGCTCTTGGGGCCGAGCACGCCGCAGACCATCATCTGCGCCTTGGGGAAACCCTTCTGCAGCATGCCCATCAGCGGGATGGTCCCGCCCTGGCCGATGTAGCCGATCTCGGTGCCGAAGTGGGTCATGCTGGCCTCAGCCACGGCCTTCGTGAGCCAGGGCTGCAGGTCGGGCGTGTTCCAGCCCGTGGCGCCGTAGGCACCGGCGCGGCCGTCCGGCACGAAGCTGACCTTGGCGTTGTAGGGGGCGTTGTCCTCGAGCAGCGCCTTGAGCTTGAGCGCGGCCTCGTTGCCGTCGATCAGCGGCGGCAGGCGCAGCGAGAGCTTGAAGGCGGTGAAGGGGCGCAGCACGTTGCCGGCATTGCTGATGGGCGGCATGCCGTCCACGCCCGTCACCGACAGCGTCGGGCGCCAGGTGCGGTTGAGCAGCACTTCCAGGGGCTCGGTGGTGACGGGCAGCACCGGGCCGCCGTCCGCGCCGCAGGCCCAGGGCATGCGCTTGTAGACCTCGGCCCCGAGGATGTCGGCCGTGGTCTGGGCCTGGGCGATGCGGTCCGTCGGGATCTCGCAGTGGAAGTCGGCCGGCAGCAGGCGGCCGGTCTTGGCGTCCTCCAGGCGGTCCAGGAGCTGGCGCATGATGCGGAAGCTGCTGGGGGCCACGCCGGAGTTGTCACCGCTGTGGATGCCTTCGGTCAGCACCTCGACCTTCAGCGTGCCTGTCACGTTGCCGCGCAGGCTGGTCGTCAGCCACAGGCGGTCGTAGTCCCCGGCGCCGCTGTCCAGGCACACCACGAGGCTGACATTGCCCAGGCGTTCCTTGAGCATGTCGATGTAGGCCGGCAGATCGTAGGAGCCGGACTCCTCGCAGGTCTCGATCAGGCCCACGCAGCGCGGGCGCGGGATGCCCTGGCGGTCCAGGGCCATGATGGCCGTCAGCGAAGCGTAGATGGCATAGCCGTCATCCGCGCCGCCGCGGCCATAGAGCTTGCCGTCCTCGTACTTGGGCGTCCAGGGGCCGAGGTCCGAGCGCCAGCCGCTGAACTCCGGCTGCTTGTCCAGATGGCCGTACAGCAGCACCGTGTCCTGGCAGTCGGCCTTGGTGGCCGGCACCTCGAAGAAGATCACCGGCGTGCGGTCGGGAATGCGGATGACCTCCAGCTTCAGCCCCGCCACCTTCTTGCTCTCGACCCAGCTCGCGGCGTTGCGCAGCACGGCCTCGATGTGGCCATGGGCGGCCCAGTCCGCATCGAACATGGGGCTCTTGGCGGGGATGGCGATGTAGTCGGTCAGGGCGGGAACGATTTCCTCGTCCCAGACCTGGGCGGCAAACTGCCCCAGGCTGCTGGCCTCGTCGGCTTGCAGGGGCAGGTTCGGGTCACGTGCGTTCATGGCGGTCTCCTGGCGGCTGGTGGCCGCGAACCATGAAGTTTACGGCGCCGTTTAGCCACGGCTGAAAGTGACTGCCGGCGACGGGCGCAGAGGCTTGGCGCCTGAATGCTGCAATCAATGACAGCTGCCAAGTGTGCCCATCTGGCGTAAACACCGATTCCTCCCAAGAGGACTGGGGTCCTCTGGGTCAAACTTCTCAGCGAAGGGATGACGACATGCTGAAGGCCGAACATGAGGCGCTGCTGAGCACCCGAAGCATCGACGCCTACCGTCAATGTCTGGTTCAGTTCACGCAGAGCCTGGGCTTTCGGACCATGGACGTGATGGCAGGGCGTGACCAGGCGTGCGGCTCCACCGAATTCCGGCATGTGCACAACATCCCCTGCCCAGAATGGTCGTCGCTGGACCCCAGCTATGGCCGGCGAGACCCGGTCATGCAGCACCTCAAGCGCAGCAGCTATCCCGTCATCTGGGGCTCCGCGCACTACCGGGACCCGGCCATTTCAGAGAACTACGAAATCGTCGCGGCCATGGGCATGCGCTCGGGCATCAGCCTGGCCTCGCACCTGCCAGACGGGCGGCATTTCGTCCTGTGCCTCCATGTCGACCATGATCTGCCCCGCTGCGGCAGTCAGTTTGCGGAGGCGCTGTCCAGGCTGGAGCACTACGCGGTGTACGCGATGGATGCGGGCTTCAGGCTCGTGATGCCCGAGGAGCTCAGCAATGTGGGCGAGCTGACTGCTCGGGAGATCGAGGCCCTGCGCCTAGGCTTTGATGGCTGGTCCGCGCCGATGCTGGCCGCGCGATTCAACCTGGGCGAGCGTCGATGTCAGCAGTGGCTCGGCCACATCGCGGCCAAGCTGGACAGCGGCAGCTTCCGGCAGGCGGCCCTCCGCGCCGGGCGCATCGGCATCTTTCGCTGATCAGCGAGAGGGGCGCTCCATCCACCCCCTCAACCTCTCAAACACCTGCTGCTGCTCCGGCTCGTTGAAGATCTCGTGGTAGAGCTTGTCGAAGCACTGGGCCTGGACGACGGCCTTGGGGGCGGTGGCGGCGAAGCGGCTGGAGCCGGCAGGGGAGACGCAGCGGTCGGCGCCGGCCCACATGAGCAAGGTCGGGAGTGTCCATTCGGCGGCACGGGCCAGCACGGCCTCGCCGCCGCGGGCGATCATGGCGGCCAGCGTGGGCGTGATGCGGTTGTGCACGAGGGGGTCGAGCTGGTAGGCGCTGACCACGTCCTGGCTGCGGGAGATCCACGCCGGCTTCAGGCCATTGCCCACAGCCAGATGCGGCACCAGGGGCAGGGTGGCGGCGAGCAGGCCGCGCTGGAAGGCGCTCATCTCGACGGCCAGCGCAGGGGAGCTCAGCACCAGCCCGTCCAGCGGACGGAACCACGGCGCCGTGCGGCCGTCCGGGCCGGGCAGGCCGCCGGCGGCGAAGCGTGCGGCGATCAGGCCGCCCATGCTGTGCCCGAGCATCACCAGCCGGCCGGCGCCAAGAGTCTCGTCGGCCCGCAGCTCGTCGATCACCAGGGCCAGGTCTTGCTCGAAGCGCCCGTCATGCGGCAGGTCGCCGCGCGGGCCGCCGGAGGCGCCATGCCCCCGCTGGTCGAGGCCGACGACGTGCCAGCCCCAGTGGTTCAGGTGCGCCGCCACATGCTCGTAGCGGCCGATGTGCTCGCCCAGCCCATGCACGATCAGGACCGTGCCTTGCGCCGGGCCCATGCCGGTCTTGTTCCATTGCCGCCAGTGCAGGGGCACGCCATCTTCAGTCTTCAGGGTTCGCATGCGGCGCAGTGTAGGCAGGCCCCGGCGTGGCTCTCCCTGGGGCAAGCCCTGGGAAACGTGCGCTTTGGCCTAGGGGCAGCTCTCCAGCCTTGTCGCCTGGGCGATGGCCGACGCCGCAGGAGGCGCTAGGCTTGGCGCCTTCACACCGCTTGGCAAGGACTTCCATGAGCGCATCGGACTACTTCGACCTGGACCTGCAGGAGGACGGCATCGCCCGGCTGACGCTGAATCAGCCGGCGCGCATGAACACCATGGCGCCGGACTTCTTCCCGGCCTTTCGTGATGCCATCCAGCGCCTGCACGACGAGGGCGCGACCCGCGTGCTGGTGATCGCGTCCACGGGCAAGCACTTCAGCGCCGGCATGGCTCTGCAGACCTTCGCCGGCCAGGGCGGCCTGCTGGACACCGGCGATGCCCGCGCGCGGCTGTCCTTCCAGGAATCGCTGCGCCGGCTGATGGCGTGCTTCACGGTGCTGGACGAGGCGCGCTTCCCGGTGATCTGCGCCGTGCAGGGCGGCTGCATCGGCGGTGCCTTCGACCTCGCGGCGGCCTGCGACATCCGCCTGTGCACGGCCGATGCCTTCTTCAGCATCCAGGAAACGACCATCGGCATGGCGGCCGACCTCGGCATCCTGCAGCGCCTGCAGGGCCTGATGCCCGCCGGCATGGCGCGCCAGATGGCCTACACGGGCGAGCGGCTCGGTGCCGAGCGCGCCATGCAGCTGGGGCTGGTGAACGCGGTGGCGCCGGACGCCGAGGCGCTGCTCGAGCAGGCGCTGACGCTCGCGCGACAGATCGCGCTCAAGTCGCCGCTGGCCATCGCCGGCAGCAAGCTGGCGCTCAACCATGCGCGGGACCACGGCGTGGCGGCGTCGCTTCAGCAGATGAGCCTGCTGCAGAGCGCCATCTTCGACACCGGCGAGATGGGCCGCGCCATCATGGCCTGGCAGGCCAAGCGCGAGGACGCGGGCTTTGCGCCGCTCAAGCCGGTGGCCTCGCTGCCCGAGGGCTGACGCCCGCGCGTGCCGGATGCGCCCCGGCAGCCCGCTCAGCCGGCGCGGCCGAGCTGGTCCAGGGCCGCCTCGGCCGCGGCAATGGCGTGGCGGTTGACGTCACGGGCATGGGCGCTGCTCAGGCGCGCGTCCTTCAGCACCTGCTCGAGCACCGGGCGGGCCTCGGCCTTGCGGTTGCTGGCCAGCAGGAACTGTCCCCAGGCGCTGTGCGTCTCGATGCCGCTGTGCGTGCGCAAGGCGACCTCGAAGGCGGCCTCGGCCTCCTCGGGGTGCACCACGGCCAGCAGGCGGGCCATCAGCAGGGCGAGGTCGCCGCTGTAGCGTTCGGGCTGGTCCGCGAAGAGGCGGCGCAGGCTGGCCACGGCCGCCGCTTCCTGGCCCGCCGCCGCCTGGCAGCGCGCCAGGCCGCTCAGCGCTGCGGCGTCATGCGCGAACACGCCCTGCGCGCAGGCCTGGAAGTGCGGCAGCGCCTCGCCGGCCTGGTCGGCCTCCAGCAGCGCCTGCGCGAGCCGCAGGCGGTTGCCCATGCTGGGCGTCTGCTCGAGCGCGAGGCGGGCCTCGCGAAGCTCGCGCTGCGGGTCGATGATCTGCCGCAGCGCGGCGCCTGCCCGGCGGCCCAGGCGGCTGTGGCGCTGCTCGGGCAGGAACTCGGCAAAGAAATAGACGAGGCTGCCGAGGAAGGGGAAGGACAGCAGCACGAACAGCCACACGGTGTTGCGGCCGGTGCGCACGGCGTGCACGGCGAAGTAGATCGCGATGGCGACGTGCAGGATGGCGAGGAATGGCATGGGATCTCCCTGGAGGAGCGGCCTCGGAACGGGCGCTTGGCCGGCACTATAGCGAGCGCTGCGGCGGGGCGCCCCCTCGCCATCCCGAACGGCAGGGGCGCGCCGGGCCCGTAGCATGCGCCAGCTGCCCGGATCGACACCATGCCCTGGACCTTCGCCCATCCCGCCGCGGTGCTGCCGCTGCGCCGCCTGTTTCCCGACCCGTGCCTCGTCGTGGCCCTGGTCGCCGGGTCCGTCGTACCGGATCTGGCGTACTACGCGGGCGGGCTGCTCGATGCGGGACGCTGGGGCACCTGGGCCCATTCGCCGGGCGGCTGGCTGTTGCTCGATGCGCCGCTCGGCGCCCTGATGGCCGCCCTCCTCGTGGCGGGGCGGTCGTGGATCGCCGCGCCGCTGCCCGAGCCCTGGCGCGGCGGCCTGCTGGCGCTGCCTGGCCTGCGCACCACCGGACGGCGCCGCGTGCTGCTGTTGCTGCCGGCCAGCGCGGCCGGTGCGGCCACGCATCTGCTGTGGGACGGCTTCACCCACGCGCCGGGCTTCTTCGTGCAGCACCTGGCCTGGCTGCGCCTGGAGCTGGGCCTGCTCGACGGGCGACCGTGGCAGCTGTTCAACGTCCTGCAGCATCTCAGCACGGGCCTGGGGCTGGCGGTGTTGTGGCGGGTGCAGGCCAGATGGCGACGCCGGCGGGGCCCGCGCGGGCCCGAGGGCGCCGAGCCCGCCGCTGAACGTCAGCGCCGGGGTGCCCTGTTGGGCCTGCTGGCGATGGCCGGCGTCTTCGGTGCGCTGCTCGCCCTGCCGACGGGCGGCTGGCAGGGGGAACTCCACGCCTGGGTGGTCCGCAGCGTCATCCGGGCGACCGGCCTCGTGGCGCTGGGCTATGCCCTGCTGGCCGTGTGGTGGCGGGCGCGCTGAGCAGCCGCCCGCCGCGGAGGCTCAGCCCATGCAGAAGGCGTTGAGCTTGTTGCCGTCCAGATCCCGGAAGTAGCCCGCATAGAAGCCGCCGCCGCGCAGCCCCGGCGCACCCTCGTCCTGGCCGCCGAGGGCCAGGGCCTTGGCGTGCAGGGCCTGGACCTTCTCCTGGCTGTCCACCACCAGCGCCACCATCACACCGTTGCCCACGGTGGCGGGCTGGCCGTCGAAGGGTCGCAGGACGCCGAAGCCCGGCGTGTCGTGACTGACGCCCCACGCATAGCCGCGGTCGAATTCCATCAGGCGCTTGCCGCCGATGACGGCGAACAGCTCGTCATAGAAGGCCGCAGCGCGCGGCAGGTCGTTGGTGCCCAGAGTGGTGTAGCCGATCATGAGGGTCTCCTCGTCGTCGTGAATGGGAAGGAAGAAGTCCGCGAAGCCTACACGTTTGCGCTCGCCCGGCGGAGGAGGCTTGACCCGAATCAAGGACGGCATCCCCCATCGGTGCGAACGTGAGGGATTGATGACAGCCCCCGGAGTCCAGGATGCCTACCCGCCGTGCCCCGACCGCCTCTGCCAGCCCCGCCCGCAAGGCCGCGACCGCCGTGCCGAAGTCCGCGCTGAACGGCGCGTTGAACGGCGCACATGCGCCCCAACCCCGCCAGGCGCGCGCCGGGGACACCAGCGGCAGCAGCACGCCTGAGCGCATCGCCCGACGTGTGGCCACGGACCGGGTGGAAGCGGCGCAGGCGCGGGAGCTGGAAGCGCTCAAGGACATCGCGCAGACGGGCGCGGCCGGCGGCCTGGCGAGCTCGGTGAAGAGCCTGCTGGCGGGTGCCTCGCCGGATGACGCCCAGGCCTTGCGCCAGGCGCTGCTGGCCGAGCTGCAGGAGCTGCCCGGCACCGGGCGCCATCCGGACGACGAGCTCTCGCCCAACTGGCGCCGCGGCGGCTACCCGTACAAGAACCTGATGTCCCGCAAGGCCTACGAGAAGCAGAAGTACCGCCTGCAGGTCGAGCTGCTGAAGCTGCAGGCCTGGGTGAAGGCCACGGGCGCCAAGGTGGTCATCCTCTTCGAAGGCCGGGACGCCGCGGGCAAGGGCGGCACGATCAAGCGCTTCATGGAGCACCTGAATCCTCGCGGCGCCCGGGTCGTGGCGCTGGAGAAGCCGAGCGAGGTCGAGCGCGGCCAGTGGTACTTCCAGCGCTATGTGCAGCACCTGCCGACGGCCGGCGAGATCGTCCTCTTCGACCGCAGCTGGTACAACCGCGCCGGCGTGGAGCGCGTGATGGGCTTCTGCTCCGATGCCGAGTACCAGGAGTTCATGCGCCAGGCGCCCGAGTTCGAGCGCAACCTGGCCCGCTCCGGCATGCACGTGATCAAGTTCTGGTTCTCCGTCAGCCGCGAGGAGCAGCGCCGCCGCTTCAAGGAGCGCCGGGCCCACCCGCTCAAGCAGTGGAAGCTCTCGCCCATCGATCTCGCCTCGCTGGACAAGTGGGACGACTACACGCGGGCCAAGGAGGCGATGTTCTTCCACACCGACATCGCCGAGGCGCCCTGGACCGTCGTCAAGTCCGACTGCAAGAAGCGCGCACGGCTCAACGCCATGCGCCACGTCCTGCACCAGCTCCCCTACGCCAACAAGGACCTCGACAAGATCGGCCAGCTCGACCCCCTGCTGGTCGGCCGCGCCAATGTGGTCTACGAGCGCGGCGAGAACCAGTCCGCCGCCGGCCCGGACAAGGTCTGAAGGAAATCACTTGTAACGTTAGTGTCAACGCGCAGCGCCCTCGTGCTGCGAGTGAAGGCGCACGCGGGCGGAGCGCAGGATCGCCCCTTCGTGACCCCGCGCGCCCTGCGCAAAGGCTCCCCATGCGGCGCAACCAGCGCCCCCGCGGAGCGTGCGGATCCGGCTCCGCCGGTCCGCCATGCTCGCCTCCCTGCGGGGCTGGCGAAGCCATTAGGGGGGGATGAGCGGATCGCCTGCCCCGGTGTGGGGATATGTCGACGGGTATGATCGATCGCCTCGACTCCCGCCGCCCTGCACCATGGAAACTGTCTTGCCGCAAGAGGTCAGCGCCGATGCGCTTCGCGTCCGCGAACGTGCGCTCGGCAGCCTCGGTCCAGGGGACTGGGCCGCGCAGGTGACCGCCTTCATCGAGCAGTTCTCGACGGTCGGCCCGATGGACCACTACGGGCACGTGCCGGCTGCAGCCGAGGCCAACCTCGAGGCGGTGCGCAAGGCGGGCGGTCCGCAGGCCGTCACGCCCTTCCTGCAGGCGGCGCTCGCCGGTGCCATCGCCCGGAGTCTCGACAGCGGTGCCGTGGCGGCGCTGCCGCCGAGAGTCCGTGGCCATCAGCTTCGGCAGTTCCAGCGCATCCTGCGGGAGCTGGTGCCCGAGGGCCCGGCGCTTGGCACCGACCAGGACGTGTTCCGCAAAGACATGGGCCTGGCGACCCTGCGGCTGATGGCCGCGGCCGCCCAGCTGATCGACCTGCGCTGTGGCGTGCCCCGCTCGCTGATGACGCGCCAGGACTGGAGCACGGCCGCGAAGGGCCTGCTCACCTTCGCGCAGCTTGGCGGCTTCAAACCCTACATGCAGATCCACACGCACAAGTCCTACCTCGATGAATTCAACGAGGACGGCTGGGCGGAGTGCTACCGCTGCTGCGCCGAGCTGTGCACGGCGCATCCCGAGCTCCTGGGCATGTTCGGCAGCAGCTGGTTCTATGACCCGGTGGTCATGGACATCAGCCCGCGCCTGGCCTACCTCCAGTCGGTGCCCCGCGAGGGCGGCGCCCACCTCTGGTACTTCGCCACCGGGGGCGATTCCATCGGCAATGCCACAGCCACGTCACCGAGCCGGCGCAAGCTGTACGAAGAAGGCCGGTACCTGCCCAAGTCCTACATGATGGTCTGGGGGCGCGAGGCCCTCATCCAGTGGGCGCGGCGCGATGCCGCTGCCCCACCGGCGACGCCCTGAGTGCCTGAGGCCCCACCGGCCCGACATCCCTTTCCCGCCACGTCCATGAATCCTGCCAAGCGCCTTGTCTACGGTGCCGCCCGCGCGCTCGGGCTGTTTGCGCTCGCGCGCCGTCTTACACGCCACCGGGTGCGCATCCTCTGCTTCCACGGCGGCAACCTCGGGGACGAGTACCGCTTCAATCCGCTGCTGTTCTGCACGGGCGAGCACCTGGCCCGGCGTCTGGCCTGGATGGATGACCACGGCTTCAGCTGGGTGAGCCTGCCCTCGGCCACGGACATGCTCAAGGGCACGGCTCCGCGGCCGCGCCTGCCGGTGGTGCTCACCTTCGACGATGGCTGGTATTCCACCGCCCAGGTCCTGGGCCCGGTGGTGGCACGCCATCGGGTGCCGGCCGTGCTCTACCTGTGCACGAGCCACTTCCAGCGCGGCGAGCCCGTGCCGGATGTCAGCATGGCCTATCTGGTGTGGAAGGCCGGCGCGCGCGTCGTGCACCTGGACGGCGTCGATCCGTCGCTCGATGGCCGCTACGAGCTGGCCGATCCCTCATCGCGCAAGGACTTCCTGGCCCGCACCATCCGCTGGGTCCGCGAGGCAGCCGCGGGCGACGTCAGCGCGCGGCTGGACCTGCTGGCCGGTGCGCTGGGCCTCGGTCCCGAGGCGCTGGACCTCGCCAGCCGCCGCTTCAGCTATGTGGATGGCCACGAGCTCCAGGCCCTGCGCGCGCAGGGCTGGTCCATCGAGCTGCACGGCCACGAACACCGCTATCCCGCCGGCGACCCGGCCGCCCTGGCGCAGGACCTGCAGCGCTGCCAGGCGGTCTTCGCCTCGCAGTCGCTGCCTCCGGGGCGGCACTATTGCTACCCCAGCGGCAACCACGACGCCGCGGCGCATGGCCTCATGACACAGCACGGCGTGGATACCGCCACCACCTGCCTGCCCGGCCTGTGCCCGGAGGGCGATGCCCGCGCGCTGCACTACCTGCCACGCTTCCTGGACGGCGCGAACATCCCGCAGCTGGTCTTCGAGGCCGAGATGAGCGGCTTTGCCGACGGCGTGCGCTGGCTGGCGCGCCTGGGCCGGCGCGCCTGAGCCGCCGGAGCGGGCTGGCGGGCCGGGGCGGCCCGCCCGGTTGCGCCGGCGTCCGCCGACGCTCAGCCGCGGTCGAACTTGAAGACGGCCATGCTGGCCATCAGGTTCGGCCAGCGCCGCACGACCTGACCGTCCTGCACGCCGAAGCTGTCGAGCAGTCGCAGCCGGTTCTTGCGCGCCAGGATCTCGAAGTCGGCATAGGTGCCCACGCGGATGTTGGGCGTGTCGTACCACTCGTAGGGCAGGGTCCGCGTGACGGGCATGCGGCCGGCCAGCACCTGCAGGCGGTTGGGCCAGTGCGCGAAGTTGGGGAAGCTCACGATGCCCACCCGGCCCACGCGAGCCGTCTCGCGCAGCATGGCCTCGGCATTGCGCAGGTGCTGCAGGGTCTCGAGCTGCAGCACGACGTCGAAGCTCTGGTCCTCGAAGACGGACAGGCCTTCTTCCAGGTTCAGCTGGATCACGTTCACGCCGCGCCGTGCGCAGGCCAGCACATTGGCATCGGACAGCTCGACGCCATAGCCCGTGCAGCCGCGCTTCTCCTGCAGCCAGGCCAGCAGCTCGCCCGTGCCGCAGCCCAGGTCCAGCACGCGGGAGCCTTCGGGCACCAGGGCGGCGATGGTCTCGATCAGGGGGGTGCTCATCAGCGGAACTCCTTGGCGATGCGCTCGAAGTAGGCGCGCAGCACGCCGTGGTAGCGAGGGTCCTCCAGCAGGAAGGCGTCGTGGCCGTGCGGGGCGTCGATCTCGGCGTAGGAGACGTCGCGGCGGTTGTCCACGAGCGCCTTGACGATCTCGCGCGAGCGGGCCGGCGAGAAGCGCCAGTCGGTCGTGAAGCTGGCCAGCAGGTATTTGCAGCGGCTGCTGGCGAAGGTGCGGGAGAGGTCCCCGCCGTGCTCGCGGGCCGGGTCGAAGTAGTCCAGCGCGCGGGTGATCAGCAGGTAGGTGTTGGCGTCGAAGTACTCGCTGAACTTGTCACCCTGGTGGCGCAGGTAGCTCTCGATCTGGAACTCGATGTCCTGGGTGCTGTAGCCCAGCTCGGCGGCGCGGAGCTCCCGGCCGAACTTCTGCTCCATGACGTCGTCGCTGAGGTAGGTGATGTGCCCGATCATGCGGGCCACGCGCAGGCCGCGCTTGGGGATGGCGCCGTGCTCGTAGAAGAAGCCGCCGTGGAAGTCCGGGTCAGTGACGATGGCGCGGCGCGCCACCTCGTTGAAGGCGATGTTCTGCGCCGACAGGCTGGGCGCCGTCGCGATGGCGATGCAGTGCCGCATGCGCTCCGGGTAGCGCAGGGACCAGTCCAGCGCCTGCATGCCGCCCAGCGAGCCGCCCAGCACGGCGGCCAGCTGCGTGATGCCGAGGGCGTCGAGCACGCGGGCCTGGGCGTCCACCCAGTCGTGCACGGTGACGACGGGGAAGTCCGCGCCGTAGATGCGGCCGGTGTCCGGGTTCGTGTGCATCGGGCCCGTGGAGCCGAAACAGGAGCCGAGGTTGTTGATGCCGATGACGAAGAAGCGGTCGGTGTCCAGCGGCTTGCCGGGGCCGACGAGGTTGTCCCACCAGCCTTCGCTCTTGTCCTGCCCGGCGTAGGTGCCGGCGACGTGGTGGCTGGCGTTCAGCGCGTGGCAGACGAGCACCGCATTGGACTTGTCGGCATTGAGCTGGCCGTAGGTCTCGTAGACCAGCTCGTAGTCGCGGATCCGGGCGCCGCTGCGCAGGGGCAGGGGCGTCTCGAAGCGCATGCGCTGGGGCTGGACATCGCCCACCGATGCTGTGGCCATCTGGACTCTCCAAAAACAAAAACCGGCTCCGCGAAAGGTGCGGACGCCGGTTTGCAGGAGCGCCCCTCTTTAGCGGAATTTATTGAGCGCCCGCAATTCGGAACAAATCGGCGCTGTGCGGCGGATTATAGGCCGGGCCCCTGCAGCACGCCGATGCGCTGCAGCAGGCGCTGGTGCTCGCCGTCGCGACGGAGCTTCTCGAAGGCCTCGAGCAGCGGCTGGATCTCGCGGTCGGTGAGGTCCGGGCTGCCCACCAGCCAGATCTCGGTCTGGTCGAAGCTGGGCCCGATGACCCAGTCCTGCGGCGCCCTGCCGGCCGCTTGCAGCGCGGCCATCACCACGGGCACCGCGCCGTACATCAGGCCGGCGCTGCCCTCGTCCATGCGGCGCAGGATGTGCTCGTAGCCGGCCTCCTGCGACACATGGCGGAAGCCGCGCTTGAGCAGGCTGTCGCTGCTGAGCGCCCCGCGCAGCGTGAGCACCTTGGCGCTGCGCGCACGGGCCTCGTCGATGCCGTCCGGCCAGCGGCTGCGGGGGCCGATGAGGGCGTAGCGGTGGGTGTACAGCGGCACGAGCCAGCGGTAGAGCAGCTCGCGGTCGGGCGTGAGGGCCAGCGGGGCCATGAGCACGTGGTGGCCGGTGCGGGCCATCAGCGTGGCGCGGGCGAAAGGGTAGAAGTGCGGCTGCAGGTCCCAGCCGGCGAGCCCGCACAGCTGCACGAGGAAGTCGCCCAGCGGCCCGGGGGCATCGCGGCCCTGCGGGCTGATCACGGCCGGGAAGTCGGCGGTGACCAGTTCCATGGCGCCGGCCGGTGCCGTCAGCAGGGACCCGGCGAGCGCGCAGCCCGCGGCCAGGCGTCGGGCCAGTCGGTGGACGAGGCCATGTCCCGGGCGAGTGCGGGGCGACGGCGGGCGGGGAGGGCGGGGCGAGGAAGGCATGCCGGCATCTGCAGTGCGAGTCCGCGATCCGGGCATTGGAACCCAGTGCCGCCCGCTCCTGCAAGCGCAAAGGCGGGGGCCCGGTGGGGGATGGCGCCGGGGAGGCGCGGTCGAGACAGGGGCGGGCAGCGCCGCCCCGAAGCTCAGTCTTCCTGCTTGGACCCGGGCAGGGCGGCCGTGAGGCCCAAGAGGCCGGCGACGATCAGCACGTACCAGATCGAGGCCGTGGCTTCCAGCGCCAGCACGCCGGCACTGGACAGCACCAGCAGCGCCGCCGCGCTGCCGGCCAGCAGCAGCAGGGCGGCCCCGGCGGCGCGGGTGACCAGCAGGCTCTGGTCCTTGCGCGCGGCCATGGCGAAGAGCACATAGCCCAGCAGGCTGAAGAGCGGGAAGAAGACCCACAGGGCCGTGCCGGCGGTGATCGGGGCCACGTGCAGCGGCTCGGCCAGCAGGGCGGCCCCGCTGAAGAGGCCCAGCAGCAGCAGGAAGGCGGCGGCGATGCGCATCATGTCAGGCTCCTCGGTGGATCAGGGGGCGGTGCACAGGCAGTGCACGGTGGTCGAGAAGGGCTTGCGGCCCTCCAGCAGCTCGCTGACCATGGCCAGTTCCTGCTGCGACTGCATCACGCCGGCCGGCATCTGGAAGCCCAGCTGCGCGCGCACCGAGGCGGCGATGTTCGGGGCCAGGGCGCTGCCCAGGCTCTCGAGCAGCCGCTCGAGCTTGCCGGGTTCCTTCTCGATGTAGCTCACGCGCGGCTTGGCGTCGAGCTTGGCCCGCTTGGCGGCGGCCTGGATGGCGTCGTCGAGGCTGCCCAGGCGGTCGACGAGACCGCGCTCCAGCGCCTGCTTGCCGGTCCAGACGCGGCCCTGGGCCACGGCGTCGATCTCCTCGACCTTCTTCTTGCGGGCTTGCGCGGCCTTGCCGGTGAACTCGTCGTAGATGTGCTGGATGCTGCTCTGGACGGCCGACGCCATGCGGGCGTCGAGGCCCGTGCGGAAGTCGTAGCCCTTGCCCAGCCACGTCGTCGTGTAGCCGCCGGTGTGCAGGGAGAGCTTGTCCATGAGCTTCTCGCCCGTGGGCAGCAGCGCGAAGACACCGATGGAGCCGGTGATGGTGCCGGCGTCGGCGATCACCTCGTCCGAGGACATGGAGATCCAGTAGCCGCCCGAGGCCGCGACGTCACCCATGGAGATCACCACGGGCTTGCCGGCCTTCTGCGTCAGCTCCAGCTCGCGGCGGATGATCTCCGAGGCGAAGGCGCTGCCGCCGGGCGAATTCACGCGCAGCACGACGGCCTTGACCTGCTCGTCCTCGCGGGCCTGGCGGATCAGCTCGGCGGTGGAGTCGCCCCCGATGGTGCCGGGGGCGGCGCTGCCGTCCTTGATCTCGCCCTGGGCCACGACCACGCCCACGGCGGGGCCGACGGGCAGCACGGGCTTCTGGCGGGCCAGGTACTCACCCAGGCCGATGCGGGCGAAGCTGTGGCCCTTCTCGTCCTTGGCGCCGCGCTGCATCAGCAGGGCACGGACCTCGTCGCGGGTCTTGATGCCGTCCACCAGCTTCTGCTGCAGCGCCAGCTTGGCGAGATCGCCGCGCACGGCGGCCAGGTCCTTGTCGGCCTGGTCGATGCTGCGAGCCAGGCTGCCGGCCTCGAGCTTGCGGGCCTTCTCGATGTCGGCCAGGAAGCCATTCCAGAGATCGTCGTAGAGGTAGCTCTCCGCTTCCATCGATGCCGGGGACGGGGCGTTGGCGATGTAGGGCTCGCCCGCGCTCTTGTAGGTGCCCACGCGCAGCAGGTTGGGCGTGACGCCCACGCGCTCGAGGGCGTCCTTGTAGTAGAGGCGCTGGCGGCCGAAGCCTTCCATCATCACGCCGCCCATCGGGTGGATGAAGATCTCGTCGGCCTGGGCCGCGAGGTAGTAGGCGCGCTGGCTGTAGTTGTCACCGTAGGAAATCACCTTCTTGCCGGTGGCCTTGAAGCGCTGCAAGGCCGCCGCGACCTCGTGCAGGCCGGCCAGGCCGGCGCCGCTGAAGCCGTCGAGGTCCAGCAGGACCTGGCCGATCCGGGCGTCCTTGCCGGCGGCGTCCAGCGCGGTCAGCACGTCGCGCAGGCGCACCTGCTTGGGGTCGATGCCCTGCAGCTGGTTCATCGCCTGGTCGCGCGCCGACCCGGAGAACTGCTCCACCAGCGGGCCCTCGAAGCCCAGCACCAGGGTGCTCTTGTCGGGCAGGGGCTTGGGGCCACCGCTGAACAGGCCCCAGATCAGGGCGATCAGCAGCAGCAGCAGGATGAGGTTGAACAGCGCACGGCGCATGCCGTCCACCACCCACCAGATCTTCTTCAGCAGCCACCAGACGGGTGAGACGAGGGTCTTGATGCCCATGCGATTCCTCCAGGTTGGGCGCGCGCTTGGCGCAGGTCTTGATGCGCGCCGATTGTGCAGCAAGCCGCCGGCTGTGGCGTGTGAGCAAAGCCATTGCGATGCAGCGTGACAGCGACGCGCTTTGGTGCTGCACTGCAGGCTTGCCGGGCGCCGTGGGGTCGGGTCTTGCGGCCCCGGCAAGGCCCGCGCCCGAGGAGACCGCCCGCATGCTGCCCTGGCTCAGAACCGTCGACGACTTCTTCCCCCTGCGCTACCTCAGCTGGTGGCTGTGCGGCCTGGGCGCGGTGCTCAGCGCCGTGGGCACCTGGTACTTCTGGCCGGCCTGGCCCTGGTTCATCCTCTTCATGGGCCTGAGCCTGCTGGGCTTCCGCGACGTGCGCCAGACCAAGCGCGCGGTGCTGCGCAACTACCCGGTGATCGGCCACCTGCGCTTCCTGCTGGAGTACATCCGGCCGGAGATGCGCCAGTACTTCATCGAGGCCGACAACGAGGCCACACCCTTCTCGCGCCAGCAGCGATCGCTCGTCTACCAGCGCGCCAAGGGCGAGCCCGACAAGCGGCCCTTCGGCACGCAGAAGGACGTCGGCGCCGCAGGCTACGAGTGGATCAACCACTCCATGCAGCCCACCGTGCTGCCGGGCCACGACTTCCGCATCACCATCGGCGAGGAGCGCGCACAGCCCTACTCCGCCAGCGTGTTCAACATCTCCGCGATGAGCTTCGGCGCGCTCTCGGCCAACGCCATCCTCGCGCTCAACGCGGGGGCGAAGCAGGGCGGCTTCGCGCATGACACGGGCGAGGGCTCCATCAGCCCCTACCACCGCCAGCACGGCGGGGACCTGATCTGGGAGATCGGCTCCGGCTACTTCGGCTGCCGCACGCCGGAAGGGCGCTTCGACCCGGAGAAGTTCGCCGCCAACGCGAGCGACCCGCAGGTCAAGCTCATCGAGATCAAGCTCAGCCAGGGCGCCAAGCCCGGCCACGGCGGCGTGCTGCCGGGGGCCAAGGTGACGCCGGAGATCGCCGCCACGCGCGGCGTGCCGGTGGGTGAGGACTGCAACTCGCCGGCCGCGCATACCGCCTTCTCGACGCCGCTGGAGCTGATGCAGTTCATCGCCGAGCTGCGCCGGCTCTCGGGCGACAAGCCGGTGGGCTTCAAGCTGTGCATCGGCCACCCCTGGGAGTGGTTCGCCCTGGCCAAGGCCATGCAGGAGAGCGGCATCGTGCCGGACTTCATCGTGGTGGACGGCGCCGAGGGCGGCACCGGCGCCGCGCCGCTGGAGTTCACGGACCACGTCGGCGCGCCGCTGCAGGAAGGGCTGCTGCTGGTGCACAACACGCTGGAGGGCCTCGGGCTGCGCGAGCGGGTGCGCATCGGCTGCGCGGGCAAGGTCGTCAGCGCCTTCGACATCGCCCGTGCCATGGCGCTGGGCGCCGACTGGTGCAACTCGGCGCGCGGCTTCATGTTCGCGCTGGGCTGCATCCAGGCGCAGGCCTGCCACACCGGCAGCTGCCCCACGGGCGTCACCACGCAGGACCCGCTGCGCCAGCAGGCGCTGGTCGTGCCGGACAAGGCCGAGCGCGTCTACCGCTTCCATCGCAACACGCTGCACGCGCTGCAGGAGCTGGTGCAGGCGGCGGGGCTGCTGCATCCGGGAGAGATCAGCGCCAACCACATCGTCCACCGCATCAGCCCGCACGAGGTGCGCCTGCTGACCACGCTGCTGCCCTTCGTGCGGCCCGGCGCCCTGCTGGAGGGCGAGCTGCCCGGTGCCGTGTTCAAGACCTACTGGCCCATGGCGAGCGCGCACAGCTTCGAGCCCGCCCGCCCGCTGCGCCGCGGTTTCCACGGGATTTGATGCGGATCAGCATCCGTGCTGAGCCCCGTGCCTGCGGGGTGGTCAAGGCCCTCCGATTGGGGAGAATCCGCGGCTTGTAACGAATTGCACGCTCACGAATCGCACGCTCGCCGTGCCGGCCCGTCCTTCCCTGTCGCCGTTCCCGCCCGCGCCCATGTCCTCGGTCTTCCTGCTTCGCCACAGCCAGCGCTCCCTGCAGCGCGCGGCGCTGGATTTGGCGGACACCGGCTGGCAGTGCCTGGGCACCAGCCAGCACTGGCAGGAGGCGGCCGCCAGCTTGCGGCACGCCATGCCGGCCTATCTGGTGAGCGATCTGCATCTGAGCGACGGCCATGCCAGCTGCCTGCTGCAGCAGCTGAACGCCCTGCCCCCCGGCGTGGTGCGCCCTCGTGTGCTGCTCATCAGCGACGCCGTCGACGAGCTGACGCTCTTCCCCGCGCTGAGCCGCGGCGGCCATGCCTATCACCTGGACCAGCCCCGCGGCCCGAGCCTGCAGGACAGCCTGCAGGCGCTGGAGCAGGGGCGGGCCCGCATGTCCCCGGCGATCGCGCGGGAGGCGCTGCACAGCTTCGGCGCCCCGCGCCGGCCCGTGAGCGAGGCGCGCCGCCTCGAGGCCGGGTTGGACCGCCAGCCTCTGGCGGTGCTGAGCCTGATCAGCCGCGCCGAGCAGGCCCTGCTGAGCCTGCTGTCCCACGGCCTGCTGGTCGAGGAGATCGCCGACGCCTGGTATGTGCTGCGCGAGGAGGTGGAGCGCCGCATCGCCCGCCTCTACCGCAAGCTGCATGCGCTGTGCCCGCCGGCCCACGTGATGGCGGCCGGGGAGCGCTGCCTGCTCCCGGCCTGACGCTCATCCGGTGCCGATCTGAAGCGCTAGGCGCCGCCGGCGCTCAGGCGCTGGGCGGCGCGGTGTCGATGAAACTCTGGCGGGTGCCCAGCTTGGCGAGGTGGCGGGCCAGGTTGGGGTAGTCCTCGCGCCAGGTGATGGCGGGGAAGCGGAAGTCCAGATAGGCCAGGGCGCAGCCCGTGGCGATGTCCGCCAGGCTGAAGTGGTTGCCCGAGCACCAGGGCTTCTCGCCCAGGCCCAGGCTCATGGCCTTGAGGGCGGCCTGCATCTTCTCCAGCTGGCGGTCGATCCAGGCGGCGCTGCGCTGAGCCTCGGTGCGGCCGGACCAAGTCTGCTCCATGCGGGCGAGGATGGCGGCGTCCAGCAGGCCGTCGGCCAGGGCCTCCCAGGTGCGGACCTCGGTGCGCTCGCGGCCGCGCTCGGGAATGAGCTTGCCCACGGGCGACAGCGTGTCCACATATTCCACGATCACGCGCGAGTCGAAGACCGCACCGCTGATCGAGTCCTGCCCCTCCATCACCAGGCAGGGCACCTTGCCCAGCGGGTTCATCTTCATGATGGCATCGGACGCCCAGACGTCTTCCAGCACGAACTGGTAGTCGAGCTTCTTCTCCGCCATCACGATGCGGACTTTGCGGACGTAGGGGCTGGTCAGGGAACCGATGAGTTTCATGTGTGGGCAGGGGACTGCTGTCCTCGTTTCGGCGCGATTCTAGGGGCAGAGCCCCCGGCACTCGCTGACAGAGTGTGGCCAATCCGGGCCCCGCATGGGGGATTGAAGAAGGGCAGGAAAGCACGGCTTGTCAGCGCCGGGGCGCGTGGCGACACTCCTGCCCGCAATGCCAAGCCCGTGCCCACGCCCGTTTTCGGTGCGCGGCGCCGCCTGACCACCTCCTGCCGGATCGGCACGCCCCATGAGCCCCACGTCCCCCGCCCGCGCCGCCGCGCCTGCCGTCACGCTCCGCCACGTCACGGAGTCCGACATGCCTCTGCTGATCCGTGCCGTGACGGACCCCGCCTGGCGCGGCGCCTTCTTGCCCAGCCGGATCACCTCGCCCGCCACGATGTGGCAGCGCTTCCGCGAGAACGGCTTCTCCGGCGAGGACATGGAGCGCCTGATGATCGTCAACGCGGAAGGGCGCGTCGTGGGCGACGTCGTGCACTTTCCGGCCCACCGCTACTCCACGGCCCGCGAGATCGGCTGGTCGGTGTTCGACCCTGCCGACCGCAACCAGGGCTACGGCGCGGCCGGCGCCCGCGCGCTGGTGGACTATCTCTTCCGCAGCCTGCCCATCCACCGCCTGTGCTGCAGCCTCTCGCCGGACAACCTGGCCTCCGCCCGCGTGGCGCAGAAGGCCGGCTTCCATTGCGAGGGCCTGATGCGCGGCGTGGTGTTCTGCGCCGGCGAGTACCTCGACGGCGAGTTCTACGGCATGACTCGGGACGACTGGCGCATGGCCGGGCAGGGCGGATCCTGACCCAGCTGCTTGAGGCCTGAAGCATTCTGTTTCAGAAGAAAAGTTCTAGACAACTTGTTCTAGACGCGGCTATGCTGCGCGCCATGAAGACAGCGTCCCCCCTTTCCGCGGCGCCGGCCCCCAAGCCGACGCCCGCCGAGCTGGATCTCCTGCGCGTGCTCTGGCGCATCGGCGCGGCCGATGCCCGGCAGGTCCACGAGGCCCTGCTGGCCGAGCGCCCCGAGGCCAGCTACGCCACCGTGCTGCGCCAGCTGCAGCTGATGCATGCCAAGGGCCTGGTCGAGCGCGACGAGGCCTGCCGGCCCCACCAGTACGCCGCCGCCCAGGCGCAGCAGACGCTGCAGACCCGCCTGCTCAAGGACCTCATCGCCAAGGCCTTCGCCGGCTCGGGCAAGGCGCTGGTGATGGCCGCGCTCAAGGGCCACGTCAGCCGCAAGGAGCGTGACGAGATCCGCCGCCTGCTGCAGGGGGATGAGGCGTGAGCGCAGTGCTGGACCTTCTCGACTCGCTGCCCTGGCTGCCCGCGCTGGGCTGGGCGCTGCTGAACTTCGTCTGGCAGGGCGCGCTGATCGGCCTGCTGATCGCCGGGGCGCTTCGGCTGCTGGCCCAGGCGCCGGCGCGTCATCGCTATCTGGTCTGCGGCCTGGGGCTGCTGTGGTGCCTGGCGCTGCCGCTGAGCGCCTGCTGGCAGGCCTGGGCGGCCGCGCCCGGTGAGCTGGAGCAGGCGCTCGAGTTCAGCAGCGAGCTGCTGTGGATGCAGGCCCTGACCGAGCTCATGCCGCAGGTGGTGCTGGCCTGGGGCGTGGGCGTGCTGCTGATGAGCCTGCGCCTGGCCGGCGGCCTGTGGTGGGTGCGGGGGCTGCGCCGCGAGGCCTGCCCGGCGCCGGCCGCGTGGCAGGTCCGCCTGGAGCAGCTGGCCCGCCGCCTGGGCCTGCGCCGCCCCGTGCAGCTGCTGCTCTCGGACCGCGTCACCGGCCCGGTGGCCCTCGGCCTGTGGCGGCCGCTGGTGATCCTGCCTTGCAGCCTGCTGAGCCACCTGCCGCCGCCGCTCGTGGAGGCGCTGCTGGCCCACGAGCTGGCCCATGTGCGCCGCTGGGACTACGGCATCAACCTGCTGCAGAGCCTGGCCGAGGCGCTGCTGTTCTTCCACCCCGTCGTGTGGTGGCTGTCCGAGCGCATGCGGGTCGAGCGCGAGCAGGTGGCCGACGCCCTCGCGGCCCAGGCCCTGCCGCAGCCCCGCGACCTGGCGCGCGCGCTGCAGCAGCTGAGCGATTGGCAGCTGCAGGCATCCCAGCCGGACGATGCCGCCGCGCTGCGGCGCCCGCTGCCCTCCATGCCCTTGGTGCAGGCGGCCCAGGGCACCCGCGGCGGCCTGCTGCTGCGCCGGGTGCGCGGCCTGCTGCAGCCGCGCGAGCGCCTGCCGGCCTGGAAGCTGGCCCTGCCGACGCTGCTCGTGGCGCTGGGCGGCCTGCTGGCCCAGGCGCAGGCCAAGGTCAATGCGCGGGTCGAGGCCGAGCCGGTCGTGGTGGCCGCGCTGCCCCAGCCGGTCGCCTCGGCGCCTGCCGTGCCGGCCTCCAGCCCGGCGTCCTCTGCGGCTTCGGTGGTCGCCACCGCGGTGCTGGCCGCCCCGCCCTCCAGCGCCAACACCGGCTGGCGCCTGCCGGTCAATGCGCGCCATGCCATGGTCATCGAGGAGGGCAGCGGCCGTGTGCTGATGGCCAAGAACGCCGACGAGACCGTGCCCATTGCCTCGCTGACCAAACTGGTGACGGCCATGGTCGTGCTGGACGCCCGCCAGGACCCGCAGGAGCAGCTGCGCATCGAGGACGCCGACGTCGACCGCCTCAAGCACAGCGCGTCCTACCTCAAGGTGGGCACCCGCCTGCCGCGCGAGGCGGCGCTCAAACTGGCGCTGATGTCCTCCGAGAACCGCGCCGCCTCCGCGCTGGCGCGGGCCTATCCCGGCGGGCTCGAGGGCTTCCGGCAGGCCGTGCGGCGCAAGCTCCAGAGCCTGGGCCTGCAGCGCACCGTCATCCAGGAGCCCACCGGCCTCTCGCCGGAGAACGTCTCGACGGCCAGCGAGATGGCGCGCATCGCCGCGGCGGCCAGCCGCTACCAGGAGATCAACGCCATCACCAGCAGCGCCCGCGCGAAGCTGCCCGTCAACGGCCAGGCGCGCGAGTTCCACAACACCAACCGCCTCGTGGGCCGCAAGGGCTGGGACATCCTCCTGTCCAAGACTGGCTACACCGAGGAGGCGGGCCGCTGCCTGACCATGCGTATGAAGGAGGCCGGCAAGGCCGTCACCGTCGTGCTGCTGGACGCCGACGGCTCGGCGCAGCGCCTCAAGGACGCCGCCGCCATCCGCCGCTCCCTGGGCCGCTGAGCCCGCCCCTTCCTTCACCGTCTGCGCAGACGGGCCGGCTTGCCCGGCCCGGGCTGCCGCATGCCCGCCCCCGAGGCCTCGATCCGCCATGCTCCGCTTCCTGATCCATCTTGCCGCCCTGATCGGTCTGATCGGCCCGCTGCTGTGGGGGGCGCCGCCCGCCAGCGCCCAGCCCGCCCCCTATGCGCTCGAGCGCACCGAGGTCCACCGCCTGCACTCGCGCGTGCTGCAGCGGGACTACGAGCTCTACATCGGCCTGCCGCCGGCCGCGGGGGAGGGCCGCCGTCACCCGATGCTCTTCGTGACCGACGCGCCGGTGGGCTTTCCCGTGATCCACGCGATGGCGCGGCGGCTGTCGCACGAGGGCCCGCAGTCGCAGCAGATGGTGCTGGTCGGCCTGTCCTATGCGCTGGGTGACAGCCCGACGGTGAGCCGCAACCGGGACTACACGCCCAGCCAGCGCGCCTGTGCCGCCGAGGACAGCAGCGTGCGCTACGGCGAGGCCGAGGCCTATGTGCGCTTTCTTCGCGAGGAGGTGCTGCCCTACCTGGCCGCCCACGTGCCGCAGGCCGACCCCGCGCGCCGTTACTTCGCCGGTCATTCCTACGGCGGCCTCTTCGGCGCGCATGTGCTGCTGCATCACACGGACCTCTTCCAGCGCTACATCCTCAGCAGCCCCTCGCTGTGGTTCGACCAGGAGCGGCTGCTGCGCGAGGCGGACGCGCTGGCGGTGCGCGGCCAGCCGCTGAAGGCGCAGGTGCTGCTGCTGGCGGGCGAACGGGAGCAGGCCGCGCCGGGCCGCCGGCCGCGGCCGGGCCTGGAGGCGGACGGGGACATCGTCGGCAACACCCGGCGCTTCGAGCGGGCGCTGCGCCGCCTGCCGGGCATCCAGGTGCAGCGGCAGATCGTGCCGGACGAGGACCACCTCTCCGTCTTCCCCAGCGCGATGGTGCGCGGGATGCGCTGGGCATTCCCCCGGGGCTGAAGCGAGCGCTGCCCGGCGGCTCAGAGCACCCGGTGCGTGGCCGTGTCGCCGTAGAGCGATTCGTAGTGCAGCGTGATCGACAGGCGCTTGAGCAGGGCCTGCAGCCGCGTGCCGTCCATCTTGCAGGCCTCGCCCGCGGAGGACAGCACCTGCTGGCGCTGGTTGACGCGGTAGAAATGCACCAGGCTGCCGGTGCCCATGCAGCGGCCGTCGAGCCCGAGCGCCTGCACGGCCTCCACGGTGCTGCGCACCGGCTTGCCGTCCACCCGGATGTCGGCCTCGGTGACGCGCGCGGGGCCGAGGCCGCTGTTCTGGACCAGGATCATCCAGCCGCCGTCGAGCTCGGTGTTGATCTCGTGGTCGAGGATGGGCTGCACCATCAGCCGGTTGTGCTTCTGGATGGCATAGCCCTGCCACAGCGTGGCGGCGAGGGCGCAGATCGACACCACCATGGTCCGTGTGCGGATCGCGTTGATGGTGGCCCAGCGGGTGGTGCGGTGGGTGGTGTGGGGGGTGGTGGGGGGGGCGGCGGGCTGATCGGGAGAGGCGGACATGGCGAGGCGGTGGAGGCGAAGGGGCCGGATTCTGCCGCGCCGGGCCGCCCCTGGCGTGAAGTCAGGGGCGCGGTTCATCCGTCGCCCCGACGGCCTGCCGTCGATTCTGCACGGTCTGGTCCGCGAATCTGCCGCTTGGTCGCACGCCGCTGGCTCCGCGGAGGCCGCACACTAGCATGCCGCTCCATCCGGCCGGGGAGGCTGACAGTCAGGAGACGTGGCGATGCGAAGAACAAGAGGGGCCCTGTGCGGCCTGATGCTGGCGATGGCCTGGGCATGGAGCCCCGCGCAGGCGGTTGAGCCACCGCCGGCGGCGCCCGTGCAGGCCCTCACGGCGGCCGACCTCGACACCTTCCTCGACGGCTACCTGCCGCGCGAGCTCCAGCGCAGCGGCATACAGGGGGCGGTCGTGGCCGTGGTGAAGGACGGGCAGCTGCTCACGGCGCGGGGCTACGGCTTCACGGATGCCGAGCGCCGCCAGCCCGTGCAGGCGGACCGCACGCTGTTCCGCGTGGGCTCCATCTCCAAGCTGTTCTCCTGGGTGGCGGTGATGCAGCTCGTGGAGCAGGGGCGGCTCGATCTGGATGCCGACGTGCAGCGCTACCTGGACTTCCCGCTCCCGCCGGCACCGCCAACGGCCGATGGCCGCACGCCCGCCATCACCCTGCGCCACCTGGCCTCGCACACCGCGGGCTTCGAGGACGGCTACCGCGACGCCTGGGCGGCGTCGCCGCTGCCCGCACCGCTGCGCGAGCATGTGGTGCGCAACGTGCCGGCCCGGCTCTATCCGGCGGGCGCGACGCCCGCCTATTCCAACTACGGCGTGACGCTGGCCGGCTACATCGTCCAGCGCGTCAGCGGCCTGCCCTTCGACGCCTATGTGCAGCAGCGCGTGCTCCAGCCCCTGGGCATGGCGCACAGCAGCTTCGCGCAGCCGCTGGCGCCCTCGCTCGCGCCGCAGATGTCCGCGGGCTTCGAGAATGCCACCGGCAAGGCGCAGGCCTTCGAGACCATCAACCTCGCGCCGGCCGGGTCGCTCTCGGCCACGGCGACGGACATGGCGCGCTTCATGCAGGCCATGCTGGCCGGCGGCGGGCCCGTGCTGCAACCGGCCTCGCTGCGGCAGATGCTCTCGCCGCAGACGCGCCTGAGGCCGGAGGCGCCCTTCGTCGGTCTGGGCTTCTACGAGGAGGGCGGCTGGCCGGTGCAGGTCGTCGGCCACGGCGGGGACACGCAATGGTTCCATGCGGGCCTGTATCTCGTGCCGGAACGCGGGCTGGGCGTGTTCATCGCGCAGAACAGTCTGGGCGAGCAGACCCTGCGCGCCGACCTCTTCGCCCGGCTGATGGAGCGCTACGTGGGCCGCACGCCCCGCGCTGCCGCGCAGCCGCAGGCCGGCGCGGCCGAGCGCCTGGCGGGCTGGTACCTCGACAGCCGCCGCGGCGATTCCCATCCCTTCTACGGCGCGGCCCTCGCGGGGGCGATGCGCCTGCAGGCCGATGCGCAGGGGCGGCTGCACAGCGACCATTTCAAGGGGCGGGATGGCCGTCTGCTGCATTTCGTCCGCGTGGGCGAGGGGGTGTGGCAGGCCGAGGAAGAGCCGCGTCGCCAGCTGTACGTGCAGCAGGCGCCGGACGGCACGGCGACGGTCGGCATGCACGTGGGCGTGTCCGTGTGGCAGCCGGCGCGCTGGACGCAGCGGCCGTACTGGATGCTGGGTCTCGGGGGCGCGAGCCTGGCCGTGGCGGCCTTCGCGCTGCTGGCCTGGCCGGTGGCGAGCCTGGCGCGGCGGCATCTGCTGGGCGCGCAACGGGTGCGGCGCTGGCCCGGCCGGTGGCTGATGCGCGGGGCCGCCGCTGCGCTGCTGATGCCCGCGGCGGGCTTGGCTTGGCTGGCCATCGCCGGTGATGGCAGCTTCGCGACGCTCATGGGCGGCCCGGGGCTCGCCACGCTGCGCTGGACGCAGGCCTGGGCCTGGGTGCAGATGGCTTGCGTGCCGGTGCTGGCCGTCCTCGCGCTGCGGACCTGGCCGGCCGCACCCTGGACGCGCCGCCTGCAGCTGGCCGCGCTGCTGCTGGCGCTCGTCGCCCAGGGGCTGGTGATGTGGCAGCTGCAGCTGCCGCTGTGGAACGGCCGCCTGTGAGCGGCGGCCCGGCCGGGTGAGGCCGGGTGTGGCTGGGTGCCGCCGCCGGCTCAGCTCGGCAGCTTGGGCCGGTGGGCCGCGTCGGGCTGGGCGATCCAGGCGCGCAGCTCCGCGGTGCGCGGGTGCTGCGGGGCAAGCTCCACGAAGCTCTTGTAGGCCACCAGCGCGGCGATGTCATCGCCGGCCTGCAGCTGCGCATCGCCCAGATTGAGCCAGGCCATCGAGCGGCTGCCGTCCATCTCCAGGGCCTTCTGGTACCAGCGCGCGGCCTCCACGGGCTTGCCGCGCTTGTAGTAGATGAAGCCGAGGTTGTTCGCGGCCAGCGCGAAGCGGGGCTGCAGCTTGAGCGCCTCGGTGAAGGCGGCCTCGGCCTCCTCGTAGCGGCGTTCCTTGTAGAGCTGCAGGCCGCGGTCGTTGGCGCGCTGGGCCGCCACGCGGGCGCCCGGGTCCACCTTGGCCGTGGGGGCGGCGATGGCCACCTCCTTGCCGTCCAGCCCCTGCAGCTTGACCTGCACGGCCTTGGCCGTGGGGGCCTGCGCGGCGGTCTTGGCCTCGTCCAGGCGCTTGGCCAGGGCCGAGGCCTGGGCGTCGAGCTGGCCGCTGTCGCTGCTCAGCGCCTGCTCCTGCGCGGCCGCGAGCTCGAAGACGAACTCGCCGCCCTCCGAGCCCGGCAGGCTGCCGAAGGCCGGCGTCTGGTGGGCCACGGCGGACACGGCCGGCGCCACGTAGGCGGCCAGCTCCGTCGCGGTGATGAGCCCGTCGCCGTTCAGGTCCGCCTTGCCGGCGAGCGCCTGCAGCAGCGTCCAGGTGAAGACCGAGTGGCCGCCGGGGCCGTCGTCCGCCACCTGCTGATCCGTGCCGCCGGCCGTCATCATCTGGCGGCCCAGGCGGCGGGCGTTGTCGCGGATGAAGTTGTTGTTGTTCGAGGCGCCGCCGCCGCGCGTCAGGCCCAGGCCCGAGTAGCAGGCGTCGATCACGAACAGCGCGTGCTTGGCCGGCAGCGCCTCGCCCAGCTCCTGCAGCTGCGGCATGGCGATGGCGTCGGTCTGCAGGTCGTCGAGGCCCGCGTCGACGGGGATCACATAGCCCACCTCGCGCCCGCTGGGCAGCTTGCGCGTGCTGCCATGGCCGGCGAAGAAGACGAAGACGCGGTCATCGCGCTTGAGCTCCTTGCCCGAGAGCTTGTTGAGCGCGCGCAGGATATTGGCCCGCGTGGCGTCGCCGTCCAGCAGCAGCTTGACGTTCTCGGGGCGGAAGCCGAAGCGGGTCTGCAGGGTCTCCTGCATGGCCTTCGCGTCACGGCCGGCGTGCTGCAGGCGGGGCCAGCGCTGGTACTGGTCGATGCCGATGATCAGTGCGTGGCTGTCCCGGTAGAGCGCGGCGCCGCTCAGCTGCGTGTCGCCCGTGTCGAGGGGCTTGCGGTCGGCGCTCAGGAACTGGCCGTCCTTCCAGCTCGCGAACTTGTAGCCCTCGGCCACCAGCTGGTCCAGCACGAGCGGCAGGGCCTGCACGGTGCGGGCGTGGATGTCATGGAAGAGCACGATGCCGCGCTGCTGCTTCTGCACCTCGCCGATCACCCGCGCGGCGATGGACTTGGGGATCGGGTCGGACCAGTCCAGCGAGTCGATGTTCCACATCATCGAGCGCAGCTTGAGGGACTCGATCGTGCTCAGCGCCTCGTCGTTGCGCGCGCCGTAGGGAAAGCGGAACAGCGCCTGGCCGCTGCGGCCGGCCTTGTCGAGCAGGGCCTCGGTGTGCGCGGCCTCGTCTCGCACCTGCTCCTGCGCGAACTTGGACATCAGCCCGTGCGTGAAGCTGTGGTTGGCAAGCTGGTGGCCGGCGGCCAGCACGCGCTTGGCGACGTCGCTGCCGGGGCCGGGCTTGACCTGGCCCTGGGCGTCCACGCTGCCGAGGTTCTGGCCCAGCTCGAAGAAGATCGCCGGCGCCTGGTAGCGCTGCAGGATCTCCAGGATCTCGTCGGTGTAGCGGCCGTGCGGGCCGTCGTCGAAGCTCAGCAGCACCGTCTTCTCGGGCAGCTGCTGGCCGAAGAGCTCGCGCTCGCTCTTGCCGGCGCTGGGCTTGGCCTGCATGGAAGGCAGGATGGTGGCGTAGTCCTTGAGGATCTGCTCGCGGTTGTAGAGCGTCTTGAGCTTGGCGACGTAGTCCGTCCACTTCTCGCGCTTGAGCTCGATGCCGCGCTGGGCGAAGCGGCCGAAGGTGTCGCGCAGCTCGCGCTCGTAGGCCTGCTCGACCTCGGCCAGCACGGCCAGGTCCTCCTGCGCGCGCTTGGCCAGCTTCAGCCCGGCGATGCTCTGGCTGGCGCCCAGGCGCTGCTGCAGCTGCAGCAGCAGGTCTTTGAAGGCGAGGCGGTCGGCGTCGAACCAGCTGGGCTCGCCCTCGATGCGGTCCAGCAACTGTGCGAGGGGCTCCAGCGGGGCGTCCTTGGCGAAGGCCTGCTCCACCAGGGCGCGCTGGCCCTTCTGCAGGTCGTGGAAGAGCATCAGGCCGACGCTGGACACCGCCTCGCGCTCGGCGGGCTTGAGCGCGGTCTCGCCGTCCATCAGCACGACCATCTGGCGGTGCAGCGCGAGCAGGGCATCGGCCTTCTGCGTGAGGCTGGGCGCGGTCTGGGCGGCGGAGGCGGCCGCCGAGGCGGACAGCGCGGGGCCGGCACTGGGGGTGCCGGGGCGCTGGCAGGCGCTCAGCGCGAGGCCGGCGGCGAGCAGCAGGCCGATCGGCAGGCGAAGGCGGGCAGGGGTGACGGCGGATGACAAATCGGGCTCCCTCTTCATGATGCGGGCCGCCCGAAGCGATGCCGGGCGCGGCCCGGATTGTGACCCGGCGCGAAGCCCGTCCTGCCCAGGTGCGACGGATGGCACGGACGCCCGCAGGAGGGCGACGCTAAAATCCGCGGGTTTGCCCTCGCTCTTTTCCGGCTTTGCCGCCGGCTCCCGCCATGAACCTCTCCGCCCTCACCGCCCTGTCTCCCCTGGACGGCCGCTATGCCTCGCGCATGGGCAGCCTGCGCCCGCTGCTGTCCGAGTTCGGCCTGATGCACCGCCGCGTGCAGGTCGAGGTCGAGTGGTTCATCGCCCTCTCGGACGCCGGCTTCGATGAGTTCAAGCCCCTGTCCGCCGGCGCCCGCGAGCTGCTGCGCGCCCTGGTGACGAACTTCGGCGAGGCCGATGCCCAGGCCATCAAGGACATCGAGAAGACCACCAACCACGACGTCAAGGCCGTGGAGTACTGGATCAAGTCGCGCTTCGAGAGCCACGCCGAGCTCAAGGCCGCCGGCGAGTTCGTGCACTTCGCCTGCACCAGCGAGGACATCAACAACACCAGCCACGGCCTGATGCTCAAGGCCGCGCGCCAGGACGTGATCCTGCCGACGCTGGACCGCATCATCGAGAAGCTGACCAGCATGGCTCACACCCTGGCCGCCACGCCCATGCTCTCGCGCACGCACGGCCAGACCGCCAGCCCCACCACCGTGGGCAAGGAGATCGCCAACGTCGTGGCCCGCCTGCGCAATGCCCGCGCCCGCATCGCCGATGTCAAGCTGCTGGCCAAGATGAACGGCGCCGTGGGCAACTACAACGCCCACCTCAGCGCCTGGCCCGCCTTCGACTGGGAAGCCTTCAGCCAGCGCGTGATCGAGCAGCAGCTGGGCCTGACCTTCAACCCCTACACCATCCAGATCGAGCCGCACGACTACATGGCCGAGCTGTTCGATGCCGTGACCCGCGCCAACACCATCCTCATCGACTGGTCGCGCGACGTCTGGGGCTATGTGAGCCTGGGCTACTTCAAGCAGCGCACCAAGGCCGGCGAGATCGGGTCCTCGACCATGCCGCACAAGGTCAACCCCATCGACTTCGAGAACGCCGAGGGCAACTTCGGTCTGGCCAACGCCGTGCTGACCCACCTGAGCCAGAAGCTGCCGATCAGCCGCTGGCAGCGGGACCTGACGGACTCCACCGTGCTGCGCAACATGGGCGTGGGCCTGGGCTATGCGCTGCTGGGCTACGACTCCCTGCTCAAGGGCCTGGACAAGCTCGAGGTCAACGAGGCCGCCCTGGCCGCCGACCTCGATGCCGCCTGGGAAGTGCTGGCCGAGCCCATCCAGACCGTGATGCGCCGCTACGCCCTGCCCAACCCCTACGAGCGCCTCAAGGAACTCACCCGCGGCAAGGCCATCACCCGCGAGTCCATCCAGGACTTCATCCGCGGCCTGGAGCTGCCCGAGGCCGAGAAGGCCCGCCTGCTCGCGCTGACGCCGGGCGGCTACACCGGCACGGCAGAGTCCCTGGCCCGCCGCATCTGAAGGACGGCAGGGCTGGCCTGACGCTCACGGCATGAGCCACCCCGCCCCCGACACCGCCCGCTTCGCCACCCTGCGCCGCATCCCCGGCGCCATCTGGGTGCTGGGCTTCGTGAGCCTGCTGATGGACATCTCCTCGGAGATGATCCACAGCCTGCTGCCGCTCTTCATGGTCGGCAGCCTGGGGATGAGCGCCACGGCCGTCGGCCTGATCGAGGGCGCGGCCGAGGCGACGGCGCTCATCGTCAAGATCTTCTCGGGCATGCTCAGCGACCACTGGGGCCGGCGCAAGCCGCTGGCCCTGCTGGGCTATGGCCTCGGCGCGCTCAGCAAGCCGCTCTTTGCGCTGGCGCCGGGCGCCGGCCTGCTGATCACGGCCAGACTCAGCGACCGCATCGGCAAGGGCCTGCGCGGCGCGCCGCGCGACGCGCTCGTGGCCGACATCGCGCCGCCCGCGCTGCGCGGCGCGGCCTTCGGCCTTCGGCAGTCGCTGGATACCGTCGGCGCCTTCCTCGGCCCCCTGCTGGCGACCGCGCTGATGGTGCTGTGGGCGGGCGACTTCCGGTCCGTGTTCTGGGTGGCCTGCGTGCCGGCCGTCGCCTGCGTGGCGCTGCTGGCCGTGGGCGTGCGCGAGCCGGCGGCCGCGCCGGCGGCCCAGCGCCCCAATCCCCTGAGCCGTGCGCAGCTGCGCCTGCTGGGCCCGGCCTTCTGGTGGGTGGCGAGCCTCGGTGCGCTCTTCACGCTGGCCCGTTTCAGCGAGGCCTTCCTCGTGCTGCGCGCCCAGCAGCAGGGCATCGCGCTGGCCCTCGTGCCGCTGGTGATGGTGGCGATGAACGCGGTGTACGCGGCCTGCGCCTACCCCTTCGGCAAGCTCGCCGACCGCCTGCCGGCCACGCAGTTGCTGGCCTGGAGCCTGCTCGTGCTGCTGGCCTCGCAGGCCCTGCTGGGCGCGGCGCAGGGCTGGCCCTGGGTGCTGGCCGGCGTGGCCTTGTGGGGCGTGCACCTGGGCATGAGCCAGGGCCTGCTGGCGGCGCTGGTGGCCGAGGTGGCGCCGGCCGCGCTGCGCGGCACGGCCTACGGCTTCTTCAACCTCTTCTGCGGCCTCGCCATGCTGGTGTCGGGCGGCCTGGCCGGCTGGCTGTGGGACGTCCTCGGCCCCGGCAGCACCTTCGCGATGGGCGGCCTGTGCAGCCTGCTGGCGCTGGGCGCGCTGAGGCTGCGGCCGCGCGGCTGAGGCGTCAGCGCACCACGCCTTCCGCGAACCACTGCCCCCACACGGCGGCCTGCAGGCGCTCGTCGGCACGGCCGGGGAGTCGGGCGAGGGCGGCCTGCAGCGCGGCCTCGTCATTGCCGGCGCGGAACAGCACATGGTCGATGGGCCCGGCCTGCATCGCGTACCACGCGCCGAGCTGGCCCTCGTCGACCATCGCCTGCAGCGCGGCCTCGAGCTGCTGGCGCTCCTCGGGGCGCAGCGCCGCCGCGCCGCTCAGCAGCACGATGCGGTTCTCGACGATCTTCTTCAGGTTGAGGCCCGTGGTGTGCAGCGCCTTCTTCACGACGCAGGGCTGGGCGTTGAGCGTCATGTGGCCCAGGGCGACGTACTCGTCCTCGTCGAAGTAGCGGCGCAGCGCCTCGGCGTCCGGCGCGCGCACGACCACGATGCCGCGCTTGAGCTGCGAGGGATCGCGCATCGGCCCGGCCGCGAAGAGCTTGCCCGCCGCAAAGAGCCGCCCGAAGTTGGCGATGTGCCCCTTCTGCATGGCCATCACGCGCTCCTTGTCCGGCGGCGTGGGGGCGCCCCGCTCGAGGAACACGAACCAGTCGCGGCCCGCCACGGGCGTCGGCGCGGGCGCCTCGTCCGCACGGGCCGGGGGCAGGGCGGCCAGGGCGGCGCTCAATAGCACGGTGCGTCTTTGCATGGCGGACTCCAGGGCAGGGGATGTCGGGAGCATAGCCGCCGCATCAGCGCCCGGGGGGCGTCTGCTGCGGCCAGTGGATCAGCAGCCGTGCGCCGCCCAGCTCCGGCGCGCGCTGCATCAGCGCATGGCCGCCGTGGCTCTCCGCCACATGCCGGACGATGGCCAGGCCCAGGCCGAAGCCACGCGAGCGGCGGTGGCGCTCCAGGCGCTTGAAGGGCGTGAAGACCAGCTCGCGCAGCGCCTCCGGCACGCCCTCGCCGTCGTCGTCGATGGCCAGCCAGATCTGCTCGTGCTCCAGCCAGGCGCTCAGGCAGATGCGGCGGCGCGCGTGGCGGGCCGCGTTGCGCAGGCCGTTGCGCAGGGCGTAGGGCAGGATCTGTGCATCGAAGGGCAGCGGCGTGTCCGGCAGCTTCACGGCGAGGCTGAGGTCCTTGTCGTCCAGCAGCGGGCGCAGGCTCTCGGACTCGCGGTGCAGCAGCTCCGCCAGATCACCCGGCTCGGGCTTGGCGCTCAGCGCCCCGGTGTCCAGGCGGGCGAGCATCAGGCTGGCGTCGATCAGGCCCTCCAGCTCCTCGATGTCGCGCTCGCAGGCCTGCACCTGGGCCTCGCGCCGGGCGGCGTCGTCCTCGTCGATCAGGGCATCGATGGCGAAGCGCAGGCGCGCCAGCGGCGTGCGCAGCTCGTGCGAGACGGCGCCGGTGAGCTCGCGCTGGCTGGCCAGCGCGGTGGCTAGGCGCTGCAGCGTGGAGCGGATGGCGTGGGCCAGCGGCGAGAAGAGGCGGCTGCGCGGCCGCGGCAGCGGGGTGTCGAAATGGCCGGCGCTGATCTGGTCGGCCGCCGCCTGCAGCTCGCGCAGGTCCCGCCAGGCCGGCCGCAGCAGCCACCAGGCCAGGCCCATCACCGCGAAGGCCAGCGCCAGGCCCGTGAGCAGCTGCAGCCACAGCTCGCGCGGCAGCTGCCAGGACTGGCCCGGCTGCCAGTCGGCGTTGAGCGGGCCCAGCTGCAGCACGGCATCGCCCTGGGCATCGAGCCGGGCATAGACGCGCCGGTTCAGCCCCGCCACCACGAGCTCGCCGCGCAGCAGCTGCTCCTGGCGCGCGCCGCTGAGGTCCTGCATGCGCACGAGGCTCACGGGGTAGGCGAAGGTCTGGTCCAGCTGCCGGATGCGCGCCTCGCGGGCCTTGTGGTCCAGCGGGCGCAGCTCGTTGACCAGCACGTCCACCGTGCCGCGCATGAAGCGCTTCACGTAGTCCGCCGTGAACTGATCGACGGCCACGGCCACCAGCCCCTGGGCGAGCAGCAGCAGCGTGAGCACCGCCAGCCCGAGGCCCAGCGCGATGCGCACGAGCGGCGAGGGCTTGAAGAGGGGGTTCCGCAGGCGGGACATGCGCATCGGCCGGCCGGATCAGGGCACGAAGAGGTAGCCCTTGCCGCGCACGGTCTTGATCCGCTCGGGCGACTGGGCGTCGTCGCCCAACTTCTTGCGCAGGCGCGAGACGCGGGCGTCGATGGCACGGTCCAGGCCGTCGAACTCCAGGCCGCGCAGGCCCTGCATGATGTCCTCGCGGGAGACGACCTGCCCGGCGCGCTGCGCCAGGAACAGCAGCAGCTCGTACTCGGCGGTCGTCAGCTCCACGGCCTCGCCCTTCACGCGCAGCTCGCGCGCGGCGGGGCGGATCTGCACGGGGCCGAAGTCCATCTCCTCCGCCGATTCCCCGGGCGCCTCGCTGGAGGGCGCCGGGCCGTCGCGCCGCAGCAGCGCCTTGAGCCGCGCCAGCAGCACGCGGGGCGCGACGGGCTTGGTGATGTAGTCGTCCGCACCGCCCTCGAGGCCCAGCACCTGGTCGATGTCGTCGTCGCGGGCGGTCAGCATGACGATGCGGCCCTTGAAGTCCCGGCGCACATCGCGCAGCACGTCGAAGCCGTCCTTGCCCGGCAGGTGCCCGTCCAGCAGCACGACATCGAAGGCCTCCGCGCGCATGCGGGCCTCGCCCTCGGCGCCGTCGCCGCAGACCTCGACGTCATAGCCGGCCTTGCGCAGGGCGTCGGCCACCAGCGCGGCGAGGCGGTCGTCGTCTTCAACGAGGAGGATGCGTGCGGGGTCCATGGGTGCGGTGCTCATTGCTCGCGGCAGTGTATTCAGACCGGCGCGGCGGGACAAAAGCCAGGGAGGCCGGTGCGCATGTCGGTGATGTGGCGGATTGGGGCCGGCAACGTTGGCGGCAAAGGGAAGGACTGTTCTATAGCGGTTGCTGTCTTTCGCTGCCTTGAACTCGGCACCCTAAAGCTGCCGTTCAACGTTGAAGCTGAGCCGCGAGCGGCGGCTGGGCGCGCAAGGCGCAGAATGAAATGAGGGCCTGAAGTGGCCAGCCGTTGCAAGTCGGCTCCAGCGACTGGCGGGCCCCAGCGGCGGACATCATTTCCAATACTCCCACCATCTTGGTGTTGGCGCGGCCGAGAGGGTTACCGCCTGGTCGGAAGGAATGCGCCTTACGTGTGATTGAAGAGATGCAATCTCTGACCTTGGGATGACAACGCTCGTCTCAGCACGAGCGCTGTTGAGAAGAATTCCGTGGCAATCAGAGTTGTGAAGAACGACTTCAAACAATGCTTGCCCCGGCATCTCACCGTTGCACTTTGGACCAAATCGATGCAAGAACTCTCGTGGATCAGCGAAGGCCAGAATTCGGCTCTTGCCATCACCATGCATAGTGCTCGCAAGTGAAACTGTTTCGCCGTCCGCCACAAGATTGCGCTCTGTGTCACTTTGGACAGCGCCAAACAAATGCACCCCCACTGGCGAGGACGCTAGGCAATCCACTAGCGCATCGAAATGCTCGGCCGATGGTGACTCCTGGTAGAGCTCAATCAAGTCCGAAATAGGCGTGGCGCTCATCTATCTGGGGTCCAACGTTTGACATGAGAGGCATGACCCGGCTTACCGGGGCATGTCCTCTCGATGGAAGGGTTAGACGCCATGCTCAACGACCTCAAATCCCTTGCAGATTGCGAAGTGATCTTCAATTGTTAGGACCACAGCGCCGATCTCAATGGCGTGAGTTTCTATCAACTGCGTATTCAAGGCAGTTTCGATGCGAGCTTGAATGCTCGCTAGTACGGAGATTGGTCCGCTTAAAAGCAACCCATAGCCACCAGCCAGCAGCGTGTGGAAGGATGATGGCGAATGGTTCATCAGCTCGGATGGAACTGCCCAGCCTTTGTACTTCTCGCTCAGGATGTCCCAAATGTCGGCGTATATCTGATGTGGATCTTCAGGTCGCGACGAGAAATAGAGACTGCCTTGCTTTCCGATGCGACCCAGAAGCAGAGGGTGTTCTTGGTGGATGGCGAGCGCGTTTGCGCTGCCAACGGATAGATCACTTTCCAGCACGTGCTTGCAGGTGATGGTGAAGCTTCTGCGCTTCTGCGGATTGCTCCAGTCGTCGCATTCCAAGGTGACCAGAATCTCTCCGTCTTCTGAAAGGCGGACCGATGTGATAAAGCCGTTGCTGTCGTCGTAGAGGCCTTCTGAGAGGGTCTCGATATTCATGGCGCCTAACTAGGTTGTAGGGCGACAATTTTGCTGGATAACACCGGTGCCTGTTTGCATAACATCGGACACTTCTCCTGCCTGCCTGCCTGCCTGCCTGCCTGCCTGCCTGCCTGCCTGCCTGCCTGCCTGCCTGCCTGCCTGCCTGCCTGCCTGCCTGCCTGCCTGCCTGCCTGCCGCACCACTGCTTGCTTTCATGCCTGCTGGATGCTGATTTGTACAGCATTAACAGCCGACAAATCCGGCACACCTGTGCGCAGTCCCATGGACAAACTGGCGACACAGTCTGGCGCGATTGAAAGTGGCCTTGGAGAGCCCCATGAGAGCAGTCGCTCGCGAATGACTGCAGTCAGCCTGAACCCGTCACGGCTCCAGGCATGAACGCACTGCCGAAGTGCCTGACCCACGGCACCTGAACGGCCTGCTCAAGATCGCCCCGAGTACGCCGCCGGGCGCCGCCGCGCGTCAGCCGACCTCGCCCGCATTCAGCCCGTACTTGCGGATCTTGTCCGCCAGCGTCGTCTTCGGCGTGCGCAGGGCCAGGGCGCTGCGGGCGATGTTGCCGCCGTGGCGCTGCAGGGCCTCGCGGATGAGGCTCTTCTCGAAGTCCTCCACCGTCTCGGCCAGGGACAGCGCCTGCGGGGCGGGCGCCGAGGCGGCGGGGTCGCCCTGCACGTCGCCCAGCACGTCGCTGCGCACGCCCAGCACGAGGCAGTCCGCCACATTGCGCAGCTCGCGCACATTGCCCGGCCAGTGGTGGGCCGTGAGCGTGCGCAGCTGGGCGGCGCTGACGGTCGGCACGGCGAGGCTGTAGCGGCTGGCGGCCAGCAGCAGGAAGTGCTCCAGCAGCAGCGGGATGTCCTCGCGCCGCTCGCGCAGGGGCGGGAGGTCGATGGTCACCACATTGAGGCGGTAGTAGAGGTCGCTGCGGAAGCTGCCCTGGCGGGATTTCTCGAGCAGGTCGTCCTTGCTGGCGGCCACCACGCGGCAGTCCACCGGCAGGGGCTGGTTGGAGCCCAGGCGCTCGATCTGGCGCTCCTGCAGCACGCGCAGCAGCTTGATCTGCGCGGCCATGGGCATGCTCTCGACCTCGTCCAGGAACAGCGTGCCGCCGCTGGCGTGCTCGATCTTGCCGATGCGGCGCTTCTGCGCGCCGGTGAAGGCGCCGGGCTCGTGGCCGAAGAGCTCGCTGTCCAGCAGCGTCTCGGGCAGGCCGCCGCAGTTCAGCGCGACGAAGGGGCCGCCGCGGCGCGCGGAGAGCTCGTGCAGCGCCTGCGCGACCAGCTCCTTGCCGGTGCCGGTCTCGCCGCGGATCAGCACATCCACCCTTGATTCGGCCACGCGCGCCACGAGCTGGCGCACGGCCTCGATCTGCGGCGAGCGCCCCACCAGCTGCCCCGCCACGCCGTCGCGCCGGGCCAGGGCCTCGCGCAGCTGTGCGACCTCCAGCGTCAGGCGGCGCTTGTCGAGCGCGCGTCGCACGACCTCGACGAGGTGCTCGGGCGAGAAGGGCTTGGGGATGAAATCGTAGGCGCCGGCCCGCATGGCCTCGACGGCCAGGCTCACGTCGCCGTGGCCGGTGATCATGATGACGGGCAGCGCGGCGTCCATCTCCTGGCAGTGGCGCACGAGGCTCAGGCCGTCGGCGCCGGGCAAGCGCATGTCGGTGATGACGACGCCCGCGAAGCCGGCGTGCAGCAGCGGCCGCGCCTCCTCGACGGACGGCACGGCGCGCGCCGGCAGGCCCGCCAGCTGCAGGGCCTGGACGCAGCCCAGCTGCATGTGCAGGTCGTCCTCGACGAGGAGGACGGACAGCTCGGGATTCGGGGGCAGGGTCATGGCGGCATTGTCAGGCCTGGGCCCCGCCGGCGTCGACGCCCGGCAGCGTGAGGATGAACTCCGCGCCGCCCTCGCTGTGGTTGCGGGCCTCCAGCTCGCCGCCGCCCTCGCGGGCGATGTCGCGGGAGATGGCCAGCCCGAGGCCCAGCCCCACGCCCTGCGCCTTGGTGGTGAAGAAGGGCTCGAACAGGCGCTCCAGGGCCTCGTCGCCCAGCCCGGGGCCGCTGTCGCGCACATGGATCAAGACCTGACCCTCCCGGTGCGAGGCCTGAAGCCACAGCTGGCGCACCGGCTGGTCCTGGACGGCGTCCAGCGCGTTGCCCACGAGGTTCAGCAGCACCTGCTCGAGCCGGTTGGGGTCGAAGAAGGCGAAGACCTGGCCGGGCTCGATGCCGCGGTGCAGCGCGACCCGCTGCTGGCGCAGGCGCTGGTCGTGCAGGAAGAGCGCGTTGCCCAGCGCCAGCCCGACGTCGCAGCGCTGCGGCCGGGCCCGGCTCTTGCGGGCGAAGCCCTTGAGCGGCTGGATGATCTGGCCCATCTGGTCGGCCAGCCGGGTGAGGATCTCGAGATTGCCCTGCACCGAGCGCAGGTCCTCGCGCCGCATGAACTCCAGCGCGTTGCCGGCCAGGGTGCGGATGGCGCCGAGCGGCTGCGCCAGCTCGTGCGTGATGCCCGTGGCCAGCTGCCCGAGCGCCGCCATCTTGCCGGCATGCACGAGCTCGTCCTGCGCCTGGCGCAGCGTGGCCTCGGCCTGCTGGCGCTCCGTCACCTCCTGCGCGAGCTGCGCATTGGCCTCCGACAGCGCCTGCGTGCGCCGCGCCACCTGGTCCTCGAGCTCGGCATGCGCCTCCAGCTTCTGGCGCAGGATGCGGCGGCGCTGCAGCAGGATCAGCGCGCTCAGCAGCACCACGCCGAGGACCAGCGCGGCCAGCAGGCCGTGGGTGCTGGCCTGCTGGCGCACCGGGCGCAGGTCGCTGAACATCATCAGCCGCCAGTCCATGCCGTTGAGCGGCCGACCGAGGACCAGCATCGCGCGGCTGGCGAGCCGGGGCGTGGAGGCCGCCTCGCCGAGGCCGTGGGGCAGCACGCCTTCGACGACCTGGCTGTCCTCGTCCACCCGCAGGTCCACCTGCAGTGGGAAGCGGGGCAGGGGCTGGGCGGCATAGAGGCGCGAGAGCTGCAGGTCCACGCGCTGGTCCACGCTCAGCTCGGTGAGCGTGGTGTAGCGCCAGGCGGGCTCGGAGGAGAGGATGACCACCTGGTTGGAGTCGGCCAGCAGGGCGGGGGACTCGAGCGTGGCCCAGGCCTCGTCGATGGGATCGAGGCGGATCTTGATGGCCGCCACGCCCACCACACGGGCGCCGTCGTGGATGGGGTGCGAGACGTAGTAGCCCGGCCGCCCGTCCCGCGTGCCGATGGCGAAGTGCCGGCCCACGCGCCCGGCCAGGGCCTCGAGGAAGTAGGGGCGGAAGGAGAAGTCCTCGCCGATCAGCGAGGGGTCGCTCGCGGCGAGTACCTGCCCCTGCTGGTTCTGGACGAAGAGTTCCAGGCTGCCCAGGTGGGCGTTGAGGCGGCGCAGGTAGAGGCTGGCGGCCTCGGCGCGGGCCGGCGACTGCGGCTCGCGCAGCAGCGCCAGCACCTCGGGGCTCAGCTGCAGCGTCGCGGGGATGGATTCCTGGCGCTTGATCACGCCCTCCGCCGCCGTGGCGAAGAGCTCCAGCTGGTGGTTGGACTCGCGCCGCAGCGCCTCCGTGCCCTGGCGCAGGCTGGCGGTGTAGGCCAGCCAGCCGGCGCCGCCGACCAGCAGCGCCGCCGCCAGCGAGCCGAGCAGGATCCGCAGACCGCGCCGCATTTCAGCCATGCGCCGCCGGGATCAGTGATTCAAGATTTTCGAGAGGAAGTCTCTTGCGCGCGGCGACCGCTCCTCGGGCTTGCCGAAGAAGTCCTCCTTGCGGCAGTCCTCGACCACCTTGCCGGCGTCCATGAAGATCACGCGGTGGCTGACCTTCTTGGCGAAGCCCATCTCGTGCGTGACGCACATCATCGTCATGCCCTCGTTGGCCAGCTGCACCATCACGTCCAGCACCTCGCCGACCATTTCGGGGTCGAGCGCGGAGGTGGGTTCGTCGAAGAGCATCACGATGGGGTCCATGGACAGGGCCCGGGCGATGGCCACGCGCTGCTGCTGGCCGCCCGAGAGCTGGCCGGGGAACTTGTCCTTGTGGGCGGAGAGGCCCACGCGGTCCAGCATCTTCAGGCCGCGGGCCTTGGCATCGTCGGCATTGCGGCCCAGCACCTTGATCTGCGCGAGCGTCAGGTTCTCCGTGACCGAGAGGTGCGGGAAGAGCTCGAAGTGCTGGAACACCATGCCCACGCGCGAACGCAGCTTGGGCAGGTCGGTCTTGGGGTCGGCCAGCGAGATGCCGTCGACCACGATGTCGCCCTTCTGGAAGGGCTCCAGCGCGTTGACGGTCTTGATCAGGGTGGACTTGCCCGAGCCCGAGGGGCCGCACACCACCACGACCTCGCCCTTCTGGATGCTGGTCGTGCAGTCGGTCAGCACCTGGAAGCTGCCGTACCACTTGGAAACGTTCTGGATCTGGATCATGGAGCGACCTCAGCGGATGATTTGGATGCGACGCTGCAGCCGGCGCACGAGCATGGACAGGCTGAAGCAGATCACGAAATAGAGGCCCGCGGCCAGCAGATAGGTCTCCACCGGGCGGTTGAAGTTGCGGCCGGCCACCTCGAAGCCCTTGAGCAGGTCGTAGGCGCCGATGGCGTACACGAGCGAGGTGTCCTGGAAGAGGATGATGGTCTGCGTCAGCAGCACCGGCAGCATGTTGCGGAAGGCCTGGGGCAGCACCACGAGGGCCATGGCCTGGCGGTAGTTCATGCCCAGGGCATAGGCCGCGTAGGTCTGGCCCTTGGGCACGCTCTGCACGCCCGCGCGCATGATCTCGGCGTAGTAGGCCGCCTCGAAGAGCGTGAAGGTGATGAAGGCCGAGAGCTCCGCGCTGATGGGCCCCGTCAGCAGGGGCACCAGCAGGAAGAACCACAGGATCACCATCACCAGCGGGATCGAGCGCAGCAGGTTCACGTAGGCCGCGGCCGGGGCGGAGAGCCAGCGCTTGCTGGACAGCCGCATCAGCGCCAGCACGGTGCCCAGCAGGATGCCGCCCACCATGGCCACCAGGGTCAGCTGGATCGAGAAGATGAAGCCCTTGGCGATGAAGGCCCGCAGGAACTCGCCGGTCAGGAAGGAGAAGTCGAGATTCATTTGTGGCCCGCTCCGGCAAGACCCGGCACCCGCACCCAGCGTTCGATCAGGGCGGCGAGCAGGTAGACCGCGAACGCGGACACGAAGTACAGCAGCGTCACCATGGCGTAGACCTCGGTGGGCCGGGAGGTCTCCTCACCGACCTGCCGCGCGAACTGCGTCAGCTCCAGCACCGACAGCGCGAAGGCCACGGAGCTGTTCTTGACGATGCTCATGGCCTCGCTGGTGAGCGGCGGCACGATGATGCGGAAGGCGACGGGCAGCAGCACGAAGCGGTAGGTCTGGGGCAGCGTCAGACCCAGCGCCAGGCCGGCGGCGCGCTGGCCGCGCGGCAGGCTCTGGATGCCGGCGCGCACCTGCTCGGAGATCCGGGCCGAGGTGAAGAAGCCCAGGCCCAGCGCCGCGATCAGGAAGCTCGGAAGGCTCTTGAGCACCGGGATGAACTCCGGGATCACGAAGAACCACAGGAAGAGCTGCACGATCAGCGGGATGTTGCGGAACAGCTCCGTCCAGGCCTCGCCCAGGAAGGCGAGCTTGCGGCCGGGGCCGGTGCGCAGCACGCCCATCAGCGAGCCCAGCGCCAGCGCGATCACAAGGCCGATGGCCGAGACGGCCAGGGTCCAGCCCCAGGCCGAGAGCAGCCAGTCCAGATAGGTCTGCGTGCCGGGCTCGCCGAAGCAGCCCTGGACGACCGTCCCTTCGACGGTGTCCTTGCACCAGAGTTCCTGCCATTCGAATGTCATGGTGTCCTTTCAGCGGGGTCAGGTCTTGCTGCACCCCGCGCCTCGGGGCTTACTTCTTGGCGTAGGCTTCCATGGGCTTGTCGTTGGGCGCGGCCAGCGCGGCCTTGAGGTTCTCGCTCATCGGCAGGCCCACGCGGCTGTTGGTCGGGGGGATGGGCTGCATCAGCCACTTGTCGTAGAGCTTGGCCACGTCGCCGGATTTCATCATCGCGACGAGGGTGTCGTCCACGGCCTTCTTGAAGGCGGGGTCGTCCTTGCGGAACATGATGGCGATGGGCTCGACGGACAGCACCTCGCCGACGATCTTGTAGTCCGCCGGGTTCTTGGACTTGGCGATGAGGCCGGCGAGCAGCGAGCCGTCCATCACGAAGGCGTCGGCGCGGCCGGATTCCAGCAGCAGGAAGCTGTCGGCGTGGTCCTTGCCGAAGACTTCCTTGAAGTCCACGCCGGTGGCGCGCTCGTGCTTGCGCAGCGTCTGCACGGAGGTCGTGCCGGTGGTGGTGGCCACGGTCCGGTTGGCGAGCTGGTCGATGGCGTGGATGCCCGAGCTGGCCTTCACCGCGATGCGCACTTCCTCGACGAAGGTCGTCACCGCGAAGGCCACGTCCTTCTGGCGGGTCAGGTTGTTGGTCGTGGAGCCGCATTCCAGGTCCACGGTGCCGTTCTGCACCAGGGGGATGCGGTTCTGGGACGTCACCGGCTGGTACTTCACCTCCAGCTTGGCCAGGCCCAGCTGCTTCTGCAGCGCGCCGACGATGCGCTGGCAGATCTCGACGTGGTAGCCCACGTACTTGCCGTCGCCCAGGGTGTAGGAGAGCGCGCCGCTGGATTCGCGCACGCCCAGCGTGACGCTCGCGCTGTCCTTGATCTTCTTGAGCGTGTCCTCGGCGTGGGCCGGGGCGGCGGCAAGGGCGGCGACGGTGGCGAGGGCCGCGAGGGTCGTGGTGCGGAAGCGGGTCTTCATGGGGAGTCCTGTCTTGGGATTTGTGAAAGGCGTGGGATTCATTGAAGGGCGCGGTCCGAGGGCTGGCGGTAGAGCTGCAACAGGGCCTCGGTGGGCGGCCAGTTGAGGTTCAGTCCCTTGGGCGGGATGGGGCGCTGGAACCAGCGCTGGTAGATCTTCAGCGCCTCGCCGCTGTGCATGAGGCGGCTCAGCTCGCGGTCCACGAGCGCCTTGAAGCCGGGGTCGTCGCGCCGCAGCATGCAGCCGTAGACCTCCGAGCTCATGGGCGTGCCCGTGAGGCGCCAGTCCTCGGGCTGCGCGGCCTTGGCGCGCTCGCCCAGCAGCAGGGCGTCGTCGAGCATCAGCGCGTCGACCTTGCCCGTCTCCAGGGACTGGAAGGCCTCGCCGTGGTCCCGGGCCGAGAGCAGCTGGATGCGGCCGCCGTGGGTCTCGTTCCAGGCGCGCAGCAGGCGCTCGGACGTCGTGCCCGCCGTGACCACCGCGCGGCGGCCGGCGAGGTCGGCGAACTCCTGCAGCGGGGCGTCGCGGCGCACCAGCATGCGGGTGCTGACGATGAAGATGGAGACGGAGAAGGCGACGTGCTTCTGGCGCGCCAGCGTGTTGGACGTGGAGCCGCACTCCAGGTCGACGGTGCCGTTCTGCACCAGGGACATGCGGTTCTGCGAGGTGACGGGCACCAGGCGCTGGGTGAGCGCCGGCAGCTTCAGCTCCTGGCGGATGCCCTCGACCACCTTGAGCATCAGGTCCTGGGAGTAGCCCACGACCTGGCGGCGCGCGTCGTAGTAGGAGAAGGGCACCGAGGACTCGCGGTGGCCGAGGTTGATGGTGCCGGTGGCGGCGATGCGGCGCAGCGTCTCGCTCTGCGCCAGCAGCGGGCTGGCCGCGCGCTCCGGGCTGCCGGCGGCGTGTGCCAGGCCCGGCTGGCAGGTCAGCAGCGGCAGGGCAAGAAGCAGCAGGGAGGCAAGGCGGCGAGGCATGAGCGCCTGTCATGCAGGGCCCGTGCCATCTGGTGAAAACCCTGAGGCCGGGACCCGGCGGACCTCGGGAGCTTCGCTAAGTGCTTGATTTGCCGGCGTGGCGCGGGGCCGTGGGGTGGGCGCGGGTGGCGGGCCGGACGGAAATCCGTCCTCCGCGCGGCCGGGTCGACGGATATCCGTCCGGGGCGCCGCCGGCTGGGGTCAGGTCTTGTCGCGCCGGGCCGCCACGCGCTGGCTCAGTCGTCGGGATCGCTGACCCAGGCGCGGGGCTCCTGGCTCCGCGGCTTGGGCATTGCGGCCGCCCCCGTGTAGTGAATGACGACGGTGCGCCGCCCGGTGTCTTCGTCCGTGGAGGACGAGCCTTGGGTCGAGCCTTGGGAAGAGGCCGGCGGCGTCGAGCCCGGCGCCTGCCCGCTGGCCGATGGGTCGGTCACGCGCTGGATCGTCCCCCCGCCCACGGCGCTGGCTGCGCCAGACAGGCCAGACAGGCCGGCCATGCGCTGGCGCTGCGCCAACATGCGTGCAGAGTCCATGACGCCGGCGTGCGGCATCGACCCCGCTGCCGGGGTCGCCCGGCCGTCGGGGCTGGCATGGGCGGCGCCTCGGGCCTGCGGGCGGGCCGCGGCGTGCATGGAGAGGGACGAGGCCATGGCGGTTCCTTTCGGGCTGGAAGCACGAGATGGGGCGCCGGGCCCCGCGCGGCCCGCCCCCTCGGATACGGGGGCGGGGCCGGATCGATCAGGCGGCGGCCGATGCGCGACGGCGGCGGGCCACGCCCACAGCCACGCCTCCCAGGGCCAGCAGCGCCAGGGTCTGGGGCTCATCCACCTGGGCCTTGCCGTTCAGGGCCAGGTCATGGAAGTAGTACTGGCCCGTCCAGTCCTTGAAGCCGCCGGTGTAGACCATCTTCAGGCCGAAGCTGTCGCCTGCCTCGAGGAACTCGTCCAGCTTCACGTCGAAGCTCAGGTCCGCGAACTTGGGGCCGGAGTTGAAGACCAGCAGCGGGTCGGCGAACTCCTCGCCATTGACGACCTTGAGGAGCTTCCAGTTGGCGCCGCGGCAGCTGGCGGGAGCGCCGTACTGGCAGTCGTTGTTGAAGAGGCTGAAGCGGAAGCTGTCCAGCTTCAGCGCTTCGCCGGCCTTCATGTTCAGCGTGAACACCGGGCGGACATTGTTGCCGGCGTCGTAGCCCTTGGACCAGGGATCGTCCGCGAGGTAGCCGTTGGCCCAGTGATACGGGGCCAGGTTGCTGCCGATGCTGGACTTGGCGATGGCGTCGTCCTGCACGCAGGCGGCCGTCATCTTGCAGCCGTCCTTGTGGGTGAAGCTCAGCAGCACGTCGGCGTGCGCGAGGCTGGGCAGGCTGGCGGCAAGGCTCAGCACGGCGGGGATCAGAAAGCGTGGCGTCATGGTCATTCCCTCGGATGGTTGTGATGGATGGCGTGCAGCGTATCGAGGGGGCGTAAGCCGGCCGTGAGTGGGGCGGTATCAGCGCCGGCCCGCCCGATCGTGGGGTCGGCGCGCTGTGCGCACCGGGTGGGGTCTGCGGGCCGATCGGCGCTGATAGAGTGCCGCGCTGATGAACGCCGCCCCCGTGATGCTGACCCTGTACGGCCCCATGCGCCTGGACCTGCCGGAGGGGGCGAGCGCCCTGCGCTACGCCAAGGGGCGCGCCCTGCTGGCCTTCCTGGCACTGCACCGGGACCAGTGGGTGGCGCGGCGCACGCTGGCGGCGCTGCTGTGGCCCGCGCTGGAGGAGTCCCGCGCGCTGACGAACCTGCGCCAGGTGCTCTCGCCGTTGCAGCGGGTGCTCGGGTCCGATGGTGCGGCGCTCGGCCTGCGGGCGGAGCGGGACCGGCTGATGCTGCAGGCGCACGAGGGCCTCGTCATCGATGCCTGCGTGCTGACGGCCCCGGTGCCGGACCTCTCGGACGAGGCCGTCCGGCGCGAACTCCTGGCCCGCCTGCCGCAGGTCGGTCAGCCCTTCCTGGCCGACTTGTGCCTGCCCGAGTGCCCCGACTTCGAGACCTGGCGTGCCGAGGCCGCGGCCAGCCTGCGGGACCGCCACCGCGGCCTGCTGCGCCAGCTGCAGGACGCGCAGCGCGCCGCCGGGCAGCTGGAGGCGGCCGTGGCGTCGGCCCGGCAGGCGCTGGCCCTGGACCCGCTGGACGAGGCGGGCGCCGCGCGCCTCATGCAGCTCCTGCTGCAGCTGGGGGACCGCCGCGGCGCCGAACAGGTGCTGGCGCAGACGGACCAGCTGCTCGTGCGCGAGCTGGGCCATCGCGCCAGCCCGGAGCTGCGCCGCCTCGTGGACACCGAGCGCCCCGCGCCCGCCCTGTCCGCCCTGTCCGCCGCCCCGGCGTCGTCGGCCAGCCGCTGGGAGCGGCGTCACCTCGCGCTGCTGTGGATCCATCCCCCGGCGGTGCCGGATACCGACGAGGCCTGGCAGGCGCTCGCCATGCAGCTGGATGCCGTCCGCGCGCAGATGCAGCGCTGGGGCGCCCGTTGCCTGAGCGGGGCCGACACCGGCCTGCTCGCCGTCTTCGGGATGCGGGCGGAGGGCGAGGCCCCCGAGTGGCGTGCGCTGCTGGCGGCGCAGGACCTGCTGGGCAGCTGGCCGGCGGATCCGGCCGCTCCAGTTGCGGGCCTGCCGGGCCTGGCGCTGGACTGCGGGGCCGAGCGCCTGCGCTTCCAGGCCAGCCACTGGCAGCTGATGAGCCGCCAGCCCGAGGCGTTGCGCTCGCTGGCCTGCCGGGCGGAGCCGGGCGAGCTGCTGCTCGGGCCCGGCGCGGTGGAGCGCCTGGCGGACCGCGTGCGCTGCGATGACAGGGCGATCGACGGCCACCCCGGCGCCCGGCGCTGGCAGGGCTTGCGCGGGCTGGACCCGGCCGCGCTGCCGGCGCGCACCTGCCTGGGACGCGAGCTGCCGCTGCAGGACCTGCGCCTGCACTGGCTCGCCGCCTGCCGCGGGCAACCAGCCTGGGTGATCCTGCGAGGCGAGGCCGGCATCGGCAAGACCACGCTGGCCGCCAGCTTTGCGCGTTCGCTGGAGGGCAGCTCGGCCCTGCGCCTGTCCTGGTCCTGCCGCCTCGAGTGGCAGCACCAGCCGCTGGCGCCGCTGCGCGAATGCCTGCAGCGCCTGCCGGCGCCGGCCCAGGCGCTGCTGCCCGCCCGCCTGCAGCAGCTGCTGGAGGGTCAGGTCGTGCCCGGCCCGGCGCTGTTCGATGCCTGCTTCGCGTGGCTGGACCGCCTCTCCGCCCGCCAGCCCGTGCTGCTGTGGGTCGACGACCTGCACTGGGCCGACCAGGCCACGCGCGAGCTGCTGGCCCGCTACGCCGCCTGGATGGACCGGCAGCGCCTGCTCATCCTCGTCAGCAGCCGGCCGGAAGTGGTGCTGGAGTCCGCAGGAGCCGACCCGGTGTGCATGGACGTCCAGCCCCTGACGGCACCGGCCGCGCAGCAGCTGCTGCAGGCGCTGGATACGCAGGGGCGGCTCGGTAGCGCCCGCCGCGCGTCCATCCTGGAGGCGGCGGCCGGCATTCCGCTGCTGATCGAGGCGATGGTGCAGGGCGAGCTGGAGGGCCGCCCGTCGGCAGGCGGCGGCATCGTCGCGCTCATGCAGGCGGAGCTGGACCGCCTCGGGATCAACAAGCCGGTGCTGCAGGCCGCCGCCCTGATCGGCCCGCGCTTCGACGCGGCGCTGCTGGCGGAGCTGCTGGCCGAGACCCTGCCGCCCGCGGCCGTGGCGCAGGCCCTGCAGCGGGCGGCGGAGTGCCGGCTCGTGGTGCAGGAGGACGAGGCGCGGGCGTCGGGGGACGGCGTCTACCGCTTCCGCCACGCCCTGCTGCACGAGGCGGCGGCCCAGGGCGCCCTGCCGGCCCAGACCCGGCCCTGGCACGCCCGCCTGGCCGCGCTGCGCGCCCGCCGGGGCGAGGCCCCGGGGCTGCTGGCCCGCCATCTGGCGGGGGCCGGGCATCTGCAGGCGGCCTGTGAGGCCTGGTGGCAGGCCGGGCAGCAGGCCCTGCGCCAGGAGTTCGCGGCGGATGCCCAGGCCTCGCTGGAGGAAGCCGCGCGCCTCGCGGGAGCCGGCCCGGCCGGCGATGCCCGCGCGCGCTGGCGGCTGGACCTGGACCGCGTCCGCGCCCTGCAAATGCACGAGGGCTACGGCTCCGCCGAAGCGCACCGCCTGTGCCGCCAGCTGCTGGCAGCATCCCCCGAGGAGAACGCCGCCGAGCCCGCGCCCGAGCGCCTGCGCTTCGTGGCCCTGAGCCGGCTCTACATGGGCGCCGGCTCCCAGGGCGAGAGCGGCGGCCTGCGCGTCGCGCGCCAGCTGGAGCAGGAGGCGCTGACCGATGCCGAGCGCCTCACCGCCTGCTTTGCGCTGGGCAATTCGCTGTTCTGGCGCGGCCGTTTCGAGGAGGCCCGCCAGTGCCAGCTGCAGGGCCTGGCGCTGCTGCCCGGCCTCGACGCCGAGGCGCGCCGCCAGCACCTGGGCGATGACGCCGGCGTGCTGCTGCTGGCCTTTCACTGCTGGACCCTGTGGTTCTGCGGTGATGCCGCCGGGGCCGACGCCGCCGTGGAGCAGGGCCTCGCGCTGGCCCGTCAGGAAGGGCGCAACCACGGGCTGTGCTTCATGCTGACCTTCGCGGCGGCCATGAACTGGACGCGCGGCCGACCGCACCCGGTGCTGCGCCATGCCGGCGAGGCGCTGGCGCTGGCGACGCGCCTGGGCTACCCGCTGTGGCAGGGCATGAACGGGCTCTTCCTGGCCTGGGCGCGCGTGCGCACCGGCCATGCCGAGGTGGCGGCCCAGGTGCTCCAGGCGGCCGAGCAGGCCGACCGGGCCTACAAGGCCGGCCGCAGCACCGCCCGCTGGATCCTGGCCAGCACGCTGGAGCTGCTCAAGCAGCACGAGCTCGCGCTCAAGCTGCTCCAGCAGGCACTGCCCGATGCGCTCGAGGACGAGGACCACTACTGCCGCCCCGGCCTGCTGATGCTGCTGTCGGACTGCGAGCGCCGCGCCGGCGACTGGAGCCGCGCGCAGGTGCTGGCCTCGGAGGCCTGCGCGCTGGCCCGCGAGCAGGGCGCGGTGGGCTGGCTCTCGCGGCATGCGCCGGCCGTGGCGCAGGAGCTGACCCGCGAACGGCGCGGCAGCCCGGCCTGACACGGACCGATCAGTCGGACCGACCAGTCGGACAGATCGGCGGGACCGATCAGCGGGATCGATCTGGCGGACTGATCAGGCCATCCGGATCAGGCGGGCGCGTCCTCCCACAGCACGGCCGCGATCTTCCAGCCCCGCGCCGTCTTCACGCAGGACAGCAGCTTGCGGCCGCGTCCCTCGAAGGCCTGGCCCTCGCGGATCCCGGCCTTGGCGTATGGGAGCCGGACCTGCGCCAGACCGCCCTCCTGCTCGATGTGCAGGGCCTCGGCCCATTCGTGGAAGTCCCGCAGCGTGCCGTCGGCCAGCGCCTGCGCGCGCGGCTCCATGAACTGCCGCAGGTCCTGGCTCGTGAGGGTGTCGCCGCTGCGCTGCACGAGGCGGGCGTCCGGCAGCAGCCAGTGCGGCAGCGCCGCGATCGTCGGAATGCGGCCGGCGCGGTTGTCGAAGGCGCCGAGGAAGCGCCGCACCAGGGCCTCGATCTGCTGCACGTCGGTGCCGGCCTCGCCCGGCGCCTTCCATTCGTAGACGCGGGAGAGGCCCTCGTGCGCCTCGGTCTGCTGCAGGCCGAGGTCCGCGAAGCCGATGTCCATCAGCACGCGGCCGGAGCTGTCGTTGTGGGGCGCGGTGGTGGCCAGCAGGTGGCGCAGGCCCAGGACCTCGTGGGCGTAGCGCAGCGAGGCGGCGGCGGCCTCGCGGGCGTAGCCCCGGCCCCAGTGGCGCTCGGCGAGGCCGTAGCCGAGGTCCGGCTCCGGCAGCCCTTCGCGGTGGATCAGGCCGCACAGGCCGAGCGGCTCGCCGTCGGACTTGCGCTCCATGCACCAGAAGCCGTGGCCCTGCGCCCAGTAGCGGTTGAGCAGGCGGTCGCGCATCCACTGGCGGGCCTGCTCGGGCGTGCTGACGCCGGGGTCGGCGATGTTGGCCTTCCACGAGGGCTCGTTGATGAGGCCCAGGATGAAGGGCACGTCGCGGTCGTCGAACCAGCGCAGGCGCAGGCGTTCGGTCTCCAGAATCTGCATCGTCGGGGCTCCAGGTGGGCGGGTGGCCGGATTTCCGGCCAGAAGCGAGACAATACGGCACCTTCACCAGCCCAGCCCGCTCAGGGGTGCGATCCATGACCTTCCTCCAGCAACTCCACGCCGCCGAACGCCTCAACCAGTCGATGCTCTGCGTGGGGCTGGATCCGGAGCCGTCGAAGTTCCCGGGTGCCTGGAAGGGCGATGCCGGCCGCATCTTCGACTTCTGCAGCGCCATCGTCGACGCCACCAAGGACCTGGTGAGCGCCTTCAAGCCGCAGATCGCCTACTTCGCCGCCCACCGCGCCGAGGACCAGCTGGAGCGGCTGATGGCCCACATCAAGCGCGTGGCGCCGCAGGTGCCGGTCATCCTGGACGCCAAGCGCGGTGACATCGGCTCCACCGCCGAGCAGTACGCCCGCGAGGCCTTCGTGCGCTACCAGGCGGATGCCGTGACGCTGTCGCCCTTCATGGGCTTCGACACCCTCGAGCCCTTCCTGCGCTACGCCGACAAGGGCGTGATCGTGCTGTGCCGCACCTCCAACCCGGGCGGCAGCGACTGGCAGAACCAGCGCCTGGCGGACGTCCCCGGCCAGCCGCGCCTGTTCGAGCACCTCGCCCATCTGGCGCAGACCGCGTGGAACACCTCCGGCCAGCTGGGCCTCGTGGTGGGGGCGACTTTCCCCGAGGAGATCGCCCGGGTGCGCGAGATCGCCCCGACGCTGCCGCTGCTGATCCCCGGCGTGGGCGCACAGGGCGGCGACGCCGTGGCCACGGTGCGTGCGGGCTGGCGCGGCACGGCCGAGGGCAGCAGCGCGCCCATCATCGTGAACTCGTCTCGCGCGGTGCTGTACGCCAGCAGCGGCGAGGACTTCGCCGCCGCCGCCCGCCGCGTGGCGCTGGCGACACGCGAGCAGCTCAACGCCGCCCGCGCCTGAGTCCGCCGCAGGCCGGTGCCTGCGCATTCCTTCTCGCTCCCCCGGCGCTCGTGAGGTCCGGACCGGTTTTGCCCGCCTGATCCGCTGGTCAGCCGGCCCGCCGTGACCGAGACTCACCCCCTGGCGTGACCCCGCGGTGGGGCCGGCGCCCCTGGAGCATGCCGGTCAAGTCAAAGTGAGCAAGGACGCCCTCGACGATCTCAGCAGCCTGGTCGGCCAGGAAATGTCGCTGGACGAGCGCCGCCTGGCCCTGGAGCGCGGCCTGCGCTGGCGCTCGGTGCGCATGCTGCTGGGCGCATCCGCGCTGATCGGCGGCCTCGTCACGCTGCTGCTGGCCGCCACCGTCCGCGAGGGCGAGCCCTGCGCCGGCCTGCTGCCGCCGCTGCTGGCCGGCCTCGTCTGCCTGGTCGGTACGGGCTTCTACCTGCGCCTGCCGCGGGAGAAGGCCAAGCCGGGCGTCATGCTGCTGATGAGCCTCGTGATGACCATGGGCCTGGCGCTCGCATGGTCGCGCGGCGCGGGCCTCGGGTCGCCCGGCCTGGGCGTGCTGGCGCTGATGGTCGCGCTCGGCACCGCGGTGACGGGCCTGACGGCCGGCCTGTGGCTCTTCGGCGTCGGGACGCTGTGCCTGCTGGCCATGGCCTGGCTGGAGGCGAACGACCGGCTGCCCGCCGTGGCGCTGGGCTCCAGCGTGTCCGCCCAGCTCATCACGCAGCTCGTGCTGCTGAGCACCGGCCTCGTCGTGGGCATGGGCACGCTGCGCCTCGTGCGGCGCTCCATGCGCGAGGCCAGCGAGCGCAATGCCCGCTTCCGCCACCTGCTGTCCATGGCGGCGGACTGGTACTGGGAGATGGACCGGGACTTCCGCTTCACCCACATGGCCGAGAACATCCCCGGCCAGTCGGGCCTGGACCTCAACAGCCGCCTGGGCAAGACGCCCTGGGAAGTCGACCAGGCCCAGGGCCTGGGGGACGAGGACATGGACGCCCACCGCGCCGACCTCGAGGCCCACCGCCCCTTCCGCGGCATGGTGGCCCGGCGTCGCGGCGAGGACGGTTTGCTGCGATACGTCTCGGTCAGCGGCGAGCCGCGCTTCGATGCGGCGGGCAACTTCCGCGGCTACTGGGGCGTGGGCCGCGACGTCACCGACGAGGTGCAGGCCGAGCAGGCCATCGTGGCCACCGAGGCCCGCTACCGCGAGCTCTTCCGCCGTTCGCCCTCGCCGCTGGTGCTGCACCGCTGGGGCCGCGTGATCGATGCCAACCCCGCCGCCATGGCGATGTTCGGCTACACGCAGCGCTCGAGCATGATCGGCCAGGATCTCTTCACCCACTACGAGTCCGGCGAGGACGAGCGCGCCCGCGAGCGGGCCGCCAAGATCGAGTCCATGCCCGTGGGCGCCATCCTGCCCATGGCCGAATTCAAGCTGCGCACGCTCTCGCGCCGCCGCCGCCTCGTGCAGGTCACGAGCGTGCGGGTGGACGCCGCCAGCGGCCCGGCCACGCTGTCCTTCTTCATCGACCAGACCGAGGCCTCGCGCGCGCAGGAGGCGCTGCGCCGCTCCGAGGGCCTGCTGTCGCACCTGGTGGCCACCAGCCCGGACGTGATCACGCTGACCGAGATCGCCACCGGCCGCTACGCCATGGTCAACAAGACTTTCGAGGAGCTCTCCGGCTACAAGGCCGAGGAGGTGCTCGGGCGCACAGCCGACGAGTTGGGCGTCTGGCACCACCCCGAGGACCGCCAGCGCCTGGTCGACGGCGTGCAGCAGCACGGCCGCGTGAACGACATGCCGGCGGCCTTCAAGAGCAAGAGCGGCGAGCTGATCTCGATGGTGATGTCGGCCGCGCCCTTCCAGATGGACGGGCAGGCCTACCTCGTGATCAATGCCCGTGACGTGTCGGAGTCCGAGCGCACGCGGCTCATCCACGCGGCCATCCTCGAGAACGCGTCCATCGGCATCACGCTCACCCGGGACCAGCACTTCGTGCAGGTCAACCGCGCGGTGGAGGAGATGTTCGGCTGGCCCGACGGCAGCCTCATCGGGCAGCCCGGCCGCGTGGTGTGGGCCACCGACGAGGACTACCGCAGCGCCGGCCGCGAGATGGGCCCGCGCCTGGCCGCCGGCGAGCAGGTCGAGACGGAGCGCATGATGGCCCGCAAGGACGGCAGCACCTTCCTGTGCCGCCTCCTGGCCCGCGCCGTGGACCCGGACCACCCGAGCCGCGGCGGCACCATCTGGATCCTGGAGGACGTCACCGAGAAGCGCCGCGTCGAGGCCGCGCTGGCCCAGGCCAAGGACGAGGCGCAGGCCGCGAGCCGCGCCAAGAGCGCCTTCCTCGCCAACACCAGCCACGAGATCCGCACGCCGCTCAATGGCGTGGTGGGCCTCGCGCGCCTGCTGCAGCAGCCGGACCTCGACGACGAGACCCGCCGCCATTACCTCGACCAGATGCTGGACAGCGCCGAGAGCCTCTCCGGCCTGATCGCCGACATCCTGGACCTCTCCAAGATCGAGGCCGGGCGCCTCACGCTGGAGTCCCAGCCCTTCGCGCTGCGCGACATGCTCGCCACCATGCGCATGGCCTACATCACGCTGGCGCAGGCCCGCGGCCTCGCCTTCCGCATCGACGTCGACGAGGACGTGCCGGGCTGGGTGGTGGGCGACCCGGTGCGCACGCGCCAGATCCTCTCCAACTACCTGACCAATGCGCTGAAGTTCACCGAGAGCGGCTCGGTCTCCGTCCGTGTGGCGAAGGTCGACGACGAGCGCCTGCGCATCGAGGTCACCGACACCGGCCCCGGCATCACGCCCGAGGTGCAGGCCCGCCTCTTCCAGCCCTTCACGCAGGCGGACGAGTCCACCACGCGGCGCTACGGCGGCACGGGCCTCGGCCTGTCCATCTGCCGCGAGCTGGCGCACCTGATGGGCGGCGAGGTGGGCGTGCAGTCCGAGACCGGGCGCGGCTCCACCTTCTGGGCCGAGCTGCCGCTGGTGGCCGCGGCGAGCACGCTGTCGGCCCAGCCGCGCGAGGCCCGGGACAACGCGGACCTCGACGGCCTGCGCGTGCTGATGGTCGAGGACAACCCCGTCAACATGATGATCGCCGTGGCCCTGCTGGAGCAGTGGGGCCTGGAGGTCTCGCAGGCCAGCGACGGCCAGCAGGCCATCGAGGCCATCCACGCGGCGGCCAGCATGGGCAAGCCCTACGACGTCGTGCTGATGGACGTGCAGATGCCCGTCATGAGCGGCCACGAGGCCACGCGCGAGATCCGCCGCCGCTTCCCCGCGGAGCAGCTGCCCATCGTCGCGCTGACCGCCGCGGCGCTCGTGTCGGAGCGCGACGAGGCCCTCGAGGCCGGCATGAACGAGTTCCTCACCAAGCCCATCGACGCCAACCGCCTGCGCCAGGTGCTGGTGAAGCTGATCGGGCACAAGCCGAACGACCGGCAGCGGCGCTGAGGGCTGGCGGGCGGCTCGCTGCGGGCTCGCTGCGGGCTCGCGCCGGGGCGCTGCCACAATCCGGGCGCGGCGGCCCCGGTCTTGCGGGCTGCCGATGTCTCGCAATCCCCGCCTGCCGACCTCATGCTGAAGTCCCTGTTGATCCGTCTCTGTGGCCTGTGCGGCCTGTCGGTGGCTGCGCTGTGCGCGGCCCAGCTTGCCACCGCTGCTCCCACCCCGGCCTCGTCCTCGACACCCGCCGAGGGCGCCAGCGCCGCCGCGCTCCCGTGGATCCACGTCGAGGCCCAGGCGCCGCTGCGCGTGCGGGTCCGCCTGCTGCCGATGGGGTTCAGCCAGGGGCGGGACACGCCGATCTACACCGGCTACCGGCCCCAGCTGCGCTTCCCGGACCACCCCGAGGGCTCGACCTGCGCGCTGACCCTGCCGCCGGGCGTCGGCGGCGAGCTCAAGCCGGGTGAGAGCGCCGAGGCCGACGTCCGCTGCCTGGACGCCCTGAAGCTGCGCGACGACCGTCGTCAGTTCCAGATGTTCCAGGGCGGGCGGCTGGTGGGAGAGGGGCAGGTCTTGCCTTGAGCGAGACCCGGCCCTGAGCCCTCACCGCAGACTCAGGCTCGCCGTCTTCCACCCCGCATCCGCCCAGCGCTGGAAGGGGCCGAGCTGCTGGGCCTCGCCGCTGCGGCGCTGCACCGCGAGCGTCTGCAGGTCCACGACCTCGAAGCTGCGGGCGCTGTAGCGGCCCTCGGCGCGGGACTCGCGCACCATCAGCAGCTGCTGGCCGCCGGGCACCCAGCCGGCAAACTCCGCATAGCCGAGGCCCGGGGTGGCCGGGGCGGGGGGCAGCACGTCCAGGCGCCAGCCCTGCGGCGTGGCGCGCAGCACCCACAGCTCGCGCCAGGACTCGGTCGGCTGCACGGCCAGCGTGGCGGCATTGCCCTCGCGGTTGACGCTGAAGGAGGCGGTCTGGACGAGGCCGTAGCTGCAATGGCGCAGCAGCGCCTCCCTGGCCTTGGCGGACTGCAGCAGCAGGCACTGGTCGCCGTCGGCGCCAGGCACCACGCGCAGCTGCAGCTCGTCGTTGCCGCGGCGCCAGCTCATCGTTGCGCTGCCGGCGGGCAGGGCTTGCCAGCGCACGGCATTCACGCGCATCGCGGCATCGTTGGCCCCGGGCTGGTCGTCGTCCGCCAGCTCGGCGGGCTGCAGGCGTGCCAGGGCCTGCAGGGCACGCGCACTCGCGGCCTGGGACTGCGCGGCCGCGCCCGCGTCGCTCTGGCGGGCCTGCGCATAGGCCAGGCTGCTCCAGACGGCGGCCTGCCGCATCGCCAGGCGGTTGCGCCAGATCGGCGCGAGGCCCGAGGGCGGCACGCGCTCCAGGATGTCGGCGCGCCAGAGGTCGCGCTGCAGCTTCTGCGCGGGCGTGGCGGCAGGGTTCTGGCAGTCACCACGGGTCAGGGCGAGGGCGGCGCGCACCTGCTGCTCGGGCGTGCTCGCGGGCAGGGCCAGGACACGGCGGAAGACCTCGCCCTCGTAGCAGACCTGCAGGCTGCCGGCCTCGCGCTCGAAGCTCTGGAATTTCAGGCCGTAGCGCGCCGCCACGTCCAGCTGCGCGGCGAGCTGGGTGTCCGTGGAGGTCTGCGGCGTGTCGAGCCGGGCGGCATTGCTGCGCGAGGCGCGGTCGGCCAGGCGCTCGGCCAGCGTGCCCAGCGCATCCAGCGCCTCGATGCCGCCGGGGCCGGCCATCTGCTCGGCGCTGGCCTGCTGCACGTAGGCGGCGGCGAGCCCGAGGCCCAGGGACTCCGCGCCGGACTGCAGGCGCACGAGGCGCAGGGCGGCCAGCAGCGCGGCGGGCTCGGCGGCGGGGCCGTCCAGGGGCAAGACCTGGCCCTTGCGGACGAAGCCGCCGCGCTCGCGCCGGTAGTCGTAGACCTGGTAGTAGTCGAGCCGCTCGCCGCGGATCTCCACCGCCTCGCCGCGCCACAGGGCGGCCTGCGAGGGGGCGGCGTCGCGGGCGGCGGCGCGCAGGGCCGCCTGGTCCTGCAGCACCAGGGCGGTGGCGGCGTGGGCGTGCGCGGGCTGCAGCAGCGCGGCGGCGCAGGCCAGGGTGGCGGTGGTGAGGGTCGTGCGCATGGTCGGTGTCCTGGCGGGAGGGGTCACGGGGTCAGTGGTTGCCGTCGCTCTGCGCGTCCTGCGCGCCGCGTGCCTGGACCACGGTGCCGGCCTTGCCGCCGAGCAGGGTCTTGCCGATGAAGCCGCCATCGGCCGGGGGCGGGGCGATGATGACCTGCACCTTGTCCGAGAGCTTGTCGGCCATGGCCTTCTGGATCAGCAGCGGGTGCTGGCTCAGCAGCGCGCCCTCGGCGGACATCTGCTCCAGGCTCACCTTGCCCAGGCGGCCTTGGCGATAGGCCTCGGCATCGGCCAGCTTCTCGCGGGCCTTGGCCTCGCCTTCCGCCTCGATGCCGCGGGCCTGCGCCGAGCCCTCGGCCATGCGCACGCGGGCCACGCGCTCGGCCTCGGCCTCCAGCTGGCGTTGCTCGACCTGGCGCTGCTTGAAGGGCAGCACGTGCTTCATCGCCTCCTCCTGCGCCTTGGCGGCGATGACCTGCTCGCGGCCGGCGGCCTCGGCGGCGGTCTCGCGGCGGATCTTGTCGGCGGCCGCCTCCAGCTCGGTCTGCTTGACCTTCTTCTCCTGCTGCTCGAGCGTGTAGCGCATCTTCTCGGTGGCCAGGCCCTCGGCCAGCAGGTTCTCCAGGCCGGCGCGGTACTCCTGCGGCAGGTCCACATTGCCGATCTGCACGCTGTGCAGCACGATGCCGTCGGCCGCCAGCTTCTTGCGCAGCTCCGTCTCGAGGGCCTGCTGGATCTCGGCGCGCTGGCTCGAGAAGATCTCGCGCACCGTGTGGCTGGCGATCTGGCGGTAGATCACGCCCTGCAGCACGGGGTCGATCAGCTCGCGCTCGATGTTGTCGGGCAGGCTGCGGGCGAGCTGCGGCAGGCGGGTCTGGTCCACGCCCCAGCGCAGGGTCAGCGCCATTCCGAGGGAGAGGCCCTCCACCGACTGCAGCGGTGCCGGGCCATCGGCGCGGGCGAAGGCGGCGGGCTGGTAGCTGCGGTCCTGCTGGGGCAGAGTGCGGATCTCGTGGAGGCCGGGCAGGCGAAAGAGGCTGCCGTCGCGGGCCTGGGTGACGCCGCCGGTGAGCGTGTTGGTGCGCAGCGCGACCTCGCCACGGGGCACCGGATAGAAGGGCGGGTGCAGCGCCAGGGCCGTCACGGCGGCGATGCTCACGCCGAGGGCCAGCAGCAGCGGGGCATGGCGCAGCAGGCGGGCGCCCAGGGCCGGCTTGGCGCCTTCGTGGGCGGCGGCGGCCTCGTAGTCCTCGACGAAGCGGGTGTTCAGCGCGTCGTCGTCATGGCTGGATTCAGTGCCGGGGGTGTGCTCGTTCATGGTGCAGCTCCTGGTGCGGATCAGGGTCGGGGCCCTGTGTGGATCGATGGCTGCAGTGTTCGGCGACAGGGGCGGAGGGCGCCAGGGCGGCGGCGGGGCAGTGTGCTCACGGCGCGGAAGAAAGCTTCACAGGGGGCCGGCCGGGGGCTGCCGATAATCGGGCGCATGAACAAAGTCGCCGTCATCGAGGACGACCGCCCCACCAGCGAGCAGCTGGCCGGCTGGATCCGCGCCGCCCGCCCCGAGCTGCAGGTGGACCAGTGGTTCGACCGCGACAGCGCCGAGGCCGCGCTGGCCCGCGAGTCCTACGCCATGGTCGTGCTGGACATCGAGCTGGGCCGCGAGCGCCATGCCGGCGTCGCCCTCATCAACGCGATCAACAAGCTGCACCAGGGCACGCCGGTGCTGGTGGTCTCGGCCATGCCGGCGGCCATCTACCGCGGCATCATGAAGGCGCTGGACGCCTGGGACTACCTGCAGAAGACGAGCTTCGACGAGGCCGAGTTCACCGAGACCTTCCTCGACATCCTGCGGGCCGCCCGCGCCCGCGCGCCGAGCCCCGTGCCGGACGCCGCGACGGCCCTGCAGCTGGACCCGCTGTGGCAGCGCAGCCCGCTGTGGAAGGGGCAGCGCATCAACCTGCCGCTCACCGCGCAGCGCATCCTCGCCACGCTGCACCAGCGCGCGCCGGAGGTCGTGAGCTACGAGGACCTGTTCGACGTGGTCAAGAGCGGCCGCACGCGGGACAACGTCCGCAAGCACGTCTCGACGCTGCGCGAGGCCCTGCGCGAGGTGGACCCCGCCTTCGACGCGATCGAGAACGTGCCCATGCGCGGCTTCCGCTGGGCAGGCCCGCGGTGAGCGGCCGATGAAGCTCGGCCCCGTCGAACTCCCGGCCCTGCCCGTGCCGCGCCTGGGCCTCGCGGCCTTCCGCCGCCGCCTGGTGGTGCACTTTGCGTTCGCGCTGCTGGTGGCCGCCACGCTGGGCCTCGCGCTCACCGTGCTGCAGGACCAGAAGCAGCGCAGCTACCAGCGCTACGAGCAGGGCTTCCGGCAGTCGCTGGCCGAGATCACGCTGCAGCTGCGCCACCCGGCGGGGCAGCTCGCGCTGCTCAACCCGGGGCTCGGACCGGGCGACGGGCAAGGCCTGGCCCCCGTGCTGCTGCCCTTCTCGGCCATCGACTTCGACGACCAGTACAAGGCCCTGCGTGCCGTGGAGATGGCCGGCTGCGGCCTGCGCTGGCCCGGCGGCGCGAGCCTGTGCGCGGCGGTGGGCAGCAATGCCTATGCGGGCGGCTTCGTCTACCTCGTGGGCAGCCTGGACGCCGGGCCGCTGCAGTCCCGCCAGATCGGGCAGGTGGCGATCGCCGGCGTGCACCGGCTGCGGGTGAGCCTGGACTACCGCGGCCAGCACACGGTCTGGACGGCGCCCTACGAGGCGGCGCGGGCCGACGAGGGCCCGGCCCAGCAGCGCGGCCGGCTCACCAGCTTCCTGGCCGACGGGGACCAGCTCGATCGCCAGGCCCGCCCGCAGCGCGAGTTCCGTGGCTGGCTGTGGCGCGAGGGGCCCTGCGCGAAGGAGGGCGACGCCGAGGGGCCCTGCGCGCGGCGCACGGTGTTCTCCGTCCGGCTGCCGGTGGAGGCCTTCAAGACGGCGCTGTTCGAGCGCGGCGCCCAGGCCTGGCCGCCGCACGACCTCGAGCAGCTGCGCCTGCGCGTGCAGCTGCTCGGCCCGGCCGACGAGGCCGGCGCCGTGCCGCGGCTCTTCGACAGCACCCAGCCCGGCGCGGCCGTGGCCCTGTCTCTCGACCGCCTGGGCGCGGGCCTGCAGGCCGGGGAGACGCTGCAGATCGAGCGCCTGGGCGAGCGCGCCCAGGTCATCGCCGAGCGGCGCGGGGCCGAGATCGGCGACGCGCCGCTGCCCTGGCTGAGCCGCCTCATCCGGCGTCTGCCCGTCGATGTGCCGGTGGGCGACGCGCGGCTGCGCCTGCAGGCCCAGGACGAGGTGATCACCGCCACCGGGCGCTACCGGCTCACGCTGCAGGGCGACCTGCGCAGCCTCGACCGCCAGCTCGCGCGCGAGGCGCGCAGCCTGCTGTGGCTCGTGGCGGCCATGCTCGCGGCCATCGCCTTCGCGTGGCTGCTGGTGGAGCTGGGCCTGATCCGGCGCATCACCGTGCTCACGCGGCGCGCGGCGGCGGTGTCCTACAACATGCAGGACCCGCGGGCGGAGCAGCGCATCGGCGAGCTGGACGTGGCGGACCTCAAGGGGCGCGACGAGCTGGGCATCCTCGCCGGCACGCTGCAGGCGCTGCTGGAGCGCGTGAAGGACGGCCTGCGCCGCGAGCAGCTGCGGGCCGAGCGCGAGCGCGAGATGTGGCATGCGGTGGGGCACGAGATCATGTCGCCGCTGCAGTCCCTGATGGTGCTGCACGGCGGCGCGGACGACCCCAGCCACCGCTACGTGCAGCGCATGCAGCAGGCGGTGCGGGTGCTCTACGGCACGGCCTCGCCCAGCGAGGCGCTGGAGGCCGCGGACCTGCAGCTGGAGACGCTGGACCTGGCGCAGTTCTGCCGCGAGGTGGTGGCCAACGCGCCGCATGCGGGCATCGACGGCGTCGTGCTGGCGGGCGAGGCCGAGGCGCCGCTGCCCGTGCGCGGCGAGGCCTATGCGCTGGAGGACGTCGTGACGCACGTGCTGCGCAATGCCCAGCGCTACCGCGAGGCCGGCACGCCCATCACGCTCACGCTGGCGACCGAGGATGGCTTCGCGCGGCTGGGCATCCACAACCGCGGGCCGGCCATCGCGCCGGAGATGCTCACGCGCATCTTCGAGTACGGCGTCTCCGACCTCCCGCCGGACGCCGGCCCCGAGCGCCGCGGCCAGGGCCTGTTCGTGGCCCGCAGCTATCTGGCCAAGATGGAGGGCCAGATCGAGGCCTGCAACGAGGACGGCGGCGTGCGCTTCTGGCTGCGCCTGCGCCGGGCCTGACGCGGGGCCTGGCACCGGGGCCTGTGACCGCGGCCGACCCCGGGGTGTTTCATTCGGGGGACTTGCGGCCCTAGCCCCGCCGCGCACAATGCGGGGCATGAGTGATACCGCCCCCCACCGTTCCCACGCCCTGGCCCTGCTGCCCGACAAGGGTGTGCCCAATCTGCTGTTCCTGCTCTTCCATGGCGCCGGGGCCGATGCCACGCAGATGCGTCCGCTGGCGCATGCCCTGCGCGGGCAGTACCCGCAGGCGGCCGTGCTGGCCCTGACCGGCCCGCAGCCCTATGACCTCGTCCCGGGCGGCGGCAGCGGGCTGCAGTGGTACTCGCTCGAGGGCGCCGATGACGAGAACCACGCCCGCCGCGTGGCCGAGGCCCTGCCGGACTTCATCGCCTTGGTGCGGGCCTGGACGGAGCACTTCGAGCTGCCCTGGCAGCAGGTGGCGCTCGGCGGCTTCTCGCAGGGGGGCGTGATGGTGCTGGAGGCCGTGCAGGCCGAGCTGCAGCTCGCGGGCCGCGTGATGGCCTTCGGCGGCGCCTACGCCACGCTGCCCGAGCATGCGCCGCAGGAGGTCACCGTGCACCTGCTGCATGGCCAGCAGGACGGCGTGCTGCCCTACCAGGACCAGATCCAGGCCGCCAAGCGCCTGGTGGCGCTGGGTGCCGACGTCACGGCCGACGTGCTGCCCGACATCGGCCACGAGTTGCATCCCGAGCTCATCGAGCGTGCCCTCGAGCAGCTGCGCACCTTCGTGCCGGCGCGTCTCTGGCGGGCCGCCATGCAGGCCGCCGAGGAGCAGGGGCTCCAGGCGCCGCCGCAATGAAGCTCGGGCGGCGCGTGGGCCTGCTGGCCGCGCTGCTGGCCGGTGCGGGCCTCTGCGCCGCCCAGCCGTCGGCGCCCGCTGCCGGGCCGGCGGTGCCTGCCGCCGCGGGCGGGGCGCTGCCGCTCGTCGATGTGCTCTACCAGGACCGACCACCCTACTACATCCCCCAGCCCGGCAAGCAGCCGCCGGCGGGCCTCGTCATCGAGCCGCTGCGGCGCGGGCTGGAGCGCAGCCAGGTGCCGCACCGCTGGGTGCTGACGCCCGCCGTGCGCCAGCTGCTGATGGTGGAGAGCGGCCAGCACCTGGCCTGCGCCGTGGGCTGGTTCCGCAATCCCGCGCGGGAGGCCAAGGGCCAGTTCAGCGCCTCGCTCTACCGCGGACAGCCCCTGGTCATGCTGGCGCGCCGCGATGCGCCCCTGCGCGAGGGCATGAGCCTGCGCGAGGCCGTCGAGTCCCCGGCGCGCTTGCTGGTGAAGCAGGGCTATTCCTACGGCCCGGAGCTGGATGCGCTCATTGCCGTGCGGCCTGGCGAGCTGACCCATGGCACCGGCGAGGTCACCCAGCTGCTGCGCATGCTGCAGGCCGGCCATGCCGACTGGATGCCGGCCTCGCCCGAGGAGGTGCAGGTCCAGCTGCAGCGGGATGGCCAGCGGGCGCAGACCCTGCACCTGCTGCACTTCAGCGACGCTCCGCCGCCGCAGTCGCGCCACCTCTACTGCAACAAGGCCGTGCCGGCGGCCTGGCTGGAGCGGCTGAACGCGGCGCTGCGCTGAGCGCTGCGGCCCGGTTCAGCGCGGGGCCTGCGGCTTGCGGCGCAGCTGCGCTTCCACGAGGGCCTGCACGCGCGGCGATGTGCTCAGGGGAGGCTCGGTGCCGAGCAATTCCTGCAGCATCTCGCCGAAGCCCCGCTGGCGCTGCGGGTCCTTCGCGGCGGTCTGCCGCCAGGCTTCGCGGTAGAGCGCGGCGTCCTCCTCGCTCAGCCCCCAGCGTGCGGGCGTGGCGGCCAGCGACATCAGGGCGAGCTCGTCCCCGGCCTCGGCATCGCGCTGGAGGGCCTGCACGATCACCGCAGGCACCGCGTCCTGCGGCGTCAGGTCCGCGGCATAGCTGGCGGCGGCGCCCAGGGCGCCGAGCTGCGCGGCCTTCAGGAGCAAGGGGCGCTTCAAGGCGTCGAGGGCCGGTGTCACGGTCTGGCAGCGGCGCTGCTCCGTCTGCACCCAGTCGATGGTCTTGAGCCAGGCCGCCGCGCGCTTCGGGTCCTTGTCGGCGTCGCGGGCGGCGAACACGCCCTTCACGTGGCGATCGATGTCCCGGCAGCGCGAGAGGTCCTGCGCCGCCTGGAATGCCTCGGTGGCGCTGCCTTGATCCAGCGCGCGCTGGATCCGCGGGGCGTAGCCTTCGGCGCCGATCTCCGGCAGCGAGGGACCCGCTGAGGAGGCCGCTGGCGGTGCTGCCAGCCGTGCAGCCGGTGGCGCGTCGCCGCCTGCGACCGGCGGTGCCAGGGCCGGGACGGCCGGCGATTTCTCCGGGGTGTCGGGGGCCGGGGGCACTGGCGCGAGGGGTCCCGGCAGGGGGGCCGGTGCCGGGCCGGCGAGCCGGGTGACGGCGATACCGACGAGCAGCGTCAGGCCGGCGATGCCGAGGATGATGCCCCGGCGTCGCGCGGGCTTGGCCAGGGGGTGTCGAGAACGTTCCACGAGGGGTCAGGGCGGGGTGCAGGTCCGGCAGCAAAGGCCGGGAGCGGCCCTCGCGTGGTGATGCCGGCACGACGACGCGTCACGGCGGCCCCGGATTCTAGGAAGGACCCCCGCCCGCCTGCAGGCACGCAGCCTGGCACTTCTGACAGGTTCCGGGCGCTGTGCGGACGCGGGCTGATGGCGACCGCGCCGCCGGGCCTCAGTCCAGCGTCACCTCGGTCCTCACCACCCCCGCCCGCGCCGCGCGGGCTGACAGCGACAGCCGCGTGCCATGCGGCGCGCGGACGATCCACTCGGCCACGGCGCGGTCGCCGGTGATCTCGTCGGTGGGCAGGAAGCTCAGCTGCGTCGCCTGCGGGGCGTGGCCGGCCAGGTGCGGGCCTTCCATGCGCGACTTGCCGGTGACGAGGCTGGCGCTGCCGTCGGCGGGCAGCTCGATCTCGAACATCACGCCGCGCACCACCTCGCGCTCCTTGGCGCGGGCCGTCACGGCGGCGCTCAGGTAGCCCGTGTTGGCGACGGCCAGGCGCACGCGCCAGGTGTCGGCGCCCAGGGCGCGGACCTCGGCCCGCAGCAGCGCCAGGCGCGGCAGCGAGAGGCCGATCTGCGTCAGCCACGCCGGGAAGCGCGCGGCCTCGCGCTCGCGCAGGGCGGGCGGCGGGTTGCGCCAGTAGTTCATCTTGTCCCAGCCGCCGATCTCCACCGCGCCGAGCTGCGGGTGCTGGAAGGGCGTCCAGTCGACATGGGCCTGGCCGCCGCAGTGCTCGTCGCTCCACTTGAGCAGCTTGAGATCGTCCTCCACCGGGTGCTCGCGGAACCAGTCGATCCACTTGTAGCCGCTGATGCCGGCCTCCTGGTTCGGGTTCCACAGCTCCACCACCCAGAACAGCGCGCCCAGGTGCTCGTAGAGCCATTCCTGCGTGCCGCTGATGCTGTCCTTGGGGTGGTACTTGAAGTCGTGCCAGATGCTCACGGCCGGGTAGCCCGTGTGCTTCTCGCCCAGCGCCGAGAACTGCTTGATGAGCCAGAGGTCCTCGGGCGTCATGTCGTCGTCGCTGCAGCTGCCCATGGGGCGCAGGATCACGCCGCTGTAGGTGTGGAAGCTGATGGCCGCGCCGATGTTGGGGTGCTTCACGATGAAGTCCACCATCGCGCGCACCTCGGGCTCGCTGGCCGGGTAGGGGCCGGCGCCGCCCTGTTCGTGCTCCTGCCGCCAGCCGCTGGGGAAGTTGCGGTTGAGATCCAGGCCTTCGACGTCGCCGTTGACCTTGATCTGCAGGCCGTCGTAGTGCTGGATGAAGCCCTCGGGCATGAGGCGGTAGTACGCGCCGCCGAACTCGCCGGGCTCGCGGGCCACCATGAGGCGCGGGTCGTCGGGGTGCTTCTTGTAGCCGCCGTGCGGGTCGGGCACGCGCATCGTGAGGATGCGGCCGTCGCCGTCGACGTCCTCCATCGTGAGGCCGTCCACCGGGTCCTCGTCATGCGGGTAGCGGCGCGTGGACGAGCGGATGTGGCGCGGCCGGTCCGCCAGCGCCAGCTCGGCGCCGTCGGGGTTCAGGCGCGGCACGAGGTAGACCACGCGGCTGTCCAGCAGCTCCGTGACGCGCCGGCCTTCCTCGCTGTCCTGACCGTGGTGGCTCAGCAGCTGATGCAGGTAGTAGAGGCAGGTCGTGGAGGCCGTCAGCTCGGCGGCGTGGATGTTGCCGTCCAGCCAGAGCGCGGGCTTGTCGGTGTCGGGGCCGGTGGCCTCGTTCGTCACGGCCATCAGCCAGATCTCGCGGCCCTCGTGGCTCTGGCCGATGGAGCGCATCGTGACGAGGTTCGGACGCGCCGCCGCATAGGCCTGCAGCAGTTCGGTGAGGGGCTGGTAGCGGAGGAACTGACTGAAGTCCGGGATCGGGAGGGCGGCGGCCATGGCGTGCGTCTTGTGGAGGCAGGGCGCCATGCTACGGGCCCGCCGGGGCTCGCCGGGTGGGGGCGAACCCGGGCGAGGACTCGGGGGGTTGGGCGTTGCCGATCACTAGGGGCGCGAGTCCCAGGGCGCGAGGAAGGGCTCCACCCGCCCCCCCTGCATCGCCGCGAAGAGGCGCGGCGCCAGCGCGCGGGCCTGGGCCAGTGTCTCGGGCGAGGGGCGGGTGTCATCGCCCAGGGCATGCAGGGTGACGTCGTCTGCGGTGCAGCGGCCGTGCCGGAGGCAATGGATGGCGACGTCCATCTGTGCCGCCATTCGCCCGACGGGCTGAGGGTCCATCCACGTCGCGAGGTGGACGGCCAGCACGAACGCCTCGGGGCCGACGCCACCCCAGGGCGCGCCGTCGAAGTAGGCGATCGGCGTCGCTCGTCCGCTGATCAGCGTCGTGCCGATCTCCAGGTAGCTCCGGGCCGCAAGCTGCGCTTGCAGGTCCTTCACGAAGTTGGGGGGCTGGGACCGGAGAGGGAGCCGCACCTCGTCGCGGTTCATGGCCTCCCCGTCCTGCATCACGGGATCGCAGTGCCGGTGCAGCAGCTCCAGCGCCTGCTGCCGCTGCGCGCTGATCTGCGGCGTCTCGCCGGGCAGTGCAGGCAGTGGGCCCCGCACGCCGGCCGCGGTGCTCCGCCAGTCCCCGGGCGGCGCATTGGCGATGCTGAGCAGGAGGCCATAGCTTTCCACGCAGAGACTGCCCAGCATCCGGGCCTTGGCGAGCGCCTGGGGCGTCTGCTTCGCGACCCCGGCAAGGACGATCGCATAGGCGGTGTCGGGCTCACGAGGGGAGGCTGCGTCGAGACGGGCGGAGGGCTCCGCGGGGCGGGCCGGCGCCGGCCCCTTGCGAGGAGCGGCAGGCTGCACCGGCGCGGCAAGCGGCGCTGGAGGCGATGCGGGCTGCACGTCCGGAGCCCGCGTCCACCAGAGGCCCAGGAGCAGCAGTAGCGCCAGGAGCGCCGCGGTCTTCAGGAGTCGGCGACGTCGTGGCATGCCGGGGGCGCCGGCGTGTCGGTGTTCGAGGTGCACGGGAGGGCTCATTGCAGATCGGCCAGCAACCGCCCGACCGCCCGCTCGATCTGCGCCCAGCGGGTGCGGGAGACCCAGAAGAAGCTGGGGCTGCCGTTGGGGTCCACGGGGCTTCGGTTGAAGACCTTCCGTTCGGGAAAGTCCCGCCAATCATCGACGCACAGGTCGAGGGCATGGCAAGCGTAGTCCAGCTGCGCCTCCTCCACGCAGGTGCCCAGGCGGCGGCAGGACCAGATCGCGACGACCCGGGACACGGCGAACTGGTCTCGCAGGCGGCTGACACTGGCGAGGTCGAGATGCTCGTCCAGACCCAGTCGGTCGGCAGGCTCGGGGGTCAGGGGCGGCAGCAAGCCTCGGGAAGTCAGGAGATCGGCCGTGATGGAGCCCGGCAGCAGCTGGGCGGCAAGGTCCGCGGAGCCGGTCGATCGCACGTAGTCGACCAGGGCCGCGGCGTCCTGGCGCTGCTGCGCCTCGTAGGCCTTGCGGGCCGGCGCATCGACGGGCCAGGACTGCACGACGTAGGCCAGCTGCTGGCGGTCGCCCCGCTGCCGGCACAGCGCTTCCAGCTGCCGGATGGATTGCTTCATCTGCTCCGAAGCTTGCGGAGCCGTGTGCGCGACCAGGGCCTGCGTTGCCCCCTTGTCGAGGCAGCGGCGCATTTGGATCTGAGCAGCGAAGAAGTCTTCAGGGGTGCGGGAGACAGCGGCTTGGTGGACCAGTGAGGCCGGCGACTTCCGGGCCAGTCCCCGCATGGTTTGTGACCAGAGGGTCAGCGTGCCAGCCGGGGACGGCACAGGATCAGCATTCGCCCGAGACGCCGGCCCGGGCGCCTCCAGCGGCATGGCGGCGTGTAGCGCCTGCGGTCGGTGGGCCTCGGGACGGTCGCCATCCTTGGCGTCAAAGTCCAAGGACGCATGCAAAGCCAGCCCCAAGGCCGCGGCGCAGGCGGCACTGACGATGAGCGTTGTTCTCAAAGGCATTGAATGAAAGGCGTCGTGTGGCTGGCGCTGGCTCAGTCGGCTGGGTGAGAGGGCATCGTCGGCGCACCGCGCTGGAAGACCCAACGCTTGGCAGAGGGCAGGACGGACCGCCCTCCTAATGTTCCAAGAGGAGGCCCCCTGCCAGCGGCCCCTGTCACCCCTGACAGGTTTCGGGCGAACTGCGCTCGTGCCCCTTGAACAGCCCCTGGAACTGCCGCGACACCGGCAGCTTCTCGTCCCGCCCCTTGAGCGTGAGCGGCATGGTGTTCTCGTCCGGACTGAAGACGCCGGCATTCGGTGTCAGGGGGACTTCTGTTGAACTCCCGCAGGTGGCAAGAAGGCCTCGACACGCCCCGCCTTCATCGCCGCAAAGATGCGTGGCGCCAGGGCATGCGCTTGGGCCTGGGTCTCGGGATTGGGCACGGTCTGGAAGAACTCCTGGGACTCTGCGTCGGCGGCGCAGTGGCCGGCTTCCACGCATTCACCGGCCATGTCCAGCTGAATGGACGTCTGGGTGCTTTGCCGCGAATCCATGGCCATGGCGAAGTACAGGGCGCGCGTATAGCCTTCAGGGCTGACGCCGCCCCAAGGCAGGCCCTCGAAGTAGGCGATCTGGGTGGTCCGCGCCGTCAGCACAGTGAGCATGGCCAGGCGAAAGTCCTGTGTTTGCAGTTGACGACGCAGCCCTTCCTTGAAACCCAGACGCCAGGTGTGGTGCTGCTCGGTGACTGAAGGATGCTGTTGTGCCTGTTCATCATGGAGGGCCTCACTGCAGTGAGACAGGATGAGATCGCGAGCCAATCGGCGACGTTCATACCCCTCTTCCGTCTCCTCTGGCCACTGCGGCAGCGGCGTCCGGCTGTGGATCGCGTCCCAGAACTCGATGTCGTTCCTGTGCTTCCGGTGCACCGCAAGCAGGCGGGACACGGCATTCCTGCATCCCTGGATCAGCTCGCGCGCTTGCGCCCTCTCGACAGGACGGGAGTCGGCCTGGAGCTGGACAATGAGCGAATAGGTCGACAAAGGGGCGCTGGATGGCGTCGCCGGCATGGCAGGGGGCGGTACGGAAAGTGCCTTGGGCATTGCCTCGATGGCGCCGGGGGCTGGCCCGCGAACAGGCGCCACCGTTGAAGGGTCGGCGGCCGCGGCTGCAGCGGGCGCCTCTCGCGTCTGCGCCCACCACCAGCCAGCCAGCAGTCCCATGAGAATCAAGACGAGGCGAATGGGCATTGAGCGCAGCGCAGACATCGGACGACGGGCGAGGTTTGGATAGGTTCAGGGCCTTATCGGCACGGGCTGCTGGAGTCGCCGACCGGCACGACGCGAACGAACTGAACGTCACCGATACCGTACTGGATGCTGATCAGCGAGACGGCGTACCGGACGACGACACCGTTGTTCTGCAGGGTGTCGAACGTGTCGTGAACACGAGTCTGAACGCCTCTGGCAAGGAAGAACGACCTGGCAATGGGCGCCACGTCAGCTTGACTGCTTGAGCTGCTGTAGGGGGGGCACCAGGTTCCGACCCAGCGGAACGCACTGCTCCAAGTGCTTGGGGTCCCGAATCAGGTCCCAAAGAGCGACTTCCACCGACCCACTCGACTTCTCATCACTTGTCACTGGCGTCAGGCCTGAAGACGCGCTGTGCCGCGCAAGGAAGATCGGGGAAGGGGCTCGTCGCTCGCGATTCAGCAGCGTACGCGTTGGCGCCCACGAGGCTGAGGCTCAAGGCAAGGCAAGTTTCATGGCAATCGTGGTTTGTCGATGAAGCCCCGCCACGCTCAGTTCACAGGGCGGGCTGCGATCCTAATGCCCCAAGAGGGTGCCCGTGCCATCCACCCCCTGTCACCCCTGACAGGTTCCGTGCGAACTGCGGCCGTGCCGGCGCGGTGCCGATCTTCGCGCTCACTGCCCCTTGAACAGCCCCTGGAACTGCCGCGACACCGGCAGCTTCTCGTCCCGCCCCTTGAGCGTGAGCTGCATGGTGTTCTCGTCCAGGCGCACGGCGCTGGCGATGCAGCGGCTGTTGACGAGCACGGAGCGGTGGACCTGCCAGAAGAGCTCGGCGTCGAGCGAGGCGAGCAGCTCCTTCAGCGGCGTGCGGATCAGGGCCTCGCCGCCGTCGTAGACGACGCGGGTGTAGCGGTTGTCGCTCTCGAAATAGATCACGTCCTGGGGGTCGATCATCTTCACCTCGCGGCCGAGCGAGGCCTGGATGAGGCGCGGCTTGGGCGGCGTGGCGGCCAGGGGCAGCAGCTGCTTGAGCAGGGCCTGCAGATCGGGCGCGGGCTGCTGCTGGCGGGCCTTGAGGCGCTCGATGGCCTGGGCGAGGCGGCTGTCCTCGACGGGCTTCATGACGTAGTCGACCGCGCCGGCATCGAAGGCGGCGAGGGCGTGGTCGCCATAGGCCGTCACGAAGACGACGTGCGGCGGGCGCGCGGTGGCGCCCATGCGCCGCGCGACCTCGATGCCAGTGAGGCCGGGCATGTTGATGTCGAGGAAGCAGACCTGCGGCTCGTGCTCGAGGAAGTCGTCCCAGGCGTCGACGCCATGGCGGCTGGCGGCCACGATGTCGAGCTCGGGCCACAGGCGCTGCAGCGCGGCGCGCAGCTGCTCGCGCGGGCCTTCCTCGTCGTCGGCGATGAGGGTGCGGATGGTCGTGTTCATGGGTCCTCTCTCCAGGCGGTCGTTGTTGGGTCGTTTTGTTGGGTCGTCTTGTTGGGGCGCTGTCTGGGCGTCGTGGTTCAGGCAGGCTGGATGCGCACTTCGGCGGCGCACCCGCCCGGCTCCAGGGCTCGCAGCTGCAGGCTCGCACGCTCGCCGAAGGCCTGGCGCAGGCGCAGCAGCGTGTTGCGCAGGCCGAGGCCGCCCTGCTGCGCGGCGCCGGGCGCGGGCTGGCCGAAGTCAAGACCTGGCCCCGGGCCGTCGCCGTCGTCCAGCACCTGCAGGCACAGGCCGCCCTGCGCGTCCTGGCGCGCCCGGATGCAGATCTCGCCGCCGTCGATCCGCGGCTGCACGCCATGCTCGACGGCGTTCTCCACCAGCGTCAGCAGCACGCCCGGCGGCAGCTGGGCCGCCGCGGCCTCGGGCGCGATGTCCAGGCGGAAGCGCAGGCGCTCGCCGAGGCGGGCCTGCATCACCTCCAGGTAGCGCCGTGCGGCCTCGGCCTCCTCGGCGACGCTGAGCAGGTCGCGGTCGAAGAGCGGCAGCGTGGCGCGCAGATAGCCCGTGAGCGAGCCCAGTAGCGGCGCGGCGCGGTCATCCTTGTGCTGCACCCAGTGCTGCAGCGCGGCGAGCGAGTTGAAGAGGAAGTGCGGCTGGATCTGCGCGGTGGCCAGGCGGCGCGCCAGCTCCAGCGCCTCGGCCTGCCGGTCCTGCTCGCGCAGCCACTGGGCGCAGTACTCGTTGCGCCAGCAGGCCATGACCCACAGCGCCAGGGCGCCGATCATCATGCCCAGCATCAGCGTGGTGAGCATGAACTGGGCGGCGGGCTTGGCGGTGCCCGCCTGCACCTGCCACGCGTGCAAGCCCTCGGCCGCGGCGACCCATACGGCGACGTAGAGGCCGAACAGGAGGTACAGGCGCGTCATCGTCGGGCGCCGCCAGAGGCTGCGCAGCATCAGCAGCTGCAGGATGCCGATGCTCTGGCTGACGAGGAACACCGCGATGAGCCCCGGCGCGCTCGCGCCGGAGAAGAACTGCCACATCGCGAAGACGCAGAAGGCGCCCGAGGTCAGGATGTTCAGCCAGATGGCCGCCGTGATGCTCGCGGACATGGCCGGCAGCGCGTCCAGCCGCGTCCATTGCGCGGGCGTGAAGCGGTGCCGCGGGCCCAGCATCAGGGCGACGCGCCAGTCCACCTCGCGCCAGAACTGGCGCAGGCGCGCGCCGCGTCCGGGGCCGCTCATCGCGTGCCCTCCAGCTGCAGGCACACGCGGGTGCCGGGGCCGTCCGCGCGCGGGGCGAGGTCCAGCGTGGCGCGGGCGCCGAAGAAGCCCTGCAGCCGCGCCCGGCTGTTGGAAAGGCCGAGGCCCTCCTGCCAGCCCTCGGTGAGCCCGACGCCGCTGTCCTCGATCAGCAGCTGCCAGCCGCCGGCCGGGCGCGCCACCAGCCGCACCTGCAGCTCGGCGCCATCCAGCGTGGGCGCGATGCCGTGCTCCAGGGCGTTCTCGACGAGGCTCAGCACGATGCCCGGCGGCAGGCTGGCCGCGGCGGCGCAGGCCGGGTCGATGTCCAGGGCGTAGCGCAGGCGCTCGCCCCAGCGGGCCTGCATCACGCCCAGGTAGGACTGCACCAGCTGCAGCTCGTCGGCCAGGCGCACCTCGGGCTGCAGCATCAGCTCAGCGGAGCCGCGCAGGAAGGTGCTCAGCTGGCGCAGCAGCGGGCTGGCGCGGGTGTCCCCGGTGTCCACCCAGTGCTGCACGGCGGCCAGCGTGTTGAAGATGAAGTGGGGCTGGATCTGGGCCTGCAGCAGGCGCAGCCGGGCCTCGCTGGCCTCGCGACGGGCCTGCTCGTGATCGGCGCGGCTCTGGGCGAGTGCCAGCTCGCGCGCCATCTGCTCGCGCCGCTGGCTGGCGGTCAGGATCACGACGAGCAGCAGGGCGAAGGCCATCATCAGCGGCAGCGGCATGCCGATCTTGGCCGCGGCGATGGCGCCGTCCAGCTGCTCACGCCAGGGCGCGGCGTGGTCCACCGGCGAGCGGCGCAGGCCCTGCGTCATGCCCACGAGCCCTGCGATGCCACCGACCACCGCGCTGAGCACCGCGGCCCGCTTGCCCGAGAACCACAGCGGGCGCAGCCACGACAGGCTCATCAGGCTGAGGAAACCGACGGTGAAGCCGACGGCGGCCAGCACCGCCAGCTGCCAGCGGCCGGTGTCCTTGAGGATGCCGGCGAACATGCCCAGGCCACCGCAGGCGGCGCCCACGACGGCGCTCACGAGCTGCGAGTTGCGGCAGACGCCGTTCTCGTTGCGCAGGATGCGGCCGAGGGCCTGCGCGGCGTCGGCGCGCAGGGCGGCGTGCCAGGACAGAGCCGGGGAAGCGGTGAGGTCTTGAGCCATGGGAGCGAGTATCCCCGTCAGGGTGCGGGCGGCGCGGCGCGATGCGGCGAATGGCAGGCAGCGCGGGCGAATGGAGGGCCGGCCGGGCCGGGCGCGGCCGGCATCCGGCCGGCCAATTCAGCCTTCACTGCACCGTTCAGCCGACCAGCGCGCCGCCCACGAAGACCTTCAGCTCCCCGGGCTGGAACGCCACCCAGGGCTCGTCACGCGTGAGCGGCTCGGTGGCGATGATGGCGGCGCGGTCCAGCGGCGAGGTGTGCTGCGAGAGGTCCAGGCTCAGGTCCTCGTCCTGCAGGTGCACGCGGCCGAAGGGGTGCTGGCGCAGCAGGTAGTGCAGCTTCGTGGAGCCATGCGCCCACAGCGCCTGCCCGTTGGAGAGCAGCATGTTGAAGGTGCCGTAGGCGTTCAGGCGGGGCATGAGCTCGGCCAGCGTGAGGCTCAGCTCCTCGATGCTGGGCACCGTGCAGTGCGCCTTGGCCAGCTCCTGCATGAGCCAGCAGAAGGCGCGCTCGCTGTCGGTGTCGCCCACCGGCCGGAAGGCGCCGTGCAGCGGCGGGTGGAAGTCCTTGAGGTTGCCGTTGTGGGCGAAGACCCAGTAGCGGCCCCACAGCTCGCGCACGAAGGGGTGGGTGTTCTCCAGCATGACCTGACCCTGCGTGGCCTTGCGGATGTGGGCGATGACGTTGTCGCTCTGGATCGGGTAGTGGCGGATGAATCCGGCCAGCGGCGAGACGCGCGCGCTGTGGTGATCCACGAAATGGCGCAGGCCGCGGCCCTCGAAGAAGGCGATGCCGAAGCCGTCCTTGTGCTCCTCGGCGCGGGTGGCCAGGCCGGTGAAGCTGAACATCACGTCGGTCGGCACATTGCAGTTCATGCCCAGGAGTTGGCACATGGCGGTTCCTTGCTCATTCGAAGAAGAGGCGGCTGATGCCCTTGAGGCTCAGCAGATTGCCCGGGTTGCTGGTCTCGTTCAGCACGCCGCCCATGCGCTGCAGCAGGCGGGGGCTGCGGTTGGCGCGCCAGATCAGCAGGTCGGCGATCCACGGGGCGGCATTGATCCGGTTGGCGCGCTCGTAGAGGCGGAAGCGCGGCGCCAGCGCGCGCAGCGCGGCTTCGTAGTGCCCGCGCGCGGCGCCGTCATCGCTGCCGTGGGCGAGCAGGGCCTCGGCGGCGAGGAGACCCGTCTCCAGCGCCTTGCCGATGCCCTCGCCGGTGAAGGAGTAGGTGCTGCCCGCCGCCTCGCCGGTGACGAGCAGCCCGGGCCGCGTCCAGCGCGCGCCCTTGAGCGTGCAGCGCAGCGGAGCGCCCTTGAGATCGCCCACCAGGCGGCCGTGGCGCATCAGCTCGGCGGCCGGGGCGTAGTGCTGGCAGAAGGCGTCGAAGATGGCGCGCAGGTTCACGTCCTTCTTGCGGCCCTTGCCGGCGAGGTCGCGGTGGCTGTCCGTGACGCCGACGCCGATGTTGAAGTGCCCGTCGGGGGCAGGGAAGATCCAGCCATAGCCGGGCTGGACGGACTTGTCCCAGACCACCTCCATGGCCCGGATGCGGCCGACCATCGCCGGCGCGTGCACATAGCCGCGCAGCGCGACGCCGCTGGGCGTGTGGCGCTCGCACACGCCGGCCGCGGCCAGCGCCTTGGGCACCGCGCCGGTGGCCAGGATGACCCAGCGGGCGCGGACCTCGCGTTCCACCTCGCCCTGGCGCAGCACGGCGCCGCAGACGCGGCCCTCGGCGTCCTCCAGCGGCCGCTCGAAGCGCGCCTGCTCGAAGCGTGCACTGGCGGCGATGGCATGGCGGGCCAGCAGTTCGTCGAGCACCTGGCGCGGCAGCACCGCGAGGCTGCCGGGGACGTCGATGCGCCCGCCGCGCGGGCCGATGCAGCCGACATGGCTGACCCGCTCGGCCCGGGCCATCACGGCGTCCAGCACACCGAGGCGCTGCAGGGCGTGGTGGGCGTCGGGGATCAGGCCGTCGCCGCAGGTCTTGTCGCGGCCGAGGGGGTGCTGGTCCACGAGCAGCACGTCGCGCCCGGCCTGGGCCAGCCAGCCGGCGCAGGCGCTGCCGGCGGGGCCGGCGCCGATGATGAGGGTGTCGCAGGTGGCCGGCAGCGCCGGCGTGGAAGGGGCCGCGGGAGGAGCCGCGGCAAGGAAGTCGGTCATGGCATCGAAGGGATGAGCGCTGATTCTAGGAAGTCCCGTGCGACGCGAGCCATCAGGCTTCTACTGTTTTCGCCTATGAAAAAACCCCGGCCTCTCACGAGAACCGGGGCTGTGCCTTTCACCGTGAACCCGGCCGCGAGGGCCGGGTCAGGCGAAGAGGGGATTACATCGAGTAGCGCACGCCGACGTAGTAGCGACGGCCGATCGGGTCGTACACGCTGGCGTTGGTCTGGGTGCCGGTGGTGTTGCCAGGCAGGCCCGAGACGATCGGGGGAGCCTTGGTGTCGGCCACGTTGTCGATACCGAAGTAGAACTGAGCCTTGCCCATCTTGTAGGAAGCCTGCAGATCGATGTAGACCTTGCTGCCGATCTTGAAGGTGTCCTTCGTGAAGCCGGTGTACTTGCCGGTGGTGTCCGTCAGGTACTTCTTCGAGAACTGGTCGTCGAGGTACGAGTCACCGATGTAGGTGGTCGTGGTGCTCACGGTCCAGTTGCCGAGGTCATAGCCCAGGCCCAGGGTCCACTTGTTCTTCGGGTTGCCGACTTCACCCAGCGAGCTGTCCTCGGTGGAGGTGTCGGTGGCCTTCGTCCAGGCTTCCAGCAGGTGCGTCCAGGACAGGCGAGCGTTCAGGCGGCCGGGGCCGACCTTCTCGCTGTAGCTGCTGGTCAGGTCCAGACCACGGATCTGCTGGCCGCCGCTGTTCACCGGCACTTGGTCGATGAAGGTCAGGGCGCCGGCGCTGCCGCCGCTGGTGGCCACGGCACGACGGGTGATGAACTTGCAGAATGCAGTGTCGCCACCGTTGTAGCACTGGTCCAGAGCGTAGTCGCGACCCGGGTTGTTGATGGCCTTCTCGATCTTGATGTCGAAGTAGTCCGCCGTGAAGCTGAAGTTCTTCAGCAGGGGGATGTTCTTCGGGGTGATCACGAGGCCCAGGGTGGTGGACTTGCCGCGTTCAGCGTCCAGCGCGGAGTTGCCGCTGTCGAAGCCGCTCACGCCTTGCTGGTCAGGCTGGGTCAGCGTGAACACGCCGCCGTTGGCCTTCATGTTGTCGATCACGCCGGGCGCAGCCTTGCAGCGGTCGGCCAGCACGCCGGTGTCGGTGAGCTTCACGCCCTGGCAGGGATCGCTGACGCTCGGGAAGGTCTGCGAACGGCCTTGGTACAGCTCGTTGATGTTGGGAGCGCGGGTCGACAGGGCTTGCGTGAAGCGCACGCGCACGGTCGAGTTGGCGGCCCAGTCCAGACCGGCGTTCCAGCTGCGGGTGTTGCCCACGGTGCTGTAGTCACCCACGCGGTAAGCGACGGTGGCGTCCAGCGACTTGACCATGGCCAGGTTCTTCAGCAGCGGCAGGCGGGTTTCGATGAAACCTTCCTTGACGTTGTAGTTGCCGGCCGTGTTGGGCAGCTGGTTGCCGCCGTTCAGGCCGGCTTGCGTCAGGGCGTCGTACTGGGTGCTGGAGCCTTCCTCGCGCCATTCGGCGCCGGCGGCCACGCCCACCGGGCCGGCGGGCAGGTCGAAGGGCTCGCCGCTCACCGAAGCGCCGGCCATCTTCTGCGTGACCTTGGTGGTCAGCGACTGGGGCGCCTGGATGTACTTGATGGCGGCGTCGCTCATCGTGCCGATGCCCCACACATTGGCGGGCACGCAGCCCTGGGCGCGAGCGTTCGCGTCCAGGCACATGGCGCCGCCCTTGCCGTCGGGGATCACTTCCAGCGCGTTGCGGAAGTTCAGGACGTTGACCTGGCCGGTACCGGTCTGGGCTTCCTTGGTGAAGCCGTAGCCTGCGTAGGCTTCGTAGCTCCAGACCTTGGTCAGGTCACCCTTCACGCCAGCCAGCACGCGCATGGTGTCGCGCTCGACGTCCTGGTGACGCGGGCCGAAGTCGCTCATGCGCTTCGTGAAGAAGTAGGTGTCGCTGGTGACGTTGGACGGCACCAGGGGGTTGCGCACCATCGTGCCGTTCACGTTGAACGACACGGGCACTTCACCGCCGGAATCCGGGTAGATGTTGCTGGTGTCGAGCGGGAACGGCTCAATGTTGGTCGAGGACTTGGTCGAAGCGTAGGTGGCTTCGAAGAAGGCGGTGTGGCCGTCGGCGATCTGGTGCTCGCCCTTGCTGGCCAGCAGCAGGCGGTCCACGGGCACGGCGATGCGGCGGAAGGCGCTGCGGTTGAAGCCGGTGGCGCCGACGCCGTCGCCGTTCGGGCCGTTCTGCGACCAGGCGATCTGCTTGCCGCTCGCGTCGTAGGTGAAGTCGTCGTCACCAGCGTAGAAGTGACCGGCCGGGGCGTAGCCCGAGAAGCCGAGGTAGGTGCGGTACAGGTCTTCGGCCTTGTTGGAACGGCCACCGGCGACCAGCGAGTTGTTGTCGATGCCGCTGCCGTCGCGGTTGGCCGAGCGGACCTCACCCTGGCGGGTGAAGCCGATGTGGGCCATCAGGCTGTCCTTGTCGGTGCTGGTGCCCCAGGTGGCGCTGAACTTCTTCTTCTTGTCGTCGCTCTTGGAGCTCTGACCGGCTTGCGCGTCGAGCATCAGGCCGTTGAAGTTGCGCTTCAGGATGATGTTGACCACGCCGGCCACGGCGTCAGAGCCGTAGGTCGAGGAGGCACCGCCGGTTAGCAGTTCCACGCGCTCGATGAAGTCGGTCGGGATGGTGTTCAGGTCAACGGCGGTGTCGCCGGGGACGCCCGACACATAACGGCGGCCATTCACCAGCACCAGGGTCCGGTTGGAGCCCAGGTTGCGCAGGTCGATGGTGGCCACGCCGCCGCCGGAGGTCAGGAAGTTGGAGTTCGTGCGGCTCAGGGCGGGCGTGCCGATGGCCGGGTTCTTCGTCAGCAGGTCCTGGATGTTGGCCACGCCGGAGGCGGCGATGTCCTTGGCGGTCATCACCTGGATGGGAGCGGGCGAGTCAGCGTTGGGCGACAGGATGCGGCTGCCGGTGACTTCAACGCGTTCCAGCTGTTGCTGGGCGCTGGCGGGCAGGGCGATTGCGGCGATGGTGGCCGCAACGGCGAAGCTAATTTGGGTGAGTTTCAAAGCAGATTCCTCCGGGGATGGATTCGGCGTCATCGGTCTGCGGCAGGCACGCGCAGGCTCAAGGACAATGCCCACGCCCACCAGGGTGTGGCGGGCGAGGGCGCAGTTTGAGCCGCATGGGCACGCTTGCTGATCGGGATAACCCTAGCGGCCCGACGCGCCGTTGGTGCGTCGCAACATCATGTAAAGATCCTGTGCGCCCAGCGAAATTAGCGTGTCTGGCGTGCGCTGGGCGACCGGATCAGGGCCTCAGCGCCTCAGCATTTGCCAGCCTTGACCTTCAGGCGCCAGGCGTGCAGCAGGGGCTCCGTGTAGCCGCTGGGCTGCTCCTTGCCCTTGAAGACCAGGTCCAGCGCGGCCTGGAAGGCGGCGCCCTGCGGGTTCGCGGCGAGGGTCTGGTAGGCCGGGTCGCCGGCGTTCTGCTGGTCCACGACGGCGGCCATGCGGCTGAAGGTCTCGCGCACCTGGGCCTCGCTCACCACGCCGTGGTGCAGCCAGTTGGCGATGTGCTGGCTGGAGATGCGCAGCGTGGCGCGGTCTTCCATGAGGCCGACGTTGTGGATGTCGGGCACCTTGGAGCAGCCCACGCCCTGGTCGACCCAGCGGACCACATAGCCCAGGATGCCCTGAACGTTGTTGTCCAGCTCCTGCTGGCGCTCGGCGGCGCTCCAGTTGGGGTTCGCGGCCACCGGGATGGTCAGCAGCTTCTCCAGGATGCCGGCGCGCTCGGCGGCCTCGTCGGTCTTCTCGAGTTCCTGCTGCACGGCGGCGACGCTGACCTGGTGGTAGTGCAGGGCGTGCAGCGTGGCGGCCGTGGGGCTCGGGACCCAGGCGGTATTGGCGCCGGCCTTGGGATGGGCGATCTTCTGCTCCAGCATGGCGGCCATCAGGTCGGGCATGGCCCACATGCCCTTGCCGATCTGGGCGCGACCCCGCAGGCCGCAGGCGAGGCCGACCAGCACATTGCTGCGCTCGTAGGCCTGGATCCAGGCGCTCGTCTTCATGTCGCCCTTGCGCAGCATCGGGCCGGCCAGCATGGCCGTGTGCATCTCGTCGCCGGTGCGGTCCAGGAAGCCGGTGTTGATGAAGGCGACGCGGCTGGCGGCGGCGGCGATGCAGGCCTTGAGGTTGACCGAGGTGCGGCGCTCCTCGTCCATGATGCCCAGCTTGACGGTGCTGCCCGGCAGGCCCAGCAGCTGCTCCACGCGGCCGAAGAGCTCGTCGGCAAAGCCGACCTCGGCCGGGCCGTGCATCTTGGGCTTGACGATGTAGATGGAGCCGCGGCGCGAGTTGCGCAGGCCGCTGCCGGAGAGCTGCTTCAGGTCATGCAGGGCGATGGCGGTGGTGATGACCGCGTCCATGATGCCTTCGGGGATCTCCTTGCCGCCGTCCCAGAGGATGGCCGGGTTGGTCATCAGGTGGCCCACATTGCGCACGAACATCAGCGAGCGGCCGTGCAGCACGACCTCGCCACCGGTGGGGCCGGTGTAGCGGCGGTCGGCGTTGAGACGGCGCACGAAGGTCTTGCCGCCCTTGGCGACTTCCTCGGTCAGCGTGCCACGCTGGATGCCCAGCCAGTTGCGGTAGGCCAGTAGCTTGTCCTCGGCGTCCACGGCGGCGACCGAATCTTCCAGGTCGAGGATGGTGGACAGCGCGGCTTCCATCACCACGTCGGCGATGCCGGCGGCGTCGGTCTTGCCGATGGCGGTGGAGCGGTCGATCTGGATGTCCAGGTGCAGGCCGTGGTGGGCCAGCAGCACGCTGCTCGGCGCGGCGGCCTCGCCCTGGTAGCCGGCGAACTGGCCGGGGTCCTGCAGGCCGGTGGTGGCGCCGCCGGTGAGGCTCACGACCAGGCGGCCGTTCTCGACGCGGTAGCCGGTGGCGTCGCGGTGCGAGGCGCCGGCCAGCGGGGCGGCCTGGTCCAGCACCTGGCGGGCGAAGGCGATCACCTTGCCGCCGCGCACCGGGTTGTAGGCGCCGGCGCGCTCGGCGCCGTCGGTCTCGGGGATGGCGTCGGTGCCGTACAGCGCGTCATAGAGCGAGCCCCAGCGCGCATTGGCCGCGTTCAGCGCATAGCGGGCATTGAGGATGGGCACCACCAGCTGCGGGCCGGCCTGGGTGGCCAGCTCGGCATCGACGTTGGCCGTCGTGGCCTGCACCTGCGCGGGCACCGGCACGAGGTAGCCCAGTTCCTTCAGGAAGGCCTGGTAGGCGGGCATGTCGGTGATGGGGCCGGGGTGGGCGCTGTGCCACTGGTCCATGGCCGTCTGGAGGCGGTCGCGCTCGGCCAGCAGGGCGGCGTTCTTGGGGGCCAGCTCGTGGACCAGGGCATCGAAGCCGGCCCAGAAGGCGTCACGGTCCACGCCGGTGCCGGGCAGGACCTCCTGGTCGATGAAGGCGGCCAGACGGCTGTCGACCTGCAGGCGGTGGAGGGAAGTGCGTGCGTTCATGGCAAACCTCGTGAAGCAAAAGGGAAGAATCAGGAAGCGGTGTCGGGGAACAGGGCCAGCACCCCGCGCAGGGAGCTGGCCTCGTGGTGCGGCGGCGGGCCCAGCTGCTCGCGCGGCTGGCCCTGGCGGTTCACCCACAGCGTGGTGAAGCCGAACCAGGTGGCACCCAGGGCGTCCCAGGCATTGCTGGAGACGAAGAGGATCTCGCGCGCCGGCAGGCCCAGGGCGGCGGGGCCGAGGGCGTAGGCGGCGGGGTCGGTCTTGTAGCGACGGGTCTCGTGCACGCTCAGCACCGGGTCCAGCCAGGGGGCGAGCCCGGCGCTTTGCACGGCGACCTGCAGCATGCCCGGGTCCCCATTGCTCAGGATGCCGGCGCGCACGCCGCGTGCCTGCAGCTGCTGCAGCACCTCGCGGTTCTCGGGGAAGGCGCTGAGGTGGCGGTATTCATTCATCAGCCGTTCCTCGGCGCCCGGGCCGGGCGTGAGCTTCAGGCTCAGGCAGGCATGGCGCAGCGCGGCACGGGTGAGGTCCCAGAAGGGCTGGTACTGGCCGCTCATGGAACACAGGCGGCTGTATTCGATCTGCTTGTCCCGCCAGCGCTGCGAGAGCAGGGCGCCCTGGCCGGGAAAAAGCTGCTCGGCCATCAGCGCGACGCTGTGCACGTCGAAGAGCGTGCCATAGGCGTCAAAGAGGACGGCGCGGACGGTGGATTCAGCCATGGTCCCAATTTAGGCCCAAACGGTGACGCGATTGCTGCGCTGCACACACCAAGATTCGTGATCAAAACGCAAAGATCGACGCCTTCAGTCATTGGATTCCACCTCAAGAAAACACATTTCACGAGACGAAAACTGGATTGCAACCCTCCGTAGGTGTAAATCCAACATTCAGGCGTTGATTGCTTCGATGCAGCATGCCTGGGCGCAGAATGCGGCGCATGGACCGGCTCAAACAGATCGAATCCTTCGTCGCCGTGGCCACCAAGGGCAGCCTGACCGCCGCGGCGCAGGCCGAGGGGGTGGCGCCGGCGGTCATGGGGCGGCGCATCGACGCGCTGGAGGAGCGCCTGGGCGTGAAGCTGCTGCTGCGCACGACGCGCCGGCTGTCCCTCACGCACGAGGGCACGGCCTTCCTGGAGGACTGCCAGCGCCTGCTGGTGGACTTTGCCAATGCCGAGGCGAGCGTCAGCGCGGGCGGCGTGAAGGCCAGCGGCCACCTGCGCATCACGGCGCCGGCGGGCTTCGGGCGGCGCCACGTCGCGCCCCTGGTGCCGGACTTCCTCGCACAGCACCCGGACGTCTCGCTGTCCCTGAACCTCTCGGACCGGGTGGTCGACATCGTTCACGAGGGATTCGACTGCGCCGTGCGTGTGGGCGACCTCGCCGACTCCAGTCTCGTCAGCATGCGCCTGGCAGACAACCGCCGCCTGTGCGTCGGCGCGCCGTCCTACCTGAAGCGCGCGGGCGTGCCGCAGCACCCGGACGAGCTCGCCCGCCACGCCTGCCTGGTGCTCAGCTCGGATGCCAGCCAGTCCCGCGGCTGGGCCTTCACGGTGGACGGGCAGCTGCAGCACATCCGCCCCGTCGGGCGCCTGGACTGCAGCGACGGGCAGGTGCTGCACGACTGGTGCATCGCCGGCCTGGGCCTGGCGTGGCGCAGCACCTGGGAGGTCGAGGCGGATGTCGCGGCGGGGCGCCTGCAGTCGGTGCTCGACGACTTCGCGGCGCCGCCCAACGGCATCTACGCACTGATCCCCCAGCGCAAGCACCTGCCGCTGCGGGTGCGGCTGTGGATCGACTTCCTCAAACACCACTACGGCAGCGCGGAGTACTGGCAGCGCCCGGCACGCGTCGAGGCTTGAGGCACACTCGCGCCTGCGTTCGTGCAGGCGTTCCTGCCGCTTGAGGGAGTGTGTCGATGATGCTCGAGACCGGCCTGGCCATCTTTCACTGGCTCGCCATCCTGACCCTTGTGGTCTTCATCAGCAGCGAGGCCGCGCTGTGCCGCGCCGAGTGGCTCAATGCCGCCGTCGTGAAGCGGCTGCAGCGCGTGGACCTGATCTACGGCATCGCCGCGGTGGCGCTGCTCGCGTCCGGCCTGCTGCGCGCCTTTCTGGGCATGAAGGGCGCGGCCTGGTACTGGAGCCAGCCGCTGCTGCACGCCAAGCTGACGCTGTTCGTCATCGTGGGGCTGATGTCCATCAAGCCGACGCTGACGTTCCGGCGCTGGGGCCGTGAGCTGGACGCGACGGGCCGCCTGCCCGAGGCGGCCGAGATCGCTGCGACGCGCCGCCTCGTCATGATCCAGGCGCACCTGATCCTGGTCTTCCCCATCCTCGGCGCCATGCTGGCGCGCGGCGTGCTGACGCGCTGAGGCACAGAGGCGCTGAAGCGCTCACCGGCGGCATTCGCCCATGAAAAAAGGCCCGCACGCAGCGGGCCTTGTCACGTCGGCCGGGGGCCGCCGTGGCGCGGGCTCAGCCCTTGGCGGCGTCGGCCGTGCACTTCTTGACGAAGCTGGTCTTGGCGGCGCCCGCCAGCTTCTTCTCGGCCGCCTGGGCCGTGCAGGCGGCGGCGGGGTCGGGCTTGGCCTCGGCGGCGGCACCGCCGGCGGCATCGGCATTGCACTTCTTCAGGAAGCTGGTCTTGGCGGCACCCGCCAGCTTCTTCTCGGCGGCCTTGGCGTCGCAGCCGTTCGCGGCGCCGGCGTCGGCATTGCACTTCTTGAGGAAGCTGGTCTTGGCGGCGCCGGCCAGCTTCTTCTCGGCGGCGGTCTCGTCACAGGTGGCGGCGTGGGCGCCGAGGTGGGCGGCGCCCAGGAGGAAGCTCAGGGCCAGGAGGGAGAAGGACTTCTTCATGATCGGACTGCCTTGCATGTTGAAAGTTGGAACCACAGGGGACTGCGAGGGACTGCGCCGGACGCCGGGGTCAGGTCTTGCCCGGCGTGGCTTGGGGATTCAATGCGCGAGGCCGCCTTCCGGTTGACGGCCTCAGAGAATGCGCCGGGGGTGGGCCATGGCCTCGTGCGCCGCGTGCAGCCGGCGCACCAGAACCTGGATGAAGGCCCGGTCGAAGCGGTGCTGGCATTCGGGGCTCAGCAGCGCCAGTGACTCGGGCGTGAAGGAGATCGTCGTGCAGACCTGCGTCACGCGGATGTCGGTGCTGTGGCGGCGCAGCTCCGGGTTGGGCGCCAGGTAGGCCATCTCGCCCACGGACGTGCCCGTGCCGAGCGTCGCCACCTGCTGGCCGTCGCGGAAGACCTCGACCTCGCCGGCCGCGATGATGTGGAAGCTGTTGCCCTCCTGGCCCTTCTTGTAGAGCGCATGCCCCTCGGGGTAGCGCCGCCACTTGGCGCGGTGCACGACTTCCCACAGCTCGACGTCACCGAAGCCGCCGAAGAACTCGAGGCTGCGGGCGAGGTTGAAGCGCTCGGAGTCCTTCACCTCGTAGAGCCGGGCCAGCGGGACCAGCTGCTTCGCGACGAGCTCGGAAAGCGCGGTGGCGAAGCTGTCCCAGTCGGGGTAGCGCTCGGCGGGGTGCTTGGCGAGTGCGCGCTGCACCACGGCGTCGAGCTCGGGCGTGACGCCGCCGCGCAGGTCCGCCAGGGACTGCGGGGCCTGGTGGTAGATCTGGTGCATCAGCGCCATCTGGTTGGGCGCGTCGAAGGGCGGGCGTCCGGCCACGAGGTGGTAGAGCACGGCGCCGAGCGAATAGATGTCGGCCTGGCAGCCGACGTCGCCGCCCTCGATCTGCTCCGGCGGCATGTAGGCCAGCGAGCCCACGCGATGGACCTGGGTCTGGTCGGCGTTGAGGTTCAGCGCGCTGCCGAAGTCGCTCACCTTGACGTCCGTCACCTGCCCCTGGGCGTCCAGCACGGCCAGCAGGTTGGCCGGCTTGACGTCGCGGTGGATGACGCCCTGGCGGAAGACGTAGCCCAGGGCCATCGCGCATTTGAAGCCGAGCTCCACGATCTGGTCCAGGGGCAGCAGGCGGTCGCTGCGGCAGAAGCTCTTGAGCGTGACGCCGGGCACGTACTCCATCACGAGGAAGGGCGCCTCGGCGTCGGGCACGGCATCCAGGATCTGGACCACATTGGGATGCTGCAGCCGCCCGGCGAGGGCGGCCTCGGCGGCGAAGAAGCGCGAGCTGATGTGGCCCTCGGCCGAATCCCGCTGCTGGCTGGCCCAGGCGCGCTGGCGCTTGATGGCGACCTCCTGCTCATGGAACTCATCCAGCGCCAGGAAGACATCGCTCGTGGCGCCTTCCCCCAGCTGGCGCAGCACCCGGTACTTGCCGATGTAGGCCGGGAGGTCCCGCGTGGACAGGGTGCCCAACGCATCCGCCCCGGCGGAGGGCAGGGAGCTGGCAAGGGGGAGGGAGTCGAAGCTCATGTCGGCACGTATCCTGCCCCAGGGCCCCAGGCGAGGCAAGACCGTGAACAGCCGGTAACAGCGGCCGGCAACAGGTGTTCCGTGATGGCACACGGGCGGCAGGAGGGCGGCGCCGGGCCCCGGGGCCGGGGGGTTTCGTAGAATCGCGCCCATGATCCAAGCCAAGCAGGAACTGCTCGCCGCCCTCGGCGAGGCCATCCACTCCATCAGCCCCGAGGCCACGCTGGCCCCGGCCTTCGAATCGCCCAAGCAGGCGAGCCACGGCGACTACGCCTGCACGGCCGCCATGCAGCTGGCGCGGCCGCTGAAGGCCAACCCGCGCGCGCTGGCCGAGCAGCTGATCCAGAAGCTGCAGGCCAGTGCGGCCTTCCAGCGATGGGTCGAGGGCATGGAGATCGCCGGCCCGGGCTTCATCAACATCCGCCTGAAGGATGCCGCCAAGCAGGCCGTGGTGTCCGAGGTGCTGGGCGCTGGCAGCCGCTTCGGCGACCGTCCGGCCACCAGCAAGCACGTGATGATCGAGTTCGTGTCGGCCAACCCGACCGGCCCGCTGCACGTGGGCCATGCCCGCCAGGCCGCACTGGGTGATGCGATCTGCTCGCTGCTCAAGACCCAGGGCCACGATGTGACCCGCGAGTTCTACTACAACGACGCGGGCGTGCAGATCGCCACGCTGGCCCACTCCACGCAGTTGCGGCTCAAGGGATTCAAGCCCGGCGACGCCTGCTGGCCCACCGATCCCGACCATCCCGACAGCAAGAAGTTCTACAACGGCGACTACATCCAGGACATCGCCGACGCCTTCCTGCGCAAGGAAACGGTCAAGGCCGACGACCGTGAGTTCACCGCTTCGGGCGATGTCGAGGACCTCGACGGCATTCGCCAGTTCGCCGTGGCCTATCTGCGTCACGAGCAGGATCTGGACCTGCAGGCTTTCGGACTCAAGTTCGACAACTACTTCCTTGAGTCCAGCGTCTACGCCAACGGCCAGCTCGAAACCGCGGTGCAGCGCATGATCGACAGCGGCAAGACCTACGAGAAGGACGGCGCACTGTGGTTCCGCTCGACGGACTATGGCGACGACCAGGACCGGGTGATGCGCAAGCGCGAGGGGGGCTTCACGTATTTCGTGCCGGACGTGGCCTACCACGTCAACAAGTTCGGGCGCGGCTACACCCAGTGCATCAACATCCAGGGCACCGACCACCATGGCACCATCGCCCGCGTGCGCGGCGGTCTGCAGGCGCAGAACCTGGGTATTCCGCAGGGCTTCCCGGACTACATCCTGCACAAGATGGTCACGGTCATGAGGAACGGCGAGGAGGTCAAGATCTCCAAGCGCGCCGGCTCCTACGTGACGCTGCGCGATCTGATCGACTGGACCAGCCGCGACGCCGTGCGCTTCTTCCTGATCAGCCGCAAGGCCGATACGGAGTTCACCTTCGACGTCGACCTGGCCCTCAAGCAGAACGACGAGAACCCGGTGTTCTATGTGCAGTACGCCCATGCGCGCATCTGCTCGGTGATCCGCAAGTGGGCGGAGCAGGGCGGTGACGAGGCCGCGCTGGCCGGTGCCGACCTGAGCCTGCTGACGGCCCCCACCGAGGCCGCGCTGATGCTCAAGCTGGCGGACTTCCCGCGCATGCTCACGAGCGCCGCGCAAGACCTGGCCCCGCACGACGTGGCCTTCTACCTGCGCGACCTCTCCGGGGCGTACCACAGCTACTACGCCGCCGAGCGGGTGCTGGACCAGGCCCCCGAGCTGACCCGCGCCCGCGTGGCCCTGCTGGCCGCCACCCGCCAGGTCATCCGCAATGCGCTGGCCGTGCTGGGCGTCAGCGCCCCGGACGTCATGGCGCGCGAGGCGCAGGCCTGACGGCTTTCCGAACCTGTCGGCGAGCCTAGAATCCGCCGCGTTGAAGGGTCGGCCCCCGGTGGGGCCGCGAGCATGGAGATGGCATGAGCAAGGCTGAAGCTGGCAAGCAGCGCGGTGGTTTTGTCCTGGGGATGATCGTGGGCCTGCTGCTGGGCCTGGCGGTCGCGCTGGGCGTGGCGCTCTACATCACCAAGGTGCCAATCCCCTTCGTGAACAAGGTGCCGCAGCGCACGGCCGAGCAGGACGCCGAGGAGGCGGCCCGCAACAAGAACTGGGATCCGAACGCCCCGCTGGCCGGCAAGGCCGCGCGCAGCGCCAGCGGCGTGCTGAGCCCGGCCTCGGCCCCGCAGGAGGCCGCGAAGCCGGCGGACAAGGTCGCCGACAAGGCCGCGGAGAAGGCGCCCGAGAAGGCCGCCGACAAGCCGGCCGAGAAGTCCGCGGACAAATCGGTCGACAAGGTCATGGAGAAGGTCGCCGAGAAGACGGCCGAGAAGGCCGCCGAGAAGCCCGGTGACGGCGCCAATCTGTTCTTCGTGCAGGTCGGCGCCTTCCTGAAGGCCGAGGACGCCGAGACGCAGCGCGCCAAGCTGGCGATGCTGGGCTTCACGTCCAAGGTCTACGAGAAAGAACAGTCGGGCCGCACCGTCTATCGCGTGCGCATCGGCCCGATGGACAGCCGCGCCGAGGCCGAGGCCCAGCGTGGCAAGGTCGAGGCAGCCGGGCTGGAGGCCAATCTGGCCCTGGTCCAGCGCTGAGTCCCGCCCCCTGACGCCCCCGTTTCCTGGAGACTGCCATGAGCATCAACCGCCGTGATTTCACCGCCGCCGCTGCATCGGCCGGCCTCGCCGCGCTGAGCCTGCCTTCGCTGACACACGCCCAGGGCGGGCCGGTGGAAGGCCGCCACTACCAGAAGCTCCAGCAGCCGCTGCCCACCACTCCCGGCAAGGTCGAGGTGGTGGAGTTCTTCTGGTACGGCTGCCCGCACTGCTACGTGTTCGAGCCGGCGCTGACCGCGTTCACGCAGCAGCTGCCGCCCGACGTGCTCTTCCGCAAGTCCCACGTGCTGTTCCGCCCGAACATGCGCGTGCACCAGCGCACCTTCTTCGCGCTGGAGGTGATGGGCAAGGAGGCCGAGGTCCGCTCGAAGATCTTCGACGCCATCCATCGCCAGGGCCAGCGCCTGGACGAGCTGGATGCCATGGCCGCCTTCCTGGCCAAGCAGGGCGTCGACGCCGCCAAGTTCAAGGACACCTTCGGCTCCATGGGCATTGGCACCAAGTGCAGCCAGGCCGACCGTCTGGCGGAAGCCTTCCGCATCGACGGTGTGCCGTCGGTGGGCATTGCCGGCCGCTACCTGACCTCGCCGGCCATGGCCGCGGGGGGCGCACGCATCGACGAGGAGCAGAGCGGCCTGCGTGCCCTCGCGGTGATGGAAGTCCTCATCAAGCGGGCGCGCCAGGGCGCCTGATCCCTGCACCCGCGGCCCGCCGGCCGCGCGGGACCGGGGACACGCGAACGGGTGGCGGGCCCCCGGGGCGGGGCCTCCTCGTGGCAGAATGGTCTGCAAGAACCGTGCCTTGCGTGCGTTGTGTGCGGCCCCTCCGGGAGTCGCCCTGCCGGGGCCGGCCTCCTGAACTTTTGTCCGAGCGCTGTATGACTGCCACCGGCCTGCGAGCCCCTGCCCTGCTGTGCCTGCCCCTCTTGGCGGGCCTGATCGGCGTCTCCCCCGCGCACGCGGCCCGGGACGACGCCAACAAGCCCCTGAACGTCAGCGCCGACAAGAACGGGCGTGTGGACGTGGTCCGCCAGCGCAGCGAGCTCAACGGCAACGTGATCCTCAGTCGCGGCAGCATGCAGCTCAAGGCCGAGCGCATGGACATCCAGCAAGGCGCCGATGGCTTCGTCCTGGCCTATGCCCAGGGCGAGACCGGCAAGCCGGTCAGCTTCCGCCAAGACCGGGACGTACCGGGCGAGTCCATCCAGGGCTATGCCGACCAGCTCGAGTACGACGGCCGCGCCGACACCCTGCGCTTCATCGGCAATGCCGTGGTGCGCCGCATGCGGGGCGCCGTGGTGCTGGACGAGGTGAGCGGTGCCGTGATCGTCTATGACAACCGCACCGAGGTCTTCGGCGTCGAGGGCGGGCGGGGCGCCCTGCAGCCCAACGGCCGGGTCCGCCTTGTGATGAGCCCGCGCGGCAGCGCCTCGGCGCCCGCGCCGGCGGCCTCGGCGCCGACCCTGCAGCTGCAGCCGAGCCCGGCCCTGCAACCTCCCCGCAAGACGCCATGAACCAGCGCCCCGCCCTGGAAGCCGGGCCGCCCAGCCGCCTGGAGGCCGACGGCCTGCAGAAGAGCTACGGCGTGCGCAAGGTCGTGAAGGACGTGCACCTGGCCGTGAACAGCGGCGAGGTCGTGGGCCTGCTGGGGCCGAACGGCGCCGGCAAGACCACCAGCTTCTACATGATCGTGGGCCTGGTGCGCGCCGATGCCGGCGAGATCCGCATCGACGGCCAGCCCGTGCAGCGCCTGCCCATCCACCAGCGCTCGCGCCTGGGCCTGAGCTACCTGCCGCAGGAGGCCTCCATCTTCCGCAAGCTCAGCGTCGAGGAGAACATTCGCGCCGTGCTGGAGCTGCAGCAGGACGAGCAGGGCAGGCCCTGGCCCGTGGCGCGCGTGAACGAGCTGCTGGAGAGCCTGCTGGCCGACCTCAGCATCGAGAAGCTGCGGGACAGCCCGGCCCCGGCCCTCTCGGGCGGCGAGCGCCGTCGCGTCGAGATCGCCCGCGCCCTGGCCACGCAGCCACGCTTCATCCTGCTGGACGAGCCCTTCGCGGGCGTGGACCCGATCGCGGTGCTGGAGATCCAGCGCATCATCGGCTTCCTCAAGGCGCGCGGCATCGGCGTGCTGATCACGGACCACAACGTGCGCGAGACGCTGGGCATCTGTGACCGCGCCTACATCATCAGCGAGGGCCGCGTGCTGGCCGAGGGGCAGCCGGACGAGATCGTCCAGAACCCCGAGGTCCGCAAGGTCTACCTGGGCGAACACTTCCGCATGTAAGGGCGTCTCCCGATGAAGCCCTCGTTGCAGGTCCGCCTCTCGCAGCATCTCTCGCTGACGCCCCAGCTGCAGCAGAGCATCCGGCTGCTGCAGCTGTCGACGCTGGAGCTGAACCAGGAAGTCGAGCAGATGCTGGCGCAGAACCCGCTGCTCGAGACCGAGGAGGACTTCGAGACCCGCCAGGAGCCGCCGCGCGCCGAGCTGCAGGCGCCGGCCCCCAGCGGCGGGGACGAGGGCGGTGGTGACGACGGCGGCGGCGCCGGCAGCGACGCCGGCGAGGCCCAGGACGAGATGCGCGCCGAGGACTTCGGCACCACCGAGCGCGAGGACTGGGAGAACGGCACCGAGGGTGACGACTTCGACGGCATCCGCGAGATGCCCGGCAGCAGCAGCGGCAGCGGCAGCGACGACGGCGAGGACCGCGCCGAGAGCGACGCCGGCGGCGTCAGCCTGCAGGAGCACCTGCAGGCGCAGATGGCCGGCATGAGCCTCAGCGAGCTCGACAGGGCCGCGCTGCTCGTGCTGATCGAGTCCTTGAACGATGACGGCTATCTCGAGGATCCGCTGGACGAGATCGCCGCCAGCCTGAACCCGGAGGGCGATGCCGAGGTCCAGGAGGAGCTGCTGGACCGCCTGCGCTGTGCGCTCAAGTGGCTGCAGAGCCTGGAGCCGGCCGGCGTGGGGGCGCGGGACCTGGCGGAGTGCCTCGTGCTGCAGCTGCGGGCGATGCCGCGCAGCCAGGTGCAGGCCGTCGCCATCCTGATCTGCAAGCAGCACCTGGAGCTGCTCGCGCGGCGCGACCTGCGCCGCCTGGGCGCCCTGACCGGCGCCGACGAGCCCCTGCTGCGCGAGGCGCAGGCCCTGATCGCCCGCCTGGAACCCAAGCCGGGCCGCCCCTTCGTGCGCAATGTGGCGCAGGCCGTGATCCCCGATGTCATCGTGCAGAAGTCCGGCCGCGGCTTCCGGGTGATGATCAACCCGGAGGTGGCACCGAAGCTGCGCATCAACGAGCTCTACGCCCAGGCCCTGCGCCAGACGCGCGGCGGCGTGACCAACTCGCCGCTGGGCGGGCAGCTGCAGGAGGCGCGCTGGTTCATCAAGAACATCCAGCAGCGCTTCGACACGATCCTGCGGGTCTCCGAGGCCATCGTCGAGCGCCAGAAGGGCTTCTTCACGCATGGCGAGCTGGCCATGAAGCCGCTCGTGCTGCGCGAGATCGCCGACGAGCTCAGCCTGCACGAATCCACCATCTCCCGCGTGACGACGGCCAAGTACATGGCCACGCCCTGGGGCACCTTCGAGCTCAAGTACTTCTTCGGCTCGGGCCTTGCCACGGAGACCGGCGGCAATGCCTCGAGCACGGCCGTGAGGGCGCTGATCAAGCAGTTCGTGGCGGCCGAGGACGCGAAGAAGCCGCTGTCCGACAGCGCCCTGGCGAGCATGCTGGAGGAGCAGGGCATCCAGGTGGCCCGGCGCACGGTGGCCAAGTACCGCGAGGCGCTGAAGATCGCGCCGGCGAACCTGCGCAAGGCCTGAGCCGCCGGGCCGCGCAAGACCTGACCCCATCCGCACGGAGATCCGCTCCCCATGGACCAGCTCAAGGCGATGCGCGTGTTTGCCCGGGTGATCGACGAGGGCAGCTTTGCCGGCGCGGCGCGGGCGCTGGACCTCGCGCCGGCCGTGGTGACGCGCCTGGTGGCCGAGCTGGAGGAGCATCTCGGCGCGCGGCTGCTCAATCGCACCACGCGCCGCCTGGCGCTGACCGAGGTGGGCGAGGCCTACCTGGAGCGCTGCCGCCGCGTGCTGATGGAGCTGGAGGACGCCCAGGCGCTGGTGCAGTCCGCCACGCACGAGGCGCGCGGCCATGTGCGCGTGCTGGTGCCGCCGGCCATCGCCGTGCACCAGCTGGCCAAGCACCTGGCGCGCTTCCACCAGCAGTATCCGCACGTGACGATCGAGCTGCACTCGCCGGGCCCGGTGACGCAGATCGACGAGGCCTTCGACATCAGCATCCTCAGCACCAAGGAGCCGCTGCAGGGCGATTTCGTGGCGCGGCGCCTCGCGCGCACGGAGGTGATCCTGTGCGCGGCGCCGGAGTTCCTGCAGCGGCGCGGCCGCCCGCAGCATCCGCAGGAGCTGCCGCAGTTCGACGTGCTGGTGCCCCCGATGGCGATCCAGCAGCGCGGCATCGTCTTCATGCGCCGCGGGCAGGACGGCGCGCCGGACGAGCGCATCGAGGGCGAATGCCGGCGCGGCGTGCTCACCACCGGCCACAACGACACCAACTACGCCGCGGCGCTGCACGGCCTGGGCATCGCGGCGCTGCCGTCCTTCATGATCGAGGACGCCCTGATGGAGCACGCCCTGGAGCGCGTGCTGCCGCAGTGGCGGATGCAGAGCTACGACATCTGGGCGGCGATGCCCTCGCGCAAGTTCGTGCCGGCCCGCACGCGGGTCTTCCTCGATTTCCTCGTGAGCATCTTCGGCGGCCAGGACCACGACCCGTGGCTGGAGGCCGCGGGCTGCGCGACGCGCTGACGTCGTGCGCGGTCGGGGCTTCAGCGCAGGCTGAAACCGTCCTGCACCAGGCTGCCGCGCAGGTCCTGCAGCAGGTGCGTCAGCGGCGAGAGCTCGATGTAGCGCGTGCTGACCTTGATGGCGTAGGCGAAGAGGCGCGGCAGGTCCTCGGCGTAGTGCGGCTTGCCGTCGCGGTGCTTCAAGCGGCAGAAGATGCCGAGGATCTTGAGATGGCGCTGCAGGCCGCACCACTCGATGCGGCGCCAGACCTCGCCGAAGTCGTCGCCGATGGGAACGCCCGCGCGACGGGCCTGCTCCCAGTAGCGGATGGCCCAGTCCAGCTCGCGCTCCTCGTCCCAGGAGATGAAGGCGTCGCGCAGCAGCGAGGCGATGTCGTAGCAGACGGGGCCGCGCACGGTGTCCTGGAAGTCCAGGATGCCGGGCAAGGGCTCGCAGACCATCAGGTTGCGCACCATGTAGTCGCGGTGCATGGCCACGAAGGGCTGGTCGAGCATGTCGCGCACGAGGGCCTTGCAGCTCATCTCCCACCAGGTCTGCTGCTGCGCCGTCCACTCGCGGCCGTATTCCTTGAGCACGCACCAGTCGACGAAGATCTGCAGCTCGCGGCGCACGAAGGCCTCGTCGTAGACGGGCAGGCTGCTGGCGTCGGCCCGCGCCTGCCACTGCACCAGCGCCCCGATGGCCGCGCGCATCAGGCGGTCGGCCTCCTTGGGCTCGGCGGCGAGCAGGGCCTGCAGATAGGGCGTGTCGCCGAGGTCCTCCAGCAGCATGAAGCCCAGCTCGGTCGAGCTGGCGAGGACCTCCGGCGCATGCAGGCCGGCCTCGCGCAGCTGGGCGCCCACCTGCAGGAAGGGGCGCAGGTCGTTGCTCGCGGGCGGGGCGTCCATCAGCACCAGGCTGCGGTCGCCGGCGCCGTCCAGGCGCAGGTAGCGGCGCGAGCTGGCGTCCTGGCTGGCGGGGCGCAGGGTGTCGGGGCGCAGGCCGAGCGCCGGGTCGAGGCCTCGCAGCCAATGGAGCAGCGCATCGGCGCGGGCGGGGTCGGACCAGGAGACGGCGGTCATGGGGCGGCAGGAACGTGGGTTGCTCGGGTCACCCGCGCGAATCCGGGGGGTGAGGGGAGAGCCGGGCGATCCCTGTCTGAAGGCAGGGGGGCGTGGCAGCCGGCTCATGGATAATGAATTCTACAAACCGCCGTCATGGCGAGCGCCGGCCTGCCTCGCGGGCTGCCACTCCACCCCGAACGATGCCGTCGCCGTGCTGCGCCCCGCCTCCGTCCTGACCCCCTCGCTGCCCTCCCTGCGCTCCCTGCTCGTGCTGACGCCGCTGGCGGCCGCCGCCTTGAGCGTGGGCGCCCAGACGCTCCAGCCGTCGTCGTCGATGGACCCCGAGGCCATCCCGCCGCGCCTGCGGCCGGCCCGCAGCCTTGATCCGACGCGCCACGGCAGCGAGCAGAAGCCGGCGCTGGTGCTGGAGGCCGATTCCCTCAAGAGCCAGATGGACGCCCAGACCGTGGCCCAGGGCCTGGTCCGGCTGCGCTATGGCGACCTGCTGCTGCGTGCCGACCAGCTCAGCTACGACCAGGTGAAGGACCTGGCCCGGGCCGAGGGCTCGGTCGAGGTCAGCCGCAACGGCACGGTGGTGCGCGGGCCCAGCCTGCAGCTCTACCTCGAGAAGTTCGAGGGCGAGTTCCTCGCGCCGCAGTACAGCTTCGCGCTGACCGGCGGCAGCGGCCATGCCAAGCGCCTGCGCTTCCTGGACGCCTCCCGCGTGCAGGCGGACGAGGCGACGTACTCCAGCTGCCCCGTCGAGGAAGGCAGCGGCCGGCCGGCCTGGCAGCTGACCACGAAGCAGCTGCGCATGAACTTCGACGCCAACGAGGGCGTGGCCGAGGACGCGGTCCTGCGTTTCTACGGTGTGCCCATCCTCGCGGCGCCTGCGCTGAGCTTCCCGCTGGGCGAGGGCCGCAAGTCGGGCTGGCTGCCGCCCAACATGGGCCTGGACAACCGCAGCGGCTTCGAGCTGGGCCTGCCCTACTACTGGAACATCGCGCCGCAGCGCGACGCCACGATCACGCCCTTCTTCATGACGCGACGCGGTGCCGGCGTGGACAGCGAGTTCCGCTACCTCGAGCCCGGGCACAGCGGGCAGCTGAACCTCGCCCTGCTGCCGAAGGACCGCCTCATCGACCGCTCGCGCTGGGACCTGCGCCTGAATCACGACGGCGAGCTCGTGGATGACTGGCGCTACCGCTGGCGCCTGGAGCGGGTGTCCGACGACGAGTACTGGAAGGACATGCCGCGGCGCCTGCAGAACGTGCCGCAGCGCCTGCTGCCGGCCGACTTCAGCCTGAGCCGCCTGCGCAGCTACGGCTGGGGCGAGATGCAGTCCTACGCCCGCGTGCAGCGCTGGCAGGCGCTGCAGGGCCTGGACGAGACCTCGCAGTTCGAGACGCCCTACCAGCGCTCGCCGCAGGTCGGCCTGCGCCTGAACACCCAGGCGGATGACGTCGTGCTGGCCGGCTTCCGCCCCTGGGGCCGCCGCGCACGCCTGGAGGGCGGGCTGGAGCTCGAATACAACCGCTTCGACCTCACCACTGCCGCGCTGCCGCAGGGCCAGAACACCGGGGAGCGCATGCACCTGCTGGGGCACATGAGCCTGCCGATGGGCAGCGCCGCCTGGTGGCTGGTGCCCAAGCTCTCGATCAACGCCGCGCGCTACCGCCTCGACCAGCCGGTGGCGGACGGTCGCACCAGCCTCGGCCGCAGCATCCCGACCTTCAGCCTCGACCACGGCTGGGTCTTCGAGCGCAACACGACGCTCTTCGACCGCGCCATGCAGCAGAGCCTGGAGCCCCGCCTGCTGTATGTCCGCACGCCCTACCGGCAGCAGGACCTCTTCCCGCGCTTCGACAGCGCCGCCAAGGACTTCAACGCCGATTCGATCTACGCCGAGAACCAGTTCTCCGGCGTGGACCGCGTCTCCGATGCCCATTCGCTGACGGCGGGCGTGACCTCGCGCTGGCTCGATGCGGCCCAGGGCGAGGAGATGCTGCGCCTGGGCCTGGTGCAGCGCTTCCTCTTCCAGGACCAGCGCGTGACGCCGGACGACAAGCCGGTGTCTCAGCGCGTCTCGGACGTGCTGCTCCTCGGGGCGGCCCACCTGGACCGCCGTTGGTGGATGGACGGCGCCCTGCAGTACAGCCCCGAGACCGGCCGCACGATGCGGTCGGTGCTGCGCGCCCGCTATGCGCCCGGCCCCTTCCGCACCGTCAGCGTGGCCTACCGCCTCGCCCGCGAGCAGAGCGAGCAGGTCGAGCTGGCCTGGCAGTGGCCGCTGTTCGGCGCTGCCGAGCGTCCGCAGCGCCGCAGCGGCACGGCCAGCTGCGGGGGCGCCTGGTACAGCGCCGGACGCGTCCAGTACAGCATGCGTGATCGCCGGCTGACGGACTCGGTGGTGGGCTTCGAGTACGACGCCGGCTGCTGGGTGCTGCGCTTCGGCGCCGAGCGGCTCTCCGCCGGCCGTGCCGAGACCAACACGCGGCTGCTGCTGCAGATCGAGCTGGTGGGCCTCTCCCAGCTGGGTTCCAATGCGCTCAAGGTCTTGAAGGACAATATCCCCGGTTACCGTCAGCTGAGCTCAGACCGCTCGGCCAGCTCTCATGGCATCTATGACTGATCTGTCCCTACGCACTCTTCTCCTCGCCGGCCTCTGCGCTGGCGTGCTGCCCCTGGCCTCGGCCCAGTCCGGTGCCAGCCGCATCAAGCCCGGGGACCATATCGCGGTCGTGGTGAACCAGGACGTGGTGGCGGCCAGTGAAATCACGCTGCGGGCCGAGCGCGCGCGAGAGGAGGCCCGCCGCCGCGGCGAGGCCAACCCCGACATGGAAGCGCTGCGCAAGCAGGCCATGGAGTCCCTGATCGAGGAACGCGCCATGGTAACGCTGGCCCGCGAGACAGGGTCGCGCATCGACGAGCCCGAGCTGGATCGTGTGGTCGCCAACGTGGCGGCCCAGAACAAGCTGACGATGCCGGAGCTCCGCGAGCGCCTCAAGGCGGACGGCATGGACTTCCGCACCTTCCGCGAGAACCTGCGCGACCAGATGCTGATCGAGCGTGTGCGGGAGCGCGAGGTGCAGAAGCGCATCAGCATCACCGACGGCGACATCGACCGCTACCTGGAAGAGCGGCAGGCCAAGGCGGACAGCAACCCGCAGCTCAACATCGCCCAGGTGCTGGTGCCGATCCCGGAGAAGAGCACGGAAGCCCAGATCGCCGAGCGCAAGGCCCGCGCGGAAACGGCGCTGGCCCGCGTGAAGGCCGGCGAGGACTTCGCCAAGGTGGCCCGCGAGTTCTCGGAGGATGCCAACCGCGAGCGCGGCGGCGAAGTGGGCCTGCGCCAGGCTGACCGCCTGCCGGACGTCTTCGTGGATGCCGTGCGTGAGCTCAAGCCCGGCCAGGTGAACCCGCGCCTGATCCGCTCGGATGTGGGCTTCCACATCATCAAGCTGCTGGCCCGCGAGGCCGCGGCCAATCCCAACATCATCACCGAGACGCACGCCCGCCACGTGCTGCTGCGCCCGTCGCAGCAGCTGACGGCCGAGGTGGCCGCGCGCCGCCTGCAGGAGTTCAAGCGCGCCATCGAGACGAAGCAGACCACCTTCGAGCAGGTCGCCCGCGAGAACTCGGAAGACGGCAGCGCCCCCAATGGCGGCGATCTCGGCTGGGCCGGCCCGGGCAACTTCGTGCCCGAGTTCGAGGAGGCGATGAACGGCCTGCCGCTGAACGGCATCTCCGGCCCGGTGGTGTCGCGCTTCGGCATGCACATGATCCAGGTGCTGGAGCGCCGGCAGGTCGAGCTGCAGCCCAAGCAGCTGCGCGAGCAGGCGCGTGCCGCGCTGCGCGAGCGCCGCTACGAGGACGCCTACAAGGACTGGGTGAAGGAGTTGCGTGCCAACGCCTTCATCGAGATGCGCGAGTGGCAGTGAGCGAAGGCGCCTGATGCAGCACGTCGCCCGCAAGCGTTTCGGTCAACACTTCCTGACCGACCGCGTGATGATCGAATCCATCATCGACGCCATCGCGCCGGAGGCCGGTGATGCCATGGTGGAGATCGGCCCCGGCCTGGGCGCCATGACGCTGCCGCTGCTGGCGCGCATCCAGCCGCTGACCGTGATCGAGCTGGACCGGGACCTCGCGGCCCGCCTGCGCAAGCGGGGGGACCTGGAGGTGATCGAGTCCGACGTCCTGAAGGTCGACTTCGCGGCCCTCGCGGCGGCGAAGGGCCAGAAGCTGCGCGTGGTCGGCAACCTGCCGTACAACATCTCCACGCCCATCCTCTTCCATCTGCTGGGCTTCGTGGACCATGTCGTGGACCACCACTTCATGCTGCAGAAGGAAGTCGTGGACCGCATGGCGGCCGCGCCGGGCAACAAGGACTACGGCCGCCTGTCGGTGATGCTGCAGTGGCGCTACCAGATCGAGTCGGTGCTCGACGTGCCGCCCGAGTGCTTCGACCCGCCCCCGCGGGTGGATTCCGCCATCGTCCGCATGATCCCGCTGGCCGTGCCGCCGGCGCTGGATGCCGCCCTGCTCGAGCAGATGGTCGCCGCCGCCTTCTCCCAGCGCCGCAAGCTCCTGCGCCACAGCCTGGGCGTCTGGCTCGCCCAGCGCGGCTTCCAGGGGCACTTCGACCTGCAGCGCCGGGCCGAGGAGGTGCCGGTGCACGAATACGTCGCCCTGGCGCAGCAGCTCCAGCAATGACAAGGCCCGCCAATCGGCGGGCCTTTTTCTTGGGGGGCTGCGGGTTGGAGGCGGTGATGGCTGCAGGTTACATGCGGAAGTTCACCAGCGTCCGCTTTGTGGCAAATCGTTTGGGCCAGCAGGGAATCCAGGGGACTCTTCTGTTCGCAGGCTGTCGTGCATCAGGCGCAGCCGTGCGCGCAACTGGTCAAGTACCCGTATGGCCCGCAGCGGCGGCAGGTCGATTGCGTGTCGCGATCGTTGGTATTCGCGAGGGCGCTGACCTGACGCCGCGGCTGGCATCATGGGCGTTTCGTGGCAGCAGCGAATCCTCGTCGAGGATGCAAGATGGGCCGCTTTTGCTGGAAATTTAGTGCTGTATGAGCATGCAGCTGAATGGGAGACTTTGATGGTCCATCAAGGGCTTGGGGATGGCCGGGGGCGCCGATCAGGGGTGCGGCGCGGCTGCCGGGGTGGCGTTGGCTGTTTCCCGAGAACACGCTGAGCTGCCGAAATGCCTATTCAGCCTCCGCGCGTCCCCGTCCTTGCAGTCATGCTGTGTGCATCTCAATTCGCTGTCGCCGGCTCAATGCCCTTCAGTGGCGCTGCGGCCTGTGAGGTACTCATCGCTATTGCGAAGGATCGGCACTTCGTTGGAGACCTTGCAGGCACCTTTTATTGTGAATCAACCGATGATTTCTTGGGCGGCAAGTACTACCTAGTGAACTTGAAGTTCAATCGTGAAGACGCCGAGCGAGAGTTCGTGGGGAGCAATCTCGTTGGTTGGTACGCTGTTCGAAAATCCAATCGGGCCGTGTTTGAAGTGGACATCGGCGAAGGAAGACTCGGAAAACGAGTTTCATCCTCGGCCAAGGCGCCTAAGCCCAACCATGCATTACCGCCGACGCCGACGCCGACGCCATTGACGCGGCTGAATTAGTTTCCGTGAATGGCGGCTTTCGGGTCCTGAATTCGATGCAGCGAACGAGCGCTCCCGCCATCAAGCCGTCCTCCCGCCATCGCCCCCTCGCACCGGGTGCTCAGCGCCCCCAAGACGCCAGCCGCTCCCAAAAACAAAGAAGCCCACCGGTGCAACCCGGTGGGCTTCGCCCCCAGCGAATACCGCTGATCCGGCTTTGCCGGGCAGTCGGTATTGCCCCCTCGAGGGGGCGGCCGTCAGGCCGTAGGGGGGGATCTCATGCTGCGCTGAGCCACATGGCCGTATCGAACGCGCTGCTCATCATTGGCATGTTCATGCCGAAATTGGCATTGGCAGCAGCCTTGCTGCTCTTCGTTGCAGGTTTCTCAGCAACCGGGGCCACCTCAGCAGCCCGCTCCCATGACCCGTTTTCTTGGGAGCGGGCTACTGAAAAGAATAGAAACACCGGAAAGGTATCTTGCGGTCGCCCCAGTAGTCGGCGGCGTCACGGAAGACATCCAGCAGCTGCTCGCGCGATTCACGGTCGAAGCGCAGGTTGTCCGGCAGCTGCTCCAGCACCACGACGAAGCCCGGCTGAGCGCCCGACTTGTGGACCAGGTCGGTCATGCAGTCATACAGCGCGTCGAGGTTCTTGCCGAAATGGGCGGGGAAGAGGAATGACTGTGCAATCCCTTCCAGCACCTCCTGCTTGGACTCCGCCTCGGTCAGGTTGGCATAGAGGAAATGCTGGCCGGCCGCCTGGGCCGCCTGCATCAAGTCCTCTACGCGGTAGGCCCGTATGGCCTGCACGATATTGGGACGGACGGTCTGCAAAAGCATGGTCACGTTCCTCCTAGAATGGTCACAGAACTGGGTGCGCCGCTGCTCATTTCACGATCTTGCGAAAGCTCGCGTAATGATCCTCGGTGTAATAGCAAACCTCGGGATTGCTGGGGGGCTGGCCGCCACACACGATCCGCCGGGCGCCCCGGTTGCGAGCCCCGGGCGTCTTGACGGTGTATTCGTGGTAGAAGCCGCGAGCCTTCTTCGGCAGCTGCCTCTCGCGATTGCCGAACACCACGCCGTCTTTCGCGTAGGGGAAAGGTCCCCCGGAAAGAATCAGCTGATGGGTCTGCTGGGCTTCGCGCGGCAAGGCCGACAAGGCCACCGTGCTGCTGGCTGCGTCAGTCGAGGCGGCGCCTGCGCTGGCGTTCCCCTTGGCGAGCGCTGCGGGCGCCGACACAAGGAGGGCCGCCGCGACAGCGGCGTGGGCGGCTGTCGCGAGGGCCTTGGCCCACGGACGCCACGGACGCTGAGCCCCTGACCGATCGAGCAAAAACACGGGTTTACCCTGAATCCTGAAGGCAAGATGGTACCGAAGCCCCCCGGAAATCTCAAGCCGAGGGTTTTGCCGATGCCTAGAAATGCGGCAATGTGAGTGTGCGCCCACCATGCTTATGGAGGGCTTAAATACACACTTTCCGCTCAGGATTCGCGCTCAGTGAGCCGTCACAAACTTTTGTTAAGAGTCGTCACCTCAAGCGGCGGATTGCACAAATATGGTGCAAACCGGGCCCCTGACGACCGCCGGATTACTGCATTGCAGCAAGCTAGACGCCGTTCGCAGGGCGGCCCCGGCCCTCCCGGACCGGGGCGCAGCGGGCCTGGACTTCAGCGGGCGGCGTTGGCGTCCGCGACCGTCAGGGCCGTCATGTTGACGATGCGGCGGACGGTGGCCGAGGGCGTCAGCACATGCACCGGCTTGGCCGCGCCGAGCAGCACCGGGCCGATGGCGATGCCGCCGCCGGCCGTCGTCTTCAGCAGGTTGTAGCTGATGTTGGCGGCGTCGATATTGGGCATCACCAGCAGATTGGCCTCGCCCGACAGCGTGGTGCGGGGCATCAGCTGGGTGCGGTAGTTGGCATCGAGGGCGGTGTCCCCGTGCATCTCGCCGTCCACCTCCAGCCAGGGGGCGGACTGCTGGATCAGCGCCAGCGCCTCGCGCATCTTCACGGCCGAGGGGTTGTTGCTGGAGCCGAAGTTGCTGTGCGAGAGCAGGGCGGCCTTGGGGCGGATGCCGAAGCGGCGCAACTCCTCGGCGGCCATCACGGTGATCTCGGCCAGTTGCTCGGCGGTCGGGTCGTAGTTGACGTGCGTGTCGACCAGGAAGACCTGGCGGCCCGGCAGGATCAGGCCGTTCATGCAGGCGTAGGTCTTGACGCCCGGACGCTTGCCGATGACCTGGTCGATGTACTGCAGGTGCATGGCCGTGTTGCTCCACGTCCCGCAGAGCATGCCGTCGACCTCGCCCTTGTGCAGCAGCATCGCGCCGATCAGCGTCAGGCGGCGGCGCATCTCGATCTTGGCCAGCTGCTCCGTCACGCCCTTGCGCTCGGTCAGGCGGTGGTACGTCTGCCAGTAGTCGCGGTAGCGGTGGTCCTGCTCGACGTTGACGATGTCGTAGTCGCGGCCCTCCTGCAGGCGCAGGCCGAAGCGCTCGCAGCGCTGGGCGATCACGGCGGGGCGGCCGATCAGCGTCGGGCGGGCGAGGCCTTCATCGACCACCACCTGCACGGCGCGCAGCACGCGTTCCTCCTCGCCCTCGGCGTAGGCCACGCGCTTGTTGGCGCCGGCACGCTTGGCGATCTGGAAGATGGGCTTCATCGTCGTGCCGGAGGCGTAGACGAAGCTCTGCAGCTTCTCGCGGTAGGCGTCCCAGTCGGTGATGGGGCGGCGGGCGACGCCGGAGTCCATCGCGGCCTGCGCCACGGCCGGGGCGATCTTGATCATCAGCCGCGGGTCGAAGGGCTTGGGGATCAGGTACTCGGGCCCGAAGCTCAGGTTGGCGCCGGCATAGGCCGCGGCCACCACCTCGCTCTGCTCGGCCTGGGCCAGCTCGGCGATGGCGTGCACGGCGGCGATTTCCATCTCATCGGTGATGGTGGTCGCGCCGCAGTCCAGGGCTCCGCGGAAGATGTAGGGGAAGCACAGGACGTTGTTGACTTGGTTCGGGTAGTCCGTGCGGCCGGTGGCCATCACGGCGTCGGTGCGCACCGCCTGCACTTCCTCGGGCAGGATCTCCGGCGTCGGGTTGGCCAGCGCGAAGATCAGCGGGCGCTCGGCCATGCTGGCCACCATGTCCGCCTTGAGCACGCCGCCAGCCGAGAGGCCCAGGAAGACATCGGCCCCGGCGATCACCTCGCGCAGGCTGCGCTGCTCGGTCTTCTGCGCGAATTGCGCCTTGTCCGGGTCCATCAGCTCCGTACGGCCCTCGTAGACGACACCGGCGAGGTCCGTCACCCAGATGTTCTCGCGGGGCAGGCCGAGCTTGAGCAGCAGGCTCAGGCAGGCGAGTGCGGCCGCGCCGGCGCCGGAGGTCACGAGCTTGACCTGCTTGATGTCCTTGCCCAGCACCTTCAGGCCGTTGAGCAGCGCCGCGCCGACGACGATGGCCGTGCCGTGCTGGTCATCGTGGAACACGGGGATCTGCATGCGCTCGCGCAGCTTGCGCTCGACGTAGAAGCAGTCCGGCGCCTTGATGTCCTCGAGGTTGATGCCGCCGAAGGTGGGCTCCAGCGCGGCGATCACGTCGACGAGCTTGTCGAGGTCGCGCTCCTGGATCTCCAGGTCGAACACGTCGATGCCGGCGAACTTCTTGAACAGGACGCCCTTGCCCTCCATCACCGGCTTGGAGGCCAGCGGACCGATGTCCCCGAGGCCCAGCACGGCCGTGCCGTTGGTGACCACGGCGACGAGGTTGCCGCGCGAGGTGTAGCGGAAGGCATTGGCCGGGTCGGCGACGATCTCCTCGCAGGCCGCGGCGACGCCGGGCGAGTAGGCGAGGGCCAGGTCACGCTGGTTGACCAGCTGCTTGGTGGGCGTGACGGCGATCTTGCCCGGGGTCGGAAACTCGTGGTACTCCAGGGCGGCTTGGCGGAGCTGGGCGCGTTTTTGTTCAGCAGTGGGCATGGACAGATCTCGTCGTTCTGGGCCGGAGCCGACGCCTGGCACGGGGCCGGACGCCTGCCCGGACAAGCCGGGGTGGGCGGCGATTGTAGGAGCCGGGTCCTGACGGGGGCTGACGCCATCATGCCGAATCGGCATGTGGTCCAGCCCATGCCGGGAAGGCGGCCGCGGGTCTCAAACCCTAGTGTGAACCCGAATGCGCCGGCCGGGGTACGCGAAACTGCGCATCTGATTTGCGCCGCCTGCAGCAATACTGGGCCGACCTCATGAGTGATTCCCGCCCCGACAGCGCGAGCCCGGACCCGTTTCCCGCCTCCCGCCCCGATGCCCCGCCAGCGCCCGTGCCGGCGCCGCTGCCCGCCCGCCGGGGGCGCCGCTGGCTGCTGTGGGTCGCCCTCGTGTCGCTGCTGCTGGTGGCACAGAGCCTGTTGCTGGCGCTGACGCTCAGCTACGAGACCCAGCGGGCGCAGGACCAGGTCGATGCCCTGGCGCTGGAGCTCGTCGGCCGTCTGCAGCAGCTGGGATCGCGCCAGATGCAGGACGTGCAGGCGCTCATGTGGGAGGACGGCGCGATCAACTGGCAGGCCGAGGCAGCCCGCCTGCTGCGCGCCTCGCGCCCCCTGCTGCGGCTGGAATGGCGGGACGCCGCACGGCAGGTGCAGCGGGCCGTCGACTCGCCCTTCGGCGGGCCGATCTTCGCGCGACTGGGCCGCACCGAGCTGCAGCTGGAGTCCGAGCTGGCCTGCACGGCCGCCGTGCGCCAGGGCTCGCCGCAGTTCTCCCGCAGCTACTTCGTGCCCCTGAGCGGCGGGGACGGCCTGGAGGTGATCGACCTGTGCCTGCCGCGCCTGCAGGCGGGGCGCACGGAGGGCTATCTCGTCGCCACGATCGGCCTGCGGCCCTGGCTGGACGAGGCCTCCACCCCCGAGCAGGCGCGCCGGCACGAGTTCAGCTTCGTCGAGGGCGACGGCACGCGGCTCGCCCGCGCGGGCCTGGTGCGAGGCGCCGGCCACTACCGCGCCGAGCGCGTGCTGGACCTCCCCGGCGTGACGCTGCAGCTGCGTGTGGACAGCGCCGCGGGCAGCCCGAAGCTGATCCCCAACCTGATGACCTCGCTGGTGCTGGGCCTCTCGCTCGCGCTCTTCGCGGTGGTGGTGCTGCTGGCGCGCGACGTGCGGCGGCGCGCCTTTGCCGAGCGCGCGCTGGCCGAGGCGCTGGCGCTGCGCAAGGCGATGGAGAACTCGCTGATCACCGGCCTGCGCGCCCGCGACATGGACGGCCGCGTGAGCTACGTGAACCCGGCCTTCTGCCAGATGGTGGGCTTCAGCGCCGAGGAGATCCTGGCCACCGGCGGCGAGAGCGAGCAGAGTGCGCCGCCCTACTGGCCGCCCGAGTTCGTCGAGGAATACCGGCGCCGCCACCGCGAGCGCAGCGCCCGCTGGCAGGCGGACGAGCCCGCCGCGGGCGGCCAGGATCCGCGCCAGGGCTTCGAGACGGTCTTCATGCGGCGCACGGGCGAGCGCTTCCCGGTGATGATCTTCGAGGCCCCGCTCCTGGATGCCCAGGGCCAACAGACGGGCTGGATGAGCGCGGCGCTGGACATCAGCGAGCAGCGCCGCATCGAGGAGCTCTCACGGCAGCAGCAGGAGCGCCTGCAGGCCACGGCGCGCCTGGCGACGGTGGGCGAGATGGCCTCGCTGCTGAGCCACGAGCTGAACCAGCCGCTGTCGGCCATCGCCAGCTACGCGACCGCCTCGCTCAACCTGCTGCGCCTCGAGGCCCAGGACCCGCAGACGCCCGACATGGTGCGCCAGGCCGTCACCCGCATCGCCGAGCAGGCCGAGCGCGCCGGCCGTGTGATCAAGAGCGTGCATGACTTCGTGCGGCGCCGCGAGCAGGCGCGCGAGCGCATCGCCTTCCCGCAGCTGTTCGAGGCGGTGCTGCCGCTGATCCGGCTGCAGGCGCGCAAGAGCGGCACGCGCATCGACGTGAGCGTGCCGGACGGGCTGCCGGATCTGCGCTGCGACCGCACGATGGTCGAGCAGGTGCTGCTGAACCTCAGCCGCAACGGCATCCAGGCGATGGAGGCGCACACGGCGCTGGGCGAGCGCGTGCTGACGCTGGGCGCCAGCCAGCAGGGACGCTGGGTCATGATCACCGTGCAGGACCGCGGACCGGGCATCCCCGAGGGCGTCGCGCGCCAGCTCTTCACGCCCTTCTTCACGACGCGCAGCGAGGGCATGGGCCTCGGCCTGAGCCTGTGCCGCACGGTGATCGAGCAGCACGGCGGCGCGATGGACTTCGAGAACCTGGGCGAGGAGGGCGCGCGGCGCGGCTGCGTGTTCCGCTTTACCCTGCCCGTGGACCCCGCGGTGTGAGCGTCTAACATCCACGTTGCCGATCAGGAGCCTGCCCATGTCCGTCAGCCTGCCCATGGTCTACATCGTCGACGACGAGGAGGTCGTGCGCGACGCCTTGGGCTGGCTGCTCCGCTCGCGCCGCCAGCTCTTCGAGGGCTTCCCCAGCGCCGAAGCCTTCCTCGAGTTCCTCGACGCCCTGCCTGACGGCGGCGCGCAGTGGCCGAACTGCCCGAGCTGCGTGCTGCTGGACGTCCGCATGCCCGGCCTGAGCGGCCTGGCGCTGTTCGAGCGGCTGATCGAGCGAGGCCTGCTGGAGCGCCTGCCCGTGATCTTCCTCACCGGCCATGGCGATGTGCCGAGCGCGGTGGATGCGCTCAAGCGCGGGGCCTACGACTTCGTCGAGAAGCCCTTCTCCGACAACGCCCTCGTGGACCGCGTACTGCAGGCGCTGGCCCAGAGCGGCGAGGCCATCGCCCGGCGGACGCAGGAGCGCCAGCTCCAGCAGCGCGTGCAGGAGCTGACGGACCGCGAGCGCGAGGTGATGCAGCTCATCGTGCAGGGGCTGCCCAACAAGCTCATCGCGGACCAGCTCCACATCAGCGTGCGCACGGTGGAGGTGCACCGGGCGCGGGTCTTCGACAAGATGGAAGTGAAGTCGGCCGTCGAGCTGTCGAACCTGCTGCGCTGAAGCGGACGCCGGCGCGGCGACAATCACCGCATGAGTGCAAGCCTGGGTGAATTCGAGCTGATCCGCCGTTTCTTCGATCGCGAGGGCGCGTCCGCGCCCGGTGTCGTCAAGGGCATCGGCGACGACTGCGCCGTGCTGGCGCCGACGCCGGGCTGGCAGTGGCTGGTGTCGACGGACATGCTGGTCGAGGGCCGGCATTTCCTCTCGACGGTCGCGCCCGAGCGGCTCGGCCACAAGGCCCTCGCCGTCAACCTCAGTGACCTGGCCGCCTGTGGCGCGACGCCCCGTGCCTTCTTCCTGGCCCTCTCGCTGCCCCGAGCCGATGCCGGTTTCCTGGAGGGCTTCGCCCGCGGCCTCTTCACGCTGGCCGATGCCCACGGCATTGCCCTGGCCGGCGGGGACACCACGGCGGGCCCGCTGAACATCTGCATCACCGTGATGGGCGAGGCGCCGCAGGGTCAGGTCTTGCTGCGCAGCGGCGCCCGGCCCGGTGACGAGCTGTGGGTCAGTGGCACGCTCGGTGATGCACGCCTGGCGCTGGAGGTCTTCCGCGGGACGGTGAGCCTGCCGGGGGACGACTTCGCGCAGGTGCGCCGCGCCATGGAGCTGCCTCAGCCCCGCGTGGCGCTGGGCCAGGCGCTGCGCGGGATCGCCAGCAGCGCCATCGATGTGTCGGACGGGCTGATGGGCGATCTCGGCCATGTGCTCAAGGCCTCGGGCGTCGGGGCGACGATCGACGCCGAGGCCCTGCCGCGCAGCGCCGTCCTCGCCGGGCAAGACCTGGCCCTGCAGCACGAATGCCTGCTGGCGGGTGGCGACGACTACGAGCTGGTCTTCACCGCGGCGCCGCAGCAGCACCAGGCCGTGCTGGACGCCGCCGCGCGCGCGGGCACGCCGGTGCGCCGCGTGGGCCGCATCCGTGCTGAGCCCGGCCTCGAGGTCCTCGACGCCCAGGGTGCACCGCTGACCCTGCGCTTCGCGTCCTTCGATCATTTCAAGAGCTGATCATGAGCCACCCGCAAGACCTGACCCCGGAGCCCGTGGACGACGTCGGCGCCCCGCTGCGCCCGGACGACGTGCACATGGCCGAAGCGCCGGCGGAAGCCCCGGCCGGCAGTGCCGCGATGCGGCGTTCCGCCCCGCGCCGCCCGAGCGCCGGTTTCATGCTGCGCCACCCCGCCCGCTGGATCGCGCTGGGCTTCGGCAGCGGCCTGTCGCCCGTGGCACCGGGCACCGTCGGCACGCTGTGGGCCTGGCTCAGCTTCGTGCTGCTGCAGCCCTGGCTGAACGACCTGCAGTGGCTGGCCCTGATCGCCGTGGGGACGCTGGTGGGCGTGTGGGCCTGCACGCGCACCGCCCAGCACCTGGGCGTGGCCGACCCTGGCGCCATCGTCTGGGACGAGATCCTCGCCTTCTGGCTCATCCTGTGCCTCGTGATGCCGGTGGGCTTCGGCGGGCAGCTGCTCGCCTTCGCCCTGTTCCGCTACTTCGACGCCGCCAAGCCCGGCCCCGTGCGATGGGCGGACGGGCTCTTCAAGTGCCGCCCCGGCGAGCCCATCGGCTGGCGCCAGGGCCTGGGCATTCTTCTGGATGATTTCGTCGCGGCCGGATGTACGCTCGTGGCATTGGCGCTGTGGCGCTTCACCCTCGGAGGATGACCATCATGCTGTGCCCTGACGAACCCGAACTGATCGAACGCATCGCCCTCGCGCTCATCCAGCGGCGCGAACGCATGGGCACGGCGGAGTCCTGCACCGGCGGCCTCATCGCGGCGGCCTGCACGAGCCTGGCCGGCTCGAGCCAGTGGTTCGAGCGCAGCGTGGTGAGCTACAGCAACCAGGCCAAGACCGAGATGCTGGGCGTGCCGCCCGGCCTGCTGGAGCTGCATGGCGCCGTCAGCGCCGAGGTGGCGCAAAGCATGGCCCGCGGGCTCTATGCGCACGCGCCGGTGGAATGGACGCTGGCCGTGACGGGCATCGCCGGCCCGAGCGGCGGCAGCGAGGACAAGCCCGTCGGCACGGTCTGGCTGGCGCTCTACCACCACGGCAAGCCGGTCAAGGTCTGGCACGAGCTGTTCAAGGGGGACCGCCACGCCGTGCGCGCCGCCACCGTCCGCGTGGGCCTCACAGCGCTGTGCGAGGCCCTGGAGGACCGGGACAGCTGATGGCCCTGCTGCTATGCGGAGGCTGGCGCCTGGACCAGCCCGAGGGACGGGCCGAACAGCAGCGCTGGCTGGCGGCCCTGCAGCAGGCGCTGCCGGGCGAGGAGTGGATCCTGCAGTCGCCCGCCGATGACGCGGCCGCCGGGCGCATCGACATCGCCGTGGTGGCCAACCCGCCGCCGGGCAGCCTGCAGGGCCTGCCGGCGCTGGGGTTCATCCAGTCGCTGTGGGCCGGCGTCGATCGCCTGCTGCTCGACGCCACCGTGCCGCGTGAGCCGCCGCTGTGCCGCATGGTCGACCCGGCCATGAACGAGGCCATGGTGCAGACCGCGCTGTGGGCCACGCTGGCCCTGCACCGGGGCTTCTTCCAGTGCCAGCGCCAGCAGCGCGAGGCGCTGTGGCGGCAGCCGCAGCAGCTGCGCGCCGCGGAATGGCAGGTGCTGGTCCTGGGGCAGGGCGAGCTGGGCGGGCGCGTCGGCCGCGCGCTGGCCGGCCTGGGCTATGCCGTCGCGGGCTGGAGCCGCCGCCCGCGGGCGGTGGAGGGGCTGCAAGGCTTGCACGGCGCCGAGGGGCTGGCCCAGGGGCTGGCCCGCGCGGACACGGTCATCAACCTGCTGCCGCTCACCGACGAGACCCGCGGCTTCTTCGATGCCCGCCGCCTCGCGGCCTTCAAGCCTGGGGCCAGCCTGATCAACCTCGCGCGCGGGGCGCACGTCGACGAGGCGGCGCTGCTGGCGGCGCTCGATCGTGGGCAGGTGGGGCATGCGGTGCTGGACGTCTTCCAGCAGGAGCCGCTGCCCGCGCCCCATCCCTTCTGGCGGCATGAGCGCGTGACCGTGCTGCCCCACACGGCGGCCCAGACGGACCCGCGTTCCGCCGCCCAGGTGGTGGCGGCGAATGTGCGGGCGTGGCGCAGCGGTGCGCCGCTACGGCATCGCGTGGAGCGCGGCCAGGGCTACTGAGCCCGCCGGCAGGCCGCGGGGGCGTCCCTCATGCAGGGCTTCCCAGCGGCGGGAGGCCTGCGATAGCCTTGCGGCTGTCGTCGGGTTGAAGGCACACCATGGATTGGCTTCGCAGGCCTGCGCTGTTTCCGGGTCGCTTGACGCCTGCGGGCGGGGGCGAGTCGTCGCTGTCCATGCTGGCCCTGGCCCGGCGGGCCTGGACCGAACGCCAGCAGGACGGCCATCAGGCCCTGCTGTGGGCCACGCAGGTGCTGGAGGCGCTGCCGGGGCTGGCGCTGGCCGGCGAGGAGCGCGTGCAGCTCCAGGGGCGCATGACGCTGGTCCTGGCCGAGGTCCATCTGCAGCATCTGCACCTGGACGAGGCCGAGCAGGCCGCGGCGCAGGCCCGCGCGCTGTTCGCCACCGTGGACGATGCCTGCGGCCTGGCCGATGTCTGCTGGCTGCACCACATGCTCGCGGCGGATCGCGGGGACACCCAGGCCCTGCGCCAGTCCCTGCAGGAGGCGCTGCTGCACGCCGAGCAGGCGGCGGAGCCGGAGCGGCAGCTGTACTTCCGCATCGTGCTGGCGCGCTCCGACATGCTCCAGGACGCGGAGCAGGCCCGTCAGGCCTGGGCGGGGCGCCTGCCCGAATCGGCGGAGGGCCTTTCGCCGATGTGCGCGGCGGCGCTGGCGGACTACCTCGGTGTGCGCGAGGGGCTGTTGTCGCATTTCGCGGCCTCGGCGAGCTGGTTCGAGTTCGGCTTCGAGCAGGCGCTCGCGTCCGGTCAGCTGCGCCGCGCCATGGCCCTCGCCTCGAACCTGGGCTTCACCTTCACCGCGGCCTCCGACTACGCCCGCGCCATCGACTGGCTGCAACGCGGCCTGGCGCTGGCCCGCAAGGCCGGCTGGCCCGGCTCCATCGGCCTGTGCCTGGCCCAGACGGGCGAGGCGATGCGGCGGGTCGGGCAGGTGGCGGCCGCGCGGGAGCTGCTGCAGGAATGCCTCGAGACGCTCGACAGCCATCCCGTCAGCCGCACGATCCTGCTGGCCCTGAGCTACCTCGGGCAGGTGGAGCTGGACTCCGACCATGCCCCGCAGGCCCTGGCGCTGTTCGAGACGCTCGTGGCGCGCGCGCTGCAGGTCGGCTCCACCGACCTGCGCCTCGATGGCGAGCTGGGGCGCGCCCGCAGCCTGCACCGCCTGCACCGGCTCGACGACGCCCGGGGCGTGGCGCAGGCGGCGCTCGGGCTGGCACAGCAGCTGCAGCAGCAGACGATGCGCGTGGAGCTGCTGTGGCTGCTGACGTCCATCGCCCGCTCCGCCGGCGCGACCGCCGCCGTCGTGCTGGAAGGCCTGACCGAGGCGGTGGCGCTGGCCAGTGCCATCGAGGGGTACCGGGCGCCGCCCGGGCTGCTGGAGGAGGCCGCCGAGGCGCTGGCCGCCGCGGGGCGCCATGAGGAGGCCTATGCCCACGCCCGCCGCGCCGCCCTCGTGCGCCGCGACAGCCTCAGCGACGAGGCCGCCAAGCGTGCCGCGGCCCTGCACCTGCACCAGCAGATCGAGGCCATGTCCGCCGAGCGCGAACATCTGCGTCGCCTCGCCGAGGCCGAGTCGGCGCGCGCCCAGGTGCTGGAGGATGCGCACCAGGTGCTCACCCACCTGAGCCGCATCGGGCAGGAGATCACCGCAGAGCTCGTGTCGGAGCGCGTGTTCGAGGCCTTGGAGCGCCATGTGCACGCCATGCTGCCGGTCAGCTGCATGGCCATCTACCTGCTCGACGAGACGCGGACGCAGCTGGTCTGCGCCTTCGGGGTGGAGGAGGGGCAGGCCTTCGTCGACCCGCCGGTGCCGGTGGAGGAGGTCCACAGCTACTGCGCCCGCTGCGTCCGCGAGCGCCGCGGCTTCGTGCTGGGCATCGACGAGCGGCCGCACGAGGAGTCCCAGGTGCCGGGCACGAGCGAGATGCACAGCGTGATGTTCTCGCCCCTGATGATCAGCGAGCGCGTGGTCGGCGTCATGACGGTGCAGACGCCCAAGGTGGCGGCCTACGGGCATCGCGAGGAGCTGATCTTCGCCAGCCTCTGCGCCTACGCGGCCATCGCGCTGGACAACGCGCGCGCCTACCTGCGCCTCTCGGAGCTGCAGCGCCATGTGATGGCCCAGGAGAAGCTCGCCGCGCTGGGCGCCATGGTGGCGGGCGTGGCGCATGAGCTGAACACGCCCATCGGCAACAGCCTGCTCGTGGCGTCCGCGCTGCTGAGCGACGCCCGCGACTTCGAGGAACAGGTCCAGCGCGGTGCCCTGCGGCGCAGCGACTGGCAGCTGCATGCCGAACGCACGCGCGAGGGTCTCGAGGTGATCGAGCGCTGCATGGACACGGCCGCGGCCCTGGTACGCAGCTTCAAGCAGGTGGCGGTGGACCGCAGCGCCGAGCAGCGCCGGCCCTACGAGCTGCTGGAGCTGTGCCAGCAATGCCAGCAGAGCCTGGGCCTCATGCTGCGCCGCGCCGGCGTGCACCTGCAGCTCGCCGTGCCCCAGGGGCTGATGCTGCAGGGCTACCCCGGAGCGCTGAGCCAGGTGCTGGTGATCCTCATCAACAACGCCGTCACCCATGCCTTCGAGGGACGCGAACAGGGCCGGCTGCAGCTGGAGGCCCAGCTCGCCGGGCCGGACCAGGTCCACCTGAGCCTGTCCGACGACGGCGTGGGCATGAGCGAGGCCGTGCTCAAGCGCGTCTTCGAGCCCTTCTTCACGACCAAGTTCGGCCAGGGCGGCAGCGGGCTCGGGCTCTCCATCTGCCTGAACATCGTGGAGACGCTCCTGGGCGGGCGCATCCGCGTCAGCAGCGAGCCCGGGCGGGGGAGCCGCTTCGTGCTGGAGCTGCCGCTCATGGCGCCTTGATGCGGCCCTGATCGGGCCCGGGCGCGGGGTCAGCCGAGCCCGGCCAGCAGCGTGTCCGGCGGATCCTCGGCGTCGAGCGACGGGGGCGACCACTGCGCCAGCCAGTCGTTGAACGCGGCCTCGGGCATGGGCCGGCTGATGTAGTAGCCCTGGCCCTCGTCGCAGCCCAGGCGCGCGAGGATCTGCCAGGCCTGCATCGTCTCCAGGCCCTCCGCCACGACGGACAGCCCGAGGTTGTGCGCCAGCTCGATGGTCGAGCGCACGATCTTGGCGTCGTCGAGGTCCCGCTCCATGGCCATCACGAAGCTCTTGTCGATCTTGAGCTCGTCCACCGGCAGCCGCTTGAGGTAGGCCAGCGAGGAGTAGCCCGTCCCGAAGTCGTCGATGCTCAGATTGAAGCCCATGGCCGAGAGTTGCTCCAGCGTGCCCAGCGCCCGCGCGGGGTCGTCCATGATGGCGCTCTCGGTGATCTCCAGGCACAGGGCGGACGGCGGCACGCCCTCGGCCTCGATGGCCGCGCGGATCTTCAGCGGCAGGTCCTGGTCCATGAGGTCGCGCGTGGAGAGGTTGACGCTGATGCGCAAGACCTGACCCCGCTCGCGGGCCACGCGGCAGGCGCGGGCCGAGGCGGCGATCACCCAGGCGCTGAGCTGGCGGATGAAGCCCGTCTGTTCGGCGAAGGGGATGAACTGCATCGGCGGCACCAGGCCGCGCTGCGGATGCTCCCAGCGCACCAGGGCCTCGGCGCTCACGACCTGGCCGCTGCGCAGGTCCACCTTGGGCTGGAGGAAGAGCCGCAGCTGCCCGCCCTCGACGGCGCGGCGCAGCTCGCCCAGGAGGCTCAGGGACTCCTGGCTGCCGGCGTCGAGGCTGGCGCTGTAGAGCTGGCTGCCGCTCTGGCGACGCTTGGCGGCGTACATGGCCAGCTCTGCGCGGCTCATGAGGCCGCCGGCGTCCCGGGCCTGCCGCGGGTACAGCACGATGCCGATGCCGGCGCCCAGGTCGACCGTCTGGTCCTCGATGTGCAGCGGCTGCTCGAAGTCCCGCTGGATGCGCTGCGCCATGGCCAGGGCGGCCGCCTCGTCGGCGCCGTCCAGCAGCAGCACGAACTCGTCGCCGCCCAGCCGGGCCAGCAGGCTCTGCGAGCCGCGGCACAGCTCGGTGAGGCGCGCCCCGACGCCGCACAGCAGCTGGTCGCCCATGCGGTGGCCGAGCACGTCGTTGACGTGCCTGAAGCGGTCGAGGTCCAGCATCAGCACGGCGCAGGGGGCCTCGCTGGCCTGCACCCGCTCCTGCAGGCGCTGGCTGAACTGCTCGCGATTGGGCAGCCCGGTCAGCGGGTCCCAGTAGGCGAGGCGGTGCACCTGCTCCTCGCGCTCGCGGATGCCCAGGCGCATGGCCTCGAAGCTGCGGGCGAGCTCGGCCACCTCGCCGAGGTCGGAGCCGGAGGCGACCGGCGTGTCGTAGTCGCCTGCTCCGAGGCGCTGGGCCGAGGTCGTCAGTGCGGCGATGGGCCGGCTGATGCGCCGCGCCGTGAACACGCTGCCCATCGCGAAGGCAGCGATGCCGGCCGCCGTCAGCGCCAGCAGGGACCACTGCAGCTGGCGGTAGGGCGCGACCTCCTCGTCGAAGGAGGCCCACATCACGGCGCCGATCTCGCGGCGGCCCGCCAGCTCCTGCGGCAGGGGCAGCAGGCGCACACGCCAGTGCTGGCCGCCCCACTCGCGCCGCAGCGACTGGCCGGGCGCCAGGTCGGACATCGCGGTCATGAAGGCCGGGCCCCGCTCGCCCTCTTCCGCGATGGACACGCTGTCCTGCCAGCGGCCGCGCTCGCCGATGACGAACATGGCGTCCACGTTGATCAGGCGCTTGAGGTCCAGCAGCGGCACCTCGTCGAGCCGGAAGCCCATCAGCACGTGGCCGATGGTCATGGGCGCGCGCACGGGGACCGTCACCACCTGCATGATCTCGCGGTCCAGCAGCACCAGGGTGGGCTGCTCGGGGTCGACCTGTTTGCGCTTGAGCAGCGGGAGGTAGAGCTCGGCGTGCTCACGCGTGGCGGCCACGAGCTGGCCGCTGACGTTGGCGTAGGCCACCAGCGCGGCGTTGACGCGCTCGCCGTTGTTGCTGAGGGCGGATCGCAAGGTCTCGACGTCTTCCTGGCCGTCGGGCGTCTGGCCCGCGGTGACGGCGTCGCGGAAGCCGTAGTCGGCGGCCAGCAGCTCGGCGGCGGCCTGCTCGCGCGCGGCCTGCTGCACCAGCAGCCGCTGCAGCATGCGGCCCGCGGTGGCCAGCTTGGCGTCGATGGCGGCTTCGGCGTTGGCCTCGATGCTGTGGCCGATGAAGCCGTAGCTCGCGAGCTGCACGAGCAGCAGCAGGCCGAGGAACAGCGCCACGATGCGCCCCTCGATGCGGCGCGGGTTGAGGAAGGCGGGCAGCGGCATCGAAGCCTTCACGGCGGCGTCACTGCGGAGCCAGCACGAGGCTGGTCTGGCCGCCGGCCTGGCCGGCCGCCACGCTGAGCTTCTGCTCCACGAGCTGCGGCTGCAGGCGCGACGGATGCCACAGCTTCAGGAGGTGCTCGCCCGGCGGCACGTCCAGTGTGAGGAGCCCCTGCTCATCGGTCTTGCCGAACACGGGGGTGTCGACCACCACGACGAAGGCGCTCATGCGGTCGTGGATGTTGCAGCCCAGCGGGGCGACGCCGGGCTTGTCGAACACGATGGGCTCGGCGGGCGTCCCGGCGTAGAGCTTGATGTCGAAGCGCTTGGCCGGCGAGAAGGAATAGACGTGGTGGCGGACGGTGTCCTGGTTGGGAAAGGACACGGCCGTGCCCGTCTGCACGACCAGCACATTCGGAATGAAGCGGCGGTCCCGCTGGGCGATCTCGGCGCGGGCACTGGTGGTGCGGGTCGGGCCCTTGATCTCGACCGCGACGACCGCATCGGCCAGCGGCTGCCCCTCGGGACTGCGGACCTGGAACTGCCAGCTCGCGGCGGCGGCGAGGCCGGGCAGCGCGCACAGCAGCAGGCTGCCCAGGCACAGCGGGGCCAGGGGTCGGGCTCGGGGGAACTGGGGCAGCATGCCGGCGCCTTCCTGCGAGGAAACACAGGGCAGACCATAACGCGAAATGCCGCGCTGCGGCAGGCCGGAAGGCCGGGCTCAGGCCTTCAGGACGAGGCTGGCGTGACGTCCGCCCGCTTGGCGCCCGGCTTGGCCCTGCGCCGTCTCCAGCAGCAGGAGGGCCAGCTTCTGCAGCGCGGCCCACGGATCCTGCGGCCAGTCCCGGTGACGCAGGCCCTTGACGATGCCGTCGCAGACCTGGGCGGCATCCACCAGTGCCTGGAGCTGGCTGCCGTGCAGGCCCGGCACGATGCGCTCGAACAGCCGTTCCTTGGCGCCCCAGACGCGCGACTCGCGCAGCGCCATCGGCAGGGGCTTGCCGGCCTCCACGGCATCGCGCACGCGCTTGAGCGCCCGCACGTCGTCAGCCAGCGCCCAGTGGACGAGCACCGCGGCCTCGCCCTCGGCCTCCAGGCCCTCCAGCATGCGCAGCACGCGGGCCGTCTGGCCGGAGAGGATGGCCTCGCTCAGCTTGAAGACGTCGTAGCGGGCCACGTTCAGCACGGCAGCCTCGATCTGTTCCAGGCTCAGCGGCCCGGGCGGATGCAGCAGCGCGAGCTTCTGCAGCTCCTGGTGCGCGGCGAGCAGATTGCCCTCGACGCGGTCCGCGAAGAAGGTCAGCGCACGCTGGCCCTCCTCGCCTTCCACGACGGACTGACCCTGTGCGGCCAGGCGCTGGGCGATCCACTGCGGCAGCGCACGCCGCTCCACGGGCTCGACCTTGATGCTCACGCCCTGCTGGTCGAGGGCGGTGAACCAGGCGCTCGAGAGCTGCGTCTTGTCCAGGCGGGGGAGGGTGACGAGCGTGAGCACGTCCTCCGGCAGCGCCGCGCAGTAGCGCTGCAGGGCCTCGGAGCCGTCCTTGCCGGGCTTGCCGGAGGGAATGCGGATCTCGATGAACTGGCGCTCGGCGAAAAGGCTCAGGGCCTGCGCCGCGCCCAGCACCGGGCCCCAGTCGAAATAGGCGCCGCTGACGATGAAGACCTTGCGCTCGCTGTAGCCCTGCGCGCGTGCCGCGGCGCGGATGGCGTCGGCGGCCTCCTGCGCCAGCAGCGGCTCGTCGCCGTGCACGGTGTAGAGCGGCTTGAGGCCCTTGGCGAGTTGCGCGGCCAGCGCGTCAGGACGGATCTGCATGCGGGGCGATCAGCGCAGGCGCACGCTGGCCAGGCGGCGCATCACCTGGGCGGCGGCGTCGTATTGCATGGCGCGGTAGAGCTGCGCTTCCTCCTGCTCCTTGGCCAGGGCCTGGGATTCGAGGTAGCTCATCTCGCGGCTCATGCGCAGCTCGGTGATGGGCAGCAGCGGCTCGCCGCCGGGCGTGCGCACCAGGTAGTCGAGCTGCAGCTTGAGCTGCCACTCGCGCACCTGGCCGGCGCTCGTGGACACGACGACGGAGCGCTCGCGGCTGTCCCGCAGCGCCTCCAGCACCACCTGGGCCTTGGACGGGTCCTGCACCAGCTGCAGCGGCGACTGCCGCAGCTGCCGGCGCAGCTCCTCGGCCAGGGGGGATTCGGGCGCGAAGCCCGTCATCGCCAGGGACTGGAAGGCGAACTCCGGCTCGCGGCGCAGCTCGAAGCCGCAGGCCGCGAGACCCGAGAGCACGGGCAGCGCGAGCAGCCCGCGGCGCGACAGGCGCAAGGAGCGAGCCATGGCGCTCAGACCACCACGTTGACGAGACGGCCGGGCACGACCACGACCTTCTTCGGGGCCTGGCCGCCGCTGAACTCGGCGAACTTCTCGTGCGCCAGGGCGGCGGCCTCGATGGCGGCCTTGTCGGCACCGGCCGGCACCTTCAGCGAGCCGCGCAGCTTGCCGTTGACCTGCAGCATCAGCTCGATCTCGTCCTGCACCAGCGCGCCTTCGTCGACGGTCGGCCAGGCGGTGTCGAGCAGGTCGCCCAGCTGGGCCGCGAAGCCCAGCTCCTGCCACAGGGTGTGGGCGATGTGCGGGCAGGCCGGGTAGATCACGCGCAGCAGCACCGAGACGCCCTCGCGCACGGCAGCGGACTGGCCGGCCACGTCCTTGAAGGCTTCCAGCGCATTCAGCAGCTTCATGGCCCCGGAGACCACGGTGTTGTACTGCATGCGCTCGTAGTCATAGGAGACCTGCTTGAGCACGAGGTGCACCTCGCGGCGCAGGGCCTTGCCGTCGGCGCTCAGGGCGGCGAAGTCGCTGCCGGCGGCCTTGAGCGTGTCGGCATGCTTGGCGGCGAAGCCCCACACGCGCTTCAGGAAGCGGTGCGCACCTTCCACGCCGGCGTCGTTCCACTCCAGCGTCTGCTCGGGCGGGCTGGCGAACATCACGAACAGGCGGGCCGTGTCGGCGCCGTACTGGTTGATCAGCTCCTGCGGATCCACGCCGTTGTTCTTGGACTTGGACATGGTGCCCACGCCCTCGTAGTCGATGGCCGAGCCATCGCTCTTGAGCTTGGCGCCGACGATCTTGCCGCTCTTCTCGTCGAAGACGTTCTCGACCTCGTGCGGCCAGAAGTACTCGATGCCGCCCTTGTCCGTGCGGCGCGAGTAGATGTGGTTCAGCACCATGCCCTGGGTCAGCAGCTTGGTGAAGGGCTCGTCGATCTTCACGAGGCCGAGGTCGCGCATGACCTTGGTCCAGAAGCGGGCGTACAGCAGGTGCAGGATCGCGTGCTCGATGCCGCCGATGTACTGGTCCATCGCGGCGCCCTGGCGCATCCAGTAGGCCGTGCCGTCGCCGACCATCGCGTCCTTGTTCTGCGCGTCGCAGTAGCGCATGAAGTACCAGGACGAGTCCACGAAGGTGTCCATGGTGTCGGTCTCGCGCTTGGCGGGCTTGCCGCAGACCGGGCAGGGCACGTTCAGGAAGGCGCTGTGCTTGTTGAGCGGGTTGCCGCTGCCGTCCGGGATGCATTCCTCGGGCAGAACGACCGGCAGGTCCTTCTCGGGCACGGGCACGGCGCCGTGCTCGTCGCAATGGATGATGGGGATCGGGGTGCCCCAGTAGCGCTGGCGGCTCACGCCCCAGTCGCGCAGGCGCCAGGTGGTCTTCTTCTCGCCCAGGCCCTTGGCCCCGACGAGTTCGGCCACCTTGTCCACGGCCTGCTTGTGGGTGAGGCCATCGAGCACGCCGGAGTTGACGCACACGCCCTGCTGCTTGTCGCCGTACCAGTCGGCCCAGGTGGTGGTCGAGAAGGTCTGGCCCTCGACGGCCACGACCTGCTTGATTTCGATGCCGTACTTGTTGGCGAAGGCGAAGTCGCGCTCGTCATGCGCCGGCACGCCCATCACGGCGCCGTCGCCGTAGCTCATCAGCACGTAGTTGCCGATCCACACCGGCACCTGCGCACCGGTCAGCGGGTGCGTGACCACGAGGCCCGTGGGCATGCCCTTCTTTTCCTGCGTGGCGAGTTCGGCCTCGGTCGTGCCGCCCTGCTTGCATTCCTCGATGAAGGCGGCAAGCGCCGGGTTCGAGGCAGCGGCATGCGCGGCCAGCGGGTGCTCCGGCGCCACGGCGCAGAAGGTCACGCCCATGATGGTGTCGGCGCGGGTCGTGAAGACGTAGAGCTTGCCGTCCTGGATCAGCGCGCCGGTGGCGTCCTTGATCTCATGCGGGAAGGCGAAGCGCACGCCCTGGCTCTTGCCGATCCAGTTCTCCTGCATCAGGCGCACGCGCTCGGGCCAGCCGCTGAGGTAGTTCTTGTCCTCGGGGTTGGCCACCGCGGCGAGCAGTTCCTCGGCGTAATCAGTGATCTTGAGGTAGTAGCCCGGGATCTCGCGCTTCTCGACCAGCGCGCCGGAGCGCCAGCCGCGGCCGTCGATCACCTGCTCGTTGGCCAGCACGGTCTGGTCGACCGGGTCCCAGTTGACGACCTGCGTGCGGCGCTCGGCGATGCCCTTCTCGAGCATCTTCAGGAACAGCCACTGGTTCCACTTGTAGTACTCGGGCTGGCAGGTGGCGATCTCGCGCGACCAGTCGATGGCGAGGCCCATGGCCTGCATCTGCGACTTCATGTACGCGATGTTGGAGTACGTCCATTGCGCCGGCGGCACCTTGCCCTTCATGGCGGCGTTCTCGGCCGGCAGGCCGAAGGCGTCCCAGCCCATGGGCATCAGCACGTTGTAGCCCTTCATGCGCAGCTGACGCGTGAGCATGTCGTTGATCGTGTAGTTGCGCACATGGCCCATGTGCAGCTTGCCGCTGGGGTAGGGCAGCATGGAGCAGGCGTAGAACTTCGGCTTGTTCTCGTCCTCTAGAACACGGTAGGCGTCGCGTTCGTTCCAGTACTGCCGCGCGGCGGCTTCGATCTCGTTGGGGGCGTACTTGTCGTTCATGCGCCAAATTGTAGGCGCAGGGTGGGGTGCGCCCGCTTCAGGGCTTGTCGCTGCTCGGTGCTTGGGCGACGAAGGCAATGCGGTGCAGGCCGCCGTCCTGGATCCAGCCGATCAGCTCGGCCACGCGGCCGTAGGGCACGGCCTGGTCGGCGCGCAGCTGCACCTCCATCTCGGGGCGGGACTGGCCGAGCTGCTTGATGCGGGTCTTGAAGGTCGCCGGGTCGAGGCGCTCCTCGCCCAGGAAGAGCTCGCCGCTCGGGCTTAGGGCGACGGCGATGAACTGCGGCGTGTCGGAGGGCGAGGCGGCCTCGCTCTTGGGCAGGTCGAGGCGCAGGGACGACGTCATCAGCGGCGCCGTGATCATGAAGATGACCAGCAGCACCAGCATGACGTCGATCAGCGGCGTCATGTTGATCTCGCCCATGGGCTTGGGCGCTTCGCGGCGTTCCAGGCGGCCGAACCTCATGTCAGCCCCTCGCCCGGCGCACGTGCTGGGCGGTCCCCCGGGGGGACGCGGCAACTCGTCATGATGTGGCGCTGTCCAGGAATTCGCGCAGGTCGTGCGCAAAGCCTTCGAGCTCGGCCTCGCAGGCGCCGATGCGCTTGCCGAAGACGTTGTAGGCCAGCACGGCGGGAATCGCCACCGCCAGGCCGGCGGCCGTCATCACGAGCGCCTCGCCCACCGGGCCCGCCACGCGGTCGATGGTGAGGTTGCCGGCGGCCGAGATGCTCTCGAGCGCGTGGTAGATGCCCCAGACCGTGCCGAAGAGGCCCACGAAGGGCGCCGTGCTGCCCACGGAGGCCAGGAGCACCTGCCCGTACTGCAGCTGCTGCACGATGCGGTGCAGGGCGTCGCGCAGGCGGCGGGTCAGCTGGGAGTCCCGGTCACCCTGGGCGGCCAGGGTCTGGGCGGCGGGGGCTTCGGTGGCAGCCTGCAGCAGCGGCGCGAGCACGCCTTCGCGGTCGATCCGTGCCACGGTGGCGCGGCCCTCGTCGAGCGAGGGGGCGTTCCAGAAGGCGCTCATGCCCTGCGCCAGGTCGAGGCGGGCCCGGCGCAGCTGCCAGCCCTTCCAGAAGATCAGCACCCATGCGCTGACGGACATCGCCAGCAGCAGCAGGGCCACGGTGCGGCCCACGCCATCGCTCTGGGCCCAGAACTGGAGGAAGCCGCCCATGGTGCTCAGGCGCTCCGGGTGCTTTGGCCGCTCAGGCCGAGCACGTCATCCATGCCGTAGAGGCCCGGGCCGCTGCGGGCCAGGAATCGCGCGGCGCGCAGGCTGCCCTGGGCGTAGGTCGCGCGGCTGGAGGACTTGTGCGAGATCTCGATGCGTTCACCCGTGCCGGCGAACAGCACGGTGTGGTCGCCGATGATGTCACCGCCGCGGACCGTCGCAAAGCCGATGGTGGACGGGTCACGCTCGCCGGTCACGCCTTCGCGGCCGTAGACGGCGCATTGCTTCAGGTCGCGCCCCAGGGCGTCTGCGACCACCTCGCCCATCTTCAGGGCCGTGCCGCTCGGGGCATCGACCTTGTGGCGATGGTGGGCCTCGATGATCTCGATGTCATAGCCCTCGTTCAGCGCGCGGGCCGCCATGTCCAGCAGCTTGAGCACGACATTGACGCCCACGCTCATGTTGGGCGCCATCATGATGCCGATCTTCTGGGCGCCGGCCGCGATGCGGGCTTTCTGCTCGGGCTCGAAGCCGGTGGTGCCGATCACCATCGCCACGCCCAGCTCCTCGCACAGGGCCAGGTGGGCCAGCGTGCCTTCCGGGCGGGTGAAGTCGATCAGCACCTGCGCGCCGGCCAGGCCCTCGCGCAGGTCGGACGTCACGCGCACGCCGCTCTCGCGGCCCAGGAAGGCGCCGGCATCCTGGCCCAGCAGCAGACTGCCGTCGCGGTCCAGGGCGCCGCTGAGCTGGCAGTCGGACGACTGCAGCACGGCCTCGATCAGCATGCGGCCCATGCGGCCGGACGCGCCGGCAATGGCGATGCGCACGCTCATGAGCGGGGTTCCAGCGGCGGGTAGCTGCGGATGGGGCCCATCGGCTCCACGGCGGCCGGGGCCTGCTTGGCCGGCGTCGGCAGCGCCTTGCGCTCGGCCTCGCTCAGGGCCAGCTTGGGGGAATCGCCCTTCGGCTTGAAGCTGTTGATGGAGGCGACGAACTCGCGCTCCGTGGGGATGTCGCTCGGGGCATCCACGCTCTTCAGGGCGTCACCCTCGAACCAGACCACCACATGGCGGCGCTGCGGCTCGGTGCCCTGGCGGCGGATGGTGAAGATGTAGTCCCAGCGTTCCTCGTGGAAGACGTCGGTCAGCATGGGCGAGCCCAGCAGGTCCTGGACCTGGGCGCGGGGCATGCCGGGCTTGACGCTGGCCAGGAGCTCCTTGGTCAGCACGTTGCCTTGCACCACCTCGACGCGGTAGGGGCGGACGAAGCCCAGCACCTTGTCGCCGGTCGCGGAGGTCAGCTCGCTCAGCTTGGGCATCTGGCTGCAGCCCCCCAGGGCCAGCAGCGCCAGCGCCAGGGCACCGGTCAGCGGCCAGCCGCGCGGGCTGGCGTCAGGAGAAATGAGTCGCATGTCACTAGGGGCTTAGAAGTCGGCGGCCCAAGCTGGCTATGATCGACCCATTCTAGCGGCAGGCCCGGGGCCTGCTGACTGCACGCAGATTGCCGGCAAGACCATGAACCGCACCGACGAAATCAAGAACAGCGGCCTCAAGGCCACGCTGCCCCGCATCAAGATCCTCGAGATCTTCCAGAAGACCGCCCAGCGCCACATGACGGCCGAGGACGTCTACAAGGCCCTGCTCGTGGAAGACGCCGACATCGGCCTCGCCACCGTCTACCGGGTGCTGACCCAGTTCGAGCAGGCGGGCCTGCTGTCGCGCAACCATTTCGAGTCCGGCAAGGCCGTGTTCGAGCTCAACGAAGGCCATCACCACGACCACCTCGTGTGCCTCACCTGCGGCAAGGTGGAGGAGTTCTTCGACCCCGAGATCGAGACTCGCCAGCACAAGATCGCCCTGGAGCGCGGCTTCGAGCTGCAGGAGCATTCGCTGTCGCTCTATGCGAGCTGCGTCAAGAAGGACTGCGCGAACCGGCGCTGACCCCGCCCCTTTCGCGCCCCGAACAAGGCCTCAGGCGTCGTCCTGCAGGCCTTTTTCAATGGCGCGCTGGTGGCGCTCGACGAACTCGCGGTAGGTGTCGATGCCGCGCAGCTGCAGGATGGTGTTGCGCACAGCGGCCTCGACCAGCACGGCCAGGTTGCGGCCCGCGTCCACGGCGATCACGACCTTGCGTACGGGCATGCCCAGCACTTCCTCGTAGAGCGGCTCGTAGGGCAGGCGCTCGAAGTCGCGTTCCATGGTCTCCTTGCGGACCAGATGCACGATGAGCTTGAGCCGCATCTTGCGGCGCACGGCGGTCTCGCCAAAGATGGCCTTGATGTCCAGCAGGCCGATGCCTCGAACCTCGAGCAGGTTCATCAGCAGCTCCGGGCAACGACCCTCGATGGCCGTCTGGGAGATGCGGAAGAAGTCGACGGCATCGTCCGCCACCAGCCCGTGGCCGCGCGAGATCAGCTCCAGGCCCAGCTCGCTCTTGCCGAGGCCGGACTCGCCGGTGAGCAGGACGCCCAGGCCGAGGATGTCCATGAAGACGCCGTGCCGCGTCGTGCGGTTGGCGCACAGCTGCGCCAGGTAGGCGCGCACCACGTCGATGGCATGGCCGGCGGATTCCGAGGTGACGAAGAGCGGGATCTCGGCGCGGTCGCACATGGCGACGAGGCGGTCCGGCGGGGTCTGGTCGTCCGCGACGATGATGACGGGCGGCTCCAGGGTCACGATGCGCGCGATGCGGCGGTCCAGCACCTCGCCCGAGGCTTCGCTCAGGTAGGCCACCTCGCGGCGCCCCACCAGCTGCACGCGGTAGGGATGGATGTAGTTCAGGTAGCCGACGAGGTCGGCGGCGGACTGCGCATCCCGCACGGCGGTGTCGTCGAAACGGCGCTCCGGGTGGGCATGTCCGGCGATCCAGGCCCAGCGCAGGGCCTCGCGGAGTTCTTCGAAGAGGCGGTCGGCGCTGATCGAGGTGGGTTTCATCCGGTGATCAGTCTCAGGCGACCGACTTCAGCGGTTCCCAGTCTGCGATGAGCTTGTGCAGCGTCGCGGCCTCGGCCTCGGTCTTGAGGCGCTCGCGCAGTCCGCGGTCCGAGAGCATCTCGGCGATCTCGGAGAGGATTTCGAGGTGACGCTGGGTGGCGGCCTCGGGCACCAGCAGGAAGATCAGCAGGGAGACGGGTTCGTCGTCCGGCGCATCGAAGCCGATGGCCTGCTGCACGCGCAGCACCGCGGCCAGCGGGTTCTTCAGCCCCTTGATGCGGCCATGCGGGATAGCCACGCCATGACCCAGACCGGTCGAGCCGAGGCGCTCCCGGGCAAAGAGGTTGTCCGTGACCAGGGCGCGAGCGATGGAGTGGTTGTTCTCGAACAGCAGCCCGGCTTGTTCAAAAACGCGCTTCTTGCTGGAGGCGTCCACATTCACCAGCACATTGCTGGCAGGCAGGATGGCGGCGAGACGGTTCATCGAGGTCACAGCGCCGATTACGGCTGGGTAGGCCTTGGGCGGGACGCTTGGTCACTAGGGTTGGAGCGCCGATTATAGAAAGCTCCTTGCCCCCGGGTGCCCCGTCGACCGGGAGAGCCCCCCAAATGCGTCCGATTGCGTGACATTGAGGCGCTCCGGCAACGCTCTTGCACGCGTGGGCGATCAGCAAAAAGGCGCCCGGGTGGGCGCCTTGCGAACTCAAGGAATTCAGGACTCAGGGAGCCGGCACATCCATGCGCTTGGCGGCCTGGTGGTGGTGGTCCTGGAGCTTGTCCTTGTGGCGGCAGACCTGACGATCCAGCTTGTCCATCAGCTGGTCAATGGCGGCGTATAGATCTTCATGAGCCTGCTCGACAAAGATGTCACGTCCCTTCACGTGGACGGTGACCTCGGCCTTTTGTCGGCGCTCCTTCTCCTTCTGCTTCTCCACCGTGAGCAGGACGTTGATGTCAACGACCTGGTCAAAGTGGCGGGTCACCCGGTCCAGCTTGGTCAGCACGTATTCGCGCAGCGCTGGGGTCACTTCAAGATGGTGGCCGCTGATAGTCAGGTTCATAAAGCCTCCTTTCACAGGGCTTGGTCGCGAGAAAGCGTTGGTGCTTGAGAACTGTGGCGGTCGCTGTGGCGATGCGCCATTCGTCGGAGCTTCAGAGGTCTTGAGGGGGAGATTGAGGCGTGTGCGGCAGTCAGTAGCAGAGTGGAGGAATCGTTCTAGTTGCGGATCAGTGTGCTCCTGAACCCCGAACGTGACAAGCGTTTTAAGGCGCCATCAGGCGGCATCCGCAGGTGCATATTTGCTCGAGCGCAAAGCCGTGACGGATTGCGCAGCCCGCCGTTCGAGGCCGCCGCGCGCCCCTGGGGCAAGCCCTCGGATATCGTCGCCCCGCGCGCCATAGAAATGCTTGATGCGGCCTCCGGCGCGGCGCGATAATGCGCCGTCCCCGCTACTGGAGCCCCCCTTGGACAGCGATCACCCTCGGTGACCGTCCACTCCAGCGTCCTGGTTCGCGCGGCGCCTGAGCAGGCGCCCCGTGTGGCCGGTGTCCGGAGTGAGACGGGTCGCCCCTGCCCCCTGCCCCGGACCTGGCCTGCGCTGCAAGGCTTGTCCAACGCCCCTAGATTGATCCCGCCGCGCCTGCTTGCCGGCTGGACGCATGCGCTGGAGCCCTCATGCTCAATGTCTTCACGCTGGACAACGGCCGCCTCAAGGGCGGGCTGTTCCAGGACGAAACCGAATCCGCCGCCGACCTCGCCATGGCCCGCCCTGTCTGGGTGGACCTCGAGAACCCGAGCTCCGAAGAGAAAGCCTGGATCCGCGAGCGCTTCGGCCTGATCATCCCCGAGGACATCGTCGACGACGACCTCGAGGAGTCCGCCCGCTTCTACGAGGAGGACAACGGCGAGCTGCACATCCGCTCGGACTTCCTGATCGAGGACGACGAATCCGCCCGCAATGTGCGCGTGGCCTTCATCCTTCATCAGAACGTGCTGTTCTCGGTCCACAACGAGGACCTGCCGGTCTTCCGTCTGCTGCGCCTGCGTGCACGCCGCATCCCCGCGCTGATCGAGGATGCCAAGGACGTGCTGCTCAAGCTCTACGATGCCGACGCCGAGTACTCCGCCGACGTGCTGGAGAACATCTACGACAAGCTCGAGCGCATCAGCGCCCGGGTGCTGAAAAGCGATGTGAACGACGCCGAGGCCGGCGAAGTGCTGGCCGCCATCGCCCGCGAGGAAGACTTGAACGGGCGGATCCGGCGCAACGTGATGGACACGCGCCGCGCGGTGAGCTTCATGATGCGCAGCCGCATGCTCAATGCCGAGCAGTTCGAGGAGTCGCGCCAGATCCTGCGGGACATCGACTCGCTCGACTCCCACACGGCCTTCCTGTTCGACAAGATCAACTTCCTGATGGACGCCACCGTCGGCTTCATCAACATCAACCAGAACAAGATCATCAAGATCTTCTCCGTGGCGAGCGTCGCGCTGCTGCCGCCGACGCTGATCGCCAGCATCTACGGCATGAATTTCAAGCACATGCCGGAGCTGGACGCCGAGTGGGGCTACCCCTTTGCCATCGCGCTGATGGTGGCCTCGGTCGCCGCGCCCTTCATCTACTTCCGCCGCAAGGGCTGGCTGCGCTGAGGGCAGACGGCGGGGCCTCGGGAGAGGCCTCGCCGCAAGAGTTCGTCATCCGTGATGTGAGAAGTCGCGCGATGCGAAACCTGCGCTCTGCAAGCGTTATTCGTGCGGTGATCGATCACCTGTTCTTGCACTGCACCAGGCTGTAGCTTTGCGTCAGGCCGCCGACGCATGCCGCAAAGAAAAAGGGCTCCCGCAACAGCGGGAGCCCTGGACATAAAAGAAGCCGCAAGATGCCCCGGGACCAACGAGGGAGGGAGGGAGGAGGAGGAGAAGAGTCCCGGGATTTCAGCCCCAACACTGGGGAGATCTTGCGACCGAAAGCTTGTGGCTACTGTACTCGTTTGACTTGTTGATGGGGATGCACGCCAGCCGTACTTTTCAAACCTTTGCGTAAATCTGTAAATGATTTGGCGCCATGCCTTGGATTGTTGGCTCTCGGCGGCGGAAGTTTTGCTACTTCTGTCCCCCATGCTGGGTACATCGACCAATTCCTGACTGGGAGTTTGGGACTTGGGGCTTACACCAAGCTTCAAGTCAGACAATTTCACGTAACCGCGAGTGGCCGGGCTGTCCCGTGTTTGGGTTTCATGCGGGAACGGCAAATGCACCCGAGGCCTGTCACACGCTTGCAAGCGAAGGCTGTTGAACTGCGGCCGGTGCCGACAGCGTTCCCGCGAAACCGGGCCCGTCGCATCCGGCTTTCGCCCGGCGGTTCGGGGTGACGTTCCCCTTGCTCACGGGATGCGAAGGGTGGCCGTGCGGCACCCCGTTTAGAATGCCGCCCCTAAACCATAGGACGGACCATGCTCTACCCCGAACTCTTCAAGCAACTGGAAGCCGTGCGCTGGAACATGGACACCGACATCCCCTGGGACAAGTTCGATGCCAGCCTGCTGACCGAGGATCAGGCCCAGACGATCAAGATGAACGCCATCACCGAGTGGGCGGCGCTGCCGGCCACCGAGATGTTCCTGCGCGACAACCGCGACGACAGCGACTTCTCCGCCTTCATGAGCGTCTGGTTCTTCGAGGAGCAGAAGCACTCGCTGGTGCTGATGGAGTACCTGCGCCGCTTCCGCCCGGACCTGGTGCCGACCGAGCAGGAGCTGCACGAGATCCGTTTCGATTTCGACCCGGCCCCGGCTCTCGAGACGCTCATGCTGCACTTCTGCGGCGAGATCCGCCTGAACCACTGGTACCGCCGTGCCGCTGAATGGCATACGGAACCCGTCATCAAGGCCATCTACGAGACCCTGGCTCGTGACGAGGCCCGCCATGGCGGCGCCTACCTGCGCTACATGAAGCGCGCCATGCAGAAGTTCGGTGACGAGGCCCGCGCGGCCTTCGCCAAGGTCGGCGTGCTGATGGCCAGCGCCCGCCGCACCGCCCAGGCGCTGCACCCGACCAACCTGCACGTCAACGCCAAGCTCTTCCCGCGCGACACCATCCAGAGCCGCCTGCCGGATCCGGAGTGGCTGGAGAAGTGGCTGGACAAGCAGATCCAGTTCGACGCCGTCTGGGAGAACAAGGTGGTCGACCGCATCCTGCACAACATGAGCCTGCTGATGGAGCGCAGCTTCGCGAGCGTTCAGGAGCTGAACCGTTTCCGCAAGGAAGTCAGCGCCAAGGTGGCAGTGGCCACCGGCGGTGCAGAGCCCAGCCCCGCCGCCTGATCGCTGCAGGCGCTCAAAAGAGAAAGCCCGCCAGATGGCGGGCTTTTTCATGGCGGGGCAGGGTGTGAATCAGGCCGGCTGGCTGCGCTTGAGCACCAGCAGGTAGAAGCACAGGGCAGCCAGGACCAGCCCCCCGACAAAGTGCGGCGAGGCCAGCTGGGCGAAGGCGGCGCCCAGGTCATGCAGCATCAGCTGCAGCAGGCTGACGAAGCTCTCGTTCTCGAGCTGCTGGGCGACACCGCGGCCTTCCAGCGTCATGCTGGCGTTGAAGAGGGCCTTGCCGGCGCCTTCGAACTGCGTCTTCAGCAGCTGGGTGACCAGACGGTTGTTGTACAGCCGGTCCAGCACGTTCGCCAGGATCACGGTGCCACCGATCACCACCGGCACTCCCCAGCGCTTGAGCCAGGCGGCGGCGGCCATCAGCGTCATGAACAGGGGCGCCAGCCACAGCGTCATCAGCACCAGGCCGATGCTCAGGCGCATCCAGCCCACCAGGGCGATGCCCAGCAGACTGCCCCAAGGCACCTGACCCAGGCCCGCGAAGCCGTGAATCTTGAGCATGGCTGCTGCCGCCATCACCGGGCCGCAGACCAGGCCCACGGCCATCGCCGCCAGGGGCACGAGGAGGGCGTGGGTCAGCACGGTGGCGCCGATGCTCTCGACATGCGTGGCCGGCAGCGACAGCCAGAATTCCACCGAGCGGTCCTGCTGGTCACGGCGGGACAGCCCGGGCAGCTGGAACATGGACACGATCCAGCTCAGGGCGAAGACACCCGCCACGCTGCCCAGCATTGCGACGGCGGCCACGGCCACCGGCGGGGGCGCCACGTTGTCGCCGTCGACGACGGGTCCTTGCAGGGGCATCAGCACCAGTGCGAGTGCCAGGGGCGCCAGCATCACCAGCAGCCAGCCCAGGCGGTGCTGCATCCATTCGCGCAGCAGGAGGGTCTTGAATCGTTGTGCATTCATGGTCTATCTCCTTCAGGCTTCGCGGGGCTGCAGTTCGGGCTTGCGGGTCAGGGCGACGAAAAGGTCGACCAGGCTGGGGCGGAAGCGCTGGCCCAGGGCCTGCACGTCGGCCGGCGGTTCGCCGTCGAACAGCGCGGCCGAGCGGCCCTGCTGGCGGTAGCGCAGCAGCGGATGCGCACGGGCCACCGTGTCCGCCGCTGCGGGGTCGTGGGCCAGGGCAACGAAGCGCGAGTCCATCTCCTCGAGGCTGATGTTGAGCACCAGCTTGCCCTCGTCCAGCATCATCACGTCGGACAGCAGGCTTTCGATCTCTTCCACCTGATGGGTGGAGATCACCACCGTGCGCTCGCCGTCGCACCACTCATCGATGAGCATCTCGTAGAAGCTCTTGCGGGAGATGACGTCCAGGCCGAGCGTGGGCTCGTCGAGGATCATCAGGCGCGTGTCGATCGCCGCGATCAGGGCCAGGTGCAGCTGCGTCACCATGCCCTTGGAGAGGGACTTCACCTTGTCATTGAGGCCCACGCTGGTGCGCTTGAGCAGGGCGCGGGCGCGCTCTGCCGAGAACTGCGGCTGCAGCCCGCTCATGAGCGTGATGAGTTCGTGCACGCGGGCCCAGCGCGGCAGCACGGCCACGTCCGGGATGTAGGACAGCCCCTTCAGCAGCTCCGTGCGCTGCTGGCGGGGATCCACGCCGAGCACCCGCAGCTCGCCTTCGCCGGCCTGCAGGCCGACCATCGCCTTCATCAGCGAGGTCTTGCCGGCACCGTTGTGACCCAGCAGACCGACCACGCGGCCCTTGGGAATCTGGAAGGTGAGGTGATCGCAGGCCACCTTGCGGCCATAGCGCAACGTGAAGTCTTTCGCGCTGACCAGCGCGTCGGGTGTGGTGATCGTCGTGCTCATTGCAGGTCCTCCCATTGCAGGTCTTGGGCGCTGATACCCAGTTGTTTGAGTTTTTCTCGCAGCTGCGGCCATTCCTTGCTCAGGAACTGCTCGCGCTCGCTTTGCAGCAGCCGCTGGCGGGCCCCGGGACGCACATACATGCCCAGGCCGCGGCGGCTTTCCACCAGCCCGTTGTCGGCCAGCGACTGCAGCGCGCGGCTGACGGTCAGCGGGTTGATGAGGTACTGGTTCGCCAGCAGACGAACCGAAGGCAGGGCTTCGCCTTCCTGCGGGTTGCCATCCAGCAGCTGACTGGCCAGGCGGTCGGCCAGTTGCTGGTAGATCGGCGCATTGTCATTCCAGCTGTGCATGTCGCTTCAGGCCAGGAGCCTGCGGTGTGTTGCTGATGTAGCACACCATAACAACGACCCGGGGGGAGACCTAGCGGCGGGCGACAGACTGCACCGGGGCGAGGATGAACTGCATGGGGTGTCTGTTGGCTGGCGCTCCTGCCCCCCGTCGGTTCGTGCTGTAGTTTGAACTCAGGTTGCCTGAATTCCCCCGCCTTTCATCGACCCCCTGTTTCTCGCGGTGAGGACGCTGAGTTGCTGGCGCGGTTTCTGCTTCAATGGCGCCTGTTCGTGCACGAGGGGGCAGATTGATGCAGCATGCAGCCCTCGAAACGGTTGTTCAGTCGGCCCGCCAATTCGCTGGACGAAGTTCAATTGCACGGCATGCGCCTGCTTTCCTCAGAAGTTATGCCGTCCCTGGATACAGACAAATGATGAAACTTCGCTGGCGTCGCGTCGCCATGCTGCTGGCCGTCTGCACATCGTCACCGGCCCTTGCGGCGGGCTTTGATTGCACCAAGGCCACGATGCCCATCGAGAAGGCGATCTGCGAGCATCCGGACCTGTCGCTGGCTGATTTCGTGCTCAATGAGCGGTATCAGTTTCTCATCGCCAGGTGCGCGGCAAAGACCGCGGAGCAGAAGGAGTGGGTGACCTATGTCCGCAGGAGGTTTGCGGGCTTCGATCAGGTCGAGGAGGCGGTTGAGGACCTGAAGCTGCGGTATCAGCAGCGCAATGAGGAACTACTTCAGGCGCTGGACGCATGCAGCCTCCGACATCCACCGGCGCCATTGCGCGTCACCCGCGTGAGCCATGACCGATCGTCGATCAAGCTGCCCTGGGTCGACGCCGCGTCGCCAGAGGCGTCGCGACGCGTCAACGATGCGGTGTTCAATCGAATGTTTGGCAGCCCCGCACCCGCGCGCCTCAGTGATGCCATCGCGGCGCTCCCGGAAAAGGATGAACCGGGTGCTTCCATCAGCGATGTGATGTTCAGCATCCGGCGCAACGATGGTCGACTGCTGGTGATGGAGTTCAAGGGGCAAGGGTGCAGCGCCTACTGTGAATCATTTACTGAGCAGATGATGTTTGATTCGCGCACGGGCAAGACGCTCGCCAACAAGGAACTCTTCACGGCGGCGGGCCGTAAGGCGCTGCTGCTCCACTACAGCAGCGCCCGCGCCATGCGAAGCCGTGGCGTGATCGCAAAGGCAGGGCGTGACGGCATCAGCGAGCCCGCCGAGCTGGCGCACTACCAGCACTGCCTCAAGGACTGGACAAGCGGCCACTGGACGAGCGAAGTCGACGTGCTTCCCGCCGTCAATCTCGATGCGAAAGGCCAGTGGTACTTGCCCGGTGGCACGTGCGGCTCTCACGGCACACGGAACTGGAACTTGCTGGATGGCCTTGACGTTCCGTTGTCTCGATCGCAGCTCGCTGCGCACGCGAGCCCCTACGGAAAGACCATCTTGCTGGGAGAGGAAGGGCCATGAACATGCATCAGAAGGCGAAGGCGAGGCGAGCCGTGACGCTGCTTGCCGTGATGTCCGTCCTCGAGATGTGCCTGCCGTCGGCGTACGCCCGACCAGAGCCGCTCTGGCGGTGGGTCCAAGCCTCACCCCTCTTGCTCCGACAGTCACCCAAGCCGGACGGACTCGTGACGGGGCGGCTGCAGCAAGGCACGCGTGTGACGTTGACGAGCGAGGACCCGTCCAGCGGCTACTGCGACGTCTCGACGGACTCTCACTGGGGGGGATTCGTCGCATGCCGCCATCTCAGTGCCACGCCCGTCGCCCCGAAGCGTGCCGGCGAGGAGGGGGTGCCTCCGGATCGCCGATGGGCGGCCGGATCAGGCCTCATGCTGCGGGCGCAAGCGCAGCGGGATGCTCCGGTGCTTGGGCGACTGGCCCTGAACACCGAGCTGACGTTGGGCAGCGATCAGTCGGCGGCGGCGAACGGCTACTGTGCCGTCGAAACGGTCCCTGTCGCCGGCACTGCGGCCCTGAAGGGTTTCACGGCCTGCCAATACCTGGCTTCGTCACCTGTCGCGCCCGAGCGGATGAGCGTTGCGGAGGTGTGGGATGGCGAGAAGACCGTCCCCAATCCAGACTTCAATCCCCGCCGGCTCTTCGCGCTCAAACCCTCCTGGAACAGCATGGCGCGCTACATCACACAGCAAAGCGCGCCCTGCGAGGACGAGGGCAGATGCCCGCCGCGCGACGCGGACTTTGCTGAGGCGCTGGCGGACATGCGTCGGCAGTTGCACGGGCAATTCGTCGCAGAGATGCAGGTGCCGGCTCCGCTGGCGCGCTGGCCGCAGATCGCTGCTGGCACGCCAGCCACAGACCAGCCGAACTTCCCCCTGAATGCTTGGAATCAGGAGGGCACGAACGGAAGCCAGGCGCTGGGACGCGCGCTTGCCGTCCCCGCGGCGCGGCCCTCCTGGTTCCGTGACGAGGAAGAGCTGGCGCCGCCGAGCACATCGCTGTCGGAGCTGGCTCATCGCTTTCATGCAAAGAAGCAATTGTTTGTGGGGGCGTTGCTGCCAGGTCATTCGCCGGAAGATAACAGCCAAGTTGCACGTCTGACCCGCCCCTTGCATCGCATCGAACTCCTGGCCGACGGCAGGGTGACCAGCAAGCTGGTGACCCCCGAGGTGGTGAACGTTGAATGGGACCCGGACCGCGACTACAGATGCGAAGGTTGGGCAGGGCCAGGGTTCGCGGCCGGCGACATCGACGCGGCGACGCGAAAACGCAACCAGTTCGGGGAAGTGCCGCCGCCTGCCGGCCCGCCGCGGCTTTTCTGGTTCTACAGCAACCGTGCCCTGCCTGCGGGCAAGGCTCAGGCGCAGCGGGAGGTCGTGAGGCTGGATCGGCGTACGACGGGCTTCGTGTCGATGGAGCTGCGCCGCATTGATCTGGAGGGCGATGGCGTTCCTGACCTGCTGTGGGTCGAGGCAACGGGTCGTGGGCCTGGGCACCTGCAAGGCCCGCCGGCGCACGATGACCCTTGGTACCGGCTGCTGCTCGTCAACATCGGGGGCGAGTGGCGTGTGCTGGGGGAGGATCAGATCACCTATGGCTGCGGATGCTGAGAGGGGCCACCGCATCGCTCGGAGGCCGGTAGGGGGCGCCAGATCGCGCGCTGAGCCCCTGCAGCTGTACCCAGCGGCTTGCAATGCCGACCCTCAGGTTCAGGCGACCGCGCGACCGAACGCCGCGAATTCAATCTTCAGTGAAACACCGATTCAGCCTGCGATGAACCACGGCGTGCCAAACCCTTGATCGGCCGGCTCCACGGGTTCAGCATCCAGCCCGAACCGACACCCTGCTCGCCCACGAGTTAGGGGGCCGTTCTTGCGCCTTCGCCGCCGCAGTTCCTGCTTCAATGCAGGGGCGATCACAGCATTTGGCAAGGGAGGACGACATGGCATTCCTGAATGACCCGATCCGGCACGTCGTGGTGCTGATGATGGAGAACCGGTCCTTCGACCAGATGCTGGGGGACCTCGTCCGGCTGGACCCGGCGCGTGGCATCGAGGGCATCGACCGCGCGAACCCGCGCAGCAATCCGGTCCCCGGCGGCGGGCTTGCCTTGCAGAACGATGGGGCGTCGCTGCAGCTCCCGGACCATTTCGACCCCCGGCACGAGCTGCCCAATGTGCTGACGCAGCTGGGGGCGGGCGATCCCCCGCCGATGGACGGTTTCGTGACCGACGGCGTGGCCTCGCTCGCCAAGCGCTTCAAGCCTGACACGGTGGCCCGGCAGGTCATGGGCTACTTCAGCGCGGAACCCGACCTCGCCCAGGACCCGCTGCCGGCCCTCCGCAGCCTGGCGCGGCACTACACCGTGTGCGACCGCTGGCATTCGTCCTTGCCTGGTCCGACGTGGCCCAACCGCTTCTTCGCGCTGTGCGGGACGGCGGCCGGGAACGTCAAGATGCCGGAGACCTTCAGTGACGTCGGCCTGCTCTTCAAGGCCTACGACATGGACACCGTCTTCGACCGCCTGCGCGACGCCGGGCGCAGCCACCGGATCTTCCACCAGGGGGTGTCGCTGTCGATGCTGCTGCGTCACACGTGGGCGCATCCGGGGGTCTATGGCGACATGAAGGACTTCCACGCGCTGGCCTCCGGCGATGCGGGCGCCTTCCCCGAGTTCTCCTTCATCGAACCCAAGTACTTCTCCGTGCTCGGGCACACGCAGAACGACCAGCACCCGCCCCACGACGCGTCCCTGGGCGACGCCTTGATCGCCGAGGTCTACAACGCACTGCGCGGCAATGAGGCGCTGTGGCAGCAGACGCTGCTCGTCGTCCTGTACGACGAGCACGGGGGCTTCTATGACCATGTGCCGCCTCCCGCGACCGTGCCGCCCGACGATGCCGTCGACATGCACTTCCACTTCGACTTCCGGCGCCTGGGGGTGCGCGTGCCGGCGCTGCTGGTGTCGCCTCATGTGCAGGCGGGGGGCGTGGACCATGGCGTCTACGACCACACCAGCCTGCTCGCCTACCTCTGCCGCAAGTGGGACCTGCCACCGCTGGGGGCAAGATGCCAGCAGGCGGCCGACTTCTCGGCGTCCATCGTGGCGGGCATCAACCCGGATGCGCTGCCGAGCATCGAGCTGCCCCGGCGCAAGGCCTTGAGCGCCCGCGCAGCCCCCGACGTGGTCAACGAGAACCAGCGGGCGCTGTCCCTGATGGTGGACTTCGTCCGCGGGGAACTCGGCCTCGCCGAACGGCCGGTGGATGCGCCACCCGGCACGCGGGACCTCGCCGCTGTGACCCCGATCTCCGGCGAGCATGTGGAGCGCAAGGCCGACGAGGCGCTGCGGTGGCTGAAGGCCCAGGCCGTGTCCGGTGGCGCCGTCGTCTCTGCGGCGACTGGGGCGACTGGGGCGGCCGCAGCGGCGCCCACGCTTCGGGTGCTGATGGTGCATGGCGTCGGCCACGGCGACGACCCCGCCTCCCAGGGCTGGAAGCAGCAGTGGAAGGATGAATTCACGGCCAGCGCCCGCGCCGCCGGGCTGGCGGACACGGTGGACATCAGTTTCGAGTTCACGCCTTTCGACGACATCTTCGACCGCCATCCGCTGGACGCCGCCACCGTCGCGCGCGGCCTGCTGCTGCTCGGCCGCCATGCCTTCGGCCCCGCGCCCGTGTTCGGGCAGCGCGACCTGGTGCAACGCGGGCTGACGGATGTCGTCCGCTGGACCGCAGGCATGGTCATCCAGTGGATCGAGAACGAGGCGCTGCGGGACGAGCTGTCACGCCGCATCCTGCAGAGCTTCGCCGACAGCCGCTGCGACATCGTCTGCGCCCACAGCCTGGGGTCGCTGGCCTGCTATGACGCGTTCCGGCGCCAGGTGGCGGCGCAGGCCGGCCAGGCCTTCAATGGGCGCAGCTTCATCACCTTCGGCAGCCAGATCGCACATCCGGCCGTGCAGGGCGTCTTCGGCGGTCGCATCGCGCCGCTGCATGACGGCGTGAACGGCTTCGCCCAGTGGTTCCACCTCTTCAATCCCAACGACCACGTCTTCACGGCGCCGCTGCCGGGCGGTGACGTGCACACGCATTCGCTGGTGGCGTCCTTCGATCTGCCGTTCGACCCGCTCAACCACGACGGCGGGGCCTACCTGAAACACGGCGTCATGCAGCGCTCGGTGTTGCCCGTCGTGCTGCCGGCCGCCCCCACACCGGCCGTGCCTGACGCGGCCCCCCGGCTGCGCCTGGCGCCCGCGATCATCGCCCCGCGGCGCGCCCATCGCCGCGCCCTGCTGGTCGGGATCAACGAGTACCCCGATCCCCAGATGCGGCTCAACGGCTGCGTCAACGACGTCTACCTGATGAGCGCGCTGCTCCAGGAATGCGGCTTCGACGCCGATGACATTCGAGTCCTGACAGACGGCCGCGCGACGCGGGCCGCCTTGCAGGAGCGGCTGGAGTGGCTGTCGGAGGGCGTGGGCAACGGCGACGAGCGCGTCCTCTTCTATTCCGGGCATGGCGCGCAGATGCCGCTCTACGGCGCGGATCGCCCCGGCCAGATGGCGGAGACGCTGGTGCCGGCCGACTTCGACTGGAGCGAGGCCCACGCCTTCACGGACCAGGACTTCAATCGCTACTACAGCCAGCTGCCCTATGAGGCGAGCTTCGTGGCGATGTTCGACTGCTGCCACGCCGGCGGCATGACGCGGGGTGGGCAGCGCGTCCGGGGCATCGAGCCGCCGGACGACGTCCGGCATCGTGCGCTGCGATGGAGCCCGACCCACCAGATGTGGGTGCCCCGCGATTTCGTGGAGACGGCCCGCCGGATCGCCCGGCCTTTCGATGCCGGCCGCACAGGGGCCGAACAGTCACCGGCACGCCACCCCTTGCCTCAGCGATCGGGCCTGGGCGAGGCGGGGGCGCTTCGTCTGGGCGACAAGCTCGACTTCGATGCCGCACGCGAGCGCTACGGGCATCGCGGTCCCTACCTGCCGCTGCTGGTCTTCGCGGCGGGGCAGAACGAGCTGGCGGCGGAGTACGACCACGGGGCCACGGCCTATGGCGCGTTCACGTTCGCGATGAACAAACAGCTGCGCCAGCGGCGGTCCCGGCCGCCGAGCTTTGCCAAGCTGGTGGAGGGCGTGCGCAAGGAGCTGGTCCAGCTGGGCTTCCAGCAGACGCCCACCGCGAGCGGCCCGCAGGACAAGCTGGACCAGCCCCTGCCTATGCTGCGCTGGCGCGAGGGGCAGGGCCGTTAGGGCGTGGGCTTGAGCTGATCGCCGAGGGCCGGGCGCCGGCTCAAGGGCGGCTGCCGCCGGCGCGCTCCTGCCGTTGCCGCTCACGCAGCATGTAGAGGTAGAGGCTCTCGACCTTGGCGCGTGCCCAGGGCGTCCGGCGCAGGAACTTCAGGCTGGACTTGATGCTGGGGTCGAAGGCGAAGCAGCGCAGCGGAATGCGCTCGTCCAGGCCCGTCCAGCCGTACTCCTCCTGCAGCGCAGTCAGGATGGCTTCCAGCGTGAGGCCATGCAATGGATTGCGAGGCTGGGCAGGGGCGGCGGGAGCGTCGTTCATGGGGCCATTGTCGCTGGCCCGGGGCTAGCGACTTCACTTGAGCGCGACGGGCGCGCGGGACGCCCGCCGCGGCGCCTAGCCGGGATGTCTGGATCACTCATAGATCAAACAAATTGCCGGTGATTCGCTAATCAATTAGTTGAATGGCAAGAATCGACAAGACCTGCCCGTTTCTTCGCCTGGGCCCATGGGGTGCACTTCTAGACTGGCCGCCACCCCAATGGCAGACGGAGAAGCAACTTGAAGGTGCATTCCAGCAGCAGTAACGCCCCAGTCGAAGTCCTGGCGAAACCCGGTTCCGTGAAGTCGCCGGAGGACTTCCAGAAGATGCCGCTCGAGTACCGCGAGCTGGCCATCCACCTGATGAAGGTCCACACCGAAGGCGAACTGACGGGCGCGGACGACTACACCCAGGTCTTCTACAACATCGCCCCCAATGCCTACGAGAAGCTCGTCTGCTGCGAGCGTGCGGCGGAAGAGATCGAGCACTACCAGCTGAGTGCCAAGGTGCTGTCCGACCTCGGCGTGGACACCGGCTACATGCTGGCCCAGAACTACCTGCAGCGTCCGCTCTACGCCAACGAGCTGGTCCGGGGCGTCAAGACCTGGATGGAGCGGGGCATCTTCTCGTTCCTGGGCGAGGCCGTGGTGCTGGAGCACCTGCAGGAGTTCGTCGATTCCAGCTATGCGCCCTTCGCGGAGATCTTCACGCGGCAGATCATCAGCGACGAGCACACGCACATCGCCCATGGTTACCGCATCATCCACGAGGCCTGCCAGACCGAGGCCGGGCGCGCGGAAGTCCAGCAGGCGCTCGACCGGTTCTGGCCGCATCTGCTCAAGCTCTTCGGTCGCCCGGATTCGCCGCGCACGCTGCAGTACATCAAGTGGGGGCTTCGCAAGACCAGCAACGAGGAGCTTCGCCTGAAGTTCCTCAACAAGACGGTGCCACGCCTTCAGGTTCTCGGTCTCAAGGTGCCGGAGCCCGTCCGCGGCGACGCTGCCCTGGTGGAGGTGTGAGCCATGCAGGACCGCACTGTTGCCCGCCATGCCGTGGCGGCCCGCATCGAGGAACTCCTGGCGGGCGATGAGCGCCTGGCCGAGCGACTCGACGCCCTGCGCCGCTTCGGCTCCCGCGTGCGGGCGTCGGAGTACCACGTCACCAACGCCTGCAACATCCGCTGCAAGGGTTGCTGGTTCTATGAATACGGTCACGACAAGACGGCGGGTGAGGCCAAGTCCCTGGACGACTGGAAGGCCTTCATCGAATCGCAGCGCCGCCAGAAGGTGTCGGCCGCGCTGCTGATCGGTGGCGAGCCGGCGCTGTTCCCGGATCGCGTGGCGGCCTTCGTCGAGGGCATGCGTTACGTGTCCATCTCGACCAACGGCCTGCGGGCGCTCTCTCGCGAGGCGCCCTTCGAGAACGTCACGGTCTTCGTGTCGGTCTTCGGCGGCGGTCCGCTGGACGACGAACTGCGGGCGATCAAGCCGGGTGGCCGCACCTTCACCGGCCTCTTCGACACGGCGCTGGCCAACTACAAGGACGACCCGCGCGCCTGCTTCGTGTTCGCGGTGACCGAGCGCGGGCTGGGGCATGTCGAGTCCACCGTGCGCCGCATCCGGGACAACGGCAACACCGTCACGTTCAACTTCTACAGCGAATACAACACGGGGCACCCCCTTCGCATGCACAACCAGCGCCTCGTGCTGGCCGAGATGCTGCGCGTCCGCGAGGCCTATCCCGAGGTGGTCCTGAACCATCCGGCCCACATCGAGGCCATGGTGACCGGCTCCAGCTGGCTGGGCAGCTTTGGTCGGGACAGCTGTCCCAGCATCAGCGTGGACCATCCGGACAACGCGGCGCGCGTCGCCGGCGGCGCACCGGTCCTGCCCATGTTCAATACCTGGAAGGCGGATCTTCAGACGCTCGAGCGCTGCTGCACCTCGGGCCACTGCGAGGGCTGCCGGGACAGCCAGGCGGTCTACAGCTGGTTCATGGTGAACCTCGCCGGCTCCCTCGCGTCCAAGGAGGCGCTGGAGACCTGGGTGGACGTGGCCGAGAGCTACTGGCGGCAGTTCATCTGGTCGCCCTACCGGCACAAGCCGCAGCCGCCGGTGAACGTCGAGGCGCAGGCCCTTCAGCCACTGGAGCTCAACTGATGGACGGGGCGCTGCCAACGTCACCCCTGGACCGTGCGATCCGCTTTCCGCTGGATGCCGCCGAGCGCGCCTGCTGGGAGGCCCGCCTCAACACGATGGCCCTGCTGACCCATCTGGGCGCGGAGCTGGACCTGTCGGACGAGCAGGCGGTGCGGATACGGCTGGTCCGCTCACTGCCCGCCCATGCCGGCGGTTTGGGAGGGGACGCCATCAACGGGGCCACGCTGGCGGCGATGGCGGACTGCGGCATCGCCGCCGCCGGTGTCCTGCTCTTTCGCGGGCGCACCTGCGGCACGCTGCAGCTCTCCATGGACTTCATGAAGCCCGTGCGATCCGCCGCGCCGGTGCTCGAATGCCGTGTGCTGCGCCGCAACCACTCCCTGGCCTTTGTCGAGGCGCGACTCCTGGGGCGCAATGGGGCGCTGCATTTCAAGGCCAGCGGCATCGTGTCGGTCGCCCGTGCGATGGGGGGCGACGACGAAAGCTGGGCGTCCCGCTTCGCCGTGCCCGCCCCGCAGGACGACGCGCTGTCTTCGCCACTTCCCGACTCGGTCCATCACCATGACGCCACTTCATCCATCGTCTGAACCCGTGGAGTTTGCCGGGCGCATGCAGCGCCTTCAGAGCTCGGCCGTGCGGGACCTGCTCAAGCACAGCCGGACGCCCGGCATGATCTCGCTGGCGGGCGGCATTCCGGCACCGGACCTGTTCGACCTGGAGGGCCTGGGCACCATCCTGGCGGACGTCGAATCCCAGGCCGATGCCGGGCTCTTCCAGTACAGCGAAACCGAAGGTCGGTGGCCGCTGCGGGCCGAGATCTCGGCGCTGATGGCCGAGCGGGGCATCGAGGCCCGGCCGGAGCAGGTCCTCGTGACGGCGGGGTCGCAGCAGGGGCTCGACCTGGCGGCCCGCATCCTGCTCGCGCCCGGGGATCGCATCATCCTGGAGCGCCCCTCCTACCTGGCAGCCCTGCAGGCCTTCGGGCTGGCCGAGGCCCAGATCGTCTCGGCCCCCTCGGACGCGATGGGCATGGACGTCGGCTGGGTCGAGCGCTATGTCCAGCAACACCGGGTGAAGGCCATCTACGTCGTGCCGGACTTCGGCAATCCCACCGGTGCGACGCTGTCGCTGGCACGCCGAGAGCAGCTGGTGCAGCTCGCCGCTCGCAGCGGCACCTTGCTCATTGAGGATGATCCCTACGGCGCGCTGCGCTTCGAGGGCGCGCCGCTCGACAGCCTCTACACGCTGGCCCGTCGGCAGGGCGCCAGCGAACGGGTGATCTACCTGTCGTCCTTCTCCAAGATCCTGGCCCCGGGCTTGCGGATCGGATGGATGGTGCTGTCGGACGCCTGCTTCCGGCAGGCTGCTCTGGCCAAGCAGGCGATCGACCTGCACAGCTGCACACTGTCCCAGCACGTGGTCGCCACCTATCTCGCCAGCGGCCGCCTGCCCCTGCGGCTGCAGGTCCTGCGCGACGGCTACCGGCGGCGTCGGGATGCCCTGATGGCGGCGCTTCGCCAGCACCTGGGCGATGACATCGACTTCGTCGAGCCCCACGGTGGCATGTTCCTCTGGGCGCGCTTCGACCCCTCCGTGGACGCCGCCCGCGTCCTGGCTCACGGGGTCGAGCAGGGCGTGGTCTTCGTGCCAGGTGCGGCCTTCTACGCTGCAGACCCAGAGCCGCACACCCTGCGCCTGTCCTATTCCATGATTTCCCCGGCCACCGCGCAGGAGGCCGCACAGCGGCTCGCGCGGGCACTCGCTGCCGCCCGGGGTGCCACCGTCCTGCCGGCCGCGGAGGTCCCATGAGCATCGAACTCTTTCTGGCGTTCTGCCTGTACGCCGTCGCCATGTCCATCACGCCGGGGCCCGCCAATTTCCTGGTGCTGGCCTCGGGGGCCCGCCATGGGCCGGTGCGGTCCCTGCCCATGATCCTGGGGATCGCCACGGGCCTCGGCGGCATGGTGCTCGTGTCCGGCCTCGGTCTCTTCGAGCTCCTGGGCCGAAGCCCCGGCTTCCTGCTGGCGCTCAAGGGTGTGGGGCTGCTCTACATCGCCTATCTCGCGTGGAAGCTGATGACGGCGCCCGGCAGTGAGGCGCCCGCCGCCGAAGGCACGGGCTCGGATGGTCAGCTTGCCGCGGCCGTCTCCTTCCCCAGCGGGCTGGCACTGCCGCTGTTCAATCCCAAGGCCTGGATCATGGCCTTCGGCGCCGTGACGTCCTATACCTCGCCGGCCGCGGGCCTGCCTCAGGTCGGCCTCGTGGCGCTCACCTTCCTCGTGATCAATGCGCCCTGCATGCTGGTCTGGGCCGTCTTCGGCGGCTTCATGTCCCGCCTGTTGACCAGCCCGCGGCGCGACCTGGCCTTCAAGCTGCTGATGGGCGGCCTGCTGCTGCTGTCCATCGTGCCCATCGCCCGTGAACTTCTGGAAGCGATGTCATGAGCTACGACGCCACGCTGCCCCGGCTCAACGCCATCCGCCAGCAGACGCTGGGCTGGTTCGGCCAACCGCAGGGGCTGAGCCTTCGTGCGGCCCGCTCGCTGATGGATCAGCTGATGGCCGTGCCCGACTTCTTCGACATCGAATGCGCCCGCAGCCTGCTGAGGGATCTCCAGCGCTGCGCCACCGGCGACGGCTTCGCTCTGCGGGACACCCGCCGCTATTTCAACGATCCCCGCAGCGACACCCTCATCTCCCTGCTGAGCGCGCCCTACGCGAAGCCCATGGGGCTCGAGTACCTGAAGTTCGACCTCCTGCCCGTCGACCCGGCGCTGAGGAAGTACGCCACCAATGTGATGCCCATCGTCGTGCGCGAATCGACGGAGGGCCTGATCCCGGTGCACACGGTGGCCATCTTCCCGGAGAACCACGTGGGCGCGGTCCAGGAGCCCGGCGACAAGATCTACTACCTCATCAACAAGTTCGCCAGCCGCCACCACAAGCTGACGCAGCGCATCGTCGAGCACCTGACCACGGACGACTCGTTCCGGCACCTCCGCGAGGCCGGCTATCCGGCGATCGAGCGGGCGACGGTCTACTGGGTCTGGATGCACGAGTACCACCACCAGCGCGTGGGTGACCTGCCGATCCCGGCCTTCCTCAAGCTCAAGTCGAGCCGTGCGCTGGCGGGGCTGGAGGAGTTGCGCGTCGATGTGGCCAGCGCCCTGGCACTGCTGGATGACGACGATGCCTTCGAGCACAGCACCGCCTTCCTCTTTGAATTCATCCTGGCGGAGCGGCTGCTGCGATACGGGGTCGACGGCGTCAGCTTCGATGCGGAAGGGCAGGCCTGGCCGTCCTACGACGCGCTGTCCAGCTACATGCTCTTCAATCTGCTGAGGCGGCGTGGGGCCCTGGAGATCGACGACGGCAGGATCCACCTGAACGAGGCGCTGGTGCCCACGCTGCGCGGCATCCTCCGGGACATCCTCGACCTTGAGTCCCGCATCCGGCATGAGCCGATCGAGCAGGTGAAGGCGGCCCTGCTGGACTTCGTGCACGAGGCCCTGGAAGTGCCGGGGCCCGTCCAGCATTACGCCCATCGGCATTACGACCACATGCGGGTGGCCCTGACCCGACTGAAGGTGCCGGTCGCGATGGCTTGACGGTTGGGCGTGTGCGGCGGGCCGACTGCGCCAGCGGACGCCCCGGCGCTCGCCAATGGCGCTTCAGATCCCGGAGGCGCAGGCGAGCGGGCCGTCCGTGCGGCAGGTCTGCCGGTAGGCCGACGGTGTCTGCTGGCAGATCTTGGTGAACTGCCTCGAGAACTGGCTGGCGTCGCTGAAGCCGCAGGCCAGCGCGACGTCCTGGATGGATTGCTGGTCGAGCTTCAGGCAGGCCCGTGCGAACTCGATCCGCTTGTGCAGGACGTACTGGTACGGGGCCATGCCGGCCGTGGCCTTGAAGATGCGGGTGAAGTAGTAGGGGCTCAGGTCCACCTGCTGAGCCAGCTCTTCCAGGGTGATCTTGGCGGCGAGATTGGCGTCGATGTAGTCGTCGAGCCACTTCATCTTTCGGTGGGGCAGGTTCTGCAGCCCGGGCCGTGCGCGCCGGGCCTGCCCATAGCCCAGCACCAGATGGGCCGCCATCAGCTTGCTGTAGTTCTGCGCGAAGAGCACGCCGTTGGGATTGCCCTCCCGCAGCTCGCGGTCCATGGCTTCGACGGCGCTGAGCATCGTGGGGTCGGTGTCCTTGGCGAAGCGCGGCTGGCCCGAGAAACGCGGCTGGTTCAGCTCGTCCGCGACGGCATCCACCAGCCCGCGAGACAAGGTCACGAAGCACAAGGCGCCCAGCGGCTTCTGGTAGCGCACGCTGTGGCGGCAGCCGTCCGGCACATAGGCCACGGACCCTCGACGTTGGACCTCCGACTGCCACTTGCCGTCAATGCGTCGGTCGGCGATCGACCAGGGGTTCAGCTTGACCATCAGGTAGTGGCCATCGATGCTGTGCTCCAGGGTCTCGAACTCCGCTTCCTCGCGGCGTTCGAAGTAGAGGTCCCCCCACTGGAAGGGGACGCTGTTCCGCACGGGGGCGGCGTTGAACAGGCTGCCGTACTGCGCAGGATCCTTGAAGTTGATTTTCTGCATCACCAGGGGCGCTTGTGCGTTGATGTTTGGAAGTCAACTGCAGACTGCCTCGAACCATCGGGGACCTCGGCACGCGGTGCCGGTTGTCGGAAATCGGGTGAATTTCCCAAGCCCTCATGCCATCGCCTGGATGCGGCAGGAATGGCCGCGCAAGGGGTCGCGGGCGGCCGGGGGAGGGCATTGCGATTTCAGTATAGCCAGGGAGTTCCCGGTGTGACGGGCATGCCTTCGTGACTCGGCATGACGGCCTGCGTGCGCGCCACAGGCGATGCAGGGCCGCTCGGTGAATCGCCCGGCGGGCGCGGGCCGCCAGGCACGCTTTCCCGCTCAGCGCCGGGCGACCCAGTAGGTCGCGCCCTGCGGCCCGTAGCGCTCGTCGTGCAGCACCCCGGCGGCCAGCTCGAAGCCGTCGCCGACCTGCAGGTGCCGGGTCTTGCCTGCCACGCGGAGCCACATCTCGCCCTGAACGATCCAGGCCTTCGCCTCGAACGGGTGCGTGTGCGCGGCCACGACGGTATCGGGCGCCCACGTCCTCTCCAGCACCTCCGTGAAGCCCGCGGCGAGGGCTTCGGAGCGGAACTCGTCCAGGGAAGCGGGCATCGTCATGGCGGGCTCCGGGGCTCAGCCTCTGGCCTTGACGGCGGCCAGCTGGCGGTCGTTGTCGGCCTTGCGGTCGGCCGCCACCTGCTGGGCGGCGGGACGGTCGCCGACCAATTTGGCATAACTCTTCCAGTCCACGCCGTGCGCCGCCAGCAGGTCCTCGCCCAGCACAGCCTTGGTGGCCATGGCCACGAGAGGCAGGCTCACCCACGCGGCGCAGTCGGCCTGCGAGAAGCGGTCACCGCCCACGTAGGGCGCGAAGCGCGCCAGACGCTTGAAGGCGGGGATGTTCTTGTTGAGGGTCTTGCGCACCCACTCCTGCTTGGACTCGCTGACCGTGCCACCGAAGAAGGCCTGCGCATACAGCTCTCGCGCCACCAGCTCGAGGTGCAGCTCGATGAAGGTCGTCAGCTCACGCAGTTTGGCGGCCGCGAAGGGGTCGGCCGGCAGCAGCGGATGCTGGGGATAGGCGGCCTCCAGGTAGTCCATGATGACTTGGCTCTCGCACAGCGCGCCCTGCGGCGTCCGGATGAAGGGCACCTTGCCCAGCGGCGAGCAGCTCAGCACGGCTTCGTCGGCCGACTTCGTCATCACCAGCTCTTCCTGGAAGGGGATCTGCTTCTCCAGCAGGGCCAGCTTGACCTTGTTGTAGTAGTTCGAGAGCGAGAAGCCGCACAGCGTGATCATGGAGGTCTCCTGGGTTCTTGGGATCGCCGGAGTCTATGCCGGCGGCGCGACCCGGCCTGCCGCGCGCGCGACAGCCCAGCCGGCTGCCGCCCACCTTCTCAGCGGTTCACGAGCAGGATGCCCAGCGCCAGGCCGGCCATGGCCCCCATCAGACGGCCGGAGATGGCTTCGCCCAGCAGGGCGCTGCCCGCCAGCAGGCCGAACAGCGGCGTGCTGAGCGTGAAGCTGGCCAGCCGCGTGGCCGGGTAGTGGCGGATCAGCCAGAACCACACGAGGTAGCTGATGAAGGACACGATCACCGCCTGGAAGCCGAACAGCCCCGCCAGGCGCCAGCTCCACTGCAGGGGCCAGGCTTCGCCTGAGAAGAGGGCACCGGCGCACAGCAGCAGGGCCGAGACGGCGAGCTGGTAGAACAGCGTCTTCTCGGCGCTGGCCGTCGAGAGCCGCGTGGCCCGGATCGCCAGCGTGGTGCCGCCCCACAGCAGCGCCGCCAGCAGGCCCAGCGCGTCACCCAGCCATTGGCGCGGAGCGTCGGCCGTCGGTGCGGCAAAGCCCTCCGCGAAGGCGAAGGCCACGGCGCCGAAGGCCAGCAGCAGACCGGCACTCTGGCGCAGGCACAGCCGCTCCGAGCGCGCGATGAAGGGCATGCCCAGGGCCACGACGAAGGGCGACAGATAGATCCACACGACCATGCGCGCGGCGCTCGTGTACTGCATGCCGGCATAGATGCAGGCGAATTCCGCGGCGAAGAGGCTGCCGACGAGCAGGCCCCCTGGCAGGCTGCCGTCGCGATCGAACAGCGGGATGCGCCGCCCGCGCGCCCAGATCCACACGAGCACGGCCGCCAGAGCCGAGCGCAGGCCGGCCTGCCACAGGGGCGTGATCTCCGTCAGCGCCGCTTTGATGGCCACCTGGCCCAGGCCCCACAGCAGGCAGCAGGCGAGCAGCGAGCTGATGGCGAAAAGGTCCAGATGGGCGCGGCGATCGGTCATGGCGGGTACTGCAGTGAGGGAAGGGCGGCGCCGGGCGCGCAGGCGCACCGGGCGGGTGCATTGTGCGGGCAATGCCGCACGGGCGTGGCGCAGGGCGGGCGATGGGTGGCGATCCCGGCCAGATGTTGGTGCACGGGCGCCGTGCCCGCGCGCCCGATGCTGGCACGGCGCTTGCGCAGTCCTGGGGATCCTGATGCACTCGAACGATGGAGGGACGCCCCATGCACACATCCACCCTGCCGCCCGTGGCGGCGACCGGCCTGCGCCTGCGCCTCGATGACCTCAGCGACCCGCGCATCGCGGCCTTGCTGGAGGAGCATCTGGCGGACATGCGGCGCGTGTCTCCGCCGGAAAGCGTGCACGCGCTGGACCTCGAACGGCTGAAGCGGCCGGAGATCCGCTTCTGGACCGCCTGGGATGCCGCCGGCGAGCTGCTGGGCTGCGGCGCACTCAAGCGCCTCAGCGGCGACCATGCCGAGCTGAAGTCCATGCGCACCGCCACCGCCGCCCGCGGCCGGGGCGTGGCCCGCGCCCTGCTGAACCGCCTGCTGGACGACGCCCGGGAGCAGGGGGTGCGCCGCCTGAGCCTCGAGACCGGCCCGCAGCCCTTCTTCGCGCCGGCCCATGCGCTGTACCGCTCCGCCGGCTTCGAGGCCTGCGGCCCCTTCGAAGGCTATGGCGAGGACCCCTACAGCCTCTTCATGACCCGTGCGGTGTGAGACGGCGGATCTGCCCTTGCCCGCGCCTGCAGGAGGATGGCGCGCGGCGGGCGGCGTGAGGGGTGTCTCACGCGCCGCCGCCTCGTGTGGGGTGACGTGTAGGACGACGTGTGGGTTGAAGTGCGGCGCAACAGACGGCGCGACGTCAGGCGTCAGCGGTGGCGCGACGTGTGGGGTGACGGCCGGCGTGGCGCAGGGCGCCAATGCTTCAGCGCTTGCCGCCGCGCAGGAGCAGCAGTCCGCACAGCAGCCCGGCCGCCGCGCCGGACAGATGGGCAAAGGGCGCGATGGGCACGTCCCAACCGATGACGGTGCGCAGCGGCGCGCCCAGGGGTTGCTCCGACAGCAGCTTCAGCAGCAGGCCGAGGCCAATGGCCGCGCCCAGCGCCCGCTCGCGCCCCTTGCGCTGCCACAGCATCACCACCAGCACGGCCACGCCGGCATGCAGCACGCCGGAGAGCCCGCCGTAGCGGTGCAGCCCGGGCTGCAGCAGCAGGCCCAGCTGCGTGAGCGGCCAGGCGATGAACCAGGCCAGGGCGGCGCGGCCGCCCGGCTCGCTGGCCCAGCCGAGCAGCGCCAGTACGAGGCAGCCCGCGAGGTTGGCCAGCAGGTGATGCCAGCTCCAGTGCACGAGGGCCCCCGTCCACAGGCGCCAGGGCTGCTGCCAGACCAGATCGGCCTGCCAGTCCACGCGCCCGCTGGGCAGCACGGAGGTGGCGAGGAGGGCGGCCAGCAGGGCCAGCGCCGCGGCGGCGGCGCACAGCGTGGTCCAGGCGCGCATCAGGCGCTCGTCTCGCTGGGGAACACCGCCTGCCACAGCGCGCGCACGGCAGCCTGCAGCGGGGCTGTGCCCTGGGCCGCCTGCGCGGCTTCATCGAGCGCGGTGCTCTGCTCGTCCAGGCGCGCCCGGTGCTGCAGGCGGCGCAGCTCGCGGTAGGCATTGGCTGCGTTGCGACCGACGCCCGCGGGCAGCAGCCCGGCGTCCTCGGCCCGCTGCAGCAGCGCGATGTTGCCGGCATTGGCGAGCAGCTCGGGATGCTGGCCGGAGTGCGCCAGGATCAGGTACTGCAGCGCGAACTCCGCATCCATCATGCCGCCCGGGCTGTGCTTGACGTCGAACAGCCCCGGCTTCACCGGCCGCGCCGAGCGCACCTTCTCGCGCATGGCCTGCACCTCCTGGCGCAGGGCCTGGGGGTCTCGGGGGGCGGTCAGCACCTGGCGGCGGACGTCCTCGAAGCGCTGCGCCAGGCCGGCATCGCCCGCGCAGAAGCGGGCCCGCGTGATGGCCTGGTGCTCCCAGGTCCACGCGGTGTTGCTGCCGCGGCCGATCTGGTAGTTGCCGAAGGACGCCATCGACGTCACCAGCAGCCCGGAGTTGCCGTTGGGCCGCAGGGCGGTGTCGATGTCGAAGAGCTCGCCCGCGGCGGTGCGCAGGGTGAGCCAGGTGATGAGCTTGCGCACGAAGGCGGCGTAGACCTCCGGGGCGTTCTCGTCGGTGTCCTGCTCGTTGTCGAAGAGGAAGACCACGTCGAGATCGCCGCCATAGCCCAGCTCCTTGCCGCCGAGCTTGCCGTAGGCGATCACGGCGAAGCAGGGGCGCTCGCGGTGCTTCTGCTTCAGGCGCGACCAGGCCCAGTCGATCACGCACTGCAGCGTGGCATCGGCCAGTGCCGAGAGGTCGTCGGCGACCTGCTCGACGGTGATCTCGCCCTCGACGTCGCGCACCAGCGTGCGGAAGACCTCGGCATGGTGGGCGCGGCGCACGCTGTCCAGCAGCGCTTCCTCGTCGGCCTCGCCGTGCTGGGCCCAGGCGTCGTGGCGGGCCTGGAGGTCGGCAATGAAGGTGGCGCCGTCGAAGCGCTCGTGCAGCAGGCGGGTGTCCGCCAGCTCGTCGATCACGCCGGGGTGCTGCATCAGGTAGCGCATCGGCCAGCGGGCCAGGCCCAGCAGGCGCAGCAGGCGCGAATGGACGGAGGGGCGCTCGACCAGCAGCGCCAGATAGCTCTCGCGGCGCAGCAGCGGCTCCATCCAGTCGATAAAGCGCAGCGCGGCGTCGAGGCTGCACTCGCCGTCCCGCACGCCCAGCGCGGTGCGGCCGACCAGCTTGGCCAGGCGCAGGCGGGACTCCTCGCGCAGGTTCTGCACGCGCGGCTGCTGCGCCCAGCGGCGCACGGCCTCGGACAGCTCCGGCGGCAGCTTTTCCAGGAATTCGTCGGCGTCCACCGGCAGCGGCGGGCCGCCGCACTGACCCTTCTTGCAGCTGCCGGCGCCGGGCGCCTGGCCGTCGTGCAGCAGGGCGTCGAACTCCGTCGCCACCAGCTCGCGCACCTCGCACAGCCGGTCCAGCAGCTGGCAGGCCTCGGCCGTGCAGGCCATGCCCATGGAGCGGGCGATCCAGCCGAGGTCGTCGTCGCAGCCGGGCAGGCAGTGCGTCTGCTGGTCGTCCAGGAACTGGATGCGGTGCTCGACGCGGCGCAGGAAGTCGTAGGCCTCGGCCAGCTTCTCGGCGGTGGCCGGCTTCATCAGGCCGCGGGCGGCGAGCCGGCCCAGCGCCTTGACGGTCGAGCGGGTCCGGATCTCGGGGAACTGCCCGCCGCGCACCACCTGCAGCAGCTGCACGATGAACTCGATCTCGCGGATGCCGCCCCGCGAGAGCTTGACGTCGTTGGCGCGCTCCGGGCGGCCGGCGGCGCGGCGCTGGGCCTCGTCGCGGATCTTGCGGTGCAGCTGGCGCAGGCCCTCGAAGACGCCGTAGTCCAGGTAGCGGCGGTACACGAAGGGTGTCACGAGCGAGCGCAGCGCCACGGCGCGCGAGGGCGGCTCGCCGGCCTCGGGCTGCGCCGGGGCCACCACGCGGCTCTTGAGCCAGGCGAAGCGCTCCCATTCACGGCCCTGGACGAGGAAGTACTCCTCGAGCATCGACAGGCTCACCACCGGCGGCCCGGAGTTGCCATTGGGCCGCAGGGCGAGGTCCACGCGGAAGACCTGGCCGTCCTCGGTGACGTCGCCGATCAGGGCGTAGAGCCGCTTGGCCACCAGGCTGAAGTACTCGTGCGCCGTGACGACCTTCGGGCCGAGCGTCTGGCCATCGTCCTCGTAGACGTAGATCAGGTCGATGTCGGACGAGACGTTGAGCTCGCGCCCGCCCAGCTTGCCCATGCCGATGACCCAGAACTCGATGGGCTCGCCCGCCTCGTTGCGGGGCTCGCCGTTGATCTCGTCCTGCTCCAGGCGAGCCTGCTGCAGCGCGGCGCACAACGTCACCTCGGCCAGCGTCGTCATGGCCTCCGTGATGGCGGGCATGGGGGCGGCTTGCTCGATGTCGGCCACGGCGAGGCGCTCCAGCACCAGGTGGCGGCACACCCGCAGGCTGCTGGCGAGCGTGCGGCCGCCGGCCTGCAGCTGAGCGATCAGCGTCTGCATGGCCTCGCGGCCTGGAATGCCGGGAGGCAGCAGGGGCAGCTCGGCCTCGTAGCGGCGGCGGATGCGCTGCACGAAGCGGCTGTGCGCGGCACTCGCGAGGGGCGGGGCGGCGGGCTCGGCGCCGGGCTTCGTAAAACTTTGCTCCATGGTGCTCATCGCCGGGATGCCCCTGGGTAAGATGCCAGGGCATTCCACGAGCGAAGGGCCGCCGTGCGCTTCAGCACGTGCGCTGGCCGAGGCTTCGAATCAAAACTCATGGTGTCCACTGCCGATTCCCGGCCTCTCGTGCCTCTGTCATGTCTTCGCTGATTGCCCAAACGCTTGCTGCCTGCCGGCGTCCGCTGTGGTGGACGCGCCGCTGCATGCGCTGGGTCGTCATCGCCCTGCTGATGCTGTGCACCCTGCTGCTGGCAGCCTGGCTCACGCTTCACTGGGCGATTCTGCCGCAGCTGGATCGATGGCGTGCGCCGCTGGAGCAACAAGCCACCCGGGTTCTGGGGTTGAAGACCGAGATCGGCCGCCTGGAGGCCGATCCCGGCGCCTGGCTGCCCGCCATCACCCTGCATGACCTGCGCCTGAGCGACGCCCAGGGCCGCACGGCGCTGCGCCTGCCCGAGGTGAAGGCCGTGCTGTCCCTGCGCTCGCTCTATGCCCTGGAGGTGCGCTTCGCCCAGCTGCTGATCAGCAAGCCGGAGCTCGAGCTGCGGCGGGACAAGCGCGGCCGCATCTTCGTGGCGGGCCTGGACATCGCCGAGGGCGAACGCTCCTCCGACGGCGCCGAGCTCGCGGACTGGTTCTTCTCCCAGCCGGAATTTGTCATCCGCCAGGGCCGCATCCGCTGGGTGGACGAAAAGCGCCAGGCGCCGCCGCTGGAGCTGGGCGGGCTGGACCTCGTCATGCGCAACGGCCTCGTCCACCACGACCTGCGCCTGGACGCCACGCCGCCCGCCGCCTGGGGCCAGGCCCTGAGCCTGCGCGGTCGCTTCAAGCAGGCGCTGCTGACCCGGCCGAGCGAGTTCCAGCACTGGAGCGGCGAGCTCTTCGCCGACCTGCCCCGCGCCGACGTGCGGGAGCTGCGCCGCTACCTGGACCTGCCCTTCGAGCTGTCCGAGGGCGACGGCGCGTTGCGGGGCTGGGCCGAGATCCGCGAGGGCCAGCCGCAGGCGCTCACGCTGGACATGGCGCTGCGCTCCGTGCGCATGCGCCTGTCGCCGCGGGTCGACGTCCTCGACCTCAGCGGCATTGCCGGCCGCCTGGAGCTGCGCCGCAGCGGCACGCAGCTGACGCTCTCCGCGAAGCAGCTGGGCTTCGAGCTGGACGACCGCCTCGTCTGGCCTCGCAGCGACTGGTCCCTCAGCGTGCAGGAGGCGCAGGCCGGTGAGCGCGACGTCACCCAGGGCCCGGCGCCCGGACGCATTGTCGGGGGCGAGCTCAAGGCCCAGCGCCTGGACCTCGACCTGCTGGCCCGCATCGCGACCAAGCTCCCGCTGGGCGAGCAGCTGCGCCGGCTGATCGACGACATCGCGCCGCAGGGCGTGCTCAGCGACCTGGGCGCGAGCTGGGAAGGCAGCCTGGACGCCCCGAGCCGCTACCGCGCGCGCGGCCAGCTGACGCAGTTCAGCATGGAGGCCCAGGCCGGCGCCGACGCCCTGCACGTGGGCCGCCCGGGCCTGGACGGCGCGAGCCTGCGCTTCGAGGCCACCGAGCGCGGCGGGCAGGCGCAGCTGCACATCAGCGAGGGCTCGGTGGAGTTCCCGGGCGTCTTCGAGGCGCCGCGCATCCCCATCCAGCGCCTCTCGGCCCAGCTGGACTGGCGCATCGAGCCGCGCCCGCAGGGCCTGCCGATGGTCGAGCTCAAGGCCAGCGAGGTGAGCGTCGCCAACGAGGACCTGCTGGGCGAGCTGGAGGCCACGTGGCGCACCGGCGCCGGCGACGGCGTGGGGCGTGGCGGGCGCCTGCCGGGCCTGCTGGACCTGAACGGGCGGCTGTCCGAGGCCAAGGCTGCGGCGGTCTGGCGCTACCTGCCGCTCGGCGTGGGCGACCAGGCCCGCCACTACGTCCGCGATGCCGTGCTGGACGGCACCGCCAGCAATGTGCAGTTCCGCAGCCGCGGCGATCTCTGGGACTTCCCCTACGACCGCAGCAAGGACGGCCAGTTCCGCATCAGCGCGCAGGCCCGCGACGTCCTGCTCGCCTACGTGCCCAGCCATGCCGCCCGTGATGGCGTCCCGGCCTACGAATCGCCCTGGCCCGTGATGGAGCGCGTGCAGGCCGAGCTGCTCTTCGACCGCGGCAGCATGAGCATCCGCAACGGCCGGGCCCAGGTGCTGGGCTACGAGCTCACCGGCGTGAATGGCGGCATCCGTGACCTCATCCACCACCAGGTGCTGGCGCTGGACGGCATCGGCCGCGGGCCGGCCTCGGAGCTGATCCGCTTCGTCAACGTCTCGCCCGTGGGCCAGTGGACGGGCAACGCCCTCGCCACGGCGACGGCCAACGGCAACGCCGGGCTCAAGCTGAGCCTGCAGATGCCGCTGGACCATGTGGAGGCCACGCAGGTCAAGGGCAGTGTGCAGCTGCAGGGCACTGACCTGCGCCTGCGACCCGACGTGCCGCTGCTTGGCGCGGCGAAGGGGCGCGTCGATTTCGACCACAAGGGCTTGCAGATCACCGGCGGCCAGGCCCAGGTGCTGGGTGGCGATGCCAGCTTCGAGGGCGGCAGCCAGAAGGACGGCAGCCTGCGCTTCACCGGCCAGGGCGTGGCCACGGCGGACGGCCTGCGCCGTGCGGCCGAGATGGGGCTGCTGAGCCGGCTCGGCTCCTTCATGACCGGGCAGGCGGCGTACCGCCTGCAGCTGGGCATCCGGGGCGGCGCCACGGAGATCTCGGTGCAGTCCTCGCTGCAGGGCCTGGGCGTGGACCTGCCCGCCCCGCTGCGCAAGGATGCCGACGCCAGCTTGCCGCTGCTCTACCAGACGCAGTCGACCGGCACCCAGCGCGACGAGCTGCGCCTGGATGTCGGCCACCTGCTTCATGCCCTCTACCAGCGCGACACCAGCGACGCCGAGGCGCCCCGCGTGCTGCGCGGCGCCATCGCGGTCGAGGACCGGCTGCCCGCCTTGCCGGACAGCGGCGTGCTGTTCCAGGCGCGCCTCGGGCGCCTGCTGGCCGATCCGTGGCTGGCGGTGGAGTCCCAGCTGCTGGGCAGCGCCGGCAGTGGCGGTGGGGACGCCGGCTACGGCCCGACCCGCATCCAGCTGCAGGCCCAGCAGCTGCAGGTGGGCGGCCGGGCCATCAATCGCCTGAACGCCAGCCTGGCCCGCGCGGACGCCTGGTCCTGGCGGGGCACGCTGGACGCCGAGCAGCTGGCCGGCCAGATCGACTGGCGGGACAACGCCGCGCCGCAGGGCGGGCGCCTGTTCGCGCGGCTGAGCCGGTTGTCGCTGCCCAAGAGCGAGGCCGATTCCGTCAGCCAGCTGCTGGAGAAGACGGACACGCAGGTGCCGGCGCTGGACGTGGTGGTGGACGATTTCGAGCTGCGCGGCAAGCGCCTCGGCCGCCTGGAGGTGGAGGCGCAGCTCCAGGGGCCGCGCCTGCCCGCGGGGCGCGAATGGAAGCTCAACCGCCTGCAGCTCAAGAGCCCGGACGCCACGCTCTCCGCCACCGGCCAGTGGAAGGCCGAGCCCGGCCAGACGCAGCGGCGTACCCAGCTCGACTGGCAGCTCGACGTGGCCGACGCCGGCAAACTGCTGGAGCGCATCGGGCAGGGTCAGGTCTTGCGCAACGGGCGCGGCAAGCTGCGCGGGCAGCTCGGCTGGCAGGGCTCGCCGCTGTCGCCGGACTACGGCAGCATGGCCGGGCAGCTCAATGTGGGGCTGGATGCCGGCCAGTTCCTGAAGGCCGAGCCGGGCGTCGGCCGCCTGCTGGGCGTGCTGAGCCTGCAGAGCCTGCCGCGGCGCCTGCTGCTGGACTTCCGCGACGTCTTCTCCGAGGGCTTCGCCTTTGACAACTTCGAGGGCGACGTGCGCATCGAGCGCGGCCTCGCCCGCAGCGAGAACCTGCGCATGCGCGGCGTGCAGGCCCTAGTGCTGATGGACGGCCACGCGGACCTCGCCCGCGAAACTCAAGACCTGCGCGTGCTCGTGGTGCCGCAGGTCAACGCGGGCGGTGCCTCGCTGGCCTATGCCGCCATCAACCCGGCCATCGGCCTCGGCACCTTCCTCGCCCAGCTGCTGCTGCGCAAGCCCATGGCGGCCGCCGGCACGAGCGAGTTCCATGTCACCGGGACCTGGGAATCGCCCAAGGTCGAGGAAGTGCCGCACAAGGGCGGCGTGCCCGACGACGCGGCCAGCAAGCCGGCCGCTGCGGCCCCTGCTTCCGCACCCGCCCCGGTCCCAGCACCGGCATCGAGTCCGGCCCCCGTGCCGCCGTCCGCCGTCACCCCCTGAGGAGAAGCCCGTGAAGATCGCCGCCATCCAGATGGTTTCGACCCCCGACGCCAGCCGCAATCTGCAGCGCGCCTGCGAGCTCATGGCGCAGGCCGCCGCCGGGGGCGCCGAGGCCGTGGCCCTGCCCGAGTACTTCTGTCTGATGGGCCTGCAGGACCGCGACAAGCTCGCCATCGCCGAGCGCGATCTGGCGGTGGCGCCCGATGCGGCCGCGCCCCTGCAGCGCGCCCTGGCACAGGCCGCGCGGGAGCTGGGCGTGTGGGTGCTGGGCGGCACGCTGCCCATCGCCTGCGAAGGCGCGGCCGCCGGCGAGCGCGTGCGCAACAGCGTGTGCGTCTACGCCCCCGACGGCCAGCGGGCCGCGCGCTACGACAAGATCCACCTCTTCCGCTTCAACAACGGCCGCGAGGCCTACGACGAAGGCCAGGTGCTGGAGCGCGGCGAGCAACCCGTCACGGTGGACCTGCGCGCGCGGGACGGCCGGACCTGGCGCACGGGGCTGTCCGTCTGCTACGACCTGCGCTTCCCCGAGCTGTTCCGGGCCATGAGCTTCACGCCGGGCCAGCCGCCCTGCGACCTCATCGCCGTACCCGCTGCCTTCACCTACACGACGGGCGAGGCGCACTGGGAGCTGCTGCTGCGCGCCCGCGCGGTGGAGAACCAGGCCTATGTCATCGCGCCGGCCCAGGGCGGGCGCCACGAGAACGGCCGCCGTACCTGGGGTCACAGCCTCATCATCGACCCCTGGGGCCAGGTCCTGGCCTGCCTGCCGGAAGGCGAGGGCGTGGTGATGGCAGCGCTCGACGCCGAGCGCCTGGCGGCCGTGCGCAGCCAGCTGCCGGCCCTGCAGCACCGCCTGCTCTGAGCGGGCGGCGGGGCCGATCCGGACGGGCTTTGCCGCGCTTTTCGCGGCTTTGGCGGGAGCCGCGACGGGCATGATGGGCGCGAGGAGACTGCCCGCCATGCGCCCGATTTCGTCCACCGTTCTTGCGTCCGTGCCGCTGCTGGCCCTGGCCTTGCTGTTGGGCGCCTGCGGCACGCCCGCCGAACCCGCCGGCATGGCCCTGGGCGCAGCCGAGCGCCTGCAGCTGCGCAGCTGGATTCCGGACGGTCTCAAGGGCCAGATCCGCCTGGGCAAGGTCGGCGGCGGTGCCGAGACCTGGGAGTACTGGGGATCCAAGATCAGCGACGAAAGCCTGCGCATCGCCATCGACGAGTCGCTGCGCGGCGTGGGCCTGGCGGCGGTGATGCCGGAGGGCGGGCGCTACGAGCTCCAGGCGCAGCTGCAGCAGCTGAAGCAGCCCATGGTCGCCGCTGACGTCACCGTGGCGCTCTACATGCACTACCGCCTCGTCGAGCGCGCCACCGGCAAGCTGGTCTACGAGCGCCAGATGCGCCTGGTGCACACCACGCCGCTGGACGCTTCCTGGCTCGACATGAACGAGCGCACGCGCCTGGCCAACGAGGCGGCGCTGCACCAGTCGCTGAACCAGCTGGTGCGCGAGCTGATCGAGCTGCGGCTGGTCTGGTCATCAGGCCCGCACGCCTGGCCTGCACCCGCCGCCTGACAATGCGCGACAGGGCGCCGCCTGGCGCGCCCGGGAACCCGCCATGACGACCACCCCCACGCCTGCTGCTCCCGCCGGTGCCGACGAGGCGCCGCCGCTCCTGCTGATGCTCACCACGCTGCCCAGCCGTGAGGCGGCGCAGGCCCTGGCCCGCGAGGCCGTGCAGCGACAGCTGGCGGCCTGCGCGCAGATCGAGGCCATCGAGAGCCTCTACCGCTGGGAGGGCCAGGTCTGCGAAGACCCGGAGTGGCGCCTGCTGCTCAAGACCACGCCGGCGTGCCGCGCCGCGCTGGCGGCGCTGGTGTCGGACCTGCATCCCTACGCGCTGCCGGCCATGTTGTGCGTGCCCGTGGGCTGGAGCGAGCCGGCGTTTGCCGCCTGGGTGCAGGCGTCCTGCTCGCCGGCGGGTGAGGGCCGTGAGCCGGCCTGATCGAGGCCGAGCGCGTCAGCGCGCGGCGGGCGTCGGGCCCAGCAGCCGGTGCAACACGACGGCCACGAGCGCGCCGAGCGCCTCTGCGACGATGAAGCCCGGGACGCTGCCCGGCGCAATGCCGGCGAAGCTGTCGCTGAACATGCGCCCGACGGCGGCGGCCGGATTGGCGAAGGACGTCGAGGCGGTGAACCAGTAGGCCGCGCCGATGTAAGCCGCGACGAGGCCCGCGGCCCGGCCGGCCGGCGCGCGCAGGATCACCAGCAGCAGTCCGGCCGTGGCGACCGCCTCCGCGAGCCATTGCCCGGTGCCGCTGCGCACATGGCTTGAGAGCTGCAGCACCGGCAGCTCGAACATGGCGTGCACCAGCCAGGCGCCCAGCACGGCCCCGATGAGCTGCGCCGCCACATAGGGCAGCAGGTGCCGCCTCGGGAGCGCCCCGCGGCCGGCCATCACGGCGCTGACGACCGGATTGAAATGCGCGCCGCTCACGGGTCCGAGGATCTCGATGAGCACGAAGAGCCCGCCCACCGTGGCCAGCGTGTTGGCCAGCAGCGCGAGCCCCGCTTGCCCGCCCGCGAGACGCTCGGCCATCACGCCCGAACCGATCACGACGGCCAGCAGGCCGGCGCTGCCCAGCAGCTCGGCGCTCAATGCACGTGTCAGCCGCATGGTCAGGCCGCTCCGATCGTCTGCACGGCCTGCTGCAGCGCGGCACGGTCGAGGTGGTCCAGCGGCAGCTGCAGCAGCTGCAGCAGGCGGTAGCCGAGGGCCTGGCGCGTGAGCTCGAAGGCGCGGCGCCGGCCCTCGTCGCCACCCTCGGCCGTGGACGGGTCCGGATAGCCCCAGTGCACCTTCACCGGCGCCTGACCGGCGCCGCCGAAGAAGACGGGGCAGGACTCGGCGGCGGCGCTGTCGCAGACCGTGATGACGAGACTCAGCGCTGGCGCGTCCTCGCCGGTGAACTCGTCCCAGCTTTTGCTGCGGCAGCCCTCGGTGTCGATGCCGGCCTGATGGAGCGCTTCCAGCGCGAAGGGGTTGATGCGGCCGCTGGGCGCGCTGCCGGCGCTGTGGGCACGGACGTCCACGCCCAGGCGGCGCGCCCAGTGGTTGAGCATGCCCTCGGCGAGCACGCTACGCGCGGAGTTGTGGGTGCAGAGGATGAGGACGTGGAAGGTCATGGTGGGTCGATCAGGAGGCCGATGGACGGCAGCAAGGGGGAAGCAGAGGGGCCAGCAGCTGCTGCAGATAGGAGCCGCGGGCGGGGTAGCGGGCATGCGTGTCGAACAGGCCCACGGCATGGGGGCGGCTGTCGGCACTGGCGGGGCGGTAGGTGCCGAAGACGTGGTCCCACAGCAGCAGGGCGCTGCCGTAGTTCGCATGCGCCTCCGCGTGCCGGCTGCCGTGATGCCAGCGGTGCGCCGCGTTCGTGCTGAGCACGGCGTCGAGCCAGCCATTGCGCGTGCGCACATTGGCGTGCTGCAGCATCACCACCGGCTGGGTGAGGGCCAGCGCCCCCAGCATGACGTCGGCCGGCACGCCCATCGCGAGCAGCGGCAGCAGGCTCGCCACGCTGTTCAGGAGATGGTTGAGCGGATGCAGGCGCAGGTTGTTGAGCCAGTACAGGCGAGTGGGCGCGTGGTGCATCGCGTGCAGCGCCCACAGGCCGCGCCATTCGTGGTGCAGGCGATGGGAGCCGTACTTGGCCAGCTCCATCCAGAGCAGCGCGGCCAGGATCTGCCAGCCGATGGCGATCTCCTGCAGCGGCCAGCGCAGCGCAGTGGGCAGGTGCTCGCGCAGGACCTCGGCCAGCAGCGGCAGGCCGGCCTTGAGCAGCGGCTCCAGAAAGCCCAGCAGGACGGCCGCGCTGAGTCCGTCGGCCCAGGCGCTGGCCCCCGCGTCCGGTTGCTGCCAGCGCGGGTCGAAGGGACGCAGGCGCTCCAGCCCGGCCGCCAACGCCAGCATCAGCGCGCTCCAGGCGGTCAGCGCGGCGGCGGTCGGGCCGCCGATGGCCTGGCACGCCAGGTAGACCGCCAGCCCGCCGCCGACGGCCAGTGGGTACAGGCCGGGCAGCAGGGCGTCCAGGAGGTCGCCCAGAAGGCGGGCGAGGCCCGCGGGCACCTGCCGGTGCCGATCAGAGCGGGGCATGGCCGCGTCAGCAGCAGCTGCTTGCTCGGGGCGCGGCCGGCGTGCCGCAGCTGCCCGCCGGGCAGCAGGCGGCGCCGGCGTCCGTCGCGCTGGGAGCGCCGGTGGCCGCGGGCGCCTCACGGAACACCGGAATCTGCGCGAGGGTATGGAAATGCTCCCAGGCGATGCCTTGCGGGTCGGTGATCCAGTGCTTCTCGCTTTGCGCGTAGCAGCAGCTGGTGGCGCCCTCATCCACGAGGCTCAGGTCGGCGGCCGTGGCGCGGGCCTTCAGCTCGGCCAGCTCCTCCGTGCTGTCCGTCTGGAAGCCCAGGTGATCCAGCCCGGGGGCGCTGCCCCGCGTCGAGATGGCGAAGTTCACGCGGGGATCGTCCAGCATCCACTTGGCGTAATCGGCCTCCAGGCGGGTGGGCTCCGCGGCAAAGAGCCGGGAGTAGAACGCCACGCTCCGGGCGAGGTCGTCGACGTGGACATGCACATGGAATCGCTTCATGGGGAACGCTCCGATCAGCAGTTGCAGGAGGACGGGGACGCCGCCGCGGGCAGGCAGGACTGGCCCTGGCAGCAGTTGGCGGTGAGGTAGGCGAGCACCGCGTTCATCTGCTCGTAGGACGCGCGGTAGAGCAGGTTGCGGCCCTGACGTTCCTGGGTCACGAGGCCGGCATTCATCAGTTCCTTCAGGTGGAAAGACAGCGTGGCGGCCGGCACGGCCAGATGCTCGGCCATGGTCCCCGGGGTGATGCCCTGCGGGCCCACGACCACCAGGGCGCGGAACACCTGCAGGCGCAGTTCATGGGCCAGGGCGCCCAGTGCGCGGATGACGTCGGTTTCTTCCATAGTTTGACGATAGTCGAAATATCGAAATGAAGCAAGCGGATGCGAACGAGCTGGCCGGCGAGGGCGTTTCTGGAGGGCGGCGGGGGGATCGCGCTCCCTGACAGTTGTCACCATTTGTAGTTGGTTCGCAGCGCGCCCAACTGGTTGGTGGGTGGTTCGCCCGGGCGTCCCGGGGGAGGGGTGGGGAGACCTGTAAACCCTTGCAGGTTGGCCCCGGAATCCGTGTAAAGCCGGTCGCCTCTAGGGACTTGCCCCATGGGGTGCCCGTTCGCGCGGCGCATAGCCTTCGCTCGCTTTGCGCGATGTCCGGCCGCGTTCGGCGCCCGTCCTGTTGCAGTTCTCGAGAAGGGGCGGCGCGCTGCGGTCGTGATCAGGCGCAAGGTTTTCAAAACGCAACTTAGCAAGGAGAACCCCATGAACGAAATCACCAGCGCACTGCAGCAAGTCGAGCAATGGATGCAGGACGAGTCCTCCGCCAACCCGGCCGGCCCGCTGTTCTCCAGCGGCGTGTACAGCGAAGCCGAGATCGCCGGCGACGTGTCGCGCGAAACCCGCCAGGGCTGCTCCAGCTGCTCCGGCTCGCGCACGATCATGTGCTGCTGATGCCCTGATCGCCAGGGGCCCCGGCCTCTGGCGTGGCAGCCCCGCCCGCAACGGCGGGGCTGTCCTGGCCCTGACGCGGCCGGCGCCGATCCCCGGCGTTCATGGCCGTTTCGCTGTCCCGGCTTCGCCCTGAATCGCTCGCCATGCTGTCCACCTCCCCCACCGAATCCATCGCCCCGAGCGAGCGCCGCGACGCCGTCGAGCCCGACTTCATCCCCTGCCTCACGAGCTGGATCGAGCCGGCCGTGGCCGTGCTGAGGTCCTCGCTCCAGGCCGTCGACGGGCTCGACGACGCGGAGCGCCGCGTCATCACCGACGCCTTGCGCCAGCACCTCGAGCAGCAGCTGCATGCCAAGCTCGCCCGTGTGCTGGTCATGGACATCAACGCGGCCCGCGTGCAGGGCCGCCTGCAGGCTCCGACGCCCGAGGCCCGCTGGGCGGAGTACCTCGCGCTGGCCGCCACGCCGCAACATTGGGCCGCGCTCGGTGCGCAGTACCCGAGCCTGCTCTCGCGGGTCGAGTGGATCGTCAATCACAAGGTCCGCTTCGTCGCGACGGTGGCGCGCCACCTCGCCGAGGACCGTGCGCGGCTGGGCCGACTCCTGCCCGCGGCGCCGGGCCGGCTGCAGCGCCTCGAGCTCGCCCAGGGGGACAGCCACAACGGCGGCGCCGGTGTCGCGCTGCTGCGGCTCGAGGGCGGGACCGTCGTCTACAAGCCGCGGCCCCTGAACACCGACCGCGCGCTGGCCGGCTTCCTGGAACACGTCCTGGCCGAAGTGCCGGGCCTGCCGCCCGCGGAGCGCGTGCGCGTGCCGGCGGTGATCGATGCCGGCGACCACGGCTGGAGCGAGTTCATCGTCCACCGCCATGCCGATGGCGAGCCGGAGCTGCAGCGCTTCTACCGCAACATGGGCCACTGGCTGGCCATCATGCGCCTGCTGGGTGGCACCGACTTCCACGGCGAGAACGTCATCGCGCAGGGCTGCCTGCCCATCATCGTGGACTGCGAGACGCTCTTCTGCCCGCGCACCGAGATCAAGCCCTCCGGCTTCGGGCAGGCCGTCGACAAGGCCGACGAGGCCATGTTCGCCTCGCTGATGAAGACCGGCCTGTTGCCGGGCCGCGGCGCCTCGCTGGGCTGGCGCGGCGTGGACAACTCCGGCATGGGCAACATCCGCCAGCAGCAGCCCCGGATCAGCATTCCCGCGCTGGTGGACGCCGGCCGTGACACGGTGCGCATCGGCCAGACGCTCGTCGAGGTCGAGATCGCCAAGAACCACCCCTGCGAGACGCCCTCGCTGGAGCGCTACTGGGGCCAGGTTCTGGAAGGTTATGACGAGCTCACGGGCTGCCTGCTCGCCCTGCATGCCCGCGGGGCGCTGGCGCCGCTGCTGGAGCCCTTCAAGCCCTGCCACATCCGCCTCGTGCCCCGCGCGACGGAGGTCTATGCCGAGCTGATCCGCATGCTGTGGCATCCGATCTCGCTCGCTGACGAAGCGCCGGCCCGGGCGCGCGCGGCAGGGCTGCTGTCCCGCGCGGCGGCGCTGATCTCGACCACGCCCTCGGACCCCGTCGTCATCCAGGCGGAGATCGACGACATGCTGCGCGGCGACGTCCCCTACTTCCACACGACCGCCGGCCACGGCCAGATGGCGGGGCCGGGCGGCACGCGCTGGCTGCCGGTCTGTGACCTCGTGGCGCAGTCCCTGCAGGCCTGGGCGGCCTCGGACCAGCGCCTGGATCGCGACATCATCAAGGCCTCGTTGCTGAGCGCCTACCTCAACGACGGCTGGATGCCCACGGAGCGTTCGTTCCGCGTGATCGAGGCCTCGCAGGAGGACCTCGAGGCACGGCGGCAGGCCTGGGCGAAGCGCCTGCTGGAGCCCTTCCTGCACACCTGCATCCGGGGCGACGACGGCACCGCGACGTGGATCTCCCCGACGCTCGGTGCCACGGGCTGGGGCATCCAGGCCATCGACCAGAACCTCTACGGCGGCAATGCCGGTGTGGCGCTGCTGCTGGCGGCCTACCAGCGCGAGGTGGCCGCGGGCCGTGCGCTGCCGCTGCCCGGCGCCGACGCGCTCTTGCAGGCCGTCATCCTCACCATGCGCCAGGGCCTCTACCGGCAGGTGGAGCTTCAGCGCGCGGCCGGCAAGGTGCGGCCGCACCAGCCGGGCGCCTATCTCGGCATCGGCTCGCAGATCTGGGGCTGGCTGCAGCTCGAGGCGCTCGGGGCGATCGGCGCGGAGGCCGTCGAGTGCGCCTCGCTGACGGCCGAGTACATGCGCGGCTCCATCGAGGCCGACGAGACCTTCGATCTCCTGGCCGGCGCGGCCGGTGCCATCCCCGGCCTGCTGCTGCTGCACCGGCGCACGGGGCAGGCGGCGCACCTCGCGCTGGCCGTTGCGGCCGGGGACCACCTGCTGCAGGCCGCGAAGCGCGAAGGCGACCGGGCCTGGTGGCCCACCGCCGCCGCCCCCGAGGGCATGGGCGGCTTCGGGCATGGCACCGCCGGCATCGCCTGGGCGCTGCGGCGCCTGCACGAGGCCAGCGGCGAGGCGCGCTTCCTGCAGGGCGCGCAGGAGGCGCTGGCCTTCGAGGAGTCGCTGTTCGATGACGCGGACCAGAACTGGCGCGACCTGCGCCACCTGGACGGCGTGAACTGCTCGACGGCCTGGTGCCACGGTGCCGTCGGCAACGGGCTGGCCTACCTCAGCTTCACCTCGCTGATCGGCGAGGACCGTGCCCGCGAGCGGGTGCGGCAGGCGGCCGGCGCGACCTTCCGCTTCGGCATGGGCTGGAACCACTGCGCCTGCCACGGCGATGCCAGCGCGCTGGAGCTGCTGCAGGAGGCGGCGGACCGCGGCCTGGCGCCGCCCGAGGTGAGCCGGGCCTCCGAGCTGGCGCGCCTGCTGGCGAGCCTCGAGAAGCATGGCAGCCGCTGCGGCATCACCAACGAGGTGTTCTCGCCTTCGCTGATGACGGGGCCCGGCGGCATCGCCTACCAGCTGCTGCGCGCGCACCCGGACGCGCGGCTGCCGTCCTTCGTGCTGCCGTGAGCGCGGCCATGGACGGCGCCGCTGCGATGCCCCCGCCGCCGGAGCGCACGCCGCCCGCGCCCGCCGAGCCCGCCGGCGCGGACGACGACGTCTTCATCGCCACCGACAACCCTTACTGGGAGCTGGGCAGTGCCGACACCTCGCTCGGCAGCTTCCGCGCCTTCTTCCGGCGCGTGGCCAGCGCGCTACCGCCGGTCCTGGCGCTCCTGCGCCGCGTGGGGCCCGCGGCCGTCGTCAGCGTGCTCGCCTGCCAGCTGCTGGCGGGCGCGCTGTGGGCGCTGACGCTGGTGCTCGGCGCGCGGCTGCTGCAGGCGGTGCTGGACGCGCAGGGGGTGGCTCAAGCGGTGGCTCATCCGCTGAGCCAGCAACTCGCCGGGCAACTCGGCACGGCGCTGGGCCTTGCGGGCGCCTACCTCGGCAAGCTGGCGCTCGACGCCGCGGCCGAGATGCTGCGCGCGCGCCTCAGCCCGACCCTCATCGCCACCGCGGAGCAGGACTTCGTGGAGGCCTGCCTGCGCGCGCCGCTGCAGCGCTTCGACGACCCCGAATTCGTCGACCGCATGCACCGGGCGCGGGACCGCGGTCTGCATTACGTCGAGAGCATCGTGGACAAGGTGGTGGCGCTGTCGGGCGCGGGCATCGGCCTCGTCTCCGGCGGGCTGGCGCTGGCCGTGCTGCATCCGGCGCTGCTGCCGGTGCTGCTGCTGTGCCTGCTGCCGCAGGCGTGGTCGGCGATTCGTGCGCTGCTGTGCGTGCAGAGCCACTGGGACCAGAGCATCGCGCTGTCCCGCCAGGGCTGGATGCTGCAGGACCTCGCCAGCCAGCCCGAGCCGGCCGCCGAGCTGCGCGCGCTGCAGATGGAGCCGCTGCTGGGCGCGCGCCATCGCCGCGTGAGCGAGGCCCTGCGGCAGAGCCTGTCGCGGCTGAAGGCGGGCATCGCGCGCACGAAGGCCGCCGGCGCCGTGCTCAGCGGCGTGGCGCAGGGGCTCGCCTATCTGTGGCTGCTCCTGCTGGTGGACCGCGGCAGCCTCGCGCCCGCCTTGGCCGGCGCGGCCGCGCTCGGCATGCGCACGAGCCTCGACGCCGTGCGACAGCTCGTGCACGCGCTGGACCAGATGATGGAGAAGGCGCTGTATCTGGACGACTACTTCGCCTTCGTGCGCCAGGTGCCGGGGGCCTCGCGAGCGCCCGAGGTGCCTGCCGTCGGTCCCTCGCACATCCCGGCCGCCGCCCCGCTGGCCGCGCCCCGCACCATCTCCCTGCACGGCGTCAGCTATGCCTATGCCGGCGCGCCGGAGCGCCCGGTACTGCAGGACATCGACCTCACCCTGCACCAGGGCCAGACGCTGGCGCTGGTGGGCGAGAACGGCTCGGGCAAGTCCACGCTGGCCAAGCTGCTGGCCGGCCTGTACGAGCCGACCCGCGGCCGCCTGTGCTGGGACGGCATCGACTGCCGCCTGCTCGACGCCCGCCAGCGCCTGGCTCACACGCTGATCGTGCCCCAGCATCCGCTGCGCTGGCCCTACAGCGCTGAGCAGAACGTGCGCCTCGGTCGCGTCGGCCTGCCCGAGGATGCGGCGGAGGCGCAGCGCTTCCGCGCCGCCGTGCAGGCCGCGCAGGCCGAGGACGTGGCCGCGCAGCTGCCGCAGGGCTGGAAGACCCGGCTCAACCGGCTGTTCAAGGGCGGCATCGAGCTGTCGTCCGGCCAATGGCAGCGCCTGGCGGTGGCGCGCGGCCTCTACCGTGATGCCGCGCTGACGATCTGGGATGAACCGACGGCGCCGCTCGACGCCAAGGCCGAAGCGGCCGTCTACGCCAGCCTCGCGCAGCTGCGGCGGGAGCGCACGGTGGTGCTCATCACGCACCGGCTCGCGAGCGCCCAGACGGCGGACTGCATCCACTTCCTGCGCGCCGGGCGCATCGTCGAGTCCGGCACGCATGCCGAGCTGATGGCGCTGGGCGGCGGGTATGCGCAGCTGTTCGAGTTGCAGGCGCGGCTGGCGGAGGGCGCGGCGGTCTGATCCGGCGCCCGCCGCGCGTCAGCGCCGCCCGAACATCATCTGCCGCGCCAGCGCCTTCTTCACCGGCGGCAGCGCCTGCAGTGCGGCCAGGCCCAGGCTGCGAAGGGCGGGCAGGGCGGGCCAGCGCCAGCTGAAGCTGCGGGCGAGGAAGTCCGTGCCGAGGATGGTGCTCCAGCGGTCCGGGCCGCGCTGCCACTGCACGCGCTGCAGCGCCTGCGGGACGGCCGCGGCGAGCGGCGCGGCGGGGTGCCGCTCCTGCGCCTGGCGCAGCGTCTCCACCAGCGCATAGGCATCGCGCAGGCCCAGGTTGAGCCCCTGACCCGCGACCGGGTGCAGCGTCTGCGCTGCGTTGCCGATGCGCACCACGCGCCCCTCGACCAGGCTGCGCTCCGCATTGAGCCCCAGCGGGAAGCACTTCAGCGGGCTGATGCCCAGCAGCGGCGGCAGGCCCGGCGGCAGTTGCTGGTTGAGGACAGTGAGGCGCTGGGCGTCGGTGAGCCCGGCCACCTCGTCCTCGTCCTGCGGCAGGCACCAGACGAGCGCGGCGCGGCGCGGCTGCTGCGGCGTGGGCGGCAGGGGCAGCAGCGCCAGCGGGCCGTTGCGGGTGAAACGTTCATAGGCGACGCCCGGGGGCGAGGCGGGATCCAGGCTGACGGTGCCGACCCAGGCGTTCTGCCGGTAGTCGTGGCTCAGGCTCTTGCGCGCCTGCTCGGCGAAGACGCCGCCCTCGGCGATCACGACGAGGTCGAAGCGCTCGGCGATGCCGGCATCCACCTCCACCTCGTCGCCCACCGCCCGGATGCCCGCCACGGGCTGGCCGAAGCGCGTGAAGGCCCGGTCGGGGCAGGCCTCGCAGTGGCGCAGCCAGGCGGCCTGCAGCGGCGCCACCAGCTGGCCGTAGGCGAGCACGGCACCCAGGCGCTCCACGCCCTGCTCGTGCGCATGGATGCTCACCACCGGCTGGCCGGCCTCGCCGAAGACGGGGTGGCGCAGAGTGGGCGGCGCCTGGCTCACATGGACCTGACGGATGGACTGCGCGGCGGTCTCGTTCCAGGCCTTCAGCCGCTGCAGCAACTGCACGCTGCCCAGCGAGAGCGCCAGGGTGCGCGGGTCGCCGCTGATGTCCTTCTCCAGCGGGCGGGCGTCGAAGAGATGCACCTGCGCGCCGGGCAGCCGCCCGGCGGCGAGCAACGCCAGGCCAAGGCCCGCCGGGCCGGCACCGACGATGGCGACGCGCAGGGGGGCGGGGGAGGCGGAGGGCTCGTGGGCGGTGCTCATGACGATGGCGGTGCGGTGGCGGGGCGGCGTCGCCCGGGCGACAGATGCCCGCAGGCGGTGCCCCGGTATTGCGGGAGAACTGCACTATAGCGAGCCGGCTCGGCTACGCTGGCGCCCGTTGCCATGGGCACAGGATGGGCGTTCAGCCCGGAACCAAGAAGGAATCAGCATGCAATACCGTCGACTGGGCCGCAGCGGCCTGCAAGTGTCCGAGCTCTCCCTGGGCTCCTGGGTGACGTACCACAACCAGGTGGACACGCAGGCCGCCGTCGAGATGCTCGCCGCCGCGCGCGACGCCGGGGTCAACTTCTTCGACAACGCCGAGGTCTACGCCCAGGGCGCCAGCGAGCGCGTGATGGGCGAGGCCTTCAAGCAGCTCAAGTGGGCGCGCGAGAGCTATGTGGTCTCGACGAAGTTCTTCTGGGGCCTGCAGCGCGAGGGCAGCACCGTCAACCTGCAGAACACGCTCAACCGCAAGTACCTGATGCAGGCCATCGACGGCTCGCTGCAGCGCCTGCAGCTGGACTTCGTGGACCTCATCTACTGCCACCGCCCCGATCCGCACACGCCGATCGAGGAAACCGTGCGCGCCATGAGCGACATCATCACGCAGGGCAAGGCGCTCTACTGGGGCACCAGCGAATGGAGCGCCGCGGACATCCGCGCCGCCTGGGAGATCGCCGAGCGCCACCACCTGCACAAGCCGGTGATGGAGCAGCCGCAGTACCACCTCTTCCATCGCAAGCGGGTGGAGCAGGAGTACGCACGGCTCTACGAGGACATCGGCCTGGGCCTGACCACCTGGAGCCCGCTGGCCTCGGGGCTGCTGACCGGCAAGTACCGCGAGGGCATCCCGGAAGGCAGCCGCGGCTCGCTGGAGAGCATGAGCTGGCTGCGCGAGCAGCTCCAGCACCCGCAGCGCAATGCCGCCGTGGCCGAGCTGGCCGGCATCGCCGCCGAGCTGGGCGGCAACGTGGCGCAGCTGGCCATCGCCTGGGTGAACCGCAATCCGCGGGTGTCGACCGTGATCCTCGGGGCCAGCCGGATGAGCCAGCTGCAGGACAACCTCGGCGCCCTGGCGCTGACGCCCAAGCTCACCCCCGAGGTGCTGGAGCGCATCGACGCCCTGACCGCGTCGCTCGCCAACTGACGGCCTGCTGCCGCCTCCCCCTGCCTGAAGGGGCAGGGCGGGCGATCGCGCAACTGCTGTCGCGCGGGGCCGCTAACATCGGCCGGATGCTGGCCCGCTTCATCCGTCTTCGTCGCTGTCTGCTCCTGCCCCTGCTCACGGGGGCGCTGCTCGCCCAGGCCGCACCCCGGGCGCAGCCCGCGACGACGGCGGCGGCCACGCCGGCAGCCCCGGCCGCCTCGGCAGCCCTGACGACGCCGGCCCTGACCGAGCCGCGCTTCGAGGCGGTGGGCGACGTCGCCTCCATCACCGATGGCGTGGTGTCCGCGCTGGCCCAGGACGGGCGCGGCTTCATCTGGATCGGCACCACGGCCGGCCTCGTCCGCTTCGACGGCTACCAGCTGCGCACCTACCAGCTCGGGAACGACGGCAAGCGCAACACCCCCGCCGGCACCAGCTTCGTGCGCTCGCTGCTGGCTTCGCAGGAAGGCGTGCTGTGGATCGGCACCGAGAGCGACGGCCTCGCGCGCTTCGACCCGCAGACCGACCGCTGGACCTTCTTCCGCAGCCAGCCCGACGACCCCAAGGCGCTGGCCCCCGGCACCGTGCGCGCGCTGGCGCAGGCGCTGGACGGCACGCTGTGGGTCGGCACCATCGGCGGCGGGCTGGACCGCTTCGATCCGGCCACCGGCCAGTTCACGCACTTCCGCCAGGGCGCCGCCAGCGGCCTGCCCGACGACCGCATCCAGACGCTGTTCATCGACACCCGGGGCGACCTGTGGGTGGGCACCTGGAACGGCGTGGCGCGCCTGCGCAAGGGCGCCGATCGCTTCGAGACGCTGACGGTCGAAGGCCGGCCGCTGGGCGAGCGCATCATCACGCTGCTGGCCGAGTCGCCCGATGGCCATCTCTGGGTGGGCACGCAGCAGGGCGACCTCCTGCGCCTGGGCAAGGCCTCGCCGCAGCTGCAGTGGATCGAGCTCGGCGAGCAGTCCGGCCGGCGCGACACGCTCTACGCCATGGTGGCGCCCGACCCGCAGCGCCTGTGGGTGGCGCGGGCCAGCGGCATCGAGGAGCGCGACCCGCTGAGTGGCCGCCTGCTGCGCCGCCTGCAGCACGACATCCGCCGGCCCTGGGGCCTGGCCGGCAACGACGTCCGCGCGCTGCTGCGCGACGCCGCCGGCTGGATCTGGGTGGGCAGCTACGGCGGCGGCCTGCAGCTGCACAACCCGGCCAACGCCGGGCTGTGGGTGCGCCATGCCGACCTCGACGAGCACAGCCCGCTGGCCCAGGCGGACGTGCGCAGCATTCTTCAGCTGCGCAGCGGCGCCATCTGGATGGGCACGAACGAGCGCGGCGTGGCGATCCTCGACCGCGAGCTGCGTCTCACCGGCCACATCGCGCCGCAGGAGGGCGCCGGCTTCCGGGGCGGCCGCGTGGGCGGCCTGGCGCAGACGCCGGACGGCCAGGTCTGGGTCGGCACCGACACGGCGCTGTACCGCTTCAACGAGGCCCGGCAGCTGCTGGGCCACTACTCGGCCGGCAAGGGCCGCGTGCGTCGCCTGATGGCTGACGGCGCCGGCCGGCTGTGGGTCGCCACGCAGGACGGGCTCTACCACTACGACCGCGAGCAGGACCGGCTTCAGCGCATGGCGCTGGCGGGCGGGCGCAAGCTCAGTGGGGACGTCAATGCGCTGGCCGAGGACGCCGAGGGGCGGCTGTGGGTCGGCGGCGAGGGCGGGCTCTACCTGCTCCCCAAGGGGGCGTCCGAGCTCGAGGAGCTGCGCTCGCCGGTGGGCGCGGGGCTGTCCAACCACTCGGTGCTGGGCCTGCTGATCGATCGCCAGCAGCGCCTGTGGGTGGACACGGCCGCGGGCCTGCACCAGCTCAACGGCTGGCGGGGCCAGGAGGCGCTGTTCGAGCGCATCAGCGAGAAGCACGGCCTCGGCGGCAAGGCCTTCGGTGCCAATCTGATGGACGACGAGCAGGGCCGCATCTGGACCCACCGCGCCGTCTTCGATCCCAAGAGCGGCCGTCACCATGAGCTCAGCGTGGCGGACGGTGCCGCCTTCGGTACCGGCTGGTTCCGGGCCTACGCGCGGCTGGACGACGGCCGCATGCTGGTGGGCGGCAGCAAGGGCGTGCTCGTCATCGACGCCGGGCGCTTCAAGCCCTGGACCTACCAGCCGCCGCTGGTGGTGTCCGAGATGCGCATCGCGGGCGAACGCACGCCGCCGGGCCCCGTGGGCGAGACCATCGTCCTGAAGCCCGGCCAGCGCGACTTCAGCCTGGAGTTCTCGGCGCTGGACTTCAGCAACCCGGCGGTGCTGAACTACCGCTACCGCCTCCAGGGCTACGACAAGGACTGGGTCGACAGCGAGGCCAGCCAGCGCATGGCCAGCTACACCAACCTGGACCCGGGCCGCTACCTGCTGCAAGTGCAGGGCAGCAACCGCGTCGGCCAGTGGAGTCCGCATGAGCTGCTGGTGCCGCTGCATGTGCAGCCGGCCTGGTGGCAGACGTGGTGGGCGCGGCTCGGGGGCGTGCTGGTCGCGCTGCTGGGGGTCTACGGCATCGTGCACCTGCGCACGGGCTATCTGCGGCGCGCGCAGGCGGTACTGGAGGCTCGCGTGCGGGAGCGCACGCATGAGCTGCTCAGCCTCAGCCAGGCGCTCAAGGAGGCGAGCCTCACCGACCCGCTGACCGGCCTGCGCAACCGCCGCTTCCTGGCCCAGCACATCGAGTCCGACATCAACAGCGTGGTGCGCGGCTACGAGGGCGAGGTGCAGCGCCTGGCCCGCGAGCCGGGGCAGGACATCGTTTTCTTCATGGTCGACCTGGACCACTTCAAGCAGGTCAACGATGACTACGGTCACGCCGCCGGCGACGCCGTGCTGGCCCAGATGCAGGCCCTGCTGCGCCAGGTCTTCCGCGATGCCGACTACCTGATCCGCTGGGGCGGCGAGGAGTTCCTTGTCGTGGCGCGCAACACCGACCGCCATCACGCCGCCGAGCTGGCCGAGCGGGCGCGCCGCACGCTCGCGCGCTACGAGTTCCGGCTCGACGACGGGCGGCTGCTGCGCCGCACCTGCTCGCTGGGCTTCGCGGCCTTCCCGCTCTCGCCCAAGTTCCCGCGCGGGCTGGACTGGAGCACGGTGGTGGACCTGGCCGATGCGGCGCTCTATGCCGTGAAGCGCGGCGGCCGCAACGGCTGGCTGGGCCTCGTGTCGGCCCAGGTGGACACGCTGGAAGAGCTGCGCGAATGGAGCCGCCGGCCGCTGGCCGAATGGGCCGCGACGGGCCGGCTGGAGATGGTGGGGTCCGGGCAGTCGCGCCCGGAGCTGCCGGACCTGCCGCAGGAGCCCGAGAGCGGTTCTGCGGGGGCCTGATCAACGACTGAGCGAGGCCCGGATCAAGGCCCTCCCGGGCCGGGGGATCCAGGCCTCGCGGGCGCGGCACTGCGGCCGCACCCGCGCCTCGATCACTGCGGGCGGTAGGTCACGGTCAGCGTGTAGCTGCCGGCGGTGTAGCCCTTGACCAGCACGTAGCCATCGCTGTTGGTGCTGACGTTGATGGTGCAGCTCTCCGTGGCGGTGCTGCCGTCGGACTTGCAGCCATACGTGCTGGTGGTGGGCACCGCGCCGAGGCGGCCGTAGATGTCGATGTCGCCCGTGCCCGTGGTGGACAGCTTGAACGTGCCGCCCGCGCCGACCTTGAAGGGACCGAAGCTCTTGGTCTGGCCCGTGCTGAGGCTGCCGGAGAAGGTCTCGGTCTTGTCGCCGGGCGTCGTCGTCGGGCCGTCGCTGCCCAGCTCCACGGCATAGGCCAGGCCCATGCGCGCGAACTTCAGCGAGTGGGCGCCGGTGCTGTCGCTGTTGGCCAGCGTGTCGTTGGCGGTGTGGATGGCCTTGTTGTCACCCGAGAAGGAGGACTCGAAGGGCATCGTCGTGGCATAGCCCCTGGCATTCCAGGAGGCGTGGTCCGAGCAGGCGTAGCCGCAGCGGTCCGTGCCCACCGTCAGCGTCGGCAGGTAGGTCTTGATCAGGTTGGTGACGAAGGTGTTCTGCGCGCTGTCGGTGTAGTCGGTGAAGATGTAGATGTCGTTCGCCGCGCCCTTGTAGTTGGTCATGTCCAGCTGCACTACGCCCACGACGTTGGCGCCGGCGGCGGAGAAGCTGTTGGCGATCTCGGCCGAGCCGCGCAGGCCCACTTCCTCGGCCGCGTAGGCCATGAACTTGATCGTGCGGCGCGGCTTGTAGTTGTTGGCCAGCAGCGTGCGGTAGATCTCGGTGATGCTGGCGACGCCCGAGGCGTCGTCGTCAGCGCCCGGCGCGCGGGTGGTCTCGGTGGTGCCCGAGCCGTTGATCGAGTCCAGGTGGCCGCCCAGCACGACGATCTCGTTCGGGTTGTCCGTGCCCTTGATGGTGGCGATCACCGACTTCTGCTTCCAGCCGCTGTGCGTGAACTGCTCGACCGTGATGTCGGTGCGGCCGTTGGCCATCGTGAGCCACTTGTTCTTCAGCCAGTCCGAGGCGTTCACGCCGCCGCTGGTCTGGTAGTAGCGGTTCGTGTAGTTGTTGGACAGGTCCGAGATGGTCTGCACGATGTTGCTGGCCTGCATCTGCGACAGCATCGGGTTGACCACCGTCTGCTGGTCGATGACGTAGCTCGGGCGCGTGGCGAGGCTGCGGCGGTCCGTCAGGATGCGCGCGTTGGTGCCGCTCGCGGCATGCAGCTCCAGGGCCCGGCGGCCGTCGCGCTCGCTGGCGTGGTGCATGTAGCCGCCGCAGCGGTGCTGGTTCTCATGCAGGGCCTCGGAGAACGAGGGCAGCAGGTCCTCGTCGATCTGCACGAGGTGCACCTTCTCGGCCTTGAGGGCGGCGGCGGGCGTGGCCAGGCCGGCGATCTCGCCGCGGCGCAGCTGGGCCTCGGACACGGCCACGGAGGCGGTCGGGCGGGCGGCGGGCTGCAGCTTCTGGAGCTCGGCGAAGGCGGCGTCGCCCAGGCTGATCCAGATCTTCTCGCCGGCGTGGGCCGGGACGCTGAGGCACACGAGGCTGGCCGCGAGGGCCAGGGCGGACAAGGCGTTCTTGCGTTGCATGGAGGTCTCCTGACGATTAGGAAAGAGGGACCCCACACCGCCCTGCTCGTGGCAGCGAGCAATGTCAGCAGGCCCCGGGTTGCATGCACGCTGCGGGACTGCCAGCGGCGCGAGGCGATTGTTCGGGCGGCAATCGCCCCGCGCGCTCAGGGTTTGCGCGCGATTCGCACGCCGTTCGGCCTACACCCGGGGCGAAGCTGTAAGACTTGACAGGGTTCAGGCGCGCGCGGGCGCAGCGGCCTGTTGTGGCAGGCCGACGTCTTGTATCGGAACGTTGGGATCGTCAGCGGGCGCCGGGGCCGGCCGTCGTGAGGGCATTTGCCGCGGCCAGGCGTTCGGGCGTGCCGACGTCGGTCCATTCGCCGCGGTAGAGCGAGGCGCTGACGCGCTGCGCGCCGATGCCGCGCTCCAGGCAGGGGCGCAGGGGCAGCGGCTGGTCCGGCGGCACGCCGTCGAACAGCGCACGGCGGAAGAGGCCCACGCAGGACCAGGTGTAGCGCGGGCTCACGGTCTCGCCGCTCAGGGCGAGGCCCTCGGGGCTGATGCCGAAGTCGCCGCGCGGATGGTGGGGCTGGTTGGGGACCAGCCACAGGTGGGCGAGGCGCTCGCTGGCCGCGAAGTCCCGCGCGGCCTGCACATCCAGCGCGAGACCTGGCAGGAAGACGTCCCCGGACAACACCCAGAACGCGTCGTCACCGTCCGCGCACAGCAGGGGCAGGGCCTTGGCGATGCCGCCGGCCGTCTCGAGGGCGCGGCCGTGGTCGCGCTGCTCGTCGCTGTAGTGCAGGCGCACGCCGTGGCGGCTGCCGTCGCCCAGCACCGCCGGGAACTGCTCGGCGAGCCAGGCGCAGTTGATGACGATGTCCTGCACGCCGGCGGCGGCCAGGGCCTGGATGTGCCAGACGATGAGCGCTTGCCCGCGGACGCTCAGCAGGGGCTTGGGGGTGTGGTCGGTCAGCGGCCGCATGCGTTCGCCGCGGCCGGCTGCCAGGATGATGGCTCTCATGCCCCGCAGTCTACGGGGGCCGGCCCCTTGTCCGCCGGTGCGGCGGCGGCCCTGTGCCCGTCGGCAATCAGCCGGGCCGGCGGGGCGCGAGGCCCAGCGGCTCGGGCAGCGCGCCCAGCACGCGCTGGAAGACGGCCTGGTAGGGGCCGGCGAGCTCGTGCTGCCGCTGGCCGAGGTGGCGGCCTGCCAGCGGGTCCTGGTTCTGGGCGAAGGCATCGTCCAGGTCCTGCCAGTCCTCCTCGCTGAGCAGCTGGATGGCCGCGGGCAGGATCTCCCGCTCCTCGATCTCCATGTGCTGGAGGTAGTGGTGGACGTAGCGCTCGGCCTGCTGCTCGAAGGGCTGACGGCGGGCGTCGCCCAGCATCTCGAAGCCCAGCAGCGTGTGCTCCAGGTCGCGGATGGCGCGCTCGCCGCGGGCGTGGTCCTCGTCGAGCTTGTCCAGCAGTTCGCGCAGGGCGGGAGCCCGCGCGCGCAGCTTGGGGAAGAGCAGCTCCGACTCCTTCGGATGGTGCAGCCGCTCGGGGAACTCGTCCACGTAGAAGAGCATGGCACGCAGCGCGCCGAAGTCCGGCAGCGTGCCGGCACGGCGATGTTCGGCCAGCAGCAGCGGCAGGGTGCGCAGCATGGCGGCCAGGGCCGAGTGCTCGTCGCGGATGATGCGAAGGGTCAGGGGCTTGAGGCCGGTCATGGCGAGGTCTCCGTGCGTTTTTCTGTCGATCCTGCCTAGGCTCGTCGCTGGCGCCGCCGGCCGCCTTGCCATGGATCAAGGTCCGTGAATCACCCGACGCGGACCGGGGCGCGTAATCGTTTGCGCGCAGGCAGGGTTTGTCGGCGCGTGCCGGCGTCGTCTTCGCCGCTTAAAATGCCGGGTTTACCCCCAACTTCCCGCCCGCACCCACCATGGCTGACACCGCTGCAAGCACCCCCACCCTGATGGCCCACGCCATTCGCGCACTGGCCATGGACGCCGTGCAGCAGGCCAACTCCGGCCACCCGGGCGCGCCCATGGGCATGGCCGAGATGGCCGTCGCCCTGTGGGGTCGCCATCTGCGCCACAACCCGACGAACCCGCAATGGGCGGACCGCGACCGCTTCGTGCTGTCCAACGGCCACGGCTCGATGCTGATCTACGCGCTGCTGCACCTGAGCGGCTACGCGCTGTCGATCGACGACCTGAAGGCCTTCCGCCAGATGCACAGCAAGACGCCGGGCCACCCCGAGGTGGGCATCACCCCGGGCGTCGAGACGACCACCGGCCCGCTGGGCCAGGGCATCACCAACGCCGTGGGCCTGGCCCTGGCCGAGAAGATGCTGGCCAAGGAATTCAACCGCGACGGCCATGCCATCGTGGACCACCACACCTACGTCTTCCTGGGCGACGGCTGCCTGATGGAAGGCATCTCCCACGAGGCCTGCTCGCTGGCCGGTGCCTGGAAGCTGAACAAGCTGATCGCGCTGTACGACGACAACGGCATCTCCATCGACGGCCAGGTCGCCCCCTGGTTCATCGACAACACCGCCCAGCGTTTCGAAGCCTACGGCTGGAACGTGATCGGCCCCATCGACGGCCATGATGTCGACGCCGTGGACGCCGCCATCGCAGCCGCCAAGAAGAGCAGCGACAAGCCCACGCTGGTCATCTCCAAGACGCACATCGGCAAGGGCTCGCCCAACCGCGCCAACACCGCCAAGGCCCACGGCGAGCCGCTGGGCGCCGAGGAAATCAAGCTGACGCGCGAGGCCCTGGGCTGGTCGCACGAGCCCTTCCAGATCCCGGCCGACGTCTACGCCGCCTGGGACGCCAAGACCGCCGGCGCTGCCGCCGAGAAGGCCTGGGACGAGCGCTTCGAGGCCTATGCCGCCGCCCACCCCGAGCTGGCCGCCGAGTTCCAGCGCCGCATGGCCGGCGTGCTGCCCACCAACTTCGCGCAGATCGCCGTGGACGCCGTCGTGGCGGCCCATGAGAAGGCCGAGACCGTGGCCAGCCGCAAGGCCAGCCAGCTGGCCCTGGAAGCCTTCACCGCCGCGCTGCCCGAGCTGCTCGGCGGCTCGGCCGACCTGACCGGCTCCAACCTGACCAACACCAAGAGCACGCCCGCCTTCCGCATCGAGGCGGACGGCAGCGCCAACGGCGGCCGCCACATCAACTACGGCGTGCGCGAGTTCGGCATGGCCGCCATCATGAACGGCATCGCCCTGCATGGCGGCTACATCCCCTACGGCGGCACCTTCCTGACCTTCAGCGACTACAGCCGCAACGCCATCCGCATGGCCGCGCTGATGAAGCAGCGCGTGATCCATGTGTTCACGCACGACTCCATCGGCCTGGGTGAAGACGGCCCGACGCACCAGTCCATCGAGCACGTCTCGAGCCTGCGCCTGATCCCGGGCCTGGACGTCTGGCGTCCGGCCGACACCGTGGAAACGGTCGTCGCCTGGACCATGGCCATCGGCAATGCCCAGCGCCCCAGCGTGCTGGCCCTGTCGCGCCAGAACCTGCCCTATGCGCCCAAGACGGCCGTCGACGAGATCGCCAAGGGCGCCTACGTGCTGGCCGAGCCGAGCGAAGTGGGTCTGAAGAAGAAGGCCCAGGTCGTGATCATGGCCTCGGGTTCCGAAGTGCAGCTGGCCATGAACGCCCAGGCCCTGCTGGCCAAGGACGGCATCGCCGCCCGCGTGGTCTCGGTCCCGAGCACCAATGTATTCGACCGCCAGGACGCCGCCTACAAGCAGAGCGTGCTGCCCGCCGGCCTGCCCCGCGTGGCCGTCGAGGCCGGCGTGAGCGACTTCTGGTGGAAGTACGGCGTGAGCGCCGTCGTGGGTATCGACACCTACGGCGAGTCCGCCCCGGCTCCGGTGCTGTTCAAGCACTTCGGCTTCACGGCCGAGAACGTGGTCGACACGGTCAAGGTGGCCGTCGGTGCCGCGCGCTTGAAGCGTTAAGCCGCCTCGATCTGCGATAGAGTGCGCTCCATTCCACAGGAGAGGAGCGCATGAAAACACAATCGCGCATCAATGCCGTCAAGGGCCGCCTGCTGGCGGCCTTTTTCATGGCCGCTGCAGCCGCGGGCGCGCAGGCCCAGACGGATGCCACGCCGCCGTCGCCAGCGCAGTCGCTGGCCTGCCTGCAGGTGCCGAAGCAGGCACCGGCCTACCCCGCACACCACGCGCTGGACCGCCGGCATGGCTTCATGCGCTTGCGCCTGCACTTCGAGAAGCCCGACGCCGCGCCACGCGTGGAGGTGCTGGCCAACACGGCCCACGAGGACATGCAGGACCTGGTCTACCACCACGTCGGCGACTACCGCCTGCCCTGCCTGCAGCCCCAGGACGGGACGGTGCGCGCGGTGCAGGAGTTCAGCTTCGGCAACTCGGTCCTCGACCAGCCGCCCGTGCCCGACGAGGACGGCCCGGGCGAGCGCCTGTGCATCGTGACGCCCCGTCGCGACCCCGACCGGCTGGACACGCTGACTCGCGAGATGCAGCACGTGATGCTCGAGGCCACGTTCACGGGCGACGGGACCCAGCCGCCGGCGGTGAAGGTGGTGTACTCCTCCGGCAACAAGCGCCTGGAGGCCGCCATGACCGAGCGCGTACAGGACTACCGCATGCCCTGCCGCACCGGGCAGGAGAAGCCGCAGACCGTGGAGCAGCTCTTCACCTTCGTGCCCTACGGCCATCGCCAGACGGTGCTCAAGCGCGAGTCCTTCGCGCTGGCCGAGTTCCTGGGCTTCATGCAGGGCGCCCAGCAGCTGCAGGCCCGCTTCGACTTCCGCAGCATGAACTGCCCGTTCAAGCTGCACTTCACGAACTTCGGGCCGGCCCGGCCGAACCGGGTCCGGGAAGTCGGTGCGCACGACCCCAATCGCACGATGTTCCTGAAGTGGCTGGGCGAGCGTCAGATCGCCTTCTCGTCCGACCGGCAGGCCAACGAGCTGTTCGGCACCACGATGCAGGTTGAGGTGCCCTGCGGCAAGCTGGAGCTGGGCGCGGCGACCGAGGCGGGCGGCTGACGGTGGGCGGCTGACGGCGCAAGCGCGGCCGGAAGGCGGCGGATAGGGCGTGCGCCGGCGCGCGGGTTTGCGCCAGATCCAAGCCCGGCCCTTCGTACCCCCTTTGTTTCAGGCCCCGGCGCCGCCGCGGCCTCGGAATCAGCGAAAATCCCGCCCAATCGCGAATTTCAGCTTTTTCATTTCACTCCGGAGACTTCCGCATGACGATCAAGATCGGTATCAATGGCTTCGGCCGTATCGGCCGCATGGTGTTCCGCGCCGCTGTCCAGAACTTCAATGACATCGAGGTCGTGGGCATCAACGACCTGCTGGAGCCGGACTACCTGGCCTACATGCTGAAGTACGACAGCGTCCATGGCCGCTTCAAGGGCGACGTGGCCGTCGACGGCAACACCCTGATCGTCAACGGCAAGAAGATCCGCCTGACCGCCGTGAAGAACCCGGCCGAGCTGAAGTGGGATGAAGTCGGCGCCGACATCGTCGTCGAGTCCACCGGCCTGTTCCTGACCAAGGACACCGCCGACGCCCACCTGAAGGCCGGCGCCAAGAAGGTGATCATGTCCGCCCCGTCCAAGGACGACACCCCGATGTTCGTCTACGGCGTGAACGACAAGACCTACGCCGGTCAGGCCATCATCTCCAACGCCTCGTGCACCACCAACTGCCTGGCCCCCGTGGCCAAGGTGCTGAACGACAAGTGGGGCATCAAGCGCGGCCTGATGACCACCGTGCACGCTGCCACCGCCACCCAGAAGACCGTCGACGGCCCGTCGAACAAGGACTGGCGCGGTGGCCGCGGCATCCTCGAGAACATCATCCCCAGCAGCACCGGTGCCGCCAAGGCCGTGGGCGTGGTGATCCCCGAGCTGAACAAGAAGCTGACCGGCATGTCCTTCCGCGTGCCGACCTCCGACGTCTCGGTGGTCGACCTGACCGTCGAACTGAACAGCGCCGCCAGCTACGCCGACATCTGCGCCGAAATGAAGGCCCAGTCCGAAGGCGCGCTCAAGGGCGTGCTGGGCTACACGGAAGACAAGGTGGTCGCCACCGACTTCCGCGGCGAGTCCTGCACCTCCGTGTTCGACGCCGAGGCCGGCATCGCCCTGGACAGCACCTTCGTGAAGGTCGTGTCCTGGTACGACAACGAGTGGGGCTACTCCAACAAGGTCCTGGAAATGGTCCGCGTGGTCGCCAAGTAAGTCCGGCGCACGCTCCCTGCAAAACCCCGCCCCGGCGGGGTTTTTTCATGGCCGGGCGCCGGGGCAAGCACGAGCCCGCCGGCTTCGCCCTGCGTGTTTTGCCTAGCGATTCTTTACGTCCGTGACGCTTGCAAATCCCTACACTGCCGGGCATTGAACCGTCCTGGACCGGAGCTTTTTCCATGTCTCTCCCGACCCGCCTGCGCCCCCTTGCCCTGGGCCTGCTGATGGCCGCCCTGGCCGCCCCGCTGGGCCTGCAAGCCCAGTCAGCCACTGGCGCGACCCCTGCCGCCACCGAGCCCGTCGGGCGCGTCATCGTCCGCTTCAAGGCCAGCGCGCAGAGCGTGCGGGCCCAGACCCTCAGTGCCCGCACCGATATCGCCACGGCGCGGCAGATCGCCCGCGTTCGCGCGGAAGGCCTGGGCGGGCGGACCGGCCTGGCCCTGCGCGCCCATCACAGCCTGGACGAACGCACGCAGGTGGTGCTGGCCCGGGGCCTGAGTTCCGACGCGCTGGCGGCGCGCCTCAGCAAGGATGCCGAGGTCGAGCTTGTCGCGGTGGACCAGCGCCGGCACGTCGCCGCGGTGCCGAACGACCCGCTGTATCCGCAGGTCAACCAGGCGCAGGGCAGCAATGGCCACGGCCAGTGGTACCTGATGGCGCCGGGCAAGGATCTGGTCTCGTCGATCAACGCCGAAGGGGCCTGGGACCTCAGTACCGGCAGCAGCAGCGTGGTCGTGGCGGTGCTGGACACGGGCGTGCGCTACGACCATCCGGACCTCGCCGGCAAGCTGCTGCCCGGCTACGACATGATCGGCGCGAGCACCAACGATGCCGACGCCCTGGCCGTGGCGAACGACGGCAACCGGGGTGACAGCGACGCCAGCGATCCGGGCGACTGGGTGAGCGACGCCGACATCGCCAGCGGCCTCATCAGCGGCTGCACGTACGACGACGTGGGCAACAGCTCCTGGCACGGCACGAAGGTGTCCGGCCTGATCGGTGCGGCCAGCAACAACGGTGTGGGCATTGCCGGCGTCTCCTGGGCCAGCAGGATCCTGCCCGTGCGCGTGCTGGGCAAGTGCGGCGGCTACGACTCCGACATCATGCTGGGCATGCGCTGGGCGGCGGGCATCACGGCGCCGGGGGTGCCGGCGAATCCCACGCCGGCCCGCGTGCTCAACATGAGCCTCGGCGGCAACGGCAGCTGCAGCGATGGCAGCAGCATCGCCAGGCTCTACACGGAGACTGTGGCCGAGGTCCGCGCCAAGGGGGCGGTGATCGTCGCGGCGGCCGGCAACTCCGCCGGGCAGGCCGTCGGCCTGCCGGCCAACTGCAGCGGCGTCATCGCCGTGGGCGGCCTGCGCCACGTGGGCACCAAGTCGGGGTTCTCGAGCGTGGGCCCCGAGGTCACGCTCTCGGCGCCGGGGGGGAACTGCGTCCTGGCCGAGGGGCCGTGCCTGTATCCCATGCTCACCACCAGCAACTCCGGCAAGCAGGGGCCGGAAGCCTCGGTCAACGCCTACACGAACAACGAGGTCACGATCGGGACCAGCTTCTCGGCGCCGCTCGTCTCGGGCTCGGTCGCCCTGCTCCTGTCCGTGCGCCCCGACCTGACGCCGGATCAGGTGCGCCAGACCCTGGTGAGCACGGTTCGACCCTTCCCCACCACCGGGGGCGGTTCGTCGGACGATGCCAGCCCGGCGGCCTGCAAGGCACCGGACGGCACCCGTCAGTACGAGTGCTACTGCACGACCAGCACGTGCGGCGCCGGCATGCTGGACATCCAGGCGGCGCTGAAGAGCGTGGCGCCGACGCCGTCGTCGTCCGGTGGCAGCGGTGGTGGCGGTGGCGGTGCCATGAGCCCGGCCTGGCTGCTGGCCCTGCTGGCCAGCGTGCCGCTGCTGCGGCGTGCGCGTCGCCTGCGCTGACGGCCGGCGCGTCTGCGCTTCCCCGTCAGGGCGCCTTCGGGCGCCCTGATGCTTTCAGGCCCACGCCTGTCCCCCGCCCGGCTCGCTGGTGGTCGTCACGACGATCCGGCCTGCCGAGGGGCCCGCGTGGCTGGTGCGGCGCGTGTGGCAGATCGAGCCGCTGCGGGCGCTGCGGGCCCCGCGCGACGGGCCTTGCGTCCAGCGCGTGCCGGGGGCACATGCGGCGGGCCGGCGTGCCTGGAAGCGCCCATGCGCATCTGCGGGCCTCGCACGGAAGACGAGGGGCCAGGGGGCGGCCTGGCCTGTTCGGCAAGGGGCTCAGCGTGGCCCGGAAGCGGCGCTGGCGGCGGTGCCGTCGGCGGCGGACGCGGAGGGTGCGGCCGGACAGGCCCGGCCCTCGCCCAGCTCCTTGATGCCGCGCAGCTTGCCCTGCGTCACGCCATCCGCCTGGGCGAAACGCAGCACGTGCAGGCTGCTCGCGGCCTGGAGCTGCATGACCCGCAGGCCCTTGAGCGCGCGCTGGCTCATCGCCTCCAGGGCGGCCTCGGCGGCCTTCTCGCTGCCGTGGCGGGAGAGCACCATCGTGGGCATCTCCTCGGGCGGGCCGGCGAGGTATTCGAAGTTGATCCGCATGCGCTTGTAGGTCTCTTCCTTGCGCTGCTGGAAGTCCTTGTTCGGGAAACGGATGGTCGCCACGGCCCAGACGCCGGCCTGCTCGGCCCGCTGGTCCTGCCACTGCGAGGCGGCGATGCCGGCCTTGTCCAGCTGTGCCTGCACGCTGCGCAGGGCGTCGTCGCCCATCAGCGGGCCGAACTCGAGACAGGCCCGGGCCTGGACGGACTTCGCCGCCTGTGCATTCAGGAGCTGGAGCTGCTCCGGCTGCACCTGCCGGGCAAGGCGGGCCGGGTCGCTGTCCCCGCGGGCGCGCAGGCCGGTGATGCTGTCGAGCCAGCCCTGGGTGAAGGCGAACACCAGGGCGTTCAGGAGCAGGGCGGCGATGAAGAGGATTCTCAGCATGCGGGCGGCTCGCTGGCTTGCAGACGGACGGAGACTTCGCCGGCGCTCACGACCTGGCGCTGGCCGTGGACGTCCATCAGCAGCTCGCCCTGGGCACTGACTCCCGCGCCCAGGCCGTCGACGCCGGCGGCGCTGATGGGGCGGCCGCGCAGCAGGTCCCGGGCCTCGTAGCGCTGCTGCCAGGCCCCGAAGCCACCCTGCGCGAAGCCGGTGACGGCGAGGATCAGCGGCCGGGCCACGCGGCGCAGCACCTCGGGGGCGGTGAGGCTGGCGTCGAGCTCGTCGAGGCTGGCGTAGCCGCTCATGAACTGGCTCTCGTTGCCTGCGTGCTGCGGGCGGATGTTCAGACCCACGCCGATCACGGCGATGCGCTGTTCACCGGCGCTGACGGTCTCGATGAGGATGCCCCCAAGCTTGCGGCCGTCCAGCCAGAGGTCGTTGGGCCACTTGAGCTGCAGGCGCGGTGCGGCGGCGGGCGAGGGCTCCAGCGCCTCGGCCATCGCGCAGCCGACGGCGAGCGACAGGCCGGACCAGTCCGGCAGCGCCAGCGGCAGGGCAAGGGAGAAGGTCAGCGAGGCCCCGGCCTCGGCATGCCAGATGCGGCCCATGCGGCCACGGCCGGCCGTCTGGTGCTCGGCCACGAGCAGGCAGGGCTGCATGTCGTGGGCGCGGCGGCCGAAGCGGGCGGTGTCGTGGCGGTCGATGCCACGTTCCAGGCCACGCTCCGAGGGACGCTCCGCTCCGCGATCGCCAGGGGAGCGGTGCTCCGAGCGCACGCGCTCCAGCAGCACACTGTTCGTGGAGTCCGTGCGGGCCAGGACCTCGATGGACAGGCCGGGGAGCAGCGGTTCCAGGTCTTGCCAGAGCGACTCGGCGCCCCAGTTCTGATGATTGACGGCCATTGTGGGGCGGGCGGTTCAGCGTTTGGGCGTGAGCATGGTGCCACGGCAGTGCGGCGCGCCGCAATGACAGGCGTATTCCTTCTTGAGCTTCGGCGTGTAGCGCTCGTCCACCGTCAGCCCGTAGTCGTAGAACAGCTCCTCGCCGGGCATCAGGTCGCGCAGGGCCTTGATGAAGACGCGGCCGTTGACCTCGTCCGCCTCGCAGTTGGGGTCGCAGCTGTGGTTGATCCAGCGGGCGCTGTTGCCGCCGTACAGGGCGTCGATCACCGTGCCGTCGTCGAGCCCGAAGTAGAAGGTATGGTTGGGCTGCGCCGGGTCATGGGGGTGGCGGTCCATGGCCTCCTCCCAGTCGATGCGCTCGCCGGTGTACTCGACCAGGACCTCGCCCGCTGCGATCTCCGCCACGGCGAAGACGCCGCGGCCATGCACGCCCGAGCGGCGCACCTGGATGCGGCGGCCACTGCCCTTGAGCACCTTGGCAGCCTTGCGAACGGCCATCGGGGCGGGAGCGTCTGCGGACTTCTTGCGGGCGGCTTGCGGCATGGCTCGAGTTGGTTACATTGAAATCATGGGTGCGTGCGCGTGTGCGTGCGCGCGAGGCCGCATTGTAGGCAGAGCTTTCGATGCCGGCGGCCAGCCCCACCAGGAACGTCAGAAGAGACCATGAGCAAAGCCCTGATCATTGCCGAGAAGCCTTCCGTCGCGCAGGACATCGTGCGCGCCCTCACGCCGCAGTCCGGCAAGTTCGACAAGCATGACGAGTACTTCGAGAACGACCAGTACGTGGTGAGCTCCGCCGTGGGCCACCTGGTGGAGATCAAGGCGCCGGAGGAGTACGACGTCAAGCGCGGCAAGTGGAGCTTCGCCCACCTGCCCGTCATCCCGCCGCACTTCGACCTCAACCCGATCGACAAGAGCAAGGGCCGCCTCAATGCGCTGGTCAAGCTCATCCGCCGCAAGGACATCGAGACCCTCATCAACGCCTGTGACGCGGGCCGCGAAGGGGAGCTGATCTTCCGTCTGATCGTGCAGTACGCCGGCACGGCCAAGGCGGCCATCAACAAGCCGGTGAGCCGGCTGTGGCTGCAATCCATGACGCCGCAGGCCATCCGTGACGGCTTCGAGCGCCTGCGCTCCGACGCGCAGATGCTGCCCCTGGCCGATGCCGCCCGCTGCCGCTCCGAGGCCGACTGGCTCGTGGGCATCAACGGCACGCGCGCCATGACGGCGTTCAACTCGCGCGACGGCGGCTTCTTCCTGACCACCGTCGGCCGCGTGCAGACGCCCACGCTGTCCATCGTCGTGGAGCGCGAAGAGAAGATCCGCAAGCACGTCGCCCGCGACTACTGGGAAATCCGCGGCAGCTTCGATGCCGAGGCCGGCCAGTACGAGGGCAAGTGGTTCGACCCCGCCTGGAAGAAGAACGCCGAGGACGCCGAGCTCAAGGCCGACCGCGTCTGGACGAAGGCCGAGGCCGACGCCATCGCCGCCGCGGTGAAGGGTCAGCCCGCCACCGTCACCGAGGAGAGCAAGCCCAGCTCGCAGAGCAGCCCGGGCCTCTATGACCTCACCACGCTGCAGCGCGAGGCCAACTCCCGCTTCGGCTTCTCGGCCAAGACGACGCTGGGCCTGGCGCAGGCGCTGTATGAGAAGCACAAGGTCCTCACCTACCCGCGTACCGACTCGCGCTACCTGCCCGAGGACTACCTGGCCGTCGCGAAGCAGACCGCCGAGATGATCGCCGAGGAGGACCTGCCCGGCCCGCTGCAGGCCCTGGCCGGCCATGCTCGCGTGGCGCTGAACAAGGGCTACATCAAGCCCACCAAGAAGGTCTTCGACAACGCCAAGGTCTCGGACCACTTCGCCATCATCCCGACGCTGCAGGCGCCCAAGAGCCTCACCGAGGCCGAGGCCAAGCTGTACGAGCTGGTGGTCAAGCGCTTCCTCGCGGTGTTCTTCCCGGCGGCCGAATTCCAGGTCACGACGCGCATCTCGACCGTGAATGCCGCGGGCAAGGACTACAAGTTCCAGACCAACGGCAAGGTCCTGGTGAACCCGGGCTGGCTGGCCGTCTATGGCAAGGAAGCCCAGACCGAGGATGACGGCAGCGGCGCGAGCCTCGTGCCGGTGAAGCCCGGCGAGGTGGTGCGCACCGAGAGCGTGGACGTCAAGGGCCTGGCCACCAAGCCGCCCGCGCGCTACACGGAAGCGACGCTGCTGTCCGCCATGGAAGGCGCCGGCAAGCTGGTGGACGACGACGAGCTGCGCGAGGCCATGGCCGAGAAGGGCCTGGGCACGCCGGCGACGCGCGCGGCCACCATCGAAGGCCTGATCACCGAGAAGTACATGCTGCGCGAGGGTCGCGAGCTGATCCCCACCGCCAAGGCCTTCCAGCTGATGACGCTGCTGCGCGGCCTGGGCGTCGAGGACCTCACCAAGCCCGAGCTGACCGGCAACTGGGAGCACCAGCTCGCCGAGATGGAGAAGGGCCGCCTGAACCGCGAGGAGTTCATGGCGCGCATCGCCGAGATGACCCAGCGCGTGGTGCAGAAGGCCAAGGAATACGATCGCGACACCATCCCCGGCGACTACGCCACCTTGAAGACGCCCTGCCCGAAGTGTGGCGGCGTCGTGAAGGAGAACTACCGCCGCTTCACCTGCTGCGGCAAGTCCGGTGAGGGCGAAGGCTGCGGCTTCTCCATCGGCAAGATCCCGGGCGGCCGCAGCTTCGAGCTGCACGAGGTCGAGAAGTTCCTGCACGACAAGAAGATCGGCCCGCTGGAAGGCTTCCGCTCCAAGGCGGGATGGCCCTTCACGGCCGAGCTGGCCCTGGTCTATGACGAGGAGATCCAGAACTGGAAGCTGGAGTTCGACTTCGGCGAGGACGCCAAGAAGGCCGACGAGGCCGCCGAGGCCGTGGACTTCAGCCAGTCCGAGCCGCTGGGCGCCTGCCCCAAGTGCGGCGGCACCGTCTACGAGCACGGCAGCAACTACGTCTGCGAGAAGAGCACCGGCCCGGCGCCCTCCTGCGACTTCAAGAGCGGCAAGATCATCCTGCAGCAGCCCATCGAGCTCAACCAGATGCGCAAGCTGCTGGAGGCCGGCAAGACGGACCTGCTCGAGAACTTCGTCTCGAACAAGACCCGCCGCAAGTTCAAGGCCTTCCTGGCCTTCGACGCCAAGGCCGGCAAGGTGATGTTCGAGTTCGAGCCGCGCGCGGCCAAGCCGGCGGCCAAGACGGCGCGCAAGACGGCCGCGAAGAAGGCCTGATCGCGTCGCCGCGGTGTCCCCCACGAGGAGTCGCATGCGCTTGCCGCTGAGGGACTGGAGCATCCAGACGCGCCTGATGGCCGGGCTCGGGCTCGTGGCCACGCTGCTGGTGCTCGCCGTCGGTGCGTACTGGACGAGCCGCGAGGAACGCCAGCTCACCGAGGCCCTGCTGCAGCGCCAGGAGCGCCTGGCCGAGATCGCGGCCCGCGGCTTCGCGGGCCCGATCTGGAACCTCGACAGCGCGGCGATCTCCAACCTGCTGGATGCCGTCATGGCCGACCCGGAGGTGCTGGCGGTCGAGCTGGAGGCGCTGGGTGTCGATGTCCAGCCGCTGCGCCGCCACCGCGAGCAGGAGAGCCGCACGCCGCCGCTCGTGAAGGAGTTCGACGTCGTCTACCAGACGGCCTCGCAGCACCGGCCCGTGAAGGTCGGCCAGGCGCGGCTGCACTTCACCGGGGACCGCGTGGCGGCCGCGGTGTCGGAGATGCGGCGCTTCGTGGTGATGCTGCTCGCCGCCGTGCTGGTGGCCGTGCTGGCGTCCTGCTACTGGCTCGTGAACCGCCTCGTGAAGCAGCCGGTCTCCCGCCTCGGGGCCCTGGCCCAGCGCGTGTCGCATGGCGAGCTGGGTGTCACGCTGGACGTGGTGCGCCACGACGAGATCGGCGAGCTCACGCAGCAGTTCAACATCATGAGCCACCAGCTGCAGCAGTCCTCGGAAGGGCTGCGGGCCAGCGAGGCGCGCTACCGCAGCCTGTTCGAGAACGCGACCGAGGGCATTTTCCAGACGGACGGCCGCGGCCGCCTGCTCGGGCTGAACAAGGCCATGGCGCAGATGCTGGGCTACGAGCGCCCGGCGCAGGCGCTGGCGGCGTCCCGCAACCTGCGCCGCCTCGTGCGCCTGGAGCCCGGCGAGCTGCGCCGCGTGCTGCGGGCGCTGATGCGCCATCGCCTGCTGCAGCAGGTGCCGATGCTGGTCGGCACGCATGACGGCCGCCAGCTGTGGATCGAGCTCAGCGCCCACATCGTGCCCGGGGCGCAGGGGCAGGGCGCGCGCATCGAGGGCATGATCAGCGACATCACCCAGCGCCGCCTGGCCGAGCAGGAGCTCACGCGCCACCGGGACCACCTCGAGGAGCTGGTCGAGGCGCGCACCATGGAGCTGTCGCAGGCCAAGATCCGCGCCGAGGCGGCGAACCAGTCCAAGAGCCGCTTCCTGGCCACCATGAGCCACGAGTTCCGCACGCCGCTCAACGCCATCCTCGGCTTCGCGCAGCTGCTGCAGATGGACGAGCGCCTGGACGACGGCCAGCGCAGCAAGATCAACCTGGTGCGCGACTCCGGCGAGCACCTGCTGGCGCTCATCACCGACCTGCTGGACATGGCCAGCATCGAGGCCGGCAAGGTGCGCCTGCAGCCCGCCACGGTGGACCTGCGCGCGCTGCTGGAGGTGGCCTGCGACGCCATCCGGCTGCGGGTGGCGGAGAAGCGCCTCATCTTCAACGTGCGCATCGACGAGAACCTGCCGCTGCGCGTGCGCGTGGACGGCCAGCGCCTGCGTCAGGTGCTGCTCAACCTGCTGTCCAACGCCGTCAAGTTCACGGACCACGGCCGCCTGAGCCTCGTCGCCGAGCTCGTGGCGCAGAGCCCGGCCACCGCCACGGTGCGCATCGAGGTCAGCGACACCGGCATCGGCATGGACGCGGCCCAGGCCGGCCGCCTGTTCCAGCCCTTCGAGCAGGTGGCCGAGGATGCCCGCCGTGCGGGCGGCACCGGCCTGGGCCTGTCCATCAGCCAGCAGCTGGTGCGCCTGATGGGCAGCCGGATCGAGGTGCACAGCGAGCCCGGCGTCGGCAGCCGCTTCTGGTTCGACCTCGAGCTGCCGCTGCAGTCGTGAACGGGCGGGGCGCGCGATGAACGACACGGTCCTGGCCAAGCTGATGGCCATCATGGCGGCGGTGAGCATCGGGTGGCTCGTCGGGCGCATGCGCTGGCTCGGCGAGGCCGATGCAGGCGGCACGGGCGGTGATCCGGCGCGGGTGCTGTCCAACGCGGCCTTCTTCATCTTCGTGCCGGCGCTGATGTTCCGCACCACGGCGCGCATCGACTTCCACCACCTGCCCTGGGTCACGCTGATCGGCTTCTTCACGCCCGTCGTGCTGGGCATGCTGGCATGCTACGGCTGGCTGCGCTGGCGCGGGCAGGGCGCGGTCGCGAGCCCGAGCGTGCGGGCCATCACGGCGAGCTTCGGCAACACGCTGCAGGTGGGCGTGCCGCTGGCCGCGGCGGTCTTCGGCGAGCTGGGGCTGGCCATCCACATCACCGTGGTGAGCCTGCATGCGTTGACGCTGCTGAGCGTGCTCACGCTGCTGGTGGAGCTGGACCTCGCCCGCGCCGCGCATGCCCACAACCCGCAGGGCCTGCGCGCGACGATGGGGGCCACGGCGCGCAACACCATCATCCACCCCGTCGTGCTGCCGGTGCTGGCGGGCCTCGTCTGGAACGCCACCGGCTGGGCGCTGCCGGCGGCGCTGGACGAGGTGCTGCAGATGCTGGGCACGGCGGTGGTGCCGCTGTGCCTGACCCTGATCGGCATGTCCCTGGCCTACTACGGCTGGCCGGCGCGCTGGCGTTCGGTGCTGGGTCTGCTCGCGTGGAAGCTGCTGGTGCTGCCAGGCCTGGTGCTGGCACTGGGCCTGTGGGTGCTGAAGCTGCCGGCGCTGCCGCTGGCCGTGATCGTGATGATGGCCGCGCTGCCGCCCGGCTCCAACGCGCTGATCTTCGCCCAACGCTACCGCTGCGAGGAGGCCGAGACCACGGCGGCCGTCGTGCTGGGCACGCTGATCTTCGCCGGTACCGCGCCGCTGTGGCTCCTGGGACTGGCGCGCCTCGGGCTGCTCTGATGCACTCGGGGCATCATTCATCAGGAGCCCCTCGCTCGGCGAGGGCCAGGTCTTGCCCATGTCCACCTCGCTCGCGCTGATCCCTGCCGACACGCTCCCAGCTGCCTCGCTGCACGAGGCCTTCGGCGCCGCCTTTGCCGACTACCTGATCGGCCCCTTCCTGCTGCCGCCGGACGCCTGGCCGGGCTTTCTGGCCCGGCAGGGGATCGACCTGTCCCTGAGCCGCGCGGCCGTCGACGCTCAGGGCCGCCCGCTGGCCTTCGCCTTCACGGCGCCGCGCCCCTCGCAGGCCCGCTGGCGCCTCGGCACCATGGGCGCGGTGCCGGCCGCGCGGGGCTGCGGAGCCGCTCCGGCGCTGCTGGCCGACTTCCTGGAGCGCGCGCGTGCCGCCGGCTGCAGGGGCGTGGAGCTGGAGGTCTTTGCGCGGAACGACCGCGCTCGGCGCCTGTATGAGCGCCACGGCTTCGAGACACTGGACCTCCTGCAAGGCTGGACCGGCCCGGTGCGGCCAGGACCTGCGGTGGCCTGGTGCGAGCTGGCGTGGGACGAGGCCCTGGCCTGGCTCGACGCCGCCGAGGCCGAGGGGCTGGCCTTGCCGCTGCAGCAGACGCGGCTCGGCCTTGCGTCCGCGCAGGGGCAGCGGGCCTTCCACTGGGGCAGCGCGCTGGTCACCGGCGCGGCCCGGCCGGGCGATGGGGTCTTCCAGCTGGGGGCGGTGGTCGACCGCCGGCCGGCGCAGGCGGACCTGCGTGCGCTGCTGCAGGCGCTGGCGGGCGCGCATCCGGACTGGCGGCAGTGGCGGATGCCGCAGCTGCTGCGTCCGTCCGTCGGTGGCGAGGCGCTGGCGTCGCTGGGCCTTGGCGCCGAGCCCCTGCACCAGCTCTGGATGCGCCGGGTCGCGTGATCAGGCCGCCTGCAGCGGCAGGTGGATCTCCACCAGCGCCTCGTGGGCCGGCACATCGGGGAAGAAACGCAGGCGCTGCAGGAAGGGCGGGGCATCGCGCAGCTCGTGGCCGCTTTGCGGCAGCCAGACGCCGTAGAGCCAGCGGATCGCCTGGTCCAGGCTCGCGTCCGGCCCTTCGTGACGCAGCACCGCGTGCAGGCCGCCCTCGAGGTGCGACGCCACCAGCCCCTGCGCGTTCGGCGGCACGGGCGCATCCCAGGCCACGGCCAGCCCGAAGCGGCAGTCGGCGGGCGCCACGGAGGCGGGGTCGTCATAGAGGACGTTGAAGGTCGCGGCACGCGAGGGCGGCAGCTGGCGCTCGCGCCGCCACGCGATGAAGCGCTGCAGGCTGGGCGCCAGGTCCTGCAGGGGGCCGCGATGCACCAGCAGCGCGACGGGGAGGTCCGGGGTGTGCACGAGGCGCACCTGGTCGAGGGAGAAGATCGTGTCGTTCATGGGCCATTGCTCCGCAAGGTGAAGTTGCTGCTCGCAGGCGGCCCAGCGGGCGGAGCGCGGGTCGCGCCGCCACTGGCTGGGGGTCTTGCCGAGCAGGCGACGAAACGCCCGGGTGAAGGCCTCCGGGCTCTCGTAGCCGCTGGACAGCGCCACCTCCAGCACCGGCAGCGCCGGTCGATGCGCCAGCTGCTGCGCGGCGCGGCGCATGCGGGAAAGCAGCACATAGCGCGCCTGCGGCAGCCCGCACATCGCGGCGAACTGGCGGTGGAAGTGAAAGGGCGAGCTGTGGGCCAGGGCGGCCAGGCCGGTGAGGTCCAGCGCCGCGCCGGGTTGTGCATCGACATGGCGCAGCACCCGCCGCATGCGGGCCTGCCAGCGCTGGCGGCTGTCGGTCGGGGAGGGCAGATCGGGCGTGTTCATCGTGGGGCGAAGCCTACGCCCACGGCCGCCTGCCGGCCGTGCCGATCTTGCGGAATCTGCGCACCCGGGTGTCGGCGGCCCGCGCGGCCCGCAAGATCGGCTTGCCCAGCGGCGAAAGCCGCCGCCCGGCGCCGGCGCGGGGGGATGGCGGAGAATGGGGCGCATGAGTACCGCCGTTTCGCTCACCGCCGGGGCCGCGCCCCGGCCCGATCCCGCCCAGGACCTCCCGGCCTACATGAACGCCCTGGGCGTGGCCGCCCGTGCCGCCAGCCGCCTGATGGCCGCGGCTCCGACGGCCGCCAAGAACACCGCCCTGCTGGCCCTGGCGCGGCGCCTGCGTGCCGAGGGCCCGGCCCTGGCCGCCGCCAACGCCCGCGACCTGCAGGCCGCCGAGGCCGCCGGCCTGGCCGGCCCGATGCTGGACCGCCTGCGCCTCACGCCCGCCGTGATCGCCACCGTGGCCGAGGGCTGCGAGCAGATCGCCGCCATGCCCGATCCCATCGGCGAGATCACCGGCGTGAAGCGCCGCCCCAGCGGCATCAGCGTGGGCCAGATGCGCGTGCCGCTAGGCGTCTTCGGCATGATCTACGAGAGCCGGCCCAACGTGACCATCGAGGCCGCCTCGCTGGCCATCAAGAGCGGCAACGCCTGCCTGCTGCGCGGCGGCTCGGAAGCCTTCCACTCCAACCAGGCGCTGGCCGCGCTGGTGGCCCAGAGCCTCGAGGAGGCCGGCCTGCCGGCGGCTGCGGTGCAGCTCGTCGGCACCACGGACCGCGCTGCGGTGGGGCAGCTCATCGCCATGCCGGCCTATGTGGACGTGATCATCCCGCGCGGTGGCAAGGGTCTGATCGAGCGCATCGCCAGCGAGGCGCGCGTGCCCGTCATCAAGCACCTGGACGGCAACTGCCACTGCTACGTCGATGCCGAGGTCGATCTCGAGCTGGCCCTGCGCGTGGTGGACAACGCCAAGACGCAGAAGTACAGCCCCTGCAACGCGACGGAATCGCTGCTGGTGCATGCGGCGCAGGCGGCAGCCTTCCTGCCGCGCATCGGCGCTGTGTTCGCGGCCAAGGGCGTGGAGATGCGCGGCTGCCCGCGCAGTCTGGCGATGCTGCAGGGCGTGCCCGGCGCTCAGCTCGCGGCCGCGACGGACGCCGACTGGGGCACCGAGTACCTGGCCCCGATCATCAGCATCAAGGTGGTGGACAGCCTCGACGAGGCCATGGACCACATCGACCGCCACGGCTCGCACCACACCGACGCCATCCTCACCACGAACCACCCGAATGCCCTGCGCTTCCTGCGCGAGGTGGATTCCGCCAGCGTGATGGTCAACGCCAGCACGCGCTTCGCCGACGGCTTCGAGTACGGCCTGGGCGCGGAGATCGGCATCTCGACCGACAAGTTCCACGCCCGCGGCCCGGTCGGCCTGGAGGGGCTGACGTCGATGAAGTGGATCGTGCTGGGGCAGGGCGAGGTCCGCGGCTGAGCCGTCTCGGGGGCGGGGCGCCGCGCAGGTGCCGTGTTATGGTCCGCGCACCCTCTGCGCCCTGATCCCATGACCGCCTCCCGTCGACCGTCCTTCGCCTGGCCGGCCCTGCTGGCCGCCGCCCTGTCCCTGCCCGCGCTCGTGTCGGCCGCCCCGCCCGCGGCCAGCTATGTCACGGAGAAGGGCTGGGGCCATCTGAGCTTCGAGGGCGGCCGCTTCGAGCTGGTCGCCGTGGGCTCCAACGCCCACAGCTGCACGCTGGACGGCCTGCGCAAGGGCGATATCGGGGACGCTGGCGAGGGCTGCCAGGTGGCGTTCAAGCCGCTGCCGGGCGGGCGCCTGCAGGTGGAGCCCGCCTCGCCGGCCGTGGAGTCGGCCTGCCGGATGTTCTGCGGCCAGCGGGCCACGTTCGAGGGCGTCTACCACCCGACGCCGGCCGGCTGCACCGAGCCCGAGCGGCAGGCGCGGCAGGCGGCCGGCCTCAAGGACTACAAGGCGGGCCGCCACGCCGAGGCTGCGACGCGCTGGGCGGAGCTGGCCGCCGCCTGCGGCCCCTACCTGCACTGGTCGGAGGCCTACGCGCTGAACAACGACCGCGCCGTGGCCGCCTCTCACCTGGGGCGGTCCGACGAGTGCGTCCGGCTGTCCCGCGAGGCGGCCGACGAGGCGCAGCTGAAGATGTTCCGCGAAACGGCGCCCACGGATCACGACATCCTGCTGCCGCTCTACCGCGCGGCGCGCTTCAATCTGCAGCGCTGCCGCGGCCAGGCGGCGAAGCCCTGACGCTGACCGCGACGGCGACGGCGACGGCGACGGCGACGGTGAGTGCGAGAGCGGCTCAGCGCCAGCCCGTGACTTGGGCGTCGGCCGGGGCCGAGAGTTTGTAGCGGGCGCTGAAGCGCTGCGTCTGCTTCGGGGCGAGCGTCTGGTGCCAGGCGCGGATGCCGCGCTGCTCGCGCCATTCGCCGGGCTGCGGCTCGGGCGTCAAGGCGGCCTCGATGCGGATGTCCGCATGCTGGCTGACGGGGCTGGCCTCCAGCACCACGACGGGGATCGGTTTGTCGAGGCGGTTCTCGACCTCGACGCTGCGTTCCACCTGGCGTTCCTGGCGCTGGCTGATGAGGCCGGCGTTGGCGCCCTCGAGGCGCTCGGGCAGGCGGCGCACACGCAGGCGCTCGTCCCGCCCGAAGACCCAGTCGACCTTCTGCTCGCCACTGAACTGCAGCAGGGATTCCCCGACCAGCAGGCCGTCGCGGTAGAGCTGCAGCTTGCCGCGCGGCCAGCTGCCGGCCGGGCGCGAGAGCTCGGCGATGAGGAAGGCGGCGCTGTCCACCTGCGGCTGGATGCGGCTGTAGAGGCCGGCCTCGACCGCCTCCTTGCCCAGCGACAGCTGCAGCGGGCGGGCGCCGCTGAGCAGACGCTGGCGACCGGGCAGGCTGTACTCGGTCGCGAACTCGCCGGCAAAGACCTCGGGGGTGAAGGGCGATCGCACCCGTGACCCCGTGACCTGCACATGCGCGGGCAGCGCCGGCTTCATCTCCATCATCGGGGCGGGCGCCGGTGCCGCGGCATAGCGGGGGCGTGGTTCCTCCTTCGGGCGGATGTCCAGCAGCCAGGGGGCCAGATGGCCGGGCCCGCCCTGTGACCGGCCGAGCTCGGTGCTCAGGCGCAGCGGCACGCTGCTCCAGTCCTCGCCCGTCTGCTGCGAGGCCTCGGCGCGGCGCTCCACGCTGAGCTTGCCCGTGGCGGTGTCGAGGCGGGCGCGGTAGAACGGCATCCAGCCCGCCTGCTCGCTGCGGTAGATCAGGCGCAGCTCGCCGCCCGCGGCGGTGTCCACGGGCACGGTCAGGACCTGGTACTGGCGCTGCTCACCTTCCTGCTCGCGGGCCTGGGCGAGCTGGCGGTCCAGGGCCTCGGCGCGTTCCTTGAGCGCCTGCTGGCGCTGCAGCTGCTCCAGTGTCTGGCGGCGCAGCGTCTCGAGCGTGTCCTGCAGGCGGGCGCTGGGCGGGAGCTCCTTGCCGGTCAGCTGCCGCAGGAAGTTCAGCGAGACGTCCAGGGCCTCCTTCTCGGCCTGGAGCTGGCGGGACTGCTGCTCCAGCTCGCGCACCCGGCTGCCGCGATCGCACTCCGGCAGCAGCTCGGCGGGCTTGAGCTCCAGCCGGGCCTCGCCCACGCCCATGTCGGCCGCGGGGAGCAGCTGGAGGGAGTCGGCGACGAGGTCCGGGCTCAGGCAGCTGAAGCGGGCCTCGCGGGCATTCGGCGCGAGCGTCAGCGCCCGCTCGATCGTGGCGCCCTGGGGGTGCAGGGTGACCTGGCGGAGCGTGTCGGCCGCGGGGGCGGCCTGGGCCAGGGAGGCCGCGCCCACTGCGGCGAGCAGGAGCAAAGGAAGAGGGCGGCACGAAACAGGCATGAAGAGGGGCATGGCAGTGTCGTCAGGCGATGGGAGCCCGAGCCTAACACCGCCAGCCCGCTGCCCCCTCAGGTGCCCCAGAGGCCTTCCAGGCGAGATTCGCTGTGCAGGGCGTCCAGCGCCATGGCCGCACTGGCCGGGCTCGGCTCGCGCAGCTGGCGGGCCAGCCGCGGGCGCGCCCAGACCCAGGCGACGGCCATCGCCAGCACGAGGCCCAGGGCGTAGAGCTCGAGGAAGCCGCCCACCCCCATCACCGTGGCCAGCACCTTGGCGAGGCCAAGGAAGGCGGCGAAGAGCCAGCTACAGGCGCTCACCGCACCCAGCAGGCTCGGCACCTTGGCGGCCTGACGCGCATAGTCCGCGTCACCGGCGGGCGCCAGGAGCCGCGGCAGCGCCCAGCGGTGCAGCGCGAAGCCGTTGAGCGTCAGCACGACGACGACGGCGATCTTGGCCAGCAGCTTGCCTTTGGAGGCGATGGCGGCCGGCGCGAAGCCGGTGTCGATCCCGATGATCACCAGGCCGGTGATCCACAGGGCCAGCAGGGCGCGGCTGACCCAGACGGTGCCCTCCCTCAGCTGTGCGTGATCGATGCGGCGGCGCATGAACACGGCCAGATCGCCCATGACGATGCCTGCCGCCGCGGCGAAGCAGGCCAGGACGTGGGCGTAGAGTGCCAGCAAGCGCAGCACGGCATCCCAATCCGGGAATTGCATGATGAAGTCCTCGTGTAGGTCCTAAGACCTCCTCGGCACCGTCGTTCTTGTTCTTGCGCGGATCGTTTGCAGGACGGGTGCGGCAGTCTAGGAGTCCGGCGGCCACTCAGCATTCAGGGTATTGCCCGAGCCTTGTCCTTCCAAACGGTTTCAGGTCGACCCTGCCCCGCCGCGCGGTGCCGGGCGCCCGCAGAAGCGCGCGATCGGGAGCGTGCCGGCCGGCAATGGCACACTGCGGTCCATGAGTCTTCCCCCGCAAGCCAATTCCAGCCGCAAGGCCCTGGTGCTCTTCTCCGGCGGCCAGGATTCCACCGCCTGCCTGGCGTGGGCCCTGGACCGCTACGCCCACGTCGAGACGCTGGGCTTCGACTACGGCCAGCGCCACCGCGTCGAGCTCGACTGCCGCCAGACGGTGCGCCGCGAGCTGGCGGCGCAGTTCCCCGCCTGGGGCGCCAAGCTGGGCGAGGACCATGTGCTGGATCTCTCCCTGCTGGGCCAGATCTCCGACACCGCGCTGACCGAGGCGCGCGCCATCGAGATGCAGGCGAACGGCCTGCCCAACACCTTCGTGCCCGGCCGCAACCTGCTCTTCCTGAGCTTCGCGGCGACGCTGGCCTACCGCCGCGCGGCTTCCGTGCTGGTGGGCGGCATGTGCGAGACGGACTACTCCGGCTACCCCGACTGCCGGGACAACACGCTCAAGGCGCTGCAGGTGGCACTGAGCCTGGGCCTGGACCAGCCCATGACCATCGAGACGCCGCTCATGTTCATCACCAAGGCCGAGACCTGGGCGCTGACGGAGCGCCTGGGCGGCGCGGCGCTGAACGCGCTGGTGGTCGAGCACACGCACACCTGCTACCTGGGCGACCGCACCCAGCGCCACGCCTGGGGCCATGGCTGCGGCACCTGCCCGGCCTGCGAGCTGCGGGCGCAGGGCTACGAGGGCTGGCTGGCGGGTCGCGGGGCGTGAGCGGGATGACGTCCTGGTCCTGGAGCCCCTGGGTGCTCGGTGCCGTGCTCTTCTTCTGGGGGGTGGGCGGCTACAACCGCATGATGCGGCTGCGCAATGCCATCGGTGCGGCCTACGGGCAGCTGGACGGCCTGCTCAGCCAGCGCGCGCAGCTGTGCGCCCGCCTGCTGGAGCAGCTGCGGCCGCTGCTGCAGAACGAGCAGGCCACCTTCGACGCGCTGGAGAGCGCGCAGGCCGAGGCCCAGGCGGCGGCCAATGCCGTGCGCGCCCGGCCCTTCGCGGCGGACCCAGTCGCCGCGCTGGCCGTGGCGGCAGCGGTGCATGCCGCGGCGCTCACGCGGTTGATGTCCCTCGTGGAGCACCACGGCGAGCTGGCCGAGCACCCCGAGGTCTTCGCGCTGGTGGACGAGCTGAAGATGGTCGAGCGCCAGCGCGCCTTCGCCCGCCAGCTCTTCAACCAGGCGGTGAGTGTCTACAACGAGGCGGTGCAGCAGTTCCCGACGCGGGTCCTGGCCAGCTTCTTCGGCTTCGGCGAGGCCCGCTCGCTCTGATCGTCTGATCGCGCGAGCCGCCGGCCGCAACGCCGTTCAGCCCGGCGCCGGCCTCAGCTGCACTCGATGACGCCGGAGCTCACCAGCTCCTGGAACAGCGCCATCAGGGCCTGGCCGCGCATCGCGTAGGGGTTGAGCCGCGTGGTGTCGCAATACTTCAGCACCAGGGCCGGGTTGAGCCGGTGCAGGTTGACCTGCCCCATCGACCAGCCGGCGAAGCGGCGCTCGTCGATCTCCTCGTAGCTCAGCAGGATGACGTCGTGGTGCCGGCTGTCCTGGACGATGGCCTTGTAGCGCGCATTGACGGCATCGCGGCCGCCCTCGAGCACCTGGATGAAGACGCCGTCGCTCAGGCACAGCAGGCCGGTGATGCCCTCGGCCGGGTTGTGTTCGCGGGACTGCTTGAGGATGGCGGCCAGCTGGCTTTCCTTGGTGCCTTCGGCGGCACGGCTGGCGTAGAGAAGACGGACAAGCATGGGGCACTCCGGATGGTGGGGCGGGGCTTACTTCTTGCTGAGCAGCGAGAGGAACTCGCGGCGCAGGTTCGGGTCCTTGAGGAAGGCGCCGCGCATCACACTGTTGGTCATCATCGAGTCGCTGTCCTTGACGCCGCGCCAATGCATGCAGAAATGGTCGGCTTCCATCACGATGCCGAGGCCGTCCGGCTGGACGCGCTCCTGCAGCTCGTTGGCCAGCATCGTCACGGCCTCTTCCTGGATCTGCGGGCGGCTCATGATCCAGTCGGTGAGCCGCGCGTACTTCGACAGCCCGATCAGGTTCGAGTGCTCGTTGGGCAGCAGGCCGATCCACACCCGGCCGACGATGGGGCACAGGTGGTGCGAGCAGGCCGAGCGCACGGTGATGGGGCCGACGATCATCAGCTCGTTGAGCCGCGTGATGTTGGGGAACTCGGTGACGTCCGGCGCCTGCACGTAGCGGCCCTTGAACACCTCGCGCACGAACATCTTGGCCACGCGCTTGGCGGTGTCCTGCGTGTTGTGGTCGCTGTCGGTGTCGATCACCAGGGCCCGCAGCACGCCCTGCAGCTGCTTCTGGACCTCGGCCTGGATCTCGTCGAGCTCGCCGTCCTCGATGAAGTCGGCGATGTTGTCGTTGGCGTGGTGCCGGCAGTCGGCAGCGAGCAGGCGGTAGCGCACGCGCTCCGAGGCGGGCAGCGCGGCCAGCTCGTCGGCGCTGAGGGCGGGGAGGGGGGCGGTCTTGCCGGGCATGGGACTCTCTCGGAGAACTTGTTCTGCGCGGATTGTGGCCTTTTTGGGGGAAACGCGGGGCGGCGCCGGGCGCTTGGCCCCAAAGCATGACCGGGCATGCCCGGAGATGGCCGGACCGGGCTGCTTCAAGCCGGCCTAAGTCTCGCAACGGGGCGGCACTTACACTGCCCGGGTGTCTGAAAACTCCTCCCCCACCGCTGCCGGCATCCCCCTGCAGCGCCTCCTGCTCCAGACCGCGGACGCCGTCCAGGCCGTGCGCCAGGGGCGCTCGCTCACGGATGTCCTGGCCCGCTGCCCGCGCGATCTGCGCCCCGGCACCCAGGCCCTGAGCTTCCACGTCCTGCGCCATCTGGGCGCCGCCCAGGCCCTGCGCCGCCAGCTGGCGCCCAAGGCCCCGCCGCCCAAGGTCGAGAACCTGCTGCTGTGCGCCCTCGCCCTGCTGTGGCCGGCCGAGGACCCGCCCTACGCCGCCCACACCGTCGTCGACCAGGCCGTGCGGGCCATGCGCCAGCGGGCGGCCCCGAGCGCCGGCTTCGTGAACGCCGTGCTGCGCCGCTTCCTGAGGGAGCGCGACGCCCTTGTGCAGGCCCTGCAGCGCGACCCGGTGGCGCACCACAACCATCCGCAGTGGTGGATCGACCGCGTCCGCCAGGACTGGCCCGAGCACTGGCAGGGCATCCTGGCCGCCAACAACAGCCGCCCGCCCATGACGCTGCGCGTGAACGCCCGCCAGGGCAGTGCAGCGGCCTACCAGGCCCGCCTGGCGGAGCGGGGCCTGGCCTCGCGCCTGCTGGGGGAGCGCCTGCCGCAGGCGCTGCTGCTGGACCGCCCGCAGCCGGTGTCGGTGCTGCCCGGCTTCGATACCGGCGCCGTCTCCGTGCAGGACGCCGCCGCCCAGATCGCCGCCCCGCTGACGGTGGCCGCCCTGCACGGGCGCACGGGCGAGGGGCAAGACCTGGCCCTCGATGCCCTGCCGAGCGGCGCCCGCGTCCTGGACGCCTGCTCCGCGCCGGGGGGCAAGACCGCGCACCTGCTGGAGCTGCAGGCGCTGGACTTGCTGGCCCTGGACGCCGACGCCGAGCGCCTGGCCCGCGTCAATGACAACCTGGCCCGCCTCCAGCTGCAGGCCGGCACGCGCGCCGTGGACGCCCGCCAGACGGCCGACTGGTGGGACGGCCGCCCCTTCGACGCCATCCTGCTCGATGCGCCGTGCAGCGCCTCCGGCATCGTGCGCCGCCACCCGGACGTGCGCTGGCTGCGCCGCCCGGAGGACATCGCCCAGCTGGCGCGCATCCAGACCGAGCTGCTGGATGCCCTGTGGCCGCTGCTCAAGCCGGGCGGCCGGCTCGTCTACGCCACCTGCTCGCTGTTCAAGGCCGAGGGTCAGGACCAGGTCGACGCATTTTTGCAACGCCGGCCTGATGCGAAGGCCCTGGAGTGTGCCGGGCTCACGGGCCATCTGCTACCCGTGCCTGACAATGGCTCCCAGAACGCGGCCGGGCAGGCTGTCCCGCTGGACGGCTTCTTCTATGCCCTGCTCCTGAAATCGCCCGCATCCACCCACTGATGGTTCTTGCTCCCCTGGCGCCGGTGTCGCCATGTCTGCTGCGCTGCGCCTGGCCCGCGAAGGTCCTGGGCGGCGCTGCGGCGTGGGGTGGCCGGCTGCTCCTGGCGGTCGTGATGATGCTGGCCCTGCTGCTGGGGGCGGTGTCCGCGGCGCGCGCCGAGGGCATCCAGCTGAGCGACCTGCGCACAGAACGCACCGACGACGGCCTGCAGCTGAGCTTCAGCGCCCGCTTCGAGCTGACCCGCCCCGTGGAGGAGGCCCTGCTCAAGGGCCTGCCGGTCTTCTTCCAGGCCGAAGTCACCGTGATGCGCAGCCGCTGGTACTGGCGTGATGCCCGTGCCGCGCGGGCCACGCGCAGCTGGCGCCTGGTCTGGCAGCCGCTGACCCGCCAGTACCGCGTGACCACCGAGGGGCTGCACCAGAATTTCGACTCCCTTCCCGAGGCCCTGGCCTTCATGCGGGGCGTGGCCGGTTGGCGTATCGCCGAGCCCCGGGACATCGACGAGGACGGCAAGTACTACCTCGAGTTCAGCTACAAGCTCGACACCTCCCAGCTCCCGCGCCCCATGCAGATCGGACTGGGAGCGCCGCAGGGCTGGGGCCTGAGCGTCGAGCAGAAGCTCAACCTCGCGCCAGACTTCAGCGCCAGGCTTCAGCCATGAGCGTCGCCCGGCTGATTGACGCCGCTCGCGCCCGCCTGGCGCGGCGACAGGCCCTGCGAAGGGTTCGCCTGTGAGCCGTGTGAGGCGCTGGGCCTGGCTGGTTTCGCTGCTGGCCGTGGCCGGGGCAGGCGGCCTGCTGGCCTTCCTGCTGTCCATCGGTGCCACGGCCGAGCGCGGGTTCTTCGTGCGGCATTCCCTCTGGCTGCTGGGGCTGAACGTCGGCGTGGCCGTCGTGCTGGCCACCGTCATCATCAGCGCCGGCGTCCGCCTGGTGCTGCGGGTGCGCCGGGGCAAATTCGGCAGCCGCCTGCTGCTCAAGCTCGCCGGCATCTTCGCCCTTGTCGGCGTCGTGCCGGGCGTGCTCATCTACACGGTGTCCTACCAGTTCGTGAACCGCTCCATCGAGAGCTGGTTCGACGTGCGCCTCGCCAGCGCCCTGGAGTCCGGCCTGAAGCTGGGGCAGGGCACGCTCGACGGTCTCGTCAACGAGCTGGGCACCAAGACGCGCAGCGCCGCCGAGCGCCTGGGCGAGCAGGGCGGCACGCCCATGACGCTGGCGCTCGAACGGCTGCGGGACCAGCTCTCGGCCCGCTCGGTCAGCCTGCTGGGCGCCAACGGGCAGCCGCTGGCGGTGGTCGGCGGTGCGGACAACCCCTCGCTCACCCTCAGCCGCACCAGCAGCAATCTGCTGCGGGACGTGCGCCGCCAGGGCGTGATCAGCAAGATCGAGGGCCTGGAGGACGAGGCCACGGCGCTGCAGGGCCAGGCCCGCATCCGCGCCCTGGCCGTCGTGCCCAGCAACGACTTCAGCCTTGGCGCCAGCGACCGCTATCTGATGGTCGTGCAGGGCCTGCCGGGCTCCGTGCTGGCCAATGCGTTGGCGGTGCAGAACGCCAACCTCGAGTACCAGCAGCGATCGCTGGAGCGCGACGGCATGCGCGGCATGTACCTCGGCACGCTGACGCTGGTGCTGATCCTGGCGACCTTCGCCGCCCTGCTGCTGGCCGTGACCCTCGGTGACCAGCTCGCCCAGCCCCTGCTGCTGCTGGCCGACGGCATGCGCCAGGTGGCGCAGGGTGACCTCACCGCCAAGCCCACCATCGCCTCGCGCGACGAGCTGGGCGGCCTCACCCGCAGCTTTGCGGACATGACCCAGCAGCTGGCCGATGCCCGCCACATGGTCGAGCAGAGCGTGACCCAGCTCGAGAGCGCCCGCACCCACCTCCAGACCATCCTGGACAACCTCACCGCCGGCGTCATCGGCTTCGATGCCCGCGGCGGCATGGACACCATCAACCCGGGTGCCACGCGCATCCTGCGCCTGCCGCTGTCGGCCTACCAGGGCCAGCGCATGGAGGCGGTGCCCGAGCTGCAGGACTTTGCCGCCGAGGTCGCCCAGCGCTTTGCCAGCAGCGAGGACAGCGACGGCACCTGGCAGGACAGCTTCGAGCTCAAGCTGCCGGGCCAGGAGGAGTCGCTCAACCTGCTGGTGCGCGGCGCGACGCTGCCCGAGGGCGAGCGGTTGATCGTGTTCGACGACATCTCCGAGGTCGTGTCGGCCCAGCGTTCCGCGGCCTGGAGCGAGGTGGCCCGGCGGCTGGCGCACGAGATCAAGAACCCGCTGACGCCCATCCAGCTCTCCGCCGAGCGCCTGCAGCACAAGCTCGAGGCCAAGCTCGAGGGGCCGGACCAGGCCATGCTCGTGCGCTCGGTCGGCACCATCGTGAACCAGGTGCAGGCAATGAAGCAGCTCGTCAACGAGTTCCGGGACTACGCCCGCCTGCCCGCTGCCCAGCTCAAGCCGCTGGACCTCAATGCGCTGGTGGGCGAGGTGCTGATGCTCTATGCCTCCGCCCAGGAGGCCGGGCGACTGCATGCCGAGCTCACCGCGGATCTGCCCTTGATCGTGGGGGACGCGACCCAGCTTCGCCAGGTCATCCACAACCTCGTGCAGAACGCGCTCGACGCCGTTGCTGATCGAGAGCAAGGGCATGTGCGGGTACGCACGCTCAAATCTCTGGGTGACACTGGCGAACTTCGGGGCTTGCGCCTCGTGATCTCGGACAACGGTCCCGGCTTTGCGGAGAAGGTGCTCAAGAGGGCCTTCGAGCCCTACGTGACCACCAAGTCCAAGGGCACGGGGCTGGGGCTGGCCGTGGTCAAGAAGATCGCCGACGAGCATGGGGCGCGCATCCGCCTCAGCAATCTGCATCCCGAGGCCGACGAGTCCCTGCCGCCGAACGGCGCGCAAGTTTCGTTATCATTTTCAAAACTCGCGACTGCACCGAGCCCGGCCGAGCCGAGCGACGCTCCCGGGGCTGCGTGAACAGTAGGCATACATGGCAACCATTCTTGTTGTTGACGACGAACTGGGCATCCGGGCCCTGTTGTCTGAAATCCTGACCGATGAAGGTCACACGATCGAGCTGGCGGAGAACGCCGGCCAGGCCCGCGCCGTCCGTGAGCGCATGCGTCCTGACCTCGTGCTGCTGGACATCTGGATGCCCGACGTCGACGGTGTCACCCTGCTCAAGGAGTGGGGCAGCAGCGGCCAGCTGACCATGCCCGTGATCATGATGAGCGGCCACGGCACCATCGACACCGCGGTGGAGGCCACCAAGTTCGGCGCCATCGCCTTCCTGGAAAAGCCCATCACGCTGCAGAAGCTCCTGCGTGCCGTGGAGCAGGCCCTGGTCAAGACGGCCCCGCGCCCGGCCGCCCCGGCGCCTGGCCTGCCGAGCTACGCGGCCCGCCCCGAGCTGCCCATGCATCCGCACAGCTCGGTGATGAACCACAGCGGCCATGCCGTCGCGCCGGTGATCGCGCCCGTGCAGGCCCTGGCCTCCGAGCAGCTCTTCGAGCTGGACCGCCCGCTGCGCGAGGCGCGCGACGCCTTCGAGAAGAGCTACTTCGAGTTCCACCTGGCCAAGGAGAACGGCTCCATGACCCGCGTGGCCGAGAAGACCGGCCTCGAGCGCACCCATCTGTACCGCAAGCTCAAGCAGCTGGGCGTCGATCTTTCAAGAAATAAGCGCAACAGCCAAATTTAGTGTTATAGTCATGGTCTTCGCTGATCACCGCGCCGCAAGACGCAGGTGTTCGGAGAGGAAAGATGGCCAAGTAGCTCAGTTGGTAGAGCAGCGGATTGAAAATCCGCGTGTCGGTGGTTCGATTCCGCCCTTGGCCACCAAACATGTGTCCGACGAGGTTCGTTGGAGTCCGAAAAGCCCTTTGTCATCAATGACTTAGGGCTTTTATCATTCCAGACTGGTCCGAGTTGGTCCGATCCGATCCACGCGCCGTTGCAGAAGATTTTGCGGAAGGTCCAAAAACCTTCGCACGATCTTCGCAGCGCTCTCAACCGAGTGCAGCGCAGGAGGCCACAAGATGGCTGTGGAGCAAATCAAGGGTGACCGGGCGATCCGGGCCCTCCAGCCCGGAGCAGGGCGACTCAATGACGGCGGCGGGCTGTACCTGGTGCCGTTCGCCTGGGGCGACACCCACGCGTGGCGCCTGGATTACACGCATGCCGGCAAGCGCAGAACGCTGAGCCTGGGCACCTACCCCAAGGTCGGGCTCGAGGAGGCCCGCCAGAAGGCGCGTGAGGCCTGGTCCAGCTTGGCCCAAGGGGGTGACCCTATGGCGCAGCGACAAACCCTCAAACGCGAGCGCAAGGCTCGTCAAGAGAATGTCCGGCGTGCCCAGGCCGGTGAGCCCGCCCTGGGCAGCTTTGAGGAAATCGCCCGGCGATGGTTCGAGGTCAAGAAGGCCCAGTGGATGGAGTCGTACAGCTCCAAGATCATCCGCCGGCTAGAGCTCCACGCCTTTCCGCGCTTCGGCAATCTGCCCATTGGCGACATCACGCCCAAGACGGTGCTCGAGGCCTGTCGTGCAGTGGAGCGTAACGAGACCCTGGAAACCGCCCATCGGCTGCGTGAGCACTGCGGGCGGGTGTTTCGGTTCGCGATCGCGGAAGGCATGGACCTGCGGGACCCTTGCCAAGATATCCGGGACGCCCTGCGGCAGCCGGTTGTGAAGCACCACGCCGCCATCGTGAAGCCTGAGCCGCTGGCCACCCTGCTGCGGGCCATCGACGGCTACAGCGGCACTTTCGTCGTGAAGAGCGCACTCCGTCTGGCGCCGCTCCTCATGCTCCGCCCTGGAGAACTGCGGCAGGCACGCTGGGAAGAGCTTGATTTGGACAACGGGCAGTTCTACGTGCCTTCGGCACGTCTGAAGCGCATCAAGCGGGAGAAGGCTGACGGCGAGCCGCACTTTGTCCCGCTGCCCAGACAGGCCGTTGCGATCCTGGAGGCCCTCTACACGCACACGGGGCACACTGGTGTCGTGTTCCCCGCTGAAGGCCGGCCTGGGCGGTTTCTGTCAGAGAACACGCTGAATGCTGCGTTGCGTGCCCTGGGCTTCGATGCCGATACCGCGACGGCGCACGGCTTCAGAGCCACGGCGCGCACGCTGATCGTCGAGGTGCTGGATATCCCTGAGTCGGTAGTCGAGATGCAGCTCGACCATGCGGTGAAAGACGCCAACGGTACGGCGTACAACCGCGCAGAGTTCATCGCGCGTCGCGTCGAAATGATGCAGGCATGGGCGGACTACCTCGACGACTTGAAGGCGGGTAAGGCGCGCTTGAGCCATCCGGCCTTGCCAGCGTTCCGACCAGTGACTCAGCGGGCGCTGACCACCAACGCCTGATGGCCAGCCCACGGCCGTTTCTTCGCCGTGGGCTGTGCTCCTTGCTCCCGCGCGACATGAGAGTCCGGCATGCGGCGGCGTGAAGCTCTTTGCATGGCCAGGCGTGACGATGCTCTCGCCCGCACCTGGTTGCCGACGCCGGTCTGTCTGCGAGGGACCCGCGGTCAACCTTGAGCTCTGAAGAGGTGACTTAGCGACCCACGAATCTCGTTGGCTGAGCACAGAGTTTGTCCGATTGGTCCATTTGGTCCGTTCAGGATTTCCTGGACCAAACTGTTCCTCGGTTTCGGCGACACAAACGACCGGTCAAACGCGTGGTCACTGCTCCACTTGGTACATGTTCCCGAGAGCGAACTTCTCGGGGACTCCACCAACAGAGAGCTACTCCACGATGGCCATTCACAAAATTGCCAGCACCAGGACCATCGATGTCCTGAAGCCTCACGTTCGCCGACTGAACGACGGCCTTGGCTTGCACATCCGCCAATCTTCGACAAGACGAAAGACCTGGTACCAGGACTACGTGTTCCGAGGGAAGCGGAGTTCTATCTCCTTGGGCCACTACCCTGAGCTCGGACTGAGCGAAGCCCGCGAGAAGTCTGTGGAGGTCCGCCGGCTAGTCGCACAGGGCATTAACCCCGCCGTTGCGCGAAAGGAAGCCAAGCAGTTCAGCGTCGATCTGACGCACCCGCAGGCATTCAAGACGATCGCTCAGCAGTGGTTCACCATCCAAGCGAAGGAGTGGTCACCTGGCCACGCCGAGAAGACCGCGGTGCGACTGGCTGCTCACGTCTATCCGGCGATTGGGAGCCGGGTGATTGGCACCGTGAAAACGAAAGAGGTGACGGCGCTTGTCGAAGCCCTTTGCGAGACCGGCACGATCGACGCGGCAAAGCGCGTCCTGAGCATTTGCCGTCGTGTGTGCGATTTCGCTGTTGCCAAAGGCTTGGCTGCGAGCAACCCGTGCTACTTGGTCAAGGAGGTGATTCCCAACAAGGCCACAGTCCACCATGCGGCCGTCACGACCCCGCTGGATCTGCAGAAGCTGTTGCACCGCATCTCCGGTTTGCGCGCGACCTTTGTCGTCAAGTGCGCGGTAAAGCTGTTCCTGCTCACCTTCCTGCGCTCAGCGGAACTGCGGCTGGCAAAGTGGAAGGAAGTCGACCTTGACGGCAAAGTGTGGGTGATCCCTGCGACCCGCATGAAGAGTGATCCGGAACGCAAGGCGAATGACGGGCCTCACACCGTGCCCCTGTCATCGCAGGCCGTTGCGGTCCTGCGCGAGTTGAAGAAGGTCACTGGGCACTTGCAATACGTCTTTCCGGGCCAGGGCTTCAAGAACCCGACGATCTCCGGCAACACGATCAACTGTGCGCTTCGCCGGTCTGGCATCTCGACGAGTGAGGAGCAGAGCGCGCATGGCTTCCGGGCAACGGCCCGAACCATGGTGGTGGAGCAGTTGAAGTTCGAGGCGGACTGGGCCGAGCTGCAGCTCGACCATGTCGTAAAGGACGCCAACGGCGAGGCTTACAACCGCACCCAAATGCTGCCAGAGCGTGCCCTGATGATGCAGAAGTGGGCCGACTATCTGGATTGGCTGCAGCAGCAAACCCCGAGTGCGTTGGCGCCGATTCATGGCGTTGCCGTGCCTGTGCACCTGTGCTGGACGAAGGACACGCCCCCGAGCATTCCGCTCGCCCCTGCTGGTGGGATACCGCTCCAGTGGATCCATACCGAATCCGTGGCGAATGCGTCGCTTGACGTCTGCGGAAGTCCCTCCTGATTCACGGGCGCGAGATCGCATTCGCACCACTCTTTCAATCGAAGCAGAAGAGATCAAGATGATTATCCGCAAGTCTAAGCAGCAGTACGCCTTGTGCCGGTACGGTGGCGTATCCGATGGCAAGAACATCGAAGTCCGAGTCGGCACCGTGCCCCTGGGTACGAAACCGGATTGCATCCCCGGCGCCATCGTCATGGACCTGACGCCGCGCGAACTGAACGAGCTCAAGGATGTGCTCGTGCATGACCATCGCGAGCTGCTAGGTCAAAAGCTGGCGGCTGTCGAGGTCGATCTGAAGGAGATCGTCGAAGCCGTGAAGGCAGGCGTTCTCGATGAACTGGCGATCACGAAGGCGTGTGTCGCTGCGAGGGAATTGATCAAGGCGCAGCCGAAGTCGAAATCGCGGATCGGCTCCGTGAATGAACCGACGGTGACGGATATCCCGTTGCCGTTGGGGCCGTGATCTGTCGGATATGTCCTACGTGACGTGATCGTCGTGCTGGTCGACGCCGTCCGCCCATCACGAACTCGATCATTGCCTGGTCGATGACGTCGGCGTCTCGACTCCTTCCCAGCCAGCCTACCCGTATACAGATTCGCTGCGCTCATCTGCATACGGGGCTGGCGAGGGGAGCGCAAGCGCCCCCCTTCGAACCCCTCCATCACGACCACGCCATGTCTGCCCGTCGCACCGCTGACCCCCTCGTGCTCGTTCCGCTGCGCCTGCCGAAGTCGCTGATTGACGCGGCGCGAAACGAGGCCGAGGCCACGGGTGTCACGCTCAGCGATGCCGTCCGCGCGCGCATCGCCAGCAGCGCGGTGAAGCTGCTTGGCAAGCCTCGGGTTCGGCGACGTGTCGCGCTGCCGCCCGATCGCGTTCAGCGAGCCGATCCCGCCTTGGTCCGCCAGGTCGCGGCCATCGGCAGCAATCTGAATCAGATCGCGCGTGCGGCGAACATCTCTGCGCTGAATGGGGCGCCCATTCAGGTGATCCCGCTGCTCACGCAACTGTGCGCCATCGAGCGCCAGCTCATCAGGCTCGCGATCCCGAGCGACGACAAGGTGCGCTGACATGCACATCAAGTTTTTCCCGCACGGCACCGGCGATCCGCATCGTGCAGCGACCTATTTGTTGGCCACCCACGACCATGCCGGTCGACAACGAGGAGCCGTCAGCGTGCTGCGAGGCAACCCGCTGCTCGTGGCTGAAGTGGCCTCAAGGCTGACGACTGTGCACCGCTATACATCGGGAGTGATCAGCTGGGCGCGTGAGGATGACCCGTCCGACGCTGAGATTGGTGCGGTTATCGATGACTTTGAGCGCACCGCCTTTGCCGGTCTCGAAGCCGACCAGTACAGCTGGTCTGTCGTTCAGCACACCGACGAAGACGGTGGAAAGCATGTCCACGTCCTGGCCGCTCGCGTCGAACTTGGCTCCGGCAAGGCTCTCAACATCGCGCCACCCGGCTGGGAGAAGACGTTCGACCCTCTCCGGGATCATTGGAACCGAGCCAAGGGCTGGGCTCGTCCCGACGATCCGTCGCGAGCGCGGCCTTCGCAGCCGGGAAGAATGCGCCTGGCCAGTTCAGCGGCTATGCGAGAGCACGCAGCCATCGGTCGCGAGGCAGCGGACTTGGGCATCCATGTCAGTGATCTCACGGATTCATTGGCGGTTGAGCCTGACCCCAAGCGATGCATCACTGACTGGTTGACTGAACAGATTCTTGCGGGTGCCATCAACAACCGCGAGGATCTCATCACTTCCCTGTCGAGCATAGGGGCGGTGACGCGCGTCGGCCAGGAGTATGTGTCTGTTCAGCCAGAGGGTCATCCGCGGCCGCTGCGCCTCAAAGGCGCCATCTTTGGAGCGGACTTCGATGCGGCTGCGGTTCGAAAGCAGGTCGCTACACCTGCCGATCTGAGGCTGACACGCGGAGCACCTGACCCACAAGCCGCCGAGCAGGAGCGCAGGAAGCTCGAGGCCGCCATCGGCCGACGTGCGGCCTACAACCGCGAGCGCTATCCACGCCCCACGCCGACGGACAAGCCTTCGCCGGTCCAAGTGCCCGAGGTCCAAGAGCCAATGCCGATTTCCAAGGGAGAGGATGCCGCATATGTCCGAGCTCGAAACCATGCTTTTGGGCGCATTGAGCGAGCTGTCGAGGCAGCACGAGCTGCAGTCCGAGGCTTCATCACGGCTTGTTCGGACGCTGTCCGATCGTCTGACCTCCTCGGCCGAGCAGGTGTCCTCGCTGAGCGATCGGGTGCGCTTGCTCAGCGATCAGGTGAGCGCATTGTCCGAGCGGGTGGTGCAGTTGAGCGAGCAAGTGGTGCTATTCAGCACGCTGGCCCTTCCGTCCGACGAGCCGCACGTAAAGAGCTGATACGCCCCGGCGGGGTCAGCAAACGTGCAGTGGATGACGAGACAGACCATTCGTGAGCACCGTGGGCAGGCGAGCCAGGCCGAGCCGGTGTCTAGTCGCCAGCCTTCAGCACCGGGGTGAACTGGAATAGGCGAGGGGCGAAGTCGAAGGAACTGAGCGCGCCTCACGCAGGATTGGCATGGCCTTCATCGCAAAGCTTCGCACCGTGGCAAACCGACCGGCTCGCCATCGCGACGAGCCCACTTCATTTCGTGGCCCGGTCATGCCTTGGTCGCCTTGGTCAGCCGTTCAATGCGGGCGTTGGAGTCCGCGTACATCACCACGGCGAGCTTGTTGAGCCAGGGCTGCAGGGCATCCAGATCGGCACCAGTGAGAAACCGCTGCTGCCCGCCGTGTTCGAGTGGCATTTGGCGCCACGCATGGCTAGGGATGGCCGACCGGATCAACGTGGGAAGCTCATGCTCTGCCCACACCGCTCTGGGCTGGCCGGACGGCTCCACGCTAGCGTGCTGGAAGTGCTCAAGCTCCCTCATGAATGCCTCCGGCAGGTGACAGGCGCAGCACCTGGTAGTCGTTCGGCCATGATGCGATCGCGTCCTCGCGGGGCTGCCGCACATTGGGCAGGTGTGTTGCATTTTCCGAACCGCTTTCCGCGCGAAGCCCCACGCCACGGGGTCGCTGGCATACGCCGAGCCGTGCAGAGACAGCGCGACATCGTCGAACCAGAGGCCATCAAACGGTTTACCCGTAGTCTTTGTGTAGCTACGCGCGGCCCGCTTGGCGATCTGGCCCCAAGGTCCGGTGGCCTCTGGCAGCAGCAGGTCTTCCGTGATTCTCATTTGCCCTCCATTGGCGTCAGACGAAGCCGACGCGACGTGCGTTGGGGTTGCGTCGCTGCTGGGCCGCGCGTGCGTACTCGATGTCGGTAGCGTCGATGCATGCGCGCCGCTGCGACGCGGCATGGGCGGCGGCGGCTTCCAGCAGGCCGGCGACCTGGCGGGGCGTGCATGCCGTCAGCTTCTCGACCGCGCCCGGCTCAAGCTCATCGGGGAACACGGCCCCCCATGCTGATTGCAGCCGTCGGGTGCGGTACACACTGGCTGCGACGGCCTTCATCTGTTCGGGGCTGGGTTCGGGGATGACGAACTCCGTGAATCGCGAACGCAGGGCGCCCTCAACTTGCTCGGCGTCGTTGCAGGTTGCGAAGGCCATGAGGTGCGACGCGTCCATCTCCAGCTCGATGCACTCATCCCTGAAGTGGCGCGCGGAAGACGGCTCCAGCAGCGCGTACAGCGGCCCTGTCGGCGGGTAGTTGCCGGCACAAGCCTTGTCGATCTCGTCGAGCAGCAGCAGCCCGGATGCGGACGGTGACTGCAGCAGTTGCCACACGGCGCCAGGCCTTGCTGAGGACCATGACGAATGCGAGCCCGACAGTACGAAGCCCGCGGTGGACGTCGCTAGATCGACGCGCCGGGTTGGCAGCCCCAGGCAGCGAGCGAGAGCCTCGCAGAATGCTGTCTTGCCGACCCCCGGACTGCCCGCCAGCAAAATGGGCGGCAGACTGAAGACGCGCCCCGGCGTGAGTTCGGCCAGCGCCGCACGCTGGCGCACCATCTCCACCACCGCATCAAAGTGCGGGAACGAGCGGGCGAGGTCATTGATCTCGGCGGCGGAAGGAGGCGTCGCCAGTCGTCTGGTCGCGCCGAGTTTCTTCGCCTTCTTCAGCTCGGTCTCCAGCGCCTTCTCGTCCTTGCTTTTCAGCGAGGCCAGTCGCTCGGCCAGTGCGTCGCTGTCGAACAGCAGACACTGCCCCGGTTGAGCGACCAAGACGGGTTGATCGCTGCAGCTGCCCGTGCTGACCAAAAGCGGAGTCAGCACCCGCGAGTGCTTCGCGATGGCGTTGCGCAGCAGCGTGACCTGGGCGGCCAAATCTCGGTTGGCCGAATGTCCTCGGGGGCGTCGCATGGGGCCGGCGTCGCCTTGTGTGGCGTGGGCATACATCGACATGCGTGCGCCTTACTTCAGCCGTTGCAGCTTCTTGTAGTAAGACTCTCGTGCCTTCCACACCGACGCAGGCAAGCCGCCGCAGCCTGGGAGGACGCCCATGGCACAGCGTTGCCAGGCCTCGATGGCCACATCGGCTTCCACCGCTTTGCGGAACAAGTCCGGCTTCAGCAACTGCAGAACGCGGAGGGCATGAAGGCCGCCGTAGCGCAGGTCATACACCGGCTTGTTTTGCTGATTGGTGCGGCGCACAGTTACCAAGCACGACTTCAGACCGAGGATCTTCTGGAACCGCTTCACGGTTTCGATGCAGTTCTGCACCAGGCAGAGATTGAGCCGGTACGTCGGGTGAACGCGCCCCGGTTGTTGCTGCTTGGAGATCAGCACGCAGCCATCGCCGTCGAACAGCCCTGCGCACCAAGCGATATGGCGGGGATCGGCGTCGTAGTGGCCGAGCGGGGAGTGCCTCATCGCGGGAGTCATCATGTCCTTTCAGTTGCTTTGTTGCTGTCTGGCATAGTGCTAGACAAGTGCAGTATATGAAGGCGGTCGCGTTTTGTGTTGCCGTCTAGCGGTATGCTGTGCTCTGATGCGAAAAAGCTACAATGCGCATCAGGAGAACCGCAATGACCAGAACGCAGCTAAACGTGCGCGTGAGCGATGTCCTCGAGAAGGCCATCGACGAGAAGCGCATCGAGCTCCGAGCGACGCTCGGCACCATCCCCACGCGCTCAGACGTGCTGCGTCTGGCGCTGGAGGCTTACCTGGGGATCGAGATGGGCCCGGAAGATGCGGACGGGCGATCGACGACTGGCCCGCAGTTGCGCAAGGCGTCGTCTGCCGCGGCCAAGGCCGCCAAGGGCAAGGCCAAGTAGCCAGCGGCAACGCCGGAATGAGCCGGCACAGTGGGCATTGCACCCGCCGGAAGAGTCAGGACCGCCAGCGGCTGGCCCGCCGCCTGTCTCAGAAGGGCTATGCCAGGACTCGGCAACAGCCAGCGCCTGACGTACTCAGTCAGGGCCTTCGTGTGATCGGGCCGGCGCCCAGTCGCGGCTAGAATTCGTAGGGGGACTTGCCTTCGTGTTCCTGCTCTTCGACATCGTCGCCTGCATCGAGCGCCTGCGCGATCTCCTCCTCGTCGAAGATCACGCCTTCGTAGCCACCGTCCCCCTCGTCGTAGTCGAGCAGTTCGTCAGCGTCCTCTCGATCGAAGAACTTGGCGATGTCTTCAGGCGCTGGGTCCTTCAGAACACCGTCCCGAATCTTGAACAGCGGCTTGGACCGCGCGGCCGGGTCGTAAAAGTGGATGCCGCGCGCCGCCAGGTCTTTGAAGCGATCGTCAGCCGCGGCGTGGGCGGGCGTGAATCCTCCCCAACCGCGTGCCCCCGCCTCGTAGTTCATCAACCAGAGCTCCTCCCGCAGCGACTCTGCACCATCGACCGTTCGCCAAAAGGTCTCGGTCGGAGCGGCGTCCAGCAGGCCTGAAGCAGACAGATCCATGAGCAGCAGCGCGCAGACGGAACTGGGCATCACCGAAACCAGGCTCACGCATGTTGGATCCAACCTGACGCCCAGCTCCTTGCACATCCAGAGGCACCAGGCCACCTCGCTGTGATGCCCCAGCCCCGCATGCTCGCGGATTAACGCGGTGATCGTTCGGCCGATGCGTGCGAAGTTCAGTCCGTAGCCGTAGAGCTGATAGGTCGCCAGAATCTGCGCGATCGTCTGAAGCGTGTTGGGATGAGACATCGCAACATGGCAGAGACGCGCTTCGAAGACCACCCAGTTCTCGTGCCTGATCAGCACTGAAGCCGCGCGCTTCAGCGCATAGGCCATCACATTCTCGTCGGCGTTGGTCCTGGCGAGATCGTTAGCCAGCTCAAAGAAGTGGTGGATGTCGGACCGTTGCCGCCGGCCATGCTTGTCGATCTGGAAACTTCGGAGTTGGTGCGTCCAGTAGTCATCCACGATCTCCGCCACCGAGCAAATCTTGGTCTTCTCGAAGTTGATCTGGAGCTCAAACTCCTTCAGTGCTGAGGAGAGCGCCGCCAGTGCGCCCTCGGCTTCCGCCACGTTCGCGAAAAACAGGAAGTAGTCGTCGACGTACCTGAATCCGGCAGGCCAACGACCAAGGGCAGTTCTTAAGCGCTGGTCCACTGACGTGGAGATCGCTTCCGCCACCACATGCGAAGTGTCGGGCCCGATCGGCAGCCCCATGGTCTGCTCGTCCTGCCCCTGCCGCAGCGCTTGGTCGATCAGGTTGCCGAAGAAGTCCGCCGTCTTCTTGTGGCGGTTCTCCTTCGCCTTGGCGGCGTCCTTGGTGTGAAGCGCCCAAGGCACGGAGTGCGTGTAGATCGTTGGGAAAAACCGGGAGATGTCGGTCCTGAGCATGTAGCGGTAGCCCGCTGACTCCAGCACCTTGAGCTCATGGAGCCGCTGCATGGGGGGGATGCAGGCCGCCCGACCGCCATCGGTCAGAAACCTTGGGTGGCTCCTGCTGAGCCGCGAGCCACGGTAGTGGCGAAGGAAGTCCGGCCAGTGGCGCGCCACATAAGTGGCCAGGAAAAGCTGCGACACGGGGTTGACGATGCTCGTCGTCCTCCGTTGGTGTCCCGCCCGTGCCACGCTGAAAAGCTCGGCCTTGCAGGGCGGAGATTTGGACTTCTCCTCATTCACGGCCCATGCTGCCTGCAGATCGGCGACATGCGCAGCCAGTTGCTGCGTAGTGAACGCCGGTGGCAGCTGGGATGGAAAGTAGCCCTTGCCCAAAAGTAGCGCAGCACGGTCCTTTGCCATGACGACCTCAGGCCCGAGCCGCGCCGCCGCCACCCGCAGCAGGCTTCGGTGGCGGCATCTTGTACGTCGCATCAAACACCGAGTCGGTCAACCAGCGCTTGAAGCTCGGGTTGTCGCTGAACTGCTTGAAGAGCTCGGTATGGTCGGACAGCAGGGCCAGCACCACCCGGCCCAGCGCCTTGTCATGCTCCAGCTTGGCGTTCTGCTTGCTGGAGTTCTTCTGGGCGTTCTGGTAGGCCGTGTCCTGCGCCACCTTCGCCGGGATCTCCTCGGCGATCACCTTGCGGATCTTGTCGGCGTCCTTCCACTCGATGTTGCCGAAGAGGTCATTGAAGGTCTTGATGATGTTGGACAGCTTGTCCACCTCGGGCTCGGGCACGCCACCACCCGCACCCATTGGCGCGGGCTCCAGCGTGCCATCGGCCTCGTCCATGGCCATCGCCAGTGAGGCGTTCACCTCGGGACGGTAGCTGTCCATGTCGATGGCTTCCAGCACGCCCTTGGACAGGTCTTCTTCCT
>JAYRJQ010000029.1:0-42062 GCA_041906185.1 Burkholderiaceae bacterium
GAGTCGGCCTCCAATGGCGAATACGCCCAGGACGTCGCCAACGACATCCGCTCGACCATGCAGAAGCACGCCGGCGTGTTCCGCACGCAGGCCGTGATGGACGAAGGCGTCAAGAAGATCCTGGAAGTCGCCGAGCGCGTGAAGCACATCGGCCTGAAGGACAAGTCCAAGGTCTTCAACACCGCCCGTGTGGAAGCCCTGGAAGTCGAGAACCTGATCGAGGCCGCCAAGGCCACGATGACCTCGGCCGCCGCGCGTCCGGAATCCCGTGGCGCCCACGCCCACGATGACTTCCCGAACCGCGACGACGCGAACTGGATGAAGCACACCCTGTGGTACTCCGAAGGCAACCGCCTGGACTACAAGCCGGTCAAGCTGACGCCGCTGACCGTGGAATCCGTGCCGCCCAAGGTGCGTACCTTCTGAGGACTGAGACATGAGCCAAAAACGTACCTTCCAGATCTACCGCTACGACCCGGACAAGGACGCCAAGCCCTACATGCAGACCCTCGAGATCGAGCTCGAGGGCAACGAGCGCATGCTGCTGGACGCGCTGATCAAGCTCAAGGCCGTGGACCCCACGCTGAGCTTCCGCCGCTCCTGCCGCGAAGGCGTGTGCGGTTCGGATGCCATGAACATCAACGGCAAGAACGGTCTGGCCTGCCTGACCAACATGCGCTCGCTGCCGCAGGTGGTCGTGCTCAAGCCGCTGCCGGGCCTGCCCGTCGTCCGTGACCTGATCGTGGACATGACGCAGTTCTTCAAGCAGTACCACTCCATCAAGCCCTACCTGGTGAACGACACGCCGCTGCCCGAGAAGGAGCGTCTGCAGTCGCCGGTGGAGCGCGAGGAGCTGGACGGCCTGTACGAGTGCATCCTGTGCGCGAGCTGCTCCACGAGCTGCCCGAGCTTCTGGTGGAACCCCGACAAGTTCGTGGGCCCCGCCGGTCTGCTGCAGGCCTACCGCTTCATCGCCGACAGCCGTGACCAGGCCACCGCGGAGCGCCTCGACAACCTCGAGGACCCCTACCGCCTGTTCCGCTGCCACACCATCATGAACTGCGTGGATGTCTGCCCGAAGGGGCTGAACCCCACGAAGGCCATCGGCAAGATCAAGGAACTGATGGTGCGTCGCGCCGTCTGATGACCCGATCCGCCCCCGGACACTTTGCAAAGGCCCCCATTCGTGACAACCTTGACTGATGCCCTCATCGACGAGAGAGCACTCTCCAAACTGAAGTGGCGCTGCCGCCGCGGTCTGCTGGAGAATGACCTCTTCATTGAGCGGTTCTTCAAGCGTTACGAAGCCGTGCTGACTGAACGTCAGGCGGAAGGCCTGCGCCAGCTGATGGACCTGTCAGACAACGATCTGATGGACCTCCTGCTGGCGCGCAAGGAGCCCGAGGGCGAGCAGGCCACGCCCGAATTCCTCGAGGTCCTGGGCATGCTCAGGACCCCGCTCTGATCTGTCACCGCCCCTGACCTGTTTTTCCAAGAAGTCACAAGGAACGCCCCATGACACCGTCTGACGTCAAAGCCACCCTGTCGTTCTCCGACGGCAGCCCCAGCATGGACCTGCCCATCTACAAGGGCTCCGTGGGTCCCGATGTGATCGACATCCGCAAGCTCTATGGCCAGACGGGCAAGTTCACCTACGACCCGGGCTTCCTGTCGACCGCCTCCTGCAACTCGACCATCACCTACATCGATGGCGACAAGGGCGAGCTGCTGTACCGCGGCTACCCCATCGAGCAGCTGGCCACCAACTGCGATTACCTGGAAACCTGCTACCTGCTGCTGAACGGCGAGCTGCCGAACGCCGACCAGAAGGCCGAGTTCGAGAACCGCGTGATGCACCACACGATGGTCAACGAGCAGATGCAGTTCTTCCTGCGCGGCTTCCGTCGTGATGCGCACCCGATGGCCGTGATGACCGGCCTGGTGGGCGCGATGTCGGCCTTCTATCACGACAGCACCGACATCAATAACCCCGAGCATCGCGAGATCGCGGCCATCCGCCTGATCGCCAAGATGCCGACGCTGGTCGCGATGGCCTACAAGTACACCATCGGTCAGCCCTACATCTACCCGAAGAACGACCTCTCGTACGCCGGCAACTTCATGCGCATGATGTTCGCCACGCCCTGCGAGGAGTACAAGCCCAATGACGTGCTGGTGCGCGCCATGGACCGCATCTTCACGCTGCACGCCGACCACGAGCAGAACGCCTCGACCTCGACCGTCCGCCTGTGCGGCTCGTCGGGCACGAACCCGTTCGCGGCCATCGCTGCCGGCGTGGCCTGCCTGTGGGGCCCGGCTCACGGCGGCGCCAACGAGGCCTGCCTGAACATGCTCAACGACATCCAGCAGATGGGTGGCGTGGCCAAGATCGGCGAGTTCATCAAGCAGGTCAAGGACAAGAGCAGCAACGTCAAGCTGATGGGCTTCGGTCACCGGGTCTACAAGAACTACGACCCGCGCGCCAAGCTGATGCGCGAGACCTGCCACGAAGTCCTGGGCGAGCTGGGCCTTCACAACGACCCGCTGTTCAAGCTGGCCATGGAACTCGAGAAGATCGCGCTGGAAGACGAATACTTCGTCGCCCGCAAGCTCTACCCGAATGTGGACTTCTACTCCGGCATCGTGCAGCGCGCCATCGGCATCCCCGTGCCGCTGTTCACCGCCATCTTCGCGCTGGCCCGCACCGTCGGCTGGATCGCCCAGCTGAACGAGATGATCGCCGACCCCGAGTACAAGATCGGCCGTCCGCGTCAGCTGTTCGTGGGCGCCACGCCCCGCGCCGTGAAGCCCATCGCCGAGCGTTGATCGACACCGGAGCCGGCTCGCGCCGGCCGCGTTGAATCACGGAAAGCCCCGCTGCAGCGATGCGCGGGGCTTTTGCATTCGGAGGCGCGCCGCGAGCGGTGCGCCGGCGGGCATGGCGCGACCGACGGCGGCGCGGGCTGGCGGCACCGGCGGTGCCGGCGCATGTCCGAGCCCATGTCCCCACACATGTCCGAGCCCATGCACATGTCCGACCCTGAGCACCGGTCCCGGCGCATGCCCGAGTGCCGGCCCAGGGCAGGGCGCCCGCGCTATGCTGGCTGCATGACACGCCCGCCCATCCTCGATCCCCGTGCCGTGCCAGTGGCCGCCCGCGATGGCGGCCTGCCGGCGGTGTCGGCCGATGCCCTGACTGCCGAGGCCTTGCGCCACCGCTTTCGTGCGCCGCCGGACTGGTCGGTCGAGCTGCCGGGCGACGGCGGCGTGCTGAGCCAGCGCGAGCCCGCGGCGGCGGCGGTGCTCGTGCCGCTGGTGCAGCGGCCGCAGGGCCTGCAGGTGCTGCTGACGCAGCGCACCGCGCACCTGCGGGACCACGCCGGCCAGATCAGCTTCCCCGGCGGACGCACGGAGCCGGAGGATGCCGACGCCGTCGCCACGGCCTTGCGCGAGGCCCAGGAGGAGATCGGCCTGCATCCGCGCCATGTGGAGGTGCTGGGGCAGCTGCCCCTCTACCGCACCGTCACGGCCTTCATGGTGCATCCCGTCGTGGCGCTGGTCGAGCCCGGCTTCGACCTGGCCCTGGACGCCTTCGAGGTGGCCGAGGCCTTCGAGGTGCCGCTGGCCTTCCTGATGGATCCGGCCAACCACCAGCGCCATGTCTTCCGCTGGGAGGAGGGCGAGCGGCAGTTCCTCTCCATGCCCTGGACGGGGTCAGATCTTGCCGGGGTGTCGCGCGAGTACTTCATCTGGGGGGCGACGGCCGCCATGCTGCGCAACTTCTATCGCTTCCTCTCGGCCTGAGGCCCGTCGGGCCGCTATCATGCGGGCCCATGAACTTCTTCGCCGTCCTGCTGGCCCTGATCTGTGAGCAGCTCAAGCCGCTGCCGCATGGCAATGCCGTGCACGAAGGCGTGATCAGCTGGGTGCGCTGGACGGGCCGCAACTTCGACGCCGGCAAGGAGCGCCACGCGCTGGTGGTCTGGGGCATCACGGTACTCGGGCCGGCGCTGGTGGCGGCCGTCATGTACGGCCTGGTGCGGCACTTCACGGTGCTCGGCGCGCTGGCGCTGGACGTGCTGATCCTCTATCTCACGCTCGGCTTCCGGCAGTTCAGCCACTACTTCACCGACATCCGTGACGCCCTCGAGCGTGCCGACGAGCTGGAGGCCCGCCGCCTGCTGGCCGAATGGCGCCATCTCGATGCCAGCGAGCTGCCCCGCACCGAGCTGCTGCGCCACGTGATCGAGCACTCGCTGCTGGCCGCCCACCGCCACGTCTTCGGCGTGTTCTTCTGGTTCATCGTGCTGTCCACCGTGGGCCTGGGGCCGGCGGGCGCCATCCTCTACCGCATGGCCGAATTCGCCAGCCGCTACTGGGCCTTCAAGAGCCGCACCATCGATGCGCCCACCAACGAGCGCCTGATGCAGATCTCCCGCCAGTTCTTCGGCTGGGTCGACTACGTCCCCGCCCGCCTGACGGCCACGGGCTTCGCCATCGTGGGCAACTTCGAGGAAGCCGTGAACGGCTGGCGTCGTGACGCCGGGCTGTGGATGCACCCCAACGAAGGCATCATCCTGGCCTCGGCGGCGGGCGCCCTGGGCGTCCAGCTGGGCGGCACCGCGGCGCCGGGCGTCACGCCCGATCGCAGCAAGACCTTCGAGGCCGGGGGGGACATGGACGCCACCCGCGCCGAGGGCTCCACGCCAGGCATGGCGCCGGCGCTGGGCCATCTGCAGAGCGTGGTCGGCCTGGTCTGGCGCTCGGTCGTGCTGTGGATGTTCCTGCTGGCGCTGCTGACGCTGGCCAATCTGCTGGGCTGAGGCCGCCAGCGCCAAAGGCGGCCGGCCCTGGCCGGCACGGCCCCCGTGGGCTCAGGCCTCGCGCACGTCCGCAATCACCTGATCACCGAAATCCGGCCGCGCGAGGAAGCGCAGCACGGCCGCCGCCGCGGCTTCCGGGCTCGTCAGCTGCTGCTCCGCCTTCAGCGCGGCAAAGCGGCCCTGGTCGGGGAAGCCGGCGGGCGAGGCCGTGCGCAGCTGCACCTGCATGTCGGTGTCGATGACGCCCGGCGCCAGGGACACGATGCGGGCCGCCTTCAGGCCCTGGCTCGCCCGGTGGGCCTCGTCCAGAGCCATCGCCCGGGAGAGGTGGTCCATCGCCGCCTTGGCCGCGCAGTAGGCCGCCGTGCCAGCCATCGCGCGGCGCCCGAGCCCGGAGGAGATGTTCAGCACGCGCAGCTCGCCCGGCACCTGCCGGCAGGCATCCAGGAAGGCGGCGCTCAGCAGCAGGGCGGCCTCGGCGCCGACGCGCAGGGCGCTCGACAGCTCGGCCAGGCTGCTGTCCTGCACGGCGGCCGGGGCCGTGACGGCACCGGCGTTGTTGATCAACGTGAGGCTGGCGTAGCCGGCCAGCGGCTGGCTTTGCAGCCACTGCTTCAGGGCCTGCGCCGCCGGCAGCGGATTCGCGAGGTCCTGGCGCCATTGCAGCAGGCCGCTGCCATTGGAGGCCGCCAGGCCGTAGAGGGCTTCGTTGTCCCGGCGGGCGATGCCCAGGACCTGGTGATCGGCGCTGGTGAGCAGCTGCCGCGCGAGGGCCAGGCCGAGGCCGCGCGAGCTGCCGCTGATGATGTAGAGATGGCGCTTGGGGCTGTTCATCCGCGCATTCTCGCGCGGGCGGGCCCGCGCCGGGAGACTCAGAACGGGGGAGTGCTGTGCAACGCCAGCGCCGGCTCGAGCGAGGTCGCCGGCAAGCCCAGTTCGCAGGCGTGCAGCAGCAGTCGCGGCGCCGCGGCCAGCAGCGCGGGCGGGGCATAGAGCGCATCGCCGAGGATGGGATGCCCGAGGGCCAGGCAGTGCACGCGCAGCTGGTGCGAGCGCCCGGTGTAGGGGGTGAGCTCGACGCGGGTCGTGCCGGCCGACTCGTCTCGGGCGAGCACGCGCAGGCGGGTCTGCGACGGCTTGCCGCGCTCGTGGCACACCTTCTGGCGCGGCCGGTTGGGCCAGTCGGTCACGAGGGGCAGGTCGATGAGCTGCTCATCGAGCGCCAGCAGGCCGCCCAGCACCGCCACATAGCGCTTCTCGACCTGCCGCCCGGCGAAGGCGTCGCTGAGCTCGCGCTGCACGGCCAGGCTGCGGGCGAAGACGAGCAGGCCCGAGGTGGCCATGTCCAGGCGGTGCACGACCAGCGCCTCGGGGAAGCGGGCCTGCACGCGATGGATGGCGCAGTCCTGCTTGTCCTCGCCGCGCCCCGGGACGGAGAGCAGGCCGCTGGGCTTGTCGACGACGATGCAGCCGGGGCCGACATGCACCCAGCCCAGGGCCAGGGTCTGCGGGTCGGGGGCGGGCGGCAGCGCCGCCATGCCGGGCGAGGTGCTCAGAACTGCTCCACCCAGCCGCTCTGCACGGCCGACTGCGGGTTCGAGCCGGCCTCGCGCACGCGCTGCAGCGAGTCCTCGACGGGCAGCCCCAGGCCCTTGAGCACGCAGGCCGCCACGGTGCCGGTGCGCCCGATGCCGGCCGCACAGTGCAGCAGCACGCGGTCGCCCACACGCAGGCTGTGGATCAGCGTCTCGACGCCCTGGCGGAAGACCTCGGGGTTCGCGCCCAGGCCGAAGTCACGCATGGGCAGATGCTGCCAGCGAAAGGGCAGGCGGCCCTCGCTGATCGCCTTGTGATAAAGCGGCGAGAGCTGCGCCACCTCGTCCAGCGGGTTCAGGCAGCTCACCAGCGTGAGCTGCCGCGCGCGGGCCTCGTCGAGGAAGCCGCCCCACGGTTCGAGGCGGCCGGGCATGGACTGCAGCCACAGCCGGCCGCTGATGTCTTGGGGGAGCTGGAGTGCGCGAAATGCCATGGCGCCATTGTGCCTTCGGCCGGCCGCCGAGGGGGAGGGCGGCGGTGCGCGCCGGGGGAGATCCGCCTCGGTGGCGTCGTGGTTAATCAACGTTTCGTCGATTATTTGACGTGGGCGGGCCATCATCCCGCCATGCCATCCTGCCTGCTGTCTCCCATGACCCCTCACCGGGGCCGCGCCGCATGAGCGCCACCCTCACGCCCCCCGTCCCCGAGCCCGCGACGCCCGCGATCCGCCATCCCTACTGGGTGCTCGGCGCCGTCTGCGCCCTGGCGCTGATGAGCACCGTCGGCGTGGCCATGCCCTATCCCATCCTCGCGCCGATCTTCGTGGACGGCGCGCGCGACGGCTTCACGCATTTCATGGGGCTGGACCCCAAGCTGCTGATGGGCCTGGCGCTGGCCGTCAACCCGTTGGGCATCCTGCTGGGCAGCCTCTTCATCGGGCCGCTCTCCGACCGCTACGGCCGCCGGGCGGTGCTCAACGTGACGCTCACCGCCACGCTGCTGGGCTATCTGCTGACGGCCTATGCCCTGCAGCAGCGCTGGTACGCCGTCTTCGTGCTGGCGCGCTTCGTGACCGGCCTCACGGAGGGCAACGTCGCCGTGGCCCGCGCCCTCGTGGCGGACCTGCACGGCCAGATCGACCGCACGCGCGGCCTGGCCTGGCTCAATGCCTGCCTGTACGCGGGCTGGCTGCTCGGGCCGCTGGTGGGTGGCCTGACACTGGCCTGGGGTGAGCCCGTGCCCTTCGTGCTGGCGGGGCTGGCCATGCTGCCCTGCCTCGTCATTCTTGCTGCCGGAGTGCCGGGCGGGCCGCGGGCGAGCGGGCCTCTGCACCTGCTGAAGGCCATGCGCGAGCAGCAGGCGCTGGGCCTGCTGCGCACCGATGCCGTGCTGGCCCGCCTGGCCGTCCTGCAGTTCCTCTACACCCTCGGCGTCACGGCGCTGTACGAGTTCGCGCCGCTGTGGATGCTGGAACAGGCGGGGCTCGACAGCCGTGGCATCGCCTATGTGACCGCGGCCCAGTGCGCCACGATGACGCTGGCCAGTGTGCTGGCCGGGCGCTTCGGGGGCGGGCAGCGGCGCCATCCTCTGCGCGGGGCGGCCTGGATGGCGCTGGTGGCGGCCGTCGGCCTGAGCCTGCTGGCCGTGCTGCCGGCCACGCCCGGGCTGGTGATGATCGCGGCGCTGGGCCTGCCGCTGGCGCTCTACAACGCCGTGATGCCCGCCTGGATGTCCGAGCGCTTCGCGGCCCACGGCCAAGGGCGGGTGATGGGCCTGCTGTCCACGATCTTCTGCCTGTCCAATGTGCTGGTGGCGTTGCTCGGTTCGGCGCTCGCGCTCCTGTCTTCGCGGTGGATCATGGGCCTGGGCGGGCTGACCTGCGTGCTGGCGGCGTGGCAGCTGCTGGCGCTGGCGCGCAGCGAGCAGCCGCACGAGGTGCCGACGCCGGGAGAGGGCGCATGAGGACGGCCGCCCGCCAGCGCCTGCTGCAGCAGCTCAAGACAGCGGGCCGGCAGCCGGCCGCGCAGGTGGCCGACGCCCTCGGCCTCAGCCTCATGGGCGCGCACAAGCAGTTGGCCCAGCTCGCCGAGGAGGGGCTGCTGCAGTGGCAGGACCAGCCAGCCGGCGTCGGGCGGCCCCAGCGTCTGTGGCAGCTCAGCGAGGCAGGGCACGCGCTCTTCCCTGACCGGCACGGGGAGCTGACGGTGCAGCTGATCCGGGAGGTCCGCGGGCTGTTCGGCGAGGCCGCGCTCGAGCGTCTGGTCGACGCCCGCGAGCGGGATGCCGAGCAGCGCTACCAGGCGGCGCTGGCCCGCTGCCGCAGCCTGCGGGGCGCCCTGCTGGCCCTGGCGGCCGAGCGCGAACGCGAAGGCTATATGGCCCGCGTGGAGCGGGACGGGAGCGACTGGCTGCTGATCGAGGACCACTGCCCCATCTGCGCTGCCGCGAAGGTCTGCCAGGGCTTCTGCCGCTCCGAGCTGGCGCTGTTCCAGCGTTGCCTCGAACCCTGGGCCGAGGTGCAGCGCACGGAGCACCAGCTTGCTGGTGCGCGCCGCTGCGCCTATCGCGTCAGTCCTCGGCGCTGAGCAGCGTCTGCATCCAGGGCTGGATGAGGCGCAGCTCCTGCGCGAGCGCCTCGCGCGCCTCGGCGGCGGCCTGGGCATTCTGCCGCTCCCACTGGCGGCGCTGCGCCTCCAGGGCTTGCAGGCGCTGGGCAGCCTCGGGGCTGTCGCTGGCGCGCAGGCAGCGCAGGGCCTGGCGCAGCAGGGCGCCGTGCAGCTGCACATTGCTCTGCAGCTCCGGCACCGTGAGCAGCTCCTGCAGCAGCTGCCAGGCTTCGCCGGGGCGGCCGCGCCGGTTCAGCAGCTCGGCCATGCTCTCCAGGGCCGACCAGCGCCAGTAGCGCGTCTGCTCGTCCTGCGACCACAGGGACAGCAGCTGGTTGAGCATCGCCTCCGCCTCGTCCAGCCGGTGCAGCAGCACGAGCAGGTGCGCGACGGCCAGCTTCAGCACGCCCTGGAAGCCGCCCTGCAGGCGCCCGTCCTGGGCCAGCGAGCGTGCACCGCCCAGTTGCCGCTCGGCCCGGCGAAGGGCGAGGCGTGCCATCACGCGGCCTTCCTCGTCGTTGCGCTCCAGGGCCTGCTCGTGGGCGGCCGACATCGAGACGATGAGATTCGTGTAGGCGCGCATGCGGTCCGCGCTGTCGATGGACTCGCGCGCCAGAGAGAGCGCGCGCATGTGCAGCAGCTCGGCCTGGTCCAGCTGGCCGAGCCGCGCGTGCACGTGGCCCAGGCAGCTGAGGCAGGCGGAGAGCGGCTCATGCAGGCCCTCGCGCTCCAGGTAGCGCACGGCGGCCCGGGCGAGCGGCTGCGCCTCGGCGGCGAGGCCGAACTCGCACAGGGCCAGCGCGGCCTGGCGCAGGGCATGCGGGAGCTGGGGGGAGGGCGGACCGCTGCTCAGCGCAACGGCCGCGGAGAGTGCCTGCCGGCAGCTGGCGAGCAGGTCGCCTGTCTGCCAGGACTGGATCGCCTGCGCCAGCAGCGCCTCGCCGGCCGTGGTGGCGCTGGCGGTGGTGTCCAGAGGCGCTTCCGGCGGGAGGCCCGAGGGGGCCGGCCCGGTCGAGGCGGGGGCGGCCGACGGTGAAGCGCCCCGGTCGGCATCGGGGTACGGCGGGTACTGCATGCCCGGACTCTATGCCAATTCGCTGGCGGCACCCTGCCAGAAATCACCGCCGCAGGCGGATGCAAACCCTGATGGCGCGCCGCCCGGGCGGGGCCGCCGTCGGGCTCAGGACACCATGTAGGCGGCAGAGCCGGTGCTCAGCAGTCGGCGCTGCGCGTCCATGAACTCCATGCGGGTGCTGGCCACGCGGCTGCCCAGGCGCAGCACCTCGGCGCGGGCGATGAAGTGGTCCCCGATGGCCGGGCGCAGGTAGTCCACGCGCAGGTCGATGGTGCCGAGCTTGTTGAAGCGCTGCAGGCGGGTGGCGGGGGGCTCGTCGCGGTGGCGGTCGCCGATGGCGGCCATGACGGCCAGCCCGCCCAGCGCATCGAGCGTGGCGGAGATGACGCCGCCATGCATGCGGTGATGCGCGAAATGGCCGATGAGCTCGGGCCGCATCGCCACCGTGGCCTCGGCGGCCAGGGCTTCGAGTGCCGTGACCTGCAGGCCCAGGACCTTGTTGAAGCTGATGTGCTCCTCGAAGATCTGGCACAGGGCGACGGTGAACTCGGGCTCGAAGACGGTGCGGGGCGGGGTGCTGCTCATGGTGCAACCCTAACCCAGGGGCCGCGGTCCCGGTCCTGGGGCCTTCCCCTGCAGATTGACGCCCAGGCGACAAGGGGCCGGCCGCCCCCGCATGCCCGGCGGCACCAACAGGGGCACGCGGCGGCGCTTCCATGGGTGTTGAGTCGGGTGCGCTGCGAATCCATGGTGCTGGCCGACAGGGTGAGCGTCCAGCGTCATTGCGTCCGTCGCCGGGGGGCAGGGCATCAGCGCCCGCCCCGGGCATCAGGCAAGACCTGACCCTGCCGGCGAGGCGAAGTGGATCACTGCTTGTGGTCCGGCAGCTTGCAGGTGCTCATGCCGAAGGGCAGGTAGGCCGGGCAGAAGCGAAGGGCACCGGTGGCCACGAAGACGACGCCGATCCAGCCCCAGGCGCCGATGAAGCCCAGCAGGGTGCAGGCGATCAGCACGAGGCCGGCGATGATGCGCATGGCGCGGTCCAGGGTTCCGACATTGGCTTGCATGATTCACTCCTTGGTGTGACGAGGGGAAGCGGGAGAGGGCGGATCACGGGGATCCAGGAGACAAGGGCGTGGCGGGCTTGAGCAGCACGCCGTCGGCATCGCGGACCTCGGTGCTGATGGCGATGCCCTGGCCGACGCTCTGGGTCACGGTGCAGAAGGCCTCGAACTGGCTCAGCACGCGATCCAGGTGCTGCAGCTGCGCCGCCGGCACCCCGAGATGCAGGCGCGCCTGCAGGGCCAGCACGCGCAGGCGGCCCTCGCTATTGCGCCCCACCTGCGCCTCGACGCTGCAGCGCAGCGGATCGGGCGCCTGCTTGTACTTTCGCAGCGCAAAGAGCAGCGAGTCCGACAGGCAGTTGCCCACCGCCGCGCACAGCAGCTGCACGGGCGAGGGGCCCAGGCCGCTGCCCAGGGGCGGCGGCTCGTCGGTCAGCACGGCGGGGACGTCGCCGCCGAAGCGGGTGTCGAAGCGGTAGTCCGCCTGCTGGACCAGTTCAACGCGCACGAGTTCGTCGCTCATCAGGCCTGTCCTTTCTGGAGATGGGATTGGAGCCAGCGCAGCAGCTCGGCCGCGGGCATGGCGCCGCTCTGGCGGGCCACCTCCCGGCCGCCGAGGAACAGCGCCAGCGTGGGAATGCTGCGGATGCCGAGGCGTGCCGCCGTCTGCGGGCTGGCCTCGGTGTCCACCTTCACGAATCGCAGGCCCGGCGCCTGCGCCGCGGCCGCCTCGAACTGCGGCGCCATCATGCGGCAGGGGCCGCACCAGGCCGCCCAGAAATCCACGACGACCGGCGCCTCGGTCCGTGCGATGTAGTCGGCGAAATGGGCGTCGCCCAGCGCCAGCGGGCGCGCCGGCGCGATCTCGGCCCCGCAGCGGCCGCAGACGGGGCCGTCCTGCAGGCGCTCCGGCGGCACGCGGTTGGTGGCCCCGCAATGGGCACAGACCAGATGCATGGTGTCCTCCTCGAATCAGCAGCCCGGGCGGACCCCCAGCTTGCGCAGCAGGGTCTCCATCAGGCACCAGCGGGTGAAGCCGCTCTGCAGCAGGTTCAGCCCGACGAAGGCCGTGAAAGCCAGCCACCATTGTGAGAGGAACAGCGGGCTGCCGGGGATGCCGAGGGCGAGGGACAGCAGCACGAAGCTGCCGGCGGCGATGCGCACGATCTGCCAGGAGGTCATGTCAGGTTCCTTCAGTGGAGAGGGAGGAGGAGGCCTCCGCCGGCTGCGGGTGAAGCAGATGCAGGCGGTGCCGGTAGGCGACGAAGTAGAGCGTCGGGATGACGACCAGCGTCAGCAGGGTCGAGACCAGGATGCCGAAGATCAGCGAGATGGCCAGGCCGTTGAAGATGGGGTCGTCGAGGATGAAGAAGGCGCCCAGCATCGCGGCCAGGCCCGTCAGCAGGATGGGCTGGGCGCGGGTGATGGCGGAGCGCAGGAGGGCGGTCTCGAAGGCCACGCCGGCGCGCACCTGCAGGTTGATGAAGTCGACGAGCAGGATGGAGTTGCGCACGATGATCCCGGCCAGCGCGATCATGCCGATCATGCTGGTGGCCGTGAACTGGGCGCCCAGCAGCGCGTGGCCGGGCATCACGCCGATGATCGTCAGCGGGATGGGCGCCATGATGATGAGCGGCGTGAGGTAGGAGCCGAACTGCGCCACCACCAGCAGGTAGATGAGCACGAGGCCCACGGCATAGGCGGCGCCCATGTCGCGGAAGGTCTCGTAGGTGATCTGCCACTCGCCGTCCCATTTGAGGGCGTAGCCGCGGTAGGCGTCCTCGGGCTGGCGGATGAAGTACTCCGCCACGGGGCCGCCGTCGGGCGCCTTCAGCTGGGCGATCGCGCCGCGCATCTGGAACATGCCGTAGAGCGGGCTGTCCACGCGGCCGGCCATGTCGCCCATGACGTAGGTCACCGGCAGCAGGTCCTTGTGGTGGATGGGCTGCTCGCGCTGGGTGTCGGAGATCGTCAGCAGCTCGCGCAGCGGCACCAGCGCGCCCTGCGCCGAGCGCACGCGCAGCGAGAGCAGGGTGTCGAGCCGGCCTTGCTGCTCGGGCGGCAGCTGCAGGCGCACGGCGCTGGCGTACTTGCGCTGGTCGTGCAGGTAGACCACGGCCTCGCCGGCCTGCGCGGTGCGCAGCGTGCTCACGATGGCCGCCTGGCTCACGCCGAGCTCGGCCGCGCGGGCGCGCTGCACGAGCAGCAGCTGGCGGGGCGCGGCGGCGATGCCGCTGTCGTCCACATCGACGAGACCGTCCTGGGCCTCGAAGACCCGGCGGACCTGGCGGGCGAGCTGCAGGCGGCCGGCGTCGTCCGCGCCGTAGATCTCGGCCACGAGCGGGGCCAGCACCGGCGGGCCGGGCGGCACCTCGACGACCTTGACGTTCGCGCCGAAGCGCTTGCCGATGGCCTGCAGCGGCGGCCGCAGGCGCGTGGCGATGGCATGGCTCTGCGCCGAGCGGTGGTGCTTGTCGACCAGGTTCACCTGCAGGTCGCCCTGCTCGCTGCCCGCGCGCAGGTCGTACTGGCGCACGAGGCCGTTGAAGTTGATCGGCGAGGCGGTGCCCGCATAGGCCTGGTAGTGCTGCACCTCGGGCTGCGTCGACAGGAAGGCGCCCAGCTCGTGCAGCACGGCGGCCGTCTGCTCCAGCGGCGTGCCGGCGGGCATGTCCACCACCACCTGCAGCTCGGACTTGTTGTCGAAGGGCAGCATCTTGAGCATCACCAGCCCGGCTGCGGGCAGCGCCAGCGACAGCGCGATCAGCGCGCCGATGCCGGCCCCCAGCAGACGCCGGCTGCGCGGGCCGCGGCGCTCGTCGAGCAGCGGCGTGAACAGGCGCGTGAAGACCGGCGCCAGCCGCGCCGACAGGCCGTGCAGCGCCTCGGGATCCCCGTGGCGACCGGCCGGCAGCGCCTTCATCCACAGCCGCGCCAGCCAGGGCGTGACGATGAAGGCGATGGCCAGGGACAAAAGCATGCCCATGCTCGCGTTGATGGGGATCGGGCCCATGTACGGCCCCATCAGCCCGCTCACGAAGGCCATGGGCAGCAGCGCGGCGATGACGGTCAGCGTGGCCAGGATGGTGGGCCCGCCCACTTCGTCGACCGCGCCGGGGATGAGCTGCGCCAGCGTGCGCTGCGGATGCAACTGCTGGTGGCGGTGGATGTTCTCGACGACGACGATGGCGTCGTCCACCAGGATGCCGATGGAGAAGATCAGCGCGAAGAGCGAGACGCGGTTGAGCGTGAAGCCCCAGGCCCAGGAGGCGAAGAGCGTGACCGTCAGCGTGAGGATCACGGCCGTGCCCACGATGGCGGCCTCGCGCCGGCCCAGGGCGAGGAAGACCAGCGCGACGACCGAGGCCGTGGCGAAGAGCAGCTTCTGGATGAGCTTCTGCGCCTTGTCGTTGGCCGTGGCGCCGTAGTTGCGGGTCTCCTGCACCTGCACGTCGGCGGGGATGACGGTGTTGCGCAGGGCGTCCACGCGCTGCATCAGGGCGTTGGCGACGTCGATGGCGTTCTCGCCGGCCTTCTTGGTGATGGCCAGGGTGATGGCCGGGAACTCGCCCCGGACCGCCGAGGCCGCGCCGCCGGGCTGCGGGGCGCCACCGGTGCCGTGCCAGACGTAGCGGCCGGGCGTCATCGGGCCGTCGACGATGCGGGCCACCTCGCGCAGGAACAGCGGCTTGCCGCCGCGCACGGCCACGACCAGCTCCTCGAGATCACGGGCGGAGGCGAGCCAGGGCCCGGCCTCCAGCGCGACGGCCTGCCCGCCCTGGAGCAGATCGCCCAGGGGCATGCCCATCTGCGCGGATTGCAGCGCCTGGCGCAGCTCGGCCACGCTCAGGCCCGCGCGGGCGAGGCGCTCGGCGTCGATCTGCACCTGCACGGCGCGCCCGGGGCCGCCGATGCTGACGACGTCCCGCGTCCCCGGCACGCGCTTGAGCTCGGCCTCGAGGCTGTGGGCCACGCGCTCGAGGTCGGCCGCGCCGGTCTCGGGCTGCGTGCTGAAGAGGGTGAGGCTGACGATGGGCACGTCGTCGATGCCCTTGGGCTTGACCAGCGGCGTCTGCACGCCCAGGCCGGCCGGCAGCCAGTCGGCATGGCTGCTCACGGTCTCCTGCAGGCGCACCAGCGCCTCGGTGCGGGGCACGCCGACCTTGAACTGCACGGTCAGCACCGCGAGGCCGGGCTGGGAGACCGACATCACGTGCTCCACGCCGGCCATGCGCGACAGCACCTGCTCGCCGGGACCGGCGACCCTCTGCTCGACATCCTTGGCCGAGGCGCCCGGGAAGGGCACCAGCACGTTGGCCATGGTGACGTTGATCTGCGGCTCCTCCTCGCGCGGCGTGACCATCACGGCGAAGAGGCCCAGCAGCAGCGCCACGAGGGCCAGCAGCGGCGTGATCTGCGCGGCCTGGAAGAAGGCGGCGATGCGGCCGGAGATGCCGAGGCGGGTGGGGGTTCGGTCAGCCATGTCGTTTCTCGCTCAGCGCACGCGGGCCGCGGCCTGCGGCTCCAGGGCGACGCGCTCGCCGGCGCGCAGCCCGCTCAGGATCTCGACCTGGCTGCCGCGCGCCTCGCCCTGGCGCACCTGGCGCAGCAGGGGGCGGCCCTCGGCGTTGAGCACGTAGAGGCCGGTCATCTCGGCGCGGCGGACCACGGCCTGCGCCGGCACCAGGAGCACGCCGGCACGGCCCGGCTCCGCTGCCGGGCCGATGAGCCGGATCTGGGCGAACTGCCCCGGCACGAGCGCCTGGAGCTGGCCCGTCAGCGGCATGGGCAGATCGGCCCGCAGCTCGACGGTGCCGCTGCTGCCATCCACGGTGGGCAGCCACTGCACGCGGCGGGGCGCCTGGCCGAGGAGGCCGAGCGTGGGGAGATCGATCACGAGCGCGGTGCCTGCGTCCTTTCTTTCCAGGGCCGCCTGCACGGCCCGCATCTCCGCCTGAGGCACATGGGCGGTCACGCGCAGGGCGGTGGGGTCGTAGAGGACCGCCAGGCTGCGGCCGGGCAGGGCCATGTCGCCTTGCACCACGGGCACCTCGGCGATGACGCCGGCGTAGGGAGCCCGCAGCTGGTACCAGGCGCTCTGGCTGCGCGCGGCACCGGCCTGGGCCAGCTGCGCCTGCACCTGGGCCTGCGTCGCTTTGAACTGCGCCTGCGCCTGGTCCAGCGCCGCCTGGCTGATGAAGTGCTGGCGGAAGAGCAGCTCCTGGCGATCCAGCTCGCGCCGCGCGAGCTCCAGCTGGGCGCGGGCCACGCCGGCCTGGGCCTCGCTGGCTTGCGCGCTCTGGTCGGCGCTGCGGGCGTCCAGACGCATCAGCAGCTGCCCGGCCTTGACCGCATCGCCGGGCTTGACGTCCAGCTGCACGACGGCGCCGGCGACCTGCGCCGCCAGCGTGGTCTGGCGGACGGCCTCGACACGCGCCTCGTAGCGCTGGCCCTGGGCTGCGCGGTCCGGCTGCGCGACATAGGTCTGCAGCACGGGAGCGGCGGCGGGCTGTGCCCCTGCGAGCAGCGGCAGGCCGGCGAGGGTCGCGAGCAGCAGGGCGGCAGGGAGGAGGGGGGGCGGAGTGCGCATGGTGGGTCGGCTGAAGGCTGGACAGCAGGTCTTGTTGCATTTATTATTTGCGCAATCATGCAAATAGTCAAATATGAAAATTAATGCCCGCAGCCGCCGCGGTGTGCCGGGCCGGGATGAGCCGGCCATGGGCGCGCCCGGGCGCCTGCGCCTGCCTTGAGGTCCGCACGATGCCGATGGATCCCGCCCCCGCCGCCCGTTCTTCGCTTCCCGAGGCGCCACGCCCCGGTGCCGTCGCGCCCCTGCCCGAACACTGCGGCATCCGTGACCTGCCCGACAGCGCGCTGGTCCAGGTGGCCGGCTTCTTCCAGCTGCTGGCCGAGCCCAGCCGCCTGCGGGTGCTGAACCAGCTGCGCGAGCAGCCGCGCTGCGTGGGCGAGCTGGCCCGGGCCTGCGGCAGCAGCGCCGCCAACATCTCCCGCCACCTGGCCCAGTTGCAACGCCACGGCCTGGTGGACCGTGAGGGGCGCGGCACCAGCGTCTACTACCGCATCGCCGATCCCTCGGTCTACGCCCTGTGCGACCTGGTCTGCGGCCAGCTCGTGCGGCACCATGCGCGCCTGAGCGACGCGCAGGCGCCCTTCCTCAAACCGTGAGGGGCGCCGCGCTCGCCCTGCGCCCGCGCGGCTATGCTGTGTTCGTCTCAAAGGAGCCTCTGCCCATGTCCTTGTCCCTGCCGCTGCTTCAACTCGACCCCCGTGCCGCTCTGGAGGCCGTCAACGAGGGGGCCTGGCTGGTCGATGTGCGGGAGAGGCATGAGGTGGCCCGGCTTGGCTATGGCGTCGAGCGGCTGCTGCACGTACCGCTCAGCGAATTCGAGCGGCGCCACGCGCAGCTGCCAAGAGATGCGGATCTGATCCTGGCCTGTGCCGCCGGCGGGCGCAGCCAGCAGGCCATGAACTACCTGCGCCACATCGGCCACGGCCGCGTGCGCAATCTCACCGGGGGCATGGCGGCCTGGCTGGCCCACGGCCTGCCGGTGACCGGCGGCGTCTGAACCGGGCGCGAAGCGTCCCCGTTTCGGCGCCAAATCGCGGCATCTGTCGCGGATCGAGGCACCCAGGCTGTGGTGCAGACCCCCACGGCCCGACGCGCCGCCCTTTCCGTCCTCTAGGATGGGCTCATGACGTTGCCGTTGCGCATCCTGCTGCCTTTGCTGTTCTGGGCCCTGGGTCTGGCGCACGCCACCGCCGCCGAGCCCGAGGGCAAGGTGCTGCGGGTGCTGGCCTGGCCGGGCTACGCCGATCCGGAGGTGCTGCAGGGCTTCAGCCAGCGCACCGGGGCGCGGGTGGAGCTGACCGTGGTCGGCTCCGACGAGGCCATGCGCCAGCGCCTGCTGTCCGGTCGCGGGCGGGACTTCGACGTCTTCGCGCTCAACACCGCCGAGCTGCAGCAGTACATCGACCAGGGCATCGCCCGGCCCATCGAGCTGGCGCGCATCCCGAACACGCGACGCCAGCGGCCGCGCTTCCGGGAGCTCTCCGCCATTCCCGGGCTGATCCGGCAGGTGGAGGGGCGCACGCAGGTCTTCGGCGTGCCCTACACCTACTCCGAGATGGGGCTGATCTATGACCGCCGCCAGCTGAGCGCGCCGCCGGATTCGCTGCAGGTGCTGTGGGATCCGCGCTGGCGGGGCAAGGTGCTGGCCTATGCCGGCGGCACCCACAACTTCTCGCTGGCGGCCCTGGCCCTCGGCTGGCCGCAGCCCTTCGAGCTGGGCGAGCGCCAGTGGGCGCCGGCGGTGGACAAGCTGGTCGCGCTGCGCCGCAACGTCCTGGGCTTCTACAGCCTGCCGGAGGAGTCCGTGCAGCTCTTCATGCGGCACAAGGTGGCCCTCCTGTATGCCAACTACGGCCTGAAGCAACTGCATCTGCTGAAGGCCGCCGGGGCCGATGTGGGCTACGTGATCCCGCGCGAAGGAGCGCTCGCCTGGCTCGACTGCTGGGCGATCTCCTCGAGCACTGGGGATCCCGAGCTGGCTCATGCCTGGATCAACTTCATGCTCGAGGAGCCCGCCAGCAGCCTCCTGGTGTCGCGCCAGGGTCTGGCCAACACCGTGAGCGACTCCGTCGCCAGCGCCCCGCAGGTGCCGCTGCGCTGGCTGGAGCCGGTGGAGAGCGAGGAGCGGCGCGAGCACTACTGGGCGCGCATCCACTCGGGCGATGCCCCCGCGCGGGTGCTGCAGCGATGAGGCTCGGCATCGCATGGCGGCTCGGCGCCGCCCTGGCCCTGGCCGGGGTGGTGGTGGCGGGGTTGACGGGCTACTACGCCTACAGCGCCAGCCGGCACATGATGGTCGCGGCCGCAGAGCAGCGCCTCGTGACGGCCACGCGCGTGCTCGTGCGCCAGCTGGCCGTGGGGCTGGACAGCACGGCGCGTGACGTGCGGCTCGTCGCCGGCCATCCGGGGGCCGCACGCATGCTCCAGCGCGTCGAGCCGGACCAGCTGACGCGCCAGGAGACCCTGCTCGCGCAGCTGTTCCGCCAGATGCTCGAGACGCATCCCGAGTACTTCCAGATGCGGCTGCTGGACGCCTCCAGCCATGGCATCGAGCGCGTTCGCGTGGACCGGGACGACCTCGGCGTGATGCGTGTGCAGGGCGAGGACCTGCAGGAAAAGGGGCACTACCCGTACTTCTACGAGACCCTGCGACTGCCCGCCGGGCAGGTCTATGTGTCGCGGGCCGTCATCAACCATGAGCTGGGCGCCCATGCCGGCCAGGGCAAGCCTTCGCTCGAGGTGGCTGCCCCGATCCCGGACGCGCACGGCGCGGTGCTGGGCGTGGTGGTGATCAATGTCGATCTCAACGGTCTCTTCGGCCAGCTGGCCGCGGACCTGCCACCGGGGCTGCAGCTCTACCTCAGCAATGCGCAGGGCGAGTACCTGATCCACCCCGACCCGCGCAAGGCCTTCGCCTTCGACCGCGGCCAGTCCGCCCTGGTGCAGGACGAGTTTCCCGAGGTGCGCGAGCTGCTGGTCACGCCGGCCGGGGCGGATGAAAAGACGGTGATCGCGCGTTCCGCGGAGGCCCAGGGGCCGGTCGCGGTGGCCGCCTTCGTGCGGCAGCCGGGCTCCGCGCTGAAGGCCGAGGAGGACTTCCTGCTGGGCCTGTCGCAGCCGCTGTCGGCCGTGCTGTCCGAGAGCGACAGCCTGGGCGCGATGGTGCTGCGCATCGTGGCGGGCTTCAGCGCCCTGGCGGTGCTGCTGGCGGCGCTCCTGGCGCGTGCGCTGACCCGGCCGCTTGCGCAGATCGTCAGGGCTGTCGACGGCTTTGTCGACGGCATGCCGGGCGATCCGCTGCCCGTGCAGCGGCGCGACGAGATCGGCACGCTGGCCCGTGCCATCGAGCACATGCAGCAGCAGATCAGCGCGCAGTTTTCCAAGCTGGCGCAGAAGCAGCGGGAGCTGGATCACCTGGCGAGCCACGACAGCCTCACGGGCCTGCAGAACCGCCGCTTCTTCATGGACCGCCTCGACCATGCGCTGGCCCACGCGCGCCGGGATCACGGGCGCCTGGCCATGCTCTTCGTCGACCTGGACCGCTTCAAGGAGGTCAACGACGGCGAAGGCCACGCGGCGGGGGACGCCGTGCTGCGCGCCCTGGCTCAGCGCCTGCGCCACCTGGTGCGGGAGTCCGACACCGTCGCCCGCATCGGCGGGGACGAGTTCGTGATCCTGCTGGACCAGGTGCACGAGCCCGAAGACGTCGACGTGGTGGCCCGCAAGGTGCGCGACGCGCTGGCCGAGGCCGTGCACTGGGAGGGACGCGAGCTCGTGGTGGGCGCCAGCGTCGGTGTGGCCCGCTTCCCCGACCACGGCGAGGACGCCGAGGCGCTCATCGCCGCGGCGGATGCAGCCATGTACCGGGCCAAGACGGGGGGCGGGGGGCTCATCTGCCACGCCGAACCGAGTCAGCGGCACCGGGCCTGAGCCGCGGCGGCACCGCTGCGGAACGGGTGCGGATCGGTGCGCTGGGGGCCGTGATCAGCGCCGGGCGGCCCGGCACAGGCCGGCCATCAGCAGCCCGAAGCTCAGCAGGGCGAGGGCATGCAGACCGCCGGCCCAGGGGAGCAGGGCGGGGGCGACGCCGGCTTGGCCGGCCCCGCGCAGCACCAGGCTCACCCCCATCAGGGCCAGCGGCAGCTGTGCCCAGGGGCTGTAGCGGGGGCTCAGACGCAGGAGCGCCGGCAACATGATGGGCGCGTGCCCGAAGACCATGGCCATCACGAAACCGAGCCACAGCGCGTGCCAGGCGAAGGTGGGCTGGCCCAGCAGCCCCGCCAGCGCGGCGAGCGCCGCCCAGGCATAGCCCACCAGCAGGCAGCGCGCCGTGTGGCCCGCCCAGCCCCGGGCCTGCCACTGGCGGCGGGCGATGTCGAAGGCCAGCAGCCACAGCGCGAGGGCGCCCAGCAGCGGCCAGCACAGCCACCCGGTCAAGGCCGGTTGCCACAGGCTCAGCAGGCCGCTGGCGAGCAGGGCGAGCCACAGCGCGAGGAAGCTGTAGCGGGCCAGCGGCCCCAGCGGCAGCAGGCGGCAGAGCTCGCGCCGCTCGCCGGCGATGGTCAGCAGCAGAAAGAGCGAGCCGTTCCAGCGCAGCGCCGTGTCGGCCGCCATCGCGTGAGCGGCCAGCGCCATGAGCAGGGGCAGGCAGGCGCTGGCCTCGATGACCAGCGGAAGGGACCACGCCCGCGTGTCGCCGGCCCGCAGGTACAGGCTGAGCAGCCCGAGGGTGCCGGCCATCCACAGCGCGAGCGCCGGGATCGGCAGGCCGGCCATCATCGTCAGGCCCGCCACGCCGCACAGCAGCGGCACCACGAGGCCGCGCCCGAGGGCCGCCGCCCGCTCCAGGGCGATCAGCGTGGCGAAGAAGCCGCCGAGCATCAGCACGCCGTGCTGCTGCAGCGCGGTCTGCGCCAGGGCCGACAGCCCCACCGGCAGGCTGCCCAGCCGCTGCAGGCCGCCGGCCATTGCGGCCAGCAGGTTCAGCAGGGCGAGGGCCAGGGCCAGCGCGAGGCCCCACCCCGGCAGGCCGGGCCGGCGGTTCAGGCCCATCCAAGGCGCAGCCGCAGTGCGGGCGACATGCGCTGCGGCGTCCAGACGGCGTCCCAATCCATCTCGACCTCCACCGTCCAGTCCGGTGGGCAGGCCTCGCGCAGGGCGAGTTCGGCGTCCTCGATCAGCACGTCCGCCATCGGGCAGGTCGCGCTGGTGGGGATGAGGGACAGCGCCACGCGCCCCGGCGCGAGGTCCAGGCGGCCCACGAGGCCGAGGTCCACGATGCTCTCGCCGATCTCGGGGTCGGCCACCCGTCGCAGCACGCCCATCAGGCGGGCCTCATCCGGGGCGGCGGTGTCTTGCGGGTCCATGGGGTCAGGTCTTTCAGCGGGGCACGAAGAAACTGGCCTCGGCCTGGAAGGCCGGCGTGTCGGGGTGGTCGAGGTCCCGGGCCAGCAGCCGCACGCGACGCGCGCCGCTCTCCTGCACAGCGCCGGGCGGCAGGCGCAGCTGCACCGGCAGGGACACGATGGCCGCGGGGTCCACCGTCACCCGCTCGCCGCCCAGGACGCGCAGGCCGGGCAGGCCCTCGGCCTCGAACTGCAGGTGCAGGGTGCGCTCGCTGCGGTTGAGCAGCTGCAGGCGGTAGACGTTCTCGATCTGGCCGTCCTCGACCTGGCGCGCCATCACGCCGCGGTCCTTGATGACGTCGATCAGCAGCGCGCTGCGCTGGCTCAGCTGCCACAGCATCAGGGCGCCGAGCACCGCAAGCGCGCCGCCGTAGATCAGCACGCGGGGCCGCAGCGTGCGCCGCCACATCTGGGCGCGGCTGAGGCCCTGGGCCACGCCATTCTCGGTGGCGTAGCGGATGAGGCCGTGCGGCGCGCCGATCTTGTCCATGACCTGGTCGCAGACGTCGATGCAGGCGGCGCAGCCGATGCACTCGTTCTGCAGGCCCTTGCGGATGTCGATGCCGGTGGGGCAGACCTGCACGCACAGGGTGCAGTCCACGCAGTCGCCGCGGCCCTCGGCGAGCACCTCGGCGGACTTGCGCGAGCGGGCGCCGCGGGGTTCGCCGCGCTTCGCGTCGAAGGTGATGATGAGCGAGTCGGCGTCGATCAGCGCGCTCTGGAAGCGGGCGTAGGGGCAGATGTACTTGCACATCTGTTCGCGCAGACAGCCGGCGTTGCCGTAGGTGGCGCCGGCATAGAACAGCACCCAGAAGGTTTCCCAGGGCGAGAGGCTCCAGGTGAGCAGCGCGTCCGTCAGCGCCCGGATGGGGCTGAAGTAGCCGACGAAGCTGAAGCCCGTGAAGAGCGCCAGCGCGATCCAGCCGCCGTGCTTGGCGGACTTGCGCCAGAGCTTCTCGACGCTCCAGGGCGCGGCGTCCAGGCGCATGCGGGCCTGGCGGTCGCCTTCGGTGTGGCGCTCGATCCAGAGGAAGAGCTCGGTGTAGACCGTCTGCGGGCAGGCATAGCCGCACCACAGGCGCCCGGCGAGCGCGGTGAAGAAGAAGAGCAGCAGCGCGCTGAAGACGAGCAGCGTGGCCAGGTAGATCAGGTCCTGCGGGTAGAAGACCAGGGCGCCGATGTAGAAGCGGCCGCCGACGAGGTCGAACAGCAGCGCCTGCCGCCCTTCCCACTGCAGCCAGGGCATGCCGTAGAAGAAGGCCTGCGTGAGGGCCACCAGCGCCCAGCGCCAGTTCGCGAAGCGGCCGCTGACGGCGCGCGGGTAGATCTTCTTTTCCGCGGCGTACAGCGAGGTGCCGGCGGGGGCGGCGTCGGCCTGGATGGGAATGACACGGCGGGCCGCGCGTTCGGCGGCGGGAGGCTCAGGGGCTTGCATGGGCGCTCAGGCCTTCGCGGCTCGGATGGGGATGTCGGGCGGGATGCGCAGCGGCAGCTTGCGGCCCGGCGGCGGCAGGAGGTCGGCCAGCGTGTGCCGGTCCAGCTCGGACAGGAAGGCGCCCAGGGCGCCGGTGAAGATCTTGGTCAGGCGGCAGCGCTGCGTCAGGCGGCAGTCGCTGTCCTCGCCGAGGCATTCGACGAGATGGAAGTCGGGCTCCACCGCGCGCACCAGGGCGCCGAGGTTGATGGCCGCCGGTTCATGCGCGAGACGCATGCCGCCGCCCTTGCCGCGCACGGTGTGGATCCAGCCGCCCAGGCCCAGCTGGTGGGTGATCTTGGTCATGTGCGCCTCGGAGATGTCGTAGGCCGAGGCGACCTCCGCGGTGGTGCACAGGCGCTCCGGATGGCTGCCGAGATAGATCAGCAGGCGCAGCGCGTAGTCGGTCATGGTGGTGAGTCGCATGGCGGGATTGTCTTCCGTGCGGGGTCAACCGGGCTGGCCGTCGGCGCGAGGCCGCAGCAGAAATGGCGTATAGCGCCACAGATAGAGCGCGAACGCCACGCTCCACAGGACCGAGGAGGCCAGCGCGGCCTGCATCAGCAGGGCGGGTGCCAGCAGCGGCACGCCGACGCGGACCACGGCCGCGAGGAAGAGGCTGGCGTAGGCGGCGATCTCCACCGGCCCGGCCTGGAGGCGCCGGCCCGTGTGGCCCAGCGCGGTGCGGGTGATCATGCCGAGGGTGATCATGCCGATCACACCCACGGTGAGGGCGTGCATGGCCGGCCCGCTCGGCAGGTGCCAGACCCCCGCGGCCAGACGCAGAGCCAGGTGCACCGGCAGCCACAGGTAGGCGGCATGCAGGACCCACACCAGCGGATTGCGCCAGGTCTTCCAGGGCTGCCACAGGCACCAGCGCCAGGTGTGGGCCAGCAGGGCGACGCCCAGTACGAGCTGCGCCGGCAGCCCGGTCACGCCGAGGGCATCCAGTGGGATCAGGGCGATCACGCTGCCCAGGGCCAGCTGCTCGACGCGCGGCTCGCGCCGGGCCTGCAGGCCGGGGATGCCGTTGTTGGAGAACATGGGAACCACGCGACCGGCCATCACGGCGATCATGAGGAGCACGATGTCGAGCCCCAGCGGCACGCCGGCGCCGGCGAGGGCCGGCAGGGTCAGCACGCCGAGGCCGGCGAGGTGCAGCAGCGCGCTGCCCACGCCCATCAGCACCAGCAGGCCGACGAAGAAGTAGTTGCGGCGATTGCCCGCCCGGTGCAGCGCCTGCCACAGGCCCCAGGCCGCCGCCCAGGGCACGGCCACGTTGAGCGCCAGCGAGAGCCAGCCCCAGGGACTCAGCACCGCCAGCCGCGCCAGCACCCACAGGGCAGCGATGAGCTGGAGCGCGCGGCCCGTGGGCGTCGGCTGGCCGGACCAGTTGCGCCCGGCCGTGAACAGGAAGCCGATCACCACCGCGAGGGCGTAGCCGAACACCATCTCGTGAGCGTGCCAGGCGGCGCCGGCGAGCAGCGGGTGGGGCAGCCAGCCGCTGAACTGCAGCGCCCACAGCGGCACCATCAGCAGAGCCTGCAGCGCGGCGAGCAGGTAGAAGGGGCGGAAGCCCAGCTGCCAGAGGGCGAAGCCGTCCCGCCGGGCGGGAGGCTCCTCGAGACGGAACAGAACAGTGCTCATGGTGTCAGGGCTCCGGGTCGACGCGGGCGGCGACCCTCAGGGCAGGCGAAGCGAGAAGAGCGGCGGCTGCACGGGCGCCGCCGGCGGGGGGGTCAGCTGCAGCAGCCGCAGCAGCTCTTGCCCGCGGGCTTGCGGGAGATGCGGACCCGCCACTGCTCCGGGCCCGATTCCAGGGCTTCCCACGCGAACTGGTCGGGCCACAGCACCTGGAACTGGCGGCGCAGGGGCTCGGGGTTGTGGTCGTTGCTCAGCTCGAGGAAGCCGCCCACGGGCAGGGCCTCGAAGGTGCTGAAGATGGTCGGGTGGCGTTCCTGCGGCGCCAGATCGGGCACATGGATGTGGGGGGCGGTGAGGGTGGTCATCTTTAAAGCTCCATATTGGATGTAGGAATTGTGCCGGCGCTGGCGACCTGAATCAATATCAAGAATGAAGCTTTTGACGCAGATCAATTCGCGCCGGGCGGGGTGGCGACGGCGAGGCCGGGGCAGGGCGCCGGCAGCCGGCCGCAGGGATCGTCCGGCTGAGGGGCCGGGCGGATTCAGTCGGCGCGCACGGGCAGCAGCGGGCCGATGGCGTCGAGCGTGTTCTTCAGCATCAGGCCGAATTCCGTGTCGCCCTCCATCACGAGGGCGCGGTCGAAGAAGAGGCGATCCGCGTCCTCCTCGCCGCGCAGCAGCTTCCACAGGCCTTCGCTGCGCGCGCGGATGGTGAGCTGGACGGGCGCGGTGCGTGGCGCCGGCCGGAAGCCGTCCGCATCCAGTTGCAGGCGCAGCCGCAGGCCGGGCTCCAGCACCTCCAGCTCCAGCGCCTTGCCCGACAGCGCGGCGCGCTGGGCCGCGTCCAGCCGCGGCAGCAGCAGGCGGTCCAGCAGGCGGGCCGCAACAAACGACGGCGGCTCCACCGGCAGGCGGCGCACCAGGCGCCGCACGGCGTCCAGCAGGGCCGCGGGCGGCGGAAGGTGGGACGGACGGGCGTGGGGGAGTGCCATGGCGATGGAGGGGCTGAGGGCGTGGGGAGACTCGTGAGCGCGTGACGCGACGAGAAGGCAAAGAGCGGCGTGGGCGCGACGACGGCCGGGGCTCAGGCCACCGCCTGCATGCCCGGCTGGCGGTGGGCGAAGCCGTGGACCAGCGCGCCCGGCAGCGTCAGGTCCCGCAGCGCGGCGAGGGCCTCGGCCGCCGGAGCCTGCCGGCGGTAGACGCCGTCGAACAGCGCCACCACGCGCCGGAAGTCCCCGCTGCAGGGCGAGAGCCGCAGGGCGCGCACGCCCGCCGCCGCCGCGGCCTCGCGCTCGCCGATCAGGCACTGCAGGCCGGCCGACTGCGTCTGGATGCCGTTGAGCGCGAGGAAGGGCTGGCCCTCGCTGGTGCTTAGCAGCAGGCCATCGGCATCGTCCCGGCAGCGGAAGTCGCACTGGTCCTTGCTCAGGCGGTGGTGCCGCGCGGTGAAGCAGCGGGCCGAGAAGGCCAGCGGCAGGCGACCGAAGGCGAGCAGCTCCGTGGCGATCGGCGCCTCGTCGCTTCGCACGGGGGCGGTGGGCGGATTGCACAGCGCGATGGCCGTGAGCGCGAGCTCGGCTGGCGCGACCCAGGTGCCGACGCCCAAGCCGGCCATTTCCATGAGCGCCGGCTGGTTGTAGACATTGATGTGCGGGCCCAGCACCAGGCGGCTGCCCGTGGCGGATGGGGTCAGGTCTTGCCTCAGCTGCTGCCAGACGTTGAGCGCCGCGGCGTCGCCGGCCTCGAAGTCCATGGGCACGGCCTCGCGCAGGGCCGCTTCCGCCACGCGACGCAGGCCGCGCAGCTCGGCTTCCGACATCAGGAGCGGCAGGCTGGCCAGGCGCACGCGCTTGCCGGCCTGCTGCAGCTCGCGGCCGATGGCGAGCCAGTCGTCCAGCGAGAGGTCGTTGCGACGCGAGCAGGTGACCTCGCCCAGCACGACGGTGTCGGCGGGGCTGTCGGCCATGTCGGCATAGAAGTGCAGGATCGCCTGGCGCGGCCACCAGTACTGCAGCGGGCCGATGGTGAGGGAGGGGGCGGCCTGGGGCGGGGTGTCGGTGTGGGTCGTCATGTCGCGTGCTCGATGGAGGTTCAGCGCCAGGGGCGGTCGAAGGCGCCCAGCGTGCTCTGCTGGCCCTCGGCCCAGTGCGAGAGGGTGTGCTGCCAGGCCGGCGTCACGGCATAGCGCTCGCCGGAGCCGGCCCGGTCGATGGCCTCGCGCCAGACGCGGGTCACCTGCGCGACGTAGGCCGGGCTGCGCTGGCGGCCCTCGATCTTGATGGCGCGAACGCCCGACTCGATCAGCTGCGGCAGCAGCGCGAGCGTGTTGAGGCTCGTCGGCTCCTCCAGCGCGTAGTCCCGCTCGCCCTGGACGTCGAAGCGACCCTTGCACAGCGTCGGGTAGCCGCGCGGCTCGTCGGGGCCGTAGCGGTCGATCAGCACGCCGCCGAGCCGGGCCTCCACGCTGTCGCCGCGCTGCTCCCATTGCACGAAGGCCGGAGGCGAGCAGACCCCGTGCGTGTTGGGCGACTGGCCCGTGGCGTAGGAGGACAGCGCGCAGCGCCCCTCGACCATCACGCACAGGCTGCCGAAGCCGAAGACCTCGATCTCCACCGGCGTGTGGCGGATGACGTGCTGCACCTGCTGGAGCGTGAGCACGCGCGGCAGCACGGCGCGCTGGATGCCGTAGCGCTCGCGGTAGAAGTTGATGGCCTCGTAGCTCGTGGCCGAGGCCTGCACCGACAGATGCAGGCGCAGCCCGGGATGGTGGCGCGCGGCATGCGCGAGCACGCCGATGTCCGCCACGATGAGCGCGTCCGCACCCAGGTCCGCAGCGCGGTCGACGGCCTCGTGCCAGGGGCTCAGGTCCTGGGCCTGCCCGTAGGTGTTGAGCGCCATCAGCACCTGGCGCCCGCGCTGGTGCGCGTAGGCGATGCCGCTGCGCACCTGCTCGAGATCGAAGTTCAAGCCGCCGAAGTTGCGCGCATTGGTGGCGTCCCTGAGACCGAGGTAGACGGCGTCGGCGCCGGCATCGACGGCCATTTGCAGCGCACGCAGGCTGCCCGCCGGGCACACCAGTTCGGGAAGAGGGGAGCTCATGGCATCGGTGGGACACGGTCCGGATTTTTGAAGTTGCAGAATGTATGAACCTTATGCGGCCATGGATTTGCGCCTGCGCAAAGGCCGGCGTCGCGGGCGGTGAGGAAAAGCGAGCAGTGCCGCGAGGCGCCTGTATTGATGCGGCTCAAACACGGAAGTTGCGCGTCGCAGCACAGTGAGGCTTGTGCACGATTCAGAGGCACGACGCCGAGGAGACCCGCATGGAATCGATCGATTTCGCATCGACGGCGGCGCCATCACCCGAGGGCGCCCAGGAAAGAACCCACCGTCGCCGCACCGCCGCGATGGCCCAGCCGCTCATTGCCGAGCGGGTCGGGGCGCCGCTGCGCGCCGTGCTGGTCGAGGCCGGCGAGTGGCGCCGCGTGCCGGCCGGCCAGGCGCTCTTCGAGCAGGGCGAGCACTGCGAGACGATGTGGCTGCTGCTGGAGGGCAGTGTCTGCCTGGGCCACCACGACAGCCAGGGCGAGTGGCGCCAGCTGCGCCTGGCCGACGCCGGGGAATGGATGGGCTGCGCGGCCTGCTGGCTACGCGAGTCCCACAACCTGCGCGCCGTCGCGGCGGTCGATGTGCTGGCCGTCGGCATGAGCCGCAGCCAGATCGACGCCTGGGCCACGGAGGATCCCGCCGCCTGGCGCGCCGCCATGGAATCGGTGGTGGAGGCGCTGGCCGAGCTGCAGCTGCAGCAGACCCGCCAGGCCGTGCGCCGGGAGAGCCTGGATGCGCTGGGGCGCGTCTCGGAGTGGCTGCTGGACATGTCCCGCCGCCAGGGCGGCACGGTGCGCTTCATCCAGCGCAAGAAGTACGTGGCCTCGCAGCTGGCCATCACGCCGGAGACCTTCTCGCGCTGCCTGCGCCAGCTGGAGGAGGAGGGCTGCATCGGCGGCTCGGGCTATGAGCTGCAGATCCTGGCCCCGGACCGCCTGCGCCAGAAGGCCCGGCCGCGCCGCGGGGCGGGCGCCTGAGGCACGGGCGCGGGCTCTGGCAAGAGCCGGCGCCGGTGGCGTCCCGGATGACGTGGCATGACACCGCCCGGCGGAGCCGCTAAGCTGCGCACCATTCCATCGATGGAGCTCCCCATGCAGGCCCCCGTGCACCGTTTCTCCGACCTCTTCGCGCAGCTCGGTCTGGCTCATGACGCCGCCAGCATCGAGGCCTTCCTGCTGTCCCATTCGCCCCTGCCGCAGACGATGCGGCTCGAGGAGGCGCCCTGCTGGAATCCAGCCCAGGCGGCACTCCTGCGCGAGGAACTCCGGGCCGATGCGGACTGGGCCGAGCTGGTCGACCAGCTCAACGCGGCCCTGCGCTGACCCCGGCCGGACCGTGACGGCCTCCACGTACGGGCGGGCCGCTGGCCCGGCGGGCTAGCACGGCGGCAACCGAGGCTGAGAAAAGCCAAACTGCATCAAGGATTCCCGCGGCGAGCGTCCCTAGACTGGCGCCTCGATTCACCAGAGGCCGGGAGTCTCGCCATGGAGTTATTGCGTCGCCGTCAGTGCCTGCTGTGGGTGCCCGCCCTGTGGTTTGCCGGGCACGTCCATGCGGAAGTCCGGGACCTGCCGGACGCCATCAACAAGGCCGGCCGGCTGCGCATGCTCAGCCAGCGCTGCGCCAAGGCCTATCTCGCCCTCGGGCAGAAGGTGCGCACCGATCAGGCCGAGAAGGTGCTGGCGGACTCGATGGCGCTCTTCGACCGCCACCTGGTGGAGCTGCGGGCCTATGCGCGCGCCGCGCCCATCGCGAAGGTCTACGAGCAGATGGACAGCAGCTGGAGCGCCTTCAAGCTCCTGCTGGTGGGCGAACGCCCCAGTGCCAAGGGCGCGGATGCCGTGATGGCGGCCGCCACGCAGGTGCTGGCCCTGGCCCAGCAGGGGACGGCGCTGCTGGAGCAGTCGTCGGGCAAGCCGGTGGGCCGCCTGGTGAACCTGGCGGGGCGGCAGCGCATGCTCAGCCAGCGCATGGCCGCCACCTACCTCGGCGCCGCCTGGGGCGTGCAGGCCGATGCCTTGGCGCGCCAGCTCAACCAGGCCCGCGAGGAGTTCACGCAGGCCCAGGCCGTGCTCAAGGCGGCGCCCGAGACGAGCGCCAGCCTGCGCGGCGAACTCGAGATGGTCGATCAGCAGTACGTGTTCTTCGATGCCGCGCTGCGCGCGCTCAAGCCGGGCAACACCGACACCCGCTCGCTGAGCGAGGTCTTCACCACCAGCGAGCGCATCCTGCAGCTCATGGACGAGGTGACGGCGCAGTTCGCGCGCCTGGCCTGAGCGGACGGGCCGCGCCCCGGGCAGGCCGGCGCCTGCTCAGCGCGCCCCGGGATCGATCTCGATCATGCAGCGTACCCAGCGCCGCGCCGCGGGATCCGGCTGGTGCTGGCGCAGCTGCCACGCCGTGAGGCTGTCGGGATCCTTCAGGGCCAGGCCCTGCAGATCGCCGCTGTGCGAGACGGTGCGGCGCCACAACCGCCTCACCGCGATGGCGTCGGGCGCGTGGGAAGGTGGCTCGTCCATCCCCATCGGCTCCATGGCATCGAGAACGTGCAGCCGCAGGCCGCCGCACCCCCAGTCGAGCGCCGGCCGGGTAAAGACCAGCAGCTCGCGGGGACCGGCCCGCAGCACCAGCCCGGCATGGGCGTGCTGCAGCGACGCCGGCGGGAAGACCCAGACGGGCACCTGCTCGCGACCGATCGGCAGCAGGAAGGACGTGGCGCGAGATTCGAGAGGCGGTGCCACAGGCGGCGAGCCCTGTTGCGTGGGCGGCGATGTTGGCAGGGGTGTCGACCGCGGTGTGGGCCGCAGCGTTCCAATGTCGTCGGCGGCGGCCGTGGGCGGGGGCACCTGGGGCAGGGCGTTCATGTCGTGGGCGGCGGGCGGGAGGACGACCGCGCCGACAGCGGCGGGGCCATGCGCGCATCTGAGCAGTCAGGCGTGAAGGCCTGATGACGCCGGCCGCACCGGCCGCGCCGCTGCCGCCGCGAGAGACACCGCGCCGGCACAGGGCAGACCTTGCGTGCTAGGCTTTGACGATGAACAAGCCCGCACTCATCTACTTCGACGCCCCGGTCAGCCGCGGCGAGGAATGCCGCCTGGCGCTGCATCTGGCCGGCGTGGACTTCGAGGACCGCCGCCTCCCGATGGCGGAGTGGCCGGCCCTCAAGGCCTCGACGCCCTACGGCTCTCTGCCCGTGCTCGAGCTGCCCGGCCAGCCGCCGCTCGCCCAGACGAATGCCATCCTGGTGCTGATCGGCCGCCAGCACGGCCTGCATCCCACGGACGCCCTTGAGGCTGCCCGTCACGAGTCCCTGATGGCCCATGTGGAGGACCTGCGCGCCGCCGTGGGCCCGACGATCCGCATGGAAGCCGACGAGAAGCGCCGGGTCCGCGAGGCCCTGGTCGCGGGCTTCCTGCCCCAGTGGGCCGCCGCGGCCGAGCGCCAGATCGTCTCGGCGCCCTTCTTCGGGGGCGAGCGCCTGCAGGTGGTGGACCTGAAGCTGCACATGGCCGTGCGCTGGTTCCTGGGCGGCAAGGTCGACCACATCCCGGCAGACATCTTCGCCGCCTACCCGCGCCTGATGGGCATCCACGACGCCGTGCGGGATCACGCCGGCGTCCAGGCCTGGTACGCCCGGGGCTGACGCGCCATCGCGCGACGGGCCGTCCCGCCGGAAGGGGCTTGACCTTGCCATGGGGGCAAGCTGCACAGTGCGGCGCCAGGGCCGGGGAGTGTCTCCCAGGCTACCGGTCCGTTCACCCCCGTACACTTTTCCCATGCGCCTGATCCTGCGTTTCGCACTGGCCTGTCTGCTGGTCCTGGCCCTGCCGCTGCAGAGCCTGGCGGCCTGGGTGCAGCCGGCCTGTGCCGGGATGGCCGGCGTGGCGTGGAGCCCCGCCGCCCGAGACATGCAGGCGGACGCGCCGGTGGCGATGGCCCTGCCGAGCGCGATGAATGCCGGCGCCGAGTGCCCGGATCACCCGGCTGCCAGCGGCGACGCGACGCGCCTCCACCACCCCGAAGCCGGCAGCGCCTGCGAGGACGGCAGCCCTTGCGGGCATTGCACGCTGAGCGCCCCGGCGCCAACGCTGTTGCCGGCGTCCACCGCCGTGCCTCCTGCGACGGGCGGGCCCGTCCGCTGGCCGGCACCGCTCCTGACGCCCGAGCCGCCCTGGCCCCAGGGGCTGGAGAGGCCCCCGCGGGTCGACGGCGCCTGAGATCGCGGCGCGGCCCCACCATGGCCGTCCTGCGCCCGCGCGCGCCGCCCTCGTCCCGGTCCATGTCCATGTCCATGTCCCGCATGACCCGCCCGTGCCCCCGAGCGCCTTCGGCCCGCTCAGGCGGGGCGACTCCTTCCCGTCATCCACAACGCCCATGCACACTTCCGACACAGGGCTGCACCGCGAGCCCGAATCGCGGTTCCCTCGCCTCCCGATGAGGCCCGCCGCTGAGCCGCCCGTCTTTCGCTGGCGCACGCTGCTGCTGGCCCTGGCCCCACTGGCCTTGAGCGCCTGCGCCAGCCTCTCCCCCGACGCGGGCGTGGCCCCGGTCGAGGTGACCGCGCGCCAGCAACTGAAGGCCGAGCTCCAGGCCGCGCGGACCTCACAGGACCAGGACCGCATCGCCGCGCGGGTGGCCGAGCTGCTGCGCCCGCCGCTCAGCGCCGACGCCGCCGTGCAGGTGGCGCTGCTCAACAACCGCGGTCTGCAGGCGAGCCTGCAGTCGCTGGGCATTGCCGAGGCCGAGCTGGTGCAGGCCAGCCGCCTGCCCAATCCGCGCTTCTCGCTGGGCCGCCTGCAGCGCGGTGATGAGCGGGAGATCGAGCGCAGCGTGGGCTTCGACCTCGGCAGCCTCGTGACGCTGCCGATGCGCCGCGCCGTGCAGCAGCAGCGCCAACAGGGCGTGCAGCGCGCGGTGACGCTGGACATGCTGCGCCTGGCGTCGGACACCCGCAAGGCCTACTACACCGCCGTGGCGGCCGAGCAGACGCTGGCCTACCGGCGCGACGCGCAGTCCGCCGCCGAGGCGGGCGCGGAGCTGGCGCGGCGCATGCAGAAGGCTGGGAACTGGAGCGCGCTCGACCAGACGCGCGAGGAGGGCTTCCTGGCCGAGACGCGGCTGGGGGTGCTGCGCGCCGAGCTCCTGCGCACCGGCACCCGCGAGCGCCTGACCCGCCTGATGGGGCTGGACGACGCCCAGGCCCTCACCCTGCCCGAACGGCTGCCGGAGCTCCCGGCAAAGGCCGAGGAGCGCCTGGGCATCGAGCAGCAGGCCCTGCAGACCCGTCTGGACCTGCAGGCCGCCCGCGCCCAGCTGGAGGCGAGCGCCCGCAGCCTCGGGCTCAGCAAGGTCACCCGCCTGGTGGACGGCTTCGAGCTCGCGCTGAAGCTCAACAGCGCCACGGACGCCCCGCGCCAGACCGGGGCCGAGATCAGCTTCGAGATCCCGCTGTTCGACTGGGGCGAGGCCCGCGTGGCGCAGGCCGAGGCGCGCTATCTGCAGGACGCGCACCGGGCCGCGCAACTGGCCGTCGAGGCCCGCTCGGAAGTGCGCGAGGCCTACCAGACCTACCGCGCCGCCCATGAGGTTGCCCGGCACTACCGCGACGAGCTGCTGCCGCTCGCCCGCCGCGTCTCCCAGGAGCAGCTGCTGCGCTACAACGGCATGTTCATCGGCGTCTTCGAGCTGTTGGCGGATGCCCGCACGCAGATCGGCGTCGTCAACGCCTCGCTCGAGGCCCTGCGCGACTTCTGGCTGGCCCAGGCAGACCTGGACATGGCCCTTGTCGGCCGCCCCGGCGCCACGCCCTTGAACGCTGCGGCCTCCGATGCCGACAGCCCCCGCGCCGCCGCGCACTGAAAGGACTCCCCATGTTTTCACGTCGCAACTTCTTCCGCGGCGCGGGCGCGCTGACGGCCGCCGTGTCCGCCGCCTCCGTCAGCCGCGTCGCGCTGGCCGCCTTGCCTGAGGCCGTCCAGCAGACGCGCCCCGACACCATGCCGCCCCTGCCGCCCGCCAGCGGGCGGCCCTACCGCCCCGTGGTGACCCTCAATGGCTGGACCCTGCCGTTCCGCATGAACCAGGGCGTCAAGGAATTCCACCTCGTGGCCGAGCCCGTGCAGCGGGAGCTGGCGCCGGGCATGACCGCGCGCCTGTGGGGCTACAACGGCCAGTCGCCCGGGCCCACCATCGAGGTCGTCGAGGGCGACCGCGTGCGGGTGTTCGTGACCAACCGCCTGCCCGAGCACACCAGCATGCACTGGCACGGCCAGCGCCTGCCCAACGGCATGGATGGCGTCTCGGGGCTGACGCAGACGGCCATCCAGCCCGGCCAGACCTATGTCTACGAGTTCGAGGCGCGCCGCCCCGGCACCTTCATGTACCACCCGCATGCCGACGAGATGACGCAGATGGCGATGGGCATGATGGGCCTGTGGATCACGCACCCCAAGGGCCGCCACCCGCTCATCGATGAGGTGGACCGGGACTTCTGCTTCCTGCTCAACGCCTTCGACATCGACCCGGGCTCCGCCACGCCGCGTATCATGACGATGCTGGACTTCAACCTCTGGTGCTGGAACAGCCGCGTCTTCCCCGGCATCGACACCCTGAACGTCCGCAAGAACGACAAGGTGCGCATCCGCGTGGGGAACCTCACGATGACGAACCACCCCATCCACCTGCACGGGCATGAGTTCACCGTCACGGGCACCGATGGCGGCCCGGTCCCCAAGACGGCGCGCTGGCCGGAGGTGACGACGGACATCGCCGTCGGGCAGATGCGCCAGGTCGAGTTCGTGGCGGACGAGGAGGGCGACTGGGCCTTCCACTGCCACAAGAGCCACCACACGATGAACGCAATGGGGCACCAGGTGCCCACGATGATCGGCGTGCCGCAGCAGGACCTGGCCGACAAGATCTCGCGCCTCGTGCCCGACTACATGGCCATGGGCGAGCACGGCATGGCCGAGATGAGCGCCATGGAGATGCCGCTGCCCGACAACACGCTGCCCATGATGACGGGCCAGGGCCCCTTCGGCGGCGTCGAGATGGGCGGCATGTTCTCCATCCTCAAGGTGCGCAAGGACCAGAAGCCGGGGGACTACCGCGACCCGGGCTGGTTCCAGCACCCCGCCGGCACGCAGGCGCGGCTGTGGACGGGCCCGGCCCCCCAGGCGCCCCGCACCGACGCGGCCGGCGGCCAGGCGATGCCGCGCCAGGCCCCGGCGTCGGGCGCGAGCGTGGACCTGCGCGTGCGCAAGTCCGGTGGCCATGGTGGCCATGGCGGGCACGGGGAGCACTGAACCCCGGCCGTCGTGAGCGTTCACGGGCGAGGCGCAGGGCGGGAATGAGGAGGGGGCGTTATGCACAGGTGTATATTTCGGTCCGGCCGTGAGCGCAGCGGTGTCCGCTGCCTGGTCTCGATGAGGACGCCCCCGTGAATCCGATGCCGATCTCCCGTTCCCTTCGCCGTCTGGCGGCGCTGACCGCGCTGGCGTTCAGCCTGACCGCCGGCTCCACGGCGCAGGCGGGCGAGCTCACGGTCTCTGCCGCGGCCAGCCTCAGCAATGCCTTCAAGGAGCTGGCGCCCGGCTTCGAGGCGCAGCATCCCGGCACGCGCGTGCGGCTGAACTTCGGCGCCTCCGATGCCCTGCTGGCCCAGATCAGCAAGGGCGCGCCGGTCGACGTCTTCGCGTCGGCTGACCAGGACACGATGGATCGCGCGGACGCGCAGAAGCTGCTGCTGGCGGGCACCCGCCGCCCCTTCGTGAGCAACCGCCTGGTGCTGGTGGTGCCCGCATCCGGCACGGTGCTGGTCAAGGCGCTGGCGGACCTCCAGGGCGCCGCCGTGCAGCGGGTGGCGCTGGGCAAGCCCGAAGGCGTGCCGGCCGGGCGCTACGCCCGCGGGGCGCTCGAGGCGGCGCGCCTGTGGCCGGCGGTGTCCGCCAAGGCCGTGTACGCCAGCCATGTGCGCCAGGCCCTCGACTACGTGGCCCGGGGCGAGGTGGACGCCGGCTTCGTCTATGCCACGGACGCGATGGTGCAGGCCGACAAGGTCCGCGTGGTGAGCGTGGTACCGACGGCATCCGCCATCACCTACCCCGTTGCGGCGGTGGCCGGCGGCTCGCAGGCCGAGGCGGCCCGCCAGTTCATCGACTACCTGCTGTCGCCCGCCGCCCAGGCCGTGCTGGCAAAGCACGGCTTCCTGGCGCCCTGAACGCCGCGGCCTGCGGCAGCCCGCCGGCGCTCACACGACGCTGTCCCAGGGCGCCGACAGGCGCACCGCGCTGTGGATGATGCCCACCATCGAGTAGGTCTGCGGGAAGTTGCCCCAGAGCTCGCCGGTGGCGGGGGCGAGGTCCTCGCTGAGCAGGCCCAGCGGATTGCGCCGGGCGAGCATGGCCTCGAAGTACTCGCGCGCCTCGGCGCGCCGGCCGGTGCGGGCGAGGGCGTCGATGTGCCAGAAGGTGCAGACGTTGAAGGAGGTCTCCGGCAGGCCGAAGTCATCCCGACCCTCGTAACGGCGCATGAAGTAGCCGTCGCACAGCGTGCTCTCCAGCGCCTTGACCGTGCTGATGAAGCGCGCGTCCTGCGGGTTCAGAAAGCCCACCTCGCCCATCAAGAGGACGCTGGCGTCGAGGTCCTGGCCCTCGAAGCTCTCGACAAAGGCCTGGCGCTCGCTGTTCCATGAGCGCTCCAGGATCTTGATGCGGATGACGCGGGCGCGCTCGCGCCACAGCGAGGCGCGCTCCGGCAGCGACAGGCGCGTGGCCACGTGGGCCAGGCGGTCGCAAGCGGCCCAGCACATCAGCGCCGAAGACGTGTGGATGCGGGCCCGCGTGCGCAGCTCCCAGATGCCCGCGTCCGGCTGCTCGTGCAGGCGCCAGGCCTGCTCGCCCATGCTTTCGAGCGCCTGGAAGTCGCTGGCATCGGCCTGGCGGAACAAGCGCTGGTCATGGAAGGCCTGCGCCGCGCCGAGCACCACGCTGCCGTAGACATCGTGCTGGAAATGCTCGTAGGCCTGGTTGCCGACGCGCACCGGCCCCATGCCGCGGTAGCCGAACACGCCGTCCACCATCGACTCCGGCAGCGAGGACTCCCGCCCGATGCCGTACAGCGGCTGCACATGCCCGTCGGGGGCGCTGCGGATGACGTTGTAGAGCCAGTTGAGGTAGCTCTCCATCGTGCCGACCTCCGAGAGGCTGTTGAGTGCGCGGATGACGAAGAAGGCGTCGCGGATCCAGCAGTAGCGGTAGTCCCAGTTGCGGCCGCTGTTCGGCGCCTCGGGAATGCTGGTGGTCATGGCCGCGACGATGGCGCCGGTCTCCTCGAACTGGCACAGCTTGAGCGTGATCGCCGCGCGGATGACGGCGTCCTGCCACTCCAGCGGCAGGGCGAGGCGGTGCGTCCAGTGGCGCCAGTAGAGCGCCGTCTGCTCCTCGACGCGGCGGGCCGTCTCCTCGATGCCGTCGTCCAGCGTTTCGTCCGGGCCCAGCAGCAGGCTGACGGCCTTGTGCAGCACGAACCAGCTGCCATCGGTCACGTAGGTCAGCGGGGCGTTGGTGGTGAGGCGCAGCGTGATCTCCGGCAGCAGGTAGCGCAGATGGTGGCTGCCGCTGGTCATGCCGGGCTGCGCGCGGCCCCAGTCACCGCGGGGTCGCATGCGGATGCGCACGCGCGGGTGGCCCGTCAGCGGGCGGATGCGCCGCACCAGCTGGGCCGGGCGGTAGGGGCGGTCCCGCGTGATGAAGCGCGGTGCGAAGTCCACCAGCTCGATCGACTGCCCCTGGGCATCGAAGAGCCGCGTCCGCACGACGGCGGTGCCCGGGTCGTAGGCCTGCTCCGAACGGGCGAAGTCCTCGATCTCCACACTGAACACCCCATCGCCCGCGCGGCCATCGGGGGCATGGACGAGGGCGTCGAAAACCGGCGTACTGTCGAAGCGCGGCATGCAGCACCACACGATGCTGCCGGCGGCGTCGATCAGGGCGCTGACCTGGCAGTTGCCGATCAGGGCGAGGTTCAGCGATGGACCCAGGGACGGGCCGGACGGCAATGAAGCCGGCACATTGGACGGCGCCGGGGCAGACGTGGACGGTGGCATGCAGAGACCTCCTGTTGCGCATCGAAACCCATGAAACGACGGTGACGTGGCCAGATGCAGACAACGCCGCCAGCCCCAAGGGCGTGCCAGCCCGCGAGGCCGGTTCACGCCGTGACCGAGGAATGAAGACACTCCGCCTCCAGCTCCGCTTCCTGCTGCCGCTCACGGTGGCCCTGGTGGGCGCTGCCTACATCGCGCTGCCACTGCTGGATCAGGTTACCTTGCGATGGTTCTCGCGCGATCTCAATAGCCGCGGCGCGTTGATGGTCAATGCCATGTCCGAGGCCGTGTCCGAGGCGATGGCCGAAGCCGTCGATGGTGCGCCGGCTGCGGGAATTTCGGTCGGATCGTCGGCAGGAACATCGGCGGGGTCGGGCGCCGGCAAGCCCGGTGCCCGGCCGCCCCATCACGCGGAGCGACTCGCCTCGCTGCTGGACCGCGCGGTGCGGGACGAGCGGCTCTTCGCCATCGCCGCCTGCGACGCCGAGGACCACCTGCTGCACGCCACACGCGCCTTCCCCGAGGGTCTCGGCTGCGCCCGCAGCCAGGCGATCGCCAGCCGCCAGGATCCGCGTCTTCGTCTGGCGGGCGGGGCCGTGCATGTGGGCGTGTATCCCGTCCTGCGCCCGGCGGCGGACGCCTCCTTCGCCCTGCCGTTGCCGGCCAGCGAGGCGATGGCGCCGCCATGGCCGGCCAGCGCCGCCGTGCTGGCCGAGGAAGGGCCGCCGGTACCCGCGCTCGCCGGGCGACTCGTGCTCCTGCACGACATGAGCTTCATCGAGAAGCGCAGCCAGGACACGCGCCGCTACCTCGTCGGCTTCATCGCCAGCCTGGGCTTCGTGGTGGCGCTGATCACGATGATCGTGGCCCAGGTGAGCTGGCGCGGCTGGATCAAGGGCGCCCGGGCGATCCTGCGCGGGGACGGCCTGATCACGCCGCCCGTCAATGCGCCGCAGCCGCCACCGGAGCTGGCGCCCATCGTCGACGAGCTGCGAACCAATCTGCGGGACCTGGAGGACGAGTACCGCCGCCTGCAGGGCCCGGCCGTCGAATGGACGGGCGAACGCCTGCGCCAGCTGCTGCAGACGCAGCTGCGCGGGGACCAGGTCATCGTCGTGTCCAACCGCGAGCCCTATGTCCACGAGCGAGGGCCGGACGGCGTCGTGGTGCGGCGCCCGGCCAGCGGGCTCGTGACGGCCGTGGAGCCCGTGATGCGAGCCTGCTCGGGCACGTGGATTGCCCATGGCAGCGGCAGCGCGGACCGCGAGGTGGTGGACGCCCATGACCGCGTGGGCCTGCCGCCCGGGCTGCAGGACTACCAGCTGCGGCGCATCTGGCTCACGCCGCAGGAGGAGCAGGGCTACTACTACGGCTTTGCCAACGAAGGGCTCTGGCCGCTGTGCCACGTGGCGCATGTGCGGCCGGTCTTCCGCGAGCCCGACTGGGAGACCTACCGCCTCGTGAACCAGCGCTTCGCCGATGCCGTGGTGGCCGAGGCCCGCAGCGAGGACCCCGTCGTGCTGGTGCAGGACTACCACTTCGCGCTGCTGCCCGCGATGGTTCGCGCCCGCCTGCCGCAGGCCACCATCCTGACGTTCTGGCACATCCCCTGGCCCAATCCGGAGTCCTTCGGCATCTGCCCCTGGAACCGCGAGATCCTCCAGGGTCTGCTGGGCAGCACCATCCTCGGCTTCCACACGCGCTTCCACTGCCGCAACTTCATGGAGACGGTGGACCGCTACCTGGAGGCGCGCATCGAGGCCGAGGTGTCCACGATCAGCTTCCAGGACAAGGAGACGCTGGTGGAGAGCTACCCCATCTCCATCGAGTGGCCGGACGCCGAGACGCTGGCGCAGTGGCCGCCCGTGCCCGAGTGCCGGCGCCGCGTGGCGGCGCGCCTGGGCCTGCCGGCGGACGTCTGCCTGGCGGTGGGCATCGACCGCTTCGACTACACCAAGGGCATCCTGGAGCGGCTCAACGCCGTCGAGCGTCTCCTGGAGAAGGCGCCGGAGTGGGTGGGGCGCTTCGTCTTCGTGCAGGTGGCTGCCCCGACGCGCTCCTCGCTGGACGAGTACCGCAGCTTCCAGGAGCGCGTGGAGCGTGCGGCCGAGCGCATCAACACCCGGTTTGCCCGCGAGGCCTACCAGCCCGTGCACCTGCTGGCCTGGCACCATGAGCCGGATGCCGTGAACGAGCTGTTCCGCGCGACCGACATCCTCGTGGTGACGAGCCTCCACGACGGCATGAACCTCGTGTGCAAGGAGTTCGTCGCGGCGCGGGACGACCAGCAGGGCGTGCTCGTGCTGAGCCGCTTCGCGGGCGCGGCGCGGGAAATGACGGAGGCGCTGATCGTCAACCCCTACCATGTCGAGGAGACGGCCGACGCCCTGCTGCGGGCCGCCACCATGCCCTCGGCGGAGCAGCGCGAGCGGATGGTGAGCCTGCGCAGCACGGTGCGGGAGTTCAACGTGTTCCGCTGGGCGGCACGCATGCTGGCGGACGCCGCGCGCTGGCGGCTGCGGGCGCGCGTGGAGGCCCGCGTGCGGCGGCTGGGCGCCGGCTGAGCGGGAGGACGGGGCAGGGCAGGCAAGGAGGTCACCGTTGGGGTCGATGAATCCGATGCATCCGGCGCGGCCGCACATCCTGGGCCCGGAAGGGCAGGCTGCCCTCGCGCAGACCCTGGCCTCATCGCCGTTGCTGGCCTTCGACTTCGACGGTACGCTGGCCCCCATCGTCGCGCTGCCCTCGATGGCCCGCATGCCGGCGGCGGTGAGCGAGCGCCTGGGCCGCATCGCCGCGCGCCTGCCGGTGGCCATCGTCACCGGCCGTGAAGTCGCCGACGTGCGCCAGCGGCTCGACTTCGAGCCCAAGTACATCGTGGGCAGCCACGGGGCCGAAGGCCCGGTCGCGGAGCCCGCGCCGATGTGGGTGAGCGCCATGGCCGTCGCGCGGGACTGGCTGCAGCCGCACCGCGGCGCGCTGGAGGCCATCGGCGTGCAGCTGGAGGACAAGCGCAGCTCCATCGCCCTGCATTACCGCAATGCCCCGGACCGGGCGCTGGCCCGCCGCGCGCTGGAGCGGCTGCTGCGGACGGCCAGCCCGGCGCTGCATGTCTTCGGCGGCAAGATGGTCTTCAACATCGTGCCCGCCCATGCGCCGGACAAGGCGGACGCCGTGCTCGCCCTGGTGCGGCAGGAGGGCGCCGGCACGGCCCTGTTCGTGGGCGACGACCTCAACGATGAGCCCGTGTTCCAGCGGGCGCCGGCGCACTGGCTGACGATCAAGGTGGGGCCGGCCTCCACGCGGTCCGCGTCCCGCTCGGCGGCGCGCTTCTGCCTGGCGGGTCCGGCGGAGGTGGCCGAGCTTCTGGAGGCGGTGCTGGAGCGCCTCGGGCCGATGCCCTCAGGCTAGGGCGTCGGCGTCCGTGCCCCCCTGGGTCGCGTAGGCCAGCCGGAGGTAGTTGAGGCGCAGCAGTTCCTCACCCAGGCGCGCGGTGGGCGCCAGGGCCGCGAAGGCAGTGAAGCCCGCCACGCCGGTGTCGGTGACCAGCTGGCGCAAGGCGGCGCGCCAGCCGTCCGGGACCTCGCTGGGCAGGCCGCGCTCGGCCAGCCTTTGCAGCGTTCGACGGGCGCC
>JAYRJQ010000005.1:0-245859 GCA_041906185.1 Burkholderiaceae bacterium
CAGCACGGTCGCGATAGCAGCCGTCAGCGTGGTCTTGCCATGGTCAACGTGACCAATCGTGCCCACGTTCACGTGCGGCTTGGTACGTTCAAACTTGCCTTTTGCCATCTTGCGCTCCTGGCGATCAGATCAGAAAAGAGAAGGGGGAGAAAAGAGGTGGTGCCCATGACGCGGATCGAACGCGTGACCTCTCCCTTACCAAGGGAGTGCTCTACCACTGAGCCACATGGGCATCGACACGGGTTTGGCGACGATGCATACACATCATCAAACCGGTGCCGACATTGACTTACAAGCTGCCGCTGGAGCGGGAAACGGGAATCGAACCCGTGTCATTAGCTTGGAAGGCTAAGGTTCTACCATTGAACTACTCCCGCCCGGGAGTTTTCTCTTTGAGCCAGAACCACCGACTCATCGAGTGTGCTTTGCCTTGGTGGAGGAGGCTGGATTCGAACCAGCGTACGCGTAAGCGGGCAGATTTACAGTCTGCTGCCTTTAACCACTCGGCCACCCCTCCGAGGCAAGCCCGCTACTGTAGCACAGCTTTTGAGAATCTCAAGCATTCTTGCGAAAACTTTGTCTCTGAGCTGCGCGCCAGCGGTCGACACAAGCGCGAGACCCTGATGACCTTGCGGCCGCCGAGATCCAGCATCTGCACCCACCGAAGCGGAGCCCGCGACTATAGCAGCTTCTCATCCGGCTGATCAAGAAAACCTGAACTGGCAGCCGCTCCGCCTTCGCCCTCCCCAGCTGCAGCCGGAAGAGCCGCCCCGGCCGCCCACCGCCGCCCACCGCCGCCGCCGCCGCCGCCGCCGCCGCCGCCGAGGCACCCTGCCATCGATCCTGCTCGCACATCCCGGTCCCCCCCATCGTCGACGGCGGTCCTCATCAAGAATACCAATCGACTACCAAGCACCCTTTGCTTCCCCCTCCCTCGGAGGCGACACTTCGCGCTGCCCGAAGTGGGTCCCCACAGGTCGTAGTCGCGCCACAGCAGGGAAAACACGGCCCCAAAAGTGGTAGCAAAGTGGATCTATTGCTCGTTATAGTGGCATGGCATTGGTTGCATTTGAGGTGTGTATTGGAGATGTCTTTGCCTCGCGGCGCCCGCCGCCGGGATGAGGGCATCAAGTCTTTCAACAGGCCAGACCCATGTTCGCTGGCCACATCGAGGAGCAGTTCATGAAGGTCATGAAGACCCCCATCGCCGCAGCGGTGAGCATCACCCTGCTGAGCGCTGCAATGGCAGCACAGGCACAGCAGGCAGAGCCGTCCAAGAAGGAAGGCAATCAGCTGGAGCAGGTGGTCATCACCGGTATCCGGGCATCGCTGCAGTCGGCCGCCAACATCAAGCGCAACGCCAGCGCCGTGGTCGATGCGGTGACGGCTGAAGACGTGGGCAAGCTGCCCGACTCCGACGTCGGCGAGTCGCTGGGCCGCCTGCCCGGCATCACCGTCGGCCGGGCCTTCGGCCAGGGCGCCACGGTGTCGGTCCGCGGTTCCGACCCGCAGATGACCTACACCACGCTGAACGGCCAGACCGTGGCCTCCACCGGCTGGTATGACCAGGCCACCGTGGACCGCTCGTTCAACTACTCCCTGCTGCCCTCCGAGCTCATCGGCGGCATGGAGGTCTACAAGTCCTCCCAGGCCGACCTGACCGAAGGCGGCATCGGCGGCACCGTGATCGTCAAGACCCGCAAGCCGCTGGACCTGAAGGCCGGCACGGCCTTCGCCAGCCTCAAGCTGGGCAAGGGCACGGTCAGCACGGACCTGTCCAAGGACGTGGCAGGCCTGTACAGCTGGCGCAATGACGCCAAGACCTTCGGCGTCCTGGTGGCCGGCGCTCAGGAGAAGAGCGAGTACATCCGTCGCGGCATCGAGTCCGACGCCGGCTGGTCGGGCGACGTCGCCCCTGCCACCTTCGTGCAGGACCGCAAGCGCACCGCCATGAACCTGACGCTGCAGGGCAAGCCCGCCGACAACGTCGAGCTGGGCCTGAACTACCTGAACCTCGAGCTGACGGGCGACAACACGAACAGCAATCTGTACCTGTTCATGGGCCAGAACGACAGCAACTGCAAGGAGAAGAATGCAGCCGGCCTGTGCGTCAAGGCCGTCGCCGGCGCCGCGGATCCCGTCAACACCTTCATGCAGACCTGGGCCCGCCAGGGCAAGATGAGCTCGGACAGCCTGGTGCTGAACGGCTCCTTCAAGGCCGACGCCTTCAAGATCGATGCCGTCGCCGGCCAGACCAAGGCCAAGGGCGGTACCGAGCACACCATGAACTACGGCGTGGGCTGGTGGGATGACGGCCAGAGCCTGCCGAAGTTCCAGGGCACGATCGATGCCACCGGCAAGCAGATCGTGATCTCCCCGACCGGCAACATGAACGTGGGCGTGGGCAACCTGCCGTCCAAGCTCGTGCCGACCGGCTGGGCCACCGACCTGCAGCAGCCCAATGCCGACCGCGAGAACTTCGCCCAGGCGGACGCCACCGTCGACCTCGACTGGAACGGCCTGACCTCCTTCAAGGCCGGCGTGCGTGCCACCAAGCACAAGTACGAGCAGAGCGGCCTGCGCGCCAAGTTCATCGGCACCGCCATCTCCGGCAACACGTCCGATCTGTACAGCGGCTCCATCAAGATGGGCCCGAACGGCTGGGACTTCCCCAAGGCCAACCTGGACGGCATGGCCGCCCTGTACGCCAAGAACACGGCGTCCTGGACCCCGCAGCGCTCGAGCTTCGCCGAGATCGAGGAGGACAACAAGGCCGCCTACGGCATGTTCGAGTTCGAGAAGGAAGGCTGGCGCGGCAACTTCGGCCTGCGCTACATCCACACCAACGTGACGGGTCGCGGCTACAAGTTCGACGGCACGCCGCTGGCGGCCAATGACGTGCCCAACAACGACGGCTGGGGCAACACCATCCGCGAAGAGAAGGCCGGCTACAGCGACTGGCTGCCCAGCCTGAACGCGGCCTACAACATCGACAAGAACACGGTGCTGCGCGTGGCGGCCTCCAAGGCCATCACCCGTCCCAACTTCGAGTACATGTTCCTGACCAAGCAGGCCGGCTACAACGATGACCGCGCAGGCAACGAGTCGATGACCTTCGGTACCGTCGGTCTGAAGCCGCAGGCCTCGAAGCAGTTCGATCTGGGCATCGAGTACTACTACGGCAAGGGCAACATGGTGTCGGCGGCGGTCTATCACAAGACCATCGACAACTTCGTGACTTCCCTGGTCAAGACGAACCAGAAGCTGGGCGTGGTGGATCCGCTGAGCAAGGTCGACAGCTGGACCGTCAACCAGTACGTCAACGCCGGCGGCGGCAAGATCAACGGCTTCGAAGCCCAGATCAACCACAGCCTGGACAACGGCTTCGGCTTCGCCGGCAGCTACACCTACGCCGACGCGAAGGCCCCGAGCTCCAGCTACCCCGACCGTCTGGCCCTGTTCACCCAGTCGTCCAAGCACACCTTCAACCTGGTGGGCTTCTACGAGACGGAAGCCTACACGGCCCGTCTGGCCTACAACTGGCGTTCCAAGTACATGATCCGTGAGACGGGCTACTACAGCTACCGCATGCACGATCCGTACGGTTCGCTGGACTTCAGCGCCGGCTGGAACATCAACAAGAACCTGCGCCTGACCTTCGAAGCCGTGAACCTTCTGAAGAAGGACGACGTGCAGTACGGTGCCGCCGACGCCAACAACCCGGACGTCAAAGGCAGCATGAAGATCGGCTACCCGGCCTGGTCCTTCATGGGCGAGACGACGTACCGCCTGGGCCTGAGCGCCAAGTTCTGATCGCCCGCGCACCGCAAGGTCGCACCCCGAAAGCCCGGCTCTGCCGGGCTTTTTTCATGTCGAGGACGCCAGCACGCGCAGCGCCGGCCGCGCATGGCGGGCCGCGGCAGGAGGGCCGTCAGCAGGATCGGTGCAGATGCGCACGCGCCGGCCCCACCAGCCACTCGAGACTGCAGGATGGGCGGCGTACGTCAAGGTGTGGGCTTCTGCGCCCGGACATCAGCGCGGGGCGTCACCGGCGCGGACGATGCCGTCCGAGGCCAGCGGGAGCGGAACGGCTGCCGGATCGCCGGCTCAGCGTGCGGCCTGCGCCGCTGCCCGCAGGCCCTCGAGCCACTCGCGATGCGAGGGCAGCTCCCGGACCAGGCGGCGGGCGCGGGCGTCGACCTCGGCCAGACGCTGCTGGGCCTCGTGACGCTCGGCGGCGTCAACAGGGAAGCCGCGGGTCGGGAACTTCATGCCGTAGAGCACGTAGAGGTAGTTCTCGACATTGAACAGCTCGAAGCGGCTGCCGAAGTCCGTGGCCTGCGGCGGCACGACACGCCATTTGGCGAGGCGCTCGCGCAGGGTTTCGGACAGGTGGCTGGCCTGCCGGTTGTCGAGCCAGAAGGCGGAATCACTGCGGTCCGACAGGTGGTAGTGCAGCTGGATGAAGTCGATGACGCGCTCCCAGGCCGTGCGCGTCGCCTCGTTGACATGGCGGCGCAGCGCGGGCTCGTCCCCGCGCTGGCGCGGGAAGTTGCGGGACAGCAGGTGAGCCGCGAAATCCGTCAGCAGGATGGACGTGGCCTCCAGCGGCTCGACGAAGCCCTGCGCCAGCCCAAGGGCCATGCAGTTGTGGCTCCAGACCTCCTGGCGGAAGCCGATCTTCATGGCGATCCGGCGCGGCGCAAAGCCGGCCTCCGGGCGCCCCAGATAGCGCGCGAACGCGCTCACCGCCTCGTCCTCGCCCATGTAGGCGCTGGCATAGACGAAGCCGGTGCCGCGGCGCTCGGTGACGGGGATGTCCCAGATCCAGCCGGCACGATGCGCGGTGGCCAGCGTGTAGGGCGCGATGGGCTCGTCCGGTCCGAAGGGCACCTGCTGGACCAGCGCGGTGTCGGTCAGCACCTGATGCGACTTGTCGACGAAGGGCACCTTGAGCACGCCCTGGGTCAGCAGCGAGGCGAAGCCGCTGCAGTCCACGTAGAAGTCGAAGGGCAGCCGCTCGCCCCTGCGCGTGCGCAGGGCGGTGATGCGGCCGTCCTCGCCACGCTCGGCGCCGACGATCGTCGCCACCTGGTGCCGCACGCCGAAGCGCTGCTGCGCATTGCGCGCCAGCAGCTGGGCGAACTGATGGGCGTTGACGTGATAGGCGTAGTCCATCTCGCCCACGAAGGGCCCGGACGCGACCTGCTTGGGGCTGCGCCCGGCCGCCGAGAGCTGCGCCGCGACGGACACCGCATCGAAGGCCGGCTCTCCGCCCTGCGCGAGCCAGGCCGGCGTCACGTCCATGCCGCCCGGGAAGGGCGAGGCGAAGGCGTGGAGGTAGTGGTGATCGGCACCGTGGCGCGCCGCGTCCAGCCAGCCCTGGAAGCGGATGCCGGTCTTGAAGGTGGTCTCGCAGGACAGCAGCAGCTCGGCCTCGCTGATGCCGAACTTCTGCAGGGACTGCTTGATGTAGGGCACCGTCCCCTCGCCCACGCCGATAATGGGGACCTCGTCGGACTCGATGACCGTGATGCTCAACTCGGGGTCCGCGAGCAGCTCACGGCCGAGGTGGTTGGCGGCCAGCCAGCCGGCCGTGCCGCCGCCAATGATGGCGATCGTCCGATGTTTCATGGGGGGCCTGCCTGTCGTCGAGGGGCGCCGTGGGCGCTCAGAGCTTGATGTACCAGCGCTGCCGGTCCATCAGCCACACGAGGCCGGTCCACACCAGGACAAAGACACAGGCAAAGCTGAGCGATTGGAACTCGGGGCCGAAGGCACTGCCTATCGGCGCAAACACGGTGCGGTACAGCGGCCCCATCCAGCCGAAGCCCTCCAGGAACACCGTGCACATCCAGGCCCCGGCGTAGGCGGCGATGGCGTTGACGCCGAAGATGCGCCCCAGCGGCGGCAGTCCGCGCCGGTCCACGAGCTCATAGGTCAGGGCCAGGGCCGCGAAGGCCCAGCCGCCGGTCCACAGGACGAAGCTCGGCGTCCAGAGCTGCTTGTTCCAGGGCATCCACACCGCGCTGACAACGCCCGCCAGCAGCAGCCCCGCGGCCGGCAGCCAGAGACTGCGCCCGCGCCCCTGGCGCAGGCGCTCGCCGGCGATCAGGCCGAGCAGCGTGCTGCCTAGCGCACCCAGCGTGCTGAGCAGGCCCTCGGGATCGTGGCCCAGGCCGGTCGTGGCGTCCCACTGGAGACTCCAGCGGCCGAGCAGCTGCGCATCAAGCCGCGAGGCCAGGTTGCTGCTGGGCACCCAGCCGCCGTTCAGCGTCATCAGCGCGCCGTAGCCCAGCAGCAGCGCTCCCAGCGCGACCCAGCGCCCCGCCTCGCGGCGGCACAGCGTACCCAGCAGCGCCGCCAGCGCCAGGCACAGGCCGATGCGCTGCAACACGCCCATCAGGCGGAAATGCGGCTTGTCCATGAGCCACCAGGCCAGCACATGCAGCACGAGGCCGAGCAGGATCACCTTGGCCGCGCGCTTCAGCAGGGGCGGGAGCAGCGCAGCGGCCGGCTCGCTGCGGCTCCAGCGGCCGCCCGTCGCCAGGCTCAGGCTGACGCCCGCGATCAGCAGGAAGAAGGGAAAGATCAAGTCCGTCGGCGTGCAACCGTTCCAGGCCGCGTGCTCCAGCGGCCAGTACACGGCGCCCCAGTCACCCGGGTTGTTGACCAGCAGCATGGCGGCGACGGTGAGGCCGCGCAGGGCATCGACGGAGGCCAGACGTTGAGGGGCAGTCATCGGGAGTCCCGCAGGATCAGGGCATCAGCCAGGCTTCAGAAGTCGCAGCGGCTGTCCAGGGCCGGCTGCGCGGCGGGCACGCTGTCCTCGCGTGTGAGCCCGCGACGGCGGTAGTCGGCCACGGCCGCCTCCACCTGGGCCGGGCCGAGGACCTCGTTGCGCGCATGGAAGACCCAGTCCACGTCCTGCTCGTAGCGCCGCGGCAGCGCCGTGGCCGGCAGCAGCCCGCCCGGCGAGAACCAGAGATTGAAGTTGATCGACATCGGCACGACGGGATAGTTGCGCCCGCCATGCTCGGCCACCTGCCGGCCGTCGAGGAACAGGCGCACGCGCCCGCCGCTCACCTGCATGAGCAGCACGTGCCAGGCGGCGTCACCCGCGCCCAGCGGGCCCATCTCCTCGTGCGAGCCGTTGTGGGCGTCCCAGGGCTCGATGCGCACGGTCTGCCAGCTGATGCCGTAGAGCCGGGTCTTGTCGCTGCCCCAGCCGCCGTTGGGCAGGTATTCCCAGTCGATCTCGCTGAACTGCGGGTCGTAGTCGTGCCGCAGCGGGGCCACGGCATAGAAGGTCTGGATGACGGGGTCGCCGTCCACGCCCTGCACCGGCACGTCGCTGAAGCGGATGCGCGCGGCGTAGGTGCCCTCGAAGAACTTGCGCTGCTGGCACAGCTGGGCCTGGCGGGTGCCGGGGCCGGTGCCGTCGGTCTCGGCGATCAGGCGCAGCAGGCGGTTGCCCTGGGCCGCCGGGTCGTCGACAAGGCGCAGCTGCGCCTCGCCCCACCGGGCGCCGGGGACGCCGGGATGGCCGGCGGCGGTGCGCGGCGTCCAGCCGGCGGCCCGCAGCCCGGCCAGATCGGCGTCGCTGAAATCGTCAAAAAAGCGGCCGGCCCCGCTCTGCGCGGAGGCCGGCCCAAGAGACAAGGCAAGCACAAGGCCTACCACATGAAGAACGGAGGGACGCATCGGCAAAGGGCTCAGCGGCCGGCGGGCAGCGCCTCGGACGGCAGCGGCGTCGGGGCGGCGTCCGTGCCCTGGGCCGTGGGGAAGCGGACAAAGAAGTACAGCAGCAGCGCCGGCGCACCGCACACGATCGTCCACAGGAAGAAGCGCTCGTAGCCCAGGGCCAGCTGCACGTCCCCGCTGAAGGAACGCGCCAGGATGAAGCCCAGCTGCATCACGCCCGAGCCCAGCGCGTAGTGCGCCGTCTGGAAGCGACCCGGTGCGAGGACCTGCATGATGAAGAGGATCATCCCGACGAAGCCGAAGCCGTAGCCGAACATCTCCAGCGCGATGGCCGCCCCGATGTGGAGAAGGTCTGCCGGGCGGGCCGCGGCGAGGTAGTAGAAGGTCACGCTGGGCACGGCCATCGCCACCAGCAGCACCGGCATGGCGCGGCGCAGGCTCAGGCGCGAGGTGAAGTAGCCACCGAGGATGCTGCCCACCAGGAAGGCCGCCGTGCCCACGGTGCCGTAGACGCCACCGGTCTGCTCCTGCGTGAGGCCCAGGCCGCCCTTCTCGCGGGCCTCCAGCAGGAACAGCGGGCCGATGGTCTGCACCTGCCCCTCGGCCAGCCGGAACAGCACGATGAACAGCAGGAAGAGCCAGATGCCCGGCTTGCGCAGCAGGTCGGTGATGACCTCCACGAGCGTCTGCCAGACCGCCGCGGCCCCCCCCACGGGCGCGGTCGCCGGGCGCGGGTCCGGCAGCGCGAAGGCGTTGTAGCTGGCCAGCAGCGCCAGCAGCACGCCCAGCATCACGAAGATCGTCGTCCAGGCATTGCTGAGGCCGAAGCGCTCGGCCAGCACGCCGGCCAGGATCAGCAGGCCGCCCTGCGTGAGGAACTTCGAGGCATTGAAGAAGGCGCCCTGCCAGCCGGCATAGGCGGCCTGCTCGCGGTCGGACAGCGAGGCCATGTAGAGCCCGTCGCAGGCGATGTCATGCGTGGCCGAGGCATAGGCCAGCACGAAGAAGACGGCCAGCGAAGCCCCGAACCAGCTCGGCAGCTGCAGGGCCAGCGCCACCAGCAGCAGGCCGGCCGCGCCGAGGAACTGCATGCTCACCACGATGCGCTTCTTGCTGGGGATCAGCTCGAGGAAGGGGCTCCACAGCGGCTTGAAGGCCCAGGCCAGGCCGATGACGCTGGTCCAGCGCGCGATCTGGTCGTTCTCCACCCCCAGCTTCTTGTACATCATGCTGGCGATCAGCATCACGACGAAGAACTGCAGGCCCTGCACGAAGTACAGGCTGGGCACCCAGCGCAGCGGGTTGGCCTGGCGGGTATCCGGGGTGTGCGGGATCGCGCTCATGGGAGGTTCCTTGTTGTTCTCGCGAGGCAGGCCTCAGCCGAGGCTCACGGGGGACGCGGCCGTCGCGGCCAGCTCGCCCTGCAGCCAGCTCTTCAGCGCCGCCAGGGCGCCGTCGGCATAGCCCCAGCTGATGACGGTCGGGCCCTGCACGTCCAGCGCCTGGAACGGATTCCACAGCACGAGGTGCAGGTCCGGCTGCCACGCGCCGGCATTGGCGCCGTAACGCAGGCGGTGGGTGGAGGCGACGAGGGTCGTGCGGCCATCCTGCGGCACCGCGGCCCAGTCCAGGCCCAGCAGGTCGTCCAGCATCACGATCTCGGCGTCCGCGAATCCGCTGAACAGGCCGGCGATCTGCGCGCCGGTCGGGCCGGCCTCGCTGACCATGTCGGTGGGCACGTCGGTCTGCACATAGACGCGGATCGGGGTGTGCAGTGCCGGGGCCTGTGCGCCGCGCAGCGCCGCCAGGCCGCGGGCCCAGGCCTCGGCCATGAGCGCACCGTCTGCCTCGCGCACCGCACCGGCGTAGTCGTCATGGGCGACCGGGTAGGCCCGCGCCAGGCGGTCCAGGCGGTCGCGGGCGCGGGCGCCCTGGGCGGCGCTCAGGTCACCGCGCGTGAAGGCCTCGCGCAGCGCGCGGATGGACTGCCCCTGCTCCTCCAGCGAGCCCTGGGCCAGGATCATGTCGGCGCCGGCCTGCAGGGCCAGCACGGCGGCACGGTCGTAGCCGTAGCGCTCGCAGATGGCCTTCATCATCAGCGCGTCGGTGATCACCACGCCGTCGTAGCCCCACTCCCGCCGCAGGATGCCGCCGAGGATCGTGGCGGACAGCGTCGCCGGGTACTCCGGGTCGATCTGCGGATAGACGATGTGCGCCGTCATCACCGCCGGGGCGATCTCGCGCAGGGCGTGGAAGGGGCGCAGCTCCAGGGCGTCGAGCTCGGCACGGCTCTTGTCCACCGTGGGCAGGGCCAGATGGGAGTCGACGTGCGTGTCGCCGTGGCCGGGGAAGTGCTTCACGCAGCAGGCCACGCCCTCGCGCAGCGAGCCCCACATCCAGGCGCCGGCCAGACGGGTGACGTCGTCGGCGCGCTCGGAGAAGCTGCGCTCGGCGATCACCGGGTTGGCCGGGTTGTTGTTGATGTCCAGCACGGGCGCGAAGTTCCAGTTCACGCCGATGCTGCGCAGGCCGCGCGCCACGGCGGCACCGACGCGCTCGCACAGCTCGCTGTCACCCGCCGCGCCCAGGGCCATGGCCGAGGGCGCCTGCGGCAGGAAGGTCGCGCGCACCACGGAGCCGCCCTCCTGATCGAGGCCGATCAGGGCGTGCGGCCCCATGACCTCGCGCAGGTCGCGCGTCAGCTGGCGCACTTCGTCCTCGGTGCCGAGGTTCTTGCGGAACAGGCACACCGCACGGATCCGGTGCTCGCGCAGGAAGGCCGCGGTGGCGGCGTCCAGGGTCTTGCCCTGGATGTCGACCATCACCAGCTGGCCGGCGTCCTCGGGGCGGAAGTCTTGGGCTTGGGTCATGACGGCGCCTGCCTCAATGCGTCTTGGTGACCTTGGCCAGATGGCGCGGCTGGTCGGGGTTCAGGCCGCGGGCGCGGGCCAGGGCCTCGACCATGGGGTAGAAGCTCTGGATGGCCGCGATGGGGTCGAGGTCCTCGTTGCCGGTGCAGGCCAGCTCCAGCTCGGCGCCGGGCGTGCCGGCCGGTGCGGCCAGCAGCACGCGGGCGCCGCGGCCGCGCATCTCCTCGGCCAGGGCCACGAGGCCGGTATGCGCCGGCCCGCGCGGGGCGAAGACGAGCAGCGGGTAGCCCTCCTCCACCAGCGCCATCGGGCCGTGCTTGACCTCGGCGCCCGAGAAGGCCTCGGCCTGGATGCCGCAGGTCTCCTTGAACTTCAGCGCCGCTTCCAGCGCGATCGGCAGGCTCGTGCCACGGCCGATCACGAAGAGCTTGTCGGCGCCCCGCAGGGCCTCGACGGCCGTGTCCCAGCGCAGGCCAGCGGCCTTGACCAGATCATCCGGCAGCTGCTGCAGCGCGGCGGCGAGGTCTTCGTCCCCCTGCCAGGCGGCCACGACGCGGGCGCCCGCGACGAGCTGGGTGATGTAGCTCTTGGTCGCGGCGACGCTGTTCTCCGGGCCGGCATGCAGCGAGAACACATGCTCCGCGGCCTCGGCCAGCGGCGAGCCCGCGGCGTTCACGAAGGCGACGGTGCGCGCGCCGCCTTCGCGGAAGAACTTCGTCGGCACGACGAGGTCCGGGCTCTGGCCGGACTGCGAGAAGGCAAAGGACACGAGGCCCTCGCAGGCGATCTTGCTCTGGTAGAGCGTGATGAGCGACATCGGCAGTGAGGTCACCACGCGGCCCAGGCGCGCCATCATCAGGTAGGCCATGAAGTGCGCGGCATGGTCCGAGCTGCCGCGGGCGACGGTCAGCAGGCTGCCCGGCGGCGACTGACGCAGCGATTCACCCAGGGCCGCATAGGCGTTCTGGTCAGCGGCCAGCTGGCGCGCCACGGCGGCGGGCGCCGAGAGGCACTCTTCCAGCATGCGGGTCTTCACATCAAGCGAGGTCAATTCCATCTCCTTCAACGACCACGCCTTGCACCTGCAAATCACGGTCCAGCACTACAAAATCCGCCCACGCGCCCACGGCCAGCCGGCCGCGGTCGTTCAGGCCCAGGTAATCCGCCGCGTAGGTCGAGACACGGCGCGAGGCGTCCGCCATCTCGAGCCCGAGGCCCACGAGATTGCGCAGGGCCTGGTCCATCGTCAGCGTGCTGCCGGCGAGCGTGCCATCGGGCAGACGCACGCCACCCATGCACTTGGTGACGCGGTGGCGGCCCAAGCCGTACTCGCCGTCCGGCATGCCCGCGGCGGCCGTCGAGTCGGTCACGCAGAAGAGGCAGGGGATGGACCGCAGGGCCACGCGCACGGCGCCCTCGTGCACATGCAGGAGGTCGGGGATGATCTCGGCGTAGCGCGCATGGGCCAGCGCCGCGCCCACCATGCCTGGCTCGCGGTGATGCAGGCCGGTCATGGCATTGAAGAGATGGGTGAAGCCGCCGGCGCCCCGCTCGAGCGCTTCGACGCCGTCCTCGTAGGTGCCCAGCGTATGGCCGATCTGCACCTGGAAGCCGGCAGCGCGCAGCTGCTCGGTGAGGTCCAGATTGCCGGGCAGCTCGGGCGCCAGCGTGATCAGGCGGATGGGCGCCAGCGCGTCCAGCGCCTGCACCTCGGCGATGCTGGCGGCCTTGGCGAAGTCAGGCTGCGCGCCCAGCTTGCCGGGGTTGATGTAGGGACCCTCCAGGTGCACGCCCAGCACGCGGGCGGCCTGCGGCTCGCGCTCTCGGCACACCGGGCCCAGGGCGGTCAGCGCCGCGCGGATCTCGTCCATGGGCGCCGTCATGGTGGTGGCCAGCAGCGAGGTCGTGCCGTGGCGCACGTGCAGCCGGGCGATCTGCCGGGCGGCGTCGCCCCCTTCCATGGTGTCCCGGCCGCCGCCGCCGTGCACGTGCACGTCGATGAAGCCCGGGAGGATCAGGGGCAGGTCCTGAGGTCTGTGGCGGACCTCGTACTCGGTGACCGCCTCGCCCTCGATCCGGGTGATGCGGCCTCCTTGATGCTCCAGCACACCGCGGATGAATCCCGCAGGTGTCAGTACGAATCCGTCAGTGCGCTGTGCTTCGGTCATCCATCCCGCCTCATCTCCGCAACGAAGTCGTAGTAGTCGCTGCGGCAGTACGAATGGGTCAGCTCCACGGCCTGACCCGATTCCAGATAGCCCACCCGTGTGATGAACAGCACGGCCTGACCCACGGGCACTTCCAGCAGGCTGGCAAGGCGGGAGTCGGCGTTGATGGCGCGAATGTGCTGGAGCGCGCGCACCGGGGCACCGCCCAGGCGGCCCAGGTGCTCGTAGAGCGAGGCGCTGACGGACTCGGGGTCCGGCAGCACCGCCTCGGGCAGCACGCTCACTTCGTAGGCCATGACCACGGCATCGGCCAGGCGCAGGCGCTCCAGGCGCGCCACGCGCTGGCCGGTGGTCAGGCCCAGGGAGAGTTGTTCGTCCGGCGCAGCCAGAGAGAAGCCGCGCGTCAGCCAGCGCGAGCTCGGCTTGAAGCCGCGCTGGTGCAGTTCCTCCGAGAAGCTGGTCAGGCGCGACAGCGGCTGCTCGAGCTTCGGGGCGATGTAGTTGCCGGACCCGCGCTTGCGGATGATCAGGCCCTGTTCCACCAGACGGTCGATGGCCTTGCGGGCCGTCACGCGGGAGAGGTCCAGGGACTCGGACAGCACCCGCTCGGAGGGCAGGGCTTCGTCGGCCTGGTAGTGGCCTTCGCGGATCGCCTGCGCCAGCTTGTGGGCCAGCTGCATGTACAGCGGCGAGGCGGCTTCGGGATCAGGCTTGAATTGGAACGGCAGCTTTGTCATCGTGTACCCGTCTTGTCGTTGAGTGCACTGCCGACCAAGAGCAGTGCGCCGTCGGCCGAATCTCCTTGGGACTCGACGCAACGGGCACGAATGTTGCCTGAGAAATGGGCCAAAAGACGCTTGGCGATGCTGCCAGCAAGGGCGAGGGGCAATTCCTGCTGCGGATCGAGACTGTGGGCCAGCTGCTCCAGCGCCGCGACGGCCTGCGCGCGCAGCGCCAGGGCCGCAGCATCACCCGCGTCGGCGGCGTCCAGCACCAGGGGCGCCAGCGAAGCGTAGCCATGCTGCCCGGCGGCGGCGCACCAGGCCAGGATGGCCTCGCGGTCCTGCCCGGCCACGGCCCACACGCGCTGCGCCAGCTCGCTCACCGGCACCCGGCCGTCCTGCGCCTGCTGCGCATGCCCCATGGCGCGCAGACCGAGCCACGCGCCGCTGCCCTCGTCACCGGTGATCCAGCCCCAGCCGGAGGCGATGCCGCGCGAGCCGTCGGCCCGCAGCACCTCGCCGACCGTCCCGGTCCCGGCCGCCACGACCAGCCCCGGCGCGCCGCCATGGGCGCCCAGCACGGTGGTGTAGCCGTCGTTCTCCAGCAGCACGGCGGCGAAGCCGGGCTGCGTCTCGATGAAGGCCTGCGCGTCCGCCAGCACGTTCGCGCCGGACAGGCCTGCCCCCAGCGCACATTCCGCCAAAGACAAGCCGGCCACGCCCGCCTGCTCGGCCGCCTGCGCCAGCGCCTCCTGGATGTGACGCCAGGCCTGGGCCACGCCCTGCCCCAGTGCCGAGGGGCCGGCCTCGCCCTGCCCCAGCACGCGCCCGGCGGCATCGGCCAGCTTCACCCGCGTGCCCGTGCCACCGCCGTCCACCCCTACCCGGTAGCGGACCCGGGCCAGCGCCGAGGGGCTCGCCAGGGTGTGGTGCAGAGGGAGGGGGTGATTCATAGTAATACCAGTTTAGTACCAGAATTAGCCAAGCGTCAATTGGTATTGCACTGGCTTACATCCAAATTGACCGCGATTCGCGACATCGCCGGTGACAGCCGCCGAAAGAGCGCTTTCAGAGGGTGGGAGACGGACGCGATGCACCATGGCCTCAACTGGAACAATACCAGTTTAGAACCAAGCATGTCATGGGGATGGCCCCAGGGTCTACCCGGAGCAGCGAGGCCGGGCGGTGCCGCCTGCGCTGTGGGACCGCAGGTCAGAGGCGCCAGTCCAGCGTCTGCCCGCGCGCCGCCAGCCAGGCCTGCGCGGTCGAGAAGTGGGCGCAGCCGATGAAGGGCTGTGGCGGCCGCGTGGCGGAGAGCGGCGACGGATGGTTGGCCTGCAGCACGAGATGCTGCGGCCCGGCGGCCTCGATCAGCGGCGCCTTCGCCTGGGCATGTGCGCCCCACAGCAGATAGACCTTGGGCGCGGCATGCGCCGCCGTGGTCGCGATGAGCCCGTCCGTCAGGGCTTCCCAGCCCTTTTTCGCATGGCTGCCGGCGGCGCCCTCCTCCACCGTCAGCGAGGTGTTGAGCAGCAGCACACCCTGGCGGGTCCAGGCGATCAGGTGGCCGTCGCGCGCGGGCGGCTGGCCCAGGTCGCGCTGCAGCTCCTTGAAGATGTTGCGCAGCGAGGGCGGCAGCTTCTGGCCCGACGGCACCGAGAACGCCAGCCCCTCGGCTTGCCCGGCACCGTGGTACGGGTCCTGCCCGAGGATGACGACGCGCACGGCGTCCAGCGGCGTGAGGCTCAGCGCGCGCAGCGGCTCGGCCGGGAACACCGTGGCGCCCTCGCGCTGGCGACGCTCGACGAACTCCACCAGCGAGCGCCCCGCGCCGCTTTGCCGCCAGGCCGCCACCACGGCCTGCCAGCCGGGCGACAGCACCGCGGCGTCCAGCGCCTCGCCCAGCGGGCGCGTGAGGGCGTTCGGCGCCGGGGCGCCGGCCTCGTCCAGCAGCGAGCCCTGCATCACGCGAACAGGGCCGCGAGGGCCTCGCCCGGTTCCGGGGCGCGCATGAAGGCCTCGCCCACGAGGAAGGCATGCACATCGTGATCGCGCATGCGCTGCACATCGGCCTGCGAGAGGATGCCGGACTCCGTCACGAGCAGCCGGTCCGCCGGCACGCGGGCGAGCAGGCCCAGGGTGGTGTCGAGCGTGACCTCGAACGTCCGCAGATTGCGGTTGTTGATGCCCACCAGCGGCGTCTTCAGGCGCAGCGCGCGGTCCAGCTCGGCGCCGTCGTGCACCTCGACCAGCACGTCCATGCCGAGGTCGAGCGCGCAGGCCTCGAGGTCCGCCATCCGCGCGTCGTCGAGGCTGGCGGCGATCAGCAGCACGCAGTCCGCGCCCATGGCCCGGGCTTCGACGATCTGGTACTCGTCCACCATGAAGTCCTTGCGCAGCACGGGCAACGTGCAGGCGGCACGGGCGGCCAGCAGGTACTCGGTGGCGCCCTGGAAGAAGGAGCGGTCCGTCAGCACGCTGAGGCAGGCCGCGCCATGGCGGGCGTAGCTCTGCGCGATCTCGGCCGGGCGGAAGTCCTCGCGCAGCACGCCCTTGCTGGGGCTGGCCTTCTTGATCTCGGCGATCACGCCGCTGCGGCCGGCTGCGATGGCATCGCGCAGCGAGGCCACGAAGCCGCGCGTCGGGCCCTGCCCCGCGGCGTCGTCGCGCAGGCTGGCGAGCGAGCGCACGGCGCGCGCCGCGGCCACTTCCGCGTGCTTGACGGCGTTGATCTTGTTCAGGATGTCGGACATGGTCTTGCCTTGATTCAGGAATTCGGGATCGAGCGGGCCGCGCTCACAGCGTCAGCCCCTCGCGCCGCATCTGCAGGCGATCGGCCAGCGCGTCGGCGATCTGGCTCACGAGCTGGTGCTCCTCGCGGCTCGCGCCGGCGCGCGTCTCCAGCACGCGCAGCGCCTTGCCGCCGTCCTCGTGACGGAACTCGAGCGCGAGCGAACGGCGCTTGGAGCCGCCCACGCAGAACAGGCCCCAGCCGGCGCCGTCCAGCCGGCGCGACTCGCCGTCGACGCCCACCGGGTCGAGCTGCCGCGACGCGAAATCGAGCCGCCAGCCCAGGTGCTCGCGGCGCAGGAAGCCCCACACGGCCATGCCGGCGACGACGAGCCCGAGCGCCAGCCAGCCGGCACCGGGCCGCATCGCAGCGGGCAGCGCCGGCACGCCCCACAGGCCCAGCGCTGTGCCCGTCAGGCCCAGCCCCCAGGAGAGCGGATGCACCTCCACGCGTGGCAGCAGCACCTGGCCCGCCTGCGGGATCTCGTCCCGCAGACGCCGGAACAGCGCGGCGCTGGATCTCATGCCGCAAGCGCGCGGGTGGTGGCCACGAACTGGTCGAGCTTCGCGCGTGCCGCGCCACTGCGGATGGCCTCGCGGGCGCGCTCGATGCCGTTGCCGATGCTGTCGGCCACGTTGGCGGCGTAGAGCGTGGCGCCGGCGTTGAGCAGCACGATGTCGCGCGCCGGCCCCGCCTCGTCGGCCAGGGCGCCGAGCAGCATCTGGCGGCTGTCCTCCGGTCCGGCGACCTTGAGGCTGCGGTTGGACGCCATCGCCAGCCCGAAGTCCTCCGGGTGAATCTCGTACTCGCGGATCTCGCCGTTCCTCAGCTCGCCCACGAGCGTGCCCGCACCGAGCGAGATCTCGTCCATGCCGTCCTTGCCGTACACCACGACGGCGTGCTCGGCGCCGAGGCGCTGCATCACGCGCACCTGGATGCCGACGAGGTCGGGGTGGAAGACGCCCATCAGGATGTTGGGCGCGCCGGCCGGGTTCGTCAGCGGGCCCAGGATGTTGAAGATGGTGCGCACGCCCAGCTCCTTGCGGACCGGGGCGATGTTCTTCATGGCCGGGTGGTGGTTGGGCGCGAACATGAAACCGATGCCGCACTGCGCCACGCTGGCCGCCACCTGCTCGGGCTTGAGCATGATGTTGGCGCCCAGGGCCTCGAGCACATCGGCACTGCCGGTCTTGCTGGAGACGCTGCGGTTGCCGTGCTTGGCGACCTGCGCCCCGGCCGCGGCCGCCACGAACATGGAGCAGGTGCTGATGTTGAAGGTGTGGGCGCCATCGCCGCCCGTGCCGACGACGTCGACCAGGTGCGGCTGCGGCGCCAGCGGCACCTTGACGGAGAACTCGCGCATGACCTGCGCGGCGGCGGTGATCTCGCCGATGGTCTCCTTCTTGACGCGCAGGCCGATCAGCAGCGCCGCAGCCATCACGGGCGACATCTCGCCGCTCATGATGCGCCGCATGATCGTCAGCATTTCGTCGTGGAAGATTTCGCGGTGCTCGATGGTCCGCGTCAGGGCTTCGTTGTCGGTGATGGGCATGGCGATGTCCGATTCAAGCGTTGAAGTAGTCGCGGACGGCGGCGATGGCGCGGTCCACGCCCGCCGCATCGACGTCCAGATGGGTCACGAAGCGCAGCCGGTACAGGCCCGTGGCCAGCACGCCGCGCTCCTTCAGGAAGGGCAGCAGGCCGGCGGCCCGTGCCGTGTCGGCCACGTCGGCGAACACGATGTTGGTCTGCGGCGTCTCGATGGCAAGACCTGGCACCCCGGCCAGCCCGTCGGCGAGGCGGCGCGCGAGGGCATGGTCCTCCGCCAGGCGATGCACGTGGTGATCGAGCGCATGGTGGGCCGCCGCGGCCAGCAGCCCCGCCTGACGCAGGCCGCCGCCGGCCATCTTGCGCCAGCGGTGCGCGCGCTTGATGAAGTCGCGCGAGCCGCACAGCACTGAGCCCACCGGGGCGCCCAGGCCCTTGGAGAAGCACACGGAGACGCTGTCGAAATGGCTGCAGATGCGGCGTGCCGCCGCGTGCGGGTCCGCGGCATCGAGCGCCACGGCCGCATTGAAGAGGCGCGCGCCGTCGAGGTGGCGGGCGAGGCCGTGCCGCTGGGCCAGGGCCGAGGCCGCGGCGAGGTAGTCCATCGACAGCACCTTGCCGCCGATGGTGTTCTCCAGCGTCAGCAGCCGCGTGCGGGCGAAGTGGGCGTCGTCGGGCTTGATGTGGGACTCGATGTCCGACAGCAGCAGGCTGCCGTCGGGCTGCTGCGGCAGGGGCTGGGGCTGGATGGAGCCCAGCACCGCGGCGCCGCCGCCTTCCCAGCGGTAGGTGTGGGCCATCTGGCCCACGAGGTACTCGTCACCGCGCTGACAGTGGGCCATCAGCGCGCACAGGTTGCTCTGCGTGCCCGTGGGCATGAAGAGCGCCGCCTCGAAGCCCAGGCGGGCGGCGAGGTCCTCCTGCAGGCGGTTGACGCTGGGGTCGTCCCCGAAGACATCGTCACCCAGCGGCGCGGCCATCATGGCCTCACGCATGGTCTTCGTGGGCTGGGTGACGGTGTCGCTGCGCAAGTCGATCATGGGGCATCACTCCTTGATGTGCTGGCCTGACCTGCGAGCGCTCAGCGCTTCAGCAGCAGGAAGTTCTTGAGCATGGCATGGCCGTGCTCGGACAGGATGGACTCCGGATGGAACTGCACGCCCTCCAGCGGCGTGGCCGTGCCGGCGAGCTCGCGGTGACGCAGGCCCATGATCTCGCCGTCCTCGCTGCGCGCGGTGACGACGAACTCCTTGGGGAACGTCGCCTCCTCGACGACGAGCGAGTGGTAGCGCACGACGGTGAAGTCCTGCGGCAGGTCGCTGAAGACGCCCTGGCGGTCCGTGGTGATGACGCTGGTCTTGCCATGCATCTGGGTCTTCGCCCGCACGATGTTGGCCCCGAAGGCCGCGCCCATGCTCTGGTGGCCGAGGCACACGCCCAGCAGCGGCAGCTTGCCTGCGAAATGGCGGATGGCCTCCACGCACACGCCGGCCTCGGCGGGCGAGCAGGGGCCGGGCGAGAAGACCAGGTGGTCGGGCTTCAGCACCGCGATCTCTGCGACGGTGATCTCGTCGTTGCGCACGACCTTCACCTCGGTGCCGAGCTCGCCGAAGTACTGCACCAGGTTGAAGGTGAAGCTGTCGTAGTTGTCGATCATCAGCAGCATGTCAGGCCTCCTCGCGAGCGTCACGGGCAATCAGGAAATGGGCGGGCGCACGCATCAGAAGCCCTCCTCGACGAGTTCCGCCGCGCGCAGCAGCGCCCGGGCCTTGGCCTCGGTCTCCTTCCACTCCAGCTCGGGCACGGAGTCCGCCACCACGCCGGCGGCGGCCTGCACGTAGAGCATCTGGTCCTGCACGATGCCGGTGCGGATCGCGATGGCGAGGTCCATGTCGCCCGCGTAGCTGAGGTAGCCGCAGGCGCCGCCGTAGATGCCGCGCTTGACGGGCTCGAGCTCGTCGATGATCTCCATGGCGCGGATCTTGGGCGCCCCCGAGAGCGTGCCTGCCGGGAAGGTGGCGCGCAGCACGTCCATGTTGGAGAGCCCCTCCTTGAGCAGGCCCTCGACGTTGGAGACGATGTGCATCACATGCGAGTAGCGCTCGACGGCGAAGGCATCGGTGACCTGCACGCTGCCGGTCTTCGCGATGCGGCCGATGTCGTTGCGGGCGAGGTCGATTAGCATGAGGTGCTCGGCGCGCTCCTTCGGGTCGGCCTTGAGCTCGGCCTCCAGCGCGCGGTCCAGCTCGGGCGTGGCGCCGCGCGGGCGGGTGCCGGCGAGCGGGCGGATGGTGATCTTCTCGCCCTCGGCGACGCGCTCGTGGCGCACCAGGATCTCGGGCGAGGCGCCGACGATCTGGAAGTCCCCCATGTCGTAGAAGTACATGTAGGGGCTCGGGTTGAGCGAGCGCAGCGCGCGGTAGAGGCTCAGCGGGGACTCGGTGTAGCGCTTGGACAGCCGCTGCCCGAAGACGATCTGCATGCAGTCGCCCGCGGCGATGTACTCCTTGGCTCGCAGCACGGCGGCCTCGTAGTCGGCGCGGGGGAACTCGCGCAGCACCGGGTGCTGCTGACCGCGCCGCACCTGCGGGGCGGAGACGCTGTAGCTGAGCTTGTCGCGCAGCTCGGCCAGGCGCTTCTTGGCCTTGAAGTAGGCCTCGGGCTGGGCCGGGTCGGCATAGACGATCAGGTAGAGCCGGCCCGAGAGGTTGTCGATGACGGCCAGCTCCTCGCACTGCAGCAGCATCACGTCGGGCGTGTCCAGGCCCCCGGTCTTCTCGGTCTTGGCGAGGCGGGGCTCGATGTAGCGGACGGCGTCGTAGCCGAAGTAGCCGGCGAGGCCGCCGCAGAAGCGCGGCATGCCCGGGCGCAGCGCGACCTTGAAGCGCTGCTGGTAGGCCTCGATGAACTCGAGCGGGTTGCCCTCATGGCTCTCGATGAGCTCGCCGTCGCGGCGCACCTCCGTGCGGCGGCCTTCGCTGCGCAGCACGGTGCGCGCGGGCAGGCCGATGAAGGAGTAGCGCCCGAAGCGCTCGCCGCCCACCACCGATTCCAGCAGGAAGCTGTGGCGCCCCTGGCCGGCACCGGCGCAGAGCTTCAGGTAGAGCGACAAGGGGGTTTCGAGGTCCGCAAAGGCCTCGCTGATCAGCGGGATGCGGTTGTAGCCTTCAGCGGCCAGGCTCTGGAATTCCAGTTCGGTGATCACGGGTGTTCTCTCGCGAATGCGTCGGCGCCGGCCACAGGCCCGGGGCGCTCGATCGATCAGATCAGCTTGGCTCGCATGCCGCAGCGCTGCACGGGGGCAGCACCGGCGCACGGGTTCGCAGTGACTTCGCGGAAGTGTGGGCCCCGGGAACCGGAGCCGGCAAGCAGGCCAGGCGCTTCAGTGGGTGAAGGCGGACGGGCGTCGCCAGGGCCAGGCTCCCCGGTCGTTCGACCCCTTGATCTGCTTGCGCGTGATGAACATAGTGCGGCCGAGTGTAGCAGCGGTCCTCTGAAACTGAGACTTGCCCCTATTTCAAGCCTTCGTCGTTCAGACATACTCCTTCTTACAAGTTCTGCAGCCGTCATGCAGACATCCTTGGAGTGAGACATGCGTCGTTCGTTTATCGCAGCGCTGGTGGCGCTGGCATTGCCGCTGGGGGCCCTCGCCCAGACCGTGGAGCTGGCTGGCGTGAAGTACGAGGCCCAGACCGAGCTGGGGGGCCAGAAGCTGGTCCTCAACGGCGCGGGCATCCGCTACAAGGCCATCTTCAAGGTCTACACGGCCGGCCTGTACCTCAAGGACAAGGCCGCCACGCCGGATGCCGTGTTCAGCACCGCGGGGCCGAAGCGCCTGTCGATCCACATGCTGCGCGAGATCGACGCCAACGAGCTGGGCAAGCTCTTCACCAAGGGCATGCAGGACAACGCCACGCCGGAGGACTTCTCCAAGTCCATCCCGGGCGTGATGCGCATTGCCGAGGTGTTCGCGGCCAAGAAGAAGATGAGCGCCGGCGAAGGCTTCTCCGTCGACTACATCCCCGGCACCGGCACGCTGGTGCTGGTCAACGGCAAGGTGCAGGGCGAGCCCATCAAGGAGCCCGAGTTCTTCACCACGCTGATGCGCATCTGGCTGGGCAAGAACCCCGCCGACAGCCAGCTCAAGGACGCCCTGCTGGGCGTGCAGCCGCAGGGCCGCAGCCGCTAAGCGCGCTCAGCGCGCGCAGTGCGCTCAGTGCGCTAAGCGCCGACGGCCGGATCAGGGTGCCAGCAGGCGCCCGATCTGGTCCAGCCGGTCCAGGTGCGCCAGCGCCGGGACGGCGTCGATCGGCTCGCCGTGGTTGTAGCCATGGCGCAGCAGCACCACCGGGCAGCCGGCGGCCTGGGCCGCCTGCGCATCGTTGCTCGAGTCCCCGATCATCCACGCGTCCTGCGGCGCCACGCCCAGCGCCTCGCAGGTCTTGAGCAGCGGCAGGGGGTCGGGCTTCTTGCGCTCGAAGTCATCCCCGCCGAAGACCCGGTCGAAATAGCCCGCCAGGCCCTTGGCGGCCAGCAGGTCGCGGGCGAAGCGCGCGGGCTTGTTCGTCAGGCAGGCCATCGGCCGCCCTTGCGACTTCAGCAGGTCCAGCCCCTCGCGGGTGCCCGGGAAGACCTCGGACGCCTGCCCGTTGATCCGCAGGTAATGCGCCTGGTAGTGCGCCCAGGCCGGCTCGTACAGGGCCGCATCGCCGCCGACCTCGCGCAGGGCGGCGCGGATCAGCTGCTCGCTCCCCCGCCCCACCGCCTGCAGCACCCACGCGCGGCTGACCGCCGGCAGCCCGAGGTCCGCCAGCGTCAGGGCCAGCACGGCCACGAAGTCGCCGGCGGTGTCGACGAGGGTGCCGTCGAGGTCGACGAGGAAGGCTTGGGGACGGGAGGGAGCGGGCATGGCGGGGATGGCAGAAGCGGAAGCACAAGGACAGGGGCAGCCCCGGATCCTAGCGGCTCGCGGGCCATGAACGCCGCTCATGCCGGACATGAGCCCGCCTGGCGTACGGCGCGGCGCCGCGCCGATACCGTGGCGCTCATGAAAACACTCGTCAATCTCTTCCACCCCCGCCTCGAGCAGTCCCGCATCAACCGCCGCTGGGCCGAGGCCTGGCGCACGCTGCCGGACGTCACGCTGAACCTCGTCCATGCGCAGTACCCGGACGGCCGCATCGACGTCGCCCGCGAGCAGGCCCTGCTGCTGGCCCACGAGCGCATCGTCTTCCAGCATCCGCTCTACTGGTATTCCGTGCCGCCGCTGATGAAGGCCTGGCTCGACGAGGTGCTCACCTCGGGCTGGGCCTACGGGCGCGGCGTGACGACGCTGCACGGCAAGCAGTGGTGGTCCGTCATCAGCGCAGGCGGCACGGCGGAGGACTACCAGGCGGGCGGCTTCAACGAATACAGCCTCAGTGAGCTGCTCAAGCCCCTGCAGCGCACGGCCGGCATGCTGGGCATGCACTACCTGCCGCCGCATGTGGAGGTCGGCGTCCACCAGCTGGACGAGGCGGCGCTGGCCGGCGTGGGCGAGCGCCTGCGGCAGCGCCACCAGGCCGTCCAGCCCCGAACGGCCGCCTGATCAGGCGCCGCGCAGGGCGGCCACCACCTGCTGGCGCAGCCAGCGGTGGCGCGGGTCCTGGTGCTGGGCGGCGTGCCAGAGCATCACGACCTCGTAGGTCGGCAGCGGCAACGGCGGCGCCCACAGCCGCAGGGGCGCCAGCTGGGCCAGGCCCTCGGCCACGCGCCGCGGCATCGTGCAGACGAGATCGCTCTGGGCCACCTGCCGGGCCGCGCTGGCGAACTGCGTGAAGGTGCAGGCCACATGCCGGCGCTGCCCGTGCCGCTGCAGCCAGGTGTCGACCGGCCCGAGTCCCACGCCCTGCGGGCTCACCAGCACATGAGACTCCGCCAGATAGGCCTCCAGCGTCAGCGCCTCGCCCGTCCAGCGCGGGTGGTCGGCGCGGGCGATGGCGACGAAGCGCTCCTCCCACAACACGCGCCGGTGCAGGCTCTGCGGTGCGCGCTCGTAGCGGCCGATGAGCACGTCCACCTGCGTGGCCGCCTGCAGCAGGTCGAAGTCGCTAGGTTGCACGCAATGCAGCGCGGACTGCGGCGCCAGCCGGCGCAGGCGAGCCAGCAGGGCCGGGGCGAGGACCAGGTCCCCGTAGTCCGGCATCGCGATCCGGAAGGCGTGCGCGCCCGCCGCGGGCTCGAAGCCCGGCAGCGGCGCCACGACGCGCTGCAGCTGCTGCAGAGCCTGGGCCAGCGGCTCCTTCAGCGCCTGGGCCCGCGCGCTGAGCTGCATGCCCCGCCCGGCGCGCACCAGCAACGGATCGCCGAAATGCGCCCGCATCTGCCGCAGGGCATGGCTCATGGCCGACTGCGTGACGTGCGCATGCAAGGCGGCGCGGCTGACGCTGCCCTCCTGCAGCAGCAGGTGCAGCCATTGCAGCAGCCGGGGATCCAGGTCGGTCGCGCGGGCGGGAGGCGTCATGGGGCGTGGGCCGGCCCGGCCCCTGGGTAGATGCGGAGCGGCGACTATACGCAGCCCGGGGACAATGCCGCACCGCCCGTCGATTCGGGCTCCCAGAGCATCACCCCCATGTCTGCCACTTCCTCGCATCGGGCGTCCCACCCGGCGGTCTACTTCGTCCTGTTCGCGCCCTTCAGCGCACTGAGCGGCTATCTGGCCATCGCCGCGGCCTACGCCCTGGCGCAGGCCAAGGTGCCCTCTGAGGCCATCGCCGGCCTGCTGGCGGTGACCTTCATGCCGCATGCCGCCAAGTTCCTGTGGGCCCCCATCGTGGACCTCACGCTGACGCGCAAGACCTGGTACATGATCGGCTGCGTCGGCTCGGCCGCGGGCATGTTCATCACCGGCATGACGCCGTACCGCCTGGAATCCATCCCCTTCCTGACCGGCGTCGCCGTGACGGCCGGCATCGCGGCCAGCCTGCTGGGCATGTCGGTCGAAAGCCTCATGGCCCACAGCACGCCGGACGAGGAAAAGGGCCGGGCGGCGGGCTGGATGCAGGCGGGCAACATGGCTGGCTCCAGCCTCGGGGGCGGCCTCGCGCTGTGGATGATGGAAGACCTGCACGTCTCCGCCATGCTCACCAGCAGCCTCATGGCCGTGCTCACGCTGGCCTGCGCCGCCGCCCTGCCCCTGGTGCGGGAGCCGCGGCCCGAGACCCCGGCCGGGGGCTTCAGCTTCGCCGCCAACGCCCGGGCCGCCGGCCGCGACCTCTGGGAAGTGGCCTGCTCGCGGCTCGGCCTGCTGGCCATCCTGGTCTGCTTCCTGCCCATCGGCTCGGGCGGCGCCGGCAATCTGTGGTCGGTCGTCGCCCCGGACTGGCACGCCAGCGCCGCCACCGTGGCCCTGGTCACCGGCGTGGTCAGCGGCATCGTCTCCGCCGGCGGCAGCCTGCTGGGCGGCTTCATCTGCGACCGCATGGACCGCAAATGGGCCTACTGCCTGTTCGGCGGCCTGCAGGCCGTCTGCGCCCTGGCCATGGCGGCCGCACCCCGCACTGAGAGCAGCTTCGTCGTCTTCACGACGCTCTACGCCCTGACCACCGGCCTCTGCTACACCGGCTACGCAGCCGTGGTGCTGGAGGCCATCGGCAAGGGTGCCGCGGCGACGAAGTACAGCCTGCTGGCCTCCCTGGCCAACATGCCCCTGAGCTGGATGACGCTCGTGGCCGGCTACTCGCAGACTCACTGGGGCAACGGCGGCATGCTGCAGGCCGAGGCGGCCATCGGCGGTGCCGCGCTGCTGGTGTTCGCCCTGGCCTCCAAAGTGGCCCAGCGCCGGGCCGGCCCCGTGGTCGAGCCGGCCAGCGTCGCATAAACAATTGTCCAAACTTCCGGACATTTGCTTAAAATGCCCGGATGGACCACCCCAAGCAGCGGCTGCTCGCCCTTTTGCGCGAGCAGCCCTTCATCACGCAGGAGGCGCTGGCGGCCCAGCTGGGCCTCTCGCGTTCCACGCTCACCCATCAGCTCGCACAGCTCACCCGTGAGGGCCTGATCCTCGGCCGGGCCTATGTGCTGGCCGAGCCCGGCCAGCTGCTGTGCATCGGCGCCGCCAACCGCGACCGCAAGCTGCGCACCACCGGGCCGGCGCGTCTCGCCAGCTCCAACCCCGCCGCCCAGACGGAAAGCGCCGGGGGCGTCGCCCGCAACATCGCCGAGAACCTCGCGCGCCTGGGCCTGCCGGTGCAGCTGCTGACCGCCGTCGGCCAGGACCCGGCCGGGCAGGCGCTGCTGGCGGAGGCCGCGGCGCTGGGCATCCGCACCCAGGGCAGCCTGCAGCTGGCCGAGGTGCCCACCGGGAGCTACACCGCCGTGCTGGACGCCCAGGGCGACCTGATCATCGGCCTGGCCCAGATGCAGGCCTGCGAAGCCCTCGACGCCGCCTTCCTGCAGTCGACCCTCGCCCTGCGCCGCAGTGCGCGCTGGACGGTGCTGGACCTGAACCTGCCGGCGCCCACGGTGGCCGCCCTGCTGGCGGAAGCCGCGGCGGCGCAGCGCCCGCTCGCCGCCGTCGCGGCCTCGGTGCCCAAGATGGACCGCCTGCCGCCGGACCTGCGCGGGCTCGCGCTGTTGCTGCTGAACCGCGATGAGCTCGCCGCCTGCACGGGCCTGGCACTGGACCACGACGCCGCACTGGAGGCCGCCTGGGCGCAGCTGCAGTCACGCGGCCTGCAGCGGCTCGTGCTGACGCAGGGCGGCGGCGACGTCTGCTGCGCCTCGGCCGGCGAGCCGCTCAGCCGCGTGCCGGCGCCGCCCGTCGAGGGCATCGTCGAGGTCACCGGCGCGGGCGATGCCTTCTCCGCGGGCGTCCTCGCGGGCCTGCTGCGCGCGCCGCAGGACCTCGCGGCCGCCTGCCGGCTCGGCCAGCGCCTGGCCGCCCTCACCCTGCAAAGCACGGCCACCGTCTCGCCGCTGCTGAGCCCCGCCCTGCTGGACACCCTGGAAGAAAGCCTGCCATGAACCTGCCTCTCGTCTTCTCGCCCGAAGTGGCCCTCGCCCGCGAACAGGGCCGCGCCATCGTCGCGCTGGAGTCCACCATCATTTCGCACGGCATGCCCTACCCGCAGAACGTGCAGACGGCCCGCGAGGTCGAGGCCCTCGTGCGCGCCGAGGGCGCCGTGCCTGCCACCATCGCGGTGATGGGCGGCAAGATCCGCATCGGCCTCGCCGACGAAGAACTCGAGCTGCTGGGCCGCAGCCCCGACGCCCTCAAGCTCAGCCGCCGGGACCTGCCCTTCGCGCTGACCAGCGGCCGCGTGGGCGCCACCACCGTGGCCGCCACCATGATCTGCGCCCAGCTCGCGGGCATCCAGGTCTTCGTGACCGGCGGCATTGGCGGCGTGCACCGCGGCGCCGAGACGAGCTTCGACATCTCCGCCGACCTGCAGGAGCTGGCGCGCACCTCCGTGGCCGTCGTGTGCGCGGGCGCCAAGAGCATCCTGGACCTGCCGCTCACGCTGGAGTACCTGGAGACGCACGGCGTGCCGGTGCTCTCCATCGGCCAGGACAACTTCGCGGCCTTCTACACGCCGGACAGCGGTCTCAAGGCCGACTTCCGCATCGACGACCCGGCCGAGCAGGCCCGCTTCCTGAAGGCCAAGTGGAATCTCGGCCTCGCGGGCGGCGTGGTGATCAGCAACCCCGTGCCGGCCGCCGAGGCGATGCCGCGCGAGGAGATCGAGCGCATCACCGCGCAGGCCCTGCAGGAGGCCGAGGCCCAGGGCATCCAGGGCAAGGCGGTGACGCCCTATCTGCTGGCGCGCATCAAGGCGCTGACGGACGGCCGCAGCCTCGCGACCAACATCGCGCTCGTGCGCCACAACGCGCGCGCCGGGGCGAAGCTCGCCTTGGCACTGCTGCATGCATAAAGTCATGCGCCGACTTCACGTCGGGGCAATACGCAGGAACGGCCGGCCGGCTAAGCTTCGGGGCTTCCCACCAGCCTCCTGCTGAGCCTGCGGACCACGCAGCGACTGCCGCCTCCCCGCGCAGCACCCGTGGCGTGCCGGCTCAGGTCAGAAAGACCCGCCCATGCGCCGCACGCCCGTCGTTGCCACCCTTGCCCTGCTGATTCTTGCCGGCGCCGCCTGGCGCTGGAACGCCCACCGCACCGAGACGGCCAGCCCCTCAGGCAATGCCGCGAGCGGCGCGGCTTCGGCCCCCGGCGGCAAGGGCAATGCCGCGCCGCAGACGGTGGGCGTCGTGACGGTGCAGCGCCAGGACGTGCCCGTGAGCATCGACGCCGCCGGCACGGTGGCCGCGCTGCAGAGCGTGGACCTGCGCGCCCAGACCACCTCCACCGTGCGCGAGGTTCTGGTCAAGGACGGCCAGATGGTAAGCAAGGGTCAGGTCTTGTTCCGCTTCGACGACCGCACCGATCGCGCCAATCTCGACAAGGCGCGCGCCCAGCTCGCCCGGGACCGCGCCAGCCTCGCGGACGCCGAGCGCCAGCTGCAGCGCGCCCAGGACCTGCTGCGCCAGAACTTCGTCGCGCAGAGCGCCGTGGACACCGCGCTGAGCAATGTCGAGGCCCAGCGCGCCGTGGTGCAGTCCGACGAGGCCGCCGTGCAGGCCGCGCAGGTCAGCGTCAGCTACAACGAGCTGCGGGCGCCGCTCGCCGGCCGTGCGGGCCTCGTCAACGCCATGCCCGGCGCGCTGGTGCAGGCCAACGCCAGCGCCGCGCCGCTGCTCAACATCGCCCAGCTCTCGCCCATCGGCGTGAGCTTCGTCGTGCCCGAGACGCAGCTTCAGCCGCTGCTCGCCGCCGTGCGCCCGGGCCCGGACGGCAAGACGGAACCGCTGGACGTCCAGGTGAGCCTGCCCGGATCGCCGCGTGGCAAGGGCAAGGGCGCGGAGGCCCTCCTCACCGGCCACCTCGGCTTCGTGGACAACCTCGTCGATGCCACGACCGGCACCATCAAGGCCCGCGCCGAGTTCGACAACGCCGGCCAGCAGCTGTGGCCCGGCCAGTACGTGCGGGTGCGGCTCACGCTGCGCACCCTGAAGAACGCCGTCGTCGTGCCGCAGGCCGCGCTGATCCTGCGCGGCAACGAGCGCCAGCTCTATGTCGTCGGGCCGGACAAGACGGCCCAGCTCAAGACCGTGCAGCAGCGCTACGCCTTCGGTGACTTCGCCGTCGTGGAAGGCGTCGAGGCCGGCGAGCAGGTGGTGCTGGAAGGCAAGCAGAACCTGCGGCCCGGCACGCCGCTGAAGGTCCAGCCGGCGGCCGTGAACCCGGGCCGGGCCAAGAGCGCCGACGAAGCCGCCGGCGCCGCCTCCGCCCCCGCCTCGGGAGCCAGCGCATGAAGCTGACCGAGCTCTTCATCCGGCGGCCGGTGATGACCGTGCTGCTGAACCTCTCGCTGGTGATCGCCGGCCTCGCGGCCTTCTCGAAGCTGCCCGTCGCCGCCCTGCCCTCCTACAACACGCCCGTCATCAACGTGCAGGCGAGCCTGCCCGGCGCGAGCCCCGAGACGATGGCGTCCTCGGTGGCCCTGCCGCTGGAGAAGCAGTTCTCCACGATCGCCGGCCTGTCGGGCATCTCCTCGACCAGCATCCTCGGCAGCACCTCGCTGACGCTGGAGTTCGACCCCAGCCGCAACATCGACGCCGCCGCGGTGGACGTGCAGGCCGCGCTGTTCCGCTCGCTGCGCGCGCTGCCCACCGAGATGACCTCGCCGCCGTCCTACCGCAAGGTCAATCCGGCCGACGCGCCGGTGCTGATGGTGGCGCTCACCTCGCCCTCGCTGAACCTCTCGGACCTCAACGACTACGCCGAGAACCTCATCACGCCTGCGCTCTCGACCATCAACGGCGTGGCCCAGGTGTCCATCTTCGGCCAGAAGCGCTACGCGGTGCGCATCCAGGCGAAGACCGAGGCGCTCACGCAGCGCGGCACCACGCTGGAGGAGCTGCAGGCCGCCGTGCGCTCGGCCAACGCCAACACGCCCGTGGGCGTGCTGGACGGCGCGCGCCAGACACTCACCATCCAGGCCAACAAGCAGCTGAAGAACGCCCGCGAGTTCGGCGCCATCGTGGTCGCGAGCCGCAACGGCCAGCCCATCTTCCTGCGCGACGTGGCGGAGGTGCAGGACAGCTTCGAGACGACGAAGTCCTACGCCAGCTTCAATGGCGAGCGCTCCATCACGCTGGCCGTGCAGCGCCAGCCGGACGCCAACACCGTGGCGGTGGTCGATGCCGTCAAGGCCATGCTGCCGCGCATGGCCGCGCAGCTGCCGGCCTCCGTGCAGATGAGCACGCTGAACGACCGCTCGATGTCCATCCGCGAGTCGCTGCACGACGTCTACTTCACGCTGGCGCTCACCGTGGCGCTCGTGGTGCTGGTGATCTTCCTCTTCCTGCGCCGGGCGGTGGCCACGCTGATCCCGACGCTCTCGCTGCCCATCTCGCTGATCGGCGCGCTGACGCTGCTCTACGCGCTGGGCTACAGCCTGGACAACATCTCGCTGCTGGGCATCACACTCGCCGTGGGCCTGGTGGTGGACGACGCCATCGTGATGCTCGAGAACATCGTGCGCCACGTCGAGGACGGCATGGCGCCCTTCGACGCCGCGGTGCGCGGCGCACGGGAGATGGCCTTCACCATCCTGTCCATCTCGATCTCGCTGGTGGCGGTGCTGATCCCCATCTTCTTCATGCCCGGCGTGATCGGCCTGCTCTTCCACGAGTTCGCCGTGGTGGTGATGCTGGCCATCCTCGTCTCCGCCGTGGTCTCGCTGAGCCTCGTGCCCATGCTGTGCAGCCGCTTCCTGCAGCCGCACCACGAGGTCGAGGAATCGGCGCTCGGCAAGACCTTCGAGCGCGGCTTCAGCGCGGTGCTCGGCGCCTACGAGCGCAGCCTGGACTGGGCCCTGGCGCATCGCAAGGCCGTGCTCGCGGTGGCCGTGGCCAGCTTCGTCGCGACCGTCGTGCAGTACAGCCTGATTCCCAAGGGCTTCTTCCCCGAGGAGGACGTCGGCCAGATCCAGGCCAGCACCGAGGCCTCGGAGGACATCAGCTACGCCGCCATGGAGCAGCTGCAGCAACGCCTGGCCGAGATCGTGCGCCAGCACGAGGCCGTGGCCAGCGTGGCGTCGGCGCTGGGCGCGGGCGGCGGCGGCGGCAACTCGGTGAACAACGGCCGCATGTTCATCAACCTCAAGCCCCGCAAGGACCGCGCCGCCATGCCGCAGGTGCTGGAGAGCCTGCGCAAGGAGCTGCGCAAGGTGCCGGGCATCGCCGTCTATCTGCGGCCGGTGCAGAACCTGCAGCTCGGCGGCCGCCAGAGCAAGGCGCGTTACCAGTACTCGCTGCAGTCCGTGAGCGCGGGCGAGCTCGGCCAGTGGGCGCAGAAGCTGCAGGAGAAGCTGCGGGGCGACCCGATGTTCCGCGACGTCACGAGCGACTCCCAGCAGCGCGGCCTGCAGGCCAATCTCGTGATCGACCGCGAGCGCGCCAACCTGCTGGGCGTGCAGATGCAGGACCTGCGCACGGCGCTCTACGACGCCTTCGGGGAGCGCCAGGTGTCCAGCATCTACGCCGAGAGCAACACCTACCAGGTCATCATGGAGGCGAGCCCCGAGGACCGCGGCACGGAGGACGCCTTCGCCAAGATCCAGCTGCGCGGCCGCAACGGCACGCTCGTGCCGCTGCAGGCCTTCGCCACGGTGCAGCGCGGCCTCGGCCCCACCGCGGTGAATCACCAGGGCCAGCTGCAGGCCATCACGGTGGCCTTCAACCTGGCCCCCGAGGTTCCGCTGGGGCAGGCCACCGCGAAGCTGGACGGCTATGTGCGCGAGATGCAGCTGCCGGCGTCCATCATCACGAGCTATGGCGGAGACGCCGCGGTGTTCCAGGACTCGCAAGGGGGTCAGGTCTTGCTGATCGTGCTGGCGCTGGCGGTGATCTACGTGCTGCTGGGCGTGCTCTACGAGAGCTACATCCACCCCGTGACCATCCTCGCCGGCCTGCCCTCCGCGGCCGTGGGGGCGCTGGCCACGCTGGAGCTCTTCGGCATGGAGCTGACCGTCATCGCGACCATCGGCATCGTGATGCTGATCGGCATCGTGAAGAAGAACGCCATCATGATGATCGACTTCGCGCTCGACGCGCAGCGCAGTGGCGGCATGACGCCGGAGCAGGCGATCCGCGAGGCCTGCCGCCTGCGCTTCCGCCCCATCATGATGACGACGCTGGCCGCGCTGATGGGCGCCCTGCCCATCGCCCTGGGCCTCGGTGCCGGCGCCGAGCTGCGCCAGCCGCTGGGCCTGGCCGTGGTGGGCGGGCTGATCGTCTCGCAGGCGGTGACGCTCTACATCACGCCGGTGATCTACCTGGCGCTGGACCGCTTCAGCGGCACGGGCCCCGACCTGCGCGAGGTGCATGACAGCGCCCCGCTGCCGGCCCACGGCGCCTGAGGGCCGCGCCGGCCCGCGTCAGGCGCCCTTGCCGGCGCCCTGGTGCGTGCGCATCTCCGCCTTGTCGCGGTACATGTCCTGGTCCGCGATGCGCATGAGGCCCTGCGCGTCGTTGGCCATGACCGGATAGACGGCGATGCCCATGGCCGCCGTCACCCGCACGGCGAGGTTGTGGACGGAGATGAAGATGGGCTGCTCCAGCAGCGCCACCAGCTTGGCCTTGACCTGCTGGGCCTGGGCGAGGCTGTCGACGTCGGGCAGCAGCACGAGGAACTCGTCCCCGCCGATGCGACCCACCGTGTCGGCCTCCCGCAGTGACGCCGCCAGGCGCTGAGCCACGACCTTCAGCACCTGGTCGCCCGCCTCGTGACCGTAGCGGTCATTGATGGGCTTGAAGTCGTTCAGGTCCACGAAGATCAGCGCCAGACCCTGGCTCTTGCGCTGGGCCTGCGCCAGGGCGCGGTCCAGGCGGTCGTGCAGCAGGCGCAGCGAGGGCAGGCCCGTGAGCGCATCGTGGTTGGCCAGATGGCGCACCACCTGCTCGGCGCGGGCGCGGCGCGCCACCTCCTCCTTCAGCTCGTCGAGGCTGCGCTCGACGGACTCCGCCATCTCGTCGATGGCTTGCGAGAGCTCGCCGAACTCGGAGCTGTGCCCGAGGCTGATGCGCTGGCTCTGCTGCCCCTTGCGCACCTGCCGCGCCCAGTGGCGCAGCATCTCCACCGGGCGGCGCACGGAGCGGTCATAGCGCATGGCCATGAACACGGCATTGCCGCCGGTGAGCACCAGGCAGACGATGGCCAGCCAGGCGGTGAAGCGCAGGTTGTCCTTCAAGGGCTGGATCTGCGCCTCGTGGCCGGCCTTCAGCGACTGCCTCACGGCGCGCAGCGGCCCCATGATCTCGGCCTTGGCGTGGCGGTAGGCGGGGCCGTGCAGCATCTCCAGCGCCTCCTTCCATTCCTCCTCCGACAGCGGGTGCGTCGAGCCGCGGGTGTCCACCCGGCCCATGGCCTGCTGCTCGGTCTTCATCAGCGCCTCGGAGCGGCGCAGCGCCTCGGCCAGGCGGGCGTAGTCCTCGGGCGCGAAACCGGCGTCCTGCAGCTTCGCCTGCATGGCACGCGCGGCCACGGGGCGGCCCGCGGCGCGGGGCTGGTCCAGGGCCAGGTCCCAGTAGACCTCGTCATAGCCCTCGGGCTCCGACTGCAGGCCCTCTCGCATGCGGGCGACCTCGCGGTAGTGGTCGGCAAACTGCGCGTCACGGCTCACCACGAACAGCCGCGACATCCGCGTGAGCTCGTCCGAGCTGCGCTGCAGCTGGGCGACCAGCTGGTCCCGCAGCTGGAACTGGCGCTGCTGCTCCAGCAGGCTGCGGTAGCCCGCGACCAGATAGCCCACCGCCGCCGTCGCCACCAGCACGAGGACGATCTGCGCGATGAGGTTGAGGGCCAGCTTGGTGCGGAACAGCATGGTCGGCGGGTTCCTGGACATCGGCTAGCGCAGCACCCGGCGCGCCAGCGGCGCCTGCGCCCAGCTGCGGGCGGCCAGCTCGATGAGATCCAGCACGTTCTCGAAGCCCTGCGCGCTGCCGAAGTACGGGTCCGGCACCTCCTGACCCTCACGGCCGGGCACCACGTCCAGCAGCAGGCCGACCTTGTGCAGGAGCTCGGGCGGGCACTGGCGGCGCAGCGCGTGGAGGTTGTCCTCGTCCATCGCGAGGACGTGGTCGAAGCGCAGGAAGTCCTCCGCCTCGATGCGGCGGGAGCGCCATTTCTTCTCGAGGGGGTACCTGCGGCGGCTGAGCGCCGCGGCGGCCCGCGCGTCCATGCTCTGCGCCCGGGAGGAGGCGCGCACGCCGGCTGAGGCCACGCGCCCGAGTCCGAGGACGGCAGCCTGCGCCTTGAACACCGCCTCGGCCATGGGCGAGCGGCAGATGTTGGCCGTGCAGACCAGCAGCAGGGATTTCATGGCGGGCATTATGGGCGAGCCCGCTGGAGAGGATGTACTCCAAAGCCCCTGCAGCCAAGGGTGCAGGATGACGGAGGTCAAGGCCTGCCCCCCGCTCGGGTGGCCCGTCCGCCGGCGGTGCGCGGCGGGACCGGCGCGCCTGGTACGCGCCAGAGGGCACTTCGCAAAACCTTGCCACCCGCGTCTGAACGCCGTCCAGCGCGAAGGCCGCGCCTGATTTGATGTTCACGGCAGCGGTTTGTCGCTGCTTTCCTGGCCGATTCGGCCTTGCCCGAGGCCGAGAACGCCTGCTGCGGCGTGCTGCAGACGCACCTCGCCCTTCATCGCGCACCCCGCGCCGGCTTCTGGCTCATCAGCCACACCAGCCGCTTGGCGTTGTACGCCGCGCACTTCACCAGGATCGCCAGTTCATTGCGGGCCAGCGTCATCGCCCGCACCACTTTGCCGCCAAGCTGCTGCAGTCCGGCAAACACGTGTTCCACCCGTGCCCGGCTGCGGTTGATGGTCTGGTTGCGCGCATCCAGCCGCTGGCGCGCCTGCTGGCCGGGCTTGGCGCGCCGCGCGATGTCGTCGCGCAGTCCCTGGCCCTTGAGCAGCTCACGGTTGGCCTGCGCGTCGTAGCCCCGGTCGGCCAGGACGCGTTTGCCGGTGTTGCTGGCGTCCAGCACGTCCTTCAAGGTCTGCCCGTCGTCCACGTTGGCCGGTGTGACCTTGACCTGTCGGATCAGCTTGTAGCGCCGGTCGGTGTTGGCGTGCAGCTTGTAGCCGTAGAAGGCCTTGCCGTGCTTCTTGGTCCAGCGGGCGTCGCGGTCGGTGTGCCGCAGCCTCTTCTGGCTCCAGCCCTCGGGCACCTGGCTTCGGTTGAGCGACTCTCGCTCCTGGCTGCTGGCCTGCGTGATGGGCGCCTGCACGATGCTGGCGTCCACGATCTGACCGCCGCGCGGGATGAAGCCGTGCTGCTGCAGTTGCAGGCTCACGGCATCGAAGATCGCGCGTCCGCCCAGGCCGCCTTCGGCCAGGCGTTGCTTGAACTTCCACAGCGTGCGGGCATCGGGGATGTGCAGCAGACCGTCTACGCGACAAAAGCGCTGGAAGCTCATGCGGTCCAGCACCTGGTGTTCGCAGTCTTCGTCGCTGAGGTTGTACAGCGACTGCAGGAAGACCAGTCGCACCATGATCTCGGTGGCGTAGGGCGGGCGGCCGCCTCGTGCTCGATCAGCGCGCGGCATGGCCTTGTCCACGGCAGCGGCTATTGCCCCGAAGTCGATCAGCTCGTCCATCGCGGCGAGCTTGGCGACGTACTGGCCCAGCTTGGCCTGGCGGTGTTCCTGGACGAACAGGTCCGCCTCCGGGCGGTGGTTCCAGAACTTGGACGGCTTGATGCGCGGCGTGATCATCTCGCCATCGTCTCAGCCCTTTGCGTCAGCGGGGCGGGAGGTTTCGAGAAGTGCCCCAGAGCCCCCGTCGTGGAATCAGTGCCTGGTTTCGCCCGCCAGATATTCGGCGACAGTCACCGGGCGCATTTTCACGATTCTCTCGACGGGGACGTTGAAATACCGTGCGAGTTCCCGCGCGATACGAAAAAGCACTGGCCGCCCGATCTCGGCGCGCTTGATGGAAGCGATCGAGACGCGAAATCGGCCCTGCTGGCAAGCTTCTGCCATTTCCTCCTGGGTCTGCAGTTTCTCGTTGCGCAGGCTCTTGAGAATATCCTGGACCAGGAATACCCGGCCCTGCTGAACCATGGGTTCATACCGGACCACCGGGGCGGGATTCATGCTGGCCGTGACTTGTGCCAGCATGTTTTCATAGGACAGGACGGTATCCGTGCTCGCAGCACTGCCCGTCTGGGAAGTTTCCTGAGAATCGGCAGCGGCATGGCCCAGGTTATTGGCAGCCGATTGCTCCTCATTCAGGCTGGTATCGATTTCCTTGCTCATGTTGACCTCGTCAGATGCGACTGGAGGGGCGGGCCAGCACAAGCCGGGGAGGCGGGGCGGGCGGCGCGTCGATGCGCGGTGCATCGATGGGCTGAACGATAGGAAATCGAAGGAAAAGTCGCCTTCCGGGAACCTTCCGGAAGCTTCTGAGGGGCGATTCGGGATCAGAACCAAGGGTTAACCCTTAAATTTTTCTATCAAACCCTTCCCAGGTCCGATCGGCCCGGCCCACGCGGTACGAGGGGGCCATGCGCTGATTGTGACGGTTTCGGCCGTGTCGTGAGCACCATCCGTGAACCAGAGGCGGCGCGAGCGGGAATCAGATGACGGCCAGACATCGCATCATGGCCGGAAGAATCCGGCAGGTTTTCGGAAGCGGGCGCGGCTCCGACGAAACCCCAAGAAGCAGTACGCCCGGCAAGGGCCGGGCGTGACAGGTGAAGCGGACTTTCGATTCCCGACGGCACCGAATGCCCGCTGCCGGATTCAGCGGATCAACCGGGTGGGTTTTCTGCCACCGGATCAGGCGTTGGCACCAGGCCGACAAAGGCACCCGAGGGACCGCTATTGTTGGTGAAAATGAGAATGGTGCTTCTCGTGGTGCCCTTGCGCACGGGAATCGTGACCTGACCGCCCGGGGCCAGGCTTTGGTTATCACCCTGCGGACCGCCCGAACCACTGACCGTATGGGTATTCTGACCCCACAGGCGCAAAGGACCGGTGCCGATATCTTGGTAGCGCACCGAATCGTAACCTTCAGCGGAAGGGAAAACGATGGGTGACACCAGCGGCTTGCCAGTCACGTCGCTGTACAGGAAATAGGGATTGCCGTTGCCATCCAGCGCGGCAGCGACATTCACCTGATAGGGCTTGTTGGTCGACCCCAGAACAGTGCCATTCTCCGTATCCATCACATCTCCATAAAAATCACTCTCCACACAGCGGACCCATCGAATCAACGAATCTGCCCGCAAGCTGCAGGCCATTCTTGCTGAGCCGCCCCCAATACTCCTTCATTTCGGAGCACATTCTCTTTCCTGCCACCGGATCGTGGTCCCGCGTCCACCGCAAGGACAGGGAATCCAGTTCCGCGAGCCGGTAGAAATCCTTGATGCGCCACAGGCCCCGCTGGGTCTCGATCCGCTCGGCGGCCCGATGCAAGTCCACGCCCTGGCCGGACGCGTAGGCCACGATCATGTATTCATATCGCAAGGCCGGCGCCGCGTCGCCATACTGCTGCACATGGGTCTGGAGCGTCGCGAGATCGATGGGCTCGCGTCCCGGGCCCTGGGATTTCGGGAGCCGGCTTCGCAGCACCGCTTCCATCGAGGAGAAGACCACGACGCGGCGCTTCCATTCCTGATTGTCAGCGTCCGCCATGGCCGTGCGCCGGGCCATGGACTGCGCCTTGCGGATCACTTCCAATCCTTTTTCGTACTGACCGAGTTGCTCGTGCAGCAACGCGCGCCAGGCATAGGCGCTGGCCAGGCGCATCTGCACCCGCATGTCCTGCGGCCGGCTCGCCGCAGCCTGCTCGAGCAGCTGCGTCATCTCGTCAATGTCGGGCCAGCAGGACGCATCACCCCGCTCCACCAGACAGACTTCGGCCGTCCATTCGAGCACATTGGCCAGATCGAGTTGACGCAGATAGTCGTCCGGCGTCGCCCGCAGGATTTGCCGGGTAATGCTGAGGCGCTCCGCAAAGAGCTGTCGCGCCAGGGGAATATCAAGATCTCGCAATGCCAGCGAACCGAGGGCATTGAGCGAATAACTCACTTCCAACTGCGCCGATTGGTCCTGCGGTGCCAGCGCCAATCCCTGGCGAGAAGCCGAGAGATAGTTGGAAAACCCCTCCTTGGCCTTTTCCCGCTCACCGGCGCTCAACTTCAGTTGCGCCACCCAATACTCTGCGGCACCCAGGGTCTTGTAGTAATTCCCCCGCTCATCCCTGGCGAGCCCCCCGGCATCAACCCCCCGGCAGAGTTCCAGGGCCACATCGAATGCCTTCCGGGCGGAGTCGGTCTGCTTCTTTTCCCAGTAGACCTCGCCCAGGATCAACAGCGCGCGGGCCCGCTGAATCCGGGCCGACGGCGCCTCATTCGCCAGCGCGGAGGTCTGCAGCACGCCCATGGCCTCGGTGCCGATGCGCTCGATCAGCGACAACCGGCCGACCGGGCGCAGTTGCTCCGCCATTTCTCCGAGCATGAAGGAGAGCAGGCGATCGCTGGTCGCCTTTTTCTCCGTCGCATCACGTTCAGCCCGGAATGCCTTCAGGGCCAGCAGCCCGGACAACACCGTCAGTGTCAGCAATACGGCAATGGCGAAATGCTTGAGCCGCTGCACGGCGACGGCCCGCCCCATGCTCGCCGCCAGGAATCGCCCTTCGGCCGGACTCAGCGCATGCACCTCGCTCTCGCGCAAGCGCCAGGCGTCCTGCAACTGCCGCCCGCGCGGCCACAGGAACTCCGCCGCCCGCCCGCCCTGCTCCCAGCGCTGCACCTGCTGGCGCAACCGGGCTCGGGTCTGCAGGTCCTGGCGATGCTGAGCGATCCAGTCCGTCACGCGGGGCCAGCGGCGCAGCAGCGCTTCGTGGGCGACGCGGAAACCCGGCTCCTCGCGGGCGAACTCGGTGCTGTGCTCGCTCACCAGCAGGCGCGCGTCCACGAGCGCACGCACCAGCTCGCGCTCGGCGGCCGTGCGCAGCTCGCTCCACAGCGCGCGGCGGCCGCCGACGGGGCTGGACTCGTCCTCGCCCACCAGCACGAGCAAGGCCAGCACATGCGGCAGCGCCGCCTGCTGGACGGGGGTCATCGCGCGGATGAGCTGCTCGGCCTGCTCGGCGATCACGCCCTCCAGCCCGCCCATGCCGCCCGCGGCGCCGCCCAGCGCCTGGTAGGCCGCGAAGGTGAGCTCGCCATGGGCGCTGCGCTGCTGGTAGAGCTGCTCGAGCGTGTACTGCAGCAGCGGCAGGGCGTCAGGGCTGGCGGCGGCGGCGTCGCACAGCAGATCGTCCAGGCGCTGGTGCGTGGACGCGTCGATGCCGAAGCTCAGCCCGGCGGCGCGGGCCGGCAGGCGGACCATCTGGGCGATCTCGGCGCGGCTCGGCGGCGCGAGGTCGAGGTGGCCGCCCTGGGCCTTGTCCCGCATCAGCCAGGCGTGCTGGGCCAGCTGAGGGTAGTAGTCGTTGCGGCAGGCGGCCACCAGCAGCACGCTGCCACTCTCGGCCAGCTGCTGCAGCAGGCGCAGCGCCGGCTCGCGCTGCGCTTCCTCGCCCAGCGGCGGGCGGAACAGGGCCTCGAGCCGGTCGATGAAGAGCAGCGCATAGGGCTGCCCGCTGCCGCCCTGGCGCAGCAGCGCGGCGCGCAGCTCGGCCAGCACGGTGGCGGGGGTCTCGCTGAGGGCGCGGGCGAGGTCATGGGCGTTGAAGCCGGCCAGCAGCGGCTCGCCAGCAGGCGTCTCCCAGTCCAGCAACGCGGCGGCCAGGGCCAGCGCGAAAGCCGGGGGGGATGCCGTCCCGTCGGCGGACTCGGCGGCCTGCACGCTCAGATCGGCCAGGTCCAGCTGGCTGTGGCTGACGAGCTGCCAGCGCCCGGCCAGCGGCTCGCGCTGCAGGGTGGGGATCAGGCCGGCGCTGACGAGCGAAGTCTTCCCGGAACCGCTCGGCCCCAGCACCAGCACCAGGCCGTGCTGGCGCTGCATCTGCGCGGTGACGCTGCGCAGCAGCTCCTGCGTGGCCTGCTCGCGGCCGAAGAAGACCTCGGCATGGCGGGTGTCGAAGGCCTGCAGGCCGCGGAAGGGCGAGCCGCCCTGCCAGGCACCGCTGCGGGCCTGCCCCTGCCCGCCGCGCACGGGCGCGATGACGCGGTAGCCGCGCTTGCGGATGGTCTCGATGTAGCGCGGCGCGGTGGCGCTGTCGCCCAGGGCGCGGCGCAGCTGGTTGATGCTCTTGTGGACGGGGTTGTCGCCGAGGCCGCCTTCGACGAGGGCATCGCCCCAGCAGCGCACCAGCAGGGTGTCGGCGCTGATGACCTCGCCCGGCGACGCGCACAGCGCCAGCAGCACGGCCATCGCGCGGGGCTCCAGGGACTGCTCGCCCTCGGTGGCATGCACCAGGCGGTTGGCAGCCGGATCGACGCGCCACTCCCCCAGCTCAAAGCGTTCCGCAACCGGCTTGGCGTGCGCAGCATTGCCGGCCGCCACCGCGCCGACGGTCCCCGTGACGGTCATGTCCCTGCACCTCGTAGCGTCGCGGCGCTGACCGGCAGGGGTCAGGTCTTGCGACGATTGATCCTTGCATGGGTGCCGAGGGCCCCATGGCTTGGCGGGGAGTATAGAAGTCAGCAGGCGCAAGGCGGGCAGCGGTAACCCAGGGGGCCGCCCCCGGGCGTGCTGGCGATGCTAGCGGCCGCGCGACCGCGCGACGGCATCAGAAGGGCCGCAGTGCGGCGTCAGGAGCCGTAGCCCAGGTCCCGGGTCTCGACCAGCACGCCGTTCTCGAACCGCAGGGCCTGCATGAACTGCTGCGGGCCGAAGTTGTAGACCCATTCCTCGATGACGACGGGCACCTGGCGCTCCACCTCGACGGCGCTCTGGACCGCCGGCCCGCCGCTGGCGGGGCGCGTCCAGACCGTCTCACGGACACGCTGAATGCGGTATTCCGTGCGCTGGTCCTGACTGAAGGGCGTGCCGCACTTGCCCAGCACCTCGGCCTTGCGCAGGCCCGGGTCGATGACCCAGGTGTTGCAGCGGAAGGCATGGGCGTGCGGTTGCCAGAGCAGGCCGAGCAGCAGGGCAGTCGCGGCGATCGAGGCCGACGGTGCGCGGCGAAAGGGCGAGCGTTGCGTGTTCATCCGGGTTCAACGCGGCAAGGGGCGGGACGGCTGACGCGCCCGCCCGGCCACGCGCTCAGCGCGCCAGCTCGGCACGCATGGCGTCGATGACGGCCTTGTAGTCCGGCTTGCCGAAGATGGCGGAGCCGGCCACGAAGGTGTCGGCGCCGGCGTCGGCGATCTGGCGGATGTTGTCCACCTTGACGCCGCCGTCGATCTCCAGGCGGATGTCGCGGCCGCTGGCATCGATGATCTTGCGGGCCTGCTCCAGCTTGCGGAGCGCGCTGGGGATGAAGCTCTGGCCGCCGAAGCCGGGGTTGACGCTCATGATCAGCACGAGGTCGACCTTGTCGATGACCCACTCCAGCACGTCCAGCGGCGTGCCGGGATTGAAGACAAGACCGGCCTGCTTGCCCTCGCCCTTGATCAGCTGCAGCGTGCGGTCCACGTGGGCCGAGGCCTCGGGGTGGAAGCTGACCAGGTCGGCGCCGGCCTTGCAGAAGGCCTGGGCCAGGGCGTCCACGGGCTGGACCATCAGGTGGACGTCGATGGGCGCGGGCGTGCCGTCGGGCTTCACGGCGTGCTTGCGAAGCGCCTCGCAGACCATCGGGCCGAAGGTCAGGTTGGGGACGTAATGGTTGTCCATCACGTCGAAGTGGATCCAGTCGGCGCCCGCCGCCAGCACGTTGCGGACCTCCTCGCCCAGGCGGGCGAAGTCGGCGGAGAGGATGCTCGGGGCGATGCGGTGGCTCATGGCGTGCGGGGCAGGGGAAGGAATCGGGCCCCGGCCCTCGTGGTGCCGGGGAGGCAGAAGCGCGGATTTTACGAAAGCGCCCCGCCCCCGCCGCCCCGCGCCGGGCGGATTCAGCGCGGCGGCGTGAAAGCCTGCCGGGCGGCGTCCACCTCGGCGCGCCAGCGGCAGCCGGGCGCGTGGTCGTTGATGAGGCCCATGGCCTGCATGAAGGCGTAGCAGGTCGTCGGGCCCACGAACTTGAAGCCCCGCGCGCGCAGGGTCTTGGAGAGGCGGCGCGAGGTCTCGGACTCGCCGCGCACCGGCACGTCCTGCTCGGCGGGCTCCTCGAAACTCCAGAAGAAGGCCGCGAGCGAGCCGAACTCCTCGCGCAGCGCCGGGATCAGGCGGGCGTTGTGGATGGCCGCCTCGATCTTGCCGCGGTGGCGCACGATGCCGGCATCCGCCAGCAGGCGCTGGACGTCGGACTCGTCAAACGCGGCCACCTTCGCCGGGTCGAAGCCGGCAAAGCCGGCGCGGAAGGCCTCACGCTTGGCGAGGATCGTCCGCCAGCTCAGGCCCGACTGGAAGCCTTCGAGGCACAGCTTCTCGAACAGGCGGCGCTCGTCCGTCACCGGGTAGCCCCATTCGGTGTCATGGTAGTGACGGTAGGCCTCGAAGCCGGGCGCCTCGCACCAGGCGCAGCGGGCATGGCCGTCGTCGGCCACATAGGTTCGGGAATTCATGGCGGGGAGCGCTCAGGGTGTTCGGATGGCCCGGAGCTTACGCGGCGCGCGGGGCGACTGTCGTCATGGATCGTGCGGAGGCCGCCCGCCTCCTTCGCATGAACGGCCCGGAAACACCCCGTCGCACGCGGCCCGCCCCCTGTCCCTAGAATGCCCCGCATGGCCCATCTCGAAATCACCTGCAGCGTGCAAGTCGCCGCCCTGCCCGAGCAGACCGACCCCGAGCGCGGTCTGCATGCCTACAGCTACACGATCACGATCACCAACACGGGTGACACCCCCGCGCAGGTGATCGGCCGCGAGTGGACGATCACCGACGCCGCCGGCGCCGTGCAGGAGGTGCGCGGCCTCGCGGTCGTGGGCCACCAGCCGCTGCTGCAGCCGGGCGAGACCTTCCGCTACAGCTCCTGGGCGCAGATCGCTACGCCGCAGGGCACGATGCGCGGCCGCTACCTCTGCGTGAGCGAGGACGCCGAGGTGTTCTACGCCGACGTCCCCGAATTCCTGCTGGCCGAAGCCAGCCAGCTGCATTGATGGCGGGGCGCTTCTTCCAGCGCGCCACGGCGTGGGACCTCACGGCCCTGCTGAACGCCGCGGACCCGAAAGCCCCGCTGCCGGCCCGCAACCTCTGGCTGGCCCGCCTCCTGGAATGGCTGCGCCACGCGCCCACCTCGCGCGAGGACGAACGCGCCGCCGACGCCACCCCCCTGCCCCTGCTGCGCCTGAAGCACCTGCTCAATGTGCTGGAGCGGCACCCGGAGCACCAGGCCGCGGTGCGCGGCGTCATCGCCCGCTGCTGGACCGAGCTCAATGCCATCGGCCTCTTCGCCGACGTCGGCTTCGCGCCGCGCATGGCGCTGTGGGGCGAGGTCTTCCACCGCCTGCGCCTGCGCGTGCTGCCGGGCACCGTCGACACGACCGAGCTGGGCGAGCTCTTCGCGCAGCTCTTTCCCGACAGCGAGGACGAGGCCTGGCTGCGCCGCATCGACGCGCCGCTGCTGGCCCGCCTGCAGGCGCTGATGTTCCCCACGCAGGACGCCGACGGCTGGCGTGGCCCGATGCGGGACGCCCTCACCGTGCTGATCAGCACCGTGCGCGCCGCGGGGCTGTCGGGCCCGCTGCGGCTGCGCATGGGCACCGAGACGCTGGCCGGCCACCCCTTCGAGCAGCTGGCGCGCGCCAGCGAGCAGTTCCTCGACGCCCTGGATGCGCGGGACGACACCGCCCTGCGCCAGGCCCTGCAGGTGCTGCGCGCGCTGCTGGACCAGTGCCGCGGCGCGGTGCAGTCCGTGCCGGAGCACCTGGAGACCTACGGCGTCTCGGTGGACATCATCTTCGACGTCGAGCAGCTCACCGAGCGCCTGCGCCGCATCGAGAGCCTGATGGACTGCCTCGTGGCGCCCGAGCCGGCGCCGCGCCTGCTCGCGCTCACGGCCGATCTCGTCCGCGTCACGCATGAGCGGCGCAGCCTGCGCACGCTCTTCGCGCGGCACTACTCGCTGCTCGCCCGCAAGGTGGCCGAGCGCAGCGCCGAGACGGGCGAGCACTACATCACCCGCGACCGGGACGAATACCGCGGCATGCTGCGGCGCGCAGCCGGCGGCGGCGTGGTCATCGCGGGCACCACCTTCGCGAAGTTCGCCGTCATGGCCCTTGGCCTGAGCGCCTTCTGGGCCGGCTTCTGGGCCGGCGCCAACTACGCGCTGAGCTTCGTCATCATCCACCTGCTGCACTGGACGGTCGCGACCAAGCAGCCCGCCATGACCGCGCCGGCCATGGCTCACAAGCTGAGCCAGATCGGCACCGACGAGGGCCTCGCCGGCTTCGTGGACGAGGTCGCCCACCTGGTGCGCTCGCAGGTGGCGGGCATCCTCGGCAACCTCGCGCTCGTGACGCCGCTCGTGCTGCTGGGGCAGGGCGCGGCGTGGCTGCTGGCCGGCGCGCCGCTCGTGGGGGCCAAGGAGGCGCACTACGTCCTGCACTCGCTGAACGTGATCGGCCCCTCGTGGCTTTACGCGGCCTTCACCGGCGTGCTGCTGTTCTCGTCCAGCCTCATCGCGGGCTGGGCCGAGAACTGGTTCGTCTTCCACCGCCTGGACAGCGCCATCGCCTGGAATCCGCGCATCGTCGCGCGGCTCGGCCCGGCCCGTGCGCAGGCCTGGGCGGCCTGGTGGCGCCACAACATCTCGGGCATGACGGCCAACATCAGCCTCGGCCTGATGCTGGGCCTGGTGCCGGCGCTGCTGCAGTTCGTGGCGCTGCCGATTGAGGTGCGCCACGTGACGCTCTCCACCGGCCAACTGGCCGCGGCGGTCGGCGCCCTGGGCCCGGGCGTGGCGCTGACGGCGCCGTTCTGGCTCTGCGTGGTGGGCATCGCGGGCACCGGTGTACTGAACCTCGCCGTGAGCTTCGCGCTGGCCTTCCGCGTGGCCCTGCGCTCGCGCGGCATCCAGCTGGCAGACCGGGCGCGCGTGCGCCGGGCGATCTGGGAGCGGCTGCGCACGTCGCCGCGCAGCTTCTTCCTGCCGCCGGCCACGCCGCGAGGGTGAGCAGCAGGGTGATCAGCGGGAGCGGTCGTCCTCGGGCGGCTGTTCGCGCTCACCCCGCCGGCGGCCGGAGAACATGGTCCACCAGACGATGAAGATCAGCAGTCCCAGGGCCCCGAGGGCCTCCAGCACAATCACGCCCATGTTGTTCGCTTCCTCTTCCTTCCAGACGGCCCCGGCCGCCCCCGCAGCGGCCCCGCGCGGCCGCCAATTCCGGGGCCTGCTGGGCGCGGCGATTCTAGGACTGCTGGCCGCGTGCAGCACGACATCCCTGCCCCCGGCGCCCGTCGTGACGCCTCCCGCACCGGGCACCGCCACCCCGGGCGAGGCGCCTCCCGCCAATGCCCCCGTGCAGCTGCGCGAGCGCTCGCGCTGGGTCCAGGCCGCGTGGTCGGACCTCCCCGGCTGGAGCGAGGACAGCACCCTGGCCGCCTGGCCCGCCCTGCTGCGCTCCTGCAGCAAGCCGGCGCCCGGCTGGGCCAACGCCTGCGCCTCGGCACTTGCCACGGACCCGCAGGACGAGATCGCCCTGCGCGCCTGGTTCCGCGAACAGCTGCAGCCCTGGCGCGTCGAGACCCTCGAGGGCCAGACCGAAGGCCTCGTGACGGGCTACTTCGAGCCCCTGCTCCAGGCGGCCCGCCGACCGCAAGGCGCCTTCCGCATCCCACTGCATGGCGTGCCGCCGGACCTCGCCCAGCGCAAGCCCTTCTTCACCCGCGCCCAGATCGAGGGCGACGCCGCGGTGAAGGCCCGGCTCAAGCCCCTGGAGCTGGCGTACACGGACGACGCGCTCGAGGCCCTGGTGCTGCACATCCAGGGCTCCGGCCGCGTGCAGATGCGCGAGCCCGATGGCCAGACGCGGCTGCTGCGCCTGGCCTTCGCCGGCCACAACGACCAGCCCTACCAGTCCATCGGCCGCTACCTCATCGACAAGGGCGAACTGCGCCCAGGCGAAGCCTCCTGGCCGCAGATCCGCGACTGGGCCCGCCGCAATCCGGGCCGCCTGAACGAGCTGCTGTGGGCCAACCCGCGCTATGTCTTCTTCCGCGAGGAGGCGCTGCCGGATCCCGAACTGGGTCCCAAGGGCGCCCAGGGCGTGCCGCTCACGCCGGGTCGCTCCATCGCCGTCGACAAGACCAGCATTCCCTACGGCACGCTCGTCTGGCTCGATACCAGCGAGCCCCTCAGCAGCACGCCGCTGCGCCGCCTGGTGGTGGCCCAGGACACCGGCAGCGCCATCGTCGGCGCGGTGCGGGCGGACTTCTTCTGGGGCTGGGGCCCCGAGGCCGAAGCCCAGGCCGGCCGCATGAAGCAGCCGCTGCGCCTGTGGGTGCTGTGGCCCCGCGGTTGAGGTACGCGACGTGAACCGCCGTCCCCTCTTTCAGCCTCGTTCGCGTCCACGCACCGTCAGCGCTAGTGCAACACACCCCCAAGCTTTGCGGGGTCTTTGCTTTCGCGCCGGGTCAATCCCCTGTTTGATTGAAGTCAATTCACCGCGCCCCGGGCCACCACCCGGGCGCGGCCGCGGCGCAGCGCCGGTCTGAAGGAGGCCGGCCCACCGCGTTCAGGGAGTCCCGGACATGGCCGAAGAACAGAGCCCATCGCCCTCGGTCGGTGAACTGCGCGCCGTCCTGGAGCACGCCCCCGTGGGCGTGCTGGTGGTGAGCCAGGCGCACGCGCACATCCTCTACGCGAACCTCGCGCTGGAGCACATGCTCGGCTACGCCGCCGGCGGGCTGCTCGGCCGCTCGCTCGAGCACCTGCTGCCCGAGGCCGTCCGGCCGCACCACGACGCCTGGATGGCAGCCTTCTTCGCCGACCCGCGCCAGCGCCGCATGGGCGCGGGCCGCGACCTCTTCGCCCAGCACCGCGACGGCCACGCCGTCCCCGTGGACATCGCCCTGGCGCCCATGCACCTCGACGGGCAGCTCTGCGCGGCGGCCTACATCTCCGACCTCTCCGCGCGCCGCCAGATGCAGCGGCAGTTCGAGCAGATCTTCGCGGCCATGCCGCAGGGCCTGCTGATCATCGACCCGCAGGGCCGCATCAAGCTGAGCAACCCGGCGCTGGACGCCCAGTTCGGCTACGCGGCGGGCGAGCTGCTGGGCCAGCCGCTGGAAGTGCTGCTGCCGGATCGCTACCGGGCGGGTCATGTCCAGCTGCGCGACGGCTACGCCCGCCAGCCCACGCTGCGCCGCATGGGCGCCGGCCGCGACCTCACCGCGCTGCACCGCAACGGGCTGGAGTTCCCCGTCGAGATCGCCCTGACGACGCTGGACATGCACGACGGCCGCCATTCGCTGGCCATGGTCAGCGACATCTCCCTGCGCAAGAAGGCGGAAGCCGCGCTGCGCCAGACCAATGCCCAGCTGGAGGAGTTCACCTATGTGGCCTCGCACGACCTGCGCTCGCCGCTGCGGGGCATCGCCGACCTGCTCAGCTGGATCCGCGAGGACCTGCCCGAGACCGCGATCACGCCGCCGGTGCAGCAGAACTTCGAGCGCATCAGCACCCGTATCGAACGCGCCGAGCGCATGATCGACGACCTGCTGGACTACGCCCGCGCCGGCCAGCGGGACCTGCGCCTGGACACCGTCGAGCCCGGCCCGCTGCTCGACGAGGTGCTGGCCCTGGTGCACGTGCCGCCCGGCTTCCAGGTGGAGGTCGATGTGCAGGGCCAGCCCTTCCCCGCCCCCCGGGCGCCGCTGAGCCTGAGCCTGCGCAACCTCATCGGCAACGCGGTGAAGCACCACGGCGGCACCGAGGGCCGCATCCGGATCCAGATGCGCGAGGAGGGCCGCTTCAACGTCTTCGCCATCGAGGACGACGGCCAGGGCATCCCGGCCGGCGCGGAAGAGCGCATCTTCAAGCTCTTCCACCGCGCCAGCGCCACCACGACGGGCCATGGCGTGGGGCTGGCGGTGACGCGCCGCATGATCAACGCGCATGGCGGCGCCATCGTCGCCAGCCGCAGCACCGCGCTCGGCGGTGCCTGCTTCCGCGTGCACTGGCCGCGGATCGCGCTCAAGGAGGTGGACGATGAATCCTGACACCCTCGCCCCGCCCGCACCGGCGGCCTCGGCCCTCGCGCCGCCCTTCAGCGTGCTGCTGGTCGACGACGACGACGTCGCCACCGAAGGCGTGCTGCGCAGCTTCCGCAAGCTCGGCGTGCACTGCCAGACCGTCACGGCGGAGGACGGTCTCGTGGCGCTGGAGATCCTGCGCAACCAGCACCCCAGCCGCCGTTTGAGCCCGCCCTACCTCGTGCTCCTGGACCTCAACATGCCTCGCATGGACGGCTTCCAGTTCCTGGAGGCCCTGCGCAGGGACCCGGCGCTCAAGCAGACGGTGGTCTTCGTGCTGACGACCTCCTCGCGCGATGCCGACCGCACCCGCGCCTACAACGAGAACGTGGCCGGCTTCATGGTCAAGTCGGCCGTGGGGCCGCAGTTCTCGCTGCTCGCGAACTTCCTGGACAAGTACGCGGCTTCCGTCCGCCTGCCCTGAGAGAAAGCCCCCGCATGACGGCCCTGCGCGCCCGCCCCCGCCGACCGGCTTGCCGCCGGAGGAAATCCACGCCCTGGTGGTGGACGACGACGACGTGGACCGCGAGCGCCTGGCGCGCATGCTGCGGCGCTACCGCCTGCCCATCCACATCGCCGAGGCCTCCTCGAAGTCGGGCGCGCTGAACGAGCTGCGCGAGCGCAAGGTGCGCTTCTCCTTCATCTTCCTGGACTTCAAGCTGGACGACGGCGATGGCCGCGAGCTGCTGCCCGACATCTGGGAGAGCGTGGGCGCGGACTGCGTCGTGGTGGCCGTCACCGGCGGCGGCAGCGAGAAGACCGCCGCCGACGCCATCAAGCTGGGCATCCACGAGTACCTCTCCAAGCTCGACCTCTCGGCCGACAAGGTCAGCAGCGCGATCGACGAGGGGCTGAACTGGATCCAGGTCCAGGCCCGGCTGCGGCAGGCCGAACAGGACCTGCTGCACAAGAGCCTGCATGACGCGCTCACCGACCTGCCCAACCGCCACGTCTTCTTCGACCGGCTCGAGCAGCTGTGCATGATCCACCGCCGCAAGGCCGATCCCTTTGCCGTGCTGATGCTGGATCTGGACCGCTTCAAGGAGGTCAACGACCTGCTGGGCCATGCCGTCGGCGACCGCCTGCTGGTCGAGGTGGCGCGGCGGCTGGAGGACAGCGTGCGCGAGGCCGATACCGTCGCCCGGCTCGGGGGTGACGAGTTCGCGATGATCCTGCACGGCGTGCATTCGCTGGAGGTGGCTCAGGCGCTCGGGCTGAAGGTGGTGCGCCTGCTCGAGCAGCCCTTCGCGCTGCAGGGCGACGTGCTGAAAGTCGGCGCCTCGGTCGGCATCGCGCTGTGCCCGCAGCACGGCCAGGACCCGAACACGCTGCTCAGCCGCGCCGACAACGCCATGTACCGCGCCAAAAAGGGCGTCGACAAGGCCGTAATCTACGACGCCCTGGAGCCCAAGAGCAGCAACTTCATGGACCGCATGACGCTGCTGGGAGACCTGGAGCTGGCGCTGGACCGCGGCGAACTGCAGTGGCACTGGCAGCCCAAGATCGATCTGCGGGACGGGCGCGTGCTGGGCTTCGAGGCCCTGGCGCGCTGGCAGCACCGCAAGTTCGGCCCGATCGCGCCGGACGTGTTCATCGCCGCCGTCGAACCCTCGGCCCTGCTGCCGCGCTTCACGATGGAGACCTTCGAGCGGGTGCTGGCCCAGCTTGCGCAGCTCGGTGCCCTGGCGCAGGCCGCGTCCCTGCCCGGCGGCCCGGACGTCGTCCGCGTCGCGATCAACCTGTCGGCCCGGATGCTGGAGCACGCGGACTTCGTCGAGCAGCTGCTCGCCGTGCTGCAGCGGCATGGCCTGCAGCCGGCGCAGCTGACCCTCGAGCTGACCGAGACGGCGCTGATCGCCAACCCGGTACAGGCCCGGCGCGTCATTGATGCGCTGGCCGCCGAAGGCATCGCGCTGTCCATCGACGACTTCGGCGCGGGGTTCACCTCCTTCGGCTACCTGCGCGAGTTCGCCATCAAGGAGATCAAGATCGACAAGTCCTACATCCTCACGCTCGGCCAGAACCAGTTCGACCTCTCCCTGGTGACCAGCCTGGTGGTGTTCTGCCGCGCGCTGGACATCCGCCTGGTGGCCGAGGGCGTGGAGACCGCGGACTGCTGGCAGCGCCTGCTGGATCTGGGCTGCCATTGCGGCCAGGGCTACGGCATCAGCCGCCCCATGCCCTTTGCGGACCTGCCGGGCTGGCTGGAGCGCTGGCAGCAGCGGCACTGAGGCCGCGGGACGCTCACTCGACGATCTGCACGCCCTTCCAGAAGGCCACGCGACCCTTGATGGCGGCGAAGGCCTCATTGGGTTCGGCGTAGAACCAGACGGCGTCGGGGTTGAACTCGCCGTTCACCAGCAGGCTCAGGTACTGTGCCTGCCCCTTCTCGCTGCTGCTGCGGTGGTTGCTGAAGCTGGTGTAGGCCTTGTTCAGCGAGGCCTCGGGGAAGTAGTGGTTGCCGTCGACCAGCACCGTGTCAGCGCTTTCGGCGATGGTCACGCCGTTCCAGATGGCTTTCATGCAGAGGACTCCCGGATTGAAGATGCCGCGACTATAGGGCGGCCGGCAGCACCGACAATCCACCGGATGTACGAGCCCCTCAAACGCTTCCAGACCTACCGCGGCAAGGACATCCGCATCACCAGCGGCAGCGCCCGCGAGCTGCCGCCGGGCACCTTCGCGGTGCTGGCCATCGGAGGCGGCGCCGAGGGCTGGGGCCTGGCCCACATCGGCCCGGATGGCGATGCCGCCGACCTCGGCGGCGAGTACTACTTCGCCACCGCCGAAGAGGCGCTGGACTTCCTGCACCAGCTCATCGACCTGATGCTGGACGGCGGCGAGCCCGGCGAGGGCTGAGCCCGCGACCTCAGGGCAGGCGGCGCAGGTCCTTGTCGACGAGGCCGACCAGCAGGGCGCGCCCGTCCGGCATCACGCGGAATTCGCCGTAGGCCGCGGTCCGGTACACCGGCTCCTGCCCCTCGGCGAAGTACCAGGCGTCGCTGACCAGCGTCCAGCGGCCGTTCACGGGGCTCAGTTCCAGCACCTGCAGCCCCGGCGTGGGCGTGTCGTCCGGGCGCAGCAGACGCGCCGGGCCCAGCACCCCGCGCGCATCGACCGCCGCTTCCACGCGCGGCCGGCGCTGCCAGGGGCCGATCAGCCCCTCGACCTCGGGCGTGGGCGGCAAGGCGTAGGCCATGCGCATGTAATCACCTTGGATGAGCGAGCGCGGATCGATGGGCGCCAGGCTCACGAAGACCGGGCGGCCCTCGGCGATCAGGGTCTCCTTCTGCCAGATCAGCCCGTTCACGAGGCCGAGGGCCAGCAGAGCGCACAGCGCGACCGCACGCGCCCCCGGATCGGGCGGAGACGCCGGCGACGGCGCGGCTGCGGCCGGCCGCTCGCGGGTGAACCACAGCCAGGCCCCCAGCAGCACACCGGCGGCGGCCAGGATCAGGGCCTTGTCCGTGAGCGGCAGGTTGAGCTGGTAGTAGAAGCTGCCGAGCACCCACAGGCCCGTCGCAGCGGCACTCAGCGCCAGCACCCGGCGGCCGCGCACCACGGCCAGGCTCAGGATCAGCAGGCTCGCCCCCAGCGCCGGCAGGACCCAGGCGAGGCCCATCAGCAGCACCGCCGGTACCCACAGGCGCGGCCGGCCGAGGGCGGGCCAGGCCCGCGCGAGCAGCGCCTGGGCCAGGCCGGCAGACAGGACGGACAGCAGCGCCGGCCCCATCCGGTCCGCCTGCCAGAGGCTCTGGCCGAACGCGCCGTGGAGCTCGCGGGCAAGACCTGACCCCAGCGCCCCCGCCATCATGAAGCTCGGGCCGGACAGCCACGCCAGCGCGGGCAGCAGCCCCAGCGCCCAGCCCCGCAGCACCGGCTCCAGCAGCGCCGCGTTCGCGGCCCCGCCGGCCTGCAGCCCCTGGGCGTGGACCCAGGCCTGCGCCACGGCCCAGACGCCCAGCGCCAGGTAGATCGCCCACCACAGGGCGACCATACCCACGCCCCACTGCCCGCCGGGCACCAGGGCCATGCAGAGCCACGACCCGGCCATGCCGATGACCAGGCGCAGCCAGTGCCGCGGCAGGGCGACGACGAGCCCGGCGCAGACGGCCAGCGAGGCCGCCAGGGCGCCGCGGTAGGGCAGGTCGCGTCCGAAGGCATAGAGGACGCTGCACACGCCGAGCAAAAGCAGCGGCAAGGCCAGCTGCTCGAGGAACTGCCCCGCGCGCTCCTGCCGCAGGATGATCAGGGCCGCCCCCAGCAGCGCCCCGCCGACGAGGTAGGCCGTGGGGCCGTGGCGCCAGGCGCGCTCGAAGAAGAGGGCCAGGAAGAAGAGCAGCGGGATCACCGCGAGCCAGGCGCCCAGCGCCGACAGCAGCTGCACGGGCCAGGGTCGCCCGGGGGCCGGCAACCCGGCCTTCGGCGCGAGCAGGCCTTGCTGGCGGGCTTCGTCCATCCAGTCGGGGACGTGGGGGGTCGTCATGGCGTGGCCTCCGTCGAGACGTCCGCACGTCGGGTGCGGCGCAGGATGAGCTGCACGCTCAGCGTCAGGAGCCCGGCGGCCGCCAGCCCCAGCAGGAGCAGCGTGCCGATGGGCTCGCCACGCTGGCCTTCCAGCATCGCGCGGGCCAGACCGCACAGCAGCAGGGTGTCCAGCGCCAGCGCCTGGGCGCTCAGCGCGTACACCTCGCGCCACTGCCAGGCGGCCACCAGCCCGCCGGCCAGCACGGCGAGGCCCAGCCAGAACTGCGGCTGCACGTGCCGTTCGAACAGGCCGCCCAGGGCCGTGGCCGACAGCGAGATCACGCCCAGCAGCACCGCGGCCCGCCAGGCCCAGGGCTGCACGCCGGCCGTCGGCGGCTTCAGGGCCATGGCGGCGCACAGCATGGCGAGCGCCACGAAGCCGCAGGCATGCACCCACAGCGTCGAGCTCGTGACCGTCCACCGGAAGCCGACATGCGCATGCATCCACAAGCCGATGGCCGTGACCACCACCAGCACCCAGGGCGTCCACACGAGCTCGCTGCGGGCGCCCCAGCACAGCGGCAGCGCCAGGGCCGCCCACAGCGCGAAGAGCTGCCAGGCATCGGCGCCCGTCGGGTAGGTCTGGCCGAACAGCGCCAGCAGGCCGCCCAGGCTCAGCAGCGCGAGCAGGCCGAAGGCCCCGCGCCAGAGCGGGCGCGCGAAGGCCCCCAGCAGCGTGCTCGCCAGCAGGCCCTGCAACAGGCCGAAGCGGGCCACGCGGGGCAGCTCGCTCCAGTTGGCCGCCACCCACATCATCACGCCCAGGCCCAGCAGCCCCGCGGCCAGGCCGGCCGCGCCAAGGCGCAGGCGCCCCAGCAGGTCACGCGGCGGCTGCTCCAGCCCGCTCAGGGCCCACAGCTGGCGGGCCTGCGGCGGTGCCAGGTCTTGCTCCGCCGTCCATCGATACAGCTGCTCATGCAGACTCATGTGTTGCCTCCCCTGGCCGGCCGGTTCCGCCGGCCATGCCGGTGCGATGATAGCCAGCAGCCGCCCCCACCCACCCACCCCGCCACCAGGAGAGACCGCATGGGACAGATGATCGAGTTCAGCCGCCCGGACGGGCAGCGCAGCCAGGGCTATCTGGCTTCGGCCGCGCCGGGCTCGCCCGGCCTCGTGCTGATCCAGGAATGGTGGGGGCTCAACGATCACATCCGCGCGGTGGCCGACCGCTTCGCCGCCGCGGGCTTCGAGACGCTGGCCCCGGACCTCTACCGCGGCCGCCTCGCGAGCAGCGCGGACGAGGCCAGCCACCTCATGAACGGGCTGGACTTCCCCGATGCCACGCACCAGGACCTGCGCGGCGCCGTGCGCCATCTGGCCGCGGGCGGTCGCAAGGTGGGCACGCTCGGCTTCTGCATGGGCGGGGCGCTCACGGTCGCGGCGGCGGTGCATGTGCCCGAGCTGAGCGCGGCGGTGTGCTTCTACGGCATCCCGCCGTCCGACTTCGCTGACCCGGCGCGCATCCGCGTGCCCTTCATGGGCCACTTCGCGACGCGGGACGACTGGTGCACGCCGGCTGCGGCGGCGCAGCTGGAATCGGCGATGCGGGGGGCGGGCCAGACGCCCGAGTGCCATCACTACGAGGCCGACCACGCCTTCTTCAACGCGGCCCGGCCCGAGGTCTACGACGCCGCCGCGGCGACGCTGGCCTGGCAGCGCAGCGTCGCCTTCCTGACGACGCATCTGGCGTGAGGCGCTAGCCCTGCAGCGCGCCCAACAGCAGGCGGGCGCTCGCGACGTTGGTGGCGCAGGGCACGTCGTGGACGTCGCAGGCGCGCACGAGGGCGTTGATGTCCGGCTCGTGCGGCTGGGGCGTCATCGGGTCCCGCAGAAAGATCACGGCGTCCACCTCGCCCACGGCCAGCCGGGCGCCGATCTGCAGGTCACCGCCCATCGGGCCGGAGAGCAGGCACTCGACCGCGAGGCCGCATTCGCGCTGCAGGCGGCCGCCGGTGGTGCCGGTGGCTATCAGCGTGCAGCGGGCGAGGAACCCGCGGAACTCGGTCGCCAGCGCGACCATCTCCTGTTTCTTGCCGTCGTGGGCGATCAGGGCCAGCTTCATGCGGCCCATGATAGGGCGCGGCGGTTACAGCGAGATATCGAGAATCGTCTCGGGCACGTCTTCGAGCCAGGCGCAGAGCTGCTCCTGCACGCGATCGGTGCTGCAGGCCGCGGGCAGGTACTCATCGGCACCGTCGGCCAGGTCAATGATGATGTCCTCGAACTGGTTGCCGCCCAGCATCAGGATCTTGGTCCGCCACAGGCTCGGGTCCGCCTTGATGCGGCGGCACAGCTCCATGCCGTCCACGGGGCCGGGCATGAAGCGGTCCAGCACGACGGCGTCCGGGCGGCAGCTGCGGGCGAGGATTTCGGCCGTGGCAGCGTCGGCACATTCCAGGATGTCGACGTCCTCGGTCTCGAGGCTCGCTCGCAACTGCTGGCGGATGTCCGTCCGGGATTCAATGAGCAACAACTGCTTGCGCATCACGCACCTTTCAAAAGGGGGGTGTCGGGAAACCGGGGCGAAGGGTCGCAAAGCGCGACCCAGCTGACCAAGGGGTTTGTCCTGACGCCGACCTGATTCCGCTGACGGTGGGGCGTGGCGCGCGACAAATGTCACGAACCGGGGGCTCGGTATTTGCCCGGACCCGCGGCGGCGGGCGGGCGATCCGCGCTCAGACCGCGATGTCGGGCTGGATGGGCGGCGGCCCGTCGAACCAGGCGCGGAGCTGCTCCGCCACGCGCAGGGGACTGAAGGGCTTGATGAGGTACTCGTCGGCGCCGGCCTGGCGGCCGATCAGGACATCGTTGCGATGGCCGCGGGCGCTGACCATCAGCACCTTGATGGCCGACATCGTGGGGTCGGCCTTGAGGCGACGGCACAGCTCGAGCCCGTCGAAGGGGCCCGGCATCATGACGTCGAGCACGATCGCGTCCGGCATGATCTGCCGGGCGAGGATCTCGCCGGTGGCGGCGTCCGCGCACTCGAAGATCTCGAGGTCGTCCTCCTCGAGGGTCATGCGCAGCAGCTGGCGGATCTCGGACTGGTCTTCGACGACCAGCAACTTCTTTGTCATGGGCGGGGCTCCGGCTCCCGCTAGGCTAGCGCCGGCAGGCCGCCTCCCGGCCGGCACGGGCCGTGCGCGCAGCGCCCGCGCGTGAACTTGTGGGCGCTGCCGGGCGCCTTGTGCGCCCGCCCACGGCCGGCTCAGATCAGGCCGCGGCGCTCCTGGTCCTTCTCGAGCGAGCGGAACAGCGCGCCGAAGTTGCCCTCGCCGAAGCCCAGGTTGTTCGCGCGCTGGATGATCTCGATGAAGATCGGGCCGATGATGTTCTTGGTGAAGATCTGCAGCAGGTAGCCCTGCTCGTCGCCGTCCACGAGCACCTGGTGCTGCTGCAGGCGGGCCTGGTCCTCGCGCACGCCCGGCACGCGGTCGAAGACCTCGGCGTAGTAGTCGGCATCGATCTCCAGCGTCTCGATGGGGCTGCCCTCGAGCGCATCCAGCGAGGCCAGGATGTCCTTCGTCAGGAAGGCCAGGTGCTGCACGCCGGGGCCCTTGTACTCGCGCAGGTACTCGGCGATCTGGTCCTTGTCGTCCTTGGGCTGGTTGATGGGGATGCAGAAGGAGCCGTCCGGCGAGCGCAGCGCGAAGCTGGTCAGGCCGGTCTTGACGCCCTGGATGTCGAAGTAGCGCACCTGGGTGAAACCGAAGATGTCCTTGTAGAACGAGGCCCACTTGTCCTGCTCGCCGGGGAGCACGTTGTTGGTCAGGTGGTCCACCACGAGGAAGCCCTTGTCCGGCTGGACGAGCGGCTGCTCCAGCGCCACGAAGTCGCGCTCGTACAGGGACAGCGGGGCGGATGCGGCGAGGTCGGCGCCGATGAAATAGATCACGCTCTCGCCGATGCCCCAGACGGCCGGATAGGCGTGGTCCTTCATCGCGGCCGGCACCTCGACGGCACCACGGGCCACGGCGGCCTGCAGCGCGGCCTGCGCGTCGTCCACGCGCCAGCCCATCGCGCTGATGGCCGGGCCGTGGCGGCGGGCGAACTGGGCCGAGTGGCCGTCACGCTCGCCGTTGAGCAGGAAATGGATGTCGTTCTGGCGGAAGTAGCGGATGTCCTTGTGCGCGTGGCGGCGCAGCTTGGAGAAGCCGAAGGCCCAGAACAGGTCTTCCAGGTGCTGCAGGTCGGGGCCGCAGAACTCGGTGAATTCGATGCCGCGCAGGCCGCAGGGATTGATCTGGCTCATGGGGTCTCCTCTTTTCCTGGAACAAGCCGGTGGATTGATTGACCTTGATTTTTCTAGGGGCTTAAATTCGAAGAAAGCGAATTTCTTTGCGAAAGTCATTCAAGAAAATCGATCATGAAACTGGACCTGGACGCCCTCGCCGCGCTCGATGCGGTGGTCACCACGGGCAGTTACGCGCAGGCGGCCGAGCACCTGCACAAGGTCACCTCGGCCGTGAGCTACCAGGTCAAGAAGCTGGAGGAGCAGTTGCGCCTGCCGCTGCTGGATCGCAGCGGCTACCGGGTGCGCCTCACGCCGCAGGGCGAGGCCGTGCTCGCCGAGGGGCGGCGCCTGCTGCAGCACGCGCACCAGGTCGAGGCGCTGGCGCAGCAGCTCGCCACCGGCTGGGAGCCGCGCCTGCTGGTCGTGGTGGACGGCATCCTGCCGCAGGCGGACACGCTGCAGGCCCTCAAGCAGCTGGCGGACGAAGGCATCCCGACGCGGGTGCAGCTCAAGATCGAGTTCCTGCACGGCGTGCAGTACCGCTTCGAGAAGGACCGCGCCGACCTGATGCTGGTCAAGGAGTACGAGCCCGTCGCCCAGTGCCGCGCGCTGGCGCTGCCGGAGGTCGAATGCGTGCTGTGCGTCGCGCCGGAGCACCCGCTGGCGCGCCAGGGCCGCCCGGCCACGCTGGCGGAGCTGCAGGCGCATGTGGAGCTCAGCGTGCAGGACAGCAGCGAACGCGGCGATGATCGGCACATGTTTGGTGGCGAACGCGTCTTCTATCTCTCCGGCTTCATGGCCAAGCGCCAGGCGCTGCTGATGGGCATGGGCTTCGGCTGGATCCCGCGCTATCTGGCGGACGAAGCCCTGGCCAGCGGTGCGCTGCAGGAGCTGGCCTACGAGGGCGGCTCGCGCTACCGCTTCACGCCCTGGCTCGTGCAGCGCCTGGACCGCCCGCTCGGGCGCGCCGGGCAGCGCCTGGTCGAGCTGCTGGCCCCCGCGAGCCGTCCGCCATCCCTGTCATCCCAGCCCTCACCGCCGGGAGCGCCCGATGCCTGAGCTCAGCCTGCTGCTGCTGGCGGGCGGCGTGTTCGTGCTCAATGCCATGCCGGCCTTCGCGCCGCCGACGTGGATGCTGCTGGCCTTCTACGCCCTGCAGCAGCCCGGCACGGCGCCGCTGGCCATCGCCGGCGTGGCGGCCTGCGCGGCCACCGGCGGGCGCCTGCTGCTGGCACGCTCGGCCCAGCGCATCAGCGAGAGCCGCTGGATGCGCCCCGCCATGCGCGAGAACATGCTCGCCGTGGCGCACGCCATCGACGGCCACCAGCGCGCCAGCACGCTGGCCTTCCTGGCCTTTGCCATCAGCCCCCTGCCCTCCAACGTCCTGTTCCTGGCCTACGGCCTGGCGCGCGCGCCGCTGCGCCTGCTGGCCTGGCCCTTCTTCGCGGGCCGCTTCGTCAGCTACACGCTCGCCGTGATCGGGGGCAGCTATGCCGGGCGCCAGCTGCAGCTGCAGTTCAGCGGCCTGGCGTCGGGGATCTACTTCGTCGTGAGCCAATGCCTGCTGCTGCTGGGCGTGTGGCTGTTCACCCGCATCAACTGGCGGCAGGCCCTCAGCAGCCGGTGGCTGCGGTGGTGGCGCTGAGGCAGGCGCGGCACGGCTGGGCGCGGCCAGCCTCGGTGGCCTTTCGGGTGGCTTTTCAGGCCGCCCGCTGCCCCAGCCGCCTGAGCTTCTCCTGATGGGCGCTCGCCTGTGCCGCGCTCATCTGCCCCACCATGCCGATCAGCGTCTCGTGGATCGGGCCGATGCCGACGAAGCCGAGGATGTTGCGCTCCAGCGACCGCAGGCTGTGGGCGCGGAAGTAGTAGCGGTACACCAGCGCGGGCATGCCCATGGTGACGAGCACCCGCGCCGAGCGCCCCTGCAGGCCCTTGCGGCCGAAGGGATTGCCGCCCTCGGCCTTGAAGGCGAAGCCCGGCCGCGCGACCTGCTCCAGAAAGCCCTTGAGCAGCGCCGGCATCTCGCCCAGCCACAAGGGGAAGACGATGAGCAGATGCTGGGCCCAGGCGATGTCGTCCTGCGCCTGCCGCAGGCCCTCGGGCAGCGCCCCGTGCTCCCAGTCCTGCTGCGAGCGCAGCAAAGGGAAGTCCAGCCGTGCAACGTCGATCTGGCGGAGCTCGTGGCCCGCCTCGCGCGCGCCGGCGGCGTAGGCCTCGGCCAGCGCGTGGCACAGATGGGGCGCCCCGGCGTCCGGGTGGCCCTGCAGGATGAGGATGCGTGTCATGAGGCCCTCCTGGGCAGCTGCAGCAGCCCTCAGCATGCCCCGCGATCCGCCGGCGCGGCTTGATCTGGGGCAGGCCTCGCGCGCCGCGCTCAGTCCAGCGTGAGCACCACCTTCACCGTGCTGTCGACCGCGGACTTCTCGATGTAGCCCACGGCCTCGGGATTCGCCGCCACGAACTTCTTCACATCGGCCGCCGTCGCCACTTCCTTGGGCGGTGTCGCCTTGCCCGAGAAGGTCAGGCGGGACCACGCGGCCTTCACCTGCGCGGAGGTCTTGCCCGCGGCCTTGCTGTAGAACTGCTCGCGGGCGGCGCTGCCTTCCGGCAGGTCCACCAGCGCCGCGGTGCCGGCCGTGCCCGGCAGGGCATTCGCGCGGCCGAGGAACACGCTCGCCGCGGCCTCCGGCGTCAGGTTGGCGAGGCTGCTCTTGGGGTTGACGATCACCGCCACCTGCGCCTGTGCTGCCACGGCCAGGACGCTGCCGATCAGCAGGCATGCCGCGTTTCTGAAACTCTTTGCTTGGACCATCTTCATCTCCTTGTCTGTCGGGCGCGGGCGCTCAGAACACCAGGTCCCAGGCGGCCGTCACGGCGTTGGCATTGCCCGCGAAGGGCTGGGCACCGTGCTCACGCACGCGGTCCCACTGCAGCTTGAGCGCGCTGCTGGCATTGAGCTCGTAGCGCACGGCAATCAGCAGGCTGCGGGTGTCCAGCGCCGCGTAGTCGGCGACGCGCGCCTTCTCCTTGTACTGGCTGATGCCCACGGTGGGCGTCCAGGGGCCGAAGCGGTGGCCCACGGTGGCGAGGTAGTAGTCGGCGTCATAGCCGATGGCCGGCCGCTTGGAACGACCGAACTCCGAACGCAGCACCCAGTCGCCCGGATCGGCATTCAGCGCGAGGCCGATGAAGGACTGGCGCCCCTTCATCGAGCCGTCCGCCAGCGGCGCCCAGCCCTGGCCGTGCAGCCCCTGCTGGAAATCAGAGCGGATGTAGCTCAGGCGCGCGCTGAACCAGTCGTGCTCCAGCTCCGCCACGGCGCCCACGATGCCGGACCAGCGCACGTCCAGCAGGTCGTCGCTGACGATCTTGGAGTACGGATTCTTCTTGCTCGTCTCACCGCCGTAGAGGCCTTCGACGCGCAGGTTCCAGCCGCTGAGCTCGGTGCGCCAGGCCGCGCTCAGGCCGTTGTAGTTGACGACGTCCCAGCCGTAGACGTCCGGGCTCGGCCGGATCGTGTTGTACGCGTAGCCGATGTCCTGGAAGTCCGAGTAGAAGTACAGCGGCAGCCGCTTGCGGCCCGCCTGCAGCGTCCAGGCGGGACTGGGCGTCCAGCTCAGGTAGGCCCACTCGAGGTTGAGGTGCTGATCCGGCCGCGTGCGCGCCGTGATCTGCGTGGTGGCGGACCAGTCCTTCGTGGGCGTCCAGGTCAGCTGCACGCCGGCGCGGGTCTCCTGCGAGGCGCTCCAGTCCTGCGAATAGACGCCGGCATGCGCCCAGTCGGCGATGTAGCGTGTGCAATCCGACTGATAGGACGTGGCCATGCCCGCGTCACTCACGCAGGCGCCGGTGCTGCGCCCCACGACCAGGGAGGCGAAGCCCGAGGTCTTCCATTCCTGGGCCTGGGCCGCCGGCCCCAGCAGCCCCGCACCGAACAAGCCCAGCAGGGCCGGCACCATACGCAGACGAACAGCTCGCATCGAATCCCCCTTGACAACGTGGCAGGCGTTCATGAAAGAACCGTCGGGCCTGCGACGCCGTGAAGGGCACAGCGCAGGCCGGTCGCCTCGTTATAGCGGGAGCCCCTTGCGCGAAAGGGCGTCAAGCCAGAGTGCTTTGCTGGGTCGTGGCGGGATCGCCACCTTCGTGCCGGCTTCAGCGCTCAAAGCGTGCACTTCCGCACGCAATTCCTCGCTGCGCTCCGCACCATCTCAGGGCAGCACCGGGTGTCCCAGGCCGCGGTTCATCGCGTTGAGCAGCGCGCCGTCGTCCTGGCTCCACTCCCAGGCGAAGAGCCCGGCCAGGCCCTCGTCGCGCGCAAAGCGGCCCTTGGCGATCACGGCGCGCGGGTCGTCATAGCCGATCCACAGCTGCAGCCGCGGGTGGTAGAGCGCATAGGACTGGGTGACGGGGTCGAAGCGCACCTCGTAGCCGTGCCGGGGGCGCCCCTGCGCGTCGAAATAACGCCGCGAAAGCGCAGCCCATCCCACGGACCCATCGCTCCCCGGGAAGGCGCCGGACTTCGCAGCCCCATGCGCCGGCTGCGTCACGCCGCTGAAGCCGCGGCCGTACATCGCCACGCCGGCCACGAGCTTGGACCGGGGCACGCCCGCCGCGAGGAGGTTCTGCACCGAGGACGCCAGGTCATCGTCGGAGTCCGGCCCGGACCCGCGCAACGCGCTGTGGTGACCGACGCGCTCGGACCAGCCACCGTGGTAGTCGTAGCTCATCATGAAGACGAGGTCCAGCGCCGGCGCCGCGCGGCGGTAGTCGATGCGCTGCGTGATCTGGCGGATCGGGTTGACGGCCACCGTGAGCTGGTAGAGGCGCCCGGTCTCGGCCGTCAGCCGGTCCAGGCCCGCGCGCAGGTCCAGCATCAGGTCCGCGAAGCCCTGGCCATCGGCCGGGCTGCCCAGCGCCACGCCATTGGCACTGCCGTTGCCCCCCGGGTGCTCCCAGTCGATATCGAGGCCGTCAAAGGCCGGATGCTCGCGCAGGAACTGCTGCGCCGAGGCCACGAACACCGCCCGCCGCGACGCCTCGTTGGCGAAGTGGAAGAAGGGATCCGAGCCGCCCCAGCCGCCGACGGAGGCCAGCACCTTGAGCTGCGGCGCGCGCGCCTTGAGCGCGGCGAAGGCCTCATCGAAGCGGGCATCGACGGGACCCCAGCCCAGCGCGTGCGCGGGCCGGCCGGCGCACTTGGGCGCATCCTTGGGCAACTCCCCGGGTCCGCAGGCCCGCAGAAAGGCATAGAGCACATGCGTCAGGCTGCCTCCGGGCAGCGCCGCCACGCGGCTCACCGGCTCCCAGTTCGCCACGTACAGGCCCAGCACCTTGCCGCTGGTCGGCTCGAAGTCCAGCGCGCCCGGCTTGAACAAGCCAAGAGCTGGCAGCGGCGCCACCGATGTCGCGCGCGGTGTCGCCGCCTGGGTCGCCGCCGGTGTCGACACCGGCTGCGCCCACGCCGCGGCCACGACGCAGGCCACGAGCAGCAGACCGACGCTGCGGCAGAGACGGCGGGGCCGGACGTGATTCAGCATGACATTCCTTCCACACAAGGCCTGACAGCCTAGCGCATTTCAGATGCCACTTGAATACCAATTAACGAGCTTCGGGCGAGCTCCTGTGGCCCTCGTCCGGGGCGCGCTGCCGGTCTGCATTCAGGGGGCTGCCTGGATCCGCACCTGCAGTTCGCGGCTGCTCACGGCCTCGGCATCGCGGCTGCTGAGGGTGCCGCGCTCGGTGCGCCGCAGCTGGCCGCCGCTGCGGGCCAGCGTCACCCATTCGTCGAGCGGCACCAGGGCGGTGGACTCGATCTGCGTGCGCGCCGCGGGCTGGCCGGGGGCGCCGGTGGGGGTCAGGTCTTGCGCGCGCAGCGTCACGCGCACGGGCTCGCGGCCGCCGGGCCAGTGCGGCTCGAGCGTGAAGCCCCGCAGCTGCTCGACATAGCCCTGGCGCAGCTGCGCCCGGCCGGCGTCCCGCGGTGGCGTGCCGCCGTCGCCCGCGGCGGCCAGCGGCACGCTCACGTCCACCCACTGCAGCGGCACCAGCTCACCCAGCTGCACCGAGGCCGGATAGCCGTTGAGCACGGTCAGGCGCTGCAGCAGCTGGCCTTGCGAGGCCTGCTGCTCGGTGCCGAGCACGACCGCGCCGCGCGGCGAGACCGAGCCGCCCGTGCCCACCACCACGGCGCCATCGCGCACGCCGGCGACGGCCGCCTGGCTGACGCGGCTGTCGACCCAGCGCAGCTCGACCCACAGGTTGACGCGCGGCTCGGCCGACCACGCGGCGGGCGCCAGCGCCAGGGCGCCGGCAAGGCTGAGGAGGTGTCGGCGGAGCGGCTTCATGGCGCGAGCATACGCCGCCTGCCGCGCGCGGGAAGCCTGGCGGTGCGCTCGCTCAGGCGCCCTCTGCCGCCGGCTTGCGCGCCCAGGGGCGCAGCGGCCACAGCAGATTCAGCGCGAGCCCGCTGAGCACCAGCGCCGCGGCGCCGAGCTTCCAGCCGGGCAGCGGCTCATGCAGGTACCACGCGGCGGAGCTCATGCCGAAGACCGGCACCAGCAGCGCCATCGGCACGATCTGGGAGGCCGGATGGCGCGAGAGCAGCCAGCTCCACACGCCGTAGCCGAACAGCGTGTTGGCAAAGGCCTGCCAGGCCACGGCGGCCCAGGCGCCCACGCCCGCGTGGGCCAGCCCCTCGCCGATGCGGGCCGGGCCCTCGAAGACCAGCGACATGAGGAACAGCGGCGGCGCCGCGAACACGCTGCTCCAGACCACGTAGGCGAGCATGTTCACGCGCCCCGCCTGCTTGCCGACGATGTTGCCGCTGGCCCAGCTGAAGGCGGCCAGCAGGATCATCCCCAGCCCGAGCACCGTGGTGCTGCCGTCCGTGTGGCTGGCGATCACGCCCAGCCCGCAGGCCGCCAGGGCCAGTGCGATCCACTGGAAGCCGCGCACCGGTTCGTGCGTGATGCGCATGGCCAGCAGCAGCGTGAAGAAGACCTGCGTCTGGATCACGAGCGAGGCCAGCCCCGGGGAGATCTGCGAGCCCATCGCCAGGTAGAGCAGGCCGAACTGCCCCACGCCCACGAGGGCGCCGTAGGCCGCGAGATTGCGCCAGGGCACGTCCGGACGGGGCAGGAAGAAGATGGCCGGCAGCACCGCCAGCGAGAAGCGCAGCGCCGCGAACAGCAGCGGCGGGAAGGCATTGAGCCCGAGGCGGATCACGACGAAGTTGCTGCCCCAGATGGCCACGACGGCCAGGGCCAACAGGAAGTGACGAAGGGGAAGTCTGCCGGAGCTGCTCAAGGGACGCCTCGCGAGCGCGTGTGCGCAAAGGGATGCAGCCTAGCAGGCTGGCCTGGGCCGCCGCCGCCGCAGGGCCTCGAAGAGCGCACAGGACGCGGCTCTTCCCCCATAAGGGGGTCTGATCCCGCGCTGCGACTGGGCACAATCGCGCGTCGCGCTCACGGGCGTCTCCTCGCCATTCCCGCGGTCAGCAAGGGCCGTCGGCCTCACAGGAAGTTGAATGAAAGAACTCGTCTACCCCAAGGAACGCACCCTGGGCCTGATCACCCTGGTGCTGGGCGTCATCGTCTGGCTCGCGCTCATTGTCGGCACGTTCGGCACGGCGCTGATCGGCCTGCTGTTCGCCTTCCTGGCCTACGTCTTCGCGCAGTCCGCGCTGATCTCCTACATCAAGGGCAACGGCGTCGAGCTGACGGCCAACCAGTTCCCGGACCTCTGGGACCAGTTCGAGGACTGCTGCCGCCGCCTGGACATGCCCAAGCTGCCGCGCGCCTACGTGCTCAATGGTGACGGCATGCTCAACGCCTTCGCCACGCGCTTCCTCGGCACCCAGTACGTCGTGCTGCTGAGCGGCACGCTGGAGGCCATGGCGCAGCATGAGGACGGCGTGCGCTTCTACCTCGGCCACGAGCTCGGCCACCTGCGCATGAAGCACCTGCAGGGTCAGGTCTTGCGCTGGCCGGTGCTGTGGCTGCCGCTGCTGGGCGCCGCCTATTCGCGGGCCCGCGAGTACACCTGCGACCGCCACGGCGCCGCCTGCTGCAAGACGCCCGAAGGCGCCGCCCGTGCGCTGGCCGCGCTGGCCGCCGGCTCCCAGCGCTGGCGTGACCTCAACCTGCCGAGCTACCTCAAGCAGCTGCGCGAGACGCGCGGCTTCTGGATGTCCTTCCACGAGCTCTGCGCCGCCTACCCCTGGCACACCAAGCGCGTCGCCCGCGTGCTGCCGGACGCCAAGGTGCCCTCGCGCAATCCGCTGGCCTATCTGCTGGCCGTCTTCATCCCCTACGCCGGCCGGCTGGGCGCAGGCTTCGGTCTGCTGATGCTGGTCTACATCATCGGCGTGCTGGCGGCCATCGCCGTCCCGGCGTATCAGGACTACCAGCTGCGCGCCAAGGCCGTCACGCTGCTGATGGACTCGGCGCCGGCCCGCCAGGCGCTCTCGACCTACTACAAGGACCAGGAGTCGATTCCCGACAGCCTCGAGCAGCTGGGCATCAGCGACACCCTGCCCACCGGCCAGCGCATGAGCCTCAACGGCGAGAACATGACGCTGTCCATCCCCCTGGGCAAGGGCTCGCTGGACCTGGTGCCCCAGGTGCAGAAGGACGGCAGCCTGCTGTGGGTCTGTGAGACCAATGGCGACCTGACGCTGAAGAAGCTGCCGATGAACTGCGAGCACGGCATTCCCTGACACGAGGGACGCATGCAATGACAAAGGGGGCCTCGGCCCCCTTTTCTCATGGTGCGGCGGGACTCAGTTCGCGCGCTGCTCCAGCACGAAATTGGCGCCGTCGTACTGGCCGAGGTGCTCGACGAGGTAGGGCAGGCACTCCTGCAGCTCGTCGTGCAGCGTGAAGGGCGGGTTGGCCACGAACATGCCGCTGCCCAGCATGCCAAAGCCGCGCTCGTCCGGCTGCGTCACGGTCAGGCGCACATGCAGCCAGCCCTTCTTGGCCGCGGCATCGGCCGCGGCCTTCAGGCGCGTGGCAAGCTGCGCGGACTCCAGCGCCTGCAGCTGCGGGTACCAGATCATGAAGACGCCGTCGGCAAAGCGCTGCAGGCCCTCGCGCAGCGCGGCCAGCACCTTGCCGTAGTCCGTCTTGATCTCGTAAGGCGGATCCATCAGCACCGCGCCACGACGCGACGGCGGCGGCAGCTCGCCCTTGAGCGAGGCGAAGCCATCCTTGTCGGACACCTGCGTGTTGGGGCGATCCGCCAGGTAGCTGGCGAGGATGCGGTGGTCCGTCGGATGAAGTTCGTAGACGCGCAGGCGGTCGGCTTCGCGCATCAGCAGGTTGGCAATGGCCGGCGAGCCCGGGTACTGGCGCAGCTGCCCGTCGGGATTGAAGTCCTTGACGAGCTGCACATAGGCCGCGAGCGCTTCCGGCAGGTCCTGGCGGTCCCAGAGACGGGAGATGCCGGTGCCGTACTCGGCGTTCTTCTGGGCATAGCGGCCCTCGACGGAATAGCCGCCGGCGCCGGCATGGGTGTCCACGAGGGTGTAGGGCTTGTCCTTCTCCCCCAGATAGCGCAGGACGCGGGCCAGCACCAGGTGTTTGAGGACGTCGGCATGGTTGCCGGCATGGAAAGCGTGTCGATAGGCGAGCATGTGCGCACTGTAGCAAGCGGCTCGCGCGCCACCTAGCACAGCGGCGTCCGGCCTGCAGCGGCGGGCCCCATGTCCGGGCGCCGTGCAGCGATGTCGCCGGCGTGGCAGGCAGCCCCGCCCCGGCTTGGCTACGCTTGCGTCCTCGTTCCCCCAACCCGGCCCCAGTGCCGCGTCAGAAGTACATGCCTCAACTCTTCGACCCCGTCCGCGTCGGCGACCTCGAGCTCGCCAACCGCATCGTCATGGCGCCGCTGACCCGCAGCCGCTCGGTCGGTCTCAAGCCCGGCCCGCTGGCCGTCGAGTACTACCGCCAGCGCGCCAATGCCGGCCTCATCATCACCGAGGGCGCCCAGATCAGCCCCGAGGGCCAGGGCTACCTCGACACCCCCGGCATCTACAGCCCCGAGCAGGTCGAGGCCTGGAAGCGGGTCACCGACGCCGTGCACGCCGAGGGCGGCAAGATCGCCGTGCAGCTGTGGCACGTGGGTCGCATCTCGCATGCCGACTTCCAGCCGGGCGGCGGCGCGCCCGTGTCGTCCTCGGCCCGTCGCATCGAGGCCAAGACCTTCACCTCGCGCGGCCTCGAGACCGTCACGCCGGCCCGCGCCCTGCGCACCGAGGAGATCCCCGGCGTCGTGGCCAGCTACGTCCATGCGGCGCGCTGCGCCATGGAGGCCGGCTTCGATGCCGTCGAGGTGCACGGCGCCAACGGCTACCTGATCGACCAGTTCCTGCGCGACAGCATCAACGACCGCACCGATGCCTACGGCGGCTCCATCGAGAACCGCGCCCGCTTCCTCGTCGAGGTGATGACCGCGGTGAGCCAGGCCATCGGCGCCGGCCGCACCGGCCTGCGCCTGAGCCCCGTCACGCCCGTGAACGACGCCGGCCAGGACAGCCAGGCCCAGGCGCTGTTCAACTACGTCGTCGAGCAGCTGGCCCCGCTGAACCTCGCCTTCCTGCATGTGATCGAAGGCCAGACCGGCGGCGCCCGGGACGTCGCGCCCTTCGACTACGAGGCCCTGCACCAGCGCTTCAAGGGCGCCTGGATGGTCAACAACGGCTACAGCCGCGACATGGCGATGCGGGTGGTGGCCGACGGCCGGGCGGATCTCGTCGCCTTCGGCCGCGACTACATCAGCAATCCGGACCTCGTGCGCCGTCTGCGCCTGAACGCCGAGCTGGCTCCGGTGGAGCGCGCCACGCTGTACGGCGGCGGCGCGAAGGGCTACACGGACTACCCGGCCCTCGCCTGAGTCCAGGGACCGGCGCGGCTCAGTCGCGCCGCATCCTCGCCCGGAACAGCTCCGCGATGCCGACCTCGCGGGGCCCCGGCACCAGCTCGAAGGACTCGCCGGCCTGCAGGGTGCCGGGCTTGACCACCGCCAGGTAGAAGCCGCACCAGCCGCTCTGGCTCATCAGCTTCGCCGCCTGATTGAAGCCCATCACGGCATTGAACTTGAAGCAGGGCTGGCGAGGCTCGCTCACCGCCAGCTCGCAGTCCGGAAAATGCAGGACGTCCCCCACCCAGACGTCCTGCTCCACGAGCCCGTCCAGGGTGAGGTTCTCACCCAGCGCGCCCGGCGCCAGCGGCTCGTCCCAGCCCGCCACCTTGGCCTGCGCCCGCACCGTCTGCCAGAAGGCGTAGTGCGCCTGCGGATAGGCGTAGAGCGCCTTGCTGAGGCCGCCGTGCACGCTCAGGTCCGCCTGCTCGTCCCCTTCCAGACCCAGCGGCGCCACGGCGACGCGACCCTCGCGCGGCGCCTTGCGGATGCCGCTGGCATGGGTCCGGCCGTCGATCAGCAGGGATTGGACGCGGCCGGTGTTGAGCGAATTCAGGCGCATGGCAGAAGCGGAAGTGGGCCAGGGTGCCGCACTGTAAGGCCTGCGGCTTGCCCTGGCTGGCGAGGCGGTTGCCAGGATGAGGCCGAGCAAACCAGATCCAGACCAATGAAGCACCGACGTGAGAAATGTCGCCCAGGCGAAGCTCCCGGACCCCGCAATGCCAGAAGCTGCGGTATCTATTCCGGAAACGCATAGATAGGGTCAGCCTGGGAGTTACGGCGTGATTACATTGCGGTGACAATCGTTTCCCCACCTGCCGCGACCCGGCGGTGGACACCCCGCCGGGCTCAGAACCTGAGGCTCGGCAAGTGCCTGACATCGCGATGCAGACCGGCGATCCGGCTGTGTTCCAGAGCGGCATTGGGCCAGGCCCGGCCCGCGCATCCCCTCGCTTCCCGCCAGGGGCCGCCGCCCGAGCCTGACCCAATTCTGCTTTTCAACATCGAAGGACTTGCCATGAACCAACCCGTGATGGAAGGGCTGCGCCTGAACGTGCCCGCCTACGTCAAGCACCAGCGCCTGATCGCCTGGGTGGCCGAGATCGCCGCCCTGACCCAGGCCAAGGACGTCTACTGGTGCGACGGCAGCCAGGAAGAGTACGACCGCCTCTGCCAGCAGCTGGTGGACGCCGGTACCTTCAAGAAACTCAACCCCGCCAAGCGCGCCAACAGCTACCTCGCCTGCAGCGACCCGAGCGACGTCGCCCGCGTGGAAGACCGCACCTTCATCTGCTCGCAGAACAAGGAAGACGCCGGCCCCACCAACAACTGGATGGCCCCGGCCGAGATGCGCGTCCTGCTGCAGACCGGCGAGAGCGCGCTGTTCAAGGGCGCCATGAAGGGCCGCACCCTGTACGTGGTGCCCTTCAGCATGGGCCCGATCGGCTCGCCCATCGCCCACATCGGCGTGGAGCTCTCGGACAGCCCCTACGTGGCCGTCAACATGCGCATCATGACCCGCATGGGCAAGGCCGTCCTCGACGTGCTGGGCGACAACGGCGCCTTCGTGCCCTGCGTGCACACCGTGGGCGCACCGCTGGAAGCCGGCCAGGCCGACGTCAAGTGGCCCTGCAACAAGACCAAGTACATCGTTCACTACCCCGAGACCCGCGAGATCTGGTCCTACGGCTCGGGCTACGGCGGCAACGCCCTGCTGGGCAAGAAGTGCTTCGCGCTGCGCATCGCCTCGACCATGGGTCGCGACCAGGGCTGGCTGGCCGAGCACATGCTCATCCTGGGTCTGACCTCGCCCGAGGGCAAGAAGTACCACTTCGCCGCCGCCTTCCCCAGCGCCTGCGGCAAGACCAACTTCTCCATGCTGATCCCGCCCAAGGCCTTCGACGGCTGGAAGGTGACGACGGTCGGTGACGACATCGCCTGGATCAAGCCCGGTGCCGACGGCCGCCTGTACGCGATCAACCCGGAAGCCGGCTACTTCGGCGTGGCCCCCGGCACGAACACGCTGACCAACTACAACTGCATGGCCAGCCTTCACCGCGACGTCATCTTCACCAACGTCGCGCTGACCGACGACGGCGACGTCTGGTGGGAGTCCATGACCGACACCCCGCCGGCGCACCTGATCGACTGGCAAGGCAAGGACTGGACGCCCGCCATCGCCAAGGAGACCGGCGCCAAGGCCGCCCACCCGAACGCCCGCTTCACGGTGGCCGCGACCAACAACCCCGCCCTGGACCCGGACTGGAACAACCCGGCCGGCGTGCCGATCGACGGCTTCATCTTCGGTGGCCGCCGCTCGACGACCGTGCCGCTGGTGACCGAGGCCCGCGACTGGGTGGAAGGCGTCTACATGGCCGCGACCATGGGCTCCGAGACCACCGCCGCGGCCGCCGGCCAGCAGGGCGTGGTGCGCCGCGACCCCTTCGCCATGCTGCCCTTCATGGGCTACAACATGGCCGACTACTTCCAGCACTGGCTGGACCTCGGCAAGAAGCTGGCCGACGGCGGCGCCACGCTGCCCAAGATCTTCTGCGTGAACTGGTTCCGCAAGGGCGCCGACGGCAAGTTCGTGTGGCCCGGCTACGGCGAGAACATGCGCGTCCTGAAGTGGATGCTGGACCGCGTGACGGGCAGCCAGGCCGGCGAGGAGCACGTCTTCGGCGTGACTCCGCGCTACGAGGACCTGAACTGGGACGGTCTGAACTTCAGTAAGGAGCAGTTCGAGGTGGCCACCCGCATCGACAAGGCCGACTGGGCCGCCGAGCTGAAGCTGCACGACGAGCTCTTCGCGCAGCTGGCCTACCACCTGCCGGCCGAGCTGCCGGCCACCAAGGCCAAGATCGAACAGCGCCTGGCCGCCGAGTGATCACGGCCTGCGTCGCAGCGAAGCCCGCCTCGTGCGGGCTTTTTTCATGGCCGCACGGCTTCATGGGCGCGCGGCCACCGCAGACGCAAAAAAACCTGCCGGCTTCATCAGCGGGCAGGCTCAACAGAGCAAGACGGCCCGAAGGCCGTTGCAGGAGACTCAGTCCTTGCGGGCGTGGGCGGCGCGCAGTTCGGCAGCAAAGCTGGGCATGCTGTCTTCGTACTGGGCGGCCAGAGCCAGCAGTTCGCGCTCTTCACGGGCCTTCTTCGCGGCAGCCAGGTGAGCCTGGACCTTGGCGATCAGGCTCAGCCACAGGCGGGCGCCGATGGCAGCGAAGGAACCCCCATGACGAACGGTGCGGTGCAGGGGCAGACCGAAGGTTTGGGTGGCGACGCTCATGATGTGACTTCCTTGTGGGTGTTGCGGGCACCAGGGTGTGGTGCGATGGAATGAATTCTCGGGTAAACCCTAGACATTCTCCAAATGAATTGTTTGCATTTGCTCTATAAACGGCATTCATATGAGCTTTCGCAACCTGGACCTCAACCTCCTGCGCGTCTTTGATGCCGTCATGGCGGAACGCAACCTCACCCGGGCCGCCGAGCGTCTGGCGATGACGCAACCGGCGGTCAGCCATGCCTTGAAGCGGCTCCGTGAGGCGCTGGGCGAGGAGCTGTTCGTCCGCCAGGCCTTCGGCATGAAGCCCACCTCCCGCGCCGAGGGCCTGTGGCCGGAGATCCGCCAGGCGCTCGACCGGCTGCGGGCGGTGCTGGACCCGGGCGACTACCAGCCCGCGACGGAGGACGCCACCTTCCAGATCGCCATGGCCGACGCCACCGCCGCGCTGGTGCTGCCGCCGCTGGTGGCCGATCTGGAGTCGCTGCACGCCCGCGCCCGCGTGCACGTGCTGCCACTCACCACGCGCGATCCGCGCAGCCTGCTCGAGCAGGGCGAGGCCGACTTCGCTCTCGGCTACTTCCCGCAGGCCGTCGCGGCGCTGCAGGGCCAGGGACAGCTCGCGGCCATTCGCCATCACCGGCTGTACGAGAGCCAGTACGTCTGCGTCATGCGCCGCGACCACCCGCTCGCGCAGGCGCCGCTGGACCTCGACACCTACTGCGCCGCCCACCACCTGCTGGTGAGCTTCTCGGGCCGGCCGCACGGCTTCGTCGACGAGTCCCTGGCCGCGCTAGGCCGCAGCCGCCGCATCGTGCTCACGGTGAACCAGTTCTTCACGGCCGGGCGCGTGGTCGCGCAGTCGGACCTGCTGACGGTGCTCCCGGCCCGTTTCGTGAGCGCCACCGGCTACCGCAGCGGCCTGGTCGAGCGGCCGCTGCCCCTGGCATTGGCGCCGGTCCACGTGGACATGCTCTGGCACATGCGCGACGAGGACCGCCCCTCGCTGCGCTGGATGCGCGAGCGGCTGCTGCTGGCTGCCGCGCTGGCGGCCGCCTGACCCTGGCGGATGGCGATCGGCGACAATCGCACCATGAGCAAGATCGCCGACCTGAATGACGCCGAGTTCGCCGAACTCGACGAACTGCTGGCCCAAACGCCCGCGCCCCTGCAAGCCCTGGACGCCTCCATGCTGGACGGCTACCTCTGCGGCGTGCTGGTCCAACCCCGCCTGATCGAGATCGAGGAATGGCTGCCGCCCATCTTCGACTACGACGGCGGTGAGCTGCCGGCCGACGCCGACCCCGCCTGGCTCGCACGCATCCAGGAGCTGGTGCTGCGCCGCCACGGCGCCCTGAACCGCAGTCTCGCGGAGCACGGCTGGTTCGACCCCGTCGTGCTGGACCTGGACGCCGAAGCCGCCGCCGCGGCCGAAGCCGGCGAGACGCCCGAGGCCGATGCGGCCGACGACGAGCCGCTGTCGCCCATCGCCCGCACCCTGCTGCCCTGGGTGGCCGGCTTCCAGCACGCCGCCCTGTGCTTCCCCGAGCTGGGTGAGCTGGACGACGAAGGCGTGATGAACGCCATGGCGCGCCTGTACCGCCACCTGCCGGCCGAGACGGCGGAGGAGAAGGAAGTCGTCGCCACGCTGGACCGCGAGCACCCGCTCAAGGACATCGACGACGCCATCGAGGACCTCGTCGTCAATGTGGCCGACCTGTACGACCTCACCACCGACCTGCGCTACAAGGTCGAGGCCGTGCGCCGCGACACGCCCAAGGTCGGCCGCAACGACCCCTGCCCCTGCGGTTCGGGTCGCAAGTACAAGCAGTGCCACGGCGCCAACTAAGCGTCAACTGAGCGCCCACCGGCGGCCCCGGCCCGGGGCCGCCTCGCACCCATGAAGCTGCAGATCCTCTCGGACCTTCACATGGAGACGGAGGCCTTCGAGCCCCAGCCCGCGCCCGAGGCCGAGCTGCTGGTGCTGGCAGGTGACGTCGACAGCACCTGGCGCGGCCTCGCCGCTTTCGGGGGCTGGCCCGTGCCGGTGCTCTTCGTGCCGGGCAATCACGAATACGACCACCGCGAGATCCGCGAGACCGGCGCCGTGCTGCGCCGCGAATGCGAGCGTCTGGGCCTGGAGATGCTGGACGACGAGGCATGCCTGCGGACGGGCGCCGACGGGCGCCGCATCCGATTTCTCGGCTCCACACGCTGGAGCGACTTCGATGTCTTCGGCGCGGCCCAGCGCGAGCGGGCGATGCGGGCCGCCGGCTATTTCCAGCGCGTCATGAACGCCCGGCTCGACGGCCAGCCCTTCGATGCCGACGCCGTCCGCCGCCTCGGCCTCGAGAACCGGGCCTGGCTCGAGCAGGCCCTGGCGCGTGCACCGGCGGAGCCGGCCGACGCCACCGTCGTCATCACCCACTTCGCGCCCAGCCTGAAGAGTGCCGACCCGCGCTACGGCAAGCAGCCAGGCACGGCCAGCTTTTGCAACGACGACGAGGCGCTGATGCCCGGCGTGGACCTCTGGATCCACGGTCACCTGCATTGCCGCCACGACTACCGCATCAGCCATCCGGCGGGCGGCAGCACCCGCGTCCTGTGCAATGCCCGCGGTCATGGCCGCAAGGGCGAGGCGGCGGGTTACGAGGCGCAGCGGGTCGTCGAGGTCTGACCGGAGATCGCCCGTCCCACACGGGCGCGCGACCATCGGGCTCGACCCGCTTGAGATTCGTCAATCCGGCCCGCGCGGCTTGTGCCAGACTCCATGCGCACCCAACGTACTTGACGCCATCTGATGGCGGGGAGAAATGGCATGAAGATCCTGGTTCCTGTGGACGGCAGCTCCTACACCAAGCGCATGCTGGCCTATCTGGTCGCGCACGACGAATGGCTGGGCAATGCCCACCAGTACACCGTCCTGCACGCCGTGCCTGCCGTGCCGCCGCGCGCTGCCGCCGTGCTGGACAAGGCCGTGCTGAAGTCCTACTACGACGACGAGGCCGAGAAGGTCCTCAAGACCGTCCGCACGTTCTTCGAGAAGCAGAAGGTCCGCGCCGAGTTCGTGAGCAAGGTCGGTCCCGCGGCCGACGTCATCACGGCGGCGGCCAACAAGGGCAAGTTCGACCTGCTGCTGATGGGCTCGCACGGCCACGGCACGCTGGGCAATCTGGTGCTGGGCTCCGTCGCGACCAAGGTCATGAGCCAGACCGACGTGCCCGTCCTGCTGGTGCGCTGACCCTTCGAGGGCGCCTCAGCCGAGGCGCCCGACCCCGCCGCTACACCTCGGTGCTACACCCGGCGATGCAGCCAGGCCAGGGGTGACTCGCCCGCGCTCGGCGGCGGGCTTTCGGTGGACTCGAGGCGCTGGTAGTCGCTGGTGCGTCGAAATGAGTCAGCTTCGTCCTCGAGCGTGACCTCGAGACCGAAGGCCGTACCCATGTCCGCCGGGTCCTGGACCGGGCGATTGCTGGGCTGACGGCGGAAGAATCGCAGTGCGGCGGCAGGGGCAAATCGCATGGTGGACCTCATCTGGCAGCTGGACGTGAAACGGCCCGGAGGCCCGATTCCATCGCGTATCCCTCGCGTATTGCGCTGGATCACGCAGGGTTCCAGTGTGCGCGTCTGAGCGCCCGCAGATATCCCACAATTGGGTGGAAAACGACAGGCAGTTGGCAAAAACTCACGCGCTTGCAAAGTGATGCAAAGCCAAGTCTTTGTTGCCAATGCCATCGGTGCAATCCCTGTGCGAAATGCTATGGTTCCGCCATGACTGTTCGCACCTTCCTCGCGCTGAGCCGCGGCATGCTGTGCACCATCGCACTGGCCGTGCTGGCGGTGTGCTGGCACGCCGCCACGTCGGGCGAGGCGCCGCGCCGTCCCGGCCCGCTGGCCCAGCGGCATGCGCCCGGCACTGGCGGACTGCCGACGCTGTCCGGGCGGGCGCCCCAGCCCATGTCCTCCGCCTCCGCACCGGCGCGGCGCGTGGCGCTGGCTGCGCCGGGCCGCTGAGCCCTCCGCCGCCCTGGCCCTCGGCACTCAGGTCTTGCCTTGGGTGCCCGCACCGGCCGCGGCGCCCGCCGCCGCACCCGTCGCCTTGCGCCGCCCTGGCAGTGCCTTGAGCGCACTCCGGGCGCCGGTGCTGAGCGCCTGACCCACCTGATCCAGCAGCGCCACACGGCCGGGGGCCGGCGCGGCCTCGCTCACCAGCTTCCACTGGTGCCAGTAAAGCGTCAGATCGACGCTGACCTCCGCGCGAAGGGGCAGCAGCTGGCGCTTGCGCACCAGCTCGCGCACCTGCAGTTCCGGCACCACGGCAATGCCCCACCCCATGCAGGCCGCCCGCACGATGGCGTCGCTGGAGGGCACATAGCGCTCCTTCAGCCGCGGGTGGCGCACGCCGAAGGCTTGACTGATCCACTGCACCTGGTTGTCGTCCTTGCGATTGAAGACGAGGAAGGGCAGCTGGGAGAAATTGGCCTCGTTGAGCCCACCCGGCAGGTGGCGGGTCACGAAATCCGGGCTGGCGACGGCCACATAGGACATCACCCCCAGCGGCTGCACCAGGCAGCCCCGCAGCGCCTGCCTCACCGTGCTGACGCAGCCCAGCACCTCGCCCTGGCGGAGCCAGTCGTGGGTGAAGTCCTGGTCATCGACGATCAGCTCGAGGCCGAAACCCTCGCGCAGGCCCTGCTGCACCAGACCGTCCAGTGCCGGCAGCACCCAGGTGGCCAGGCTGTCGGCATTGACGGCGATGGGCAGGCGCTCATGCGGCGTCACCTGGCTGCCCAGCTCCCGGGCGACGTCGGTGCGCAAGGCCTGCAGCTGGCGCGCGAAACGCAGCAGGACTTTGCCCGGCTCCGTCAGCCGCAGCGGGCGGGAACGCACGACCAGCAGCTGCCCCACCTGCGCCTCCAGGCTGCGCAGGCGCTGCGAGACCGCGCTCTGCGTGACGCTCAGGCGCTGGGCGGCGCGCTCGAAGCTGCGCTCGTCCGCCAGGGCGGCCAGGCAGTCGAGTCCGGCGGAGTCGAGGTCTTTCATAAGAACAATTAATGTATCGCGAGAAATATGAATGGCGCTTCTTGATTTGAGTCAGGCTCCGGACAATGCGCCAGCCGTGTCGCGTCTCACGCCTGCGGCAATTTCCCGCCCTCTTCCCCCTTCAATCCGGCCACGCAAGCGCCGATCATTCCGGAATCCCGCCCACGGGCTTCCTTCGCAGGAGCAGTACAGATGAAAGTCGTCGTTCTGGGTGCAGGCATCATCGGCGTCGCCACCGCCTGGTATCTGCTGGAGGAGGGCCACGAAGTGGTGGTGGTCGACCGCCAGGAAGACGCCGCCCTGGAGACCAGCTTCGCCAACGGCGCGCAGATCTCCGTGAGCTTCTGCGAGCCCTGGGCCAATGCCGGCGCGCCGTTCAAGGTCGCCAAGTGGCTGCTGCGCGATGATTCCCCCCTGCTGTTCCGCCCGCGCCTGGAAGTGGCGCAATGGCGCTGGGGCCTGAGCTTCCTCACCCAGTGCACCAACGCCGCCTTCGAGCGCAATGTGGAGCAACTGGTGCGCCTGGGCCGCTACAGCCATGAGTCGCTGAAGTCGCTGGTGGCGCAGACGGGCATCGAGTACGAACGTCTCGAACGCGGCATCCTGCACTTCTTCTCCAGCCAGGCCGATTTCGACGCCGGCGCCGCCGGGGCCGAGGTCATGCGCAGCCACGGCGTGGACCGCCGCGTCCTGAACCGCGACGAGGTGCTGAAGGTCGAGCCGGCGCTGCGCGCCTTCGGCAACAACATCTTCGGTGGCACCTTCACGCCCAGCGACGAATCGGGCGATGCCTGCGTCTTCACGCAGAAGCTGGCGCAGGCCTGCATCGCGCGCGGCGCGACCTTCCTCTACGGTCACGACATCCTGGCGCTGCAGCGCGAAGGCCAGGCCATCAGCGGCGTCCAGATCGCCCATGTGCGCACCGGCCAGAAGACCGTGCTCAAGGGCGATGCCTTCGTGGCGGCCATGGCCTCCTACACGCCCCAGCTGCTCAAGCCGCTGGGCGAGTTCCTCAACATCTACCCCGCCAAGGGCTACTCGGCCACGCTGCGCCTGAAGAAGCCCGAGCAGGCCAGCGTCGTCAGCCTGCTGGACGACACCCGCAAGATCGCCATCTCCCGCCTGGGCGACTACGTGCGCATCGCCGGCACGGCCGAGCTGGTGGGCATGGACACGAGCCTCGACACGCCCACCTCGCGCGTGCGCTGCGACGCCCTGGTCAAGCGCTACGAGGAGCTCTTCCCCGGCGTGGCCGACCTCGGCGAACGCAACTACTGGACCGGCCTGCGCCCCAGCACGCCGACGAACATCCCCTACATCGGCCGCTCGAAGAAGGCGTCCAACCTCTGGCTCAATGCCGGCCACGGGACGCTGGGCTGGACGCACGGCGCCGGCTCCGGCCGCGCGGTGGCCGAGCTGCTCAGCGGCAAGCGCCCCGCCCTGGAGGGCTTCGGCTTCTACGGCAACGCCCTACCGAGCACGCCCGCGCGCCGCCTGGCCCCCGCCTGAGCGGCTCCGGCCCGACCCCGCGCGGGGCCGGGCCCCACCGGCGCGCCTCGGCCGGGGATGACTACAATCCGCGCCCTTCCCCGCATTTCAGGGCGCCGCCATGTCTTCCCTTTCCAGCGCCAATTCCCCCAGCGCCGCCAATTTCTGTGCCATCGACTTCGGCACGTCCAACTCGGCCGTCGCCATTCCTGACTCGTCGGGCGGCATGCGCCTCGTGGCGCTCGAGGGCAACCGGGTCACCATGCCCACGGCGGTCTTCTACTTCACGGAAGGTCGCCACGATGCCGACGGCCCGCCCCGCGCCTTCGGCCGCGCCGCACTGGCCGCCTACGTGGAAGGCACCGACGGCCGCCTGATGCGCTCGATGAAGAGCATCCTCGGCTCCAGCCTCATCGACCAGACCACCGACGCCGGTGGCGGCCGCGGCGTGAAGTACTTCGACATGCTGGCCGGCTACCTCAAGCGCCTGAAGGGCCAGGCCGAAGCCGCTGCCGGCCATGCGATCGACCGCGTGGTGCTGGGCCGCCCCGTCTTCTTCGTCGACGAGGACCCGGTGCGCGACGCCGCCGCGCAGGCCTCGCTGGCAAGCGCCGCCCGCGCCGTGGGCTTCACCGACATCCACTTCCAGTTCGAGCCCATCGCCGCGGCCTTCGACTATGAGCGCCAGGCCACGTCCGAGCAGCTCGTGCTGGTCGCCGACATCGGCGGCGGCACGTCCGACTTCTCCATCGTGCGCGTGGGCCCGGAGCGCATGGCGCGGCTGGACCGCCGCGAGGACATCCTCGCCAATCACGGCGTGCACATCGCCGGCACGGACTTCGACCGCCACGTCGAGCTGGCCGCCATCCTCCCGGAATTCGGCTACCGCAGCCTCGGCCCGGCCAAGCCCGGCCAGGTGCCGCGCGAGGTGCCCAGCGGCGTCTACTTCGACCTCGCGACCTGGCATCTGATCAACACCGTCTACAGCCCCCAGCGCATGGCGGAGCTGCGCAGCATGCGCAGCTTCTATGGCGACACGCGCCACCACGACCGCCTGATGACGGTGGTGGAAGAGCGCCTGGGCCACGAGCTGGCCAGCCGCGCGGAGGACGCCAAGATCGCCGTGGCGGCGGGCGGCGAGGTGGCGGTGGACCTGGGGCTGATCGAGCGAGGCCTGGCGGTCCGCTTCGACGCCGACGGCGCACACCAGGCGCTGGGCCGGGACATCGAGCGCATCGCCCAGGCCGGGCGGGAGACCGTGGCGCTGGCCGGCCTGACGCCGGACCGCATCGATGCCCTCTACTTCACCGGCGGCTCCACCGGCCTCGTCCCGCTGGCCGAGCGCATCGCGGCGGACTACCCGACGGCGCGCCGCGTCCAGGGCGACGCCTTCGCCTCGGTCGCCAGCGGCCTGGGGCTGCATGCGGCCCGCCTCTTCCAGGTCCGGCCGGCCCAGGCCTGACGAAAGGCACGGGGGCACGGCCCTGCTAGATTCCGGGGCTTTGCCTCCCGAGGCAGCCCCCGACACCCTTCCCGCGCGGTCCCGGATCATCGGCACGACCGACCGGACCGCGGAATTTCCGGAGCTTGTGACCATGCCCAGCCGCCTGTCCCCCGCCCGCACGCCGCGCGCGCTCTGCATCGCCCTCAGCCTGGCCTTCGGCGCGCTGGCACCGCTCGCCGCCACGGCCCAGGCCCCCGCGGACGCGGCCTCCGCCGTGACCCGCTACCAGCAGCCCAGCGAGGCCATGCGGGCCGTGCTCGATGCGCCGGCCCTGCCCACGCACAGCCTGTCGCCCGACCAGAAGACCCTGGCCGTGCTGCGCAGCCAGCGCTACCGGCAGGTGGCGGACCTTGCGCGGCCGGCGCTGAAGCTGGCCGGCATGCGCATCGACCCCGCCGCCCATGCGCCCCTGCTGAGCACGCCCTCCCTGGAGAGCCTCGTGCTGCGCCCCGTGGCCGGCGGCGCCGAGCGTGCCGTGGCACTGCCCGCGGGCGGCGGCTTCCATCACCTGCGCTGGTCGCCGGACAGCCGCCACTTCCTGCTCAACCGCCGCACCCCCACGGGCGTGGAGCTGTGGGTCGGCGAGCCCGGCACCGGCGCGCTGAAGAAGGTCCAGGGCCTGAAGCTCAACACGATCCTGGAAGCGGACGCGGTCTGGCAGGGGCCTGATGTGATGGTTGTGCTGGCCGTGCCGCCGAAGTCAGGCCCGGCGCCGCGCTTCGACGCCCCGGACGGCCCGACGGTTCAAGAGTCCCTGGGCCGCCAGTCCCCGGAGCGCACGCTGCAGGACCTGCTGAAGAACGCGCAGGACGAGGCCGTGTTCGCGCATTACGTGCGCTCGCAGCTCACCCGCGTGAACCTGCGCACCGGCGCGCTGCAGCCCCTGGGCGAGCCCGGCCTCTTCTCGAGCCTGCAGGCGGCCGGCACGCAGGGTCAGGTCTTGACCGAGCGCCTGCGCCCGCCGTTCAGCTACCAGGTCACCTGGCAGGACTTCGCCCGCGACGTCGACCTGCGTGACGCCCAGGGCCGCGTGCTGCGCGCCCTCGCCCCCGTCGCCCTGAAGAAGGACGTGCCGGTGGATGGCGTCATCACGGGCCCGCGCCAGTACACCAGCTCGCCGGGCGCGGACGCCGCCGTGTACTGGCTCGAGGCGCTTGACGGCGGCGACCCGCGCCGCAAGGTCGAGCACCGCGACCGCCTCATGCGCCTGGCCGCACCCTACCAGGGCGAGCCGCAGGAAGTGCACCGCAGCGTCGGCCGCGCCACCGTGACCGAGTTCCTGGAAGGCGGCCAGCAGGCGGTGCAGGCCGACATGGACCGCGAGCGCCAGTGGCTGCGCCTGAGCCTGCTGGACCTCGGCCCCCGCCCCGCCCCGGCCCGCGTGATCAGCGAGCGCTCCTTGCGCGACCGCTACAAGGACATCGGCCAGCCCCTGCGCCGCATGCAGCCCAACGGCCGGCAGGCGATGCGGGTGGACGACGGCGCGCTGTGGCTTGTCGGCGCCGGCGCCAGCCCCGAGGGCGAGCGCCCCTTCCTCGACCGCCTGCAGCTCTCGGACGGCAGCATCCGCCGCCTGTTCCGTGCCGGCAGCAGCCACTACGAGCGCCCGATGGCCGTGCTCGACGCCCAGGGCAGCCAGGTGATCGTCAGCCGCGAGAGCGCCAGCGAGGTGCCGCAGCTCGTGCTGCGCAGCGGCGCCGAGCTCGCGCAGGTCCAGGCCCTGACCCGCTACACCGACCCCACCCCCCAGCTGCGCGACGTGCAGCGCGAGCTGGTCAAGTTCAAGCGGGCCGACGGCGTGGAGCTGTCCTTCTGGCTGTACAAGCCGCCCGGCTATCAGGCCGGCGAGCGTCGTCCGACCTTTGTGTGGGCCTATCCGCTGGAGTTCACGGACGCCTCGGTCGCCGGCCAGGTGAGCGGCTCGGGCAACCGCTTCACCAGCTTCGGTGGCTCGAGCCCGCTGATGCTGCTGCTGGACGGCTATGTCGTGCTGATGGACGCCACGATGCCCGTCGTGGGTGACCCCAAGACGGTCAACGACAGCTTCATCGCGCAGATCACGAGCAACGCGCAGGCCATCATCGACAAGGCCGTGGAGCTGGGCGTCAGCTCGCGCGACGCCATGATGGTCGGCGGCCACAGCTACGGCGCCTTCATGACGGCCAATCTGCTCGCGCACACCGACCTGTTCAAGGCCGGCATCGCCCGCAGCGGCGCCTACAACCGCTCGCTGACGCCCTTCGGCTTCCAGAGCGAGCAGCGCACCTACTGGGAGGCGCAGGACGTCTACCAGCGGCTCTCGCCCTTCAACTACGCCGACAAGCTCAAGGAGCCGCTGCTGCTGATCCACGGCGACAGCGACGACAACCCGGGCACCTTCCCCATCCAGAGCCAGCGCTTCTACCAGGCGCTGTCGGGCACGGGCGGTCACGTGCGCTATGTCTCGCTGCCCTACGAGGGCCATGGCTACACGGCGCGCGAGTCCATCGGCCACACGCTGTGGGAGATGCGCCAGTGGATGCAGCGTCAGGTGGGTGAAGGCAAGCCGCTGAACTGAGCGGCCGCCTGAAACGATCACGGGGCGCTCTGGGCGCCCCGTGCTGCTTGATGTGGGGGCTGAAGTGCCGCCGCTCAGTGCCCTCGTTCAGTGCCGTCGCGGCGGGCCGCCTCGCCCGCCCGGCCCAGGCCGGCGCGGAGCCCCGGGGCGGCCGGCCGGCTGCGTGCTCTTGAGGGGCCGCGTCACATCGGCCAGCAACAGGCTGGCACGCACGAGGCACTCGACGGCCTCGGCCACATCCGTCGGGGGCTCGAGGGACTCGATCTCCTCCAGCAGCTCGTCGGCGTCCTCGAGGTCGTCCGGGTCCAGGTGCATGTAGAGCTGCGCGAGCGGCTCCAGCAGCTCGGCGGCCTCCCCTTCCATCAGGTCCGGGAAGTGCTCGGAGGCGAGCGCGAAGCCCGCCACCCAGGCATACACGACCTCGGACGGCTCGGCGTCCTCGTCGAGCTCGAAGACCCAGGGATCGAACCACTGGCGCTCGGCGATCGCGGTGTTCAGCTCGCGGTAGCGGCGGCGGACCAGGGCGAAGAGCGCCTCGCCGTCGTAGCCACGCGGCGGCTGGCGGCCGTCGGGGTCGAGCACGAAGGGCGCCCAGTCCGCGAAGGGCACGGGCCGGGGCTGCAGCAGCACACCCACGAGGTAGCCGTCCAGCATGCTGATGTCCAGCGGCTCCAGCGGGCCGGGGACGGCGTCGAGCAGGGACTGCAGGCGCTCCATGTCCTGCTCCGACAGCGGCTCGTCGGGGCGGGCCTGCTGGACAGGTGCGGGCGCGGGGCGCCGGGCCGCGGCGGGCGCCGGCCGGGCGGCAGGCCCGGGCTGGCGGGCTCCGCCACGTGGGCCGGCCGGCGTCTGGGGGCCGCCTTCGGCGGGCCGCCGGCTACGCTGACCCCCTCCGGTCGAGGACGGGTGGGACGACGAGGGCTTGCGCGGCTTGGAGGTACTCATGCCCGCATTATCCGGCCCAGGCTGCCGGCGTCGGGCTTTTGACGAGCTCGGCCCGCCCGCCGGCGGAGGCCCGCACAATCGGGCCCCGTCCCTTCCGCGGCGGCGCAGCGCCGGCGCGGTTTCCTTCTCCCTCACCCGTGATGCCATGAGCGACACCCCGACGAGCGCCCGCCGATTCCTGTTCCTCAACGCCAGCACCCGCGTCGCCGGCGTGATGGGCAACACCGAGGCGCTCGCCCGCGTCGCGGCCGCCGCGCTCCCGGCGCAGATCGAGCAGCAGTGGCTGCGCCTGGCCGACCATCCGCTGCCGCCCTTCGTCGACCACCGCCACGACCTCGGCACCTATCCGCTACCGGAAGGCCACGGGCGCCTGCTGCTCGACGCCACGCTCGCGGCCACCGATCTCGTGCTGGTCGCGCCGGTCTACTGGTACAGCCTGCCGGCCTCCTTGAAGCTCTACCTGGACCACTTCAGCGCCTGGATGCGCGTGCCCGGCCTGGACTTCAAGGCCCGCATGGCCGGCCGGCGGCTGTGGCTGGTGAGCACCAGCGGCGACCGCGCCAAGGCTCAGCCCATGATCGACAGCACGCGCCTGTGTGCCGAGTTCCTGGGGATGCAGTGGCAGGGCGCCCTGTGGGGCAAGGGCGGCGCGCCCGAGGCGATCCGCGCGGACGAGACGGCCCTGACGGACGCCACCCACTGGTTTGAGGGGGTTTGAAACAACTGCTTGCCAAAGACGCGGTTCATCCCACTAAGTAGGGATAGCGAGCCCCCCGGGCCAACCCTAGAGTTGCACCCATGCCGGCCGAGAGGCCAGCACGGATCCCAACGACGTCCTTACCCAAGGACTTATCCGCCCGAGCACGCAAGTGCTTGGGCGTTTTTTTTGCCGGTGCGGATCGCCCCCGGCGCCGCGTCGTGTGCCCGGGCGCTCAGTCGAAGCCGGCGCGCAGTCCCTGCCGCAGATGCTCCACCAGCAGGCGGACCGGCTGCGGCGTGTGGCTGCTCCAGGGGTGGATGGCGTAGATGGCCTCGCCGAAGAAATCGACCGGCCGCCACGCGGGCAGCACCGGCTCCAGCAGCCCCTGGCGCAGGGCGTCCCTCGCGCTGAAGTCGGGCAGCAGCGCCAGGCCGAGCCCCGCCAGCGCCGCCTCGCGCAGCACCTCGCTGTTCCCGGCCCGCAGCGGCCCCTGCACCGGCACCCGCACCCGCTCGACCGCCTCGCCCCGCCCGCGGGCGAAGAACCACTGCGCCGGGCCGGAGCGCAGATAGGGCAGGCAGGCATGCGCGGCCAGCTCGGCCGGGTGCTGTGGGCGCCCCGCACGGCCCAGGTAGGCCGGGCTGCCCACCAGCAGCGCTTGGGACGCGCAAAGCTTGAAGGCCACATGCGTGTCCGGCGGCCGGCTGGTATGGCGGATGGCAAGGTCGAAGCCCTCCTGCGCCAGCGCGACCAGGCGATCGGACAGGTCCAGCTCGATGCGGATCTCCGGGTAGCGCTCGAAGAAGGCGGGCAGGGCCGGGGCGATGTGCTGGCGCCCGAGCGCCACGGGGGCCGTGACGCGCAGCAGGCCCCGCGGCGTGCCGGCCGCCTCCAGCGCCTCGCTCAGGCTGCGGCTGAGCAGCTGCAGCCCTGGCTCCGCCTGCTCGACGAGGCGCCGGCCGGCGTCGCTGAGCCGCACCGAACGCGTGCTGCGCTGGACGAGCTGCTGCCCGAGGTGACGCTCCAGCTCGGCAATGCGCTGGCTGATCGCAGCCTTGGACAGCCCGAGCCGCTGCGCCGCCTGCGTGAAGCTGCCAAGACGGGCCACGGCCACCAGCGCCTGGAGCTGCACCCAGAGCTGCTCCTCGCGGACGGCGGGACGGGGCGCGGGGGGCAAGGCGGGGGGCGCGGATGGGGTGGAAGCGGTCATGGCAGGCCCGGGGCGGGGAGTCAGAGGCTCGCATTGTTCATCAAACTGAACAATGAAGTCAGCCACCCGGGCTAGGCAGGCCCGGCAGCGCTCCCTAGACTGGCCTCATTCCCCAGCCTTCCCGAAGCGAGTCCCCCATGAGCACCCTTGCCTACTCCGACGCCCGCGATCTGGGCCATTTCATCGCCGGCCAGCGCGTGGCGGCCAGCGGCGACCGCCGCCAGCCCGTCTTCAACCCGGCCACCGGCGCCGTGGCGCGCCAGCTGCAGCTGGGCACCGTGGAGGACGTCCAGGCCGCCGTCGCCGCGGCGCAGGCCGCCTTCCCCGCCTGGGCGGACACCCCGCCCCTGCGCCGCGCCCGCGTGATGTTCAAGTTCCTCGAGTTGCTGCACGCCCACCGTGACACCCTGGCCGCCATGATCACCGCCGAGCACGGCAAGGTCTTCAGCGACGCCCAGGGCGAGGTCGCGCGCGGCATCGACGTCGTGGAGTTCGCCTGCGGCATCTCGCAGCTGCTCAAGGGCGACTACACCGAGCAGGTCTCCAACGGCATCGACAACTGGACCCTGCGCCAGCCCCTGGGCGTGGTCGCGGGCATCACGCCCTTCAACTTCCCCTTCATGGTCCCGATGTGGATGGCGCCCGTGGCCCTGGCCTGCGGCAACACCTTCATCCTCAAGCCCAGCGAGCGCGACCCCTCGCCCAGCCTGCTCGTCGCCGAGCTGCTGAAGGAGGCCGGCCTGCCGGACGGCGTCTTCAACGTGGTCCAGGGCGACAAGACCGTGGTCGACGCCCTGCTGTACCACCCGGACGTCAAGGCGCTCAGCTTCGTCGGCTCCACGCCCATCGCGCAGTACATCTACCAGACCGGCGCCTCGCAGGGCAAGCGCGTCCAGGCCCTGGGCGGCGCCAAGAACCACATGGTGGTGATGCCCGATGCCGACATCGATCAGGCCGTGGACGCCCTCATCGGCGCCGCCTACGGCTCGGCGGGCGAGCGCTGCATGGCCATCTCCGTGGCGGTGCTGGTGGGCGAGGCCGCGGACCGCCTCATGCCCCAGCTGGCGGAGCGGGCCCGCAGCCTGGTGATCCGCAACGGCATGGACCCGGCCGCCGAGATGGGCCCCATCGTGACCCGCGAGGCCCGCGAGCGCATCGAGAACTACATCGCCCTGGGCGTGGCGGAGGGCGCCGAACTGGTCGTCGACGGCCGCGGTCACCAGGTCGCCGGGCATGAGGGCGGCTTCTTCACCGGCGGCACGCTGTTCGACCGCGTCACCCCGGGCATGCGCATCTACCGCGAGGAGATCTTCGGCCCCGTGCTCGCCTGCGTGCGCGTGCCCGACTTCGCCACCGCCGTGGACCTCGTCAACGCCCATGAGTTCGGCAACGGCGTGGCCTGCTTCACCAGCGACGGCAATGTGGCCCGCGAATTCGCGCGCCGCATCCAGGTGGGCATGGTGGGCATCAATGTGCCGATCCCCGTGCCCATGGCCTGGCATGGCTTCGGTGGCTGGAAGAAGAGCCTGTTCGGCGACATGCACGCCTATGGCGAGGAAGGCGTGCGCTTCTACACCAAGCAGAAGAGCGTGATGCAGCGCTGGCCGGCCAGCATGGCCAAGGGCGCGGAGTTCATGATGCCCACGCACCGCTGAGCGCGGCGTCGGCGGCCGGCGCGCGACGCCCGACGGGGCAAAGGCGGGACTCGCCTGGTTCGGCGCGATCCGGCAGGCCCGGTTCGCATGGCGGGGCCGGCATGAGCATGAGCGTGAGCATGTGTATGAACACGAGCACAGGCATCGACACAGACAGGGCCCCTGATCCGGTCCCAATCCGGCCCGCTTTGTCCTCTGCGTGACACTCGCACTGCCGAACGCCCTGGCTGCGGCGCGAGGCGCTCAGTGACGTAATGACGATGGGGGTGGTCTGCAGCACGCAGGGCGGGTGGACGGGCGCGCAAACGTGATCTCAGCACGCGGTTCGGCCGGCAGTTTCGGCTCCCCTTGCCGGCTTCGCTTCATTGCAGTTGAAGCCGACGCCGCCCATGCCCACCGCTTTTACCGAAAGTCTCACTGAACAGCTGACCCAGTGCCTCGCCGAGGCGCGCGATGCCCAGCACGAGGCCACGCTGGAGCTGGGTCTTGCGCGAGCGTCCGAGGCCTGGGCGCATGCCCGGCAGCTGGGCTTCCTGGCCGAGCAGATCGAGGCCGGCCGGCTGCGCGTCTACTTCCATTACCGGCGCGGCGAGCTGCAGGAGATGCTGGAGCTTTCGCAGGAAGTGCAGGCCCTGATGCGGCCGCTGGGGCCCAGCGCCCAGCTGTGCGAGCTGCTGCGCTGGACCAGCCTGGCCGCCTCCGAGCTGGGCGACTTCGAGACCGGGCTCAACTGCGCCAACGAAGGCCACGAGCTGGCCCGCGCCTTGGGGGACAAGCGCGTGCTCGCCGCCGCCCTGAATGCCCTGGGCGCCTGCTTCGAGCGCATGGGCGACCCCTGGCAGGCCGAGCGCCTGATGAACGAGGCCGCCGCCCTGGCCCGCGACGAGGCCACGGCCTATGAGCGCGTCATCACCCTGAACAACCTCTGCACGACGGCGCTGGGCGAGTACCACCTCATGCGCGACAGCGGCCACGAGAGCGCCTGCCAGGAGGCCCTGCAGCGGGCGCTGCACTACGGCCGCGAGGTCCGCCCGCATGCGCGCCAGCTGGGCGAGCTCTACGCCCTGGCCCTCACGGACAGCAACCTCGGCGAGGTGCTCCTGCTGATGGGCGAGCTGGGCGAGGCCGAGCCCTACCTGCGCGCGGCGCTGGCCCAGGCCCAGGCGCGCCAGTTCGATGCCCTGGCCGGTCGCGTGCACTGCAATCTCGCCGAGCTGGCGCTGGCCCAGGACGACCTCGCGCGGGCCTGGACGCACGTGCTGGCCGTGCAGGACGAGACCACCGTGCTGTTCAACAGCTACCAGGCCCTGCGCCTGCACCGCGTGGCCTACCGCTGCGCCAAGGCCGAGGGCAATCTCGATGAGGCCCTGCATCACCTCGAGGCCTTCCAGCGCCTGGAGCGCCGGCGCAGCGTGGCGCAGCTGATGGCGCAGTCGCGCTTCTTCGTCAGCCGCCTGGAGGCCGAGCAGGCCCGCGCCGCCGCCGACCAGGCCCACGCGCGGGTCAGCGTGCTCACCGCCCGCACGCAGGAGCTCGAGGCCCACGTCCAGCGCGACCCGCTGACCGGCCTGGGCAACCGCCGCTTCCTGGAGGCGCGCATGCCGGCGCTGATCGTCGACTGCGAGCAGCAGCAGCGCGCACTTACGCTGGCGCTGATCGATGCCGATCACTTCAAGCAGATCAATGACCAGCACGGCCACGCCATCGGCGACGCGGTGCTGCAGCACCTGGCCCAGCTCCTGCGCGAGAACACGCGAGGCAGCGACCTTCTGCTGCGCTATGGCGGCGAGGAGTTCCTCGCGGTGCTGCCCGACACCGTGGCCGATCGCGCCTTCGAGGTCTGCGAGCGCCTGCGCCAGAGCGTGGAGTCCCACCCCTGGCAAGACCTGGCCCCCGGCCTCGTGGTCACGCTGAGCATCGGCCTGGCCAGCGCGCCGCCCTACTCCACCGACCTGCTGATCAGCCGGGCCGACGCGGCCATGTACCGCGCCAAGCACCTCGGGCGCAACCGCGTCGCCCTGGCCTGATCCAGGCCACGGCAGCTGCCAGGGTCACGACCGGAACGCCCGCCGGTCCGGCTCAGCTCAGGGCCTGGACCAGATTGCGCCCCTGCTGCTTGGCCCGGTAGAGGCCCTCGTCGGCGCGCAGCAGGACGGTCTCCGGGCTCGCGTCCTGCGCCTCCACGGCCGCGATGCCGAAGCTGGCGGTAAGCGGGCGCTGGTCCGGCCCCCAGCGCAGCGGCAGGGCCTCCAGATTCGCCCGCATGCGCTCCGCCACCAGCGCGGCGCCCGCGAGGTCCGTGTCACATAGCAGGATCACGAACTCCTCACCGCCCCAACGCCCCAGGGCATCGATGTCGCGCACGCAGGGCCGCAGGGCCGCGACCAGGTCCTTGAGCGCCTGGTCGCCCGCGCCGTGGCCCATCACATCGTTGAGCGCCTTGAAATGGTCCAGGTCCAGCAGCACCAGGGCATAGGACTCCCCCCGTCGCCAGCGGGCGTGCGCCTGTTCCATGGCCTGCCCCATGGCACGGCGGTTCAGGGCCTCGGTCAGCGGGTCGCACAGCGTCAGGCTGCGGATGTGCAGGATCAGCTTCGCCAGGACGAGGAAGGCCACGACCGCATTGACCACCATGCCCAGCAACAGCCCGGCCCACAGCCAGGCGACATTGAAGCCACTGCCGGCGCGCAGGTCCGGCGTATTGCCCGGCCACAGCAGCGGCTCGACGGCGCGCACCAGCAGCAGCAGCGTCAGCGCGCCCAGCGGCAGGCTCAACGCCAGCGCGAAGGCCTGGCGCGTGTGCCGGCGCACGAGCCGGTAGGCATGCCAGGTCGCGAGCGCCAGCAGCGGCGCCTGCACGCAATAGAGCAGCGTGGTGTGCAGGCGCAGCGGCCAGCCCAGGGGGAAGCCCGGCAGGAGCACCACGGCCAGGGCCATCAGCACGGCGGGGGCGCGCCAGGGCGGGCGGCCCTGGTCCATCCAGGCCGGCACCAGGCTGAGCAGGGCGAAGGAGGCGGTGCCGGCGATGTCGGCCGCATAGACGGTCAGCCAGGGCTGCTGCAGCTCGCCCCGCAGGCCGCTGAGCAGCAGGGCGACGGCCAGGAAGACATTGGCCCCCGCCATCGCCCGGGAGGCCCGCGGCTGCAGCTTCAGGCCGTAGGCGAAGACCCCCCACAGCAGGCTGGCGATGAGCAGGATCAGAACCGTGGCGGCCAGCAGGGTCTGGGCGCTGACGGTCAGCATGGCGCGCTCCCCGGCAGCGGCGCCAGGCACACCTGGTTGCGCCCCCTGCCCTTGGCCGCGTACATCGCGCGGTCAGCGGCATCGACCAGCGCCTCGCCCACCAGCAGCTCGGCAGCGCTGGCGGGCGGCACCCGGCCCCGCGACGGCGGCGCCCCACTGGAGAGCGCCAGCCCGAAGCTCGCGGTCATCGGCCAGTGCCGGCCGTGCCAGCTCCACACGCTGGTGGCCAGCGCCTCGCGCAGGCGCTCCGCCAGCACCATCGCGCCGGCCAGCGTGGTGTCGGGCAGCAGCAGCGCGAACTCCTCGCCGCCGAAGCGCGCCGGGCAGTCCTGCTCGCGCACCGCAGCGCGCAGCAGGCGCGCCACATGGCACAGCGCGGCATCGCCCGCGGCATGGCCCAGCTCGTCATTGATGCGCTTGAAGTGGTCGAGGTCCACCATCAGCAGCGCATGGACATGCCCCCGCTGCGCCCGCGCCTGCTGGCGGGCCAGCTGCTCGCGCAGCTCCCGCCGGTTGAAGAGCCCCGTCAGCGGGTCGTGCCGGGTCAGCGCCTCGATGCGCTGGATGAGGCGGCTCAACACCAGCGCGACCAGCCCGCCGGAGATGGCCATCGCCAGCACCAGCCAGGCGGCCGCCAGGCCCGCATGCTGGCGGGGATCGCGCAGCAGCCACTGCGGCGCCTGCTCGGGCTCCATCAGCGCGATGCCGCGCAGCATCAGGTAGGTCGTCATGGCCGCATACGGGGCCACGAGGCCGACCCGCAACCAACCATCGAGACCGAGGCTGCCCAGCAGCAGATCCCGCCCGGCCAACAGGGCCAGCGCGGCCATGCACAGCGAAGTCAGCGCCATGGCGATTGGAGCCGGCAGCCCGGACAGCCTCGCCAGGTCGGCGAGCAGACCGAGCGCCAGCAGGCCCAGGAGATCCAGCCGCTGCTGGCGCAGGCGCAGCAGCTGCCGAAGACTCAGGCTGAGCAGCCCCAGCGCGACGAGCAGGCAGATCCCGGAGAGCTCGCGGAACGGCCCGGGGCCGGCCACCAGCGTGGGCAGCATCACCGTCTGCGCCATCGCCAGCAGCAGGCAGGCCCGTCGCGCAATGCGAAAGGGGAAGGCCAGGACCAACCAGACCCCGACGGCCAACACGCCAAACAGGGCGTTGACCAGGAGCAGGGTGCTGGAGTCCAGTTCGATCATGGGTGTCAGGAGGGCCGCTCGGGCCTCGGCGTGATGGGCGCCATCTTCCCAGAGATTCACCCCTCGGACGCCATTCGCCGATGTCACCTTTGCCCCCACAATGGGTGCCATGAGAAAAATCGTCCTGATCACCGGTGCCAGCCGCGGCATCGGCGCCGCCACCGCCGTGCGCTGCGCCCAGGAGGGCTACGACGTGGCGCTCAACTACCACCGTGACCTCGCCGCGGCCGAGCAGGTGGCGATGCAGGTCCGCGCGCTGGGCGCCCAGGCGACACTGCTGCAGGCCGACGTGGCCGACCCCGCGCAAGTGCTCGGCCTGTTCGACCGTCTGGACGGGCATCTGGGCCCGCAGGCGCGCCTCGCGGGGCTGGTCAACAACGCCGGCATCGTGGCGCCGCGCGCCCGCGTCGACGAGATGAGCCCGGAACGCTGGCAGCGCATCTTCGCCGTCAACGTGATGGGCACGATGCTGTGCGCCCGCGAGGCCGTGCGCCGCATGAGCCGGGCGCACGGCGGCGCCGGGGGCGCCATCGTCAATCTGTCCTCGCGCGCCGCGCTGCTGGGCTCGCCCGGGCTCTATGTGGACTACGCCGCGAGCAAGGCGGCGGTCGAGACCTTCACCATCGGCCTGGCACGCGAGATCGCGACCGAGGGCGTGCGGGTGAACGGCGTGCGCCCGGGCATCATCGAGACCGACATCCACGCCGACAGCGGCATGGGCGACGAGCTCGCCGCCGCCGCCGCCGGGATTCCCATGCAGCGCCTCGGGCGCGCCGAAGAGGTGGCCGAGGCCATCGTCTGGCTGCTGTCCGATGCCGCCGGCTACACCACCGGCGCCATGCTGGACGTCACCGGCGGCCGCTGAGGCCGCGTCAGCGCAGCCGGAAGGAGTTCACGATGCCGGCCAGCGCCTGGGCCTGCTGAGCCAGGCTCGTCGCGGCGGCGGAGGACTCCTCCACCATGGCCGCGTTCTGCTGGGTGTTGGTGTCCAGCTGCGTGATGGCGACGTTGACCTGGGCGATGCCGGCGCTCTGCTCGCGCGTCGCGGTGGAGATGTTGCCCAGCATCGCCGTCACCTGCTGCACCTGCGTGACCAGCTCGGCCATGGTGCGGCCGGCCTCGGCGGCCACGACCGCCCCGCTCTCGACATGCGAGACGCTGTCCCCGATCAGCGTCTTGATCTCGCGGGCCGCCTGCGCGCTGCGCTGGGCCAGCACCCGCACCTCGCCGGCCACCACGGCGAAGCCCCGGCCCTGCTCGCCCGCCCGGGCCGCCTCGACCGCCGCATTGAGCGCCAGGATGTTGGTCTGGAACGCGATGCCGTCGATCACGCCGATGATGTCCGCGATCTTCTTGGAGCTGGCATTGATCTGGTCCATGGTGCTGACCACCCGGCCGACCGCCTCGCCGCTGCGCTCGGCCGTGCCCGAGGCCTCATGCGCCAGGGCATTGGCCTGCTCGGCGGACGCGGCGTTGTTCTTCACGGCGGCGGCCATCTCGTCCATGGACGCGGCCGTCTGCTCCAGCGCCGAGGCCTGGACCTCGGTGCGGGCGCTGAGGTCGTGGCTGGCCTGCGAGATCTCGCCGGAGGCATCCGACACCGTGCCCGCGCTGCGGTGGATCTCGCGCACCGTCTGCGCCAGCCCCTCCTGCATCTCGCGCATGGCCTGCAGCAGCTGGCCGATCTCGTTGTGCTCCTGCAGCGTGGACTGCTGGCTGAGGTCGCGCTCGCGGATGGCGTCCGCCAGGCGCAGCGCTTCCCGCAGCGGCCGCATGATGGCCATCACCGTGCGCCAGGCCAGCATCACCGCCGCCAGCACGGCCACCGCGAAGATGAGCAGCACGATCTGCACCGAGCGCCGGTAGGTGGCCTGGCTCGTCGCGTACTCCTGCTCGGCCACGGCCAGCTGCTCGTCCACGAGCTCCGAGATGGCGCCGGTGAACGGGTCGATCGCCGGATAGAGCGCCTTGGCGGCGAAGGCGTCCAGGGCCTCGCGGTCCTGGCGGGTCAGGATGTCCCGCAGCTGCGTGGCTGCGGCCTCGGCCGCCCCCTTCAGCGGCTTGGCTTTCGCCAGCAGCTCGGCCTCATGGCCCTCGATCAGGGTCTCGTTGTAGGCCTTCCAGTACTTGGCGATGTTGCTCTCGGCCTCGTCCAGCAGGCGCAGGCCCGCGGCCATGTCGAGGGTGCCGGCGCGGACCTTGTGCGTGGTGTCCACGATGTTGACGGCATAGGCGTCGGAGATCTGCTTGAGCTGCTTGAGCGGCACCACGCGGTCGTTGTAGACCGTCTCCATGGCGGCGTTCACGCGCCCGAGGGCATGGAGGCTCCAGCCACCGCTGATGCCCAGCAGGACGATCAGCAGGCCCGAGAACAGGACGAGTCGACTCTTGATGCTTCCGAACCGCATGAGAAAGCTCCCGGGGCAAGGCCCTGTGAGCCGACTGTAGCGCCATGACCCTGCGGGGAACAGGGCTTGTGTCACGCCCGCGGCGTCAGCGTCGTTCCACGATCACAGGCGTCAGGGCCAGCGCCTGGCGCATGCGCTCGGCGGCGCTGCGGGCGTCTTCCCGGCTGGCATAGGGGCCGGCCTGGAGGCGGTGGATCTGCGCCTCCTTGAAGATCGCCAGCAGCGGCGCCATCCAGTCCAGCTCCTGGCTGAGCTTCTGGCGGAAGGCCTCGGCGCCGTCCATGCGGGAGAAGGCCCCCAGCTGGACCCAGAAGCCCTTGCTGGCCGCCTTGGGCGCGGCCCCGCCGTCGGGAATGGCCGGCGCCGCGGCGGCCTGCGTCACCGGCGGGTCGATGGCCGCCGCGCGAGGGGCGGCCGATGGGGTCAGGTCTTGCGGCAAGCCCGAGCCGCCCTGGGCCACCGGCACGACCTGCACGACCGGCGGCGCCACGGGGGCCGGCGCGACGGGCGCCGCCGCACGGCCGTCCCGCGCCTGCGCCAGGCGCGTGGCGTCGTCCCGGCGCTGCCAGGCCCCGGTGCGGATGTCGTCGTAGGTGATGCGTTCGACCTCCACCGGCGTCACACCGCGCAGCACGTCCAGCTTGAGCGCGGCGGTGTAGCTGAGGTCGACGATGCGGCCGGGGTGGAAGGGGCCGCGGTCGTTGATGCGCACGATGACCTCCCGCCCGTTCGCCGGGTTGCGCACCCGCGCGTAGCTGGGGATGGGCATGGTGGCGTGGGCCGCCGTCATGGCGTACATGTTGTAGAGCTCGCCGCTGGACGTCGGCCGGCCATGGAATTTGCGGCCGTACCAGGACGCCAGGCCGCGCTCGGTCAGCGGGCCGTCGTCCGTCATGGGCTCGTAGCGCTGGCCGGCCACCTCGTAGGGCTTGTTGGGTCCGCCCTTGCGAATCGGCTCCAGGCGAGGCTCCGCGTCGGGCACCTGGCCGAGATTGGGCGGGATCTGCGCCTCGGGGCCGTCACGGTCCGAGCCCGGCGCCGGCGCGCGGGGAAGGCCCGGCCCGGGCGAAGGCAGCGGCGCGCGGCTTGCGCAGCCGCCCAGCAGCGCCAGCACGGCCAGGCCGGCGCAGGCCAGCGGCGTGAGCGAACGGCGCAGGCCCCGGCCGGTCGCGGGAGGGAGCGGCTGGAGGCACGGCGGGGAGAGCGTCTGGGAGTGCGACAGGGAGACCCAGGAGGCCGTCCGGGAAGAGGGCGGTCGTGACATGGGCGCAACCCTAAACCATGCCGGCGGCCACGCCAAGGGCTTCGCGCCGGGCGCGGGGGGCTTGTATGCTGCGGGCTTCGCCGAAGCCGCCCCGCCTCATGAACAGCGACTACATCTTCACCCCGCCCGAGCAGCCCAGCGCCGCCGTGCGCGGCACCGAGCGGCGCTACGCCGTCTCCCGCATCTTCTGCGTCGGCCGCAACTACGCCGCCCATGCCCGCGAAATGGGCGGGGACCCGAGCCGCGAGCCGCCCTTCTACTTCACCAAGCCGGCCTCCGCGCTGGTGCCGAGCGGCGCCACCGTGCCCTACCCGCCCGGCACGCAGGACTACCACTACGAGATGGAGCTGGTGATCGCCCTCGGCGCGCCGGTGTTCCGGGTGAGCCCGGAGGTGGCGCGCGCCGCCATCTGGGGCTTCGCGCCCGGCCTGGACATGACCCGACGCGACCTGCAGGCCGAGGCCAAGAAGGCGGGCCGGCCCTGGGACGTCGCCAAGGGCTTCGAGCAGTCGGCCGTGCTCGGCGAGCTGGTGCGCGTGGCCGAGTGCGGCCCGATGGACGCCGGCGCCATCACCCTGGCGGTGAACGGCGTCCCGAAGCAGCGCGGCGATCTGGCGGACATGATCTGGAACGTGGCGGAGATCGTCGCCAACCTCTCGCAGTTCTATCACCTGCGGCCGGGCGACCTCATCTACACCGGCACGCCTGACGGCGTGGGTCCCGTGCTCCCGGGCGACCGCCTGGCGGGCGAGATCGCCGGCCTGGGGGCCATCGCCCTGACAATCGGGCCTGCCGAATGATTCCCGGGCGCCTCGGCGCCCTGTTCCGCTCTGTTCCTGACCCTGCCATGTTCGACCACGACGAATCCCTGCAAGAGGCGCGCGAGCGCAACATCCGCGACGCCCTGTTCGAGGACATCGGCCGCTGCGACTGGACGGCGCAGCTGGTGCCCGCCGGGCGGGCCGTCAAGGCGCACGTGCGCGTCCGCGAGGACGCCGTGCTGTGCGGCCGGGACTGGTTCGAGGGGGTCTTCCGGGCGCTGGATCCGTCGAGCCGCATCGACTGGTGCTACGAGGAAGGCGCCCGCATGCAGGCGGACACGCTCGTGTGCCACATCGTGGCGGACGGCCGCGCGCTGCTGAGCGCCGAGCGGCCGGCGCTGAACTTCCTGCAGCTGCTGTCGGCCACGGCCACGCTCACGCGTCAGCACGTCGACGCCATCGCCGGCGCCAGCCCGAACCCGCGCGGCTGCGCCGTGCTGGACACCCGCAAGACCGTGCCCGGCCTGCGCCTGGCGCAGAAGTACGCCGTGCGCGTGGGCGGCGGCGCGAACCAGCGGCTGGCGCTCTACCACGGCATCCTCATCAAGGAGAACCACATTGCCGCGGCCGGCGGGGTGGGCGCCGCGCTGCGGGCCGCACAGGCGCTGAACGCGGGCGTGGACATCCAGATCGAGGTCGAATCCATCGCCGAGCTGCGCGAGGCCCTGGAGGCGGGCGCCCAAAGCGTGCTGCTGGACAACTTCACCGAGGCCATGATGCGCGAGGCCGTGGCCCTGAACGCCGGGCGGGCGCTGCTCGAGGTGTCCGGCGGCGTGGCCCTGGACCAGCTGCGCTGGATCGCGGCCACCGGCGTGGACCGCATCTCGATCGGCCGGCTCACGAAGGACGTGAAGGCCGTGGACTACTCCATGCGTGTCGAAGGTCCGGCCGGCTCCGAGGGCTGAGACCCGTCCCGCCTGCGTACACTCCCGGGGCTGTGCGGCCGGGGCATGAGGCACCGGCGCCGAGGGAGTGACATGGATCCACGCTTCAAACCCAGGCCCAAGCTCTGGCCGGCCACACTGCCGGTGCGGGTGCAGGCCTTCTGCATCGACGCCGCCCTGCTGATCATGCTGGGCGCGCCCCTGCTGTGGGTGAGCCAGCACCGCCTGGTCAGCCGGCTGGACGACTTCAGCCCCGTCAGCCTCTTCGTCAACTGGCTGCTGCCGGCGCTGTACTTCATCGGCTTCTGGAGCTGGCAGGGCGCCAGCTTCGGCATGCTGTTCAGCGGCATCCGCGTGGTGGACTTCTACACCGGCGAGAAGCCCACGCTGAAGCAGACGGCCCTGCGCTGGGTCGGGGCCGTGGTGTCCCTGCTGCCGCTGGGGCTCGGCCTGTGGTGGGCCGCGGCCGATGCCCGCGGCCAGAGCTGGCATGACCGGCTGGCCGGCACGCAGGTCGTGTGGCGCCGCGCGCGCGTCGAGGGCGAGCCCGAGGAGCGGGGCTACCTCCAGCGGCACTGGCTGGGCGAGCAGAGCCTCGTGCAGAGCTTCTGGATCAACAACCTGCTGCTGTCCACGCCCATGGCCATGCTCGTCACCGGGCTGATGAGCTGGATCGGCGCCAAGGGCGAGCACCTGCAGGCCGGCGCCATTGCCGTGATGCTCGGCTGGCCCCTGATGCTGGCCCTGCACACCTGGTGCGTGGTGGGCGCCTGGCGCTCCGCCGGCCGCTACCTCGACCGCAACGGCTCCGCGCTGTGGGGCTACGGCGCCCGCCTGCTGATGGGCCTGGGCATGCTGCAGATCGCGGCCTCGCTGCTCGTGGGCTTCCTGCCGCAGCTCGGCGAGTACTGGCAGATGGCCCGCGGCATCGACCCGATCGGCCGCACCGAGTTCCATGTGACCGAGGACGGCAGCACCGTGCGCCTGGAAGGTCCGATCGGCATGGGCGACGCCACCCGCCTGGACGCCATCCTGAAGGCGCAGCCGCAGCTGCAGCGCTTCGAGCTGCAGTCCCCCGGCGGCCGCGTCTACGAGGCCGAGCGCATGGCGGAGATGATCGCCGGCCGCTCCGGCGCCAGCACCACCGTGGTCGAGCACTGCGAGAGCGCCTGCACCATCCTCTTCCTGGCCGCGCCCAAGCGCCAGCTGATGCCCGAGGCCCGGCTGGGCTTCCATCGCGCCTCCACGGGCACCTACAACCCCGTCTTCGAGGAGCTGGCCAACAAGGAGCTCGAGAAGACCTACCGCAACCTGAACCTGCCGGAGCACTTCATCACCCGCACGCTGAAGACGCCCTCCCGCAGCATGTGGTACCCGACGATGGACGAGCTGATCAGCCATGCGCTGATCCCCGAGCCGCCCAAGACCCTCGACGTCTTCCTGCCCCTGGGCACCGAGAGTCCGGTGCGGGCCTACGTCGAGGCCCTGAACGCCAATCCGGCCTGGTATGCCCTGGAAGGCCGCTCGACCGGCAGCATCGAGCAGGCCGCGCAGCGCATGCAGGCGGCCCGCCAGGCCGGCCTGCCCGACGACGCCGTCCAGACGGCCGGTTACATGGTGGTGGCCGAGCAGATGGCCACGATGGTCCACGAGCTGCGGCCCGTGCAGCGGCACAAGCTGGTGCAGCAGATCGAGGCCGAGCTGAAGGCGGCCAAGGCGCAGAGCCCCGAGGCCTGCCAGGGCCTGCTCGCCGGTCAGCTGATCCTGCGCCGGCTCCTGCCGCTGGAGCTGCAGGTGGGCCAGAGCAGCTGGCTGCAGGAAGCCGTCAATGCGCCCAAGGAGCGTCGCGCCAGCAACCAGCCGACGGCCGTCGAGCTGGAGGTCGTGCGGCGCAGCCTGGGCGGCCTGGCACCCGGCATGCTGGCGCACTGGTGGGGCCCGCAGGCCGGCGCCGCGGCCGCGCCGCGCTGCGACCAGGTCCTGCAGCTGCTGCGCCAGAGCGGCGCGCTGCGCACGCCCCAGCGCGAGCTGGCCGAGCGGCTGATGTTCCAGGTGCCGGGCTGAAGGCGGGCCCGGTGGCGCGAGCCCGGTGACGCGAGCGCCCCCCGACGCTGACGTCGCCAGGCGGGTGCGCCGCGCCCGCATGCGCGCAAACCCTGAGGCCGCCGCCCCGGCGGCGCTCAGGCCCACCCGCCGACGCCGGCCTCCGTGCCACGTCCGTGCGACACGCGCATGAAAACTCTGTGGAATACGTCGCCTTGCGCGAAATTAGGGCGCGCAGCCCATCCCTTCTGCGCGCTTTCCCCGAGACGCGCCGGGCACCGGCTTGCATAGCATGCAGGGGCGCCTGAGGTCGTGTCGTTCCGTAACCGCGAGAACGGCAAAGGCCGCGAAACATAGAACGTCGAAGGGAACCCATGCTGAACCACACACCCGCTCACCCGGCACGTCCGCTCGTGGCCGCCCTGCTGGGTCTGGCCCTGGCCGCCTCCGGCCTTGCGCAGGCGCAGGGCCTCAGCGTGGGCGCCATCCTCCCGGAATCCTGGCCCAGCGCCGCGCAGGCCGAGGACATGCGCGACGGCATGACCCTGGCCCTCAAGACCAGCTCCCTGCAGCCGGCGCCGAAGCTCGTCATCAAGGACAGCGGCTGCGACGCCAAGAAGGCGCAGGCGGCCGCTCAGGGCTATGTGGCATCGAAGGTGGACCTCGTCATTGGCGGCTTCTGCGTGCTGGGCGAGGTGCCCGCCATGCTCAAGGCGGCCAACATCCCCATGGTCTCGGCCAATGCCGAGCGCCTCAAGAGCCATGACGGCCTGATCCAGCTGGGCCGCGTGGGTGCCGGCGCCGCCGAGGAGATCGCGGCCAAGCTGCGTTCCCAGACGGGCCTGCGCGTCACGGCGTCCAGCGCCTGCTGGATCGACTTCGAGACGCCCGTGTCCGACAAGTACGACGCCGGCCTGTGCCCCGCACTGCCAGTCGACAAGTCGCGCTGGAGCGAGGTCGCCGCGGCCTACGAGGCGGCCTTCCGCAAGCCCTTCAGCGTCTCCGCCGCCCGGGGGCACGCCGCCATGGAAGTGGCGCTGGCCTACCTGAAGAAGCAGCGCACGGCCTCGCGCGCCGCAGCCGCCGGTGAGGCGCTGAACGCGCGCACCGTGCTCGGCCAGCCGCTGGCCAAGGACAGCATCGTGCCCGACGACGCTCTGCAGCTGAGCTTTGCCAACCGCAGCGTCAAGCCCGGCAGCCGCGATGCCCAGGTCATGGACCAGCTCGTCAAGGCCAAGAGCTGCGACTGCAAGTCCGGCCCGGACTGCGGCAAGGGCACGCCCTGGGCCGGCATGCCCTTCACCGTCGTGCCACCCGGCAAGCAGCCGGCCGCCTGCCCGCAGGTGCTGGCCAGCCGCTGAGTCCGGCCCGGCGCCGGGCCTCGCTCGGCGCCTGCTTCAGCACGTCATTCAGCGCGCCATTCAGCGCCTCGTTCAGGGCGCCGGCTCGGCCGCCAGCGCCGCCCGCATCGCGTCGCGCTGCTCGGCGATCCGCCGCAGCTTCTCCTCCCCCTTCGCAATCCCTTCGGGCGACAGCCCCTGCTCGCGCGCCTGCTCCAGCAGCCGGCGCAGCGCGGGCAGCTCGCGGTCGGCCGCCTCGACAAAGGCCTGCTGCACGGCGCGGTGCTCCTGGGCTTCGCGCGTGAGGTAGGCCGACGGGTCGTCCAGCTGCCACCGAGGCGTCGGCGCGGCCTGCCATGCACGCACGAGCGGCGGCGCCCGGTCGTCGCCCGTCACGCGGGTGTCCGCGAGATGCCAGTGCGCCGGCTCGAGCGGCGCGGCGGCGGAAGCGCCCGCACCAGGCGTCGCTGCCGACGACGACGCGGCGACGACAGGCGCCGGTCGGCCCGACGAGGCGGGCGGCATCGCGGGCCGCGGCGCGGTGTTCTCGACCAGCGGCGGCAGGACCGGCTGTGGCGACGGCCAGCCTGCCAGCCACGCCGCCCCCAGCCCCAGCAGGAGGACGGCCAGCAAGGACAGCACCGGCCACAGCCAGAGGCGGCGTGATGCGGTGGTCTCAGTCATGCGAATGCCCTCCTGCGGCGCTCTCCAGCCCCAGCAGCGGGCTGCGCGAGGGGGGCGGGAGGTCCGGCGCCCATTGCAGCTGCGCCCCCGCCAGCAGCTGCTCCTGGCGCGTGCGCCACGCGGCCTGCCGGCGTGCCTGCCGCAGCGCCTGCGTGGCACCGTAGCGCACCGTCTCGCTGTTCAGCGGCTGCAGCTGCTCCTCGCGGCGCCGGACCTGCACCCACTCCCAGCCCCGCGCCTCCACGCCCGGATGACGCAGGGCCGGGCCCGGACCGCCGACCGGCGTCGCGGCCATCAGCGCCAGGGACCAGTCGTCGAGCGCCCGCTCGCCGGGCGCTTGCGCCGCCGGCGGCATCGACGACGGGTCGTCCGCGGACCACTGCACCGCGCGCACGCGCAGCCCCGGAATGCGCACACCCTGCAACGCCCCCAGGTCGGACTGCTGCCGCAGCAGCGACTCGACGGCCTCGCGGCAGGCGGCATCGGCACAGCGCGCCTGCCATCCCTCCAGCCGGATGAGACGGCGGAACTCTTCCGGATGATCGCGCCAGTACTGCTCGATGTCGGCGTCCGTGATGAGCGCCAGGGCCGGACGTCCGGGCGCATCGGCACCAGCGGCCGCGCCGTGAGCGTCCCCGTCCAGCCCCTCCCAGCGCAGCAGCGCCTGCCAGCGCACCCGCGCCCACAGCAGGGCCTGCAGCGCTTGCGAGCCCTCCGCACCCCAACGGCCGGGCTGAGCCGCCCACTCGCGCGTGAAGCGGTCCTGCAGCCAGCGGCGCGCCTGCGCGCGGGCGAAGTCGCGGTCGCCGTCCAGGATCTGCGTGCGCCCCTGCACATTGAGGGACGGCCAGACCTGGGCCAGCGTCAGTCGTGACGGCACCCGGCAGTCGAGGGTGTCGCACCAGCGCAGCAGGACCAGCTGTGCGGCGCCCGCGGGGGCATCCGTCACGCCGGCGGCGGGGGCGAGCCTCGCGCCCCCGGCCGGCGCCAGCAGGCGCTGCCAGGCGGTGGTCGAAGCCGGCGCTGTCACACGGGCCTGCCGCTGCCAGGCGGTCCAGTCCTGCGCCAGCGCCTCCGGCCAGCGCTGCCAGGCCAGCGACTGCCACTGGCGCTCCACCATCGCGGCGGGCTCGAAGGCCACGCGGCGGGCCGCGAAGAGGCGCTCGTCCCCCACCTGCCGGCGTGCGTCCTCGCCCAGCAGCCACTCCAGCGCCAGGCGCTGCAGCAGGTCCGGCAGCGCCAGGTCCGGCTGCTCGCGGCGCGCGAGCCGCAGCAGGTCCTCGGCCAGGCCGCGGGGCAAGACCTGACCCTCGACCCGCAGCGCCGCGCCCGTCGGCACCGGCGCCGCATGCAGGTCGCCCGGCGATCCGAACAGGGCCGCGCCGGCCAGCAGCAGCGCCCGCCAGGGTGCGAGGAACCGTGCGCCGCTCACAGCCGTTCCGCCGCCCGGTTGAGCAGGTGCACGACCATGGCGATGGCGTGCGGCACCACGATGCGGCCGACCTTGCGGCGGTCGCCGTGGTCCGTGCTGGAGAGCACCACGCCGCCGCGCGCATACGAGATCGCACCGCCCTGGCGCAGCAGGGGGCGGATGTCGGTGGCGCCCGGGGCCAGCGGCGTGAAGCTCGCGAGCGCGGCGCCCACGAGGGCGTCGTCGTTGAGCGCCTCGCGGTCGTAGTAGTCCTTCACCCAGGTCTCCCAGCCGGTGTGGTTGAGGGCCGAGGTCGTCCAGGTGTGATGCGGCTGCAGGAGGTCCGTCGTGTGCATCACGAAGCCCAGCGTCTGCACGCTGGGGCGGGCCAGGAACTGGCTCCACCAGTACTGGCCGAGGTTGTCGATGGGCTGGAAGGGGATCTTCTCGAAGTCGGCGTACTGGGCCGGGCTGGAGCTGCCGCCCTGGCGGTAGTTGCGCTCGGTGAGGCCGAAGCTGTCGTACTTGCTGCCGTCGCCGAACAGGCCCTTCATGCCGCCCTTGCCGTCGTCCAGGTGGTCGCCGACGAGCCAGGCGGCGGCGAGCTTGTCGATGTCGCCGGACACGGTCAGCTTGCTGTAGTTGTAGCCGCCGTAGGGGTTGCCGTGCACGTCCGGGCCCTGCGTGTGGTTCTGGAAGTGCCAGTAGGAGGTGTAGTTGACGATGCCCTTGCCCAGGCCCCACACGGGCGCCAGCTGGCAGTCGCCCGTGATGGCGCCGCAGAGGTAGGTGTCGGCGAAGTCGTCGACGTCATAGGCGCCCTGGCCCAGCTGCTCGGCGAACTGCTCCAGCGTGTAGCCGGCACGGGTCAGGCCGGCCTGCAGCTTCGCGAAGTTGGTGGTGTCCGCATGGCGCTGCATGTAGCGCACGGCGTCGATGGCGATGCGCTTGTGCGTCTCCTGGTTGAAGGCCTGGACGCTGCTGGCCAGGGTCAGGGCGCCGACAAGAATCAGGGTGGCTTTCATGGATGTGCGGGGAGGCGGGAGTGGGAAAGCCCGCATGCTCGCCACCGCATGTGACGTTGCCTTGACCACCGGCTGGGACCTGCAAGAGCTGGCAGCGCCGCCCGGGGCATGGGGGTTGTCATGCCGCCGTCATGCCGCCGCCGTGCCGCCGTTACGCCCCTCAGTCCCGCGGCCCGCGCACCTGCCGCAGCACCAGCACCGCCGCCAGCACGGTCAGCACGGTGATCAACGCCAGCATGATCCAGAAGCCGTGGCCGTGGTCCGCCAGCGGGATGCCGCCCACGTTCATGCCCAGCAGACCCGAGACGAGGTTGATGGGCAGGGCCAGCACCGTGACGACGGTCAGCGTGAAGAGGCTGCGGTTGCTCTCCTCGGCCTGGCGCGCGGCGGTCTCGTCCTGCATGAGCTTGATGCGCTCCTGCAGCGCGGCGGCGTCGCGCAGCACCAGCGCGAACTCCTCGCTTGCGCGCTGCAGCTGCGCGCGGTCCTCGGCGGTCACCCAGGCCGGCGGGTGGCTCAGCATGCGAGCCAGCGCCCCGGGCTCGGGCGCGAGCAGGCGCTGCAGGCGCACCAGCACGCGGCGCAGGTGCGCGACCTCCGCCGCGTGGCGCGCGTGGCGGCCCTTGAGCAGCTCGTCCTCGATGTCGTCGATGCGGTCGGCCGTCCGACGCACGATGACCTGCAGCTCGTCGGCCTGATCCTGCAGCAGATGGTCCAGCAGCGCCACCGGCGAGCCCAGGCGCTCCCCGCGCTTGACGGCCATGCGCAGGCGGTCGATGGAGCGCAGCGGCTGGCGGCGGGCCGTCAGCACGCAGCCGGGGCGCACGTGGACCCACAGCGTCGCGATGTCGTCGGGGTCGAAGCTGAAGTCGAAGGTGACGTCGTTGACCACCGCGAACAGCGCCTCGCCCAGGCGTTCGATGCGGGTGGCGCGCGAGCCCTGCTGCAGGGCACCGAGCAGGTCCTCGTCGAAGGCGCCGGCCCGGCGCAGCGTCTCCAGCGCGCCGGCGTGGCTGAGATTGATGTGCAGCCAGACGAAGCCCGCGCCCTCGCCCGGCACCGGCGGCAGGCCCTCGTCCCCCAGGGCCTGCGCCATGCCGGCCGCGTCGAAGCGGTAGGCGCAGATCACGCCCTGGGCGCTGGCGCCGTAGGGCGTGCCCGGCCCGGGCTCCGGCGGCACGGGAAGCACGGGCGGGTAGGACGGACGGAGGGCAGGGGCAGGATCGGCCATGCGGGCAGGCTAGCCGCGCCCCGTGACGCGGTCATGAACCGCCGGCGGGCCGCCCGCCAGGTCAGCCCAGCCAGGCCCGCGCGGCCACCTGGTACAGCGGGATGCCCAGCAGCAGGTTGAAGGGAAAGGTCACGCCCAGCGAGAGCCCGATGTAGACCGCCGGGCGCGCTTCCGGCACCGCGTGGCGCAGCACGGCAGGCACGGCGATGTAGGACGCGCTCGCGGCCAGCACGGCCAGCAGCGTGGCGTCGGCGACGGGCAGCTCGGCCAGGCGCGCCAGCATCAGCGCGAGCGCCGCGTGCAGCAGCGGCATGCCCAGGGCGTAGGCGAACAGCGAGGCCGGCAGGCCGCGCAGGCCGGGCAGCTGGCGGGCGGTCAGCAGGCCCATGTCGAGCAGGAAGAAGGCGAGCAGGCCCTTGAAGATCTCCCCGGTGAAGGGCTTCATCGCGGCGGCGCCGGCCGGGCCGGTGATCCAGCCGATGACGAGGGCACCGAGCAGCAGCAGCGTGCCGCCCTCGGTCAGCGCTTCGCGCCAGTGCCCGCCGCCCGGAGCCGACGGCGCCCGCCCGCCCAGGGCCAGCGTGCCGCCGCCGACGCTGACCGCGCCGCCCGCCGTGGCGGCGCGGGCCCGCTGGGTCAGCACCAGCGCCAGGAGGATGGCCGGCGACTCCATCAACGCCATGGCCGCCGCCATGTGCCCGCCGGCGGGCGTGCCCTGCACGTCGAGCAGGTGGTTGGCGGTGACGAAGGTGACGGCGCTGACGCTGCCGTAGGTGGCGGCCACGGCCAGAGCATCGAACGGTGGCAGCCAGCGCCGCAGCAGGGGCAGGTCCAGCAGCGGTACCAGCACCGCCAGCAGCATGGCGCAGCCGAGGCCGGCCACCACGGTGGTGCTCAGCCCCGTCTGGTGCAGGGCGAAGCCGCCCTTGAGCCCGAGGGCCATCAGCAGATAGAGCGAAAGAAAGCGCGACAGCGGCGCCGGCACCTCCAGGTTGGACCGCAGCACCCCGGCGAAGAGACCGAGGACGAAGAACAGCAGGGCAGGATCGAGCAGGGCATTCATGAGGCCCGGATGCTAGGGATTCTTCTCAATCATGGAAAATCAATTGTCCTGATGCTTTCCATCGAGGTTTGTCGATGCATGCCACCTTCCGCCAGCTGAAGCTGCTGCTGGCCCTGGCCGAGACCGGCTCCATCACCGGCGCGGCGCGGGCCTGCCACGTGACGCAGCCCACGGTCTCCATGCAGCTCAAGGAACTGGCCGAGGCCGCCGGGCTGCCGCTCTATGAGCAGTTCGGCAAGCGCCTCCAGCTGACGGAAGCCGGCGAGGCCGTGCTCGTCACCGCCCGCGCGCTGCAGGCCGAATGGGAGGCCCTGGAGCAGCGCCTGGCCGGGCTGCGCGGCCTGCAGCGCGGGCGCCTGCGCATCGCACTGGCGAGCACCGCCAAGTACTTCGTGCCGCGCATGCTGGGCACCTTCTGCGCGCAGCACCCGCAGGTGGACATCGCCCTGCAGGTGCTCAACCGCGATGGTGTGCTGCAGCGCATGCGCGCGCATCAGGACGACCTGTACGTCCTGTCCATCCCGCCCCGCGGCGTGCCTCACGAGCGGGCGCATCTGCTGGACAACCCGCTGGTGCTGATCGCCCCGCTGCAGCACCCGCTGGCCGGCCGCACGCGCATCCGGCCGCCGCGGCTGCAGGACGAGCCCTTCATCCTGCGCGAGGCGGGCTCGGGCACGCGCCTCGCCGGGGACGCGCACTTCGAGCAGCTGGGCCTGAGCCCGCGCGTGCGGCTGGAGCTGGGCAGCAACGAGGCCGTGAAGCAGTCCGTGGCCGCGGGCATGGGGATCGGCCTGGTCTCGCGTCATGCCCTGGCCGCGGACCCGGCCAGCGAGGGCCTCGCCGTGCTGCGCGCCGACCATTTCCCCGTGCGTTCGGCCTGGTCCGTGATGTGGCTGCCGGGCCAGCGGCTGAGCCCCCTCGCCCAGGCCTTTCTGCAGCATCTCCACGGACTGGCCGGGGCGTGGGAGACCCACTCCTGAGCGACGGATGTCCGAGTGCCGGCACGGGCATGCGCCCTGCCCTAGCATGCGCACCCTGTGCTGATGGAGGTCTCCATGCGTTTGCTGATCGCTGCCCTGCTGTTGCTGCCGGCCCTGGGCGTGGTGCCGGGCCTCGCGCCCGCCGCCCACGCCGAGGACGCGCCTCTGCCCACCGTGGCGCAGGTGGATCTGGCCCGCTATGCCGGGCGTTGGTACGAGATCGCGCTGCTGCCCAACCGCTTCCAGCGCCAGTGCGTGGCGGACACGCAGGCGAGCTACCGCCAGGACGGCGAGCGCATCGAGGTCGTCAACCGCTGCCGCATGGCGGACGGGCGGCTCGATGACATCCGCGGCCATGCCAAGGTGGTGCCGGACTCGGGCAACGCCAAGCTGCGCGTCACCTTTTTCTGGCCCTTCTACGGCGACTACTGGATCCTCGCGCTCGACGAGGGCTACACCGAGGTGCTGGTGGGCGCGCCGAACCGGCGCTACGCGTGGGTGCTGGCGCGCGAGCCCCAGCTGCCCGCGGCCCGTCTCGAGGCCTTGCTGGACCGCGCCGCGGCGCTCGGCTTCGACCGCGGGGCGTTCCAGCGCACGCCGCAGTCGGGCGCAAGCACCGGTCAGCCCTGAACGCGGGCTCAGGCCGGCTCGGCGGCGGCCGCGGTCGAGTGGTCCCCGACGGCGTCGAGGTAGTCCTGGATGCCCGGCCAATGCGGCGGCGGCGTCACACCCAGCAGCTGCGCGAAGGTCTCGCAGACGGCCTCCAGCGCACCGATGCCCGGGCACAGGTAGTCCATGAACAGGAACTGCCCCTGCTGGTTGATCTCCAGGAAGACGAGCTGCCCCTGCGCATCGACGATGAAGTCCAGGCAGCCGAAGCGCAGCCCGAGCGCCTGCATGAAGCGCCGGATGCGGGCAAGGTCCTCGGGCGCCAGCTCATGCGGCTGGGCCGGCACCGAGGCACCGAGCGCATACAGCCGCCAGTCCGTGGCCGTCAGGCGGTCCGCCTGGGAGTCGATGCGTACGCAGCGCACCTGATCGCCCGCGACGAGCACCCGCAGCTCGAACTGCTTGCGCAGCTCCGGCTGGTAGATCGCGGGGCACAGCGACATGGCCTGCGTCTGGGCCAGCAGCTCCGGTGTCAGCGCCGTGGTCGGCAGGCTGCGACGGCCCGCGTCCACCGCCCAGTCCAGCGGGCGGAAGGCCTTGAAGATGAGCCCGCCGGCCTGCGACTGCGCAAAGCGGCGGATGCGTTCGGGGTCGTTGCTGATGAGCGTGCGCGGCACGCTGAGGCCGCAGCGCTGTGCCAGGACGAGCTGGGCCGGCTTGGAGCGGGCACGCAGGCGGCTGGGCAGCGGATTCACCCAGACGGCAGGCGACGGCAGCGCGACGTCGAGCAGGTTGTAAAGGCCGGTGAGCACCTCGTCGGCCTCGTGCCGCACGATGCCGGCGTCCTCGGGATGCACGGCGGAGAGGTCGGCCGCCGGGAAGGGCCGGCGGGCCCAGACGGCGCGCACCGAGCACAGGTCGAGGCCCTCGCCCGGCAGGAGTTCATCGAGCAAGGACTCTGCGTCCCCGCCCAGCGCCAGCGACAAGGCGCGCCGCGAGGGGAAGCCGGCCGGATCGAAGACCTGCACCGTCGCGCCCTGGCCCTGCAGGGCCCACTGGACGGCCTGGACGTGCACATCGCCACGGGAACCCAGAATCAGCAAAGACATCGTATGTCCTGACAGAGAAAGTTCGGATGCGTCGTTCAGAAGCGGCAGGGCCCGGCGCCTGGCCGGGCCCTGCCTGCGGTTCAGCGAACCGGATCAATCATCGTAGTCGGTGCCGTCGCCGCCCTGGCCGTACACGCCGGGGTAGGTCACGCCGGGGGCCTTGCGCAGGCCACCTGCCACCTGCTCCATCTCCGTCTCGGTCAACACGCGCGAGGCCACATAGGCCAGGATGCGGGTGGACTCCTCTTGCTTCATCTCGTTCTTGATGGTCATTTGAGTTCTCCAGAATGTGGCAGAAATCGACTGCCAGACGAACACCACCCACCTAACTTGCTAGCTGGTGCGTCAACCATTCTGCACATCGCGTTTGCCCGCGCCACTTGGCGTTTCACCGCATGCGGAAGGTCATGGTGTGCCGCACGGCGGCACGGTGCAGGCGCGGCCGCTCAGGGCTTGAGATGCCCCAGCGGCACGCCGCCGCCGGCCTTCACCTCGCCCAGCGAGAAGCTGGTGTGCACATCCTTGACGTTGGGCAGGTTGAGCAGGGTGTCGATGGTGAAGCGGCTGAAGGCGTCGAGGTCCGTCGCGAGGACCTGCAGCTCGAAGGTGCCGGCGCCCGAGATGTAGTGGCAGGACGTGACCTCGGGCAGCTGGCGGATGGCCTCCTCCAGCACCTTGGTGGCGGAGGCGTTGTTGCGGTCGGCATCCAGCCGCACGAAGGCCAGCACGCCCAGGCCAAGGCGCCGCCGATCGAGCTCGGCGCGGTAGCCGGTGATGTAGCCCTGCTCCTCGAGCCACTTCACCCGGCGCCAGGTGGGCGCGGTGGACAGCCCGATGCGGCTGGCCAGCTCGGCATTGGACAGGCGCGCATCCCGCTGCAGCTCCGCCAGGATGGCCACATGCCAGCGGTCCAGGCGGTCGCCCTGCGGATCCTCGAGCTCCTGCGCAGGCAGGCGGCCACGGGCGGCGAGGGAGGCGTTGGTCTTGGTCATGGCGCGGACGGGGGCTGACGACGGATGCCCCATCCTACTGGAGCCGGCGCGCCCCTCAGAGCGCGGCAGTGCCGTCCGGGATGCCGCCGGACACCTGGCGTGCGAGCTCCAGCACCTGACCGTCCCGCACCTGAACCACCCGCTGGGCGCCGGCGATGGTCTCGGGGCGGTGGGCGATGACCAGGCGGGTCAGCTTCATCTGGCTCAGCGCCGCGGTGACGGCCCGCTCGTTGGCCAGGTCCAGGTGGCTCGTGGCTTCGTCCAGGGCGAGCACGCGGGGCTGCTTGTAGATCGCCCGGGCCAGCAGCAGGCGCTGCTTCTGCCCGCCCGAAAGGCCCGAGCCGAGGTCCCCCACGAGGGTCTGGTAGCCCATGGGCATGCGGCAGATGTCCTCGTGCAACTGGGCCAGGGCTGCGCACTGCTGGATGCGCTCCATGTCCGGATGGCTGTCGAAGAAGCTGATGTTGTCGGCCAGGCTGCCGGTCAGCAGGGCGTCTTCCTGCATCACCGTGCCGATCTGGCGGCGGTAGTTCCGCACGCCCAGGTGGCGCACCGGCACGCCGCCGTAGAGCACCTCGCCCTCCGTCGGCGGCAGCAGGCCCAGCATGATCTTGAGAAGCGTGGTCTTGCCTGCACCGCTCGGCCCGGTGACGGCCACGTTCTCGCCTGCCTCGATGCGGAAGCTGGCGCCCTTGAGGACCCAGGGCTCGCCCTCGGCGTAGCGGAAGGAGACGTTGCGCAGCTCCAGCGACGGCGGCAGGTGGTCCAGCTCGCTGTGCGGCACGTCGTCCTGCTCGGGCGGCTCCAGCACGATGTCGGCCAGGCGCTCGCCGTGCAGCGAAAGCATCTTCAGCTCGACGGCATAGTCGATCAGCTTGGCCACGCGGCCCGTGAACTGCGTCTTGTAGCTGACGAAGGCGAACAGCATGCCCACGGTCAACGAGACGGCGTGGCTCTGCTGGCCCTGCAGGATGGTGCGGGCGCCGAGCCACAGCACGGCCAGGTTCTCCAGGCCGAAGATCAGCGTGTTGGCCGTCTGGAAGGCCATGCTCATCTTGGCCGTGCGCACGTCGCGGTTCTGCACGTCCACGATCAGGTTCTGCCAGCGCGAGCGCCGTTCGTCCTCGCGGGCATAGAGCTTCAGCGGCGTGATGGCACGCAGCGTCTCGAGGAAGTGGGTGCTCTCCTTGGCCGCGATCACGAGGCGCTCCGCCGCCGCGTCGCGGAAGGGGCGGTAGGACACCCAGCGCAGGGCGCCATAGGCCAGCACGGCGACCACCACCACCGCGGCCAGCGGCACCGAATAGAGCAGCATCATGACCAGCGCGATGAGCGCCATGAGGCCGTCCAGCACCGCCTCGATGGCGGCGGTGGTCAGGCTGCGCTGGATGGCGTTGACCGCGCTGAAGCGGGAGGTGATGTCCCCCAGGTGCCGCTTCTCGAAGAAGCTGGTGGGCAGGCGGACGAGGTGCGCGAAGACGTTGGACTGCCACTGCAGCGCCAGCGTCTGGCTCAGCAGCACGACCATCCAGGAGCGGCCGAGGGACAGGGCGGACTGGATCAGCAGCAGCAGCCCGAAGCCGAGCACCAGCACGCCCAGCAGCTCGGCGTCCCCGCTGCTGAGCACCTCGTCCACCACGAGCTGATTGAACAGCGGCGCGATGACGGCGAACACCTCCAGCACCACGGCCACGGCCAGGATCTGCAGCAGCGAGCGCTTGAGGCCGGTGACCTTGCCCGTCAGGGAGCCGAGCGACAAGCGGGGTGCCTGCTGCTCCGGCTTGAAGTCGGCATTGGGCGTCAGCTCCAGGGCCACGCCGGTGAAATGGGCCGACATCTCGGCCAGGCTCAGGCGCCGCTCGCCGATGGCCGGGTCCAGCACGGTGCAGTGCTTCGCGCCGACCTTCTTGAGCACCACGAAGTGGTTGAGGTCCCAATGCAGGATGGCCGGAAGTGCCAGCTGCCCGAGGTGCTCGAGCTCCAGCTTCAGCGGCCGGGCGGAGAAGCCCATGGAGCCCGCGTGGCTGATCATGCTGGCCAGCTTGGCGCCCTTGAGCGACACGGGGAAGCGGCGGCGCAGATCCCCGAGGTCCTGCCCTTGGCCATGGTGGCTGGCCACCATGGCCAGGCAGGCGAGGCCGCATTCGGCCGCTTCGGATTGCAGAAAGAGTTTCATCGCGCGGCCCCGGCTTTCGAAGGCGGGGAGCTGCCGTCATCCGGCGTGTTCACGAGGGGGGCGAGGCCGGACACGGCCAGGATGGGCTCCATCACCCACTCCCAGACCTTCTGGCGCTGCTGGAGGACGTCGGCATCCAGGCTCATGCCGGGCTTGAGCGGCAGGCTGGCGCCGTAGGCCTGCATGTCCTGGCGGTCCAGCGCCACGCGGATGCGGTACAGCGGCTCGCTGGCCTGCGCGGCCGCCTGCAGGGACTGGCTCTGCCCCGTGGGCAGCTCCTGGGCGGACAGCGGCGCCTGGCTGACGCTCACGACACGGCCGCGGGCCATGCCGAACTTCTGGTAGGGATAGGCGGCATAGCGCAGCCACACCTGCTGGCCGGGCTGCACGAAACCGCTGGTGCGGCTGGGCGCGAAGAGCTGGGCCTCGAGACCTTCGTCCCGCGCGCCGACGGCGGAGCGGGGCACGAGGCTCAGCAGCGCCTGCCCTTCGAGCACCGACTGCCCCGCGTGCAGGGACAGCGTCGCCACACGGCCGTCCTGCGGTGCCTGCACGAGCACGGCGCCGCGCGCCTCGTTCTCGTTGGACTCCTGGGCGAGGCTCGCGATGTTGCGGTCGACGAGGGCCAGCGCCGTGCGCAGATTGGTCTCGTTCGCGGCGAGGTCGGCGCGCACCGCCTGGGCATCGCGCTGCAGGGCCTGCAGATTGCGTTCGGCGCTGCGCTCGCGCATCTGCAGGTCCAGCAGCTCTTCCTGCTTCTGCTGCACCTGGGCCGTGGAGACATAGCCGCTGCGCGCCAGTTCGTTGAAGCGGTCGAGGCTCTTCTGCGCGAGCTGAGCACGCTGGTGGCTGGAGTCGAGCTCGCCCTGCGCCTGGCGCTCCTCGGCCTGCAGGCTGCGCAGGCGGTCGTTCAGGGCATCGGCGCGCTGGCGGGCCTGCTGCTGCTGGAGGAGCCGTTCGGTGTCGAGGCTCTGGCGGCGCTGCGCCAGAGCCTGCGCATTGAGCAGGGCGACGTCGCCCTGGGCCAGGCGGCGCTCGGTGCGGATCTTCAGCAGCGGCTGGCCGGCGCGGACCTCCTCGCCCTCCTTCACCAGCAGCTCGGCCACGGAACCGGCCTGCGGCGCGGTGATGCCGATCAGCCCGCCCGTCGGCAGCAGCACGCCCGACACCCGGGCCTTGCGGCTCACCTCGCCCAGCAGCGCGAAGGCGGCCAGCCCGGCCAGCAGGACGAGGGCGATGCCCGTCATCCAGGCGAAGCTGGGCGGGCGTCCGATGCGGATGCCGCCCAGCCACTGGACGGACCGGGCCTGCATCACTTCGGGTCTGAATAGGGTGTCACGCACGGTGCAGTGGCTTTGCAGTGGAGGCCCGCGCGTGCCGGTGGCCGGAAACCGGCCCGGGCCACGCAGGGGCGCTGAGATTGTCTGGCCCGGAGGCCCGGTGGGGCATCCGGAATACCCGGAGCCCTGCGCGGCCCGGCGCGGCGAAGCCCATGAGCCCTCAGCTCTCCACCGCCCGGATGCAGGACACCTTGCCCTGATGCTTGCTGTCCGAGGACCGGAGCATGCTGTCGCACAGCAGATTGCTCTCCGCCACGGAGACGCCCCAGACGATCATGCGGATCTCGCGCTCGGCGCGCGCGCCACGGGCGATGCTGAGGTAGGTGACGCTCGTGGGCTGGTCGTCGAACAGCGCCAGCTGGCGGGGCGTGAGCTGGCGGGTGCAGTCGGCGGACTTGACGGTCGTCGGCAGGCCGGTCTTGCCAAAGAGACGTTCCAGCTGGTCCCGATCCTTCTCGCACTCGCTGTAGCTCGCCATCTTGACGAAGATCACCTGCTCGAGCGTGCGCCCCTGGACCGTCACATTGACGTGCATCTCAGCGTAGACCGGATCCTTGATGACCGCCGGCCCGCCGGGCTGGGAGCGGTCCCAGGCGAACTTGCCGGCAGCCAGCAGCGCCAGCAGGCCGAGCCAATGCAAGACGGACATGTTTCGGATCGCACTGATCATGGTTTTCCTCCTGAGGGTCGTTCTTGTGGATGTCGTGCCGCCCGGCAACGCACGCAGACGGCCCGCACTATGCCACCGACGAAAAAAAAGACCCGACCCATCACGGGCCGGGCCTTCTTCATTTCTCCCCGAGCAGTGCCAGACGCACCGCGCGATCCTCGTTGCTTTCTCTTCAGCCGTGATGGCCTCCCTGTGTCGGGAGGTCCATCTTGTTCGAGTCCTCGCACGTTATCCCATCTTCCCGGGACAGGCACCTGCAAGATCTTGCAGGTTGCCAAGCGCTTGATCCTTGACTTATGGGCAAATTGCGCTGTCATTTCGCGGCAGAGGCCGCAGCCGCAGCCGCCGGCGCCAGGCTCTTGATCACCTCGCCGTGTTCGTCCAGGAAGTCGAACACGATCTTGCCCTCCTCCGTCACCAGCGCCATGAGCCGCGGGCGCCCCTGCCCGTCCGAGAGGATCAGCGCGGAGGAGCGGCCCGGCGTCTTGCCGGCGAAGAAGCGCTCCGTCTGCCGGCCGCCCGCCGCCTCCCACTGCTTCCTGAGCTGCTCGCGCGCCGGGCCGGGCGGCGCGGCCTGCATGGCCTGCCAGTGCGGCTCGTAGTCCTTGGCCAGCCCCCGGTCGAAGACCTGCAGCCCCGTGTAGAGGTGGCCACCCCGCTCGTAGTAGCCCAGCGCCATCTGCTGGTCCCCGCCGAAGCGGTCCATGGAGAAGTGCATGGCCTGCTCGGGCGTGGCCGGGGCCCCGGGCGCCGCCGCGATGCCCGGCCGCCCCGACCAGACCATGCCACCGCTCTCGTCGCCCACGCTGTTGTAGAAGATGATCCCGGCCGTCTGCCGGTGGTCCGGCGCTTCATGGCCATCCTGCACGACCCCGGGCAGGCGGTGGCGGTTGGCGATGACCAGCTCCCGCTGGCCGTCCGCCGTCACCAGGTTGATGCGCTCCACGTCGATCTCCTGGAAGCGCACCTTGGCCGGCGCCGCCGCCAGGGCCAGCGCAGCGACCGCCAGGAGCAGGCCCAGCTTCAGCAAGCGGTTCTGCCGCGCCAGCGCCTCCACCAATTCCGCGTTCGCCATGGCCCTGCTCTCCACTGATTCAAGACGTCATTCCCGGGCCGCGATGGTAGCGCCGGCCAAGGCGACGGAGGACCCGGCCGCACGCCACCGATGCACCGGCGCAGCGGCGGCAAGACAAGGGATCTCCCGAAGACGCGGATATGGCGATATTTACGTTTCCCATTTGAATGCGCAAGCGAAACGCTTTTGTCTGAAAATCGCAATTCAGCGCAAAGTTAGAAAAGACAGACACCCCCTCTTTCCCTACACTCCCTCCCCGGCCCATACTGCAGGCCATCCCCGGAAGGTCCGGCGGCCACAAGCCGCCTGCGCGAGCGCCTCCTGATGCGAGGTGCTGCTGGATCTGGTCCGTCCCCTCTTCGGCACCCCCTCTCGGAGTCCCCCTCGCATGAACGCACCGCTGCCCGAACACATCCTGCGCGCGCTGGAAAAGGTCACCCTCGACGACAAGTACGCGCTCGACCGCGGTCGCGCCTTCATGAGCGGGGTCCAGGCCCTGGTGCGCCTGCCCATGCTGCAGCGCACGCGCGACGCGATGAACGGCCTGAACACCGCCGGCTTCGTCTCGGGCTACCGCGGCTCCCCGCTGGGCGGCTACGACCAGGCGCTGATGGCCGCCAAGAAGCACCTGGCCAAGCAGAACATCGTGTTCCAGCCGGGCGTGAACGAAGAACTCGGCGCCACCGCCGTGTGGGGCACGCAGCAGCTGGACCTGTTCAAGGAGAAGGCGAAGTTCGACGGCGTCTTCGGCCTCTGGTACGGCAAGGGCCCGGGCGTGGACCGCTGCATCGACGTGTTCAAGCACGCCAACATGGCCGGCACATCCAAGCACGGCGGCGTGATCGCCATCGCGGGTGACGACCACATCTCCAAGAGCTCCACCGCCGCCCACCAGAGCGACCACGTCTTCAAGGCCGCCGGCTTCCCGGTGTTCTTCCCGTCCAGCGTCCAGGACATCCTGGACATGGGCCTGCACGCCATCGCCATGAGCCGCTTCTCGGGCCTGTGGTCCGGCATGAAGACCATCCAGGAGATCGTGGAGTCGGGCGCCAGCGTCAGCGTCGATCCGGACCGCGTCAACATCATCACGCCGGACGACTTCCCCATGCCCGCCGGCGGCCTGCACATCCGCTGGCCGGATCCGCCCCTGGACCAGGAAGCGCGGATGATGGACCACAAGTGGTACGCCGCCCTGGCCTATGTGCGCGCCAACAAGCTCAACTACAACGTCATCGCCACGCCGAACGACCGCCTGGGCCTGATCGCCTCCGGCAAGGCCTGGAACGACACCCGCCAGGCCCTGCACGACCTGGGCCTCGATGACGACACCTGCCGCCGCCTGGGGATCCGCCTGCACAAGGTCAACGTGGTGTGGCCGCTGGAGGCCAACATCACCCGCGACTTCGCGACCGGCCTGCAGGAGATCCTCGTGATCGAGGAGAAGCGCCAGGTCATCGAGTACCAGATCAAGGAACAGCTCTACAACTGGCGCTCCGACGTCCGCCCGCATGTGCTGGGCAAGTTCGACGACGACGGCCAGTCGGGGGGCGAGTGGGGCCTGCCCAACCCGAGCGGCAACTGGCTGCTGCGCCCGCAGGCCGACCTGACGCCGGCCATCATCGCCCGCGCCATCGCCAAGCGCCTGAAGAAGCTGGGCGTGGACGCCGACATCGCCGCCCGCCTGGATGCGCGCGTGGCCGTGATCGACGCCAAGGAGAACGCGCTGAAGGCCGAGGAAAAGGCCGCCGGCGGCGCGGACCGCACGCCCTGGTTCTGCTCCGGCTGCCCGCACAACACCTCCACCCGCGTGCCCGAGGGCTCGCGCGCCGTGGGCGGCATCGGCTGCCACTACATGGTCACCTGGATGCCGGGCCGCAACACCGCGACCTTCACCCAGATGGGCGGCGAGGGCGTGCCCTGGACCGGCCAGCAATGGTTCACGGACGAGAAGCACATCTTCTCGAACCTCGGTGACGGCACCTACTTCCACTCGGGCATCCTGGCCATCCGCCAGTCGATCGCCTCGGGCGTGAACATCACCTACAAGATCCTCTACAACGACGCCGTCGCCATGACGGGCGGCCAGCAGGTCGGCGAGCGCGCCGAAGGGCACACGGTGCTGCAGATCATGCAGAGCCTGATCTCGGAGGGTGTGAAGAAGCTGGTGATCGTCACGGACGAGCCGGAGAAGTACAACGGCGTGGCCCTGCTCGCCGGCGTCACGGTGCACCACCGCGACGAGCTGGACGCCATCCAGCGCCAGTTCCGCGAGATCGCCGGCACCACGGCCATCATCTACGACCAGACCTGCGCCACCGAGAAGCGCCGCCGCCGCAAGCGGGGCAAGCTGGTCGATCCGGCCAAGCGCACCGTCATCAACGAGCTGGTCTGCGAGGGCTGCGGGGACTGCTCCATCCAGTCCAACTGCCTGTCGATCGAGCCGCTGGAAACCGACTTCGGCCGCAAGCGCCAGATCAACCAGAACACCTGCAACAAGGACTTCAGCTGCGTGAAGGGCTTCTGCCCGAGCTTCGTCACCATCGAGGGCGGCGAGCTGAAGAAGCCGAAGAAGGACAAGCGCATCTCCCCGTTCGACGCCAAGCTGGGCGAGCTGCCCCAGCCCGTGATTCCCGATGCCGACCAGGCCTGGGGCATCGTGGTGGCCGGCGTGGGCGGCACGGGTGTGATCACCATCGGCCAGCTGCTGGGCATGGCGGCGCACCTGGAAGGCAAGGGCGTCATCACGCAGGACGCCGCGGGCCTCGCCCAGAAGGGCGGCGCGACCTGGAGCCACATCCAGATCGCCAACCGCGCGGAAGACATCCACTGCACCAAGGTCGGCACGGCCGAGGCGCAGCTGGTGATCGCCTGCGATTCCATCGTGGCCGCCAACAAGACCACGCTGGCGGTGATGCGTGAGGGCCGCACCTTCGTTGCGCTGAACACGCACGGCTCGCCCGCCGCGACCCTCGTGAACAACGCCGACTGGTCCTTCCCCGGCGCCTCCTGCGAAGCCGCGGTGGCGAAGGCCGTCGGGGCCGATCACTTCCGCGCCTTCGATGCGGAAGACGTGGCCGTGAAGCTGCTGGGCGACTCGCTCTACACGAACCCGCTGATGCTGGGCTACGCCTGGCAGCAGGGCCGCGTGCCCCTGAGCTACGCCGCGCTGATGCGCGCCATCGAGCTCAACGGCGTGCAGATCGACAACAACAAGGCCGCCTTCGAATGGGGCCGCCGCTGCGCCCAGGACCTCGCCGGCGTGCAGGCGCTGTTCGCCGCGCAGCAGGTGATCAACATCGTCAAGCGCGACAGCCTGGACGAGATGATCACCAAGCGCGTCGCCTTCCTGACGGACTACCAGAACGCCGCCTACGCCGCGCAGTACCGCGCCTTCGTCGAGAAGGTCCGCGCCGCCGAGCAGCCGCTGAACGGCACGCGCCTGACCGAGGCCGTGGCCCGCTACCTGTTCAAGCTGATGGCCTACAAGGACGAGTACGAGGTCGCCCGCCTGCACAGCGACACGAAGTTCGTCGAGAAGATCGCCTCGCAGTTCGAGGGCGACTACAAGATCGTCCATCACCTGGCCCCGCCGCTCTTCGCAAAGAAGAACGAGAAGGGCGAGCTCGTGAAGCAGCAGATGGGCGGCTGGATCCGTCCGGCCTTCGGCCTCCTCGCGAAGCTCAAGGGCCTGCGCGGCACGGCGCTGGACATCTTCGGCTACACCGCCGAGCGCAAGATGGAGCGCCAGCTGATCCAGGACTACCGCGCCAGCATCGAGCAGCTGCTGTCCAAGGGGCTGACGGCCGAGCGCCTGGCCCTGGCGACCGACATCGCGCGCATTCCCGAGGAGATCCGCGGCTACGGCCACGTGAAGGAGCGCCACGTCCACGCCGCCCGCGCCAAGTGGGACGGCCTGATGAAGCAGTGGCAGACCGCCTGATCCTGCCGCGCTGATCCGGCGCCATGAAAAAAGCCCGCAAGCCGGAAGGCCTGCGGGCTTTGTCTTTGGCGGGACCGCCGCAGCGCCACGTCTGGCGGCCGGTCCCTGCATCAGCGCATCAGCGCCTCACCCCCTCAGCGCGGCAGCCGGAAGGCGTTGCTGCGCAGCGGCGAACGCTTGAACTCCAGCGCCTTGTCGTCCGGGCGGGCCTTCACGCTCGCCGGGCGCATGGCGACGGACGCCGCCGGGCAGGTGCCGGTGATGCGGTGCTGCAGGGCCGCGGCCAGCATGGCCTCGCCGGGGTTGCTGAGCTCGCGGGAGAGGTCGTCGCTGACCACGCAGCCGGTCACGCCGGTCGGGCCGTTGCCGGCCGGCACGAAGCCGTCGGCGTAGTCACCGAAGCCCTTGTGGTTGACGCCGCCGAACTCGATCGGGAAGTACGAGTTGCCGCAGTTGTCCTTGGCCGTGAAGCCGTAGGGCTTGCCGCAGGTCTTGCCACCGATCAGCACGACCTCGACATCCACGCCGCGCAGGCCGTTGATGAAGGCCTCGCTCGCGGAGCAGGTGCCGCGCTGCGCCAGCACGTACACGCGCTTGAGGTTCAGTGCCGGCAACGGCTGCTCGTTGGTGCAGCGGAAGTTGGCGTCGAGGATGCAGGACGTGTTGTAGAACGGCGTGGCGTCGCCCTCCGCGGCCTGGCGCAGGCTGTTGTAGCGGCTGCGCTCGAAGTCCTTGCCGCTCGTCTGCTGCGCACCTGCCACCATGTAGGCGAGTTGCGAGGCCATGAAGAGCAGGCCGCCGCCGTTGTAGCGCAGGTCCACCACCAGGTCCGAGACGCCCGCCTGCTGGAAGCGCGACATGGCCTGGATGAGCTGGATCTCGCCCTTGGCGATGTGCGTGTTGAAGACCATGTGGCCGACCTTGCGGCCGTCCGCGGCGGTGATCACCTCGTCCAGCGTGACCGGCTGGTTCTCGACTTCGGCGCTCAGCAGCGTGGCCTGCACATTGGGTGCGCCGGCGCGGCTGAAGACGAAGTCGTAGCGCTTGCCCAGGCGGTCGGGGCTGCTCATGTCGTTGAGCGCGTCGATGCCGGCGCTGTCATTGGTGTCGGCCGACACGCCGTTGACCGTGACCAGGGTGTCCCCGCGCTTCAGGCCTGCGGCCTGCGCCGGGCTGCCCGGCATCACGTAGGCGATGCGGATGCCGCGCGGCGGCGTGGGCGAGGTGGAGGTCCACTCGATGCCGAAGCCCGCGTCCACGCCGGCCTGCGTCATCTGCTGCCACTTGGCCGTGGGGATCATGAAGCTGAAGCGGTCCTGGCGCGCGCCGCTGGCCGTCAGCACCGGGCTGCGCAGGGCATCGAAGTAGGCCTCCAGCGAGCCCTGGACGTCGCCGACGTTGCTGAAGATCGCCTCGTTCGGGTTGACGCTCGGCACGGCCTCGCGCCACAGGTAGGCCTCGTTGAAGTAGGAGCGCATCCAGCGCTTCTCGACGGTGAGGCTGCCGGTGCGGCTGCCGGGCGCGGCCAGCGAGTTCTCGGGGGCGCACTGCTGCGCGTAGCTCGCGCTGGGCTGCAGCGGGCCGGTGTCCGCGGGCGTGACCGGAGTGGGGTCCACCGGCAGCTGGCCGAACACGGGCGTGCCCGAATTGGCAGCACCGCCGCCGCAGCCGCTCAGCAAGCCGCCGAGGCTCAATGCCACGGCCAGCGCGGTCCAAGTCCATCCTGTTCTTTTCATCCATCCTCCTGCTGTGGGCGGGGCGCTCGCCGGCCCCCGATTCGATCCGCCGGGGTCGCAGGCGTCGACGTCCTGGGGCCGGCATGGCCGCACGCAGACGAGACGGCCGCTCCCGGGCGCCGGCCGCCATTTTGCGTGACGTGAACACCGCCGGGCGCCACGGGATGCCGGCGGGTGCGTGAAAGCCACGGGTTTCCGCTAAGGGGGATGCCCCTGATCAGCAATCTGCAGCAACAAATGCCGGGGAATGCAGGCGCTACGCTCCGCGGCATTTGCGCGATCTGCGCCCAGATGACGCCCGGCCCCGAGCCGGGCGGCGCGAGACCGGGCCCCTGGGGAGGGCGCCCGCCCGGCCCCGTCCGCGGGCCTCAAGGAGGAGATGCTTCGATGAATCTGATGTACGGCCGATGGCCGCTGCTGTCCGCGTCCCTGGCACTGGCCAGCCTGCTGTCCCTGTCCGGCTGCGGCTCGGGCGACGCCTCCCTCGGTCCCGCCCTGCAGGCCCGGGACGACAGCGCCACGGTGGACGACGGCGCGGCGCTGCTCCTGGACGTGCTCGCGAACGACCTCGGCGACGGCCTCGTGCTCGCGGGCGTGCAGGCGCCCGGCCTCGGCAGCGCCGCCCTCGAGAACGGCCGCATCCGCTACACGCCGCGGGCGGGCGCCCTCGGGCAGGACCGCTTCACCTACCAGGTGCGCGATGGCCAGGGCGTCATGCAGCAGGCAACCGTCTCGCTGACGCTGCGCCGCGGCCTGACGCTGGAGGGTCAGGTCTTGCTCGGTGGTCAGGCACAGGCCCGGCGCAGCGTCGACGTGCTCGCCGACGAGCAGCCCCTCGGCAGCGCCCAGACCGATGCGCAGGGGGCCTATCGCCTCCAGCTGTGGTTCACCGAGGCCGGCCAGCTCGACCGCCTGCTGCGCCTGCGCCTGAAGGAAGACGCCACCCGGCCGCGCGACCGCGCCGAGGTCTACCTCGGCGGCGGCGGCACGCTCCTGGGCCTTGCGGGCAGCGCGCGCCGCCTGGATGCCGCCCGCCTGTCGGCCCTGCAGATCGACGACACGGCCATCGGCGAGGCCGCGCTGCTGCTGGGCCAGTACCGCAGCCTCACCCAGCAGTCGGCGATCCCTGACGAGGCCGGGCTGCGCCGGGCGCTGTCGGGCTATGCGCTGGACGCGCTGGCCGACCGCGTCGCGCTCGTGCAGGCCGCGCGCCAGAACCTGGTCGCCCTCCCGGCCGGCTTCGGCACCGTGGCCCAGCTGCTGGCGGACGACGCCGGCCTGCGGCAGTTCCGTGTCGCCGCGCAGGCGACGCTGGGCGACACCCTGACGCAGATGCAGCAGGCCGTGCTCGCCGCGATGCTCACCCGCAGCCCCTTCACCGCCGACACGGTGCCGGCGCGCTACATCCTCGGGCCGGTCTCGGCGCTGGAGCAGGCGCCCGTCTTCGGCACCGCCAAGAACAGCAGCACGCTGACGCTCGCGGCGGGCGGCCAGGGCACGCTGCGGCCACGCCAGAGCTTCCCGGCGGCCCATGCGGCGCTGGAGTGGGACCTCAGCGGCAAGGGCATCCTGCTCCTGAGCGGCAGCGGCACCGAGGTGGCCGCCGGCACCGACATCTTCGATGCCCCTTACCACGAGTACCTCCAGACCGTGCGACGCCTCAGCCGCTTCGCCTTCGGGGACTTGCTGCAGCTCGGCAGCTGCGTCAGCCAGTTCGATTGCGGCCCGGACGACGGCAGCGCCACGGTCTCCACGCCGCTGAGCCTGGGCCTCACGGACGCGCCGCTGGCGCTGCAGGCCGCAGAAATTCCCGGCCGCTGGTTCCTGCCCATTGGCGAGACGCAGGAGCTGCGCAGCCACCAGGCCGCGGGCCCGCTGCTGCGCACGCCGCTGGATCTGCAGGCGGACGGCAGCATCGCCGGCCGCAGCTGGCGCTGGAAGCTCGACGGCGGCGAGCTCGTCGTGGAGAACGGCAGCACCCAACGCTGGCGCCTGCAGCTGGTGCAGCGCAGCGCCGCACGTCAGTTCGTGATGCACGTGCTGTATGACGGGCCGCAGGGCCAGGGCGCCAGCCTGGGCGAGGCCTACATGCAGGACCCGGCGCTGCACTGGCAGCGCAGCGACCTCATCGGGGACTGGCGCATCGACCGCCTCGTGCGCACGCTGCAGCTGCGCGCGGACGGCAGCGCCAGCCTGCTCACCCATCACGACAGCTACCAGGGCAGCTGGACGCTGGCGGGCGACGGCAGCGTCCTGCTGCGCCTGGGCGACGAGGCCAGCGACTTCACCCTGCAGTGGTGGGGCCTGGGCAGCGACAAGTCCGGCGCGCTGGTGGTCGAGGGCGGCTACCCCATGGCGACGCCGGAGCAGGCCTACGCCAGCCTGCCCTATCGCTACGAGCGCGTGCAGCCCTGACGTCCGCAGCGCGCCCGGCCCGCCCGCTGCGGGCCGGCGCGCGGCGGGGCGCTTGCTAGACTTTCCTTCCCCATCACCAAGAACAGACTGCGGCCCGCAGCCGCAGGGAGGACCCTCATGAACACCCCGATCTGGCGCCGCCTGGCCGCTCTGTGCCTCGCTGGCCTGCTGGGCCTGGCCGGCCTGCCCACACACGCCGCCGACACCGCCCCCGACGCCGCCGCCGCGGCTGCCGCGCAGGTCTTTGCCGAAGCGCGCCAGGCCGCCACCGCCGGCCCGAACGATGTCACCCTGGCCGGTCAGGCCGTGCTGCACCTGCCGGACGGCAAGGTCTTCATCCCGCAGCCCCACGCGGCCAAGGTGATGCGCGCCATGGGCAATCCCGGCGACTACAGCGACCTGCTGGGCCTCGTCTTCCCCGCCGGCGGCGAGGGCTGGTTCGCCGTGCTGCGCTTCGAGGGTGCCGGCTACATCAAGGACGACGACGCCAAGGACTGGAACGCCGACGACCTGCTGAAGTCCTACCGCGAAGGCACCGAGGTCAGCAACAAGGAGCGCGCCAAGATGGGCGTGCCCGAGCTGGAGATCGTGGGCTGGGCCGAGAAGCCCACCTATGCCGCGGACGCCCACCGCCTGGTGTGGGCCATGAGCTCGCGCGGCAAGGGCGCGCCGGCGGATGAGCCGCAGGGCGTCAACTACAACACCTACGCCCTCGGCCGCGAGGGCTACCTGAGCCTCAACCTCGTCACGGACCTGAAGGACCTGGCCGCCCACAAGGCCGATGCCCAGGCGCTGCTCGGCGCCCTGCAGTTCAACGACGGCAAGCGCTACGCCGACTTCAACAGCAGCACCGACAAGGTCGCCGAGTACGGCCTGGCCGCGCTGGTGCTGGGCGTGGGCGCCAAGAAGCTGGGCTTCTTCGCGGTGATCTTTGCCTTCCTGGCCAAGTTCGCGAAGCTGGCGATCATCGGCGTGCTGGCCTTCGGCGGCGCGGTGCTGAACTTCTTCAAGCGCAAGCCCAAGGGCGACGCCGTGGCCGCAGCAGCCCCCCCCGCAAGCACCCCGGCCGCCGACGCCCCGCGCGAATGATCAAGCTCCTGCTGCTGCTCTTCTCCGGCCTCAAGCTGGGGAAGATCCTTCTATCGGGCGGCAGCATGCTGCTGGCGCTGGGCGTCTACGCGATGCTGTATGGCTGGCGCTATGCCGCCGGCTTCATCGCCCTGCTCTTCGTGCACGAGATGGGCCACTACCTGGCCGCCCGCCACAAGGGCCTGAACGTGGGCCTGCCCACCTTCATTCCTTTCGTGGGCGCCTGGATCGAGCTCAAGGACCTGCCGCATGACGCCCAGACCGAGGCCTATGTGGGCCTCGGCGGCCCGCTGCTGGGCACGGTGGGCGCCACGGTCTGCTATCTGCTCGCCCGGAGCTGGAACGCGGACTGGCTGCTGGCCGTGGCCTACAGCGGCTTCTTCCTGAATCTCTTCAACCTCATCCCCGTCTCGCCCCTGGACGGCGGGCGCATCACGGCGGTGCTCTCGCCGCGCATCTGGCTGCTGGGCGTGCCGCTGCTCGTGGGCCTGTTCCTGTGGCGCCCGAGCCCCATGCTGCTGCTGATCGCCGTGCTGGCCTGGCCGCAGCTGTGGAAGGCCTGGAAGTACCGCAGCGACAGCCCCGAGGGCCAGACCTACTACGCCGTCCCGGCGGCCGTGAAGTGGGAATACGGCACGTACTACGTCGTGCTGGCCGCCTTCCTCGCGCTCATGAGCCACGACGTCCACGAGATGCTGCAGCAGAGCGCCCGCGTGCACGGCCTTGGCTGACTTTCTTCATTTCCCCCGCGCGGATGCACACTCGCCGCCATTGATCACCTCTCCCACACCATGATCCGCAAGCTCCACCCTCTGAGCCTGGCCGTCGGCCTGGCCCTCGCCTTCGGCGCCCAGGCGCACTCGCTCAAGCCCGTCAACACCGTGGAGGGCATCACCGAGTACCGCCTGCCCAACGGCCTGCAGGTGCTGCTGGCGCCGGACGCCTCCAAGCCCACGACCACCGTCAACGTGACCTACCGCGTGGGCTCCAAGCACGAGAACTACGGCGAGACCGGCATGGCCCACCTGCTGGAGCACCTGATCTTCAAGGGCAGCCCCAAGCACCAGGACCCGTGGTCGGACTTCACCAAGCGCGGCTTCGCCGCCAACGGCTCGACGTGGTTCGACCGCACCAACTACTTCGCCGCCTTCGCCGCCAATGACGCCAACCTGAAGTGGTACCTCGAGTGGCAGGCCGACGCGATGGTCAACAGCTACATCGCCCGCCGCCACCTCGACACCGAGATGACCGTCGTGCGCAACGAGATGGAGATGGGCGAGAACGACCCGGGCGGCGTCACCACGCAGCGCACGCTGGCCTCGATGTACCAGTGGCACAACTACGGCAAGGACACCATCGGCGCCCGCGCCGACGTCGAGAACGTGGACATCGGCCGCCTCCAGGCCTTCTACCGGACCTATTACCAGCCGGACAACGCCACGCTGATCGTGGCCGGCAAGTTCGACGCCAACCAGGTGCTGGACTGGGTCGAGCAGAGCTTCGGCAAACTGCCCCGCCCCAAGCGCCAGCTCACGAAGCTCTACACGATCGACCCGGTGCAGGACGGCGAGCACGCCGTCACCGTGCGCCGCCAGGGCGGCACGCCGATGAGCCTCGCGGCCTACCACGTCACGCCCGGCGCGCACCCGGACTACGCCGCCATCGAGGTGCTCAACCTCATCCTGACCGAGGCCCCGGGCGGCCGCCTGCACAAGCGCCTGGTCGAGGAGACCAAGCTGGCTGCCAGCGTGGGCAACTTCGGCCTCGCCCTGGCCGAGCCGGGCTTCACGATGATGATCGCCGAGCTGGCGCCCAAGGCCTCGCAGGACGAGCTCAACCGCGAGCTGATCGCCGTGACGGAAGGCTTCGCCGAGCGCCCGGTGACCGAGGAGGAACTCAAGCGCGCCCAGACCCGCTGGCTGAACCGCTGGGAGAAGCTCTTCACCAGCCCGGAGCAGGTCGGCATCACGCTGTCCGAGACGATCGCCCAGGGTGACTGGCGCCTGTTCTTCCTGCTGCGCGACCGCATCAAGGCGCTGACCGTGGCGGACGTGCAGCGCGTGGCCACCGAGCGCTTCCTGCCGGCCAACCGCACGCTGTCGCAGTACCTCCCGACGGACAAGCCGGTGCGCGCGCCGGCCCCGGTCTTCGTGGACGTCGCGGCCGAGCTCAAGACCTTCAAGCCGCAGGCCGCCGCCGGAGTGGTCGCCGCCTTCGACGCGAGCCCCGCCAACCTGGACCGCAGCGCGCAGCGCAGCCAGCTGCCGAACGGCCTGAAGCTGGCCCTGCTGCCCAAGCCCACGCGCGGCGAGGCCGTGCGCGGCACGCTGAGCCTGCAGCTGGGCGATGCCAAGAGCCTCTTCGGCCAGCAGAGCGTCGCGGACCTCACCGCCGCCATGCTCAAGATGGGCACCGTCAGCAAGACCCGCGAGCAGCTGCGCGACGCGCTGGATGCCGCCAAGGTGGAGCTGCAGGTCGGCAATCCGTCCCCCGACCGCCTGACGGTGAGCTGGAGCACCAAGAAGGAGTTCGCCACGCAGACGCTGGCGCTGATCGCCGAGATGCTCAAGAGCCCGCGCCTCGACGCCGCCGCGCTCGAGGAGCTGCGCGCCCAGGCGCTGACGGGCATTCAGGCCCAGAAGGACAACCCGGAAGGCATTGCCCAGAAGGCCGCCGGCATCGCCCTGAACACCGAGCCCCGCGGCGATGTGCGCCACGTGCGCAGCTTCGACGAGGAGGAGGCCGACGTGAAGGCCGTGACGCTGGAGCAGGTCAAGGCCTTCCATGCGGCCTTCTACGGCGCGAGCCAGGCGCAGCTGGCCCTGGTGGGTGACTTCGACGCGGGCGCCGCCAAGGCCGCGATCACGGCGGAGCTCGGCGGCTGGTCCGCGAAGACGGCCTACCAGCGCATCCCGCGCCTGCATGTGGCCAAGCCCGGCCAGGTGCAGCTGCTGCGCACGCCGGACAAGCAGAACGCCATGATGCTGGGCATCCAGTCCCTGCCGCTCAATGACAGCACGCCCGACTTCGCCGCCCTGCAGCTGGCCAACCACATCCTGGGCGGCGGCGGCAATTCCCGCCTCTGGACGCGCATCCGCGAGAAGGAAGGCCTGTCCTACGGCACCGGCACCGGCGTGAATCTGGGCTCCGAAGATCCGTCGGGCGCCTGGTACGTCTATGCCATCTTCGCGCCGCAGAACCGCGAGAAGGTCGAGACCGCGCTGCGCGAGGAAGTCGCCCGTGCCCTGAAGGACGGCTTCAGCGCCAAGGAGCTGGACGAGGCCAAGCAGGCCCTGCTGAACCAGCGCCGCCTGAGCCTCGCCCAGGACGGCGCGGTGGCCGGCATGCTCAGCAGCCAGCAGCGCCTGGGCCGCACCTTCGCGCGCGAGCAGCAACTGAACGACGCCATCCAGAAGCAGAGCCTGGATCAGGTCAACGAGGCCCTGCGCAAGCACTTCAAGCTGGAGGCCTTCCAGCTCGTGTTCGCGGGCGACTTCAAGTAAGCCGCCGGCACGGATCCGGCCCTCGCACGGGCCGGATCCCGCCAGACGCACCGGCCCGCGGCGGCCTGCGAAGATCGGGGGCATGACTGCCCCCTTTTTCATGTCCGCACGGCGTCGCGGCCTGGCCGCCATCGCCACCGCCCTGTTCTGGAGCCCCCTCGCCATGGCACACAGCACGACGCCTGCCCCTCCCACCGTCCCCGCGCCGCCCACGCCGCTGCGCGTCACGGGCACCTTCAAGGTCAAGATCGAGGCCCCCCTGGCGATGAGCAGCCCCGAGGGCGGCCCGGCCCAGGCCCGGCGCCCGCTGGAAAAGCAGTTCGAGGGCGGCCTGCAGGGCAGCTCGCTGGGCGACATGATGGCCGCCGGCCAGCCTCAGAAGGGCGAGGCGGCCTATGTGGCGCTCGAGTCCTTCAGCGGCACGCTGCAGGGCCGCGCGGGCGGCTTCGCCCTGGCCCACCTGGGCGTCATGCACGCCGGCGGGCAGGACCTGCGCATCGTGATCGTCCCCGGCTCCGGCACGGGCGCGCTGCAGGGCATCACCGGCGAGCTGAGGCTGCGCATCGAGGCGGGCACGCACCACTACGAGCTCGTCTACACGCTGCCGGCCGCGGCCTCCACATCCCAGTAAGGCCGCTCCGGGTCGAAGCGCGCGGCCAGGAAGTCGAGGAAGCTGCGCAGGATGAGCGGCTGGTAGCGCCGGCTCGTGTAGACCGCATGGATGCCAAGGCGCTGCGGCTCCCAGCCCGGCAGCACGCGGCGCAGCCGCCCCTCGCGCAGGGCCGGCCCGGCGAGGTAGGTCGGCAGCTGGGCGACGCCGGCACCGGCCAGCGCCGCGTGCATCAGCACCACCGTCTCGTTGGCCTGCAGACGCACCTGCGGGCGGACCTCCACTACTTCGGACGCGTCCCCGGCGCCGGCCGTCCGGCTCAGCCGCCAGGCGTCCCGCCCGAAGCGGCTGTGGACCAGGCCGTCGTGCCGGGCCAGATCCGCCGCCGCCGCGGGCTCGCCCTGCCGCTGCAGATAGGCGGGTGACGCGCAGAGCACGGACCGGCACACGCTCAGGGGCCGCGCGACGAGGGTCGGATCCAGCTCGTTGCTGATACGCACCGCCAGGTCCACGCGCTCCTCCACCAGGTTCACCGCATGCTCCTGAGCGAGCAGCTCGATCTGCGCCTGCGGATGGGCGAGGACGAAGTCCGCCACCGCGCCCGCCAGGTGCTGCTGCGCGAAGGAGGTGGACGCCGTCAGGCGCAGCCGCCCCCGCACCTGCAGCGTGTGCTGGCCGGCCACCTCCCGGGCCTCCTCGGCCAGATCGACGAGCTGCCGGCAGCGCGCCAGCGCCTCCTGGCCAGCCTCCGTGAGGCTCAGGCGCCGCGTGCTGCGCTGCAGCAGGCGCGCGCCCAGCCACTGCTCGGCCGCCTCCAGATGGCGGCTGGCCATGGCGCGGGACATGTCCAGCGCGGCGGCGGCGGCCGTCAGGCTGCCCCGCTCGGCGGTTTCCACGAAGACCTGCAGCGCGGTCAGTCGGTCCATCGTCGGCCCCTCAATTTGCTCGATTCATGCAACAAACAGTCAATTGAAGCGCTGTTTATCAAATGATCGGCAAAAAATAAAGTTCGGTTCATCGCAACACCCGCCCCGAAAGGCTTCCCGATGAACACCGCCCCCCTGCCCCGCCCCGTGCAACGCCTGCTCCAGCCGCTGCTGCTGGCCCTGAGCCTCGCCACCCCGGCCTTCGCCGCCGAGGCGCCCGCCAGCGCCGCGCCGGCGCCCCTGGAGCTGCAGGTCATCAACCACGGCGCCGGCAGCTTCCACGTCAACTCGGTGCTCGTGAAGGGCGAGAAGGACGCCGTCCTGCTGGACGCCGGCTTCACCCGCGCCGACGCCCTGCGCGTGGCCGCCGCCGTGCTCGACAGCGGCCGCACGCTGCGCACGATCTATGTCAGCGCCGCCGACCCCGACTACTACTTCGGCCTGGAGGTCCTGCGCCAGGAATTCCCGCAGGCCCGCATCGTGGCCACCGCCCCGACGCTGAAGAAGATCCAGGCGCTGCTGCCCACCAAGCTGCAGGTCTGGGGCCCGCGCCTGGGCGCCAACGCACCGCGCCAGCCGGTGCTGCCGGAGCTGCTCGAGGGCACGACGCTGCAGCTCGAAGGCCGCACGCTCGAAGTCCGCGGCCTGGACGACAGCCTGCCGCACCGCAGCTATGTGTGGATCCCGTCGATCCGCGCCATCGTCGGCGGCGTGAACGTCTTCGGTCAGCTGCACGTCTGGACGGCCGACACCCCGACCGCCGCCGAGCGCGCCGCCTGGGTCGCCAAGCTCGACACCATGGCCGCGCTGAAGCCCGCCGTCGTGGTGCCGGGCCACATGCTGCCGGGCACGCCGCAAGACGCCACGGCCCTCGCCGGCACCCGCGACTACCTGCTGCGCTTCGAGCAGGAGCTGCCCCGTGCCGCCAACGCCGCCGCGCTGATCTCGACCCTGAAGAGCGCCTACCCGCAGGCCGGCCTGGGCATCGCCCTGGACATCGGCGCCAAGGTCAACAAGGGCGAGATGAAGTGGTGAGCTGACGCCGCCGCCCCGACCGGACCCGCGGGATTGACGCCCGCCGGCCCGAGGGGCAGCATGGCCCCGCCGCGGCCCGATGGCGCGGCGGAAAGGGCCCATGAGCACCGTCAGCTCCTCACTGCCTCCGGCCACCCGCTGGCGCGACCCCAAGCGCTGGTGGTGGCTGATGTCGCCCGCCTTCCCCGTCCTCGTCGGCCTCAACGTGCTGCGCTACCTGCACACGGGCGACGAGTTCTGGCTCTGGATCAGCACCCTCGTCGTCTACCTGGGCATCCCGCTGCTGGACACCCTGCTCGGCCAGGACCGCCGCAACCCGCCCGAGGACCAGCGCCAGGCCCTGGAGGCCGACCCCTGGTACCGCGCGCTCCTCGTGCTCTTCGTGCCCTTCCAGTACGCGCTGACGGTGGCCGGCGCCTGGGTGGCGGCCACGCAGCCGCTGAGCGCCTGGGGCTGGATCGGCCTGGTGCTGAGCGTGGGCGGCATCAATGGCGTGGGCATCAACACCGCGCATGAGCTGGGCCACAAGCGGCCGCGCTGGGAGCGCTGGCTCTCGCGCATCGTGCTGGCGCCAGTCGCCTACGGGCATTTCTACGTCGAGCACAACCGCGGCCACCACCTGCGCGTCGCCACGCCGGAAGACCCGGCCAGCAGCCGCATGGGCGAGAGCTACTGGGCCTTCCTGCCGCGCACCGTGCTGGGCAGCCTGCGCTCCGCCTGGGCGCTCGAGGCCGCCCGCCTCACACGCCTGGGGCGCTCCCCCTGGCACTGGCGCAACGAGTGCCTGCAGGCCTGGGGCATGACGGCGCTGCTCTACGGCGCGCTCGCGCTGTGGCTGGGCGGGCCGGTGCTCGTCTTCCTTGCCGCGCAGGCCGCCTACGGCATCAGCCTGCTGGAGGTCGTCAACTACATCGAGCACTACGGCCTGCTGCGCCCGCGCGATGCCCAGGGTCGGCTGGCGCCCTGCGATCCCACGCATTCGTGGAACTCGGACCACCGCGTCTCCAACCTCTTCCTCTACCAGCTGCAGCGGCACAGCGACCACCACGCCCATCCCGGCCGTCGCTACCAGGTGCTGCGCCATTTCGACGAAAGCCCGCAGCTGCCCTCGGGCTACGCCGGCATGCTGCTGCTGGCCTACCTGCCGCCGCTATGGCGCCGGGTGATGGACCCGCGCGTGGTGGCGCACTACGGCGGCGACGTGCGCCAGGCCAATCTCCAGCCCTCGCGGCGCGAGCGCCTGCTGGCGCGCTGGGGTCGCCCGCACACGCCCTGAGCCCCTGCCCCGCATGGGGCCGCCCGTCCGCCCTATCATCCGCGCCATCGGCACCACCGGGCGGACGCGCCCCTTCCCAGGCATGTCCGCTGCCCGCCCGGCCTCCCGTCCTGCATCGCCACCAGCGACTCGCCCCGCCCCCAGTCCGGCCCTGCTGCGCCGCCTGCTGCGCGCCAAGGACCGCATGGACGCCGCCTCCGACGAGGCCTGGCCGGTGCAGCGCCTGGCCGATCTGTGCGGGCTCACCGAGGCCTATTTCGCCCGGGCTTTCAAGGCCGCCTTCGGCCTGCCGCCCCATCGCTACCTGCTGAGTCGCCGCATCGAGCGGGCCTGCGCCTTGCTGCGCGACACGGAGCTGAGCGTCACCGAGATTGCGCTGCAGACCGGCTGGGACAGCCTGGGGACCTTCGGCCGCACCTTCCGCGACATCACCGGCAGCCACCCGGCCGCAGTGCGCGAGCAGCTGCGCCGCGAGACGCCCGTCCAGGCCCTGGCCGGCATGCCGCTGTGCCATCTGATGGCCGCACAGCGCCCCGATCTGCGCAGCGCAGTTTCGGAGAAGCGCCGCCAGGCCGCAGCCGGTACAACAGCGACCTCGGACACCCCCAGCGACAAGGAGCTGACATGAATGCAGGAATCGACGTGATGGGCCTCTATGTGCACGACCAGGACGAGGCCCTGGCCTTCTACGTGGAGCGCCTGGGCTTCCAGGTGAACACCGATGTGCGCAACGGCGCCTTCCGCTGGCTGACGGTGCAGCATCCCGAGCAGCCGGAGGTGCAGCTGGGCCTCTTCAAGCCCGGCCCGCCCATGCAGGACGCGGCCACGGCCGAGGCCCTGCAGGCGCTCGTCGCCAAGGGCGCCATGCCGCCGCTGGTGATGCGGGTGAAGGACTGCCGCGCCAGCTGCGCCGCCTTCCGCGCCGCCGGCGTGGAGACCACCCAGGACCCGGTCGAGCGCTTCGGCAGCGTGGACGCCGGCTTCCGCGACCCGTCGGGCAATGGCTGGAAGCTGATCCAGATCCGTGCCTGACCCGCAGCCCTGACACCCTAGGAGACACGCGCATGCCCAGCCGCCCATCCACCCCCGCCGGCCCGCCCCCGTCCGCCCTGATCGACGAACGCATCGCCACGCTCGGCGACTGGCGGGGCGCGATGCTGGGCCAGCTGCGGGCCCTGATCCTCGACGCCCAGCCCGACATCGCCGAGGACTGGAAATGGAGCGGCCCCTGCTGGACGCACGCCGGCCTCCTGTGCACCGGCGAGACCTACCAGCGCCACGTGAAGCTCACCTTCCCGCACGGCGCCTCGCTGCCCGACCCCGCCGGGCTCTTCAACAGCAGCCTCGAGGGCCGCGTGCGGCGCGCCATCGACTTCCCCGAGGGCGCCGCCATCAACGGGCCGGCGCTGCAGGCGCTGATCCGCGCGGCGGCGGCGCACAACGCGTCGAAGCAGCGGGCCAGGGCCTGAGCGCGTGCGGGCACCCGCGGGCCGCGCCTGCTTTGGCAGAATCGCAGCCCACGAGGAGCCTCCCCACCCATGGCGCAAGACCTGACCCCATCTCCTGCCCCTGCGCCGTCCGAGGCCGTGCCAGCGACCGCCATGGCAGGCAATGACGCCCCTGCGCCAATGACGGCCACCCGCCTGGATTCGCACCTCCTGTGGATCGCACCGGCCATCGGCGCGCTCTACGGGCTGCTGATCCGCGTGGGGGCCGCCTGGTTCGGGCCCTGGCTCCGAAGCCACGGCTACGCCCACGAGGTCGCGGGCGTGATGAGCGGCGGCTTCCTGCTGCTGACGCCCGTTGTCATGGGCATGCTCACCATCCATGCCCGCCGCGCCCAGGGCTGCAGCTGGCTCTTCGCCTGCTTCGGCCCCTGGGTCGCCACCTTCATGATGCTGCTGGGCAGCATGGTGACGATGCTCGAAGGCGCCATCTGCGTGGTGATGATGGCGCCGCTGTTCCTCGGGCTCTCCAGCCTCGGCGGCCTGCTGATGAAGCTGCTGCAGACGCTGTGGGGCCTGCGCGGCCGCTTCGTCGGCGCCGTGGCCGTGCTGCCCATGCTGGCGCTGCTGGTCGAGGGCCCGATGACGCAGGCCGATGCCTGGCAATCCATCGAGCGCTCCGTGGTGGTGGCCGCGACACCGGAGCGCGTCTGGCAGGAGATCCTCGATGCGCGGGGCATCCGGCCCGAGGAAATGCCGCACACGCTGATCCACCTGATCGGCGTGCCCCGCCCGGTGGAGGGCATTCACCACCAGCGGCCGGACGGCGAGGTGCGCGAGTCCCGCTGGGAGCGCGGCGTGCACTTCCTCGGCCGCGTGACGGCGCGCCGGGAGCATCGGGAGATCGCCTGGCGCTACGAATTCGCGCCGGACTCCTTCCCGGCCGGCACCATGGACGATCACGTCGTGATCGGCGGCCGCTACTTCGACCTGGGCGAGACGCGCTTCCTGCTGACGCCGCTGGAGGGCGGCCGCACGCGCCTGGACATCGAGGCGCACTACCGCGTCAGCTCCAGCGTGAACCTGTACGCCGTGCCGGTGGCGGCGCTGCTGGGCGAGGACTTCGTCGAGGCCCTGCTGACGCTGTACCGCCTGCGCGCCGAACGGCCGGACCCGCGCCCCGCGGCGGTCGCAGCCGCCACGATGGGCGGCTGATCGTCAGGCCGCCGGCCCGCGCCGGCTTGAAAGCTGGCGCCACGGGCCCATCTGACATCCCATGTTCCAGTTCATCCATCCGCGCCCGGTCGTCGACCGCCGCCCCGTCGCCGAGCACAGCGTAAAGGTCCAGGCGATGGCGCTGCCGGCGCTGACGGCGCTGACGGTCCAGGCCCCGGTGCGGCCGACCGCGCCCACGCTCAGTCCGCCAGCAGCGCCCAGCGCTCGTGGTCACGCCAGCGGCCGTTGATCTTCAGGTATCGCGGCGAGAAGCCTTCCTGCCGGAAGCCGCAGCGCCGCGCCAGGGCCAGCGACGCCGCGTTGCCCGGCTGGATATTGGCCTCGAGGCGGTGCAGCTTCAGTCCCTGAAATGCCTCGCGGCACACCGCCTTCAGCCCGAGCGTCATCAGCCCCTGGCCGGCGTTGGGGGCGAAGGCGTAGTAGCCGAGGTAGGCGCTGCGCAGCGCGCCCATCACGATATGGCTGAGGTTGACCACGCCCACGAGGCTGCCGTCGTCCGGCCGGACGACGAGAAAGGCCTGGTGCCCGGGGGCGCGCATGCGCTCGAGGTAGGCCGCGAAGGCCTCGGCATCGGACGGCGGCGCCACCCAGCGCCCGTGCAGGCGCCGGCTCGCCTGCACGGCGGCCAGGAAGGCGGGGGCGTCGGCCGGGGCCGGGCTGCGCAGAAGGACGCGGGGCAGGGGCGGTCGGGGCATGGGCGGGCGAGGGAAGTCGGGCCCGCATTGTGGCGCGCCCCCGGGCAGATCTCATGCCCGGCGCCGGCCGCGATCCCCCCTTGCCGGGACAGGCCGGCAGCACGGGCCGGCCGTCCATCGGCTAGCCTCTGAGCGTGGCGGCGGCACTCGCGCCGTCTGACCCTTCCCAAGCCTGGAGCCCTCATGTCCGACAAGAACACCGTTTGCCTGTGGTTCGACGGCACTGCCCTGGAGGCGGCCGAGTTCTACGCCCGCGTCTTCCCCGACAGCGGCGTCACCGCCGTCACCCGCGCCCCTGCCGACTACCCCAGCGGCCGGGCCGGCGATGTGCTGACCGTGCAGTTCCGCGTCCTGGGCATTCCCTGCCTGGGGCTGAACGGCGGCCCGGGCTTCCCGCCCACGCAGGCCTTCTCCTTCCAGGTCGCCACCGAGGACCAGGCCGAGACCGACCGCTACTGGAACGCGATCCTCGAGCACGGCGGTCAGCCCAGCGCCTGCGGCTGGTGCCAGGACCGCTGGGGCCTGCACTGGCAGATCACGCCGCGCGCCCTGAGCGAGGGCATTGCCGACCCGGACCCGGCCGTGGCGAAGCGGGTGTTCCTGGCCATGATGAACATGGTGAAGATCGACATCGCCGCGATCGAGGCCGCCCGGCGCGGCTGATCCCGCGGCGGTGATCGGTCGTGCATCCCATGCTCTAGGGGTGCGCACGTCCGTCGTTAACGGGCCGATACATCTGCGCGCCCGCACCGGCGGCGGATCGGGCATCGTGGCGCCGCGGCACCAGCGATGCGCCGCGCTGAGAGGGATCGCATGGAAGCACAGGCGGGCGGCTGCGCCGGGCGCGAGGGTGGGCGTGATGGCGGGGGTGATGGCGAGCGTGATGGCGGGCGGCAGCGCCAGGGCGGCATGTCCGCCAGGGGGTGGGCCGCCGCGATGATGCTGGGGCTGAGCGCCTACGCCAGCGCAGCACCGGCGCCCTCGCCCGCGCCCGACGCCGCCGCCATCGGGCAGCTGGTCGAAGCCGCCAGCCTCGACGCCATGGCCGAGGCCTCCACCCTGGCCTGCCTGGAGATGGGCGCCCCGAACGGGGCCGCGATGGAGACGGCCTACGCCGAATGGCGCACCCGCCATCGCCTCGCCCTGAGCCGCTCGGTGGTGATGAGCCTGGCCGCGCGGCAGCACCGGGACCTGCCCTGGAAAGAGGTCAGCACCGCCATGCGCGAGCGGGTGCTCGGCGAGGCCCGCCCCGAGGTGGCGTGCGAGGCGCTGATGCGCGACTGGACCTCCCCCACCATGGACGCCACCGCCCTGTACCCGGCCGCCGAGGCCACGGCCCGGGCGCTGATCCAGGCCGGGGTCGCCCACGCGCCCTCCCCCGTGCCCACGCTCGGAGCGCTGCCCGGCGGGGGTCAGGTCTTGAGCGTGGCCCAGCTGCTGGCCCTGATCGAGCCCCTGCAGCGCGCCGGGGCCCCGCGCGGCAGCGTGCCGGTGCTGGTCAAGGGCCGGGTGCGGCGCTGGCTGGACGACCGGGTGAGCTTCCAGCTCGTGCAGGACGAGGGCGCCTTCCACGCACAGAAGCCCCTCAAGCTGCGCTTCGACGCCGAACCCCTGCTCGGGCGCGAGGTGGTCCTGCGCGCCACGCTGAAGGACCCGCGCGACTATTTCCTGGAGCTGGAAGACGCCCAGTGGGTCAGCGACCCGGCCGGGCTGCAGCCCTCCTCGCAGCCGGCGCAGGCGCTGCGCCGCAAGGACGTGCCGCTGCAGCGCGTGCTCGCCAAGCCGGGCCAGGGCCTGCCCGAGAAGGACTTCGCGGGCGTGGTGTTGCATGGCTACGCGGACTACAGCAACGGCTCGCAGTGGCGCGAGGAAGTGCGCTACCTGCTGCGCGACGGCAGCGCCTACCGCCGCACCGAGATGCCGCCGGACCAGCTCGATGCCGCGCGCTCACGCCGGCTGGAGCCCCAGCTCTGGCTGCGCTGGCGCGCCGCGGGCGATCACTACGAATTCCAGGCCCAGAACGACCAGGGCGCGCCCAAGGGCGCCTGGGAGGTCGGCCAGCACCGCCTGATGCGCCCCTGGCCCGCGGGCACCCGCCTCGAGGGGCGCTACAGCCGCAGCGCCTTCTACGGCAGCCTGTTCACCGGCGGCACCTCATCAACACGCGGCATCCACTTGATGCGGGACGGTCGCTTCGAGCGCAGCTTCCATTCGCTGTCGGGGTCCGGCAGCCTCGCCGCCATCCAGGGCACGGCCATCTACGGCTCGGCCTCGGGAGACGGCAAGGGCAGCCAGAGCGTGGCCGGCGGCACCGTGGGCACCGGCCTCGGCAGCGTGACCACCACCACCGCCCCCAGGCGCCAGGACGACGGCGCGAGCCGCCGCGGCCGCTACACGCTGAGCGGCTACGTCGCCGTCCTGCGCTACGACGACGGCCACGAGGAGCGTCTGCTGAGCTTCCCGGTGCGGGACGGCTCGGTCTTCCTCGGCGACGCCAGCTACACGCTCGACAAGTGATGCCCCTCAGCCACCCACGCTCAAGTCTTTCACTGGAGATGCGCATGTCCCGCACCCCGCCCACGCCCCCGCAAGTCACGCGCCGCGCCACACCGTCATGGCGATCGAGACTGTCCGCCTCGCTCGGTCGCGTGCCGGCCGCAGTCCTCGCCGCCCTCCTGGCCACGGCCCTCGCTCTGACGGCGGCCGGCAACGCCCGGGCACAGGCGGCCCCCAGCCTGGCCGAGCAGATGCGCGCCATGCTGGGCCGCCCCGCCCTTGCCAGCGCCAATGCGCCGGGCGCCACGGGCACGCCACCCGCGGCGTCCGGGGCCGCCCCCCGCGCCGCCGCCACGCTGCCATCCACCGCGGCGCCCGTCCATGCGGAGGGGCCGCCGCAGCTGCGCCAGTCCGCCACCGAGCTGGCCCAGCGCTTTCCGGCGGCCCAGCGCAGCGCCATGACGCGAGCCTTCGAGGAGTCCTTCGCCTTCTGGCGCAAGCTGGAGGCGCAGCTGGGCCTCGCCCCGGACGACCTCGCCGCCGGGCTGGCCGCCTTCATCGCCGGCAACTACGCCGTCTTCATGCAGCAGGAGGTGCCGGACGATCAGTTCAGGACGCTGGTGCGGCAGATGCAGGGCCTGCTCGGCCAGAGCCCGGGCATCCAGCAGGCCAGCGCGGCGCAGCGGCGCGCGATGTTCGAGCAGCTGGCGATGGTGGGCACCTTCATGGTCGTCTACCGGGAGCAGCTCAAGACCCGGCCGAACCCGGCCGAGGAGGTCCACTTCCGCCAGACGGCCAAGGCCAACCTCGAGACGGCGCTGGGCGTGGGCGTGGAGCGGATGCGCCTCGGTGCGCAGGGGCTGGAGCTGCGCTAGGACTCAGCGGCCTCGGCGACCTCAGCGGACCAGCGGGGCGATGCGCTCGCGCAGCAGCTGGAGCTGCGCGTCCAGCATCGGCAGGTTGGGGTCATGCCCGACCTGCGGCAGCAGGACCAGCGCTTTGTGCGGCGCCTTCAGGCTGTCCACGTAGCGCTGGGTGACGTCGGGCGTGGTGAGCAGATCCTCCGCCCCCTGCACGAAGAACAGCGGCACCTGGAACTCGGTGCCCAGCTGGCGCAGATGGATCGTGGACGCCATGCCGTCGCCCTGGAGGCCCACGAACTTCAGGAAGGAGTAGTCCTCGCCCGCCTCGTAGTCGGCCTGCGCCTGGGGCGTGGTGTAGAGCGCCGGCGGCTGCCACCAGGCCGTGGGCGCCGGGACCGTGCGCTGCGCCTCGTAGCGGCGGATCACGCGGCGCACCTTGCCGAAGCTGCGCGGGTCCGTCCAGGGCGGCACGCCCACGGCCTGCAGCACCGCCAGCGCCGCCGGGTCCTGCGCGGCCTGCACCCGCTGGAGCAGCTGGGCGTAGCTCTGCACGCCGTTCTCAACCCCGTCCACGATCTGCGAGGTGCCGAGGTAGGCATGGAAGAGATCCGGGCGCGCATGCACCATGTACAGGCCCAGCGCCGAGCCCCAGGAGCTGCCCCACAGGATCACCTTGCGCTGGCCGAAACGGCGGGTCAGGAACTCCGCCACCTCGATGCCGTCGCCGACCAGCTGCGGGACCGTCAGGGGCTCGTCCTCGCCGGGGCGGTTGCGCCCGTAGGTCCTGCCGGCGCCACGCTGGTCCCAATGGACGAGGGTGAAGTCCCGCGCCCAGGCGCCGAACATGGCGTCGCTGTAGGGGCTCAGGGGGTTGCCCGGGCCGCCATGGACGAAGAGCACGATGGGATTGCTGCAGTGATCCCCCCTCACCGTGACCCACTGCTCGATGCCGCCGATCTTCACGAAGCCCTGTTCATCGGCCTTCTGGGCGGGCGTGGTGCAGGCGGGGGCGGCGGCGAGCAAGTCCGCCGAGGAGGCCGTGGCGGCCCCGGCAGACAGTGACACGGCCAGGGCCAGGGCGGCGAGCGAACGATGGCGCATGCGGATCCTCAGAATGTGAAGGCCCGAGAGTAGCGGCGCTTGTTCTCCATGACCGTGGACATGCCCGGGCAGATGAGGCGGCCATCCCACAGCGGTCCCGCGAGGATCACGCGGGCCGTGCGGTCCCGTTCAGCGGGAGGCCGTGTCCCAGGCCGCGAAGCGAGGGGGCGCGTCCGTGCGATCGAAGGCCACCTCCACGCGGCCCGCCTGCATCCGGATCACCGCGAAGCCGTCGCCCGGGTGGTCGGCCCAGTCCGTGACGACGCAGCGCAGCGGGGGCGCGGTGGCCGTGCCCGAGCCGCCGCCCTCGGGCATCAGCGCGAAGGAGTCGGGCACCTGGAAGGCCTCCTGCTCCGTCACCGAGAAGGGCCAGGGCGCATGCAGCGCCGAGCTGTGCAGGCTCAGCAGGCGCACGCGGGGCTGGTCCGTGCGCAGGCCGCCGTGGCCGTCGTCCACGCCGACCCAGGCGGTGGCAAAGCCGCTGCGGTGCTCGTCACCGGAGAGGAAGACGACGTCCTGGGCGCCGTGCGTCCACAGCGCGCGCAGCAGGTCGTGCTGGCTGGCGGGGAAGCCGTCGAAGGCATCGCTGGCCGCGGCCGCGCCGGGGTACTCCGCCACGCTGCGGCGGCGCGGCAGCAGCAGCGAGCCGCTGAGCACCACCCGCGGGCGGGTGTCCGGCTGCGCGAGCCAGCCCTGCAGCGCCTGCCACTGCGCGTCCCCCATGATGCGGGCGGACATCAGGCGCGACTGCGGCCGGGGCTCGCGCTCCAGGCGCGCGTCGGCGATGAAGAAGCGCACGCCCCGCCAGTCGAAGCGGTGCCAGAAGTGCCGGTGCAGGCCCTCGCGCTCGCCGGGCTCCCAGCGCGCGGCCCAGGCGGCGGCGCGGGCCGCGTCGATCCAGGGTCCGCCGTCCTCGCGGCCATCGCGGCGCAGCACCGGCCCCCAGTTGTCCTCGATCTCGTGGTCGTCCGGCGCATGGACGATGCGCTCCAGCGTCGGCGGCAGGTGCCGCACGAGGCCGGCCTTGAACTGCTGGTAGGCCCGTGTGTAGCGCTCGACGGCGCTGTGCGCGTCCGCGAGGCCGCCGCTGGCATCGGCGTAGATCTCGTCCCCGGCGATCAGCAGCAGCGAGCAGGCGCGCCCCTCGGGCGTGTGGCGGGTGAAGTCCACCATCCGCGCCAGCGCGGCATCCACCGGGCCGGCGCGGCGCGGGTCGCGCTCGGCACCCTGGCGCGCGTCGAGCAGGCCCGGCGGGTACTGGCAGGCGGCGAGGAGGAAGCTCAGGCCCTCCTCGCGCGGCGCCGCTTCATCGGGCTCCGGGCGCGTCACGAAGGCATGGCGCAGCGCCGTTGCGTCCATGGCGAGCGCGGCCCGCAGCGCGTCCTCCAGCTCGTCGTCGGCCGTCCCGGCGTGGCGGGCGGACTCGATCCACTGCCCCCGCACATCCGCATACAGCAGCAGGCACAGCAGGCCGGTGCCGGGCGCCTCGGGCACTTCCTCGAGCGGCAGGCGGCAGCGCAGGGCTTCGCCCGGGTGGGCCTGGCCCGCGAGCTCGAAATCACGCCGGCGGACCTGCCGGTGCAGCGGCTGCGCCGGGTCGAGCGGCTCGTAGCCCGCCGCGGTTTCGCGCACCGGCAGCCAGGCCCACTCGCGCGGCCAGCCCAGCTCAGGCCGCAGCGCCGTCAGCAGGGCCAGGGTGTCGCCCTCCTGCCGCCGCTCCACGCGGTGCAGCGGCGGCCAGGCGCAGCGGGGCTCGACCGGCGGGGGAAGGTCGGTGCGCCGGCTCATGGCATCTCCCGCCGCAGGAACTCGATGATGTGGCGGAACACCCGGTCCTCGATGTCATGGCCGATCAGGCAGTCCTGGTGACCATGGCCGGCGATGATGCGGAACTCGTGGCGCCCCGGCGCGCCCTGGGCGTAGAGGTCGTGCAGCATCTCGCCGCTCTCGGGCTCGCACAGGCCGTTGAGCTCGCCGTGCACCGAGAGCACGGGGAACTTCTCGAGCTGCCGGAAGGCCTTGCGCAGGTCGTCGAGGTAGAGGCTCGCGCCGCGCCAGTCCGTCAGCTCCTTGCTGCGCGAGAAGTGGATGGCCTGGGCGACGGTGTCCATGTTGAGCGGGCCGAAGTGGTCGTCAATGAAGTCGAACACGGCCGGCGCCACGTTGGCGACGGCGAAGTCCCGGCCGTAGAGCAGGTCCATGCGATGCCGCGTGCGCGTCCAGGGCGTGCGGCGCAGGCTGGGGAACGGCGGGTTCTCGAGGTCGAACTCCTCGTCCGGATAGGGCAGGCTGGCCAGCAGGCGGTCGATGAGCTCGTCCATCAGGCCCGGGTGCTCGGGGCGGAAGCTGAAGTCCTGCATCGGCAGGTAGGGGCGCAGGTGCTGCATCAGCAGCGAACGGGCCGCATTGGCGGGCGAGAACACCATGCGCGGCGTCACCTGGGAGATCACGAGCCGGCGGATCCAGTGGCCCTCCATCAGCGCCTGGCGCAGCGGGAAGAAGTGCTCCTCGGGCTGGCGCTGCGGCTGCAGCAGGGCCATGTGCAGCATCACCGAGCCCATGCAGTGCGCGAGCACGTCGATCTGCTCGAAGCCCGTCACGCGGCGCACGGTGTCGATGGCCACGGGGATGTCGTTGAGCGCGCAGTCCTCGAAGGTCCACGGCAGGCGCGCGGTGGGCAGGCCGGCGCTGGTGCGCATGTCGAGGATCCACACGTCCCAGCCGGCCTCGTGCATGAGCCGGGCCGGCCCCGGGTCGACCGCGTGGTGCGCGAAGGTCGTGCCGCTGGCGCTGTAGCCGTGGATCATCAGCAGCGGCCGGCCGCCGTCCCGCCGGTAGCGGGTGAGGCGGATCACCACGGAGCCGCGGGCGTGCGGGGCCTGGTGCGCGGGGTCACGAGAGGGGTCCCGTGAGTGCTCCCGCGGGAGGCCGCGCGACCGCCCCGCGTCCTGGCAGCGGCCCACGGCGATCTCCTGGATCTCCGGCAGCGGCAGGCCCGGCACCGCGCCGGGCAGGCGCCGGATCTCGCGCGGCGGTGCGGCGTCCGGCTTGCGGAAGGTCCAGGCATGCACGCCCATCACCAGGCGGCCGACGTAACCGAGCAGGCTGCCGACGTCGCGCAGCGCACTGCTGAGGTCCTCGGCCTGGACGAGGCGCAGCAGCGGCTGGCGCTGGCGGGCGAGCTCGTAGAGATCGAGCGAGAGCACCGGCATGCCCGGCCCGTCCGCCGCGCGGAAGGGCCCGACGTCCTGCCGCGCCTGCGTGAGCTGCGTCCACGGATTGCCGCGGCGCGTGTAGCGCAGGCGCTTGTGCAGCACGAGGGTCTGGCCCAGCAGCGGACGCGCCCAGTCGGGCACCTCGGCGCCCTCCGGCATCTCAGGCAGCCGTGCCGGAATGCGCAGCTCGTAGCGCATCAACCGTTCCTGGCCGCCGTGGCTGGCGAGGGCCCGGGCATTCGCCCAGCGCTCGCGCAGCGCGGCCCAGGCGCCCTGCGGCCGCACGCGCGGCGCCTGGGCCTGCGCCAGGCGCTCCTGCAGCGCCTGCGTGGCATCGCGCCAGCCGCGGTTGCGCCACCAAGCCCACAGGCCGCGGGCGAGGCGCTGGCGCGGGCGGCTCGGCGCGCGGTGGAACACGCGCAGGCTCACGCCCTCCAGCGGCACGATCCAGCGCGCCGCGGCGTCGGGGTGCTCGGCATGCTTCCAGAGCTTGTGCCCGGCGTCCGGCCCCTGCGCGCTGACGACCTGGCGCTGCGAGGGCAGGTGCGGGTCGCGCCGCGTGTCGAAGAGGCGCAGCCGGCAGGCCGGCGTGCCGCGCAGCAGGCGGTCCTCGCCCGGCTCGATGAGGCGCTGCACTGGGGTCGGCTCGAACTCGAAGCTCAGCTCCAGCTGCTTGACCTCGCCCCCCAGCGCCCCCGGCACGCGCACCAGGCCCACGAGCTGCTCGCGCAGCTCGAGCAGCGTCGGACGCTCGGGTGGGGGCGGGCCGCGGCGGTCGCGGTAGAGCGGGCGCGTCAGCCAGAACGGGGCCTCGGACGCCGGCGTGTCGACGAGCCGCAGCTGCCACCGGCGGCACAACTCCGGCAGCGCCCGCAGCACCAGCGCGGTGATGCTCAGGGCCGGGTTGATGCCCAGCGCCGCGGGCACGATGGCGCCGTCGAGCACCGCCAGCCCCGGGTAGACGCGGTCCGCGGGCAGCGTCGCCGCCTCGCCGCCCCGCGCCGATGCCGGACGCAAGACCTGACCCCATTCGTTGACCACGCCGTCCTCGATGCGGTCGGCCATCGCGCAGCCGCCCAGCGGGTGCACCGTCAGCATCGGCCCCTTGCGATCCTCGATCAGGAAGCCCATGGCCTCGGGCAGGATCTCCCACAGCGGATTGGCGATCAGGCGCTTCCCGCGCGCCTGCAGGTGCGCACGCAGCCAGCGGTGGCGGGCCTGCACCTGGGCGTCGCTCTTGAGCCCCGGCCAGTGGACCTGCAGGCTGCCGGGATCGGGCTCGTGATCGGCCAGCAGCAGGCGCCCCTGCGCGTCATCCGTACCCATGACGGCGACGGCGAGCGTGCGGGCGCTGGCGGCGCGGGTGATGGCGTAGGGGTCGGGAAAGTCGAAGCCCGCGCCGTGCACGCTGCGGTCCGGGCGGGACAGGCCGTCCAGCGTCTCGCCCAGCGCAAAGAGCTGCTCGAAGGCCCAGCGCATGGGCCCCGGGATGGCGAGGTCCTGCACCACGCAGCCCAGCAGCTGTGCCTGCCCCGCACCGACCGGCGGGCGCTCGGGATCGGGGTCGCGCAGCGCGCGGGCATCGAGCATGGCGGTGATCGTCGGGCCGGCCTGGCGCGCGGCCGGGTCCTGCGCCTCGTCGGCCAGGGCGTCGAGCACGGGGGTGTCGCGCACGGCGGCCAGCACGTCCCCGTTGCCGCTGACGCCCTCGCCCAGCCTTTCGGACAGGGCCAGCCCCCGACGGCGCGAACGCAGCAGGATCTCCGTCGAGCCCAGCGCCCCCGCGGCCAGCACCACACGCCGCGCCCGCAGCACGAAGGGCTGCGCCTCCTGGCGCGCCTGGTGCTCGTCCGTGGGCAGGACGGCGACCCGCCAGGCCGTGGCGGCGTCGGGATCGGGATCGGGATCGGGATCGGCGTCCAGGCCCTCGGCCTCGACATGCAGCACGGTCGCGCCGGTCAGCATCTCGACGCCGCGGCGCCGTGCGAGCCACAGCAGGTTGGTGTCGAGCGATTCCTTCGCCCCGTGGTTGCAGCCCGTGGCGCAGTCCCCGCAGGCCACGCAGCGCGCCAGCGGCAGGCCGGCGGCGGACTGGGGCTGTGGCCGCAGGCCGATGGTGATGGGCACCTCGCGCGCCGGCAGCTCCGGCGTGGCGAGGCCGCGCAGGTAGTCGGCCCGGCGCGGCGGATGGCCGTCGAGGTGGCGGATGGTGTTGGGCTCGCCGCCGTGCTCGGCCCCCAGCAGCCGCGCGGCGCGGGCGTACCAGTCGTCCATGCAGCCGGGATCGCAGCGCAGGCGTGCGGGCCAGCGCGGGCCACGGAACACGGTGGACGCGGCCGGCAGCATCACGCCCGCATTGATCAGCGAGCCGCCGCCCAGGCCGTTGGCCAGCACGACGCCCAGGTCCGGCCCCAGGCGGAAGTCGAACAGCGCCTCGCGGTAGCCCTTCACCCGCCCGATGCCGGCCGTGCCGGCCTCGGTCGCCAGGGCGACGCGCACATGCCCCGGCAGCTCGGCCATGCGCGCGGGAAAGCGGCCGGGCAGGTACTCGAGCCCTCGCTCCAGCAGCAGCACGCGCAGCGGCCGGCCGTCCTCGCCGGCGGCACGCGAGAAGTGCTCGGCCGCCGCGGCCGCGCCGTAGCCGCTGCCGACGATGAGCACGTCGGCGTCGAGGCCCTGCGCGCTGGCGTCGTCCGCGCGCGGATGCGCCAGCAGCCAGTCGCTCAGCGGTCGGGACAGCCAGTGCAGGCGTCGCGGCTCAGGCGAGGGTCCCTCGTGCATCTTCAGCCTCCCTGGCCGGGCTGGGGGCGTGCGGTGCATCGGCCAGGACCCGCTGAATGGCGGTCATGAGTTGGTCGGCGCGCACGGGCTTGTGCAACAGGTCCAGGCCCGCGGCCTGCGCGTCACGCAGGCGCTGCGGGGCGGTGTCTCCGCTGATCAGCAGGGCCGGCAGGCCCGGCACGAGGTTGCGCAGCGAGCGCACGGCGGAGAGCCCGTCGTCGCTGCCGCGCAGGCGGTAGTCGATGAGCAGCAGGTCCGGCGCCTGCTGCATGCACAGCAGCACGGCCTCGCGCGTGGTCGCGGCACAGCGGGCCAGGCAGCCCAGCTCGATCAGCAGCGTGCACATGGCCTTGCGGACCAGCTCCTCGTCATCCACCACCAGCACCTTGAGCCCGCGCAGCGAGCGGCCGTCCGTCGGGGCGTCGAGCTGGCTGTCCGGCCCGTCCTCGGAGGCTTCGATGCTCAGCGTGAAGCAGGAGCCGACACCGGGCGTCGATTCCAGCTTCAGGTGCAGGTCCAGCAGGTCGACCAGGCGGCTGACGATGGACAGGCCGAGGCCCAGGCCCTTGGCGCGGTCGCGCTCCTTGTTGCCGATCTGGTAGAACTCGTCGAAGACCTTCTGCTGCTCCTGCTCGGCGATGCCGCAGCCCGTGTCCCGTACCGACACCTGCCACAGCTCGCCGCGGCGCTCGGCCACGATGCTGATCTGGCCGGCCTGCGTGTACTTGATCGCGTTGTCGATCAGGTTGCGGACCACCCGCTCCAGCAGCAGCGGGTCCGACTCCACATAGGCGTACATCGGGCAGATCAGCGTGAGCTCCAGGCGCTTGCGCTGCGCGGAGGGCAGGAACTCCTGCTGCAGGCGGCCCAGCCAGTGGCCCAGGTTGAAGACCTTGGCGTGCACGGGCACCACCTCGGCGTCGAGCTTGGAGATGTCCAGCAGCGCGTCCATCTGGCCCGAGAGCGCGTCGATGGCGAGATTCATGTTGCGCACGACGCCGAGGCTGTCGTCGTCCAGCCGGCGGCGCAGCAGGGCCGAGCCGAACAGCGTCAGCGTGTGCATGGGCTGGCGCAGGTCGTGGCTGGCAGAGGCGAGGAAGCGCGTCTTGGCCTGCATCGCCTGCTCGGCTTGGTGCAGCGCCGCGCGCAGCTGCTGGTTGCTCTTGACCTGCTGCTGGCGGATGAGGACGGAGTCGCAGAAGACGCGGTAGTTGTCCCGCGCGAGGTTGCGCAGCATGAAGCCGAACAGCAGGATCAGCACGCCCATCACGGCGTCCTGCCAGACGGTGACGTGGGCGCCCGCGCCGCCGGTCAGCCAGGCCAGGCCGTTGGCCAGCGTCACCGGCGCCGAGAAGGCCATGAACACCGGCAGATGCCCGGCCGTGCTGGCCACGGCGCCGGCGCACAGGCCCAGCAGCATGATGGTCTGGACCATGCGTTCGTAGTCGGAGAGATTCGCCGCGAACACCAGCGCGACGGAGAACACCAGGCCGTTCAGCAGGCTCAGCATCACCGCCCAGCGCATGCGCTGCGAGACGGGGTAGTGCTCCAGCTGCGGCAGCCGGCCCAGCACGTGGCGGCGCAGCAGCAGCGTCGAAAGGACCGCGACCATCCACAGCACCGGCCACGGCGAACGGGTGGGCAGCGCGGCCATCAGGGCCATGAAGAAGGCGCTGAGCCCGACGGGATAGGGCATGCGCCGGCTTTGCTCGGCCAGCAGCCGCAGCAGCTCCTGCTGGATGACGATCCGCGGCTCGTCGCGCGGCTCGGGCTGCGGCGAAGGTCGCAGTCCCGTCCACACGGCCAGCCCGGCCAGCAGGCTCATGGGCGGGCCTCGCCCCGGGCAGGATCGCCCTCGCGCAGGGTCCGCCGCGCCGCGGCAAGGCCTCCGGCAGCAGCAGCCGGCAAGCGCAACAACGTGAAGCGAGATGTCATGGGACGGACCTGGGCGCGGAGTGCGCCGACTATACCGCCGGGTGCGCTGCCCGAACCCGGGATGCGCCCCAGGACGGCGGCGGCGGGCCCGGGTGCGCACCGTGGAACGCCCGACGCCATCGCCCCAAATGACTATGCCGACCACCGCCGCCCTGATGGGCTTTGGTGAGCCGGCATAGCACTCCTCCCCTCGATCAACACGCTGAGGTCCAGGCAGCGCGCGATCCGGAATGCAGTATCTGGGGCGACCCTGTGCGCACCTATCCCCCTCAAGTGGGAATTTCCGCGCTCAGGCGATCGCCAGCCGCGGAGGTGTGCGCATGTCGCGCATCAGATCGGCCAGCAGGTCCAGGTAGTAGGCCAGCGGCGGCGTGCGCTTGCCCGGCTGACGGGCCAGATCGTCCCAGCGCCGCAGCTGCAGGGCCTCGCGGGCGTAGGGCTGGGCGAGAAAGAGCAGGCGCTCCTCGGCATTCATCCGCCCGCCCTGTCGCTCCAGGCTCAGGCGCGAGGACGGGCTCAGGCCGGCCTCATAGCCCACCTCCGTGGCCACGAGGTAGCGCTTGGCCTGCACGTGCAGCCGGATGGGCTCCAGCACGCCGGGGCCGAAGCCCTGGGCCAGCAGCGGCAGGGCCGCGGTCTCGTGGGACTCGATGCGCAGCGGCGCGCCGGCCTCGGCGTCGATCAGCTGGCCGAGGTCATGCAGCAGCGACGCCGCCACCAGCTCGTGGTCGGCATGCGCCCATTCCGCCAGCTGCGCGCACTGCAGGGCATGCGCGAGGACCGGCACCGGCTGCGGCACGTCGCTCTCGTACTCGGCCCGGCCACGGCGCAGGAACAGGGCCTCGATGCGGGCGATCAGGTCCATCAGGGCTCTCCTTGTAGGGTCGGCAGGCGAAGCTCGCCCGGAGCTCGCCAGTCTCGGGCGCCCACATGTCAGGCCCATGACCTTCGTCAGGGCCAGCGGGGCCTCCATTCAAATGCACTGAACCTTGACCTCAAGCAAGCTGAAACCGGGGGCCGCCCGCGGCCGCCACACTCACGTCCATTCCCTGGGCATTCCCCGTTGAAACCCAAGGGCTGCCGCCGGGCCACCAGACAGGAGCTGCCATGACCACCCAGACACCGCGCTACACCGCCACCGCCACCGCCATCGCCCTGCACTGGCTGCTGGCCGTCGCCATCGTGGGCGCCTTCGGCGTCGGCCTGTACATGTCGGACCTGCCGCTGTCGCCCACGCGGCTGAAGCTCTACAACTGGCACAAGTGGGCCGGCGTGACGATCCTCGCGCTGTCGGCGCTGCGTCTGCTGTGGCGCCTGGGCCACCGCCCGCCGGCCGATCTGCCCATGCCCGCCTGGCAGGCCCGCGCCGCACACGCCGTGCACCTGCTGCTGTACGTGGCCTTCTTCGCGGTGCCGCTGAGCGGCTGGGCCTACAGCTCGGCGGCCGGCTTCCCCATCGTGTGGTTCGGCGTGCTGCCCCTGCCGGACTTCGTGCCGGTGGACAAGGCCCTCGCCCACCAGCTGAAGGAGCTTCACGAGCTGCTGGCCTGGGGCCTCGCCCTGCTCGTGCTGGCCCACATTGGCGCTGCGCTGAAGCACCACCTGATCGACAAGGACGGCCTGCTGCTGCGCATGATGCCGGCCCGCCGCTGACCCCTGAATTCACTGGAGAACGACGCCATGAAGACCTCCCTGACCGCCGCGCTGCTGTTGAGCCTCGGCCTGATCTCCGTCCCGGCCCTGGCGCAGAAGCCCAAGGCGGCGCCCGCCGCGCCGGCGGCTGCGGCCGCCGCGCCCGCCCTCGTGGCCGCCCAGAGCGATCTCAGCTTCGTCAGCAAGCAGATGGGCGTGCCGGTGGACGGCAAGTTCAAGCGCTTTGAAGCGCAGCTGGGCTTCGACCCGAAGAAGGCCGAGGCCGGCAAGGTGCAGTTCACCATCGACCTCGCCAGCGTGACCCTCGGCGACCCCATGCTCGATGCCGAGCTGGCCAAGCCGGCCTGGTTCGACAGCAAGAAGCTCGGCCAGGCCAGCTTCGTCAGCAGCGCCATCAAGCCGCTGGGCGGCAACCGTTTCGAGGTCGCCGGCAAGCTCTCGCTCAAGGGCCTGCAGCGCGACATCACCGTGCCTATCGCCCTGACGCAGGACAAGGGCCTGACGACCGCCACCGGCAGCTTCGTGCTCAAGCGCCTCGACTTCAAGATCGGCGACGGCGAGTGGAGCGACACCTCCATGGTCGCCAATGAAGTCACCGTCAAGCTCAAGCTCGTGTTCTCCGGCGTGGCGCCGCTCTGATCGAGCGCCCGCCCTTTCGCCTCTCTCCCTCCCAGTTCACCTTTCCAACCACAGGAACGCCATGAAGAAGACCCTGATCGCCTCCGCCCTGCTGGCCGCCAGCGTGCTGGCCCACGCCGAGACCGCCAAGTACCAGATCGAGCCCACGCACACCTTCGTGACCTACGAGATCCAGCACTTCGGCACCTCCACCAACCGTGGCCGCTTCGACAAGAAGGAAGGCACCGTGGAGCTGGACCGCGCCGCCAAGTCCGGCAAGGTGCAGATCACCTTCGACATCGCCTCCGTCAACACCGGCGTGGATGGCATGAACAAGCACCTGCAGGGCGACGATTTCTTCAACAGCGCCAAGTGGCCCCAGGCCAAGTTCGTGGGTGACAAGTTCACCTTCGACGGCGACAAGGTCACCGCCGTTGCTGGCCAGCTGACCCTGAAGGACAAGACCGCCCCCGTCACCCTGACCGCCAAGCATTTCAACTGCTACCAGAGCCCCATGCTCAAGCGTGAAGTCTGCGGTGGCGACTTCGAGACCACCATCGACCGCACCCAGTGGGGCATCGACTACGGCCTGGCCTGGGGCTTCCCCAAGGAAGTCAAGCTGATCATCCAGGTCGAAGCCGTCCGCCAGTAAACCACCCGCCGGCGCCGCGAGCCCGGGCGAAGAGCTCCCCGCTCTCCACCCCCGGGCCGGCGCCGGGCCGCCCCAAGCCGGCCCACTTGCCCCTGTCGGCGGCTCAATGCCGCGGACAGGGGCGTCCCCTCGGGGGACCGACCAGGCTCGCCCGCGTCCAGCGTGGCGTGCCTGGGCGAGGGGCTCCACCCACTAGCCCAGATTGAACCTCGCAATCTGCCCCCTGAGCACCCCCGCCTGCTCGCGCAGGGCCGCGGCCGCCGCACGCGACTGGTCCACCAGCACCGCGTTCTGCTGCGTCAGCCGGTCCACGCCCTGCACGGCCAACGTGAGCGCGCCAATGTCCCGCCGCTGATGCGCGGACTTCCCCTCGATCTGCGCCACCACGCCACAGACGTCGCGTGCGCTGGCCAGCATCTGCTGCATCATCCCGCCCGCCCCGCGGGCCAGCTCGGCCCCGCTGCCCATGCGTTCGACCGATGTGCGGGTGAGCTGCTGAATCTCCGTCGCGGCCCCCGAACAGCGCTGCGCCAGGGCCCGCACCTCGGCGGCCACCACCGAGAAGCCCCGCCCCTGCTCGCCGGCCCGCGCCGCCTCGACGGCCGCATTCAGCGCCAGCAGATTGGTCTGGAAGGCGATGCCGCCGATCAGCTCGCTGATGCTGCCGATCTGCCCGGACGCCTGGTGCAGCGCCTGCATGTTGCGAACCACCTCCTGGACGGCCTGATCGCCCTGCGCCGCGACGGCGCTGGCGGCCCGGGCCACCTGCGAGGCCTGTTCGGCCAGGCCCGCCGTGCCGTGGACCGCCGCGGACAGCGTCTCCATCGACGCACTCGTCTGCTGCAGGCTCGACGAGGCCTGCTCGGTGCGCTCGCCCAGGTCCTCGTTGCCCTGCGCGATCTCGCTGGCGGCCGCCTGGATGCCGGCCGCCACCTCGCCCATGCCCTGGACCATGCCCTGCAGGCGCTGGCGCATGGCCTCGATGCCGGCCAGCAGGCGCGCCAGCTCCAGCGGGCGGTCGAGCGGCACCTGCACCGAGAGGTCGCCCTCGGCAATGCGCCGCGCCACCGCCTCGGCCTCGCGCAGGCCCTGCAGCACGCTGCGCAACGTCCAGGCCATCAGGGCGACGGCGGCGGCGAGCAGCCCCAGCATGAGCGCGAGCTGCTGCCAGCGCTCCACGCGCCGGGCCGATTCCTGGGCCTGCAGCGAGGCCTGCACCTGGTCCCGCAGGCGCTGGCTGAGCGCCAGCTGCTGCGCACGCGCGGCCTCCAGCTGGCTCACGAGCTGATCCAGCGGGAAGGACGGGTCGGCCGCAGCCTGCTGCAGCGTGGACTGCAGGGCCCGCCGCTGGGCGTGCAGGGCCTCGGCCAGCTCGCCCCCCTGCGGCAGACGCTGCAGCAGCGCCTCCATGGCCTGCCCGTGCTCGGCGTAGCGCGTCTGCGCCGCCGCCATGGCCGCCACGTCGTCCACCAGGGCCGCGCGGCTGAAGTCGCGCAGCTGGCTCAGGGCCTCGGCGGCGCGGGGCGCCTCGCGCATGGCCGCCTGGGCGCCGAAGTGAACCTCGGGCGCCGCTTCCTGCCACAGCCCGGAGGCCAGATGAAGGCGGTCCACTTCCTGCTGCAGGGCCTGCAGCCAGAGGTCGAAGGCCAGCAGACGGGCCTGGGGCGTGGACGCCGATGCGGCCGGCCCCTGCTCGCCCCACTGGCGGTCGAGTGCCGCCGCCGCCGGGGCCAGTGCCTCGAGGCCCGGCGCGGCCGCGAGCGCCGCCTGCTGGCGCTGCAGGGCCTCGTGCAGCGCCGCATCCGTCACCCCGTCCGCGGCGTCCGGCTGCAGGGCCCTCGCGCGCCGCTGCTGCGCCAGCTCCATCACCGCCCACCAGCCCTTGTCCAGCCGCAGGGCCTGGGCCTGCAGCTCCGCACGTGCCAGCGCGGCGGCGGCGTCACGCGCCCCCCGCACCAGGGGCAGCGCCCCCAGCGCCAGACACAGCAGGGCCGCCACCGCCAGGCGCGTCCTCAGGCTTTGCCAGTACTTCATCGCATCCATCCCATCCGTGAAGGACCGCTCTCCCGGCGATCCGTGGCGGCACGGTAGGCAGGGCGTGTGATGGGTCGATGACGGGCGGCCCGCGGCCCCCGGCGGCCGTGACATGGATCACGAACGGGCGGAGGGCCGCCCTGCGAGGCCGCCCGACGGGCCCGCCGGACGCGCCACGCCCATCCGGATGCCGTGCAGATGGGGCCCTGCCCCGTGCAGCCTGTCGCCTGCCCCTGGGGCACCCGGTGCGGCTTGCGTACAGTCCGGACCCATAGCAAGACAGGTCCTCCATGAACGCCCACCCGATCCCCACCTGGTACGAACGCTGGCAGCGCTTCTCCGCCGCCAGCGTGCGCAGCTTCCATGTGTATGCCAGCTGGCTGGTGAGCATCAGCTGGCGCCGCTTCATCGTGCTGTCGGTGCTGCTGATCGTCGGGGCGAACATCCTCAGCAACATGCCGCCCTTCACCTGGCGCATCACGGAGCAGTACGAGGGCGCGCCGCCGCTCAAGAACCCGCCCAAGTCCCGGCCCGCGCCCAAGGCGTCCGCATCGAAGTCGTCGAAGGACGAGGCCACGATCGAGGAGGCAGCCCGCAAGGTCGCCGAGAAGATCGGCAAGGGCGAGGACGGCGTGCACCTGGACGTCGCAATCGACAAGCATGGCATCCGCATCGAGCAGCGCCCCAAGCCCGGCGCGGGGGCCAGTGCCCCGGCCGACGCCGGCAAGGCCGTGGAGGACGGCGTGCACATCAATCTGCCCAATCTGGTGGTGCGCGTCCCCACCGAGAAGGGTGACAAGGCGGACAAGGCGGATAAAGCCGAGAAGCCGGGCAAGCTGGAGATCAGCGAGGACGAGCTGCGCAGCAAGGTCGAGGAGGCCCTGCGCGAGACGCACGAGGAGGCGCAGAGCCGGATCGACGAGGCCCGCGCCGCCCGCGACGAGGCCGAGGATGCCCGCCGCCAGGTGCAGGCCGAGCTGGACCGGACCCAGGCCGAGCTGGAGAAGATCCAGGAGGAAGCGTCCGCCGGCTGGCACTCCCGCGTGCGGGTGATCCACTGGGGCGAGTTCCTGATCGACTTCTCGGTGCTCTTCGTGATGGCCTCCGCCCTGATCAAGGCCACCTACAAGGGCCGCATCCAGGCCGAGGTGAAGGCTGCGCAGGCCACCGAGACCGCCGAGGCCGAGTCGCTCAAGCGCCAGGTCGTCGAGGCCCGCATGGCCGCCATGCAGGCGCAGGTGGAGCCGCACTTCCTGTTCAACACGCTCGCCTCCATCGACCACCTGATCGAGACCGACCCGCCGCGCGCCTCGCAGATGCAGCGCAACCTCATCGCCCTGCTGCGCGCCTCCATGCCCACGATGCGCGAGGCCAATGCCGCCGGCGTGCGGGACCTGGGCCGCGAGCTGGCGGTGATCCGCCCCTATCTCGAGATCCTCAAGGTGCGCATGGAGGACCGGCTGCAGACCGAGATCGACATCCCGGACGGCCTGCTCTCCGCCGAGTTCCCGCCCATGATGATCCAGAGCCTGGTGGAAAACGCCATCAAGCACGGCCTGGAGCCCAAGGCCGAGGGCGGCATCCTGAAGGTCCGCGCCGAGGTCCTGCACGGCAAGCTGGCCATCACCGTGGCCGACACGGGCCTGGGCTTCGGGCGCGCCGCCACCGCCGGCACCGGCGTGGGCCTGGCCAACATCCGCGAGCGCCTCTCCCTGCTCTACGGCGGCCGCGCCAGCGTGACCATCGCCGCCAACCAGCCCTCCGGCACCGTGGTGACCATCACCGTGCCCTACCGCAGCCGCACTGACGACCAAGGAGCTTCCGCATGAGAACCCTCTTCAAGGCCTTCCTGATCCTCGCCCTCGGCGCGGTGCTGCTGAGCATCCTCGGCGGCGTCAGCCTCGCGCACCACATCTTCAGCGACCCGGGCGTGAACATCACCATCAGCGGCGACGAGTGGAGCGACTCGGACCTCGGCGACTTCCTCGGCGCCATCATCGGCCTGGGCGTGACGGGCGTGGTGTGCTTCATCGTCCTGCCGCTGGTGCTGCTCTTCGCCGTGGGCCTGCCGCTGCTGATCGTGGGCGGCGTGATCGGCTTCGTCGTGCTGCTGGCCTGCGGACTCGGCGCGGTGGCGGTGTCCCCGGTGTTCCTGATGGTCCTGGTGCTGTGGCTGCTGGTGCGCCGCCCGAAGGCGCGGGGCCCGGCACCGCGCCCCCAGCCCCGCCCCTGAGCTTCCGGTTGCCCGGAATGGCGGGCGCCTGGCGCCGACCTCGGGTCAACCCGTAGTCCGGCGGCCCCCGCCCCGCCCTTAGCATGCCGCCCATGAACGACACCACCCACGACCTCGCCCCCGGCCCCATCCGCGCCGTGCTGGCCGACGACGAACGCCTGATGCGCGAACAGCTGCGCAGCCGCCTCCAGGAAGCCTGGCCCGAGCTGGAGATCGTGGCCGAGGCCAAGAACGGCCTGGAGGCCGTCGAGCTGTGCCGTGAGCACCGCCCGGACCTCGTCTTCCTGGACATCCGCATGCCCGGCCTGACCGGCGTGGATGCCGCCCGCCAGATCGTCCAGCTCCCCGAGGACGACAGCTGGCTGGTGCCCGAGATCGTCTTCATCACGGCCTACGACCAGTACGCGGTCGAGGCCTTCGAGCAGGGCGTGGCCGACTACGTGCTCAAGCCGGCCGAGCGCGAGCGCCTGGCCATCACGGTGGCGCGCGTCAAGAAGCGCCTGGCCCAGCGCCGCGAGGGCGCGGTCGAGGACACGGCCGATGCCGCGGAGGCCCCCGCCGGCGCGTCCATGCAGCAGCTGCTGCACAAGCTCTCCGCGCAGGTGAGCCCGGGCGGCGTGCCCAAGTACCTGCAGTGGATCCAGGCGACCGTGGGCCAGAGCATCCAGATGATCCCGGTCGAGGACGTGCTCTTCTTCATCTCCGACGAGAAGTACACGCGGGTGCAGACGGCCACGCTCGAGGCGCTGATCCGCAAGCCCATCAAGGAGCTGGTGGACGAGCTGGACCCGCAGCTGTTCTGGCAGATCCACCGCTCGACGCTGGTCAATGTGAAGGCTATCGCCGGCATCAGCCGGGACTTCCGCGGCCGCCAGCTCGTGGCCGTGAAGGGCCTGACCGAGAAGCTCGAGGTGAGCCGCAGCTACACCCACCTCTTCAAGGGCATGTGATCAGGGCGCCGCGGCGTCGCCCTCGGGTGCCGCCGGGCGCAGGCTGGCCACGAAGCAGCACTGCGCCAGCCAGTAGGTGCTGAGGATCAGCAGCGTCGCGTGGGGCAGCTGCCCCAGGAAGGCGAACTTGTTGATCGCGATCATCGCGTCCGAGAAGAGGAACAGCGTGCCGCCCCAGGCCGCGCGCCGCGCCAGGGCCTCGTCCGGCCCGCCCAGGCTGCTGCGCCACCAGGCCCAGGCCTGCGAGGCCATGCTGGCCAGGCACCCCACGTAGACGAGCACTGGGATCCGCAGATCGCCCGGAATGCCCGGCCAGAGCCTGTGCAGCACGGCCGCCGCGACCAGCGCATAGAGCAGGAAGGGCCACCAGGGCTGCCCGAAGCGCGAGCGCTGGCAGTAGCCAACGATGTAGCAGAGGTGGGCGACCAGGAAGCTCACCAGGCCCGGCAGGAAGCCCGCCTCGGGCCACAGCAGCGCGACGTCTCCGCCCAGCGAGAACACCAGCCCCCAGCGCAGCCAGCGTGCCGCCTTCGGGCTGTCCGCACCGCGGGGCCAGGCCCACAGCAGGATGAGGATCGTGGTGAGCGGCTTGGCCGCGAAGCCGAGGTCCGGGCTCAGGCCCAGCCCGCCGAGCGAGGCGATGGCAATGGCGGCGGACACCAGGATGAGCAGGGGCAGCAGGAGAGTGGATCGCATGGCCGGCATTCTGGCGGCGCCCCCGGCGCTGCGACGCCGGGGTTAGCCCGGGCCCCGTTTTCCCCACGCGCCGCCGCACCGGGCCACACCACAATTGTCGTTCTGGAGACAAGTCTCTAATCCGCATGGATTCGTCGGCCCCGGACGACAGTCCCGGCACTTTCCCTCGGTGTGCTGCAACAAAGCCTTCGCAGAATCGGTCTCCCAAGTGATCCCGGGAAGAGACAAGAGGCTCGCCCGCACGACGACAAGAGGAGACATCCATGCACCGCTTCCCGCAGGCTGGCGCGCACGCGCACGCGCACGCCCACCGTTCCCCCCGTCACGCCCTGCGCCTGCTGGCGCTCGCCGGCCTCGCCCTGTGCGCCGGCCAGGCCGTGGCCTCCGGCTACCGTTTCGGCACGCAGAGCGCCGCGGCCGAAGGCACCGCCAACTCCAACGGCGCCGAGGCAGCCGACGCCAGCACGATCTTCTCCAACCCGGCCGGCCTCACCCGCCTGGGCAAGGGCTGGCACGTCAGCGGCGTGCTGGACTACGTCGACCCGAAGGTGAAGTTCACCGACGCCGGCTCCTACATCAGCCTGCCCGGCTCGGGCTTCCAGCCCAAGCCCACCTCGGTGGCGGGTGACGTGGTCGAGCCGACCAAGGCCACCTTCGTGCCGCACCTGTACGGCGCCTACCAGGCCTCGGACGACCTCGCCTTCGGCCTGGGCATCTTCGTGCCCTCCGGCGCCAAGCTGGACTACCGCCCGGACTGGGGCGGCCGCTACAACGTCAACTTCGTGGAGCTGAAGTCCCTGGCCTTCAATCCCAACGTCGTCTGGAAGCCGGCCAAGCAGTTCTCGGTGTCCGCCGGCGTGACGGCCGAATACATGCACGGTGACATCAAGCGCGCCGTGCCCTATGGCAACGCCTACGCCGCCGGCCTGCTCGGCGCGGCGCAGCAGGCCGCGGCGGCCGGTGCCTCGGGCATCGCCTTGCAGCTGCAGCAGCAGGCCGCGCAGGTCTATGCCAACCCGATGTTCGATGGCGGCGTGCACGTCAAGGGCGGCGACTGGGGTCTGGGCGTGAACCTGGCCCTGCTGTGGGAGCTCGACGAGCAGACCCGCCTGGGCGTCGCCTGGCGCTCGGGCATCCGCCACAAGCTCAAGGGCAGCGCCGACTGGACGCAGCCGGCCACCCTGCCCGCCAATGTGCTGGCCGCCGCCACCGGCGCGCCCTACGACGGCAAGGGCAAGCTGGACCACAACGACTCCGGCGCCAGCCTCGAGGTGAAGACGCCCGACTCGGTCTCGTTCCAGGTCTTCCACCAGCTCAACAAGCGCTGGGCCGTGATGGCCGACGCCACCTGGCACCGCCAGTCCGCCCTGGAGGAGCTGCGCATCAAGTTCGACAGCACCACGCCGCCGTCCATCACGCCGGAGCACTGGAAGAACGTGTGGCGCGCGTCCGTCGGCGCCCAGTACCAGTTCAACGAGCAGCTGACCCTGCGCGCCGGCGCCGCCCGCGACAAGTCGCCGGTGCAGGGCCAGTACCGTGGCGCCGCGCTGCCCGACTCCGACCGCGACTGGCTGGCCTTCGGCCTGAACTGGAAGTTCAACGCCCAGACCAGCATCGACCTGGCCCTGGGTCACGTCAAGCTGAAGGACGCACCGATGTCCATCACCGACGACGGCGAAGGCGAGAAGCCCTGCAACTGCAGCAACGCCACCGTGCGCGGCAACTACCAGACCAAGGCGACGAGCCTCGGCCTGCAGCTGAACCACAGCTTCTGATCGCCCCCGGCCAGCCCGGCAAGACCTGACCCCGCGGGAGCCGCAGCGCTCCCGCCCTCATCCTGATTGGAGTCCCTCATGGACCGTCGCAATTTCCTGCGTCGCTCGGTCGTGCAGACCGGCGCCCTGATCACCGCCTCCTCCGCCCTCGGCGGCCTCGCCGGCTGCATGGGCGGCGGCGACAACGGCACCACCGTGCTGCCCCTGCCGCCCACCTTCCCCGGCAGCAGCACCGCGCTGCCCGAGACGCCCGCCGCCAGCGGCGCCTACAAGTTCCCGCAGAGCGTGGCCTCGGGCGATCCGCGCAGCGACGGCGTCCTGCTGTGGGCCCGCGTGGTGCCGGCGGGCGCCGATGACATCGCGCCCGCCAGCGTCGAGGCCAACTTCAAGGTTCGCCTGCGCATCACCGCTGCCGACAACAGCGCCCTGCTGGGCAGCAACACCGCCCTGGCCGGCAGCTTCGATGCCGACCTCGAGGTGCCCGTCTACGCCTTCTACGACAACACCCTGCGCCACCGCATCAGCGGCCTGAAGCCGGCGACGACCTACTTCTACCAGTTCCAGGCCGGCGACAGCCGCTCCAAGGTGGGCCGCTTCAAGACCGCCCCCGCGACCGACGCCGACATCGACAGCCTCAAGTTCGCCTTCACCACCTGCCAGGACTGGAGCGTGAACCACTGGGCCGGCATGGTCGAGCTGGCCAAGGAGCCGGTGGACTTCATCGTGCACCTGGGCGACTACATCTACGAAGCCGTGGGTGCGGACTACCAGGCCGGCGGCGTCGAGGCCGCCCACACCGCGCTGATGCTGCCCAACGGCATGGACCTGCCGGGCAAGGGCAAGTACGCCAACACCCTCGCCGACTACCGCTACCTCTACAAGCGCTACCGCAGCGACCCGCGCCTGCAGGCCGTGCACGAGCGCTTCGCCTTCGTGCCCATCTGGGACGACCACGAGTTCTCCGACGACTGCTGGCAGGACCGCGAGACCTACGACAACGGCACGTTCAATGCCGCCACCTCGGTCGGCGACAACACCGCCCAGACCTCGCGCCGCCGCTCGGCCAGCCAGGCCTGGTTCGAGTTCATGCCCGCCGACGTCAGCTTCACGCTGGACCCGGGCTACGGCATCAGCAACATCCGCATCTACCGCGAGCTGAAGTTCGGCAAGCTGATGCACCTGGTGATGACGGACCAGCGCCTCTACCGCGCCGATCACCTCATCCCCGAGGCCGCCCCCAGCCCGCTGACCGGCCAGCCCATCGGCTCCATCGGCGCCCGCTACATGGTGCCCGAGACCACGCTGAACACCGTCGAGGCCGCCAAGCTCAAGGCCGCCAAGGACGCGCAGCTGCCGGATCCGCTGGGCCTGGTGAGCGTGCTGGGCGCCGCGCAGCGTCAGTGGTTCCTGCAGACGCTGACGGCCTCGACCGCGCAGTGGAAGATCTGGGGCAACGAGACCTCGCTGCTGAAGATGAGCGTGGACGGCGCTGCCCTGCCCACCGCCCCGGCCGCCTTCAAGCAGCGCTTCATCCTGAACGCCGACCAATGGGACGGCTACAACGCCGAGCGCCAGGCGCTGATGAAGCACATCGTCGACAACAAGATCGGCAACGTGGTGGCCGTCACCGGTGACATCCACGCCTTCTACGCCGGTCAGGTGATGGTCGACTACCAGGCGGCGTCGCCCGTGCCTGCCATGGTCGACCTGGTGACCGCCGGCATGTCCTCGAACAGCTTCTTCAGCTACTTCCTGGGCGCCGCCAGCCAGCCGGGCTTCAGCGATCTCAAGCCGCTGGTGGCCACGAGCGAGGCCGAGGCCGAGGGCATCGCGATCCAGATGGTGTCCGTCGGCGTGGCGCAATCCGCGGGCGTGACCGACCTGAGCAACAAGGCCGCCATCCAGGCCGCCGTGATGGGTGCCATCCAGGCGGGCAAGCTGCCGGCCGCCGCCGTGCAGCCCACGCCGGGCCTGTCCACCGCCGTCATCAACACCTTCGACGAGACACTGACCGGCGGCATGGGCGGCGTGATCGCCAGCACCATCGCCATGCTGGCGGCCACCAGCCGCTCGGTTGCCGCAATGACGCTCTACGGCCTGATCCAGCAGAAGCTGGCCGCGGCACTGGGCATCCCGGCGGCTGCGGTGCCCTCCAGCGAGATCGTGAAGCGCCTGAACCCGCTGGCCAACGCCACGACCGGCGCGGCCCCGGCCCTCAACAATCCCTGGATCAAGCACGCGGACACCGATGCCCAGGGCTATGCCGTCGTGAACCTCTCCAAGACCGAGCTGGTGTGCCAGTTCAAGAAGGTCAAGCGCCTGAGCGGCGGCGCCGCGCCCACCGACGCCATCGCCAGCGTCAAGACGGTGCGCGTGCCCAGCGGCAGCGCCACGCTGACGGTGAGCTGAGTCCCCGCGACCCGCTCGTGCAAAGGGCTGCCTTCGGGCAGCCCCTTTTTTTATGCCTTCGCCGGCGCGCAGGCACCGCAAGGCAAGACCTGACCCCGTCAGTCAGTAGACGTTTCGCTGCACGAAGGGCCGGGCCTGCAGCATCACCAGACGGCCCTCGCCGTCGATCGCCCATTCGATGTCCTGCTCCGCGCCACCCAGCTCGCGCCGGATCGCCAGGGCCAGGCGGGCCAGCGACAGCACCTGCTCGTCCTTCAGCACCGAGGCCGAGGCAACGGCCACCTCCTTCAGCCCGCCGGACTCGTCCAGGCGCAGCTCGGTGCTCTCGCCGGAGCTCGAGAGCCGCTCGATGGCTCCGCTGCGCTCCTCGTAGAGCGCCTGCTCGGCGATGCGCTTGCCCTCCACCACCTTGATGCCGATGCCGCGCTTGGCCGAGACATAGACCACGCCGCTGCGCGTGGCGTCGAAGGGATCGCGGGTAATCATCACACCGGACATGCGGGAGTCCACGGCCCGCTGCACCAGCACGGCCATCTGGACCTGCTCATGGCGCAGCCCGGCCTGCCGGCGTGCCTCGAAGGCCTCCGCGTTCCACACCGAGGCCCAGACCTGCTTCACCGCGCGGGCCAGGTCCGCCCGCACATTGGGCACGGTCGTGTAGAGCCCTGCCCCGCTGAAGTTGGCGAGGTCCTCCGAGTTCGAGGAGCTGCGCACGAAGACGCCCGCGCTGCCGAGCTGCCGCTCCCACTGCTGCGTCCATTGCGCCTCCAGCCCGGCGGGCAGGGGCAGGGCGAGCAGGTCCTCGCGCAGGCGGGCGAGCGCGGCGCGGCGCTGGCCCGGGCTGCCCTCGAAGCCGCCTTCCGCGAGGGTCTCGGCCACGCGCGCCTTGACCGCGGGCTGGGCCATGAAGGCCGCGAAGGCGCCATAGGGAATGCAGAAGCCGTCAGGCACCGGCGCCGTGGCCGGCAGCCGCCCCTGCGATTGCAGCCACTGCAACTCGCCCAGGCGTGCGGCCTTGCCGCCGCAGGCACTCATGTCCTTCAGGCGCATCTGCGCCAGGGGCAGCGGCTGCTGGCGGCGCAGGTCCGGCGCGCTCAGCAGCCGCGCCTTGGCCTGGCGCGCCACCGGCCGCCAGCTGGCCGGGGCCTCGGCGCGGGGCTCGATGCGGTGGCCGTCGCGGCGCACCTCCAGCCACACGGTTCGCCCGTCCAGGTCCTGCAGCTGCTGCCAGGCGTCCCGCAGGTAGAGGTTGGGAATGCCCCAGCCCTTGGCCAGCAGGTTCACGTGCGAGAGCGCCGTCGAGGGCGCGGCCAGGATCACGCCCGCCACCGGCGGCAGGGCCAGCGGGGCCTCGCGCAGCACGACGATGTCCTCCGGCGCCAGGTCGTCGACCTGCTCGATGTCCTCCACCAGACGCAGGCGGCCGAAGGCGCGGCCCGGGTTGTAGGCCAGCGCGCTGCGGCCGGCGATGAGCTGGGCCTGCGTCACCGCCTCGATGCCGGCGGCCTGGGCGACCTGCTCATGCTGCGCGGCATTGGCCTTGAAGCGCAGGGGCGCGAAGCTCATGTCGCGCGCCAGCACCGTCTGCGCCGTGCGCAGCAGCTCGGGCGTCTGGCGATCGCCCTCCCAGAACTCGTAGACAAAGCCCTTGAGCTGCGGATGCCAGCTGACCATGCCCAGGATGAAGCGCCGCTGCGGCTGCTGGTAGAGCCGCGTGCGCACGCCCGGCTCCCAGCTCGTCACCAGGTGGCGCGCCTTGAGGAAGTCCTCGTGAAGGGCGTAACGCCGCGTGTTGACGAACAAGACCTGACCCTGCGCCGCCTGCCGGTCGATCACGAAGAGCACATGCGGCTGCGCCTCGGGCGTTCCCGGGTCGTAGACGCGGGCCATGCGATCGAAGCTGGCGCGATCCGGCAGCTGGTCCAGGAAGGGCACCGGGTCGGGCGCCTGTGCCAGCTGGGCGCGGCCCACTCGCTTGGCGACGAGGGCCGAGGGTTTGGCGTCGGTCTGGGCGTGGGCGGGGCCGTGCGCGACGGAAACGGCGACCAGGCTCAGGAACAGCGCGGCCTGGCGAAAGCAAGAAGGCATGGGGTTGGAACTCCGGGCGTCAAGGGACTGAGTGGCGGCACTGCCCCACTCCTGTGCCCGCCGCTGGCAGGCGCCAGTCAACAGCTTGTTTACTTTGCGGCCCCTCTAAAGTAAAGGAAACGGCTTTTCTTTAACTTAAAAACAGGCCAAGGTAGCGATCAAAGACATAGACCCTGCCTTTCTGGCGCCCGGTGTTCTCGCGCAGGATGCCCAGGCGCTCGAATTCCCGGATCAAGGTATTGGCGGTCGGCGAGCTGATGCCCAGCTCGGCCACCAACTGCCCAGCCGTGACGATGGGCCTGCGGTAGAGCTGGTGCAGGGCCTCGCGGGCCGTCGCGCTGCGCTTGCCCAAGGTCATCACCTGCTGCTCAACCTCGGTACGCAACTGCAGGACGCCTCGGAACACGTCCCGCCCCTTGCGCGCCGTCTCGGTGACGCCGCTCAGGAAAAAACGCACCCAGTGGATCAGGTCATTGCCCGTCCGCACGCGCATCAGGGCATCGTAGTAGCTGGCCCGGTTGCGCTCGAAAAAGTCCGAGAGATACAGCGAAGGCTTGGCCAGAATGCCGCAGCTCACCAGGTAGAGCGGAATCATCAGGCGGCCAATCCGGCCGTTGCCATCCAGGAAGGGGTGGATGGTCTCGAACTGATAGTGCGCCAGGGCGATCCGCACCAGGTGCGGCACGGCCACCTCCTCGTTGTGCAGGAACTTCTCCATGTCGCTCATCAACTCGGCGACGCCCTCGTGATGCGGAGGAATGAAGGCGGCGTCCTGGAGGCTGGAGCCGCCGATCCAGTTCTGGCTGCTGCGGAACTCGCCTGGCTGCTTGTGTTCGCCGCGCACGCCCTGCATCAGCGTGGCATGCGTCTGCTTGAGCAGGCGGTTGGACAGGGGCAGTTCGACCAGCGCAGCCACGGCCGTGTTCACCGCGTCGATGTAGTTGTGCACCTCCCGCCAGTCATTGCGCTTCTCGGGCAGCACCTGCTCCTCGGGCAGCAGGGCCTCGTCCATCTCGGTCTGCGTGCCCTCGATGCGGCTGGAGGTCTGCGCCTCCTTGACCACGTGCATCTGGATGAAGAGATCGATGTCGGGAACGATCAGCGAAAAGGCGTTGAGCTCCCCCAGCGCCCGGTTGGCCTGTTCCAGCAGCACCGCGATGTGTGGGTCCTCCCACTGCCATTCACCGTTGATGGGCGTGGGCTCGAAGCTCTTGTACTGGTAGCGCGGCGTCCATCGGCCGGCAACGAAGGTTTCGAATCTCATGCGGGGCGCGCTCCTGCCACAGGGCCGGGTTCATGCGATGCCAGCAGGCCGAACTGCAGCCGCGCTTGGGGGTGGCGCCATTGTCTGCGCAAAGTGAAGACGTTGGCGGCACCTGCAGGGCGCCGCAGCCTCACTCACCGCTCGTTCTGCTTCGCCGCCGCCGCGGCCGCCGCCGCCTTCGCCGCCAGCTCCTCACGCATGCGCTTGAGCTTCTCGCGGGGGTCTTCCTTGATGCCGGACTCGTGCAGGCGCATCTCGGCGATGAAGCGGCTGGGGATGCCCATCACCATCTCCCGCGCCTTCTTGCGCCGGCGCAGGGTGCTCACGGCCAGCGTGGTGCGGGCGCGGGTGATGCCCACGTACATGAGGCGGCGCTCTTCCTCCAGGCGGCTGGCGGTCATCTCCTCGTCGTCGGCCTTGAAGGGCAGCAGGCCCTCGTTGACGCCGGCCAGGAAGACATGCGGCCACTCGAGGCCCTTGGAGGCGTGCAGGGTGGTGAGGATGACCTGGTCCTGCTCCTCGCCGCGCTCGGAGAGCGAGAGGATGACGCTGATGGTCTGGGCCACCTGCAGCACCGTCTGCTTGGGCTCCTCGAAGGTGGTGCCGCCGTCCTGGGCCAGCTGGCCGCCGCAGCGCTTGGCCACCCAGTCCACGAAGTCCAGGACATTGCTCCAGCGGGCGGCCGCGGCCTTCTCGTTCTCGTCGCTGTCGTAGAGGTGCTGCTCGTAGCCGATGTCCTTGAGCCACTCGAGCATCAGCGTCTTGGCGTCCTCCGCGCCCTCGGTGTGGCGGGCGCGGTATTCCAGGTCGTTCAGGTAGCGGCCGAACTCGTGCAGCGAGCCGATGGCCTTCTTGTTCAGCACGGTGGAGAGCGAGTCCGAGAACAGCGCCTCGTACATGCTGATCTTCCAGCGGCCCGCGAACTGGCTCAGCGCGCCGAGCGTGGTGTGGCCGATGCCGCGCTTGGGCGTGGTGACGGCGCGCAGGAAGGCGGGGTCGTCGTCCTGGTTGACGAGCAGGCGCAGCCAGGCGCAGAGGTCCTTGATCTCGCTCTTGTCGAAGAAGCTCTGGCCGCCGCTGACCTTGTACGGGATCTCCGCGCGGCGCAGCGCCTGCTCGAAGATGCGGGCCTGGTGGTTGGCGCGGTAAAGGATGGCGAAGTCGGCGAACTTGACCTTGGCGCCAAGGCTGGCCCGGATGGCCTGGATGCGCGCCACGGCGCGCTCCGCCTCGTGCTCCTCGCCGTCGGCCTCGACCAGCGCGATGGGCTCGCCGTCGCCGTACTCGCTCCACAGCTTCTTCTGGAACAGCTTCGGGTTGGTCTCGATGACGTTGTTGGCCGCGCGCAGGATGGCGCCGGTGGAACGGTAGTTCTGCTCCAGCGGGATGATCTTGAGGTTGGGGTAGTCGACCGGCAGGCGCTTGAGGTTCTCGATCGTCGCGCCGCGCCAGCCGTAGATGGACTGGTCGTCGTCACCCACGGCGGTGAACATGCCGCGCTCGCCCACCAGCGCCTTGAGCAGCTCGTACTGCACGGAGTTGGTGTCCTGGTATTCGTCCACCAGCACGTACCGCAGCTTGTCCTGCCACTTGCCGCGGGCCTCGGCGTCCTCGGTCAGCAGCTTCAGGGGCAGGCTGATGAGGTCGTCGAAGTCCACCGCCTGGTAGGCCGCCAGGCGCTCCTGGTAGCGCCCCATCACGACGGCGGCCATGCGCTCCTGCTCGTCCTTGGCGGCCTTGAGCGCCATCTCGGCGTTCAGGCCCATGTTCTTCCACAGCGAGATGGTCCACTGCCACTGCTTGACCATGTTGGCGTCGGTGGTGCCGCCGGCATCGCGCAGCACGCCCAGCACGTCATCGCTGTCGAGGATGGAGAACTGCTCCTTCAGCCCGACCCGCGTGCCCTCCTCGCGCAGCAGGCGCACGCCCAGCGAGTGGAAGGTCGAGATGGCCAGGTCCTTGGCGGCCCGCGCGCCGACGAGCCCCTTGGCCCGCTCGCGCATTTCCTGCGCCGCCTTGTTGGTGAAGGTGATGGCGGCGATGTTCTTCGCCTGGTAGCCGGCCTGCAGCAGGCGGGCGATTTTGGTGGTGATCACCCGCGTCTTGCCGGAGCCCGCCCCGGCCACGACCAGGCAGGGCCCGTGCAGGTGGTGCACGGCTTCGAGCTGGGCGGGATTCAGGGTGGCGGTGGGATCGGCGGACATGGCGGCAAGGGGGCAGATCCGGCGCCCTCGGCACCGGGCCGCGCATCATACAAGCCGGCCCTGACAGCCCCTGCCGCCGCCGTCCCCGGCATCAGGGCCATCGCCGGCCCCAGGGCTGACAGGGTCGGGCGGGCTCCCTATCATCGGCCCACCTGAACAGGGAAGGATCCTCATGAAGGGACCGAGTCGGGGACAGTCGTCGCGGGCCGCCAGACCAGGTGCGCCCCAGCGGCCAGGCCGCCGGGCACCGGGATGGAGGCGAGGTCTGGCGATGATCCCGCTGCTGGGCCTGGCCGCCACCGCGCAGGTGCAGGTGCAGGTGCAGGCACAGGAGATCCTGGCCGTGGGCACGACCTTCCCGCGGCTGTTCATGCCGGGGGCGCCCGTCTCGGCCGTCTCGGCCGTCTCGCCCGGCGTGCCACCCGGCCCCTCGCCGAGCCCCGTGACGGCCAGCCCGCCCGCGGGTGCAGCGCCGCCGGAGGGTCTGGCCGTCGAGCTGCTGCAGGCCATCGCCCAGCAGCGCGGCTGGCAGCTGCGCTTCGAGCACTACCCTTGGCCGCGCGCCCAGGCCATGGTGGAGCACGGGCAGGCGCAGATCCTCATCGGCCCCTACCGGACGCCCGAGCGGGAGCAGCGCTTCGTCTTCGCGCCCTCGGCCTTCTACGAGGACCGGCTCGTGTTCTTCGGCGGCCCGGCGTCGCGCCCGGCCTGGCAGGGGGACTACCGCGCCCTGGCCGGCGTGGAGATCGCCCAGGTGTCCGGCTGGGCCTACGGCGAGGCCTTCGAGCAGGCCCGGCCGCTGCTGCGGCTGACCACCGTCCGCGACGTGGAGACGGGCCTGCGCATGCTGCGCACGGGCCGCGTGGCGCTGCTGGCCACGAATGAGCGCAACACGCAGCCGGTGCTGGCCAGCCTCGGGCTGCAGCAGCAACTGGCGCCGGTGGAGGGGCCCGCCATCGGGCAGCTGCGAGGGCATTTCGCGTGTTCGCGCCAGCCGCCCGGGCCTGCGCTGTGCGAAGCCCTGGAGCAGTCGCTCCTGCAGCTGCGGCGCAGCGGGGAGTGGCCGCGGCTCAATCAGAAATGGGGCGTGGGGCTGCCGGAACCGGAAGGCGCCCGCAGCGCCGTGCTGCGCTGACGCCAGGAGCGGCTCGCCGGCCGCAGCGGCCGCTCAGTGGCGCATCTGGCTGATGGCCCACAGCGCGAGCCCCAGCACGCCCACCGCCCCGACCACGATCCCCGGCAGCAGCCACTGGCGCCACGCCGGGCGCGGCGGCGGCGCGGCCTTGCGGCTGGGCTTGATGCGCGGCATCGAGAGGGTCGGCGTGGGCGGCAGCGGCGAAGGCACCTCGCCGGCCAGCCAGGCGCGGATGTCGTCCGCCAGCGCCCGGGCCGTGGTGTAGCGCTCCATCATGGACGCGGCGGTGGACTTGCTGAGCATGGCGTCCAGCGCCTGGCGCTCGCCGAGGCTCAGGCTCACCCAGGCAGCCAGCGAATGCACCGGGGCGCCCAGATGGCCGACGACCAGGCTGTCGCTGCCGGGCAGCCGGCCATTGACCAGCAGGCACATCAGCATGCCGACGGCATAGGCCTCGCTGGCGAGGTGCGCGGGCTGGCCGTCCAGCTGCTCGGGGGCCAGCAGGGGAATCGCGGCGGAGCTGTAGCCGAAGTCGCCAAGGCCCTCGCTGGCCAGCATGGGCGCCAGGCCCTGGCCCATCAGGCGCAGGCGCTGCTGGGGGGACAGCCACAGCGTGCCCGGGTCCAGCTCGCGCAGGACCTGCCCGTGTTCGTGCAGCACGTCCAGCAGGTCGCAGAGATCGCAGATCAGCTCCAGGCGCTTGCGCAGCGGCAGCTCGGAGGCAGCGGGCAGCAGCGGCTGGCCGTCCATCCAGCGCAGCACGACGTAGGGCAGGCCGTCGGCGGTGAGGCCGCTGTCCTGGGGCAGGGAGATGTCGAGGTGGCGCAGGCTCTGCAGCCCGGGCTGCTCCTCGGCGAAGCGCAGCAGCACGAGGGCGGCATCGGCGGCCTGCTCGTAGACCAGCACGGCCACCTGCTGCTCAGGCGCCATGGAGTGCTCGCCGCGGTACCAGTGGCCCGAGGCGCAGACCTGGATGTCCTCGACGATGCGCCAGACGCCCAGGCGCTCGCCGACCGGCAGCACGTGCAGGGGGGAGTCGAGATCGGGCGGCGCGGTGGCCGGCCCTTCGGGCAGGGGAGCGTTCATACGGATGGCAGGCGTAAATGTAAGCGCCCGGGGGAAAACGCGCCCCCCCCGCTTTCAGCTGGATACAAGCCCGTATTGCGATACTCGCGCGTCATGCAAGCCGTCATCGCCGTCACCGTGCCCTTCTTCGCCCTGGTGCTGTGCGGCTACCTCGCCGCCCGCCGGGGGCTGCTGGCCGAAAGCGCCATCCCGGGGCTGAACACCTTCGTGCTGTTCTTCGCCCTGCCCTGCATGCTGTTCCGTTTTGGTGCGAGCACGCCGGTCCTGGAGCTGCTGAGCCCCGCGGTGCTGGCGGTCTATCTGGTGTCGGCGCTGCTGATCGTCGGCGTGACGCTGTTCCTGACGCTGGACGACGTCACCCACCTCAAGGACGCCTCCTTCGGCGCCCTCGTGGCCGCCTTCCCCAACACCGGCTTCATGGGGGTGCCGCTGCTGGTGGCGCTGATGGGGCAGGCCGCCGCCGCGCCGGTGATCTGCACCATCCTGGCCGACCTGATCGTCACGAGCTCGCTGTGCATCGCCCTGGCCCGCGCGCATGACGCGGGCGGCGCGCACTGGCGCGTGGCGCTGGGGCAGGCGCTCAAGGGCGCGGTCTCCAACCCCCTGCCCTGGGCCATCGCCCTCGGGGCGCTGAGCTCCGTCAGCGGCCTCACGCTGCCTCCCATGCTGATGACGGTGGTGAAGATGCTGGGCGACGCCGCCTCGCCGGTGGCGCTGTTCACCATCGGCGCCGTGCTGTGGCGCGCCGGCCGCCATGCCCACACGCGCACGCCGGTGGAGCGCTATCTGCCGGTCGCCCTCATCAAGCTCTTCGGCCACCCGACGCTGGTGCTGCTGCTGGGCGTCACGGCCATCAAGCTGGGGCTGGCGCTGACCCCGTTCCAGCTGCACGTGCTGGTGCTGGCGGCGGCCCTGCCGAGCGCGAGCAACGTCTCGCTGCTGGCCGAGCGCTACGGGGCGGACAACGGCCGCATCGCCCGGATCATCATGGCCTCGACCGTCGTCGCCTTCTTCAGCTTCAGCGGCCTGGCGATGTGGCTGGCCCCGCGCCAATGAGGGGGCTCGTCAGCGGCATGCGCTATCGTGCGCGGCATCTGATGCTGCGCCCGGCCCCGCGCCCCGCTCCCATGCGCCTTTACCGTTCCGCCTTGCCGCCCCTGCCGAGCCTCGCCCTCGCCTGTGCCCTGGCCTGTGTCCTGGTGGCCGGCTTGATGCCGGCGCCCAGCCTCGCCGCCGGCTATCAGCAGCCCTCGGCCGCCGTGCGCGAACTGCTGGACACCGCGCCCCTGCCCCGCCTCCTGGCCTCGCCGGACCGGCAGCAGCTCGCGCTGATCGAGACCCGCCGCTTCTCGACCATCGAGGACCTGCAGCGCCCCACGCTGCACCTGGCTGGCACGCGCTTCGATGCCGGCAGCAGCGTGGCGCCCGGCGTCGCCGCCATCCAGCGCCTGCGGCTGCGCGCGCTGCTGCAGCCCGACGCCCCGGAGCGCGTGGTCGAGCTGCCCGCCGGCGGGCTGTGGCATGACTTCACCTGGGCGCCGGACGGCCAGCGCTTCCTGCTCGAGCGCCGCATGGACCGCGCCAACGAGCTGTGGGTGGGCGACACCGCGACCGCCACGCTCAAGCCCGTCCAGGGCCTGCGGCTCAACGAGGTGCTGGCCCAGGGCGAGAAGGCCTGGCTGAACCCGCGCGAGCTCGTCGTGCTGAGCGTGCCGGACCACCGCGGCCCGCCGCCGCGCCTGCCGCCCCAGCCGATCACCGAGGAAAGCCGCGGCCTCGTCTCCCCCGAGCGCACGCACCCGGACCTGCTGCACGGCCCGCAGGACGAGGCGCTGTTCGAGTACCACGCCCGCTCGGTGCTGACCGCGGTGGACCTCGTCAGCGGGAGCAGCCGGGACCTCGGCCCGGCGCAGCTCTACAGCAGCCTCAGCAGCGTGGGCGACGGCCAGTACCTGCTGACCGAGCGCATCGCCCGCCCCTTCAGCTACCGCCTGCCGTGGGACGACTTCCCGACGATCGTCGAGGTGCGCCAGCGCGACGGCAAGATCATCCGCGAGCTGGCACGCATGCCGCTCAAGGGTGGCGTCGCCATCGACGGCGTGCTGCCGGGGCCGCGCGTGTTCTACGCCTCGCCCACGAAGGACGCGGCCGTCTACTGGGTCGAGGCCCTGGACGGCGGCAACCCGGCGAACCGCGTGGCCTTCCGCGACCGCGTGATGCGCCTGGACCCGCCCTTCACCGGCGATCCCCAGGAGGTGCAGCGCATGCCGCACCGCTTCTCGCGCCTGCAGTTCCTGGACGACGGCCAGCACGCGCTGCTCACCGAGGTCGACCGCCAGCGCGCCTGGCAGCGCAGCTACCTGCTGCCGCTCAAGGGCACGCAGAGCAAGCCGCTGTTCGAGTTCAGCCAGCGCGAGCGCTTCCGACATCCCGGCAGCCCGCTGATGCGCATGCTGCCCAACGGCCACCTCGTCGTGCAGACGCTGGGCGGCGACCTGCTGCTGACCGGCCCTGGCGCCAGCCCCAAGGGCGACCGGCCCTTCCTCGACCGCTTCTCGCTGCGGGACCTCAGCGTGCAGCGGCTGTTCCAGTCGCCCGAGGGCAGCTACGAGACGCCGCTGGCCGTGCTGGACGGCGGCAAGCAGCTGCTGCTGAGCCGCGAGAGCGCCGCCGAACCGCCGAACCTCGCGCTGCGGGAGCTGGCCTCGGGCAACAGCCTGCAGGCGCTGACGCGGCTGAAGGACAACACGCCGCAGCTGCGCCGGATCCGCCGCGAGTTCGTCAGCTTCAAGCGGGCCGACGGCGTGGACATGTCCTTCTGGATGTACCTGCCGCCCGACTACAAGGACGGCGAGCGCCGCCCCACGCTGGTTTGGGCCTATCCGATGGAGTACAGCGACGCCGCCATCGCCAGCCAGGTCAGCGGCGCGAGCAACCGCTTCCTGAGCTTCAACGGCATCAGCCCGCTGGCCCTGCTGCTGGACGGCTTCGTGGTGCTCTACGACGCGCACATGCCCGTGGTGGGCGACCTCAAGACCGTCAACGACGGCTTCATCGAGCAGATCACCATGAACGCCCGGGCCATCATCGACAAGGCCGAGGACCTGGGCGTCTCCGACCCGAAGCGCATGGCCGTCGGCGGCCACAGCTACGGCGCCTTCATGGCCGTCAACCTGCTCGCCCACACCGACCTCTTCAAGGCCGGCATCGCGCGCAGCGGCGCCTACAACCGCACGCTCACGCCCTTCGGCTTCCAGAGCGAGCGCCGCTCGCTGTGGGACGCGAAGGACGTCTACCTGCACCTCTCGCCCCTGCTCTACGCGCCGCAGATCAAGGAGCCCCTGCTGCTGCTGCATGGCGAGCAGGACGGCAATGCCGGCACGCCACCGCTGCAGAGCGAGCGCCTCTTCCACGCGCTCTCCGGGCTCGGCGGCACGGTGCGCCTGACGATGCTGCCGCTGGAGGCGCACGGCTACGGCGCCCGCGAATCGGCCGGCCACGTGCAGTGGGAGATGAGCCAGTGGCTGAAGACCTGGCTGGGTGATCCCCGCGAGGCGAAGGAGCCGGGGAAGCCGGCGCGCTGAAACACGCTGAGCGACGCTGAACGAGGCGGAGCGACGCTGACGGCCGCCGGCGTCAGATCGCCAGCGGGTCGACGTCGATGGCCCAGCGCAGCAGGCCGCGGTGCTCGCGCTTGAGCGCCTGCAGCAGCGGCAGCCAGTGCCACAGCAGGCGCTGCAGCGCCGAGCGCTGGCTGCACTCGATCAGCATCTGGAAGCGCTCCACATTCGCCACGCGGGCCACGCTCATGGGCACCGGCGGGTAGATCAGCGCCTGCTGCGCGTCGGGCAGCGCCTGCGCCAGCGCCGCGGCGGCATCGAGGAAGGCCTGCGCGCCCTCGGCCGTGCGCGCCTCGGCCCGCATCAGCGCCAGATGCGAGAACGGCGGCAGCGCCGCGGACTCCCGCTCCGCCAGCTGGCTGGCCGCGAAGAACTCGTAGTCGTGCCGCTGCAGCGCCTGGTACAGCGCATGCTGCGGGTGCCAGGTCTGCACCCACATCTCGCTGCGCGCCGCCACCTCGGCATCGCGCCCCGCGCGGCCGGCGGCCTGCATGAGCAGGGCGAAGAGGCGCTCCGGCGCGCGGAAGTCGCTGGAGAAGAGCGCGCCGTCCGGGTTCACCGCCGCCACCAGCGTGATGCGGCGGAAGTCGTGGCCCTTGGTGATCATCTGCGTGCCCACGAGGATGTCCACCTCGCCCGCATGCACGGCGCCGAGCTGCTCCTCGAGCTGGCCCTTGTGCTTCGTGGAGTCGGCATCGATGCGGGCCACGCGCGCGCCGGGCAGGGCTTCGGCCAGCTGCTCCTCGAGCCGCTCGGTGCCGCGGCCCAGCGGGGCGATGTCCAGGTTGCCGCAGGTCGGGCAGGCGAACGGCACGCGCTCGGCGAAGCCGCAGTGGTGACAGCGCAGGCTGCGATCGCCCTTGTGAAAGACGCGCCAGGCGCTGCAGTGCGGGCACTCGCTCTTCCAGTTGCACTCGCCGCAATGCAGCACGGGCGCGTAGCCCCGGCGGTTCAGGAACACGAGGCTCTGCTCGCCGCGCGCGAGGCGCTGGCGCAGGGCCTCCAGCAGCGGGGCGGTGAGCGCCGTGGTGACGCCCTTGGTGCGGGCGAGCGTGTTCATGTCGAAGATGCGCACGCGCGGCATCGCGCCGCCGCCGATGCGCTGAGGCATGACGAGGCGGCGGTAGCGGCCGCTGTTCGCGTGGTGCCAGCTCTCCAGCGAGGGCGTGGCCGAGCCGAGGATCACGGGCACCTTCTCCAGCCGCGCGCGGTAGACGGCGAGGTCGCGCGCCGAGTAGCGGGCGCCGTCCTGCTGCTTGTAGCTGGGGTCGTGCTCCTCGTCGACCGCGATCAGCCCGAGGCGCGGGAGAGAAGCAAAGACCGCCAGCCGCGTGCCGAGGATCAGTTCGGCCTGCCCCAGATGCGCTGCCAGCCAGTTCTGCAGGCGCTGCGCGGGCGTGAGGCCGCTGTGCAGCGACACGATGCGCCGCCCAGCAAAACGCTCGGCGAAGCGCGCCTCCAGCTGCGGCGTGAGGTTGATCTCGGGCACCAGCACCAGCACCTGCCGGCCCTGGGCCAGCGCCTGCTCGGCCGCACGCAGGTAGACCTCGGTCTTGCCGCTGCCAGTGACGCCATACAGCAGCACCGGCGTGGGAGCGGCCGCCTCCGCCGGGGCCTGCAGCAGGCCGTCGAGCTGGGCGAGCGCGGCCTCCTGCGCCTCGCTGAGCACGGGCATGAGGGGCGGCGCCTCGGGTGCGGCGGGTGGCGGCAGCTTGGCGAGCTTCTTGAGCTTGGCCTGCAGCTGCTTCGCCGTGACCTCCTTCAGCTGCGGGGGCAGCACCGAGAGCGCCAGCTCACCGATGGCGCGCTGGTAGTACTGCGCCGCGAACTCGACCAGGCGGCGCCAGCTCGCCGAGAGCGGCGGGAGCGCCTCCAGCACCTCGCCCACCTCGCGCAGCTCGGCATCTGGCAAGACCTGACCCTCTGGGGCCAGGTCTTGCGCCGGTGCGTCGTCCCAGACCAGGCCCAACAGCTCGCGCTTGCCCAGCGGCACCTGCAGCAGCGTGCCCGGCGGCCAGGCCTGCGTTGCCCGGTAGGTCAGCGGCCCCGTGAGCCCGCTGTGCTGCGGCGCATCCACGGCCACCTGCAGCCGGTGGACGGCCACCGCCATGGGCGCCGGCTCGGCGGCAGCCTCGTGATCAGCCATGGACGGACCTCGCTCGCACGCTGGCGAGCAGGCACGCAGCGGGCGGCCTGGCCCCCGCCGATTCATGCCTCACTTGCCGCCACTTCTGCATGTCCTGCCTCGAAATCTCCGCTAACTGCTTGATTCGCCCCGGGTCTTTGCCGGAGATCGCCCAGCCTGTGGATAACTTTGTGCAAAAGACGCCCCGCTGCCCCCGCCCCCACCGGGGGCACCTGGGCGGGGCGTTACGACGCATTCGCCAGGCGAACCGACTGATTCCTTTGAAATCAATCACTTAGCCCGCCATCGTGGAAACCCCCAGCTGCGCTGCAGCAACTGACACAGCTTGAAACGCCCGCCCCCTTTTTGGGGATAAGTGTCTGCTTACTGTGCAGAGTTCACAGGGGGTGCCACGCGACTTTCCGGTCCATCCGCGGCCGTTGCGCGGTCTTGCCACGGTGCCGCGGCACCGTGACAGGGCCGGGCTCAGGCCTGGCGCAGGCGACGCGAGTGCTGGTGCACCTCGTCGACCAGGTGCAGCACGTGCTCCGGCGGCGTGAACTGGCTGATGCCGTGGCCGAGGTTGAAGACGTGGCCACCCCAGCCGCCGTCGGCGCGTTGCGGGCGGCCGAAGCTATCCAGCACGCTGCGGACCTGGGTGCGGATGGCCTCGGGCGGAGCGAACAGCACATTCGGGTCCAGATTGCCCTGCAGCGCGACACGGTCCTGCACCTGCGCGCGCGCCTTGCCGAGGTTGGCCGTCCAGTCCAGGCCGACGACGTCGGCCCCGGCCGCGGCGATCTCGTCCAGCCACAGGGCGCCGCCCTTGGTGAAGAGGATGCGCGGGATGCGCTGGCCGTCGTGCTCGGTCTTCACCTGCGCCAGCACGCGGCGCGAGTAGGCGAGGCTGAACTCCTGGAACATGCCGTCCGCCAGCACGCCGCCCCAGGAGTCGAACACCATCACGGCCTGCGCACCGGCCTCGATCTGCGTGTTGAGGTACTGCGCGACGGCGTCCGCGTTGATCTGCAGGATGCGGTGCATCAGGTCCGGGCGGCTGTACATCAGCGCCTTGACCTGGCGGTAGTCGTCCGAGCCGCCGCCTTCGACCATGTAGCAGGCCAGCGTCCAGGGGCTGCCGGAGAAGCCGATCAGCGGCACGCGGCCATTGAGCGCCTTGCGGATGGAGGTGACGGCGTCGAAGACATAGCGCAGCTTGTCCATGTCCGGCACGGCCAGCTCGGCCACGGCGGCCTCGTCACGCACGACCTTGGCGAACTTCGGGCCCTCGCCCTGCTGGAAGGACAGCCCCAGGCCCATGGCATCGGGCACGGTGAGGATGTCGCTGAAGAGGATGGCGGCGTCGAGCGGGTAGCGCTCCAGCGGCTGCAGCGTCACCTCGGTGGCGTAGTCCGTGTTGGTCGCCAGGCCCATGAAGCTGCCGGCCTTCGCGCGGGTGTCGCGGTACTCCGGCAGGTAGCGGCCGGCCTGGCGCATCAGCCAGACGGGCGTGTAGTCGGTGGGCTGGCGCAGGCAGGCGCGCAGGAAGGTGTCGTTTTGCAGGGGTGCGCTCATGGGCGGGCATTATCGGCGGCTTGAGCCAAGTCATGCCGGGGCTGGATCAAGAAGTCTCGCCTCCGGGCCCAGCCGCCTGCGATCTCAGGCCAGCCGCAGGCTCTGCAGCCCGCTCCAGACCTCGCCCGGCTGCAGCGGCACCGGGCGCTCGACGGCCGCGGCCTCGACGCACAGGAAGTGCTGGTAGCCGTCCGCGGGCATGTCAGCCAGCTGCGCGCACTTCTCGGCGCCGGGGTTCCACACCACGGCGTCATCGAAGCCCTGCTGCAGAAGATCCAGCGCGCGGCGCTGGGTGCCGGATTCGTCGATCAGCTGCAGCGGTTCCTTGAGCTGGCTGACCTGGTAGTAGATGCGGTCCAGGTCCTCGCACCCCGGGCTGCCGGGCAGCACGAGATCGCTGCGCTGGACCAGCTCGGCGTTCTTCACCTGGTCCCAGTAGTGCAGGCCGGCGAGGCCGCGCAGGCTGGTGGCGTCGAGGGCGCCAGTGCGCAGGTAGGTGTGCAGCGCCGCGGTGAAATCGAAGGGCGTGTCGCCGGTGTTCTCGACGGCCAGCTCGATGTCCAGCGTCTGCCCGCTGACCCGCACCGACAGCTCCGCGGAGAAGGCGTGCGGCCAGACCATGCGGGTGGCGGCGTCGTCGGTGAGCTGCAGCACGGCCAGGGCGTCGTCGGCGCCCTGCTCGGCCTGCAGCAGCTGCCAGGGCTTCGTGCGGGCGAAGCCGTGGCGCATCAGCGGGCCGCGCGCGCTGAACTGCGGGAAGATCAGCGGCACACCGCCGCGGATCGCCTGCCCCGTCGCGAAGGCGCTCTTGGGCGACAGGTACAGCTGCTCTTCCCCGCCCGCGGGCACCCACGAGGTGAGATGCGCACCATGCAGCAGCAGCACCGCGCGCGCACCGTCGGGCGCGACGAGTTCCAGGGCGTCGAGGCCGTGGTGGCGGGTCAGGGCGATGGGCGTGGGCATGGCGGGAACCTGTGGCGGGCGGTGGAGACAAACGGGCGGCGGGAGCGCCTGCCGCTGAAATCCGCTGAAATCGGCGGAGGGAAAAGACAACGCCCGCCGGACTTGCGTCGGCGGGCGCCTGAGGAAGGCCATCGCTCAGCGGGCCGCGAGGCTGCTGAGGGCCTGGACCTTCACTTCTTGCGGAACTTGCGCAGGGCTGCGATCTGGGCAGCCATGGCAGCGAATTCGCTTTGCGCCTTGGCGAAGTCGATGTCGCTCTTGGCGTTCTTCATCGCTTCCTCGGCCAGCTTCTTGGCTTCGGACGCCTTGGCCTCGTCCAGGTCCTTGCCGCGGATGGCGGTGTCGGCCAGCACGGTCACGCAGTTCGGCTGCACTTCCAGAATGCCGCCGGCCACGAACACGAACTCTTCCTGGCCGTTGTCGGCGCGCTCGATGCGCACCGCGCCCGGCTTGATGCGGGTGATCAGCGGCGTGTGCTGCGGCAGGATGCCCAGCTCACCACCTTCACCCGGCAACGCGACGAACTTGGCCTCGCCCGAGAAGATGCTCTCCTCGGCGGACACCACGTCAACATGAATGGTTGCCATGTTCAATCTTTCTAGCGTTGAAGTTGAAGTAAGTCTGCTTCCCGGTCTTCATCACGAGTAAGAAGCTGCAGGAAGCGAGCAGACGGCGCGCTGGCTAGGCGCCGCGCACAGCCGGACTACCTGTCCGGCGAGCACGGCAACGACGCCAGCGCGTCGTGTGCGAAGTCTTACTGCAGCTTCTTCGCCTTTTCGAAGGCTTCGTCGATGGTGCCAACCATGTAGAACGCCTGCTCCGGCAGGTGATCGCACTCGCCAGCCACAATCATCTTGAAGCCGCGGATGGTTTCCTTCAGGGGCACGTACTTGCCGGGCGAGCCGGTGAACACTTCGGCCACGTGGAAGGGCTGCGACAGGAAACGCTGGATCTTGCGAGCGCGGGCCACGGCCAGCTTGTCTTCGGGAGACAGCTCGTCCATACCCAGAATCGCGATGATGTCGCGCAGTTCCTTGTAGCGCTGCAGCACTTGCTGGACGGCGCGGGTGGTCGTGTAGTGCTCTTCGCCGACGACGTTCGGGTCCACTTGACGCGAGGTCGAGTCCAGCGGATCCACGGCGGGGTAGATACCCAGGGCGGCGATGTCACGCGACAGCACGACGGTGGCGTCCAAGTGGGCGAAGGTCGTGGCGGGGGACGGGTCGGTCAAGTCATCGGCAGGCACGTACACGGCCTGGATGGAGGTGATCGAACCGACCTTGGTCGACGTGATCCGCTCTTGCAGACGGCCCATTTCCTCGGCCAGCGTCGGCTGGTAGCCCACGGCGGAAGGCATACGGCCCAGCAGTGCGGACACTTCGGTACCGGCCAGCGTGTAGCGGTAGATGTTGTCCACGAAGAACAGCACGTCACGGCCTTCGTCACGGAAGGACTCGGCGATGGTCAGGCCGGTCAGGGCCACGCGCAGACGGTTGCCCGGGGGCTCGTTCATCTGGCCGTAGACCATGGACACCTTGGACTCTTCGAGCTTCTCCAGGTTCACGACGCCGGAATCGGCCATCTCGTGATAGAAGTCGTTGCCCTCACGGGTACGCTCGCCCACACCAGCGAACACCGACAGACCCGAGTGAGCCTTGGCGATGTTGTTGATGAGTTCCATCATGTTCACGGTCTTGCCCACGCCGGCGCCACCGAACAGACCCACCTTGCCGCCCTTGGCGAACGGGCAGATCAGGTCGATCACCTTGATGCCGGTTTCCAGCAGGTCCTGCGAGGGGCTCAGCTCGTCGTACGAGGGAGCGGCACGGTGGATCGAAGCGGTCAGCTCCGAGGACACGTCGCCACGCTCGTCGATGGGGTTGCCCAGCACGTCCATGATTCGACCCAGGGTGGCCTTGCCCACCGGCACCTTGATGGTGTCGCCGGTGTTGAAGACTTCCGTGCCGCGGCGCAGGCCGTCGGATGAACCCAGGGCGATGGTGCGCACCACGCCGTCGCCCAGCTGCTGCTGAACTTCCAGCGTCAGGGCGGAACCTTCCATCTTCAAGGCGTCGTACACCTTGGGCATCTGGTCACGCGGGAATTCCACGTCCACCACGGCGCCGATGCACTGAACGATCTTGCCCACTGATTGAGTGTTAGCCATTTTTTCGTTCCTTCAATTCCAAAACTTTTGCTGCTGCGTCTGCTGCGATCAGCCCACGGCGGCGGCGCCGCTGACGATTTCGCTCAGCTCCTTCGTGATCGCGGCCTGGCGGGTCTTGTTGTAGACCAGCTTCAGCTCACCGATCAGGGTGCCTGCGTTGTCAGTGGCGGCCTTCATGGCCACCATGCGCGCCGATTGCTCGGACGCCATGTTCTCGGCGACGGCCTGGTAGACCAGGGCCTCGGTGTAGCGCACCAGCAGATCGTCGATGACGGTCGCGGCGTCGGGCTCGTAGAGGTAGTCCCAGCTGTGCGAAGCCTTGTCCGTCTGCATGTCGTCGGCCGACAGCGGCAGCAGCTGCTGCACCACCGGCTCCTGCTTCATCGTGTTGATGAAGCGGGTGAAGCACAGATAGACGGCGGACAGTTCACCAGCGGCGTACTTGTCCAGCAGCACCTTGACGGGGCCGATCAGCTTTTCGATGTGCGGCTGGTCGCCCAGCTGCGTGGCGTGAGCCACGACCTTGGCACCGACGCGGTTCATGAAGCCCAGGCCCTTGTTGCCGATGGCAACGACCTCAGGCTTCAGACCGGTGGACTCCAGGTCCTTCAGCTTGGTGGTGACCGCGCGCAGCAGATTGGTGTTCAAGCCACCGCACAGACCCTTGTCCGTCGTGACCACCACGAAACCGACCGCCTTCGCCTGGCCATTGCTGACCATGAAGGGGTGCTGGTACTCGGGATTGGCCTTGGACAGATTGGCAGCGATGTTGCCGATCTTGTCGCTGTAGGGACGAGCCGCCCGCATCCGGTCCTGCGCCTTGCGCATCTTGGATGCCGCGACCATCTCCATGGCCTTGGTGATCTTCTTGGTGTTCTCGACCGACTTGATCTTGCCGCGAATTTCCTTGCCTGCTGCCATGATTTCTCCTGTTAGGGCCGGGTGCTTACCGAGGTTCGCACCCGGTCATGGTTGCTTAGGCGAAGGACTTCTTGAACGTCGTGATGGCGGCGTTCAGCTCGGCTTCTGCGTCCTTGTCCATGGCCTTGTCGGCTTCCAGCTTGGCCAGCAGAGCGGCGTGGCTGGTCTTCAGGAACTGGTGCAGACCGTGTTCGAAGGCCAGGACCTTCTTCACTTCCAGGCTGTCCATGAAGCCCTTGTTCACCGCGTACAGCGTGGCAGCCATCAGGCTGATGCTCAGCGGGGAGTACTGGGCCTGCTTCAGCAGTTCGGTCACGCGGGCGCCGCGGTCCAGCTGCTTGCGGGTCGCTTCGTCCAGGTCGGAGGCGAACTGCGCGAAGGCAGCCAGCTCACGGTACTGGGCCAGGTCGGTACGGATACCGCCGGACAGCGACTTGATCAGCTTGGTCTGGGCAGCACCACCCACGCGCGACACCGAGATACCGGCGTTGATGGCGGGGCGGATACCTGCGTTGAACAGGTTGGTTTCCAGGAAGATCTGACCGTCGGTGATCGAGATCACGTTGGTCGGAACGAAGGCGGACACGTCACCGGCCTGGGTTTCGATGATGGGGAGCGCGGTCAGCGAACCGGTCTTGCCCTTCACTTCACCCTTGGTGAACGCTTCCACATAGTCGGCGTTCACGCGGGCGGCGCGCTCGAGCAGACGGCTGTGGAGATAGAACACGTCGCCAGGGAAGGCTTCGCGGCCCGGCGGGCGGCGCAGCAGCAGCGACACTTGGCGGTAGGCCACGGCCTGCTTGGACAGATCGTCATAAACGATCAGGGCGTCCTGGCCACGGTCACGGAAGTACTCGCCCATCGTGCAGCCGGAGTAGGCCGACACGTACTGCATGGCAGCGGACTCGGAGGCCGAGGCAGCCACCACGATGGTGTATTCCATCGCGCCAGCTTGTTCCAGAGCACGCACCACGTTCTTGATCGACGAGGCCTTCTGGCCAATCGCGACGTAAACGCAGGTCATGTTCTGACCCTTCTGGTTGATGATGGCGTCGATGGCCACGGCGGTCTTGCCGGTCTGGCGGTCGCCGATGATCAGCTCGCGCTGGCCACGGCCGACGGGCACCATCGAGTCGATGGACTTCAGACCGGTCTGCACCGGCTGGTCCACGGACTTACGGGCGATCACGCCGGGAGCGACCTTCTCGATCACGTCCGTCATCTTGGCGTTGATCGGGCCCTTGCCGTCGATGGGCTGGCCCAGGGCGTTCACCACGCGGCCGATCAGCTCGGGGCCGACGGGCACTTCCAGGATGCGGCCCGTGCACTTCACGGTGTCGCCTTCGGAGATGTGCTCGTAGCCACCCAGGATCACGGCGCCGACGGAGTCGCGCTCGAGGTTCAGGGCCAGGCCGAAGGACGGCTGGCCGCTGGCGTCAGCCGGGAACTCCAGCATTTCGCCTTGCATCACATCGGACAGGCCGTGGATGCGCACGATGCCGTCGGACACGGACACCACGGTGCCCTGGTTACGGACGTCCGTCGTGCTGCCCAGGCCTTCGATGCGGCTCTTGATCAGTTCGGAAATTTCAGCAGGATTCAGTTGCATTGCTTGCTCCCATCTGGTCGGGCGTCTGTTGCCAGAGCGCGGGTGACACAGGGATGAATCGGATAAGGTGTCTTCGCGCTGGTGCTTAAGCGGTGAGCGCCACTTTCATGCGGTCCAGGCGGGCCTTGACGGAGGTGTCGAGCACCTCATCGCCAACCACTACCCGGATACCGCCGATGAGAGCGGGCTCCAGCTGAACATGGGCTTCGAGCTTGCGACCGAAGCGCTTTTCCAGCGTCGCGACCACGTCCGCCAACTGGGCCGGCTCGATCGGGTAGGCACTGAAGATCTGCGCATCGGCGACGCCGGCGGCTGCATTGGCCAGCACGTGGAACTGGTCCACGACAGCCTGCAGGGCCGAGAGGCGGCCGTTGTCGATCACCGTGCGCAGGAAGTTCTGCAACTCCGGTGCCAGGGTCTGCTTCGCGGCGGCCGTCATGACGGCGTACACCTGCTCGGCGGTGACCTTGGGATTGTCGGCAAACGAGCGCAGGTCAGCATCCTGTGCGACCAGGGCCAGCGCATCAAGCGTCTGGCCCCAGGCCTTCACATCATGCTTCTTCGCGACCTGATAGAGCGCCTCAGCGTAGGGGCGTGCAATGGTGGCGAGCTCAGCCATGATTACAGCTCCGTCTTCAGACGGCCCAGCAATTCGGCGTGCACGCTGGCATTGACCTCGCGCTGCAGAATTTGCTCGGCGCCCTTCACGGCCAGCACGGCGACCTGCTCGCGCAGGGCCTCGCGGGCACGGGTGGCCTGCTGCTCGGCCTCAGCCTTGGCAGCGGCCACGATCTTGGCGCCTTCGTCTTCAGCACGCTTCTTGGCCTCGTCCACGATGGCGGCGGCGCGCTTTTCAGCGTCAGCCAGCAGCTTGGTGGTCTCGTTGCGCGCAATGGCCCGTTGCTCATCGGCCGCCTTGTTGGCGGTGGCCAGCTCAGCCTTGGCCTTGTCGGCGGCGGCCAGACCCTCGCGGATCTTGCCAGCACGCTCGTCCAGGGCCTTGGTGATCGGCGGCCAGATGAAGCGCATCGTGACGAACACGAGCACTGCGAACGGGATCCACTGAATGAAAAGGCTTGCGTTGATATTCACGGCACGATCCTTTCAGTCGTGAAAGGGGACGTGGCGCTTAGTGAGCCAGGCCAGCGGTGAAGGGGTTGGCGAAGGCGAACAGCAGAGCGATAGCGACGCCGATCAGGAAGGCAGCGTCGATCAGGCCGGCCAGAATGAACATCTTGGTTTGCAGTTCGTTCATCAGCTCGGGCTGGCGAGCGGAGGACTCCAGGAACTTGCCACCCATCAGCGCGATGCCGATGGAAGCGCCGATAGCGCCCAGACCAACGATGATGCCGCAAGCCAGTGCCACGAGGCCGAGGATGTTTTCCATTTTGTGCTCCTGAAGAGGTTAGAAAAGAAAGAAAGGAAACGAGAAAAAGAAAGAGGTGCCCGACTGAAGGTCTTCAATCAGTGCGCGTCATGGGCCTGGCCGATGTAGATCAGCGTCAGCATCATGAAGATGAAGGCCTGCAGCACGATCACGAGGATGTGGAACAGGGTCCAGACGGTGCCGGCGACGATGTGGCCGATGGCCAGACCGATGCCCGTGCCCGTCAGCGCCCAGCCGCCACCCATCAGGGCGATCAGCATGAACACGAGCTCGCCTGCGAACATGTTGCCGAACAGTCGCATGCCGTGGGACACGGTCTTGGCGAGGAATTCGATCATCTGCATGGCGAAATTGAACGGCCACAGCACGGGGTGCGCACCGAAGGGTGCGGAGATCAGCTCGTGACCCCAGCCGCCCAGGCCCTTGATCTTCACGTTGTAGAACAGGCAGAGCAGCAGCACGAAGGTGGACATGCTCAGCGTGGTCGACAGGTCGGCCGTGGGCACGACGCGCATGTAGGCGTGGTGCGGGTCATGGCCGGTGGCCGCGACGTAGTTGCCCCACAGCTTGGGCAGCCAGTCCACGGGCAGCATGTCCATGGCATTCATGAAGAAGATCCACACGAACACGGTCAGGGCGACGGGGCCCACGACCTTGCGGCTCTTCTCGTTGTGGATCACGCCCTTGGCCTGGTTGTCCACCAGCTCGACGAGCATCTCGACGGCAGCCTGGAAGCGGCCCGGCACGCCGGACGTGGCCTTGCGGGCGGCACGCCACAGGAAGAACAGGGCGATGGAGCCCAGCACCACGGAATAGATCAGCGAGTCCAGGTTGAAGACGCTGAAATCGACGATGCCTTGCTGTTTCTGGTCGACCAGAGCAAAGTTCTTCTGCCAGTGCTGCAAGTGGTGAGTGATGTACTCACCAGCGGTCGGCGCGTGTCCTTCTGCTGCCATGTTCAGGGTTCCGTCTAATTTTTGTTTCGGCCCCACCGAAGCAGGACCAGCCAGTAAACCTTGAGGCACACGACCATCGTCAGCAGCAGAGCCGGCCAACGCAGGTCAGGCACCCCTTTGATCACCGCCAACAGGATGACGGCGACCAAGAGAATCTTGATCAGCTCCCAGACCATCAGCGAGAGCAGTGCAGCTCCCGCCATCGCGGCCGGGCGCCGGGTCGTCCCCCATGCCATCAAGGCATTGGGCCCGACCACGGCCAGGGCGCCGAAGAGCGCCGAGTACCCGTGGCGCGCCGACCCGAAAAAGGTCCACAGCGCCACCATCAGCACCGCCGCCACCGCCTGGAACAACACAACACGCCAGGGCGACGTCGCTCGATGCCCGGCCCGCCAGACTGCCGCCTCTTCAGGCGTCAGGGGCTCGCGGGCCTTGAAATCGTCCTCGCCGGCCTCATCCCATGGATCAGGGCGCGCGCCGGTGGGCGCAACGGGAGCCTGCGGCGCGGCCTGCGGTGCTGCAGGGGCCGCTGCATGGGTCACCTCAGCATTGTCGGCCGGGGCGGCATCATGCGGTTCAGAGCTCACGAATCCTTGGGGGTCGATCGGCAAAACCCAAAGATTATATGTGGTTTCCCCTTACAAGGGCTTAACAGACGCCCAACAATGCATCAGGACTTGCCCTTGACAGCCGTCAGCAAGTGCCTTTTGTCATCAGGCTGCACCAGAACGGCGCACAGCGCGCAGTCGCAGCGACCGGGGTAGTCGGCGGGCGCCAAGCCGCCCCGCGCGCTTACAAGTCCACGGACGGCACTGGCAGGCCCGGCACCTCGACGCGCAGTTGCAACACGCAGCCGGCCAGCGGCTGGGCCGCGAGTTCGTCCGCCGGGCGCCCCTGGCGCGCGGTGGTGATGTACAGCGTGCGCAGGTCCGCGCCCCCGAAGGCAGGCATCGTCGGGCAGCGCACCGGCAGCGGCACCTCCGCCAGCACCTCGCCCTGCGGCGACAGGCGCAGCAGGCGCTGCCCCTCGAACAGGGCGACCCAGTAGGCCCCCTCGGCGTCCATCGCGGCACCGTCGGGCCGCCCGCCATAGGCCGACAGCGGCTGCCCGGCCTCACGCGGCGCGAAGCGCGCCAGCACGCGCGCCTCGCCCGGCGCACCCGTGGCCGGCTCGTAGTCCCGCACGAAGACGGTGTGCGACTTGGTGTCCGAGTGGTAGAGGCGCCGGCCGTCCGGGCTGAAGGCCAGGCCGTTGCCCGTGCTCACGCCCGGCAGGACGGCGGCGCAGCCCTGGCGATCCAGGCGGTAGAAGAAGGCCTCCGGCGCGCGCGCATCGTCGATGCCGCCGATCCACCAGCGCCCCAGCGGGTCGGCCTTGCCGTCATTGAATCGCTGGCGGGCCGGGTCAAAGGGCGGCGCCATCAGCAGCTCGGACCGCCCCGTCGCAGGATCGAAGGCATGCACGCCGTCCCGCCGCGCCATGAGCAGGCCGCCGCCCGCCCGCCGCGCGATGCAGCCGGGCTCCGCGGGCAGCGCCCAGCGGTCGAGGGTCTGGCCATCCGCCCGCAGGCGCAGCAGTTCCCGGCCGGGAATGTCCACCCAGTACAGCGCCTGTTCCTGCGGATGCCACAGGGGCGACTCGCCCAGGCCGGCGGCGTGCGGGTGAACAGGAGCGATCTCGGGCAGGGCAGTCATGGCGGCGCAATGGGCGATGGGAACAGGCAGTGCCCATGCTAGCGGCGTAATCCGCCGTAACCGCACCGGCCGCCCCGGCGCCATGCGCCGCGTTCAGGCGAGATCGACCTTGAGGTAATGCGCGCCGGGGATGGGATTGAAGTAGTACGGCGGCACCGTCTCGAACCCGAGACTGCCGTACAGGCCGCGTGCAGCTTCCATGTCGTCCAGCGTGTCCAGCAGCATGGCGGAGTAGCCGGCCTGCGTGGCCTGGTCAATCAGCGCCTGCGCCACGATGCGCCCCAGGCCGAAGCGGCGGAAGGCCGGGCGCACGTAGAGGCGCTTCATCTCGCAGGCGTTGGCGTAGTCCACGTCCGGCAGGTTGCGGAAGGCGCCCGAGCCCGCCACCTGGCCATCCACCAGGGCCAGCAGGAAGCCGCCCGCAGGGGGCACATACTCGCCAGGCAGCTGCCGCAACTCCTCCTCGAAGCCCTGGAAGCACAGATCCACGGCCAGGCTTTGCGCGTATTCGCGCAGGATCTGGCGGGCTTCCTCCCACAACTGGGGGCTATCGGGGCTGATCAGTTCGATCCGGTTCGAAACGTCCATAGGCCGGCCAGTGTACCCAGGCTGAGGCCGGCTGCGTTGCCGGCAGGCGACTGTCCCGGTGCCCTTCCCCGCTCATGGCACGGGCGTCAGGGTGACGAGCAGGTAGACCGCCGCCACACATGCCGCCAGCAGCGTCAGCGCGAAGAGGCGCGTCGCCGCGGAGTCGCGGCTGCCGGGCAGGTGCGCGGGGGCCAGCTTGTCGCCACGCACCATGGCGCCGATGAGCTGACGCCGCCGGTACCACTGGTGGAACAACACCGCTCCGATGTGCAGCCCCAGCATGGCATAGAGCCCCCACTGGCCGAGATGCTCGTGGTAGTCCGTCCAGGCGAGGCTGGTCTCGCTGCTCACCCAGGCCGCCAGCGGGCCGGTGGTGGCGATCTCATCGTCGGCGATCAGGCCGGAGCCGACCTGCACCGCCAGCCACGTCAGCATGACCAGCACCGACAGCGCCCCGAGCGGGTTGTGCCCCACGTCGAAGTGGTCGTCGGGCAAGGCCTGACCCCGCAGATAGCGCCAGGTGGCGGACGGCCCGTGCAGCATGTGCCGCCAGCGCGACCAGTGCCCGCCCACCACACCCCACAGCAGGCGGAACGCCAGCAGCGCCAGCACGGCATAGCCGCAGCGCAGGTGCCAGGCCATGGCATTGCCGCCGATCTTGGCGCTGATCACCGCGCCGCCCACGCTGAGCACGAGCGCCCAGTGGAACAGCCGGGTGGGCAGGTCCCAGACGCGCAAGGGGCGCTGATCGAGGTCGGGGCGGGCATCCTTCATGCGGCAACGATACCCGAGGCAGGGGCCGCGCCCAAGCCGGCATACCGCAGACAGTCGGGCGGGCCCTACACTGGCCCACCGCCCGCCCCTCGCGGGCTCTGGCCAACCCCGACACGGAGACCCCATGCGCTCGACTCTCATCTCGACGACCCGCCGCAGCCTCCTTCCCCTGCTGTGCCTGTGCAGCGCCCTGAGCGCCATGAGCGCCCAGGCGCAGAGCGCCTTCCAGCGCCCCGGCGATGCCGTCGAGTACCGCCAGGCGGCCTTCGAGGTGATGGGCACGCACTTCCGGCGCCTCAACGCCATGGCCCAGGGCAAGGTGGCCTACGACGCCAAGGCCGTCGAGGACAACATGGCCGTGATCGCCGTCCTCTCCAAGCTGCCCTTCACCGCCTTCGTGCCGGGCAGCGACAAGGTCAAGGGCACGGAAGCGCTGCCCGAGGTCTGGAGCCAGCCCGCCAAGTTCCAGGAGGCGGCCGACAAGTTCCAGGCGGAGGTCGGCAAGCTGCAGGCCGCCGTCAAGGGCGGCAAGCCGGACGAGGTGAAGGTGGCCGCAGGTGCCGTGGGCCAGAGCTGCAAGGCCTGCCACGACAACTTCAAGCAGAAGGGGCACTGACGCCCACCCATCGGCCGAGCGACCCCGGGCCGCCTTCGGGCCCGGCGGGCTGACTCAGCCGGCGGCCGGCGGGGCGAAACCCAGCACGACCCGGCGGGTCATGGCCGACTTCTTCTCGATCTTGGTGACGAGCAGCGGGCCGATGTCCGCCGTATTGGCCACGTGGGCCCCGCCACAGGGCTGGAGGTCCACGCCGGCGACGTCGATCACGCGCACCCGCCCGAGCCCGCGCGGCGGCTGGACGCTCATGCTGCGCACGAGGCCGGGATTCGCGTCCAGCTCGTCCTCGCTGATCCAGCGGTGGCTCACCGGATGAGCCTCGGCCACCAGGCGCGCCAGGCCGGCGGTCAGCGCGTCCTTGTCCAGCGGTTCGGCCGTATGGAAGTCCAGCCGCGCATAGCCCGCGGTGATGGAGCAGCCATCGACGGGATGCGGCACCAGCGCGCACAGCAGGTGCGTGGCCGTGTGGAAGCGCATGTGGGCGAAGCGGCGCGCCCAGTCGATGCGAGCCAGCACCGGCTGCCCCGGCTGCAGCGTCGCCAGGACCTCGGCCTGCGCCGGGTCGATCAGGTGACGGATCTCACCGCCCTCGCCCTTGCGCGTGTCCAGCACGCGCAGGACGCGGTCGTCGGCCAGCCGCAGCTCACCGGCATCGCCGGCCTGACCGCCGCCCAGCGGATAGAACACCGTGCGGTCCAGGATGACGGCCTCCGCCTCCACGCGCAGCACCGTGGCGCTGCACTCGCGCAATTGCGCGTCCTCGCGGAACAGGTCCTGCGTGCTCATGCCTTCGACTCCTGGTTCGTGATCAAAGCAAGACCTGACCCTGGACCAGGGTGACCACATCACCACCAATCCAGGTATGCCCCTGCTCGCGATTCACATGCACGCGCCCGGCCCGCTGCAGCGCCGCGCCCTGCGACGCGATGTACTGCGCGGGCGCCTGCCCGCTGTCGATCAGCCACAGCGCCAGGCCGGCGTTGAGACTGCCCGTGACGGGGTCCTCCGGCACGCCGATGTCGGGCACGAAGGCCCGCACCTCGAACTGCAGTGCGTGCCCGGCCGGGTAGGCGCCGACGACGCCCAGCTTCAGGCCCTGCATCGCCGCGAAGTCCGGCTGGAGGTCCAGCACGTCCTGGGCGCTGCGGAGCTGCGCGGCGATCCACTGCGGCCCGTTGTCCACCCAGACCACATCCAGCAGCTCCGCGTCGGCCACCCGCAGCGAGCGCGCCACCTGGGCGCGCGTGTCCGCCGGGACCGGGCCGCTGCGAACGAGGGGCGGTGCCGCGAAGGCGAGGCGCTCGCCGTCCAGGCGCAGCGTCACCGGGCCGATGGCGCATTCCTGCACCACGCGGCCGGGCGTGCGGGGCACGCCGCCGTGCTGCAGCCACACCTGCGCCGAGCCCAGCGTCGGGTGGCCGGCAAAGGGCAGCTCGCCGCCCGGGGTGAAGATGCGCACGCGGTAGTCCGCGCCGGGCAATGTGGGCGGCAGCAGGAAGGTCGTCTCGCTGAGATTGGTCCAGCGGGCGAAGGCCTGCATCTGCGTCTCGTCGAGGCCGGAGCCATCCACGACCACCGCCAGCGGATTGCCCTTGAGCGGCTCGGCGGTGAAGACATCGACCTGGGCAAAGGGACGGGAACGCGGGCTCATCAGGGCACCTCCGGCAGTGGCAATGGCAGTGGAACGTGGGGGCCGGGGCTCAGCCCGGCGGGTCGGCAGCGGCGCGCAGGTACAGGCCCGGGCGGGCAATCTCCATGCCCCGCTCCGGATGGCCCAGCGGCTGGAAGCCATGCCGCGCATAGAGCGCCTGCATGTCCCGCGTGACCAGCTGCAGGCGGCGCAGCCCCTGGAGATCGGGGTGCTGCAGCAGCGTCTGCATCATCCAGTCGGCCAGCCCCTGACGGCGGTGGGGCTCGAGGACATAGACGTCACAGAGATAGGCGTAGGTCGCGCGGTCCGTGACCATGCGGGCAAAGCCCACCTGTGTCTCGGGCTCGCCGTCCGCCGCACAGCGCAGGGCGATGCACAGCGAGTGCTCGATCGCCCGCTGCACCAGCGCGAGGGGAATGCCCTCGGACCAGTACGCCCGGCTCAGGTAGGCATGGGCCGCGACGGCGTCGATGTCCGCCGGCTCGCAGCTGAGCCGGTAGCGCTTGGCTCCGAGCTGGCGCTGCAGGCCCTGCGGATCATCGGCCGCCATCGGGACGCCTCAGGGCGTGGGCTGGGCGCCGGCTTCCAGCGCTTCGCCCAGCACGCGGCCGAGGATGGCCACGCCCTCGGTGATGAGCTCGGGCGTCAGCGTCACAAAGGACAGGCGCAGGGCGCGCAGGTCCGGGTTGGACGCATAGAAGGCCGCGCCGGGCACGTAGGCGATGTTGGCGTCCACGGCCTTGGGCAGCAGCGCCATGGCGTCCAGGCCCTCGGGCAGGCGGATCCAGAAGAACATGCCGCCCTTGGGGCTCTGCCATTCGCAGCCGGCCGGCAGGTACTGCTTCAGCGCCGCGGCCATGGCATCGCGGTTGGCCTTGTAGCGGGCGCGGATGTTGGGGATGTGCTGGTCCAGGAAGCCGTCCTTGATGACCTCATAGACCACGCGCTGGTTGAAGCCCGGCGTGTGGAGGTCGGCCGCTTGCTTGGCCTGCAGCAGCTTGGGGTACAGGGCCTTGGGCGCCACGATGTAGCCCAGGCGGAAGCCCGGCGTCAGCACCTTGGAGAAGGAGCCCAGGTAGATGGAGCCCTCGGGCCACATCGACGACAGCGAGGCGGGCGGCTCCTCGTCGAACCACAGGTCGCCGTAGGGGTTGTCCTCCACCACGGGCACGTTGGCGGCCTTGGCGGCGGCCATCACGGCCTGGCGGCGCTCGAGGCTCATCACGCGGCCGGTGGGGTTCTGGTAGTTGGGCAGCAGGTAGGCGAAGCGCGTGCCGGGTGCGTCATGGGCCAGGCGGGCGAAGGCCTCGGGCAGCGGGCCCTCGTGGTCGCTGGCCAGGCTGGTGAAGATGGGCTCGTAGGGCGTGAAGGCCTGCAGGGCGCCGAGGTAGGTGGGCGTCTCGACGGCCACCGGGGCACCAACGTCGCACATGATCTTGCCGACCAGGTCCAGGCCCTGCTGCGAGCCGCTGGTGATCAGCACCTGGTCCGGCGAGACCTCGAGGCCCAGGCGCGCCATGCGGGCGGCCACCCACTCGCGCAGCGGGGCGAAGCCCTCGCTGGCGGCGTACTGCAGCGATTCCTTGGCGTTGAGCGACAGCACGCGGTCGCAGGCGGTCTTCAGGGCCTCGACGGGGAAGGTGTCCGCCGACGGCAGACCGCCGGCCATGGACAGGATGCCCGGCTTCTCGGTGACCTTCAGGATCTCGCGAATGATGGACGGGTTCATCCGCGCAGCGCGTTGGGCCAGGTTCCAGGGGGAGGTGCTCACGTTCTTGTCTCCAGCAAATCGACGGCAGGCGCCGCGGGCAATCAATGACGGAATCTCAACGGACTCGGCATCCATTGTGAATGGCTTCGGGCCAGTCTACGACCCGCAGCCAGTACAGAACCAATACACTTGTCCGGACAGCACTAGAAACTGTACTGGCATGCACACCGACACAGCCGCCACCGCCGCCCTGCAACGCGATGCCGGCCAACCCCTGGCCCAGCAGCTCGCCCAGCGCTTCTCGCAGCGCATCCAGCAGCGCCTGCTGCTGCCGGGCAGCCGCCTGCCTTCCGTGCGGGAGTGCGCGCGCCACCACCGCGTGAGCCCCTACACCGTGGTCGCCGCCTATGACCAGCTGCTGGCGGCCGGCCTGGTCGAGGCGCGCAAGCAGCGCGGCTTCTTCGTGCGGGACCTGCGCCCGCAGGCCCCGGCTGACGGCCGGACGGCGCCGCAGCGCCCGTCCGTGGGCATTCCGCAGGGCGTGCCGCTGGACGCCACCGCGCTGATCCGCGGCATGTTCCAGGCCGATGCCCGCCATGCGCCGGGCCTGGGCACGCTGCCGGGGGATTGGCTGGACCTGCCCCTGCTGCAGAGCGCCATGCGCCGCGTGCTGGCCCAGACGGACGGCGACGACCCGCTCGCGCTGCAGTACGGCGAGCCCGGCGGCGACCTGCGCCTGCGCCAGGCCCTCGCGCGGCGGCTGGACGACCTCGGCATCAGCGCGCCGGCCGAGCAGATCATCAGCACCGTGGGCGCCACCCACGCGCTGGACCTCATCACGCGCCGCCTGCTGCAGCCGGGAGACGCCGTGCTGGTGGACGACCCGGGCTGGTCCATCGAGTACGCCCGCCTCTCGCAGGCCGGCATGCGCCTGCTGCCCGTGCCCCGCGGTGCCGACGGCCCCGACATGGCTGTCATGACGCAGCTGGCGCAGGAGCATCGGCCGCGCATGTATGTCACCGTCTCGGTGCTGCACAACCCGACGGGCGGCACGCTGTCGCTGTCGCGGGCGCACCAGATCCTGAAGCTGGCGGAGGCGCACGACTTCCAGATCGTCGAGGACGACACCTACGCCTCCATGGCGCCGAACCACGCACCGCGGCTCTCCGCGCTGGACGGCCTGCGGCGCACGCTCTATGTCTCGGGCTTCTCCAAGATCCTGACGCCGGCGTGGCGCGTGGGCTTCGTGGCCGCGGCACCCGAGATCGTGGCCCAGCTCACCGAACAGAAGCTGCTGACCACCCTCACCACCAGCCCGCTGATGGACCGGGCCGTGGCGGTATGCCTGGAACAGGGCACGCTGCGGCGCCATGCCGAGCGCGTGATCGCCCGGCTGGACGCCGCCCGCCAGCGCGTGGTGCCGCTGGCCGAGGGCGCGGGCTGCCGCTTCGTCACGCCGCCGGCCGGGCTGTTCGGCTGGCTGGAGGTGGGCATGGACACCGAGCGCCTCGCGCAGCGCATGCTGGACGAGGGCTGGCTGATCGCGCCGGGCGTGCTGTTCAGCGCCACGCGCCAGGCCGGCAGCCTCATGCGCATCAACTTCGCCACCTCGCAGGACGCCCGCTTCTGGCGCCGCCTGCAGGCCATGCGCGAGGAGCGCCAGCGCTGAGCGCCGCCGCGGGCGCTCAGGCGCTCAGGCGCACTCGATGCGGTTGCGCCCGGCGGCCTTGGCCGCATAGAGCGCCGCATCCGCACGCTGGTAGAGCGTGTCGGCGCTGTCCGGCGTCGCGAACATCGCCAACCCGATGCTGACGGTCAGCCGCCCCGCGGCGCCCCCGGCGTCGTCCGGCTGGGCCTCGTGCACCACGGCCTCGCGGGCCAGCAGGTCCCGCAGCTTCTCGGCCTGGTGCAGCGCCCCTTCGGCGTCGGTGTCCTGCAGCAGCAGGGCGAATTCCTCGCCGCCCAGGCGCGCCGGCAGGTCGGTGGGCCGGCGTGCCACCTGCTGCAGGCAGCGGGCCAGCGTCTGCAGCGCCTGATCGCCCGCCGCATGGCCGTAGTGGTCGTTGTAGCGCTTGAAGTGGTCGACATCGATCAGGATCAGGCACAGCGACGCCCCGTTGCGGTGCTGCTGGCGCAGCGCCAGGCCCAGGCGCTGGCTGAAGCTGCGGCGGTTGGGCAGGCCCGTCAGCGCGTCCGTCATCGAGAGCTTCTCGAGCTCGTACACCTGCCGGTCGATGACAGCGAGCAGGTGGTTGATGCCCGCGCCCAGCTCGTTGATTTCGTCGGCGCCCTGCAGCGTGACGGCGGCATGCCACTGCCGCTGCTCGCGGATGCTCGCCAGCTCGCGCCGCATCCGCACGACCCGGCTGATCACGAGGCGGTCCAGCAGCACGCCCAGGCCGACGCTCAGCAGCACCCCCAGCAGCACCATGACCAGGCGCCGGTCGTGCAGCTCCTGCGCGCCCCGCCGCGCGACCTCGCGCCCGTGCAGGACCTCCAGCGCTACCTGCTGCGCCGGTCCGCCCGCCATGGGCAGGGGCCAGTGCATGAGCAGATGCTCGTCCAGGTGGCGCAGGCTCCAGGGCCCGGCGCCGGGCAACTCGGCGCTGGCCAGGGGCTCGACGATGTCGCCGGCCAGCGGTTGGGCCTGCGCCGCGGGGACGAGGCGCACCGGCAGCCCGACGCGGCGCTCGAGCGTGCGCAGGAAGTGGCTGTCCAGCCGCTCGGCCATCACCAGCACGGCCTGCGCGCCGTCCTTCAGGCCGGGCTCCGCCAGGGCGCGGCGGCACAGCAGCACGAGGTAGTCGGGGCTGCCGACGAGGCCGCAGGCCGGCGCATCGGCAGCCGGGGACGCGATCCAGGCCCGCGTGCCGGGCGGCAGGGTGGAGGCCCAGCGCTCGCCGTCCGCGGTGGCCCAGGCCTGCAGGGCGACACGCCCCTGCGCGTCCAGCAGCATCAGGCCCTCGAGCCCGATCTGGTTCAGGTAGACGGGCTGGAAGCTGCGCGCCACGAAGGCCGGATCCGGCCGCTGCAGATGCCGTCGCAGGTCCGGCCACAGGCGCCATTCGCGCAGCATGGATTCGCGATGCTGGATCTCGCCGTCCAGCACCGCCAGAAGATGGCGGAAATCATCCCGGGCCTCCTCCAGCTCGGCCGCGTGGTAGGCCTGCTCCAGCCCGCGCTGCAGGGCCCAGACCCCGAGCAGGACGCACCCGGCCGAAACGGCGATCACGTAGCCGATCATCTGGCGACGAAGACCCATGCAAACGACGTCCTGTGGCGATCCGGGAACCGGGATGGCCCATGCTAGGGCCAAACCCCTAGGCCGGGAGGCCCCACCGCGCGGGGCGTGGGGAGACCTTCACGCACTTATTTCACGCTGGGGCGGTTTGAGGGGCAGCACTGTCAGCGGACGTCAGCAAGACGCCGAGCGGGCTCGCTAAGATCGATTGCAATCCCCCCAGCTTCCCTTCTCGGCGCCGCCATGAACGCCCCCGCTCCGCTGAATTTCCTCGTCGTCGACCCGCTGGCCGGCGTGCAGTCCTTTGCCCGCCAGCTGCTCGAGAGCTACGGTTTTCCCGCAGGCAACATCCGCTGCTGCAGCAAGCCCGAGGACGCCCTGGCCCTGCTGCCGGAGTTTCGCCCGCAGTTCCTCATCACCGACTGGTTCCCCAAGGAAGCCACGAACGGCATCGCCCTGCACCAGCAGATCTGCCGCCAGGTGCCGGACTGCCGCCTGGCGCTGCTGAGCTTCGAGGTCGGCCCGGAGCAGCAGGCGCAGGCCCAGGCGGCCGGCTCGCGCTTCCTGCTCAAGAAGCCCTTCACCGGGCCGGAGCTGAAGACGACGCTGCGCCAGGCGCTGGAGAAGCTGGCGCTGGAGCGGCCGGACCTGCACCAGCGGCTGCAGCAGATCATGGGCACGCCCCAGGCGGCGCAGCGGGTGGTCCTGCCGCCGATGCCCGTCATGCCGGCCACCCCGCCGCTCAAGCCGGGCGACAAGGTGCGGGTCGGCAACGCCACCGAGGTCGTGGACACCGTGGTCATCCGCCAGGGCGAGCTGGTCGTGCAGCTGAAGAACAAGGCCGGGCTCGTCCCGGCCGACAAGCTGCAGCGCGCCTGACGCCGGCACGAGGACCGGCGGGTTTCACACGCCGCGCCTGATCAGCGCGCGCCGAGCACTTCCCAGCGCTCCAGCAGGACCATCAGCTCCTCCTCGATGGCCGATGCGCGGTTCGTCACCTCCTGGATGCGACCCGCGCCCTGGGTGTAGAGCTCCGTGCCGCCGATCAGGGCGCTGAGCTGGGCCTGCTCGGCCTCCAGGGCCTCGATGCGGCCCGGCAGCTCGTCGAGCTCCCGCTGCTCCTTGTAGCTGAGCTTGCGCTTGGCCGGCGCAGGCGCTGCCGCGGGCGCAGGCGCCGGCGCCGGGGCGGACGTCGCCGCGGCCTTGGCGGCCAGGGCCTTGGCGCGCTGGGACTGCGTCAGCCAGTCCTGCACGCCGCCCTCGTATTCGCGCCAGACGCCGTCGCCCTCGGCCACCAGGGTCGAGCTGACCACGTTGTCCAGGAAGCGCCGGTCATGGCTCACCAGGAAGACGGTGCCGTCGTAGTCCTGCAGCAGCTCTTCCAGCAGCTCCAGGGTCTCGATGTCGAGGTCGTTGGTCGGCTCGTCCAGCACCAGGACGTTGGCCGGGCGGGCGAAGAGCCGGGCCAGCAGCAGGCGGTTGCGCTCGCCGCCCGAGAGGCTCTTGACCGGCGAGTTGGCGCGCTGGGGAGCGAAGAGGAAGTCGCTCAGGTAGCTCATCACGTGCTTGCGCTGGTTGCCGATCTCGATCCACTCGCTGCCCGGGCTGATCGTGTCGGCCAGCGTGGCCTCGAGGTTGAGGCCGTCACGCATCTGGTCGAAATAGGCCACGGTGAGGCGCGAGCCCTGGCGCACGGTGCCGCTGTCGGGCGGCAGCTCGCCGAGGATCATCTTGAGCAGCGTCGTCTTGCCCGCGCCGTTGGGGCCGATCAGGCCGATCTTGTCGCCGCGCAGGATGGTCGTGCTGAACTCGCGCACCACGGTGCGTTCGCCGAAGCGCTTGCTGACCTTCTCCAGCTCCGCGACGATCTTGCCGCTGCTGTCCCCGGTGGCGATGTCCAGGCGCACCTTGCCCTGCACGTCGCGGCGGGCGGCGTGCTCCTCGCGCATCTGCACGAGACGCGCCACGCGCGCCACGCTGCGGGTGCGGCGGGCCTCGACGCCCTTGCGGATCCAGACCTCCTCCTGCGCCAGCAGCTTGTCGAAGCGGGCGTTGGCCAGGGCCTCGTTCTCCAGCTCGTACTGCTTGGCCGCCTGGAAGGCCGCGAAGTTGCCGGGATAGCCCCGCAGCTGCCCGCGGTCCAGCTCGACGATGCGGTTGCAGACGTTGTCCAGGAACGCCCGGTCGTGGGTGATCAGCAGCAGGCTGCCCTTGAAGGCGTTGAGCAGGCCCTCGAGCCAGGCGATGGCGTCGAGGTCCAGGTGGTTGGTGGGCTCGTCGAGCAGCAGCACGTCGGGCTCGGCCACCAGGGCGCGGGCCAGGGCCACGCGCTTCTTCAGGCCGCCGGACAGCGCGCCGACCTGCCGGCTGCCGTCCAGCCCCAGACGCTGCAGCGTCTCCTCGACGCGCTGCTCCCAGGTCCAGCCACCGAGCTGCTCGAGCCGCGTCTGCAGGGCGTCGAGGTCCTCGCCGGGCGCGTGAGCCTCGAAGCGCTCGCGCAGCTCGCGGGCCTCCGCCACGCCCTCGCTGACGACGTCGAAGATGCTCGCCTCGGCCCGCAGCGCGGGTTCCTGCGGCACATAGACGCTGCGCAGCCCGAGCTGCAGCTGCAGCAGGCCGTCGTCGAGCTTGTCGATGCCGGCGAGGATCTTGAGCAGGGAGGACTTGCCGGTGCCGTTGCGGCCGATCAGGCCCACGCGTTCACCGGTTTCGAGCGAGAAATTGGCGCCATCCAGCAGCGGCACGTGGCCGTAGGCGAGATGGGCATTGGTCAGGGAAAGGACAGCCATGGGGGCGGATTGTCCCAGAGCCGCGCATCGGGCCGCCAGCGCCGCCGGCCGGGGCCGTTCAGGCCCAGACGCGGTAGGCCCAGAAGGCTTCGTCCGTGTCGATACGCCGGCGCAGCTCCTCGGGCGTGAAGCCCGTGACGCGGCGGGTCTCGCGGCACAGGTGGGCCTGGTCCGCATAGCCGGCGTCCTGCGCCAGCGCGCTCCACAGCACCTCGCCGGCCTCCATCTCCAGGCGCACCTGGTGGAAGGTCGACTCGGCGCGGCTGATGCTGCGCAGCGCCCGCAGGCTCTGGCCGCTCCAGCGCTTGATGCGGCGCTCCACCTGGCGCAGGCTCTCGCCATGGCCGCCGGCCACGGCCTTGAGCGCCAGGTTCTCCATCCAGTCCCGGTAGCGCCGCGGCGGCGCGCTCGCGCCCTGGACGCAGGCGCGCCAGCGCGGCAGCAGGAAGGCCTCGAGCAGCGCCTGGCAGGCGTGCTCGTCGGGCGCGGCCAGGATGTCACGGCTCAGCGCCTGCCAGTCCGGGCCCAGCACGGACTCGATCGGCACGTGGCGGTCCAGCAGCGAGGCCAGGTCCAGCCCGGTCAGCGCGTGCAGCGCATCCGGCAGGAAGGCCACCATGAAGCAGCGCGTGCCGGCATCGGAGCGGTACTGCGCCGGCCGGCTCTTCGGCCCGCCCACCAGCGAGAGGCTCGGCAGCCGCTGCTCGCTGCCGTCGTCCAGCACCTGGCAGCCGTCGCCCTCGAGCGCCCAGGTCATGCCGCAGTAGGGCGTGGCCGGGAAATGGCTGCTGCGCTGGGCGGTCGTGAGCGAGGCGGCGCCCGTCGTGTCGCGCCACAGGGAGGCATAGAGGCAGCCGCTCAGCGCCAGGCTGGGGGCGATCAGCCGGGCGACGGCATCGGGATGGCGGTCGCAGTCCATGGGCGCAGTGTAGTGAAGCGCTGCATGCGCCGGCCGCTGCCCGGCCAAGTCCTCGCGCATGTCGATTTCGTTCAAGACGCCGCGGCGCCACGCCGTCACGATCCGCCCCATGAACACGCACACCCTGCCCTCCGTGAATGCCGCCCTGCCGCCCGGCCCCGCCGGCCTGGGCTTCGACCGCCTGCGCGCACTGCGCCTGGACTACCTCGGCAACGTCCGCGCCTGGCACGCCCAGTACGGCGACGTCGTCCGCCAGCGCTTCCTCCATCTGGTGGACTACAGCTTCCTGCATCCCGAGCACATCCGCGAGATCCTCGTCGCCTCGCACGAGCAGCTGATCCGCTGGGAGCGCGGCACCGAGGTCTTCGCCAGCGCACACGGGCACAGCGTGCTCGTCGCCGAAGGCGCGGCCTGGAAGCGCCAGCGCCAGATGCTGCAGCCGGCCTTCTCGCCCAAGCGGGTCGAGGGCTTCGTGCCGCGCATGGTGGAGGCCGCCCGCGACGGCATCGCCGCCTGGGGCGACACGCCGGTGATCGACTTCGAGGGCGCCATGACGCAGACGACGATGGCCGTCATCATGCGCGCCCTCTTCTCCCGCGCCGACGTGCAGCAGGGGCGGGGCATCGCCGCGGCCGTGCACGACCTCGGCATCGAGGCGATGAAGGAGTTCTACTGGCCCGTCAGCGCGCCGCTGTGGGCGCCCTGGAAGGCCCGCAAGCGCCGCGCCCTGCATCTGCTGGACCGCTTCATCGAAGGCGAGATCCAGGCTCGGCTGGCCAGCAGCACCGGGGCGCAGGACGATCTGCTGGGCCTGATGGTGGAGGCGCAGGACGCCAGCGGCCACGGCCTCGACCCCCGCGGCCTGCGGGACGAATGCATGACCACCTTCCTGGCCGGCCACGAGACCACCGCCGCGGCGCTGACGTGGTGGGGCTGGTGCATGGCCTCGCATCCCGAGGAGCAGGCCCGGATCGCCGACGAGGTGCGCGCGGTGCTCGGCGAGCGCGCGCCCACCGCGGCGGACCTCGCGCTGATGCCGCGCCTGGCGCGCAGCTTCAAGGAAAGCCTGCGCCTGTATCCGCCCGCGGCGGCGCTGTTCTCGCGCCGCACCACCGCGCCGGTGCGCGTGGCCGGCTACGAGCTGCCGCCGGGCAGCATGATCCGCCTGACGCCCGCCCTCACCCACCGCGACCCGCGCTGGTTCGAGGAGCCCGACGCGTTCCGCCCCGAGCGCTTCGACACCGCGAGCGGCCACCCCGAGATCCCGCGCGGGGCTTGGCTGCCCTTCGGCGCCGGCCCGCGCGTGTGCCTGGGCAGCCACTTCGCGCTGACGGAGATGAGCGTCGTCGCCGCGCAGATCCTGCAGCGCCATGAGCTGCACACGCTGCCGGGCCAGGCGGCGCCCTCCCCGCGGCTGGACATCACGCTGCGACCCGACACGGCGCTGCACCTGGGCCTGCGCCGGCGCTGACGCCCGGCGCCCGCACCGGGGTCAGGTCTTGCCACCGCCCGAGGGCACGGTTCAGGGCAGCGTCCGGAGCTGCGCCTTCACCGGCACCGAGAAGCTGAGGCCATCGGCCCGGTCCCAGTTGATGGACCACGTCATGGCGCCGCGGAAGCCCGGGTAGGCCACCTTGGGCTTCACGGCGCCACAGTTCTGCAGCAGCGTGAGGCAGGTCAGCGCCTGGTTGATGACGCCGGGCGCCGCATAGCCCCGGCCGGCCGCGCGCGTGCCGGAGGGCACGCCGAAGGCCACCTGGTCGGGACGCAGCCCCTTGAACTCCCAGCCCGTGCCCTGGCTGACCTTGAAGCCTTCGATCAGCATCAGGCTGCCGCCCACGAGGCCGTCCACCGTGCCCTCGCTGAGCTGTCGCCCGTCGGAGTAGGTGAAGCCGCCGTTGTTGTAGTACTGCACGTGGATCATCGTCAGCTCGTCGCGCAGGCCGTCGATGATGGGCAGGTAGGCGCCCCAGATGCTGCCGAAGGCGACGTAGCCGCCCTGCACATAGGGATGCTCCGGCGCCATCGAGAGGTAGAAGCCCGGCCCCACCCGCGCCTTGAGCTGCTTCACGCCGCTGATCAGGTTGTTGATGATGGGCGCGCCCAGCGAGACGCCGGCCCCGCTCTCCAGGTCCAGGTCGATGCCGTCGAAGCCGTACTTCGCGATCAGCGCGGCCAGCGTGTTGACGAAGTTCGTGACCTGCGCGCTGGTGTTGAGCGTCATGCGCCCGTCCTGCCCGCCAAGGGACAGCACCACCTTCTTGCCCTTCGCGCGCTTGGCGGCGATGTCGGCGATGAAGTCCGCCTCGGAACCCGCGCCCGGGTCGAGCTGGAAGCCCACGCCGCCGTCGCCCGCATCGCTGGCGAAGGAAATCATGATCACGTCCCAGTCATCGGACACGTCCTTCACCCGGATCGGAGCGCCGGCGCCGTTCGCGAAGTTGTGCCAGTAGCCGATCAGGGCGTGCTTGGGCAGGCCGGGGGTGGGGGTCGGGGTCGGAGTCGGAGTCGGAGTCGGAGTCGGCGTTGGCGTTGGCGTTGGCGTTGGCGTTGGCGTCGGGGTTGGCGTGGGGGTAGGCGTCGGCGTCGGGCCAGCCGTGCAGTCGGCCACGAAGCGCCACAGCGACGGCGTGGCGGCCGGGTTCCAGTGGGTGCCGACGTAGGCGGTGTGGGTGACCAGCGCGCTGTAGTCCTTGCCCTGCTCGCTGGCCAGGGTGTTGGCGGTGTAGGTCTTGCCTTCGGCCCAGGCGGCCGAGCAGGTGGCGGCCAGGGCCGACGAGGTGAGCGTGAGGCCGGCGGCCAGCAGGGCCAGGCTCAGCAGATGGGGACGGGGGGACGGGGACATGCAAACCTCCAGGGGATCGGTGCAGTTCAGGACAGCAGCCCGAATCCGACGCCCGTCAGGGGCGCCGCGCCGGGCCGTTCGATGACGACCCCTCCTGTACGGCATCCGCCTTCCCCGGCCCGCCCGACATTTCACGTCAGGCCGCGCAAGCCCCGACGGATGCCCCGCCCGGTCAAGCCCTGACCCGGCAGCATTGGTATGTTTTTGGTCTTGCTTTGGTATTTGACCACCAGTCCCACCCGTGCGGCATGCGGATCAACCCTGGCCCGCGCCGACCGCCCGTTCCAGCGCGTTGACGAAGAGCGCGGCCACGTCGAAGCCCGTCTGGGCGCCGATCTCCTGGAAGCAGGTCGGGCTGGTGACGTTGATCTCGGTGAGGCAGGGCCCGATCACGTCCAGGCCCACCAGCAGCAGCCCGCGTGCCGCGAGGATGGGCGCCAGGTGCTCGGCGATCTCGCGTTCGCGTTCGGTCAGCGGCATGGCCACGCCCTTGCCGCCGGCCGCCAGATTGCCGCGCACCTCGCCGCCCTGCGGAATGCGGGCCAGCGCGAAGGGCACGACCTCGCCGCCGATCAGCAGGATGCGCTTGTCGCCCTGCGCGATCTCGGGCAGGTAGCGCTGCACCATGACCGTCTGGGCGCCGTCCTTGTTGAGCGTCTCGATGATGGCGCCGAGGTTCATGCCGTCCGCCCCGACGCGGAAGATGCCCATGCCGCCCATGCCGTCGAGCGGCTTGAGGATGATGTCCCGGTGCTCGGCGTGGAAGGCGCGGATGGCCGCGGCCGAGCGCGTCACGAGCGTGGGCGTGATGTGCTGCGGAAACTCGAGGATGGCGAGCTTCTCGGGGTGCTCGCGCAGGGACGAGGGCTTGTTGAAGACGCGGGCGCCTTCGCGCTCGGCCTGGCTCAGCAGCTGGGTCGTGTAGAAGAACTCGCTGTCGAAGGGCGGGTCCTTGCGCATCAGCACGGCATCGACGCCGGCGAGGGCCAGGTCTTGCGTGGCCGTGACGGCGTGCCAGTCGGGCGTGTCCGTGCCGTAGCCGCTGGCCAGCGCGGCGGGCGTGAGCTGCAGCTGCTGCGCACCGCGGGCGGTCACGAGCCCGCCGCGCTGCCACACCAGGTCGGCGGGCTCGCAGGCCCACAGCTCGTGGCCGCGGCGGGCGGCCTCGCGCATCATGGCGAAGGTCGAGTCCTTGTAGGTCTTGAAGCTGGACAGCGGGTCGGCAACGAAGAGCAGTTTCATGGCGGAGGTCCGAAAAGGTGGAATCGAGGGATCGGGTGGCGGGCGGCGTCAGGGGCGGCGCAGGTGCTGCACCAGCAGCGCCAGCGAGCCGGCCACCACGCCCCAGAAGGCCGAGCCGATGCCCGCCAGCTGGAGGCCGGAGAGGGTCACGAGGAAGGTGAGGATCGCGGCGTCGCGGTGCGCCTCTTCCTTGAGGGCGGCGCTCAGGCCGCCGGCGATGGTGCCCAGCAGCGCGAGCCCGGCGATCGCGGCGACGAGCTCCCGCGGGAAGGCCGCCAGCAGCCCGACGACGGCGCCGCCGGCCAGGCCGAGGGCGATGTAGAACACGCCGGCCATCACGGCCGCCGTGTAGCGCCGGGCCGGGTCCTCATGCGCCTCGCGGCCCATGCAGATGGCAGCGGTGATGGCGGCCAGGTTGAGCGCATAGCCGCCAAAGGGCGCCAGCACGAGCGAGGCAAGACCTGTCACCCCGATGCTGGCCGACACGGGCGTCTGGTAGCCCGAGGCCCGCTGCGCGGCGACGCCGGGCAGGTTCTGCGAGGCCATGGTCACGAGGAACAGCGGCAGCGCCACGCCGATGAGCGCCGCGACGCTGAAACGCGGGCTCACCCACTCGGGCTGCGCCCAGGCCCATTGCACGGCGTCCATGTGCAGGCGCCCCTGGAAGCCGGCCACCGCGATGCCCGCCAGCAGCACCACGGGCACCGCGTAGCGCGGCCAGAAGCGGCGGCCAAGCAGGAAGGCCGCTGCCATGGCGAGCACCAGCACGGGTGCGCTCTGCGTGGCCAGCATCGCGTCCAGCCCGAAGCGGGCGAGCACGCCGGCCAGCAGGGCCGAGGCGATGGCGATGGGGATGCGGTCCATCAGGCGCTCGAACAGCCCGCTGAAGCCCGCGATGGCGATGAGCAGCGCGCAGACGATGAAGGCGCCGACCGCCTCGGGCATCGACACGCCGACGGTGGTCGACAGCAGCGCGGCGCCGGGCGTGGACCAGGCCGTGAGCACCGGCTTGCGCGTCCAGAGCGAGAGGCCGAGGCTGGTGAGCCCCATGCCCAGGCCCAGCGCCCACATCCAGGACGTCAGCTGCGTCGGGGTGGCGCCGAGGGCCGTCGCGCCCTTGAAGACGATGGCCACCGAGCTGGTGAAGCCCACCAGCACGGCCACGAAGCCGGCAACGGTGGAAGGCAGGGACAGGTCTTGCAGGAAACGGCGCATGGGGGCCAGCATAGCCGGCCCGCCGTGAACCTGCCGGGCCGGGGACAAGCCTGCGGGCGCTGCGTGCGCCCGTCACCCCTTCATCTGGTCGTCACGCGGCGGCAGCGCTGAACTCAGATCTCGACCTTGGAGCCCAGCTCCACGATGCGGTTGGTCGGCAGGTGCAGGAAGTCGGCCGCGGCGGCGGCGTTGCGGTGCATGCTGGCGAAGAGCTTCTCGCGCCAGAGCGCCATGCCCGAGCCGATGGTCGGGATGACGATGTCGCGGGAGAGGAAGTAGCTCGTCTCCATGTCGTCCAGATGCACGCCGCGGGCCTCGAGCAGCTTCAGCGCCTCGGGCACGTCGGGCTCGTTCTTGAAGCCGAAGTGCACCGTCACCTGCCAGCAGTCGTTGCCGAGGTTCTCCACCTCGACGCGCTTGTCGAAGCCGATCCAGGGCTTCTCGTGGTGGCGCACCGTGACGAAGAGGTTCTGCTCGTGCAGCACCTTGTTGTGCTTGAGGTTGTGCAGCAGCGCATTGGGCGTGATCCCGAGCTCGGCCGACAGGAACACCGCCGAGCCCGGCACGCGCACGGGCGGGCTCAGGAACACGGCCTCGAGGAAGCCCTTGAGCTCGATGGCGTCCTCGCGCAGCTTGTTGGACAGCAGCTGGCGGCCCTGCTTCCAGGTCAGCATCAGCGTGAACATCCACACGCCGATGGTCAGCGGGAACCAGCCGCCCGCCGCGACCTTCAGCAGGTTGGAGGCGAGGAAGGTGACGTCGATGACGAAGAAGAAGCCCGTCGCCGCCACGCACAGCGCCAGCGGGTACTTCCAGCCGTAGCGGATCACGAAGAAGGTCATGACCGTGGTGATGGTCATGTCGATCGTCACCGCCACGCCGTAGGCGCCGGCCAGCTTGCTGGACGAGCCGAACATCACGACGGCCACCACCACGAAGCCGAACAGCATCCAGTTGATGAAGGGCACGTAGATCTGGCCGATGTCCCGCACGGACGTGTGCACGATGCGCATGCGGGGCAGGATGCCCAGCTGCACGGCCTGCTTGGTGACGGAGAAGGCGGCGGTGATCAGGGCCTGCGAGGCCACGATGGCGGCGAGCGTGGCCAGGCCGAACAGCGGCATCTCGGCCCACGAGGGCGCGATCAGGAAGAAGGGGTTCTTGATGGCCGCCGGGTCTTCCAGCAGCAGGGCGCCCTGCCCGAAGTAGTTGATCACCAGGGCCGGCATGACGATGCCGTACCAGGCGATGCGGATGGGCTGCTTGCCGAAGTGGCCGAGGTCGGCATAGAGCGCCTCGCCGCCCGTGACGACGAGCACCACCGCGCCCAGGGCCACGAAGGCGACCCAGCCGTAGTGCATGCAGAACTCGATGGCATAGAGCGGGTTCACCGCGGCCAGCACCTTGGGGTTCTCGAGGATCTGCGGCAGCCCGAGCAGCGTGAGGCAGGTGAACCACACCAGCATCACCGGCCCGAAGGCCTTGCCCACGCCGCCCGTGCCGAAGCGCTGCACGGCGAAGAGGCCGGCCAGCACGATGAGGGTCAGCGGGACGATCAGCTGGTCGTACTGGGGCGCATAGACGTCGATGCCCTCGACCGCGCCCAGCACCGTCATGGCGGGCGTGATGACGGCATCGCCGAAGAAGATGGCCGTGCCGAAGAGGCCCACGCCCATCAGCACGCGCCGCAGGGCCGGCTTCGCGCGCACGGCCTGCGTGGCCAGGGCCAGCATGGCGATCAGGCCGCCCTCGCCGTTGTTGTCGGCCCGCAGGATCAGCAGGACGTACTTGAACGAGACCACGATGGTCATCGTCCAGAACAGCAGGGACAGCACGCCGAGGATGTTCTGCGGCGTCAGCGGCACGTGACCGCCGTGGAAGACTTCCTTGAGGGCGTAGAGCGGGCTGGTGCCGATGTCGCCGTAGACGACCCCCAGGGCGCCCAAGGTCATGGCGGCCAGGACGCCGGGGCTTCGGTGTTGTTGTTCGTGGCTCGAGCTCACAGGCACGACGGCCTGAGACAGGTCAAGCCGAGGAGTCAAAAGCGGCTATTGTGCGCCCGCCGGCACCCGGCAGCCCGGCGGCCTCATGCAAGCTGGGCATGATTCCCCACAGCCCGGCCCCGCCTCTTGCCAAGCGCTCCGTTCAGGCGTAGACCTCGGCGTCCGGGTCGGTGGCCTCGAGCTCGTAGCTGGCGGCCAGCATGCCCAGGCGGGCAATGACGCCGTACATGTAGAAGCGGTTCGGCGCGCTGGCCCCGGGGGCCTCGCCGGGGCGCGGGAGCTGGGTGGACTGCGCGAAAGCCAGCGGCACGTAGCTCGCGCCCGGCGCGTTGAGGTTCTCGTCCGCGGCGCGGTCGGCATGCACGCGGTAGAAGCCGCCCACGACGTAGCGGTCCATCATGCAGACCACCGGCTCGGCCACGGCCTCGTTGACGCGCTCGTGCGTCACGACCCCTTCCTGCACGATCACCTCGCTCACCGGCTGGCCGTCCTTGATGACAGCCATCTTGTTCTTGCAGCGGCGGTTGAGTTCCTCGAGCTCCTTGGCGTCCCGCACGGTCATGATGCCCATGCCGTAGGTGCCGGCGTCCGGCTTCACGATGGCGAAGGGCTTCTCCTGGATGCCGTATTCCTTGTACTTGCGCCGCGTCTTGGTCAGGACCTGGTCGACCTGGTCCTTCAGCGCCTCCAGGCCGTGGCCCTCGGTGAAGTCCAGGCCCTGCACGCCCACCGTGAGCGGGTTGATGAGCCACGGATCCATGCCCAGCAGCTTGGCGAACTTCTTCGCCACTTCCTCATACGCCTGGAAATGGCGCGACTTGCGGCGCATCGTCCAGCCGGCATGCAGGGGCGGCAGCAGGTACTGCTCGTGCAGCCCCTCCAGCACCTGCGGGATGCCGGCCGAGAGGTCGTTGTTCAGCAGGATGGTGCAGGGGTCGAAGTCCTTCAGGCCCAGGCGGCCGCGCTTGCGCACCAGCGGCTCCAGCGCCAGGCTGCCGCCATCGGGCAGGGCCAGCGACGTGGGCTCGGTGACGGCTTCGTCCAGGCTGCCCAGGCGCACGTTCAGGCCCGCCTGCGTAAAGATGCGCACCAGCGTCTGCAGGTGCTGGAGGTAGAAGCTGTTGCGCGTGTGCTTCTCGGGGATCAGCAGCAGGTTCTTGGCCTCGGGGCAGATCTTCTCGATGGCCGCCATGGCCGCCTGCACCGACAGCGGGAGCAGGTCCGGATTGAGGTTGTTGAAGCCGCCGGGGAAGAGGTTGGTGTCCACCGGCACCAGCTTGAAGCCGGCATTGCGCACGTCGACCGAGCTGTAGAAGGGCGGCGTGTGCTCCATCCACTCCAGCCGGAACCAGCGCTCGATGGCCGGCAGGGACTCCAGGATGCGCTGCTCCAGTTCCTTGATGGGGCCGTTCAGGGCGGTGACGAGATGTGGAACCATGGTGGAGAGTCCTGGACAGAAGGGGCTTGGGGCATTCTAGGAGGGCGCAACTGAGGGCGTATTGCCCGAATGCAAGGGCTTCGTGCGGCGCCTGTTCGCAAGGCGGCGCTATGCTTGACGAATCGACACCTGCGCCGCACCGCCGAAGATGCCCGCCAAACTGCTCATCGTTGAAGACCAGGCCGACATCCGTCGTCTGATCCGCTGGGCCCTGGAGGATGACGCGTACGAGATCCAGGAAGCTGCCAACGGCACCGCCGGCCTGGAGAAGATCCTCAGCTGGCAGCCCGACATGGTGCTGCTGGACACCATGATGCCCGGCGGCATGGACGGCCTGGAGGTCTGCCGCCAGGTCCGCGCCGCCCCCGGCACCGCCAAGACCGTCATCGTGATGCTGACCGCCAAGGCCGCCTCGGCCGACCACGAGGCCGCGCGCGCGGCCGGCGCGGACTACTTCCTGCCCAAGCCCTTCAGCCCGGCCAAGCTGTCCGAGCTGCTCGGGGCGCTGCTCAAGCACCGGCAGGATCGCTGAAGGGGCGCTCCCCGCCCCCGGCCGCCGCTGACGCGGGCCGAGCTTCCTTGAATGCCGCCATCGTCGCCCCCGGCGACATTCCATGGATCTTTTCCCATGCATCCGACTGCACGGCGCATTTCCGCGCGCCTCCCGGGCCTGGTGGCCGCCCTGACCCTGACGCCGCTGGCCTGCCTCGCGGCGGGCGAGGTGCCGGCGGAGTCGGGCCTCTTCACCACGCGCATTCTCACCAACGCGTCCAGCACCAACCGCGGCAACTTCCTCTACTTCAACCAGTGGGAGACGTTGACTCTGGTCGACCAGGACAAGCGCGAGGTGGAGATCAAGGCCGAGAAGATCAGCGGCAACAGCGGCAACAACAGCAGCCAGGTCTTCGAGGCGGTCCTGCCCGCCGGGCGTTACCAGCTGGTGCAGATGCTCTCGCCGAAGCTGGCCGGCCGCGTGACGGGTGACCTCAAGGGCGTCATCGGCGAGTTCGAGATCAAGCCCCAGACCGTCACCAGCCTGGGCACCCTGATCTACCAGCCCACGGGCAGCCAGGGCTACACCGTGCTGTGCGACGGCTTCGACGCCCCGCAGATCGAGCGGGTGCGCCTGAGCTACCCCGCGCTGCACCAGGCCATGGCCAGCCACGCCCCGGTGCGCCCCTGCCTCAGCAACGAGGTGGCGGCCCGCAGCAATCAGGCCCAACAGGGCCGCACGCTGGTCGTGAGCAATTCCGGCGTGACGGCGGTGGTGGGCACGCTCACCGTGGGTCTGATCCAGTCGCTGATCCAGAAGGCCTCGGCCACGGAGGCCATCCAGGCCTGGAAGCTCGAGCAGGACCCCCAGAAGCGTCTGGCCATGGCCCGCAGCAGCACCTACGCCTTCAATGCGGCGCGCATGCTGGAGAGCGGCGACGTGCTGGCCGGCAGCAATCTGGGCCAGGTCCTGGCCCGCGATTCCGAGGGCCGGTGGGAGCGACTGGACACGGGGGACACCCGCGAGATCACCGCCCTGATGGCCTCGGACCGCCAGCGCTTCATGGTGGGCGGCGAGGAAGGCCTGCTGATGCAGACGAGCGACGCCGGCAAGACCTGGCAGGCGCTCAGCGCGCCCACGCACGGCCTGGTCGTCAACCTCGCCCGCCAGGGTCAGCGCCTGTACCTGCTGGCCGTCGAAGGCCTGGACGCGGTGCTCTACGCCACCGACGACCCGAAGGCCGGCCCCTGGCAGGAACTGCGCCGCGAGGCCGGCAGCCGCTCGGACAAGCCCGAGGCCATGGGCTGGATCCGCACGGCCTCGATGGCGGCCAGCGGCTGGATCGTGGGCGACCGCTACGTGATGGTCACGGCCAACGGCTTCGTCAACCGCATGGACCTGAAGGACGGCAGCTGGACCCGCATCAAGACCTCCTTCGAGGAACCCCGCCAGGCCACGGCCCTGCGCGACGGCACTCTCTTCGCCTACAGCCGCAACAAGGTCTACCTCAGCCGCGACCAGGGCGCCACCTGGACCAAGGACGAGCAGGGCTGCATGAAGATGATCGTCGTGGCCTACGGCGTCAATGGCCAGGCCTACAACGTCTGCGGCCAGGGCGCCTTCGTGTTCTCGACGGCGGTCATGCAGCGCGGTGGCGAGGGCGGCCGCTGGACCACCCTCAGCGACGAGACGCCCACCCCGGCCTCCGCCCTTTTCGCCAGCGAGTACAACGACACCCTGCTCTTCATGAACCCGGAAGGCCTGATCTACGGCCGCGCAGCCGGGGCCAAGGAGTGGACCCTGGAGCGCAAGCCGCTCTGACGGCCCACCCGCCAAGAAGAAAGGCCGCCCGAGGGCGGCCTTTTTGCTGCGCCCCTCGCCGTGAAGCGAGGGGCTCTGCGGCAGATCACTTGTGATAGGCCGTCTCGCCGTGCGAGCTGATGTCCAGGCCCTCGCGCTCTTCCTCTTCGGAGACGCGCAGGCCGATGGTCAGGTCCACCACCTTGTAGGCGATCACGGACACCACGGCCGACCAGACGATGGTCACGCCCACGGCCTTGGCCTGCGTCCAGACCTGGCTGGCGATGCTGTAGGCATCCGGAGCGATCATCGAGGCCGTGACCCAGTCGCCGACGGCGGACGGGCCGCCCAGGGCGGGCGAGTTGAACACGCCGGTCAGCAGCGCGCCGACGATGCCGCCCACGCCGTGGACGCCGAACACGTCCAGGGAGTCGTCGGCACCCAGCAGCTTCTTCAGGCCGGACACCCCCCACAGGCAGGCGAAACCGGCGACGACGCCGATCACCAGGGCGCCACCGACGCCCACATTGCCCGCGGCCGGCGTGATGGCCACCAGGCCGGCGACGGCACCAGAGGCGGCGCCCAGCATCGAGGCCTTGCCCTTGTGCAGCGCCTCACCCACGCTCCAGGCCAGCACGGCGGCGGCCGTGGCGACGAAGGTGTTGATGAAGGCCAGGGCGGCGAAGCCGTTGGCTTCCAGGGCGGAACCGGCGTTGAAGCCGAACCAGCCCACCCACAGCAGCGAGGCACCGACCATGGTCAGCGTCAGGCTGTGCGGCGTGAAGGCCTCGCGGCCGTAGCCAACGCGCTTGCCGACCATGTAGGCACCGACCAGGCCGGCCACGGCGGCGTTGATGTGCACCACGGTGCCGCCGGCGAAGTCCAGCGCGCCCCACTGCCAGATTAGGCCGGCCGTGCTGTTGACCTTTTCGACCACGTCAGCGCTCGTGTAGGCGTCCGGGCCGGCCCAGAACCAGACCATGTGCGCGATGGGCAGGTAGCTGAAGGTGAACCAGATCGTCATGAACGCGAGCACGGCGGAGAACTTGATGCGCTCGGCGAAGGCGCCGACGATCAGGCAGGCCGTGATGCCGGCGAAGGTGGCTTGGAAGGCGGCGAAAACGATCTCCGGGATCACCACGCCCTTGCTGAAGGTGGCGGCATTGGAGAAGGTGCCGGCGACGTTGTCCCAGATGCCCTTCATGAAGAGCCGGTCCGTGCCGCCGATGAAGGCGTTGCCCTCGGTGAAGGCGAAGCTGTAGCCATACAGGACCCACAGCACCACGATCAGCGAGAACGTGACCATCACCTGCATCAGCACCGACAGCATGTTCTTGCTGCGGACCAGGCCGCCGTAGAACAGGGCAAGACCTGGCACCGTCATCATGATGACCAGCAGCGTGGACAGCATCATCCAGGTGGTGTCGCCCTTGTTGGGCACGGGCGCCGGGGCGGCGGCGGACGCCGCTTCGGCCGGGGCGGAGGCGGCCACGGGGGCCGAGGCGGCGGCCGCGTCAGGCGCAGAGGCCACGGCAGCGACGGAAGCGGCAGCGGTGGGCGCCGAGGCGGCGTCCTGTGCCCAGGCGCCTGGGGCGAAGACCGCCGCGGCGAGGGCCAGGGAGGCGAGCAGTTTCTTCATGGGATCACTCCAACGATGTCTTGTTGCGGTGCTCACAGAGCGTCTTTGCCGGTCTCGCCGGTGCGGATGCGAACGACCTGGTCCAGGGGGGACACGAAGATCTTCCCGTCGCCGATCTTGCCGGTGCGGGCCGAGCCCTCGATGGCCTCGATGACCTGGTCCACGACCGCGTCATCCACGGCCGCCTCGACCTTGACCTTGGGCAGGAAGTCGACGACGTACTCGGCGCCGCGGTACAGCTCGGTGTGGCCCTTCTGGCGGCCGAACCCCTTGACCTCGGTGACGGTGAGGCCCTGCACGCCGATGGCGCTGAGGGCTTCGCGGACCTCGTCCAGCTTGAAGGGCTTGATGACGGCGGTGATCAGTTTCATGGTGTGCTTCCTTGCGCTCGGATTCAGAAGACCTTCTTGACCGCCAGCACCAGGGCGCTCTTGGCCAGGTTCTTGTCGCCGGGGCCCACGTAGGCATCGGTGCTGGCGCGCACCAGGGCGCCGCTCCAGGTGAAGCCCGCGTAGTCCTTGGTCAGGGTCAGCGAATAGTCGGTGTAGGACGCGCTGCCCAGGTTCTTCACGCGCTGGTGGCCCACATGCGGGGTCAGGGTGAAGCCGTCACCGAGGTCCAGCGCGGCGCTCAGGTCCAGGTAGCCGGAGCCCTTGGAATCGGCGAAGCCGAAGAGGTTGCTCGTGCTGTGCGAGTACTTCGCGGTGAAGACGCCATAGGTCAGCGCACCGTAAAGCTCCAGCGTATTGGCGCTGGGGCTGAGCTTGTTGCTCGGGTAGACGTACTGCAGCAGGCCCACGTCCAGGGTCAGGCCCTTGGCGATCTCGGTCTTGTAGCCGCCGTAGACGTCGATCTCGACGCTGGCATCGCCGCCGCCGTCCTTGATCCACTTGATGGTGGAGGCCCAGGTGCCCAGGTAGAAGCCGTTGCCGAAGTCGTAGTCGGCGCCGCCCTGCAGGGCCGGCTTCAGGCGGGTCTGCGAGATGCCGCGGTAGCGGTAGTCGGTGGTCAGGCTGGCATTGAAGCTCAGCGGGCTGGCCGGCTCGTCGGCCCAGGCGGGCATCGCGGTAGCCGTGACGGAGAGGGCCAGCAGCGCAAACAGGGACTTCATCGCGGGGACTCCTGCAAAGTGGATGGTGAAATGACTTTCGACAGTCCCTCTTGCAGCTTCCGTGCCAGGCCCGTGCCACCCGCCCCGCCTGGGTGATCTGCTCGCTGCTGGGGCGTACCGGTCCCGTTTTCGGGCCCGAATGTCACCGCGGTGGCACTGCCATGCACCGAAATATTCGAGAGACCTCCCCAGGCGCACCAGTTTGGTGACGCGCACCATCCTGCGGCTTGAGGAGTCTTCGAGCCCGCCAGCACCCTGACCGGACCGGCGGCCACCCAGAATCCACCGCCAGGAGGCGCCCATGACCCTGGCCCTGATCCACAGCCGCGCGCTCGATGGCCTGCGCGCGGAAGCCGTGACCGTCGAGGTCCACCTCGCCAACGGCCTGCCCAGCTTCACGCTGGTGGGCCTGGCGGACACCGAAGTGAAGGAGGCGCGCGAGCGTGTGCGGGCCGCGCTGCTCAGCAGCGGCCTGGAGTTCCCCGCCAACAAGCGCATCACGGTCAATCTGGCACCGGCCGACCTGCCCAAGGAAGGCGCGCGCTTCGACCTCCCCATCGCGCTCGGGCTGCTCGCCGCGAGCGGGCAGATCGACGCCGCCGCGCTCGCCGGCCTGGAATGCGCGGGCGAGCTCTCGCTGGCCGGGGAGCTGCGGCCGGTGCGCGGTGCGCTCGCCATGGCCCTGGCGCTGCGCCGGCAGCCCTCGCCGCGCCAGCTGCTGCTGCCGCCGGGCAGCGCGGCCGAGGCGGCCCTCGTGGGTGGCGTGGACGTGCGCCAGGCCCATCACCTGCTCGATGTGGTCCAGGCGCTGGCACCGATGCCGGCGTCGGCCCGGGAGCCGCGCCCCGTGCCGTTGCCTCGCGCCCATCGCGAGCCCGCCGCCGTCGCCCCGGAGGCCGGCGGCGGGCTCGACCTGCGGGACATCAAGGGCCAGGCCGCACCCAAGCGCGCCCTGGAGATCGCCGCGGCGGGCGGGCACAGCCTGCTGCTCGTGGGGCCGCCGGGCTCCGGCAAGTCCATGCTGGCGCAGCGCCTGCCGGCCCTGCTGCCGCCGCTGGACGAGGAGGCGGCGCTGGAAAGCGCGGCCACGCTGAGCCTCGCCGGCCAGTTCCGCCCGGGCCCCTGGGGGCAGCGGACGATCCGCGCCCCGCATCACAGCGCGTCGGCCGTGGCGCTGGTGGGCGGCGGCTGTGCCGCTTCCGAATAGCTGCGACGCCACCGACATAATTGCGACGCCATAACAGCGCGTTGCCGTCGTGAGAATCGAACCAAGAGAGCTCCTGCCGATTCAGGTCCGCCACAGCAAGTTCGATCTTGGTCCCGTTGGGCCAAGCGTAGTGTGGTGGCCCGGCGCCGTGAAGAAGAACAAACAGGCCGAATCACTGCCACATGTCGCTGTTTGGTGTCGTCGGCTGATGCGGAACGGCTCTTTTGGAAACTTCTTCAGCGTTGACGTGGGAATCACCGAGCTCGGCCTTGCGCAAGTCGGCACTGTCTGGGAAGGCAAGACTTGCAAACAGCAAGTTGCCCTCGAACGAAGGCAGTTCAACGTGGATTTCAGTCGAGCCAACTGGTGGCTGACCAGCCAATTCGAGCACCACAGCAAGACGGGCAGGTTGCTGATTCCAGAGGACAAGCATCCCCTAAATTTCCGCGAGCATGATCGCAGCCGGCTTCTTGTATTCAGCACCGCAAGTCGCGAGCGCCTCCTGGTCCCTTGCCTGGAGTTCTATTCACGCTTTTACGGCCGTTCAGGCCATGTCTGTCGCGTTCTGGCGACCTACCCCTGGGACAAGGCGCAAGAACGGCTCTACTTGCCGTTCACGTATAACGCGACGCCTGGCCACTGGCCAATCAAGCTCGCGTCCGGCTGCTACAACGCTGATGCTGTGTTTCTGGCTCACGTTCTCCACGACCCCTTCGCCGCGCACGCTGCCAAATCAATCTACGCCTGCCTCGACAACCAATACCCTGAGTTCAGAGGCAAGGCATTCCTTGATGCGGAGCCGTGGTTCAAAGGTCCGGCGACCCTCATTGTCGAGGGCCGCAAGATCGACGATCACACCTTCCTGGCGCTGCGCATCGTGGGGGGCAGCGACCCGAAAGGCTCTCATATCGACGCCTATCGCGAAAACCCCGGAAAAGCCGATGAAGTCGCGCCGGACGGCTCGCCGAAGTCACGATGGAAAGGCGGCCGCGACCTAAACTCAGATCCCGCCGGGTTGATCGTGAACCTCACCCCCGACGACGAGCCGAACCAGAACGGCGACATCGTCGAGATCCTCAATCCCACCTTCGAGGTTGTGGGAGAAAAGCGCAAGGTCGTACACCACCGCCTGGCCAATGCTTCCACACGACCCGGCCAGCACATTCCCAACGAGAAATCAGAGCAGCACTCGGCCGGCGAACGGTATGGAGCCGGCGGCAAGACAGGCTATGCCTCCATCCACACCGAGGAAATCGTCCTCCCCTCCAGCGGCGCCGTGCAGGACATCTGGGATGGCCTGCAGTACTTCAGGCGCACCCATCCGAAGTTCGTCACCGCACTTGGCTGGTATAGCGCTGTAACCGGAGAGTTCGTGATCGAGGACGGTAGCAACAGCTTCCAACTGGCCGCACTCACGCTATATGAGGACGTGCAAAGAGAACGTTTGCCACCGAAAGACTGGAAGTGGGTCTACAAGGACAGTTCGCTGAAAGAGCCGCGAGGCGTGCTCGTCGCGTATGTCCAGACGACTGCCGGGACCGCATGCCTCTTCGAGAACGAGCGAAGACGCTTCAACAGCAAGGCCGAGGATGGCATTCTGATCATGAAGGAGGAGAGTTACTCCGGTCTCGTTCTGATTCCTCCAGTGGACCGTCCGCCTAGGGAGTGGGTGGTCAAAGTGCTGGAAGGTATCAGGAAGGAGTGCGGCGTCATGGAACGCGTGCAGAACCATGCCCCTCCAGGTGCTCACTTCTACCACCGCTCCAAATTCTCCGAAGAAGAGGTCGCCGGCCAAGCCACCGTTGTGAATGCGCTCAAGAAGGTCGACATACAGCTCCCCAAGCGCCGCCCGTAGCCCGAAGATGCCTCGAACGCCGAGACTTCGGAGTCCGGTCCCGGTCCAACGTCGAGCAAGCGCAAATTGCGCAAGCAATGGGACGGAGGCCCCCACCCGTAGACGGCATCGAAGTGCCCTCTAGGGGCGACGATTCGCAACGCACCAACAGGCGCGGCAAGTCATCATGGACTGGGTCACCGTCTACAACCATTCGAGGCTACATTCGACGCTGGGCTATCTGAGCCCCATGCAGTTCGAGCAACGCTGGCTGGCGGCGCAGCACCAAACTGCCGCTTGATGATCGAGTTAAGCACTCCGGTTTCTAGGGACAACCTAAATTTCGACAAGGGCGCATTACATGCATTTCCAACTTCTCGAACGTGACGTAAATTAACTCACTTGTGCGAGCATGAGTCAATCACAAGAATTCAATTTTACCGTTGACAGTGCACTTCTTGGAGAGCTTGGAGAGAAGCTTGTATCAACCGTTCACGTAGCTCTCACTGAGCTAGTAAAAAATGCATACGATGCCGATGCAACCGTGGTTCGAGTAACTATCCAAGCCACCGATGGCATTGGACCTTCAATTTGCATTGAAGACAACGGCGTCGGCATGACACCTACCCAGGTGCAAGATTATTGGATGCGGATTGGAACTACGAACAAGGCTGATAGCCCTACCAGTTCCTTATATGGCCGACCAAAGACAGGACGTAAAGGCGTTGGCCGATTTGCATGCCGCAGGCTCGGGCGAACGCTGCATTTGGAAACCTCCGCCAAGATCGGGACCGGGTCAAAAAATAGCCCCGCGACAATCACTAAAGTCGACTTCAACTGGGATGAATTTATTCCCGGGACCACTGTTGAATCTATAAATTGCACCGGTGAATTGATCAAAGGCTCAAGCAAGACGCCGACAGGAACAAGATTGGTAATCGCAGGAGCTCCGTCTGATGAGTGGAGGACTCGGGGCTACAACTATTTACGACGTCAACTTGCTGTTGTTGCCAATAACCGCGGGGTCCATCGCGATGGATTTCTGGAAGATCCGGGCTTTCGAGTAGAACTCGTAACGCCCGAGAAACCGGAAGAGGTTGTAGATCTTCGCGAAGCTGTAATGGAGGCTTCATGGGGAACGCTTGAGGGCAAAGTTGCCGACGACGGGCGCGCTGAGCTGACCCTACGGGCATTTGGCATTGGCGGAAAACGGACCTTTACTACGCAGCCGATTTTTCGACTTATACGCGGCGCAAGTTTGAAAATTGGCATCCTTCCAGTAAATGCAAACGAAGGAGTGCGCAATCCAAAGCTCTTGGCCAACTACGTTCTTACCAATCTAATAGATGAATGGGGCGGCATTCAGGTTAGACACAATGGCTTCCGAATGTATCCCTATGGAAATCCTGGAGATGATTGGCTTGAAATAGATTCCGACCGTGGGCGTCGACTCGGCAGACCTCAAAGCCAAATGCTCCTTGACTTCGCTCAATCCATCAAGGAAATCAACCCGTCGCGTGTGCTGCTGAACATGCTTGGGATGAGAAACTATCTCGGCCAAGTTGACGTCAGTTCAGATATTCCAGCTCTTGAGCCTCGGCTTGATCGACAGGGCTTCATCGATAGTCCGGCTTTCTCTGAACTTATTCGATTTGTACGATTTGCGATCGAATGGGCGACCATTCATCGTGAGGCATATATACGTCAACGCGCTACTGCCGAAGCCAAAGAGGCTGTCGCACAACTTGCCCCCATCCTTAAGGCGAATCCCCGACAGTTAGAAGCCGACGCAACTCCGCGCGCTGCAAAATACTTGCGCCAGGAAATCAGCCGACTAGTTACGAATCTTCCCGAGAACGAGCAAGTAAAGACTCAGGAGTCGCTGCTCCGCACAGTCAACGCGCTGGAGGCAATAAGCACCGAAAGTCAAAGCCAGTTGCGGCATCTTAGGCTGCTAGCATCCGCTTCCACTTTAACATTGCTTTTTGCCCATGAAGTGCGCAGTTCTATTGCGTCCCTTGGTGCCGGTTCTGCTCGGCTTAGAGGAATTGCTCAGAAGATCCAGGGGCCTCACAAAGAGGAACTTCGTACGCTGGCGGCTCAGCTGAGTGCGAGTCAGTCTCAACTGGTGCGACTAGTTGATATGACCGGCATCGTTGGGGCATTCAGAAATGACCAGCAGTCGATAGAAGTGCATCTACATACGGCGCTCGAAAAGTCAATTTCCTGCTTCCGCTTGGTGCTTGAAAATTACGACATTTCGGTTGACATAAGCTCCGTCAAGGCGTCACTCTTCGTTGGTCCAATGCCAGAAGGCGAAATATATTCAATATTTATAAATTTGATATCCAACGCGATTAAGTCTTTGATTGCAGCAGCTGCGTCAAATAAGAAGATAGAAATTAATGCGATGGAAATGGGGAAGAAAGTCATCATACGCATTTCCGACAATGGACTGGGATTGGATCCAATACACTTTGCGGAGGTCTTTACTCCATTCATCTCCGATCCGAGCGGTGATCTATACAAACGGCTGGAGAAAAATGCCAACCCTGAGGATGCGGCAGCATTTGGAACTGGAAGCGGCCTAGGGCTTTCTATTTCTAGAGATATTGCTAAAGCCCGAGGCGGTGATGTTCGATTTGTGTTGCCAGACACTGGTTGGTCGGCCACCGTGGAAGTGGAGTTGCCATGACTAATATGTTTCGTTTTGTATGGATCGACGATGACATTAAGCGGATCGAAAACTCGGATTGGGCTGGCATTTTCCGATCCGGCATAGCCGACATGTCTGCACATTTAAGTGCCCTGCAAGTAACAGACGACGCGATCAATGCGCTTGATAAATGGGCAAGCGAGAATCAGGCAAACCCGCCGAATCTGATTATTGTGGATCACAATTTCACCCAAGTTCAGAATTTGAGCTTTGGCCTTAAAGGTTCCGCTTTGGCACATTTGCTGAGGCTGCGATTCTCAGAAGTACCGATGGTGTGCGTGAGTGCGCAAAACATTCAGTCTGACAAGTTTGATTTCGAAGATTTGTCAGAGTACACCTATATCTTTTCGCTAAACGGCTTGACTCACCCGCACGAACTGGAGCGTCTCTTCGCTATTGCGCGCGATTTTCCGCTGGTAAGACTTGAGCATGGACGTGCGACGCGTGAGCATCTCGTGAAGATTATTGGTGCGCCGACTGCTGACTGTTCCGCATTGATGAACATACTGCCCGAAGAGTTTGAGAGCAAAGTTGTTCATGGAACATCGGCGCACAGAGTAGGCAGGTGGATTCTGAACGTCTTGATGAAACGGCCAGGCTTCCTGTATGACACCCTAGATGCCGCTACTGCGCTCGGCGTCAGTGAATCCGCCTTTACGTCAAAGCTGGCAGATCGATTTTCGCAAGCAAAGTATGGAGGCCCTTTCGCCACGACAAATCGGCCATTGTGGTGGGCGTCATCTTTGATTGATACTCTCTACGCTCTCTTGCCCGACAGCCCCAGCCGCACGTCGCAGCGATTGGGTCGGGAGCTTCCCGGTATAGAGGAGGTTGATTTCAGCAAGTGTTACTTCAGTCAGGCTGTCGAACCACCGCCAGACGCGGTTGCATATACAGATCAAAGTGCTTCGAAAAGAGAGGCCGTGAGGCTTGAATTCACGGAGCCATTGATCGAAAGAGGCGATAGCCTCCTTGGCTTTAGCAGCCGCTTGAAGATCAAGAATACGAGACGAGGGAGTTGATATTGTTAACAGTCCGAGAACTCAAAGAACTAGAGTTGCGAACGCTAAATGCAATATCAACGCAGGGCGAATTCGGGCAGCTATACCAACTTCTAGAAGCAGTGAAGCGGGCGGCCGGAACTCTAAAAACGTCGCGTGGCTTTGACGTTTCTCTTTCTTTTACCCTTCCAACGCGATTGCGCGAGGACTCAGGTACTGGAGCGATTGAACGCCATTTTCACATTGGTGGCGTTGTACTCAGCAAGGGTGAAAATACGCCTATAACTTCCCTGTCTTACAGCGTCTTAATCGCGAGGGGAGGTGACGCCTCGAGCGGAATCGCAAGAAAGTTTCATTTTGACGTCGAAGCTGCATCGGCTCGAAATCAGGCCGAACCAAAGCCCACGCATCATTTTCAGATTTGTGGGAAATTAAGCCAGCAGCATCTCCAGGAAGGCTATACAGAAGAGCAATTGGAACCTCTATTGCCTGCCATGTCGAAGCCAAGAGTGCCTGTGCCGCCAATGTCCTTAGCACTTATTTTGAACTGGCTATTTCTCGAGTTCGGATCTGAGCATTCGGTTGTGCAGGCGCTTAGAAATACCTTCTGGCAATCTATAGTTCGGGAAGCGGAGCGCAAGGTATTAAAGCCATATTTCGAAGAAGCTGCGCAATTCTTCCGAAGTGCAACCAACGACAGCAAGAGCTTCATTTCGAACCATCTTTACGAAATTCGCTAGTACCTGCAAATTGCAGAGAGATCTCGCACCTTACTTGCTCGGCAAATTGAGCCGAAGCGCAGTTAGGCGCATCAAATACTCGCGAGCTGTCGTGATCTTGGATACCTCGCACAATCCTGGCTTGACGTAAATGGCATGGTCTGCAAGCTGAAAAGCTGCCTCCAACTCCCCTTGTCGAACAAGAGCATCTAATGTAGATACTAGTTCCCTACGCTGCTTTGCATCCAATTTTGGTAGGGTTGATGGTATTTTTAGCCTTTGTACATCACTGGGCTCAAGCTTCATGCCGCCGCTGCCGCGCACTCGGCCAAACACTTCCGCAGACAGGCGATATACTGTTGTAAGACTTATTGCAGGCAGCAATGAGGACAAATCCTTTTTGCTGCCTGCACTAATTTTGTAGTATGCATTGGAGCAACTTATGCTGCAGTTGTTTCCAATGATTTTGGGGACGCCGTGAGACAGCGAGCCAATAAATCCATCGGCGTCCGTTTCATAGCTGCAAAGATACCAAGGCGAGCGCTTACTGAACGTGCGATTCGCTTCAATATCATCTTTTGACATAGATGATATATATTCTTGAACCCCCTTGGCCAGTTTCTTGCCCATCGGACGAAGCAGGAAAGGCATTTGGAGATCGGATAGAACATTTGCTGGCGCGACAAGTAGACCCGGCACCTGGTTTGCACGTGTCAATAGTGGAACCAAATCCTGACGCTTAATTCCCAATTCATTCCACTCCGCGAGTGGACGCACGAGGAATTTTATATCTCCGACAACTTCTCCAATCTTTACGGAGCAGGATTTGCCGAAATCATTTGTAGCGCCGGCCTGCTCGAGGTCTGAGAGCAGCGCCTTTGCTTTCTCCGGCCAGTCTTGACTACAAAGTGAGCCGCTCGAATCCGCTAGATTTAGCGTTCGCTCTAACTCTTCCAACCCTGTCAAGGATCGAACTTCTAGCTTACCTAACGCGTTGCTTGCAGAAGTAGATCTGCAGCCGTCCGCTAGGAGAATTGTGGTCCTCTCGTCAGTACCCGCTTGTATGAACAGCCTTTCAGTCAAGCTGAACAGTCGGATTGTATCGAATCGAGTCTGCAAATATGCCAGCAGTGGACGGGCATAGTCCGCCGTGACTATCGCCGTAGGAAGCACGAACGCCATTCGGCCGCCATTGCGCAGAAAGCTTATCGAATGTAGAAGAAAATATGCCCACAGACTAGATATTTTATGGAGCGAGGGAAAATACTTATTCCTCCACTCCGATGCTACACGTCGCTGCTCATCGCTCATCCGATGATGAGATACAAACGGCGGATTTGCCAGAATGCTGGCCACCCGATCACTTCCGGGTTCAGCAATCAGAAAATCGATTTTCTGAAAATGCGCAGCATTGTTAGTTACTCCAAGATTTCCCAAATGAGCGAATGCCGCTGGATCGACGTCATATCCGAATAACTGTGATGAAGGGTCAGGGCATCCCAGTCTCCTAAGTTCCTGGACTGCTGCCGCGAGCATTGCGCAACCGCCAAAGCTAGGCTCTAGCACTTGATCAGCCGCAGAGCGGATGGCCCATCGTGAAAGCAGCGTCGCAGCCGCAGGAGGGGTGTAGTAGATTCCTAAGGAGCGTCGACGTTCACGCTCAGCTTGCAAAGCTGCCTCCACGCTCGCTGTCGTAGACGGCTGTTGTGCACCTTCCTTAAGCACGCCCCCTCCTAGTTGCCTTGCGTTCAACCTGCTTGCCCTGTGCGGCATCGACGCGAGTGATCAACACCGTTTCGTGCTCGATATCCAGCTCCACTCGAACCGTGTCCCCGATTTCTAGGCCAAGCGTTTCGAGCAGGTGCGCATCCAGCGCTACCCGACGCAGCTGCTGGATCTTCGTAGTACCGAACGATACTTTTTTGATGCTCACCTGAGTATTGTTGCATACTAGGCGACGGCTTGGTAAGTAGCGCGATCAGCACTACCCCCGAGGAAGCGCGCATGTGTATTGACCCAGCAAGTACTGCTCAGGTCATGCCGCTAATGCAAAGGCCTCAGCGGGAGTTCTCATGCCGAACGTCTGGTGCGGGCGCCGGTGGCTGTAGAAGTGGATCCAGTCGCCGATGAGGCGACTGGCATGCTGCAGCGATTCAAAGCGGCGCCGATGCACGCACTGCTCCTTGAGCGAGCAAGGGGGCCGACGGTCGCGAAGTACTCATGGTGTGGCAGCGTCCGGGTACCCATCGCGCTGCACCAAGCAGCCCAGTTTGACCCGCCGCCTTTGAGGATGGCGTCACCGCACTACGTCGGATTCGACTCGAAATCAGCTGTCCCTTGAAGGTCCGTTTGGGCCTGGTCTGGAGTCCGACTTCACGCCCTTTGAAATTGAAGTAGACGTGAATCGCCCCGGGTTTCGAGGAGGCTCCAACTCTGGAGAATGGGCCATGAAGAAGTCCCCGAAGTTTTCCCCTGAGGTGCGTGAGCGTGCCGTGCGCATGGTGCTGGAGCACCGTGGCGAGCATCCGTCGCAGTGGGCGGCCATCGAATCGATCGCCGGCAAGATTGGCTGCGTGCCGCAGACCTTGCACACGTGGGTCAAGTAGCACGAAGTCGATTCTGGCTTCCTGCGCTGGCGCTTGGTCAGCGGCGGACCTCACGCCCTGCGGTCTGCGGTCCCGGCTCAGGTCGTGCGGCTGGGGCCGCATCGGCGCTTGGACCGCGCCTCGACCTGCCCGGCTCCCCCGGCCCTACAGCGACCCCACTGGGGTGGGGCGCGCTTCCGGGTCAGCACCGGCGCCTGCCGGTGCTGCCCGCTGTCCTGCGGCAGCGGCTCCAACCCAACCCCCGCCCTTCACGGAAGGGGGCGAGTCGCCCTCTGCCGTCACCGGGGCCTGCCACTTCGTCTGCATGCCCCGCCGAACGGCGAGCGTCAGGTGTTGCGCCGCCGCGTCAAGGCCGAGCCCTCCGGGTGGCCTGGCGGCCAGCCTGGACACAGCGCGGCGCATCACTGTGAATCAGGCTCGTCCAGCGGGAAGAACAGGAAGCCTTCGTTCCGAAGAAGCCTCCAGGGAGGCATTCCCAGCTTGACGCTTTCTACCTTCAGAGCGAACGGCTTGCCCTCAATGAACCGGGCCGCTTTGCGCTCAAGACGTTTCATCGCCTTGGCCTTTGCGGCAGCAATGGCGCGCTCCTCGGACTGAGCCAACACGTACTCGTTCCGGTAGAAGCCAACTTCCTGCGCGCCCTCATTGAGAAGAAGCGGCTCTCCAACCAGTTGGATGCAAAACACCTGAATCAATCCGGGGCTCCAACGCCCGTAAGGTCCATCAGGTCCTTCGGCAACGACAGCGGATTGAAGAAGTCCAGCCCCTCGGCAATGATGGCCATCGCGCAATCCTCACAGTCCACGTGGCCCGAGAACGTGGCGGCTGCGGCGATGCTGTAGAAGATGTGACCGCCGTTTCTCGGGTTCGCGTGATAGTGGGGACGGCGCCCCTCTGTACTGCCAGTCACGCGGTCAGGATGCACAGGGTCTTTGATTGCGCCTTTCCCCTCGCTGGCGGCGTTAGCAATCTTCTTCGCCGTGTCGCGGCTTGCCTGCAAGTCCTCGCCCTTCTTGGCGAGTTGGACCGCCTCTTCATAGCTCACCGGGCGGATTTTCTCGATGCCCTTCTTGCAGATTCGGACGAGCCAAATCACAGCCTTTGTCGGTGCAAGACCTCGCGGGTCCGAGAAGCTCAGCGGGTTTCCATTGACGTAGGCATAGGTGTTGATGCCTCCGTTCAGACCTATCGGGTCACTTTGGACATACCTCCCCACCGTCGCGTCATAGTCCCGGAACACGTTGTAATGCAAGCCCACGAGGCTGTCCACGACCTGCCCCGGGAACCGCAGCCCCACGTACAGAAATCCCAGGCTGGAGGGGTTGCCTTCCGGCGGCAACACCCCAAACGGTTCTCCTCCCATCCAGCGCCAACGCAGTTGCCCGTTCATGTCCAGCGCTACGCGCGGCGCCCCCAGGTGGTCGGGATGCAGGAAGAATACCTCCTGTTCGCTGTTGGGCGCCGTGAGCGCTGCACCCGGCTTAGGCCGCACCACGGCAATGGGCAGCCCATCCATCCAGATGTATTCCGCCGTGGGCCTCAAGCCGCCGGGCCCATCGCTGTACTCGCCTAGCAACTGAAGGTTCTGGTCGTAGGCGTAGTAGCGCCGGCTGTCGTAGCGCAGGAAAGCGATACGAAGCCCGCTGACGTCATAGGCAAATTTGCGCTCCTCCAGCCACACCGGCATCCCCGCCAGCCGCCCCTCCAGGTTGTAGACCGCGCTGTAGCTGCTGGCGCCATTACCAACATCACTGAGCGTGTTGCCCGCCTGGTCGTAGCTGAAGCTGCGCAGCGGGTTGCTCAGGCTGCTGAGGCGGTTGCTCGTGCTCTCGGTGGTGTAGACCCGCGTGCCGCTGGGGTTGCTGGCCTGTGTGCGGTTGCCGTTGGCATCGTAGGCATAGACCCAGTTCTGCGTGCCTTGCGTGGCACCGGTCAGGCGGCCCAGCTCGTCGTAGGAGAACAGCTGGTCCAGCGCCGTTTGCTTGGCGCCGCTGACGGCGTCGTAGTGCGTGTAGGCGCTGATGCGGTCCGCCGCGTCGTAGCTCAGGTCGCGCACCACCTTGCCCAGCGGATAGCGCACCAGACGGCCGTAGCTGTCGAACACCCGTTCGTGCGTCACGGGGCCGGCGTTGAGGTTCCACTGCCAGGACCTGGCCCCGCCGAAGGGGCTGTATTGCACGTCGCTGACCAGCGTTTGCACCGTGCCCGAGGCCGTGGGCGCCAGACTGATGCTCTTGAGACGCCCCTGCTCGTAGCGGTAGCTCACGACTCGGCCCGATGGGTAGGTCACGCTGCTGACCTGACCCCCTGTCGTGTAGCTGTAGCCCACGGCCAGCGTGAGCGTGCCGTAGGTCTGCGTTTGCTGCAGCACCTGGCCATATTGGTCATAGCGCCAGTCGGTGGTGACTTCCGGGTTGCTGGTGCGTGTCAAGCGGCCCACACCATAGCCATGGGCGGCATCCACCTGGTCATAGGTCCAGACCAGGTTCCGCGTGCTGGTGCCGCTCTTGAGCGATCGCTTGGTCAGGCGATTCAGCTGGTCGTAGCTGTAGCTGCTGACCACCCCACGAGCATCGGTGCTGCTGTCCGGGAGGCCGAGGGCGTTGAGGGTAAAGCTGGTGCTGCCCGTGTCCGGGCTTTGCTGCTGGGTCAGGCCACCGACGCCAGTCCGGGTGTAGCTCGTGGTGAGCGAGCGTGGGTCCGTCACCGACAGCAGCTGCCCCTGCCCGTCGTAGCCGAACTTGACCGTGCCGTTCTTGGCGTCGACTGTCTGCTGTCGCCGGCCCAGCAGGTCGTACTGGTGCGCGGTGCTGAACTTGAGCCCATCCGGCGACTGCAGCAGCCGCGTCGGGCGGCCTTCGGCGTCGTACTCATATTGCACGACGGGCGCCGGCGAAACCGGCACCGGCGGCAAGCCCTGCGCCCTTGCAAGGGATGCCTGCCCCAGTAACCCGGCCATCAGCCAGACGGTAGACATCGTCATGCGCGCCTGAGGCCGCCTACAGCGGTGTCGCTCAGGTGATTGGGATGCTTTCATCAAATCCTCCCTGTACTTATTCGCGGCCGGACACCTGTTGAATGCGCCCCAGCGCATCCATCACCCGGCTCACCTGGCGCGCCAGACGGCCGCTGGTGTCTTTCACCGTCTCACCTGTCTTGTTGCCCGCGCCGTCCAGCGTGTAGTCGATCCTGTTTCCCTGGCCATCGGAGACGGCCACCAGACGGTGGGCGTCGTCGTACTCGTAGTTCAGCACGCTGCCGTCCGCCTGCGTCACCTGCTTCAGCAAGCCCGTGGGCCAGTACGACATGCTGGTAGTTCTGTCGCCGGTCGTGATCGTAGTCAGGCGATCTCGCAGGTCATAGCTGTAGTTCGTCTGCAAGCCGCTCGGGTCCACGCTTTGCAGCAGCATGCCCGATGGCGAGTACTTGGTGTAGCTCACCACATGACCCAGCGCATTCGTCGTGCTCTTCAGGTCGCCCACGGTGACGTCAGTGGTGGACCCAGCGTAGTACTCATTCGTCGTCACATTGCCGACTGGATCCTTTACCGTCAGGACACGGCCGTAGTCGTCATACGTGTATTGCCAGACGCGCTGCGCGCCCGCGCCCGTTTGCAGGCTGGCCGCAAATCCCTTGGATCCGTCTGGGTCCGTCGTGGCCTGTTCGACCTGCTTGCACAGTGCGACGATCGGCGAGTTGTCGGGCAGGACGGCCCAGTTGTGAGCCATGCAAGAGGCCGTGCGATTGCTATCGAAGGGATCCGGCTGACCGTTGTAGACCCTGGTCACAATACGACCAGGCTCTGCCGTCTTGACGGGCAGATTCCAGACCGGGTGCCATGTGGTGCTCACTCGCCGTGAGCCCGCAGGCAGTGTGGCCGCGTTCAATTGGGTGTTGCAGTCAGCACCGGCGTCCAATCCCTCCACGCGAGACGTCTCTAAGTTGCGGCTGAGGTCGTAGGCCATGCATGTGCGCCGACCGGTGAAATCCGTGCGAATGCTGACGTTGCCATTGCTGTCATAGCGCTGCTCGCGAACGGCGGCCGCGCACCCGGAACCGGCCGGCTGCGACTGAGACGCCAGGCGTGGCATCTGGTTCACCATCACCGTCGAGATCACGCTGGACTGGCCACTCGGACCCTCCACCTCGACTTCCTGCGGATTGGTCCAGGCGACTTCTCGCCAAATCACCCCCTCCACGGGGTCATACCAACGTTTGATGATGGGCGTGGGCTCCGTCGCCCATCGCTTGACCCGATAGCTGTTCGTGCCAGCGCCTTCTTGCGTGCCGATAGCGCGCCCCTGGGTGTCATAGCTGTACCGTCCGACCACCGTACCGGCTTCATCAATCCAGGACGTCAGCAGCCAGGGTTGGTCCTTGACCTCATAGCGAAACTGGCGACTCGTTCCGTCCGGCCAAACGATATCGCTCAGCATGCCGTCGCCGTTGTACTTGAACTGGATGAGGCGCCCGGCCATGTCCTTGATGAGCCTGACTCGGCGCACTTGCTGGATATCGGCTGGGGCTTCAAATTCAAACGTGAGCAAGCGACCGAAACTGTCCTTCATCGACACCACCTCAGAGACCGGCCGCCAATCGTTGGCCCCCGTGACAGTGTTGTGCTCGAACTCGATGCGCGGGCCGAAAATCGACTGGCTCTTGCCAAGAGGCGCGATCGATGTCGAGACACCGGCCCCAGCCGTCGAGAAATACTGCTGCAGCCCTTTGCCTTTTTCGCGGACGTGCCAGACGCTTCCGGTCGAATTAGTAGACGTCAAATCCTGACCGAGCAGGCCGCCGACGTCGTTTCCATCGACGTTTTTGAAGTAGTCCCATTGATCATGGCCGAGGTAAATCTGATTCCCGCCCGAATAGTAGAAAACTCGTTCAAAGTCGAAGGACCATTGCGGACCAGCACCTGCCGGTGAGACAAGAACCTCACCACGGCCAACGAAGGTTCCGTTCGCACTAAGTGCTCTGCGCGTGGAGTAACGCAGTCCCAGCGCCCTTCCTCCGAACGTGAGCAGCGGTACCGTCTGCACTTTGGCCCCAGTCAAGGGATAAATCGGGTTTCCCCGGCAGACGTCTAGCTCGGGGCGGTCGCTGTTCTTGTCTCGGATCGGCCGGCAGTCTCCCACGGTAGGCTCCCAGTCGGTGCCATGCGGGCAGGCGCCCATGCAGATGCCATCATCTACGCTCTTAACCGCCTGGTCAGACTGGGTGTACGTGGAGTAGCTACCCGGGACTGGGCATGCATACGGCACGCACTGGCCGCCCTCCGGCTTGAATCCTTCATTGCACTTGCACGAGTTCGTACCGACCTTGACGCTATTCTTATCTGGACACCAAAAGGACGGCGCACCAGCACGGTAAGTCTCTATCCAACCGCCAGTCGACGGAGGCCCCGACAACGGCGATCCATTCCAATACGCCTCGGCAACGGTATTGATCGTGCAACTAGCCGTGGCAGTGTCACAGGTGCCAAGGCTGTATGTGACCAGGTACTTCTCACCAGTCGCAATGCCGTCTTTCCAATACGGAGAATTCTTAGCGACGTAGTCGGCACAAGAAGCAGCACCAGACGGGCCAAAACCGATCTTGGCGGCACTAGACGGCCCGCAGTACCAGGTGATGTCAGTCTTACCAGGAACAAAGCCGTAGGCGAAAACAGCAGACGAGCAGCAAAGCGCACAAAGCGCCAGAATCAATCGCGCAAAAGCTGCCATAGCGCCCCCAACCACGGCCACGGTGGCACCAGCAGCAGCAGTAATGGCCGAGGTGTCGAAGCCGTCAGCGCGAGCAGCGCCGGCAGCGCGAGCAGCGCCGGCAGCGAGGAAGGCAGCGCCGGACAGGGCCAGCTTTGCGACTTGCTTATTCATGAGAACTTTCTACCGAAGGTTGACGAAGGCGCGGGCTATTGAATCGCCAGACCAGGAACTGGGCGTCCAGCACGAGGCCATGAATCTAAGCGCCGGCGAGCGAGTGCGAGGGCCCTGGCACATCCAGAACGCCAACAGCTATCACGGCCAGCTCAAGGGAAGTCGAAGCAGCCAGCACCAACAGCGAGCCGACAATCAGTCTCTGAACAAGATCCACAATCCCCCCACGACAGCCAGCACCACGAACAAACCCACGCCACACCGCCTCTTTGTGCAGTTGCATGTCGAACTCCAGCCGAGGTTTAGAAGAGCAAGTACCCTATCGGCGTTCAGTGCCCGCAGAAATCAATCGAGAACCTCAGCCCGATCCCGCACCGGGCGCACCGACCTGATCGCCCAGGCCGCGATCAGCGCGCTGACGCCCAAGGACCGACATCAAGGGGCGGGAGGCTATAGGATTCATTGGGGCAAATCATCACCCACCTTTGGGGGTTATTGATCAAGACAACAAGCTCCTGCGTGATCGCGAATCTGCATGCTCAGCGCCCGACCACGCTGGCCGGCCACTGAGTCTGGAATCACCACGGGATCACAGACCCCCTCCGCCCGTCGGCAAGACCTGCGCCCTGAATTGCAGTGCCTTGGCGCTCTCCACCGGACGACCGTCCGGCCCCTTGCTCATCAACAAGGGCCGCTCCGAACGGCTCTGCACGCCCAGGATGCCCGTGTCAGGCGGCGGCGCAGGGATCAGCACCCAGTCCGCCTGGCCTGTGATGGGGTCGGCATAGAGCTGGCGCAGATGATGGCGAGGCAGCAGGCCGCGCCGGTCCTCGACCAGGTCTTCCAGGCGCTGCGGGTAAGCCGGGCGCCCCGGCGACGCCGCCATATAGCTTTCGATGGCGCGAACGATGGCCTGGCCACGAAACAGCAGTTCACGCTCGCGCTCTCTTTGCGCGGCCATGCTCCAGCGCTGGCCCAGCGCCGCCAGAGCTGCGGCCGTCAAGGCGATGAAGAAGAGCAGGCCCAGGTAGCTGAAGCCTCGCGCCTGCGCGCGTTGCGCGTGCCGCTTACCGGCCCACCCACCACTCTGCTCACCACTCCGCATATGCCGTCCCGTCGCTGGCCTTGCCGGGTGCCCCGCTGTGCAGCTCGTAGAGCGCCCCGCTCATCCCCGCATCAGTTGGCGGTGGCAGAAACTGCCAGGCGTCGCCTTGGCCGGTGATGGGGTCCAGCGGCCACTGCCTCAGATAGCGCGCCGTCACCAGCTCGTCCAGCGACTCCGGATAGCGTCCCTTGTCCGCCGCAAACTGGTCGATGGCGTCGCGCACGGTGGCCAGGGTCTGACGCAGGGCCACCTCCTTGCCGCGCTGCAGGCTGTGGAAGTAGCGCGGCGCCACGATGGAGGCCAGCAGGGCGACGATGCTCATCACCACCAGCAGTTCGATCAGGGTGAATCCACGGCGGCGCATCACCAGTCCTTGTAGTAGCTGCCGTCCAGCGCCCGGCGCTCGGAGCGGGAGTACACGTCGAAGACATCGCGCCCGGCACGACGCTCCGCGGGACCGCTGTCGGCCGCGCGCAGCTGCCAGCCGTCCTGCGCCTCCAGCTCAGCCGGAGCAAAGGGGTCGCGCGGCAGGCGGCGCAGGAAGTACAGCTTGCGACCGTTGGGCGACTTGATGTCCGGCACGCCACGCACCAGGGCCTGCAGATCGGGCGGATAGCCGCTGTCGTCGATCTGGCGCGCAATCCGACCTTTGTCGGCTGCACGCTTGTAGGCGTCCAGGGCCGAGCGGAACTGGCGCAGCGCCTCGCGCAACGCAAATTCCTGGCTGCGTCGTACGCTGAGCTCCAGCACCGGCCGCGCTGCAGCGGCCAGCACGCCGACCAGCGCCAGCACGACCAGCATCTCGATCAAGGTGAACCCGCGGTCCCTGCTGCCCGACATCTGCGCCCCCAGCCCGCTCAGCGTGCGGCCTCGACCCGCACCTGGGTGCCACCTTCCACCTGCACCAGACGGCGCTCGCCGCGCGGATTGCTGGCGCTTAAGCCCTCCGGCTGGAGGCGCAAGACCTGCCCCTGGGCCGCCGGCAGGGCGCGCAGCAGCAAGGCCTGGGCCGAGCCCGGCGCCAGCTCGAAGGGCAGCAGGCCCGGCGCGCCGCTGGCCGGCGCAGACACCGGCTGCAGCAGCGCAGGGTCGTAGCGCAAGGCGCCGCGCAGGGTCAGCGTGCTGCCGTGGCGCAGGACCACGGACACCGTGCCATCGGGCACCACCTCGGGGGTGATCTCCACCTGCAACAGCACGGGCTCGCCCGCGGCTTGCGGGGCGGAGGCAGGGCCGGGCTGCGGGGTCGGCGCCACCGTCGGCGTTGACTCGCCAGGGGGCGAACCAGCGCTTGCCGAAGCATTCAAAGCCGCCTTGGCGGCAGTCGGCCGCAGCAGGCTGCTGAAAGCACCCGGCGAGGCATCGGTGCCCGCAGGTAGCTGCGTGAGCCGCACATCGGGCAGCGGCACATTGCGCACGATGCGCGGCGTGATCAGCAGCACCACCTCGGTCTTGCTGCGGGTGTCCGTGGTGACGCCGAAGAGCCGTCCCAGCAAGGGCAGGCGTGACAGGCCTGGCACGCCCTGGGCCGCGCTGCGGTCCTCGTCGTTGATCAGCCCGGCCAGCACCTGCGTCTCGCCATCGTTGAGGCGCAGCGTGGTGGCGGTCTGGCGAGTGCCCGTGGCATAGGCGGTCGTGCCGCCCGGGCCCGCCACCTCTTTGATCAGGTTGCTGACCTCCAGCCCCACCTTGATGATCACGTCGCCGTCGAGCTGGATAGTCGGCTCCACGTCCAGCTTCAGGCCCACGTCCAGGTAGTTGACCGAGGCAGCCACCGAGGTCGAGCCCGTGAAGTTGGTGGTGGTGGTGAAGATGGGCAGGCGCTGGCCGATCTGGACCTTGGCCTTCTCCCGGTTGCGCACCCGGATCTTGGGATTGGCCAGCAGGTTGACCTGGCCCGCATTGCCTCGCATCGTCGCCACGAGAGCCGGGTTGGCAATGGCGGCGCGGAATTCAGGGCGTTGGCCCAGCAGCACCGTGCCCCCCATCTTGCCGTCCGAACCGACCAGGCCGTATTGCACCTGGTCCGGCCATTGCAGGCCCAGGGCCTCGACCTGGTCGGAGCCCACCTCCATGACCTCCACGTCCAGCATCACCTCCGGCTCTGGCAGATCCACCGAGGCAATCAGCTTCTCCACCAGGCGGATCACCTCCGGCGTGTCGCGCACCACCATCAGGTTCAGGCGCTCGTCGATGTGCAGGTCACGCACCTTGGCGATGGTGCGCACCAGGTTCTGCACCTGCTTCACGTCGGCATTGCTGAGGTAGAGCGTGCGGGTGATCAGTTCCTGGTGCTCGCGCTGCTTGGCTTGGCTGTTGGGGTAGATCAGCACCGAATGCGCGTTGAGGATCTTGCGGTCCAGCTGCTGCGTGGAGAGCAATACGCGCATGGCCTCGTCCAGGCTGACGTTGCGCAGGAAGAGGCTGGCCCGGGCATCGGTGCGCACGTCTCTGTCGAATACGAAATTGACCTGGCTGCTGCGGCTCAGGGCCTCGAAGATCTGGCGCAGCGGCGCATCGCGGAACTCCAGGGTCACGGGCACCTGGAAGGCGGAGCCCAGTTCCTGGGCGCCGGATTCCAATGGCATCGCCTGGGCAATTTGATTCTGGAGCTGGCGGGCCCCCGCGTGCAGCGGGTTCTCGGCCAGGATCTCGCGGGCCAGCGCATCGGCCATGCCGGGCCGGCCTTCCTTGAACTGCTGTCGGGCTTCCTGCAGGCGCAGCTCATGGCGCCGGCCACGCGGCAGCTCCAGCGCCAACGCCTGGACGCGCGGGTGGACCGGATCGACCTGCTGCAGCTGCGCCAGCAAGGTCTGGGCCTCGTCCCAACGATTGGCCGCACGCAGGCCCTCGATCTGCACGAGCAGGCGTGCCACGTGCTGCTCGCGCACGCGCAGCTGAGCGGCGCGCAGGGTCGGGTCTTGCGGCGATGCCTTCAGTGCGCCACTCAGAACAGCATCAGCCTGGCCCAGCCGATTGGCACGGACCAGCTCGTCGGCTTCGCGCAGGGCCGGATTGGCGCAGCCCGGCAGGACGCCGAGGCACAGCAGCAGAAGCGGGAACGTCAGGGCGCGAAGGCTCGCGCGGGAGCGTGCATCGGACATGGCACTCACAAGGGTTTGAAACGGAGCGTCTGGGGCTGCGGACCGGGCAACCACAGCAGCTCCAGGGAGTCATCGCCAACGGACTGGACACGCCATTGACCGTCGATGGTGTCGCCGGCCTTGACGGCCAGGCTGCGTTGGTCGGAGCCCAGCAGCGCCTGCGTCTGGCCAGCCTGGCTCAAGCGGCCGATCAGCTGGTAGGGGAAAGGCGGCGCTTGCGGCGGTGGGGGTGGAGGCGGTGGCGAGGCCTGGGCCGGCACGGGTGATGGCGTCGGCACGGGCGGTGGCGGCGGCTGCCAGGCCGCCAGGGCCGCGGGCTCCGTCTCCGGCCAGGATTCGCGGGGGGCCATCGTCCAGCGCAGCAGCGTCTCCGGTGCGGAGGCCGCCGCTGACGGCGCGCGGCGCGATGGCACGGTCGCCAGATCCGTCGCACCGTCATCCACGTCCGGCAGCTGCGCGGCCCACAGGCAGGCCGCCACCGTGGCGCCAAGCGCCAGGGCCAAGGCCCATTGGACGCGCGTCAAAGGCTTGGCGGCATTCATGGATGACCTCCTGCCGAACGCCGGCTGTGCAGGCTCCAGCTCAGCTCGGCCTGCAGCTCTTGGCCCTCGCGCTGCGCACGGCGCAGGCGAAGGCTGTCCAGGCCCAAGGCTGGGTCATGGGCCAGGGCGGCGCTCAGGTACTGCCTAAGCTGCGCATAGCTGCCCTGCACCGGCATGCTGACGCGCAGGCGCTCCAGGCCGGTCTCGGGTTCCACGCTGAGCCGCTGTTCACTGCGTTGCTGCACCAGGCCCAGGCGCAGGCCGATCTCCAGCAGGTCGGCCAGACGCTGCTGGCGCTCCTCAGCCGGCGGCAGCGCCGCGAGAAAACCCGCTGGGGTGTCCGCCGAGCCTGTCGTGGGGGCCTGCGCTCGCAGGCTGCGGCGCAATGCGGCCTGCTGCACGGCCAGCGCATCGGCCTGGTCCTGCCAGCGCGGGGTCAGGTGCAAGGCCAGCACGCCAGCCCCCGCCAGGCAGACAGCGGCCAGCACGCCGGGCCAGCCCAAGGCTCGCAGCGGCTTCAGGAGCAGGCGCCATCGGCGGAGGGTGCTGGCAAAGGTCAGGTCTTGCCATCGTGAAGCCAGGAAACTCATGGCTGAGCTCCCGAGGCAGGAGGGGCTGGCGAGGCGGGGGCTGCGGCCGACAAGGCATCAGCCGCCAGCCGCGCCTGCAGCGTAAAGCGCAAGCCGGGCCGGCCGCCTTCCTCCGGCTGGATGGCGCCAGGCAGCACCTCGCCCCACCCCGGCAGGCGCGACAGGGCTTCGGTCACCGCGAGGATCTGGGCCCGATCCTCGGCCTGGCCTTCCAGGCGCAGTTCGCCACGCGAGGCTTGCAGATCCAGGGCCAGCCACGCGACGCGGGGGCGCTGCTGTTCGTCCAGGGCCGCGGCTTCGACTTGAGCCAGCACGGCCTGCCAGGGCTGCTGCAAGGCCAGGCGAGCCTCCAGCAGGGCCTTGTGGTCCACGGCGGCCGGCCTGGTGCCCGGGCGGGATGCGATCGCCGGCGCCTGCATCCGGCGTCCTTGCCTCGCCTGCAGGGACGCCAGCGCCTCGCCAGCGGCCTGCCACTGCGCCCGGGCTTGCCAGGCTTCCTGCGCGGCCAGCCCCAGGCACAGCAGGGCCACGCCCAGCAGGGGCCAGCGCCAGCGCGCCAGCGGCTGCACTGCGGGCATGAAATCCCCCGTGGCCTCGCCCGGCGCCGGCACAGGCCGGGTCCACAGCAGCGAGCTTGGCTGTTTGACTTCCAGCGGCGTCAGACAGCGGCAAAGCGCCATCTCCTCCGTCCAGGCCGCCGCTAGGCCATGGCCGGCCAGCAGGATCTCGGTACCGGGGGTCAGGTCTTGCTGCAGAACTTGCAATCGCTGGCGCAGGGCCTCAGGGCCAGGCGCAGAGAGCCTCAGATGGCGGACCGTCTGCAGCACGCCCGACTGCAACGTCATCCAGCACAGTAGGCCCTCTTCCACCCAGGCCAGGGCGGCGTGCGGGGCCTGCGCCCACTGCGGCTCCTGCTGGCGGCAGACGGCCAAGCAAGCCAGCGCAGCCGGCCGGGCACTGCGCACATGGGGCTGCAAGGCAGGCCAGAGCTCTGGCGAGGACAGCGCCCAGGCGCCGCAGCGACGCTGCCCGCCGCGACCTTCGGACCAGGCGGCCAGCGGCCAGGACTGCGCCTGGACGCCGTGGTAGTGGCTCAACAGCTGCGCGGCATGGTGGCGGATCGCGTCGCTGTCATGCAAGGCAAGGTCGGCGTCGGCCACCAGGGGCAGCAGCACCTGTTCGGAGAGCACCAGGTCCAGCTCGCCGGTGTCGGGCAGAGCGTCCGCAGGCGCCCACGGCTCGCCGGTGACGGGATCGAGCAGGCCCGTAGGCCCCAGCCACAGCGTGCGCCGCGGACGCGAGCTCAGCCAGGGCCGGCGTCCCAGTTGCCTCGCCACGGCCTCGCGGCGAGCCTCACTCATCGAGGGTGACACGATCCAGCTCCTCGAACGTACTCTCGCCGCGGCACACCGCCGCCAGGGCCTGCTGGCGCAGGGGCTTCATGCCGCGGCTGCGCGCGGCTTCCTTGATTTGCGACATGGGCGCCCGGCTGGCGATCAGGTCCCGCAACCCATCGTCCAGGCGCAGCAGCTCGGCCACGGCGCGCCGGCCGCGATAACCCGTGCCGCGGCAGTGGCCGCAGCCCTCGCCCTTCATGAAGCGGTGCGCCGCCTCACTCAGGCCATGCCGCGCTAGCAGCGCCGCATCCGGCTTCATGGCGACGGCGCAATGCCGGCAGTTCAGCCGCATCAGGCGCTGCGCCAGCACGGCGTTGAGGGCGGACACCACGTTGTAGAGGTCCAAGCCCATGTGCATGAAGCGGCCGATCACGTCGAAGGCGTTGTTGGCGTGGACCGTGGAGAAGACCAGGTGCCCGGTGAGCGCCGCCTGCACGGCGATCTGCGCCGTCTCGGCGTCGCGGATCTCGCCCACCATCACGCGGTCGGGGTCGTGGCGCAGGATGGAGCGCAGCCCGCGCGAGAAGGTCAGGCCCTTCTTCTCGTTCACCGGGATCTGCACGACGCCGGGCAGTTGGTACTCCACCGGGTCTTCGATGGTGATGATCTTGTCCTGGCCGGTGTGGATCTCGGTCAGGGTCGCGCAGAGCGTGGTGGTCTTGCCCGAGCCAGTGGGCCCGGTCACCAGCAGCATGCCGTGCGGTTGGCGGGCCTGCTGGCGCAGGGCGGCACGCTCGACCTCGCCAAAGCCCAGGGCATCGAGGCTCAGCGCGCCCTGGTCCTGCTCGATGCGGGCGCGGTCCAGCAGGCGCACCACGGCGTCCTCGCCAAAGACGCTGGGCATGATGGAGAGGCGGAAGTCGATCTCCCGTCCGGCATGGCGCAGCTTGAAGCGACCGTCCTGCGGCACGCGACGCTCGCCGATGTCCAGTTCGGCCATCACTTTGAGCCGGGAGACGAGCCGCTCCGCCAGGGCCGCGCCTTCGACCTGGCGCACCGGCGCCATCACACCATCGATGCGGAAGCGGATCTGTGCACCGCGGGCCGTGCATTCGAGGTGCACGTCGCTGGCGCCATCCTGCAGCGCATCGAAGAGCGTAGCGTTGAGCAGGCGCACGGCCGGCGATGCGGTCTCAGCCAGCGCCAGGGCGGACAGCTCCTCCACCGCCTCAGCCTGAGCCTCGGCGCCGCCCAGCCCCTCCTCCACGCCGGCCAGCGCCCGGAAATCCGCCGCACCGCTGCCCAGCCAATGGTCCAGGGCGGCGGCTTCGCAGCGCTGCCAGTCCACGGCCGCCAGCAGCCGCGACTCCAGGCTCTGCAACAGCAAGGCATCGAGCGGCCGGTCCGCCAGCAAGACCAGGCGCGGTGACTCGGCGCTGCCGCCCTGCGCCAGCACGGCACGCCATCGCTGCGCCTGGGCCTGCGGCCAGCGCTCGAAGTCCAGGTGCCAGGGGCCCTGGGTGGTGGGCAGGCAGTCCTGCAGATGAAAAGCGCTCATTGCACCTGCTCCACCAACTGGAAGATCGGCAGGTACATCAGCACGATGATGCCGCCGATGAGCACGCCCATCACCAGCATCAGGGCCGGGTTGATGGCGCGGCTGAGGAACTCGGTGAGGCGCACGGCCTCTTCGTCATGAAAGGCCGCCGCACGTTCCAGCATGGCGGCCAGCTCGCCGCTGCGCTCGCCCACACGCACCATGCGGCGGGCCACGGGCGTGGCCAGGCCTTGCGCATCCAGGGCCTCCGAGAAGCGCTGGCCTTCGCCCACCGCCTGGGTCAGGCGCTGGACGGCGTCCTGCCAGGGCCGCGCCATCAGCGGTTGGACGATCTTCAAGGTCTGCAGAGCCGGCACGCCCGCCGACAGCAGCATGGCCAGGCTGCGGTAGAAGCGGGCCAGGGCCAACACGCGCAGGCGCGGGCCAATGCCCGGGATCGTCCACAGGCGGGCTTGCAGGGCCGCGCGCACAGCCGCCGAGCGCAAGGCCAGCACGATCGCCAGCAAGCTACCGCCCAGGCCCAGAGCCACGGCCGTCGGGTGTTCGCCCGTGAACCGCCCGAAATGCAGCAGCATCAGCGAGCCCCAGGGCAGATCGGTGCCCAGGCCATCGAGGATGCCGGCAAAGCGCGGCAGCACGAAAAGCAGCAGGAAGAGGATCACGGCCGAGCCCACGCCCAGCAGCAGGGCCGGGTAGACGCAAGCCGCCACCAGGCGGTCGCGCAGCTGCTGCACCCAGGTCAGATAGCGCCCATGCTGGGCCAGTGCGGGCGCCAGCTGGCCGCTGCGCTCGTTGGCCGCCACCAGGGCGCAGATCAGCTCGTCAAAGGCGTGGGGCTGCGCACGCAGGGCAGCGCTCAGGGGCTGGCCGGCCTGGAGGGCTTGCACCACGCGCTCCAGTGCGGACCGCACCGAAGGCTGGGCCTCCTTCTCGCTCAGCGTCTCCAGCGCCTCGACCAGCGACACCCCCGAGCCCAGCAGCACCGAAAGCTCCTGGCTGAAAAGCTGCAAGGGGAAGCGCCTGCCGACAGCGCGTGTCGCCACCGCCGGGCTCAGCTCCTGCACCGAGAGAATGCGCTGCGGACTCACGCCCAGCAGGCCGGCCAGGGCCTGGCGATCGGCCGCCTGCAGCCGCTTCTGCTGTACAGGCGACTGCTCAGGCTGGTAGCGAACGACGAAATCGGGCATGGAACCAGGCGCGCTCAGCCGAACGTTCACCAGCTGGTGATGTCGGCGTCTTCACCTTCCCCGCCGGGGCGGCCGTCGTGCCCGAAGGACAGGAGGTCGTACTCGCCGTGTTCGCCGGGCGCCTTGTACTGGTACTCATGCCCCCAGGGATCCTTGGGAACCGCCTTGGACAGGTAGGGGCCGGCCCAGCGGGCCTCGTCCACCGGGTTCTCGCGCAGCGCCTGCAGGCCTGGCTCGCTGGCAGGGTAGTGGCCCGTGTCGATGCGATATTGGTCCAGTGCCTTCTGCAAGGCATCCAGCTGGGCGCGGGCCACCTTGACCTCGGACTTACCAATCTGCCCAAAGAAGCGCGGACCCACATAGCCCGCCAGCAGGCCGATGATGACCATCACCACCAGCAACTCCAGCAGCGTGAACCCCCGCCCGGCAACCGGACTGCGGCAACGACTCATAGCTCCCTCATCTTCTATCTTGGCCCTGCGCGGACTCACGGTCCGATCGAGCCTCCCCGGCCCTGCGGCGGCGCTGAGTCAGGCCGCTCTATGTAACGCGCGCAATCGAAAGGCCACCGATTGCCGCGAGTGGGCGCATGATGCCGTATTGGGGTGCGGCACACAATGGCGCTCATCCGCCACGTAGTGGCTGATCGACGAGTGCCCACCACACCGCGGGCGGCGAAGCCAGGCCGAATCGCTCTATGAGCATTGCCACAGGCTGCCCGAGTCAGGGTTAATACCCATCTTCAAGCGGGACTTTTTGCATCGAAACCGAGACTACCCCTGGATGGCCTGCCAGACGCGCCGCACCTGAGGCAGCAACTGCGCATCGCGTTGGGCTCGCAAGGAGCGCAAGGCCGGGCTGCGCTGACACGCGGCGTGGCGCCAGTACGCCGATGGGGCGACCTGCAAGACGCGGCAGATCGACTCGACCCCAAGCTGCTGACGGTGCTGGTCGATGAAGGCCTTCAGGACTTGATGCGGCGGTCGAGCTCCGCCTGGGCGAAAAACGCGCTGGCCAGCTTCAGAATCTCGTTGGCCTTGCGGAGCTCCCGCACCTCGCGCTCAAGGTCCTTGATGCGTTGGGCCTCCGCACTCGAGACGCCGTCTCGCTGGCCAGAATCGACTTCGTGCTGCTTGACCCACGTGTGCAAGGTCTGCGGCACGCAGCCAATCTTGCCGGCGATCGATTCGATGGCCGCCCACTGCGACGGATGCTCGTCACGGTGCTCCAGCACCATGCGCACGGCACGCTCACGCACCTCAGGGGAAAACTTCGGGGACTTCTTCATGGCCCATTCTCCAGAGTTGGAGCCTCCTCGAAACCCGGGGCGATTCAGACGTGCTGGCCAACACGGAATTCCGAGAGCTCCGAAGGTAGAGCAATGCGTCCCCCCTTGCGCAGCACACTGGAGTAGTGGCGATACGTCTTGGCTGCGTTTGAAGACTGCATGAAGGTACTCGGCAGACTCCTGAGTGAACGGGAGCTAGGTCAATGCGCTATGTGCCCGTACCAGACACATGGGATTCGAGATAGAGGGCAACACTCTGCAGGTCATTAAATGTGCCGCTTAGCATCTTGGCTAGTGCGTCGCAGCCCCCAAAGAGGGGAGCAGAGTTCGGCCGACGTGGCCAGGCGTCAGCTAGCGCTGCATCCGGCAGTAACGTATGCAACGCAGCGTAGATGTTTATGACAAGGGAAATGCGTTCCAAGGTCTCAGTTGGGAGTCCCTCCGAGATGTGGCCGTCCCGCAATCGACCGAATGTCGACGTCTGCCCGCCTAGGAGCATCATCTGCTCTTCCGTGTCTAGCCCCCAAGCGTCGGCGATTCGAAAGAACGCCTTCAGCGCGACCTTCGCAGCGCCTTCTGAGTGGATGTCTATGGCGGAACCTTCCGCTATCCCAGTGGAGTTCATGGTTACGGCTTCCTCTCCAGTTCAGGTCGCTTCTCGAATCGCCCCGCCTTCTGGGGAGGCCAGTCGGTTTAAGTCAGACCTACACTGCCTGACGGGCGAGTTGCTAATAGTAGTTTGTCTCAGCCCCTGCAGGCGGGATGTAGCCGATGAACTCCAGTAGGCGGAGGTGTTGTGGCAAGAGCCTGCATCCGTGACCTTCAGCTCCCCCGCACTGGGGTCAGGTCTTGCGTCTTGCCCCCGGCTGTTGACGATCACCCAGAATGGACCCGGCGCTTGAGGGAGTACCGCCCGGTGGCGAATGGGTCTCCCGCTTTCAGGACGCCGGCGATCCCACCGAGGTCAATGCCGGGCGCTTCGGCACCCAGTACACACTGTCATCCAGTGTCAACTCGATACCGTCCGCGGTGTCGACTGAGGAAGCCGCGGTATGGATTGCCCTGGCTTCGGCAGCCGAGAGATGGTGGAAGTAGCGCAGGGCAATGACGATCCACCGCTTGTCGACCGGGTGCTGGTCTTGGACCATTGCGGCAATCTGCTTCTCCAATACCTTCCTCGCTGCCAACGCTGACGGCTTCGGCGGCAGGCGCAGATCCAAGCTGTGCTTTGCCCTGAGAAAGCCCAGGAATGTCGACAAGGCCGCGCGCTGCCCCGGCACCTGTCCCAGGTACGCCCCCAGGGCTGCCTGTCCAGGCAGTCGGTTGCCCTCCGGATCTTCTTCCTCCAGCAGCGAGATCGCGGGTCTCAAGGCCATCCGAGCCGACTTTGCTGACAGCTCCCCTGCCGTATGTCGGTTGATCAGCTCAATGGCGAACTCGTCGGCCACCCGGCGGGCCAGCGTGCCCGCCGGCAACCGGGCGACCGCCTCACGCACGCGACGCAGATCCGCCGCGTCGCGCTTGTCCTCTTCAGAAAGCGCACTGCCGCCGCGGCTCTCCAGCCACTTCACCGGCAGCTCGTATTGACGCAACAAGGCGGTTGTGAAGTTCCTGAGCAGGAACTCGCCGGTCCACGGCTCGTCGACCAGTTGGTCTAGTGCCACGAAGAACTGGGCATGCTCGGGAAGCCGCCGAGTGCGGCGCTCGATGCCCTTCTCGTCTTCCAAAAGCCAAGCGGAAAATGCCAGGAACGCTTCCCTAGCCCGCGGCGTTCTCAGGAGCTCGACGAGCTGGCCCGAGCTTCGGCCTCCCCTTTCCCGCCAATAGCAGCCGCTGCATCGTTTGCCAAAGCCCGCTGGCATGAGCTTCGAACAGGTTTGGCAGGGAACAGATCCAAGATCCACGCATGCCTTGCACCGCCACTTCCCATCCATGCCCGGCTCGCACGAGCGGGATCGCCGGCACTCGGCACAAGTGCGGTGATGCTTCGTCGTGCACCGAGGGCACACCCGCTTCTCTGTCCCTTCCATGACGGCGCGACTCAGCCGTTGTGAGAGCGTCCCGCACGCCTCGCAGGGTTGGGGCTCAAGGAAATACACGCGGCACGAGTCACAGGCCGGCCCATATTCCGTCATCAAGCCCACCGGTTGCCCCACGCGTTGGCAACGCACACAGGACAGCGCCGTCAGGCATGCCTGGCAGTGGGGCCGCTCCTCCGACCGAAGCAGCCGCTTGAACATGCCGCACCCGACGCACAGTCGGCGCTTAAACTCGCGGCAATAGCAGCGCTGGCAGTAGTGGACGCCAGCATGCACGCGGTGTGCCGGTCGCTCCAACGCCTCTTCACAGGCGCCGCAAACTCTTTCCGCCTGGCTCATGGCAACCCGACCCGCAAGCGTCGCAACAACCGCACCCAGTCGCCGCGGACCTTGGCTGGCGACCGTGGCGACGGCAGCTTTGCGAGCGCAACAAGCCCCCTCCCTTGCACGTATGCCGATGGCGACTTGGCTCGACCCGCCAGCACGTGGCCCTGCTCGAGCCCTTGCATCGCCCGGGAAGCCATCAGCAGGTGCACCACACGTTCACTTGGCCGCTGAAGCTCCAGCGGCAAGGCACTCAAGCTTGAGGGACGGACGTCAGTTCCAAGCAGGCGGATGCGTCCACCCGCATGGCGGCGTGCAGCACCGAACCAAGCCACGGGGTCCAGCACCTCGCCGGCCCAAGCCCCGCCACCCGTGGCAAGTACAGCATCGGCCGCCCGCTGGAGGGCGAGTGCGCCAGTACAGGCCGGTGCCGTCCTGGCTTCTCGCAGGTCCCCTCGGCAGTTCGCACAAAGCGTCTGCACTCCATCCCGCGCACGGCACCGGTGCGGTTCCACCGGCGCCCGGCAATGGCCACAGTGGTCTGCAAGCAAGCCCCGGTGCTGCTCACAGCCAATGTGCCAAGCCAGTCGCCAGCGCCGGCGGAAGTAAGGTTGCGGGTCTTCGACAAGGCATTGGGGGCAGTACTGCAGGCCGCCGAAGCGGCGCCGGTTCCGCGAGCCTTGGGCCATCACCCACGGCCAACTGGTCTTGCTCTCCACCAAATGAGGAGCAATGGCGCGGACCACAGGGCGCAACGTCGCCTCCTCGAGCTGGATGCGACAGAGCCCCGACTTCGCCATCAAGACGTCCATGCGGTCCTCGGACAGCCCTCGGTCAAGATCCCTCGTCCATGCCCGCCAACGAGGCCAGAGCACGCCGGTCAGCACCATCGGGTCGCAGCCTTGTGCCAAGGCAGCCCTCGACAACCATGTAGAAAACAACTCGTCTGGCAGCAGGGGGACATGGACCGGCCAAGGCGTGGCGCTCAAAACGCCATCTCGCGGACGCCCCGCGTGGGCCGGAGCCACGCCATGGACCGCAACAGCTCGTCGGTGATTTGCTCCTTGCCGTTCGAAATGGCCTTCTTGGCGCACTCGTTGAGCAGACGATAGGCATCGCCGAGGTTGCCACCGCTGATGGCATGGACTGTCGTGGCGATCTCCGGCGACGAGAGCAACGACGGCTTCTTCAGCGGCAGCACTCGCTCGATGCCCGCAAGCAGCTTCTGGAATTCCGGGTCGAGCGTCCACAGCGGCAGCGGCAGCACATCGAACCGGCTGGCGTGCTGCGGGTCCGTGTGAAGCACCTGGACAGCGTCCCGCGTCCCCACCCCGACAATGGGAATGCCCACTTCGTTGCATAGCAGCTTGATCGCGTTCATGACCTCGCGCTGCTTGGTCGCAGGCCCAGTGAGCAGCGAGTGGAACTCGTCGATGATCAGGATGCGCGCCTTGCATTTGCGCAGCATGTGGACCGACTGATACCGCAGCTCTGCTGGCGGCGACGTCGCACGGTACGGCGCCCAGAACCGCTCGAGGATGGAGATGTACATGCCCTTCTCGTCCGCCGACGGCGGCGCCTCCGCGACGATGACCGGTTTGATCGAGTTCGCATCCGCGTCGACGTAGGCCTCGCCGCACAGGTGCATGAACCGGTGGATCAGCGTCGTCTTCCCGTTGTTCGAGTCTCCGACGATCAGCAGGTTGCGCATCCGCGGCTGCCGCGGCTTGTTCATGAGTGCCTGCAGCGTGTCGAGCGCTAGCTGGGCCCGCTGGTAGCCGATCCAACGCGGTTCGTCGAGGAACGCCAGGCGCGCCTCATCACTCGCATGCATGACTTCCCGAAACTCGGGATGCACATGCGCGAAAGGTCCCGCGTTCGGGGTGGCAGTCGCCGTTGAGGTTGTCATGCGATGTCGTCCGTCGCTTCAACGGTGGTGAGCAATGAGCCCAGGGAAGGCGATTTTGACGCCTCGCTTTGTGGCACAGGCACCGCCGGCGGCGCACCGGCAGGCGCGACTGGCGTCTTGCCTTTCTGGTGGTCGGCGCGGCGCTGCGCTTCCTTGCGAGCCTTCTTGGTCTTCGCTGCACTCTCGTCGACCATGGCACGGCGCTCACGGATCGACTGGAACACAATGCGCTCATCGCTCCCGTTGTAGCCGGCCTTGGCCAGTTCTGCCTTAGCGATGCGGTACTCCCAGATGCTGAAGGGAGGGATGCTCTGGTCCGCCAGCGGCACCTTGAAGTACTGCTTTAGTTCCGAGTCGAAAAACCAGATGGTCGACATGTCCCGCGGGTCGCGCCGGAAGATGTGCTGCCTCGCCTTTCCAGTTTGAGGGTCTATCGCGCCGATCCACGGTCTCAGGGCGTCGGCGTAATAGCGCATGTCGATGGAAACCCCGTCGGGCTGGATCGTCCGTGAGAACGACGGCAGGAAGTCCAGCATCACCGTCAGCCTATCTGCCGGGCGAGGCGGCAGCCCGACGCCTTGCCTTCCCGCGCCTCCGAAAATCCCTAGCTCCCACATGCGCAGCGGCGGCATGCCAAGCGCGGAGTGCGACCGTCTGTGGTACTCGTTACAGATGAGCTTGATGAGCTGCCGCTCAAACTCATCCTTGGTCATGATGGCGTTCTTTTCGGAGTCGTACTCGCCGCGCTCGGCTACGGACGAGAACGTGGTTCCCGGGATGTCGTGGATCTCCTTGAGCAGCGTGCCCTGCAAGCGCTCAATGTGGCCGCCATACCGAGGCTGCTTGACTGGCCGGAACTCAAGGTCCACTCCGTGCATGTCACAGGACTGCTTGAGGCTCTGGGACCGGAAGTCCGGTCCGTTGTCGACGTGGACCTTGTGTGGCCGCCCCCACACCGGCCATGTGCCCTCTACCTCGTGCAACAGCAGCCATTCTTCCTTTGGAAGCATGGCATGCGACACGCACATCGCGACTGACGTTGTCGAGGGCGCGTCGAACGACAGGTGGTACCCGACCGTCATTCGACTGAAGACGTCGATCGCGACGGTCACCCATGGGCGGTCGATCGGCTTCCGATGCACATCATCCACGAGGATGATGTCGACGCGCGTGTGGTCGATCTGCACGACGGACAGTGGGTAGTCGGCGCCGGGGAACTTGCCTGGCACCGGATGGAACTTGTTGCGTGCTTTCTCAGCTTGGCCGCGACGTATGAGGCGCACGTGTTCGGGGATGCGTGCGATCCTCGCGCGGATCGCGGTCGCGCTGGGACGCTCGATGTGCCTTTCGTCGCAGATGCGATGAACCTCCCGCACAGCTTTCTGCACGATCGGCCGCTCGGGCTTGAGGTAGTAATTGTTGATGACGTCCTTAATGACCCGTTCGGCATGCTCGTTGATCCGGTAGTTGCCGGTCTTCCAGCCACGCTTGAATGGAATAAGCGCGGAGACAGCGTCCATGGACCGGTACCGGCTCAGCCATCGATATAGCGTGGCGGCATCCACGCCGACCTCGGCGGCACGGGCCTCCACCACCTTGCGCGATTGGTCGACGCTCTCCAGCAGCGGCTTGATCTTGCTGTAGCGGTCATTGGCCACCTTCCAATCTTCCTCTGCGATTGCGTCGATGTCGACATCGGAGGCAACCGCAGGGATCGACTCAATGGAAAGCAGTTCGCCGATGCGAAGCACCTTGGTCCGGCCTGTTTCCACCTGCGTGGCGACCACGCTGTCGAAGTCGAGGACCTCGGTGATGCGGAAGGCGCCATCAGCGTGGCGGACCAGCGCGCCGCTGCGCAGATCAATGCGCAGCCGAGACGGGGGGAAAGCGTCATTGGACGCCTGCGCTTCAGGCTTCATCGGGCACCCAGAACTCAGTACTGCCGCCAAGGGGTAGGCAAATGTCGCAATCCAGCCGGCGTTGCGCGAGCAGCCCCCAAAGGTGAGCGACACCTTCGGCGGCATACATGCCCTGGAAGTGCTTCGCCAGAAGGTAGTCGAACGTTGCGCTGCCCAGCCTCCGGACGTCCTGGACGATTAAGTCGCTCTCCTCCACAGGGAAAGCCGTGTCCCGGTAGCGCCGCAGGAACTGGATGTTGGATAGCGCCTGGGTGCGAATCCGTGACTCATCCATGATCCGAAAGCGCCATCCCTGTGACTCAGCGTAGCGGCGCGCGGTCTTCCACTTGCCCAGCCACTCGCGCCAGCGGCGGCGCCAGTCGACCTCAGGCTTTACCTCGATCAACAACGGCTTGGTCTGCAAGCTCGGAGGTGCCGAATTCGTCTTGAAGATCACCAGAAAGTCAGGCGTGTAGTGGCTCGGCCGTCCGGATGGCGTGATGAACGGGATGCGGCAGGGTTGGGAAATAACCTGCGCGACAGCGAGGTCGAACTCCTGCCGCACGATGAAGTCCCGCTCCAAGGTGGACTCGTACTGGATCGAATGCTGACGTCTCCAGCTTTGATAGCCAGTGACGCTACGCCGGGAGCGAGGAATGGCCCGGACTGGTGCCAGGACCGGGCTCTCAGCGCCATCGCAATTATTTAAATCCATGTTCAACCCCGTGGCAGCTAAGACGACAATACAGTCGCGCCTATAAATCGAAATTGCCGTCTAAGTCATTGTGGCGCTAAGTGCTTATCGCATCAATGAAAAAACGCCACAGCGGCTCGCCCCCGCGGCCCGGCGAGATTTCGCTGGCCCACCACGGCGTGCTCTTCCTGGACGAGCTGGTGCTTAGGTGTTGAAGAACCTGTATGTACGATTTGAGGGGGTGCCGGGGGACGGGAAGTTATCCACAGCAACAAGTCTCCCTACGCGAAATTGATCTAGCGAAAGTCACCCGCTCGGATCCTTTCTGTGGTGACGTGGGTCGGTACTGGCACTTCACATCCATTTCAAGGGTGAGCGGCAAGCTGGTGCCAAATTGAAGCTTCGCTGGCATCATTGTTCATGAGCAAGGCCGGCATTGGCAGGTCTCGCGAGCGATGCTGAAATGTCCTGCTCGCTCCTAGTCGTTACTGCGTGTGGCATCAACTGCGCAGGCAAGCCCTGGCTACCAATCGGGCTGCTGGCGTCGTTGCTGTACCTTAGTCACGCCTTCAAGGAGAGCAACGAATCCATGGTCGCGCGCTGTAGCGAGAGTGTTGTCTGACAGCTCTTCAGCGGGATGGAGGGTCATTAGTGCGTCACCGGACGGGCAGCTAATCGCCGTCGCCATCGACGGCACGGTCGAGTTCCGCTCGGCACTCACCAGCGTGACGCTGTTGAGCGTATTCTGCAGGGTCAGCGCTGCGGCGAGCATGAACTAGATCGCTCCATTTCAGGCAGCACTGCTGAGAGAAGGACGAGTGCAACTTGGTTCGAACAGCGCGCAACTTGCGCGACCGCTAGCCCTGTGTGTTTGAAGCCAGCCGAAGCAAGAGCTCTTTCCTGATCGGGCCTACATGATCAGGGGTCAGGCCACACGTGAACTGATTGCCAGCAACGTCGCCGAGTACGACATGCCGGCCCATTGCAGAACTGTGCACCCAAACCTCATGAATCTCACGAGGAGACCATGGAGGGGCTTCAGGTTGCTCAGCGGGAATCATGCAGACCAGACCCTTCACACGGGATGGGTCCATCGTTTGAAGGACGTCTGCTAGGTCGTATTCCCACGCAATGCAGAGTGTCTGTGTCGCGCTGAATTCAGGAGCGCCGACTTCCTCTGAGAGCAGGAACCATGGCGCATGCAGCGTGAGTTCCAGCATCCGCCAATGCTGCACACCGGGCTGGTTGTGATCCGGCGGCATTGGGAATTCGAAGCTGGGATGTGAGACAAACATAGGTAGGGGATTTGAAGCGCAGGGAGTCCCATGGCCATTGGTATGGCCGCGGAACGTTCGAATGCAGCGCGGTGGCGATGCGGAGTGGAGGTCAGCGGACCTTTTCGATGAGCAGCGTCACGCGGTTCATGCGCAGCCCTACCAGGGTCGGCTCAGGAATGATGGTCTGCGAAATGACGCGCCAGCCATTCCTGTTCAGTTCGCTGAACTGGACCTGGTGCTGGTCGCAGCGAAAGGTCATGGCTGACAGAACTTGATCGTCCAACTGCATTTGCGTGCAGGTGGCCTGGGTGCCAAGCGGTGAGTCCGCAAGGAACTGGATCCGCTTCTCCCTTGCGATCAGTTCGTCCTCTGTTCTGCGCTGGCGATCGGCCGCTCCTCGCTGTGCCGTGGCTGCAGAGCGGTATTGCTCTACTTCCTCCGGTGTGAACCAGGCGACGAGGCGTCGACGGCTCGCGTCAACACCGCTGGCCATCGTGAAGGTCTGCCCGGTGATCTCGCAGGCGCTCACTTCCAAGCGTTGGGAGCGGCCCGGTGCTGAATACCGATACCGAAGCTCGGCCGCCGATATGTCGTCACGCACACGCGTGGGAACTTGGCCTCTCAGCGGCGCTTCATACAGAGCGCCCCGGCTCACCTTGCACCATGTGGTGAACGACGAGGCGGCATGGGCGTACGCGGCATCGCCCCACGCTTCAAAGGCCAGCGAACGACTCAAAGGAGTCGAAGCGCCGGCCTGATCGAAAGGCTTCCCTTCAGGGAACTTTTCAGACAGTTGGATCTGGAGCCGGCTCAGTGCCGCGCCGCTGTCCACCTTGGACGTTGGCGAATTCGTCGTGCCACACCCGGCTAGGAGACCTGCAAGCCCAGCGGCCAGCCATATGCCTCTCTTCGATTTCGCGATACGTACGGTCTTTTTCATAAGGACAACGCCCAGTCATTTTGTGTATTTTGGCCACCTGTCTAAAGTGTACAAAAGCGGAAGACTGCTGCCCAACATGCGGGCAAGTGAATCGCCCCGGATTCCCTAGACACCTTTGAGCCGTTGGGAATGGCGTCGCTCGAACTCTGCGGGCGAAGTATCGCCGGCAGTGCCGTGACGGCGCTTGGGGTTGTAG